>NZ_JAPWIA010000009.1:0-22116 GCF_030587335.1 Janthinobacterium sp. SUN176 | reverse complement strand
GTGAAACAACTTTGCGCCGATGATAGTGCTGCAACCAGTGTGAAAGTAGGTTATCGTCAGGCTTGTTATTCGAAAAAACCCCTTCCGGTGATCCGGTTGGGGTTTTTTTACGTCTGGCGGTTTTGTCAGCAGATAGGCGTAAAAAAAGCAGCGCTAAGCGCTGCTTTTTTCATTTAATTAAGTTGGCAGACCCTATCCCAATCAAGGTCAAAGCGGGCCAGGTATTTTTTGAGCCGGTCTGCATCGTTGGGTTTGGCTTTCGCCGCGCGCGATACGGCATACAGGGTACGGCCGGCATCGGACATATTGTTCGATTGCCGGCAAATCTTAATCACTGCCTGCAACTGCAGCGCATCAAACAGGTCGAGCTGCGCGGCTACCTCGCTTCCCATGATATCGGCCAGGTCGATTTCCATGCCCCCGGCAGGCTTGTCATGATGCTGCCATAGCCGTTTCAGGCGTCTGATTTCCTCTTCGACCACGCCATCCGTGATGCGGCCCGCTTCCGACAGGGTGGCCAGGCGCGTGACAGCGGCGGATAAATCGCGGAAATTACCCTTCCATGCCGAGGTGGGTAGGGTGGCGAAACGCATGAAACGTTCGTGTGCCTCCTTGTTGAAGCGCACGCGTTCGCCCGTTTCCGCGCTGTATTGTGTCAGCAGGTATTCCAGGTTCGGTTCGATGTCTTCCGGTCGCTGCGCCAGGCCCGGCAATTCGTATGTCCACAGGTTGATGCGCGCATACAGGTCTTCGCGGAAGCGGCCGGCCATCACTTCTTTGCCCAGGTCCCGGTTGGTGCCGGCGATCAGCTGGAAGTCGCTTTGCACCTCGGTGTCCGCACCGACGGGGAAAAAGCGTTTTTCCTCGATCGCTTTCAATAGCATGGCCTGCTCGTCGAGCCCCAGTTCGCCGATTTCATCGAGAAACAACAAGCCCTTGTGCGCGCTGCGCAGCAAGCCGGGCCGATCCGAGCCTGCGCCTGTGAAGGAACCCTTGATATGGCCGAACAAGGTGGAGGCTGCGCCATCGCCATGCAGGGTGGCGCAATTGAGGTCGATGAATTTGCCATCGATCTGGTGGCGCGATTTTTTCAGTTCATACACGCGGCGCGCGAGGAAGGATTTGCCGGCACCGGTAGGTCCCATCAGCAGCATGGGAGCTTTCGATTTGATGGCGACGCGCTCGATTTCATCGATCATGCCATTGAATTTCGCATTGCGCGTGGCGATGCCGGACTTCAGGAAGGCCACGCCTTCGGCCTGCTCGCGCGTAAAACGCTGGGCAATCTGGTCGTAGCGCGACAGATCGAGGTCGATCAATGCGTAGCTGCCGGGATTGCCGGTGGCCTGGCGCTTCGGCGGCGACGTTTGCACGAGACGGCCGGGAAAATAGCGCGCTTCCGTCATCAGGAACATACATATCTGCACCACGTGGCTGCCGGTGGTGATGTGGATCCAATAGTCTTCCTTGTCCGGATCGAAGGGGTAGCTATTGGCAAAATCATAGAGCGCACCATACACATTCTCGAAGTCCCAGGCATCGCTGATGGGCAGTTCATGGGAGATCAGCCTGGTTTCAGGCGAGACGCTGGCAATATCCTGCGACACCTGGCGTACCAGGTTGTCGAACTGGCTGCCCGCGTACAGCAACTCGAAGCGGTCGATGATCTTGTCTTCGTGCTGGGTCAGGGCGATGCTGGGACGCCACTTTTCCCAGCGTGCCGCTCCCCTGCCATTGTCGAGCTGCGTACCGAGAAAACCGATGACGACGGTGCGTTTTGCTTGCATATCTGGGATAAAAATTTATCTGAAAAGATAATTGTATTCCAAATTGCAGTGACAGGGATATTTTCAGTGAACAGCTTGTATTTAAATATTATTTAATAAAATCAATGAGTTATGGGAATTTTTGAGGAAATATTGAAAGCTGGCACAGCGCTTGCAATAGAGGAGATACCAACGAGATAAACGTAGAGAGCAGAGAGGGACGAAAAATGGCCAACGCCCAGTTATTCCAGAGCGCGCAACAGACAGCAACCATGCCAGCGGCGCTGGCACGCAATGCCGAAGGCGCATCCGCTTACGCGCTGACGCCCCGGCATCAGCTGGCGCAGTACGCGGCCACCGGTTGCCTGAATGCGACGTTTTATGCCGGCGCCGAAGCGCAACTGGCGAAAGTACGCGAGCTGTGCCAGGCGGTCGAGCCGGCCTTCATTGCGCAGACGGCCGTGTACTGCCGCGAACGGGGCTACATGAAAGACATGCCGGCCTTGCTGGTGGCCATGCTGGCGGGGCAGGGCGCCGCGGAATGTGCGCCGGCCTTTCAGCGTGTGATTAACAACGGCAAGATGCTGCGTAACTTCGTGCAAATCATGCGCTCGGGGGCAGTGGGCCGCAAGTCGCTGGGATCGCGTCCGAAAAAGCTGGTGCAGGCATGGCTGAACGGCGCGTCGGAACAAGCATTGCTGGCCGCGGCCGTGGGCAATGCGCCATCGCTGGCCGACGTGGTCAAGATGGTGCATCCGAAACCGCAGGAAGCGTGGCGCGCGGCCTTCTTCGCCTGGCTGATCGGCAAGCCGTACGATGCCGCGGCCTTGCCGCCGGCGCTGGCCGCGTTCGAAGCTTACAAGCTTGATCCAGCGCAAACGATACCGGACGTGCCCTTCCAGATGCTGACGGCGCTGCCCTTGAGCGCACAGGATTGGGCGCAGATCGCCCGCCAGGGCAGCTGGCAGATGGTGCGCATGAATCTGAATACCTTTGGCCGCCACGGCGTGTATGCGATAGCCGGCATGCCGGAGCTGATCGCCGCCAAGCTGCGCGATCCCGAGGCGATTGGCCGGGCACGGGTGTTTCCGTACCAGCTGATGTCGGCTTGCATGGCGGCCGGCGAGCATGTGCCGGCCATCGTGCGCGAAGCGCTGGAACAGGCGCTCGAAATATCGCTGCTGAACGTGCCGCAGATCGCTGGCAAGGTGGTGGTGTGCCCCGATGTTTCCGGTTCGATGTCCTCGCCCGTCAGTGGTTTTCGCGTCAGCGCCACGTCCAGCGTGCGCTGCATCGATGTGGCGGCGCTGGTGGCGGCGGCCATGTTGCGCAAGAATCCGGATGCCATGGTGCTGCCGTTCGAGCACAGCGTGGTGCAGTGCGGACTCGGCGCGGATGATAGCGTGATGAGCAACGCGGCCAGGCTGGCGGCCATCGGTGGCGGCGGTACCAATTGCAGCGCGCCGCTGCTGCGCATGAACAGCAGGAAGGAGCTGGCCGACCTGGTGATCTATGTGTCCGATAACGAATCGTGGATCGACGCCAAACGCAGCGGCGCCACGGCGACGATGGGACAGTGGAATGTCTTCAAGCAGCGCAATCCGCAAGCAAAACTGGTGTGCATCGATATTTCGCCGCATGCCACCACGCAGGCGATGGAGCGCGAGGATATTCTGAATATCGGCGGTTTTTCCGACGACGTCTTCAAGATCATCGCCGCCTTTGCCGCCGGCCGGCTGGACCCCGCCCACTGGGTGGGAGAAATCGCCGCCATCGATATCGCGGCACCAGCTTGTTGAAGCAAAGCGCATGAATGCGGACAGGACTACATAAAAGACGTCCTGTCCACGCTTGTCATGCGCCGTAGTACCCCGAATGCCGACAGGATTACATCGATCAGCCGCGTCAAACCGGCCTGGCAGGCGCAGTGCGTCTGCCAGAAATCCTGTCCCCCCTTGTCGGGTTGTCGTACTGATGAATGCCGGTGGAACTACATCCTGGGCCGATACGTCGGCAACTGTTTCACCAACCCTGGTCATCACCCCCTATACAATAGAAGAAGAGAATAGCGATGAAAAACGAAGAATACGAAGTCCTGCATACCGAAGGCAGCCGTCCAGTGAAAATGTGGACGCGTGGCGTGCCTGTCGAAGAAGCGGCTAAAAAACAATTGCGCAACACGGCGACCCTGCCGTTCATTTACAAGCATATCGCCGTCATGCCCGACGTCCACCTGGGTAAGGGCTCGACCATCGGCAGCGTGATTCCCACCCTGGGCGCCGTGATTCCGGCGGCCGTGGGCGTGGATATCGGTTGCGGCATGATGGCGGCGAAAACCACGCTGACGGCGAACGATCTGCCCGATAACCTGGGACCGCTGCGCAGCGCCATCGAACGCGCCATTCCGCACGGGATGTCGCCGAAGACGCGCGGCCACCGCGGCCGCGATGAAGGTTCCTGGCATACGCCGCCATCGGTGGTCGATGCGGCGTGGCTGCAATTGAAGGATGAATTCGATGCGATTTGCCTGAAAACGCCAAAGCTGAAAAATACGAACAATTACCGCCACCTGGGAACCTTGGGTAGCGGCAACCATTTCGTCGAAGTGTGCCTCGACGAGCAGGGTTCCGTATGGTTCATGCTGCATTCCGGTTCGCGCGGCGTGGGCAATGCCATCGGCACCCATTTCATCGAACTGGCCAAGCAGGATATGCGCACCCACTTCATCAACCTGCCCGACCAGGATTTGGCTTACCTGGCCGAGGGAACGCAGCATTACGACGATTACGTGGAAGCGGTGGGCTGGGCCCAGCGTTTCGCCCGCAACAACCGCGAAGTGATGATGCAGAACTTGATCGCCGCCGTGCGCACGGTCATCCATAAACCGTTCCAGACGCACGTGGAGGCCGTCAACTGCCACCATAACTATGTGCAGAAGGAGCACCACTTCGGTAAGGATGTATTGATCACGCGCAAAGGCGCCGTGTCGGCCCGCGCGGGTGAACTGGGGATCATTCCCGGCTCCATGGGTGCGAAGAGTTTTATCGTGCGCGGCAAGGGCAATGCCGAGAGTTTCCATAGCTGCAGCCACGGCGCGGGACGCACGATGAGCCGCACGGAAGCGAAGCGGCGTTTCAACCTGGATGACCAGATCCGCGCCACGCAAGGCGTGGAATGCCGCAAGGATGAAAACGTGATCGATGAAATCCCGATGGCTTACAAGGATATCGATGCGGTGATGCTGGCGCAGCGCGAGCTGGTCGATGTCGTGCATATCTTGAAGCAGGTCGTCTGCGTCAAAGGATAAGAGAGAGAAAATAGAGATGATAGAAATAGATGGAGCGCAAGGCGAAGGCGGCGGACAGATTTTACGTTCGGCGCTGAGCCTGTCGATGATCACGGGGCAACCGTTTCGCCTGATTAACATTCGCGCGGGGCGGGAAAAGCCCGGCTTGCTGCGCCAGCATCTGCTGGCCGTGCAGGCGGCAACCGCCATTTGCGGGGCGCGCACGACGCCGGTGGCGCTGCGCGCGTCGAGTCTGGAATTCGTGCCCGGCCCCCTGCGCGGCGGCGATTACCGCTTTGCCATCGGCAGCGCCGGCAGCTGCACCCTGGTGCTGCAAACCTTGCTGCCGGCTCTGCTGCATGCGGATGGGCCATCCACCGTGCGCATCACTGGCGGCACGCACAATGCCATGGCGCCGCCCGTGCATTTTTTGCAGCGCGCGTATGGCCGCATCCTGCAGCAGATGGGCGCCGAGGTGGAGATCGCGCTGCAACGCTACGGCTTTCATCCTGCGGGCGGCGGCGAGGTGACGGCCACCGTGCAACCGTGCCGGCGCTTGCAGCCGATTCAACTGCTGCAGCGCGGTGAACGGAAGGCGGGGTATGCGGAAAGCGTGGTGGCGGGCGTGCATGTGCAGGTGGCGCAGCGCGAGCTCGAGCGTGTCGCCAGCGGTATGGGCTGGAGCGGCAAGCAGCTGCGCCTCGTCGGCTTGCCGGCGGAGCAGGGGCCGGGCAACGTCCTGCTGCTGACCCTGGAGCATGAGCATGTCACGGAAGTGTTTACTTCGTTCGGCGAAAAGTCCTTGCTGGCCGAGTCCGTGGCCAAGCGCCTGTTGAACGAGGTGCGCGCCTATCTCAAGACGGACGCGGCCGTCGGCGAGCATCTGGCCGACCAGCTCTTGCTGCCCATGGCGCTGGCGGGCGGCGGTACCTTCAGCTGCAACAAGGTGTCGCAGCATGCGCTGACGAATGCGGAGGTGATTGCCCGATTTTTGCCCGTGCGTATCACTTTCGAGCAGCAGGCGCGCGGCAGCATCTGCACGGTGGCCGCCGCCTGAGGCGCGCGCTGACACAACTACGTGTTGCAGCTGTTCCAAATTGATACATGGCCGGCCGGATGTGGGGCATATGTGCATGGCATGGCATTTGCTCTTCTTTGGTATTGACTAAAAAACCAAGGAGACCAGCATGACCTATTCCATTCGTACCCTGCTCGGCGTGGCCGCCGCCGGCGCCGTTGCCCTCACTTCCCTGCTGACCTTGCCGCATGCCTATGCGCACGGCAATGTCACGCCGCAAGGTGTCGATACCACGGGCTTGCCCAAGGTGGGCGACAAGTGGCTCGAGCAAAACCCGTATCGGGGCAACAAACTGGCCTTGACGGTAGGCACATCGGCCTACAACCAGAATTGCGCCCGTTGCCACGGCATCGAAGCCATCTCCGGCGGCATCGCGCCCGACTTGCGCCAGCTGGACCGTGATTGCTTCGGTATCAAGAATGAGACAAAGAAACAGGCGTGCTACAAGGAAACGGACAATTACTACCTGACCACCATCCGCCACGGTAAAGTGCGCAATGGCGCCGTGTACATGCCGCCGTTCGAAGGCGTGTTCAACCAGGAAGCCATGTGGGCCATCAAGACCTATCTGGAAACGCGCCGCGAGTCGAATTAAGTCGAACTGATCACGAAGGAGTCCCATGCGTTCAATTCAATTCCGGGGCGCGCGCGCGATGATCTCGCTCGCTTGCCTGGCGCTATGCGCCGCCGCGCCGGCGCGCGCCGACTGGCAAAAGGTGCAGCAGTCGGGCAGCCTGAAAGTGGCTGTGTACAACGAATTCGCGCCGTTTTCTGACAAGGGTACGGGCATCGATATCGATATTGCCGAAGCGCTGGCGAAAAAGCTGGGGCTGAAACTGAGCTTGCTGCCATTTCCCGCCGGCGAAAACCTCAACGACGATTTGCGCAATATGGTGTGGAAGGGGCATTACCTCGGTTATGGCCCCGCCGATGTGATGTTGCATGTGCCGGTCGACAAGAAGTTGATGGCGGACAACGACAAGGTCGAGATCTTCGCGCCATACTACGTGGAAACCGTGCGCCTGGCGCGCAGTGCGCAAGCCGTGCCGCAATTCGATGGCGTCGCCTCGCTGGCCGGCAAGCGCATCGGCGTGGAAAAGGTGTCGATCGCGGCCATGCTGATGCTGGGCGAAGACAATGGCAAGTACCGCGACGACGTGCGCATCTTCGATACGGCAGCCGAAGCCTTGCAGCAATTGCAGGCGGGCAAGCTCGACGCCGTGCTGGCCAACCGTTCGGAAATCGAATCGGTACTGAAAAGCGATCCCGCTTTCCCCATGAGCGAAGTGGCGTTCGCCCGCCTGCCGCGTGCGGGCTGGGCGGTGGGCCTGGCCGTCAGCCGCCAGCAGCTCGACGTGGGCAAGTTGCTGCAGGCAGCCATGAACGAAATGGCGGCCAGCGGCGAATTGAAAGCCATCTTCGAGAAATATGGGGTGAAGGAAGCACGGCCATAGCAGGCCATGTTGAATGACAAAAAAGCCCGCGCATCGGAAGAGGCGCGGGCTTTTTAGTTTTAGAAACTATATTGGGCGCTAACGCCCAGCAACCAATTACGTCCCGGCGCCGCTTCATAGTAGCGCTTGTTGCTGTCGCCGACGATGACGGAACCCACGTAGGTCTTGTCGAACAGGTTGTTCAGGCGGGCAAACTCCTTGAAGCGCCAATTGCCCACGTTTTGCCTGGCGTTGACGCGCGCATTGAATACCGTGTAGCCGGGCGCCGGTTTTTCGATGTTGCTGTCTTCCGCGTAGACCTGGCTGCTGGCCACGCTTTCCAGCGCTGCGCCAAAACGGTCGAGCGTGTCTTTCCAGGCCAGTTCAGCGAATAGGTTAGCGCTGGGTACGCCCGGCAAGCGGCTGCCTTCGCGCACGCCGCCAAATGCCTGGTCATACACGGCGTGCAGGCTGGTGAGCGCCACTTTTGTCGTGAAGCCATATGGCAGGTTCGAATCCAGCGACACTTCCATGCCCTGGCGCAAGGTTTTACCCCCATTGCGATAGCTGGTGCGCCCGCCGCTGGACTTGTCGACCACTAGTTCGTCGTTGGTCTTGATCTGGAACAAGGCCGCATTCACGTGCGTGTTGTTGGCGATCCTGGCCTTGACACCCGCTTCCAGGTTGGTGCTGGTGGCCGGCTTCAAGTTGAAATTGAAGCCGCCGCCCGTGCCCGAGTAAAACAGTTCATTTAGGGTGGGCGCTTCGAAACCGCGCGCGGCGCTGGCATAGACGTTGACGTTCGGCGTCAGTTTATACAGCAGGCCCAGCACCGGCGTCGTGTGGCTGAACTCCAGGCTGCCGCTATCGTTGCCGTTGCTGAGGAAATGGTCGTCGACCGCCACTTTCATCTTGCTGTAGCGCACACCTGCGCTGAGCAGCCACGGGCCGCCTTGCCATTCCGCCTGGATATACGGATCGAGGCTGGAGACGACATCCTGCTCGTCGCGGCGCAGCTTACCCTTCAATCCGTACACTTCGCCGATATAGTTCTCATAGCCGGTGCGGTCATCGCTGGAGCGGCCATAGTCGATGCCGATGGTGGTGCTCAGCTTGCCGCCGGCCAACTGGTTCACGTGCAGCCAGTTGGTGTCGATGCCATAGAACTGGCGCTGGAAGTCGACCACGCCGCCCGAATGCTTAAGTAGACCGTCCACTTTGGTATTTTGGAATGCTTTATTAAACGCCTGGTACTGGATCACGTCGCGGTTGCCGCCATACACCATCACGTGCAGGCGGTCATCGCCGAACGACTGTTCATAAGTGGCGCCGATCTGCTGGTGGTCGATGCTCTTGCGCGTGTTGTAGCGGTCGGCCAGGGTGCGTTTCGGGTTTTGCGTGTCCGTCGTGTCGATTTCGCCGGCGCGCGGGTTGGCGGCAAACGTGGGCCAGGTGACGCCCAGGGGATCTTGCGTGTTGCCCTGGTGCAGGCTGTTGGCGACGATGGTCAGTTTGCTGTCCGCGGTGGGCTTGACGGTGATCTTGCCGAACGCCTGTTCGCGCGTGGCGGCGCTGTGGTCGCGGAAACCGTCCGTGCGGAAGCGCGAGCCGTCGAGCACGTAGCCGATGCCGCCTGCCTGACCCTGCGCCGTCAAGTCCACCTTGCTGGTGCCGTAGCTGCCGCCCGTCACATTCAGCTCGACGGAAGGGGGATTTTGTCCATCCTTGGAAAACAGCTGGATCACGCCGCCCGAATGGTTGCCGTAGATGGCAGAAAACGGTCCGCGCAGCACTTCGATGCGCTCGGCCGTATCGAGGTTGAAGGTGGCGGCCTGGCCCTGGCCGTCGGGCATGCTGGCGGGAATGCCATCGCTGATCAGCTTGACGCCGCGCACGCCGAAGGCCGAGCGGGCGCCGAAGCCGCGCGACGAGATTTGCAAGTCTTGCGCGTAGTTCTGGCGGTTTTGCACGACCAGGCCCGGCACGGCGGCCAGTGCTTCCGACGCGTTGACGCGGATTTGGCCATCCTGGATGCGGGCGCTGTCGACCACGTCGATCGAGGCCGGCACTTCCTGGCTGGGGTGGGCGATGCGGCTGCCGCTGACGACCACCGTATCCATGAATTGCCCATTGGCCGGGTCAGCTGCCTCGGCGGCAAAGACGTGAGGGGCGAGGGTGGCGCTGCCGGCGACAAACAGGCTGGCGATGGTGTTCAGGCGGAAACGATGCTGCATGCGGATTCTCCAATGTGAATAAAAGCCTGCTTGATCGCGTGCGCGGTACAGGTCTGCGTAGGTGTATCAAGCAATATGCCTGCCATGTCTCCATTGGTGGGCTGAAATTATACGCGTGTCAGTGGCACGGCGTTTGCATACGGTAATTGTCAGAGGCGCCGATGCGGCGCGCTTTTCCCTCGTTTTGCCATTGAAAAGGTGATTATGCCCAACTTCTTCTCGCGCTTGCGCCAGGTGTGCTGGCTGCTGCCGGCGCTCGTCAGCACCGCGGTCCATGCCGCTCCCTTTGCCTATGTTCCCAATGAAAAGTCGGGCACCTTGAGTGTGATCGACACGGCGACCGACCAGGTGGTGCGCCAGATCGCCGCAGGCAAGCGTCCGCGCGGCATCGCTGCCGATCCCACAGGGCGGCAATTGTTTGTCACGGATGCCGCCAGCAGCGCCTTGCTGCTGATCGATAACGCTGGCGGTGCGCCCGTGCGCACGGTGGCGCTGGGCAAGTCGCCCGAAGGCGTCAGCGCCTCGCAAGACGGTAGTCACGTGGCTGTGGCCGTCGAGGAAAACAATAGCGTGGCCTTGCTCGATGGCCAGACAGGTACCTTGCTCGCCGATATCAAGGTGCAGGGACGCAATCCGGAACACGCCGTCTTCAGCCCGGATGGGCGCTGGCTGCTGGTCAGCGCGGAAGAGGCGGAGCAAGTCGATGTCATTGATGTGGCGCAACGCCGGCAGGTCGCTTCCATCGCCGTGGGGCTGCGTCCGCGCGGCATCGGTTTCAGCCCGGACTCGGGCCGCGCCTACGTGGCGTGCGAACTGGTCAATGCCGTCTACGTGATCGACATGGCCGCGCGCAAGGCGATTGCCACCATTCCAGCGGGCAAGAATGCGAATGGCATCGCCGTCCATCCCGGCGGCAAGCAAGTGTATGTCTCGAACGGTATCGACGGAACGGTGATGGTGATCGACACGGCCAGCAATCAGGTCACGGCCACGATTGGCGTCGGCAAGCGCCCGTGGAACATGGCCATCACGCCGGACGGCGCCAAGCTGTACGTGGCCAATGGCCGCTCGAACAGCGTGTCCGTCATCGACACGGCCAGCGCGCGCAAGGTGGCCGATATTGCCGTGGGTGAATTGCCATGGGGCGTGGTGATTCGTTGATTCCTTCATGGCACAGGCGCAGGTGTTCCAGTCTGGTACACCTGTTCCATTGTGCAGCGGCGGCGTGGCGGCAAAGCAGGGCTGGCCCGGATTGGAACAGGATGCTGCCACCTTGTTCAAAACGCAAACAGAGCCACGCCCCCACCCAAGTCCGGGGCATGCGCTGAAAAGCGGGCCGGGATTGACGCCACGCCCTTGTAACGGGGGCAAAACCGGCTAAGTTTGTAGTGGGATGGCGAGCTGGCACGGCATTTGCGGAAGACTCCGTGTACTCACCCCATCTGTACCAGGACGTTTGATTTTAATTAAGTATTTCCATTCTAATTAACCCGATAGAGGACGACATGAATCTCGCAGACATCAGCAAACTGGGCGTAGCCAATCCCTTCAAACAACGCTATGACAATTACATCGGCGGCAAATTCGTTGCACCAGTAAAAGGTGAATACTTTCCTAACATCACGCCGATCACGGGCTTGCCGTTTTGCGAAATCGCCCGTTCCACGACGGAAGACGTCGAGCTGGCGCTGGACGCCGCGCACGCCGCCAAGGAGGCATGGGGCAAGACTTCGCCTGCCGAGCGCGCCAATATCCTGAACCGCATCGCCGACCGCATCGAACAGAACCTGAGCCTGATCGCCACGGCGGAAACCATCGACAACGGCAAGCCGATCCGCGAAACGATGAATGCCGACATTCCGCTGGCCATCGACCATTTCCGTTACTTCGCCGGTTGCATCCGCGCCCAGGAAGGTTCCGTCGCACAAATCGATGCGGAAACCTATGCCTATCACTACCATGAGCCGCTGGGCGTCGTGGGCCAGATCATCCCGTGGAATTTCCCTATCCTGATGGCCGTGTGGAAACTGGCGCCGGCCTTGGCCGCCGGCAATTGCGTCGTCTTGAAACCGGCCGAGCAGACTCCGGCTTCCATCATGGTGTTGATCGAGCTGATCGGCGACCTGCTGCCGCCTGGCGTGCTGAACATCATCAATGGTTTCGGCCTGGAAGCGGGCAAGCCGCTGGCGTCGAGCAAGCGCATCGCCAAGATCGCCTTTACGGGTGAAACGGGCACGGGCCGTTTGATCATGGGCTATGCGGCGCAAAACCTGATTCCCGTCACCCTGGAGCTGGGCGGCAAGTCGCCGAACATCTTCTTTGAAGACGTGATGGATGCCGATGATGAATATTTCGACAAGTGCCTGGAAGGTTTTGCGATGTTTGCGCTGAATCAAGGTGAAGTGTGCACCTGCCCATCGCGCGTGCTGATCCAGGAATCGATCTACGAGAAATTCATCGAACGGGCCTTGAAACGCGTGGCTGCCATCAAGCAGGGCAATCCGCTCGACTCTGCCACCATGATCGGCGCCCAGGCGTCGCAGGAGCAGCTGGAAAAAATCCTGTCCTACCTCGATATCGGCCGCCAGGAAGGCGCGGAAGTGCTGGCCGGCGGCGAGCGCAATACGCAGGCGGGCGACCTGGAAGGCGGCTATTACGTGCGTCCGACCGTGTTCAAGGGCAATAACAAGATGCGCATCTTCCAGGAAGAGATCTTCGGACCCGTCGTGTCCGTGACCACCTTCAAGGATGAGGCCGACGCATTGGCGATTGCCAACGATACCTTGTACGGCCTGGGCGCCGGCCTGTGGACGCGCGACGGTTCGCGCGCCTTCCGCATGGGCCGCGCCATCCAGGCGGGTCGCGTGTGGACCAATTGCTACCACCTGTATCCAGCCCACGCCGCGTTCGGCGGCTACAAGCAATCGGGTATCGGCCGCGAAAACCACAAGATGATGCTCGACCACTATCAGCAAACGAAGAACTTGCTGGTGAGCTATAGCCCGAAAGCGCTGGGCTTCTTCTAAACCGGCAACAGGCGCCGCGCCTGCAGTCCAGGCGCGGCGCGCAGAAAGGGATGCCATGAGTGCAGCAATTGCCCGGGTGGTCGCCACCGATGCGGCGCTGGAAATGATGGACAAGTTGCGCCAGCGTCACGGCCCGCTGATGTTTTTCCAGTCGGGCGGCTGCTGCGACGGCAGTGCGCCCATGTGCTACGCGCTGGGCGAGTTCGATGTCAGCGACACCGACATTTATCTCGGCAATTTGAATGGCACACCGTTCTACATGGGACTCGAGCAATTCGAGTACTGGGAGCATACCCAGTTGATTATCGATGTGGTCGATGGCAATGGCGGCATGTTTTCACTCGACAACGGCACGGGCAAGCGCTTTTTGACGCGCTCGCGCCTGTTCACCGATGAAGAGTGCGCGCTGTTGCATGCCCAGCCGCATGAGCACCGCAAGACTTGATACACACATACTAATAAAACAGAGGGAGATGATTGTGCAGAAAAAAATCATGGGGATACTCATCGGTTTGGGTTTGGCATCGCTGGCCCAGGCGGCCGACGTGGGCAATGTCACCAATGCCATGCTCGACAGCACGGCGAAGAATCCGGCCAGCGTCCTGTCGTTTGGCATGGGTACGCAAGGCCAGCGCTATTCGCCGTTGACGCAGATCAATGACAAGACCGTGGCCAAGCTGGTGCCAGCGTGGTCGTTCTCGTTCGGCGGCGAAAAACAGCGGGGCCAGGAATCGCAGCCGTTGATTCACAACGGCAAGATGTTCGTCACGGCATCGTATTCGCGCATCTTTGCCGTCGACTTGAAAACGGGCGCCAAGCTGTGGAAATATGAGCATCGCTTGCCGGACGGCATCATGCCGTGCTGCGACGTGGTCAACCGCGGCGCAGCCCTGTATGGCAATCTGGTGATTTTCGGCACCCTGGACGCCTACCTGGTGGCGCTGGACCAGAATACGGGCAAGATCGTCTGGAAAGAAAAAGTGGACGATTACGCGGCCGGCTACTCGATGACGGCCGCGCCGCTGATCGCCGAAGGCTTACTGCTGACGGGCGTGTCGGGCGGGGAATTTGGCATCGTGGGTCGGGTCGAAGCGCGCAATCCGATGACGGGCGACCTCGTGTGGAGCCGTCCGACGGTGGAAGGTCATATGGGTCACCGCTATGACAAGGATGGCAAGGCCATCGACAACGGCGTGTCCGGCACGGCGAACAAGACGTGGCCGGGCGACCTGTGGAAAACGGGCGGCGCCTCGACCTGGATGGGCGGCACCTACGATCCGCAAACCAAGCTCGCCTACTTTGGCACGGGCAACCCGGCGCCGTGGAACAGCCACTTGCGTCCCGGCGACAACCTGTACTCGTCATCCACCGTGGCGCTGGACGTCAAAACGGGCCAGATCAAGTGGGCGTATCAGAACACGCCGAACGATGCCTGGGATTTCGATGGCGCCAACGAGTTCGTCACCTTTGACATGGATGGCAAGCGCTATGGCGGCAAGGCCGACCGTAACGGCTTCTTCTATGTGATCGACGCCAACACGGGCAAGCTGCAGAACGCCTTTCCATTCGTGAAGAAAATCACCTGGGCCAGCAGTATCGACCTGAAGACGGGACGGCCGAATTTCATTGCCGCCGGCCGCCCTGGCGACCCCACCAAGGGAGAGGAAGGCAAGAAGGGCACGACCGTGTTTGCCGCGCCCGCTTTTCTCGGCGCCAAAAACCAGATGCCGATGGCGTACTCGCCGCAAACCAAGCTGTTCTACGTTCCCGCGAACGAATGGGGCATGGATATCTGGAACGAGCCGATCAGCTACAAGAAGGGCGGCGCTTTCCTCGGCGCGGGGTTCACCATCAAGCCATTGTTTGACGACTACATCGGCGCCATGCGCGCCGTCGATCCGAAGACGGGCAAGATCGTCTGGGAAATCAAGAACAACGCGCCGCTGTGGGGTGGCGTGATGAGTACGGCCGGCAACCTGGTGTTCTACGGCACGCCGGAAGGCTTCCTGAAAGCCGTCGACGCGAAGACGGGCAAGGAATTGTGGAAATTCCAGACGGGCTCTGGCGTCGTGGCGCCGCCCGTCACCTGGCAGGATGGCGACACGCAATATGTTGCCGTCGTGTCCGGCTGGGGTGGCGCCGTGCCGCTGTGGGGCGGCGAGGTGGCGAAGAAGGTCAACTTCCTGGAACAGGGCGGTTCCGTGTGGGTCTTCAAGCTGGCATCGAAGTAACGGGGTGAAGCATCCGGGCCACTCGGATGGGTGTCTCCCTGTCCGCCGGGTGTTTTCTTTTTGCTGACGGCCCAGGCCGTCAGTTTTTTGTTTATCTGGATGCCCGATATGCCTGCTTGCGGTCAATAAATGAACACCGACAGTGGCGATTGATCCGCTGCTGCACAAGTCAAATACGTATTTTCTCTTTCTCCCTCTGGGTCGCGCTGGGCACGCTTATTGCCAAAGCTTGAGGTACATCAATCACTGGTGTGCACACTAAAAACAGAGAAGAAAGAGGAGAAGCAATGAATACATTGATCAAGCTGGGGAGCCTCGGTGTCATGACAATCGCAGCGGTGGGACAGGCGCAAGCCGTCGATATCAAGGCTGGCGACTGGACCGTGTCGGTGGGCGGCATCGTCAACGCCTACTACACGCAAGTGTCGTGTTCGGGCGATACGGTGGGCGGGCTGGCGCTGGGCGGCCAGGCGCTCGGTTGCGGTGGAGAGAAGGACCGCACGACCATCGGCAATGGCTTGCTGCCGAATGGTTTGATCACCTCGGCAAGTTCGCGGCTGGGCGAGTACGACGTGAAAGCCTTGATCGGCATCTACAACTCGACGGCCACGGACAGCGCCATCAGCCAGAACAGCGTGGTCGATGTGCGCCAGGCATTCTTTACGTTTGGCAATGAACACATGGGCACTTTCAAGCTGGGCCGCGACTATGGCATCTTCGGCGCGAATGCGATTTTGTCCGACATGACCTTGCTGGGTTCAGGCGCACCCGTGCAGGCGACGCAGCGGGGCCGGGTGACCCTGGGCCATATCGGCGCCGGCTACACCTATCTGGGCAACTATGGCCAGATCATGTACAGCTCGCCGAAGTCGGGCGGCTTTGGCGCCGACGTGGCGCTGGTCAGCCCCGTCTCCGATACGCCCATCGTGGCAGGCTCGACCTATTCTTCAAAGTCGAGTCCGCAAGTGCAGGCACAGCTGACGTATGCGCAGGAAAGCTTGAAAGCCTGGCTGGGCGTGAAGTCGCAAAAATTCACGTCGAAAACGCCGGGCGTCGATGACTTGACCATGCGCGGCGTGGAAGTGGGCGGCTCGTACCAGATGGGCCCGGCTGGCGTGCTGCTCAACTTCCAGGGTGGCAAGGGGCTGGGCATCCTGTCCGATGCGGACCAGGGCGATACCAAGTCGAAGAACTGGTTGCTGCAAGGCACGTACAAGACGACGGACAAGCTGAAACTGGGCTTGTCCTACGGCATCAGCAAGAACGACGACAACACGGCCGGCACGGGCGGCTTGAAGTCGAACGCCAACCTGACCCTGGGCGCGTATTACTCGCTCAACAGCGCGATCACCCTGGTGGGCGAACTGGGCCAGACGCGCTCGAAAGGCTTTACGGGCGGCGAAGCGAAGATGAATGGCGTGTCCCTGGGCGGCATTATTTTCTTCTAATACATGAACGCGGCGCCTTGCGACAAGGCGCCGCACGGAGCGTGGTGCATGCGGATAATGCGGTTGTTCATCGGATGCTGGCTATTCCTGTTTATCCTGGGACAGGCGTGGGCGGGCGTGCTCGCCAAGGCCGAGCTGGCGCGGCGTTTTCCTGCTCCCATCGTCGTGGGCGACAAGGAGACCGACTTGCCCGTCTGGCCATTGTTCCGGCAAAACGCCACGGCCACGGAGCTGGTCGGTTACGTTTTTGAATCCGTGGACCTGGCGCCGATTCCCGGCTTTTCCGGCGTTCCCGTCAATTTATTGATCGCTATCAATCCCCAAGGGAGTTTTCTCGACGTGGCCGTGCTGTCGCAGCACGAACCCGTGTTTCTCGATGGCCTGGGCGAAGCGCCTTTATTCCAGTTCGTCAAACAGTATCAGGGACTGTCGCTGAAGCAGAATATCGCCATCGATGCCAGGAAGAAACGCGCCACGGACGCCACGCACGCCGATATCGATGGCGTGTCGAAGGCCACGGCTTCCGTGCGCATCATCAACCAGAGCGTGCTGGCGTCGGCCTTGAAAGTGTCGCGCAAAAAACTTGGCTTCGCGCAAGGCCGTGACCCGGATCAGATCACGCGCATCCGCATGGACGTGTTCGAAAAGCTTGATGTCGCGCAAATGTTAAAGCAGGGCTTGATCCAGCATCTGCGCTTGAGCAACAAGGAGATTGAAAGCCTGTTTGCCGGCAGTCCCGGCGCGGGCCTCGATGGTGAAGCCACGCGCGCGCCGGATGAAGTGTTTATCGACCTGTACCTGGCGTATGTGTCCGTGCCCAGCGTGGGGCGCAATCTGTTGACGGAACGCAGCTGGAACAAATTGCGCAACCGGCTGGACGAAGGCGACCACGCCATCCTCGTCATGTCGCGTGGTCGCTACAGCGTGCTGGGCGACGATTTCGTGCGCGGCACCGTGCCGGACCGGTTATTGCTGAAGCAGGATGGCTTGCCCATCGACATGCGCGACCTGGACCTGGACCTGGACCTGGAATTGCAATTGTCGGATACGACGCTGTTGCCGACGGAAAATGTCGCCGTCTTGCGCGTCATCAGCCAGGCGGGGCTCGATGCGGCCAGCCCGCTGGCTTTTACCCTACCGATCACGCGCAGCAAGGGTATCGTGTATCCGGAACGCATCGCGCGCAATGTGGATTTCAATTACCGCCTGCCGGCTGATTTTTATACGGCACCGCAAGGCGACGATGCCACGTGGCGCGGCACGTGGAAAGGGCGCAAGACGGAGTTGCTGCTGTTGCTCGCCGGGCTGGCGCTGCTGGCCGGCGCATTGGCCTGGCAGAAACGCCTCGTGCGCGAGGGCCGCCAATTTATCTGGTTCCGCCGCCTGTTCCTGTTGTTTACCATCGGCTTCATCGGCTATTACGCGCAAGGGCAGTTATCGATCGTCAACATCACGGGCGTCATCCAGGCCCTGCTGGCGGGGCGCAGCCTGGGCTTTTTCCTGTTCGACCCGATGACGGTGATCCTGTGGGCATTCGTGCTGCTCAGCCTGCTGATCTGGGGGCGCGGCACGTTTTGCGGCTGGCTGTGTCCGTTTGGCGCCCTGCAGGAATTCACGGGCAAGCTGGGCCAGTGGCTGCACTTGCCGCAATGGAAAATCAAGCCGCGCCTGGATGGGCGCTTGAAATGGATCAAGTATGGCTTGCTGGCGGCCATTCTTGGCAGCAGCGTTTTTTCCAGCCAGATCACGGACAAGCTGGTGGAACTGGAACCGTTCAAGACGGCGATTACCCTGAATTTCGTGCGGGCCTGGCCCTTCGTCGCGTATGCCGTGGGCTTGCTGCTGCTCAGTAGTGTTTCCTACAAATTCTTTTGCCGCTACCTGTGTCCGTTTGGCGCGGCGCTGGCGCTGCTGGGACGCTTTCGCCTGTTCAACTGGATTCCCCGTCGCAAGGAGTGCGGCACGCCTTGCCAGACTTGCCGCCACCGTTGCGAGTACCACGCCATCGCGCCTGGCGGGAAAGTCGATTATGGCGAGTGTTTCCAGTGCATGGATTGCGTGGTGATTTACGCCAGCGATGAAAAATGCGCGCCCTTGATGCTGGAAATCAAGCGTGCCCGTACCATTCCCATCGTCCGGGCCACGCCAGAGGAGAGCAGCAATGCAGCGTAGAACGTTTATTTCCGCCGCCATCGGCAGCGTGGCCGGCATGGCGGGCTTGTCTTTGCCGGGCAGTATGGCGCGGGGCACGGCCACGGCGTCCGGCGTGCGCCCTTATCGCGGTGCCGCGCTGGCGTTTGGCATGACCATCGCCGTCACCGTGTTGCATCACGATCAGCGCCAAGCCGAACTGGCCATCGAGGACGCCTTGCATGCAGCGAGGAATATCGACCGCCTGATGAGCATTTACAGCCCGGCCAGCCAAGTCTTCCAGCTGAACCGTGACGGCCGCCTGGCCCGGCCGGATGCGCATTTGCTGGCCGTGCTGGCGCAGGCGCATGCTTTGTCGCAATGGAGCGATGGGGCGTTTGATATTACGGTGCAACCTTTGTGGCAGCTGTTTCGCGCGGCGGCAGACCAGGCAAGCTTGCCGACGGACACCTTGCGCCGCGCGGCGCAGGCGCGGGTAGGCTGGCGGCAACTGGCGTGGGATAGCCGGGAAGTGCGTTTTCTGCAGCCGGGCATGGCGCTGACCTTGAATGGCCTGGCGCAAGGCTACGCGGCAGACATGGCGCTGGCAGCCGTGCAGGCGCGCGGCATACGGCACGCGCTGCTCGATACGGGCGAATTCGTTGCGCGTGGGCAGCGTGGCGTGCGCCGTCCGTGGACCTTGGGCATCCAGGATCCGCGCGACGCGGAAATCCTGGCGGCCACCTTGAAAGTGGAGGGGCGCAGCGTGGCCACGTCGGGCGACTACGAATGCACGTTCACGCCCGACTTCGCGCATCACCACATCTTCGACCCATCGAAGGGCGATTCGCCGCGTGAACTGGCCAGCGTGACGGTGCTGGCGCCCACGGGTTTGCTGGCCGATGGCTTGTCGACCACCTTCATGGTCACAGGAGCCGCACGCGCGCATGCCATGGCCGCACACATGGAGGGCGTCGACCTGATGACCATCGACAAGCAGGGCCGGCGCGCGATGTCGCCCGGTTTTTTCCGTTTACTCTAGGCTATTTCAGGTGCGGCACCTTGCGATAGATCGTGTTGCGCGACACGCCCAGGGCCCGCGCTGTGGCCGAGACGTTGCCGCCGTGGGCATCGAGCGACTTGAGGATCACGCTTTGCTCCATCTCTTCCAGATTGGCGCCGGCGGCGATCATGCGGTCCGTGCTGGCGCTGGCGGCAGTCGCTTGCGTCATCTCAATATCGTCGAGGAAATCATCAGGCATGTGGCGCAAGCAGATTTCATGCTCGTCGCCCGCCATGACGATGGCCGTGCGCAAGAGATTGGTCAGCTGGCGGAAATTGCCTGGCCATTTATGCTGGTGGAACATGCGCAGGATGTCCGGCGCCACCGTGTAGCGCGTGTCGGGCGCTTCTGTTGCGAGGATTTTTTTCACGACCGTGTCCAGGTCCGTGCGTTCGCGCAGCGGCGGCAGTTTTACCACCAGGCCATTCAGGCGGTAATACAGGTCTTCGCGAAACAGTCCCTTGGCCATGCGTTCGCGCAAGTTGTGATTCGTGGCGCAAATGAGTTCCACGTTGACGGTGATCGATTTGCTGCTGCCCAGGGGCGTGACCATGCGTTCCTGCAACACGCGCAATAGCCGCGCCTGCAAGCCAAACGGCATGTCGCCGATTTCATCGAGGAACAGGGTGCCGCCATTCGCTTGCAAGATCTTGCCTATCGCGCCTTTCTTGCGCGCGCCTGTAAATGCGCCGTCTTCATAGCCGAACAGTTCGGATTCGATCAGGGTTTCCGGGATCGATGCGCAATTGACGGCAATAAACGGTCCCATGGCCCGCGGCGAGTCGTTGTGGATGGCTTGCGCCAGCAATTCCTTGCCGGTCCCCGTTTCGCCCATGACGAGGATGGGGATGTCGCGCCCCAGCACCTTGTTGACCTTTTCGATCACCAGTTCCAGTTGCGGATCGCCCGTGCGCAGGTAGCGCAAGCCGGACAGGCGCCGCGCCGCGTTGGCCGCATGGCTGGCGGACGCGGGAATCTGGGCCGGCACGGCATTGATATCGCTATGGTCGGTGCTGGCAGTAAAGCCGTGCTGGAAGACGCTATTGGACAGGCGCAACTGCGCGCGCCCATACACGCGCACGCCGCTGTGCATGCACAGGTTCAGCAAACCGGGTGCGGCAGTGCGGTAATGGTCGTACAGGGCGGACACTGGCAAGCCGAACAGGGAGCTGAAGGTATGTGATTGCAGGGCGGCAAATGACAGGCCCAGCTGGAACAAGCCGTTTTTATTGGCCGATAAAAACCGTCCGCCCGGCGTGAACGAGGCGATGCCTTCCATTAAGGTGCCGATGAATTCGGGGCGCGCGTGGAAGTGCACGGTGATGGCGTCTTCGAAGGTGGCGGAAAACAGCTGGTTTTCGATCATCAGCGCCGACATGCGCACGAGAGCCATCGTATGCTTGTGGAAACTGCGTTGGTCGCTCGAGACGTCCAGCACGCCGATGACGTTGCCCCGGTGGTCGGTGATCGGTGCCGCGGAGCACGTCAGGAAATGATTGGCGGCCAGGTAATGCTGGTCCGCATGGACCAATGTCGGTACTTTTTCCGTGATCGCCGTGCCGATGGCATTCGTGCCGCGGCTCTGTTCCGACCACGCCACGCCTGGCTGCAGGGCGACCCGGTTGGCTTTCTCCAGGAAATCATCGTCGCCCAGCGAATGCACGATCACGCCGTTGGCATCCGTGAGAATCACCATATTGTGCGTGTTGACGATTTGCTGGTACAGGGTTTCCATGGCCGGCAGCGCGTGCGTGTGCAGCATGCGGTTTTGCTCGATCAGCAAGGACAGGTCGGACTTGCCCGCCGGCGTGAAGTCGGGCGTGGCCGTGGGCGACAGGCCAAAGGCGACGGAACGCTGGTGGGAAGTTTCAATGATGACGGGGACGTTGTCCTGTCCTGCCGGCAAAATGTTCGCGTCCGCGATGGACGAAAACGGTGCGCTACGGTAAGTAGCTGACGGTTGATACATGATCTCGTTGCCTCCGTTGGGCCCTGTACTGCGGCGCTCTTTTGAATATCGAGAGTGTTCCATAATGTAGCACCTGTCACAGATGGGAGCAAAGCAAAGCGAACCGGGCTATCCCCAGTGTTGCTGCCTGGCCCAGAGTTGCTCCCCTCGGTGGTCGGTGCATGTGTTCATATAAGCAATTGCGGTGCCAGGCCTATTGCCTTTGATCTGGCGCAAAAATAGCGCTTGCGGGGTGTGCAGGGCACGGCTATAATTCGCCCCCTCGCTGAACGACGCATGCAAATGCCGAGTGAGACGAGAAAAAGAAGGAGTTGACGGACGTAGCGAAATGCTTCATACTCTTCCTTCTTCGCAGCTGACAAACACAACGCTTTGTCGATAGCGCGAAAGCAGTAACCGAATACAGTTCTTTAACAATTAACAGTCGATAAGTGTGGGCATTTGATGTAAGT
>NZ_JAPWIA010000008.1:0-62858 GCF_030587335.1 Janthinobacterium sp. SUN176 | reverse complement strand
AGCAGACAAAGAAATGGTCATGCCAGGCGATAACGTGTCGATCACCGTCAAGCTGATCAACCCGATCGCGATGGAAGAAGGTCTGCGCTTCGCTATCCGCGAAGGCGGCCGTACCGTCGGCGCCGGCGTGGTTGCAAAAATCATCGCATAAGGAAATGTTATGCTTCCACCCGGGGCGTCCTGGGTGGTAGAATAGCACTCCTCGAAAGTTTTACGTAGGGACGTAGCTCAATTGGCAGAGCGTCGGTCTCCAAAACCGAAGGTTGGGGGTTCGATGCCCTCCGTCCCTGCCACCGTCAAGGTGCAGGGCACCGAAAGTAGAAAAATGTCAAATCAATCCGTGCAAACCGTTAGCACGTCGAGTGACAAGATAAAAGTCGCGCTGGCAATAGTGGCTGCGATTGCAGGAGTAGTCGGGTTTTATTACCTGGCAGGCCAACCAGCTCTGGTGCGTGCAAGCGCGCTTGTGGCTGGTTTGGTTATTGCTGTTGCGCTCTTGTATGTCTCGACGACCGGCCGTGAATTTCTCAATTTCGCCAAAGAAGCTGTGCGCGAAACCAAGAAAGTCGTTTGGCCTACCCGCAAAGAAGCCACGCAGATTACTGCGATCGTGTTTGCCTTTGTGCTGGTCATGGCGATTTTCCTGTGGGGCACGGATAAATTGCTCGAGTTTTTGTTGTATGACGTAATTCTGGGTTGGAAAAAATAATGAGCGAAAATGTGCATGATGAAGCGGCGAACGAGTCCGTTCCGGGCGACGCTCCGGTAGCGGACACTGGTGCAGCGCTGAGCGTGCCAGTGAGCAGCAAGCGCTGGTATGTCGTGCATGCTTATTCCGGCATGGAAAAAAGCGTCATGCGCGCACTGACCGAGCGCATCGAACGCGCGGGCATGCAAGACCAGTTCGGCCAGATCCTGGTGCCGATCGAAGAAGTGGTCGAAGTCAAGAATGGTGTCAAGTCCGTCACCGAACGTCGTTTCTATCCTGGCTATGTGCTGGTTGAAATGGAAATGACGGACGAAAGCTGGCACTTGGTCAAGAATACCAGCAAGGTTACCGGTTTCATTGGTGGCAAGTCGAACAAGCCGACGCCGATCTCCGCGCGCGAAATCGACGGCATCATGAAGCAGATGCAGGAAGGTGTTGAAAAGCCCCGTCCGAAAACCTTGTACGAAGTGGGCGAGCAAGTACGCATCAAGGATGGTCCGTTTACCGACTTCAACGGCAATGTCGAAGAAGTCAATTACGAGAAATCCAAAGTGCGCGTCTCGGTCACCATTTTCGGTCGCGCTACTCCGGTAGAGCTCGAATTCGGCCAGGTCGAAAAAGTCTAAGTATTATCAAGCGCCACCAGGAGCGTCGCGGCAGTCTCAGCGAAATCCGGTCAGAGGAGCCCCGCCAGGGTAGGATCGGCGGGGCGCTACTACTCAATCCAAGATAGGAGCCATCATGGCAAAGAAAATCATTGGTTTTATCAAGCTGCAAGTGCCAGCTGGTAAAGCAAACCCATCCCCACCAATCGGTCCAGCTCTGGGTCAACGTGGTCTGAACATCATGGAATTCTGCAAGGCCTTCAATGCACAGACCCAAGGTCTGGAGCCAGGCATGCCGATTCCAGTCGTGATCACCGCATTTGCGGACAAGTCCTTCACGTTCGTGATGAAGACGCCTCCAGCAACCTACCTGATCAAAAAAGCTGCTGCGATCACCAAAGGTTCGCCGAAGCCACATACCGACAAAGTCGGTACGCTGACCCGCGCACAAGCTGAAGAAATCGCTAAATTGAAAACCCCTGATCTGACCGCTGCCGACATGGATGCTGCTGTACGCACCATCGCTGGTTCCGCTCGTTCGATTGGTATCACGGTGGAAGGTGTTGTATAATGGCTAAGTTATCCAAACGTATCAAGGCTTTGAAAGCCAAAGTCGACCGTACCAAAGTGTACGCTTTCGACAACGCTGTCGCTCTGATCAAAGAGTGCGCAACGGCCAAGTTCAATGAATCGATCGACGTATCGGTACAACTGGGTGTTGATCCTAAGAAATCCGACCAAGTGGTGCGCGGCTCCGTCGTGCTGCCAGCTGGTACCGGCAAAACCGTACGCGTGGCAGTATTCGCGTCGGGCGAAAAAGCAGAAGCTGCTAAAGCAGCTGGCGCCGACATCGTTGGTATGGAAGACCTGGCTGAGCAGATCAAAGCCGGCGACATGCCTTTCGATATCGTTATCGCTTCGCCAGATACCATGCGTATCGTTGGTACCCTGGGTCAGATCCTGGGCCCGCGCGGCATGATGCCTAACCCGAAAGTTGGCACTGTTACTCCTGACGTCGCTACCGCCGTGAAAAACGCGAAAGCCGGTCAAGTTCAGTACCGTACCGACAAATCCGGTATCATCCACGCTACCATCGGCCGTAAATCCTTCGCTGACGCAGATCTGAAATCGAATCTGGTCGCACTGATCGACGCACTGAACAAAGCCAAGCCAGCATCGAGCAAAGGCGTGTACCTGCGCAAAGTTTCGCTGTCGTCGACCATGGGCGCTGGCGTCCGTGTTGACCAGGCTAGCCTGGCAGCTTAAGTAACAGAATCAAGTCCTGTAGCGCCTTCGGGCGCTGCGGGCGCATCTTTGGGCTGTCTGCCCGGTGTTCGCACCGGGCAGGCAGACAATCAAAGACCGTTGGGCCGACTGCGATCGCACATGCAGAAGGTTAATAGGCTTGCCGGCAACGGCGAGTGCCCAACGCAGATGGTGTACCCGAACAAGTTTTGTAGTCCTCATGCTGCGTGAATCCATCCGCTCAGTTTAGTACTTCTTGACTTCGGACGCCGTGTTCGAACCGATGCAAGGCGCTCAACCACTCGGTTGTGATTGCCGAACATCATTTAAGGAGGTTGACCGTGAGTCTCAATCTGAATGACAAAAAGGCCGTCGTCGCCGAAGTTTCCGCACAAGTAGCAAATGCGCAAACGATCGTCGTGGCCGAATATCGTGGCATCCAGGTTGGTCACTTGACGCAACTGCGTGCTAAAGCGCGTGCCCAAGGCGTGTACCTGCGTGTGTTGAAAAACACTCTGGCTCGTCGCTCCGTTGAAGGTACCGCATTCGCCAGCCTGGCAGATGCCATGACCGGCCCGTTGATCTACTCGATCTCGGCCGATGCCGTTGCAGCAGCTAAAGTCATCGCTGACTTCGCTAAAACCAACGACAAACTGGTCATCAAAGCAGGTAACTACGCAGGCAAGCCGCTGGATACAGCTGCTGTCACCGCGTTGGCGAGCATTCCTAGCCGTGAAGTTCTCATTTCGCAGTTGTTGGGCGTTATGCTGGCTCCGGTTTCGGGCTTTGCACGTGGTCTGGCTGCCCTGGCAGCGAAAAAAGGCGAAGGCGCCGAAGCTCCTGCAGAAGCAGCAGCAGAAGAAGCCCCAGCAGCCGCTTAATTGCGCGCGCTTTTTTCTCTCAGTACCAATCTGATGTAACTAACGTAATAAATTTAGGAGTTTCAAAATGGCAATTAGCAAAGACGATATCCTGGAAGCAGTTAGCGCCATGTCCGTAATGGACCTGAACGACCTGGTTAAAGCATTCGAAGAAAAATTCGGCGTGTCCGCAGCAGCGATGGCTTCGGCCGGTCCTGCAGCAGGCCCAGCAGCAGCTGCTGAAGAGCAAACCGAGTTCAACGTTGTTCTGGACACCTTCGGCGCAAACAAAGTTGGCGTCATTAAAGCAGTTCGCGAAATCACCGGCCTGGGCTTGAAAGAAGCTAAAGACCTGGTCGATGGCGCACCAAAAACTGTGAAAGAAGCAGTGTCGAAAGCTGATGCTGAAGCAGCAGTTAAGAAACTGGTAGAAGCCGGCGCAACCGCTTCGATGAAGTAATATCTGTACCGGCGTCAGTTAGCGCCCGAGTCAAAGTCTGAGGTTTCCCCTCGCAAGGGGGGAAATCCGACTTTGGCTCCTTTGTCGTCTGTATCGTATTTGTAGCAGCAGTTTTGTTCGATTCAAGCCGGAAAGCAGAGCCTTGAGGTTTCGTCTGTGTCACACGCAGCGGTGCAAACGAACACTTGCAAAACCTGAATTTTCTATCCTTTCTGTCACTCACGGAGTGTCCATGCACTACTCATTTACTGAGAAGAAACGCATTCGCAAATCATTCGCGAAGCGCGCCAACGTTCACCACGTTCCGTTCCTGCTGGCGACCCAGCTCGAGTCTTATCATAGTTTCTTGCAAGAGGACATAGCACCGTCCGGCCGCAAGAATGATGGCCTGCAGTCGGCTTTCACTTCGATTTTCCCTATCGTTTCGCACAATGGTTTTGCGCGTCTCGAATTCTTGTCGTACGTTCTGGGCGATCCTGCCTTTGACGTCAAAGAATGTCAACAACGTGGCCTGACGTTCGCGTCGCCGCTGCGCGCGAAAGTGCGCCTGGTGATCCTGGACAAGGAATCGCCAACCAAACCTGTCGTCAAGGAAATGAAAGAACAGGAAGTCTACATGGGCGAATTGCCGCTCATGACGACCACCGGTTCGTTCGTCATCAACGGCACGGAGCGGGTTATCGTTTCCCAGCTGCACCGTTCGCCTGGCGTGTTCTTCGAGCACGACCGCGGCAAGACCCACTCGTCGGGCAAGCTGCTGTTCTCCGCGCGTATCATTCCTTACCGCGGTTCGTGGCTGGACTTCGAGTTCGACCCGAAAGACATCCTGTTCTTCCGCGTCGACCGCCGCCGCAAGATGCCAGTGACGATCCTGCTCAAAGCCATCGGCATGTCGCACGAGCAAATCCTGGCGAATTTCTTTGTCTTCGACAATTTCAACCTGCGCTCCGAAGGCGCGGAAATGGAATTCGTCTCCGAACGTCTGCGCGGCGAAGTGGCGCGCTTTGACATCGTCGACAAGTCGGGCAAGACCCTGGTGCTGAAAGACAAGCGTATCAACGCGAAACACGTGCGTGATATCGAAGCTGCCGGCATCAAGCACATTTCCGTACCGGAAGACTACCTGCTGGGCCGCGTATTGGCGAAGAATATCGTCGATGGCGACACCGGTGAAGTCGTCGCGTCCGCGAACGATGAGCTGACGGAAGACTTGCTGGGTCGCTTGCGCGATGCCAACATTTCCGAGATCCAGACCTTGTACACCAACGACCTGGATCAGGGCGCCTACATCTCGCAAACCCTGCGTATCGACGACACCGCCGACCAGATGGCTGCGAAAGTGGCGATCTACCGCATGATGCGTCCAGGCGAACCGCCAACGGAAGATTCCGTTGAAGCGCTGTTCAATGGCCTGTTCTACAACTCGGACCGCTACGACCTGTCGGCCGTGGGCCGCATGAAGTTCAACCGCCGCATTGGCCGCGATGAACTGACCGGCGCCATGACCCTGTCGAACGAAGACGTGCTGGCCGTGATCAAGATCCTGGTGGAACTGCGCAATGGCCGCGGCGAAGTCGACGATATCGATCACCTGGGTAACCGTCGCGTACGTTGCGTGGGCGAACTGGCCGAGAATCAATTCCGCGCCGGCCTGGTGCGTGTTGAACGCGCCGTCAAGGAACGCCTCGGCCAAGCCGAAGCAGACAACCTGATGCCGCACGACCTGATCAACTCGAAGCCGATTTCGGCCGCGATTCGCGAGTTCTTCGGTTCGTCCCAGCTGTCGCAGTTCATGGACCAAACCAATCCTCTGTCGGAAATTACCCACAAGCGCCGCGTATCGGCTCTGGGACCCGGCGGTCTGACACGCGAACGCGCCGGCTTTGAAGTGCGCGACGTGCATCCGACCCACTACGGCCGTGTCTGCCCGATCGAGACACCGGAAGGTCCGAACATTGGTCTGATCAACTCGCTGGCTCTGTATGCCCGCCTGAATGAATATGGCTTCCTGGAAACCCCGTACCGCAAGGTCGAAGGCTCCAAGATTACCGATCAGATCGACTACCTGTCCGCCATCGAAGAAGGTCGCTACATCATCGCTCAGGCGAATGCGACCATCAACGACGAAGGCATGCTGTCCGATGAACTGGTCTCGGCCCGTGAAGCCGGCGAAACCATCCTGGTCTCTCCAGAGCGCATCCAGTACATGGACGTGGCGCCAGGCCAGATCGTTTCCGTCGCTGCTTCGCTGATTCCGTTCCTCGAACACGATGATGCGAACCGTGCATTGATGGGCGCCAACATGCAACGCCAGGCTGTGCCTTGCTTGCGTCCGGAAAAAGCGCTGGTCGGTACCGGTATCGAACGCACCGTTGCGGTCGACTCGGGCACCACCGTGCAAGCGCTGCGTGGCGGTATCGTCGATTACATCGATGCGGGCCGTGTCGTGATTCGCGTCAACGATGACGAAGCAACCGCTGGTGAAGTGGGCGTCGACATCTACAACCTGATCAAGTACACCCGTTCGAACCAGAACACCAACATCAACCAGCGTCCTATCGTGCAGGTGGGCGACCGTGTTGCCAAGCGCGACGTGATCGCCGACGGCGCATCGACCGACCTGGGTGAATTGGCGCTGGGCCAGAACATGACCGTGGCTTTCATGCCATGGAATGGTCTGAACTTCGAAGATTCGATCCTGATCTCGGAAAACGTCGTCAAGGACGACCGCTACACCTCGATTCACATCGAAGAGTTGTCGGTAGTCGCCCGTGACACGAAACTGGGCGCGGAAGAAATTACGCGCGACATTTCGAACCTGGCTGAAAACCAGCTGGCTCGTCTTGATGAGTCCGGTATCGTCTACATCGGTGCGGAAGTACAAGCCGGCGACACCCTGGTCGGTAAGGTAACGCCTAAAGGCGAAACCCAGCTGACCCCGGAAGAGAAGCTGCTGCGCGCGATCTTCGGCGAAAAAGCGTCGGACGTGAAAGACACCTCGCTGCGCGTGCCTTCGGGCATGATCGGTACCGTGATCGATGTGCAAGTCTTCACCCGTGAAGGCATCGTGCGCGACAAGCGTGCTCAGCAAATTATCGATGACGAACTGAAACGCTTCCGTCTGGATTTGAACGACCAGATGCGTATCGTTGAAGGCGATGCCTTCCAGCGTCTGGAAAAAATGCTGATCGGCAAAGTTGTCAACGGCGGCCCGAAAAAGCTGGCCAAAGGCGCCAAGATCACCAAGGAATACCTGGCCGATCTGGACAAATACCACTGGTTCGACATCCGCCCTGCGGACGACGATGCAGCAGTAGCGCTGGAAGCGATCAAGGAATCGATCAACGAGAAGCGTCACCAGTTCGATCTGGCCTTCGAAGAGAAGCGCAAGAAACTGACGCAAGGCGATGAGCTGCAACCAGGCGTGCAAAAAATGGTCAAGGTGTACCTGGCCGTGAAACGCCGCCTGCAGTCGGGCGACAAGATGGCAGGTCGCCACGGTAACAAGGGTGTGGTTTCCCGTATTGTTCCTGTGGAAGATATGCCATACATGGCCGACGGCACGCCAGCCGACGTTGTGCTGAACCCACTGGGCGTTCCTTCGCGGATGAACGTTGGTCAGATTCTCGAGACTCACTTGGGCTGGGCTGCCAAGGGTCTGGGTATCCGCATCGGCGAAATGCTGAAGGCGCAAACCAAGGTCGAGCAAGTGCGCAAGTACCTGACGACGATCTACAACGACAACGGCCGTGCCGAAGAGCTGAACGACTTCGACGACGAAGAGATCATGAAGCTGGCGGAAAACCTGAAAAAAGGTGTTCCATTCGCCACGCCAGTGTTCGACGGTGCCAATGAAGAAGAGATCCGCCGCATGCTGGACCTGGCGTATCCGGACGACATCGCCAAGAACCTGGGCATGACCGCTTCGAAAAACCAGGTGACCATGTATGACGGTCGCACCGGTGAAGCGTTCGAGCGCAAGGTTACTGTCGGCGTCATGCACATGCTGAAACTGCATCACTTGGTTGATGACAAGATGCATGCGCGTTCGACCGGTCCTTACTCGCTGGTGACGCAACAGCCACTGGGCGGTAAAGCCCAGTTCGGTGGTCAGCGTTTCGGTGAGATGGAAGTCTGGGCACTGGAAGCGTATGGCGCGTCGTATGTCTTGCAAGAGATGTTGACCGTCAAGTCCGATGACGTGAATGGCCGTACCAAAGTGTACGAGAACCTCGTCAAGGGCGACCACGTGATCGACGCCGGCATGCCGGAATCGTTCAACGTGCTGGTCAAGGAAATCCGTTCGCTGGGTATCGATATCGACCTCGAACGCAACTAAAAGACAGCCACCTGTCATTTGGTTTGGGAAACACAAAGCCCGGCTGGGAAACCACGCCGGGCAATGTAGTCTCAGGAATATAGAAATTTAATCACCTCTGGAGTGATACATGAAAGCACTGCTCGATCTATTCAAGCAAGTACAGACCAACGAGACCTTCGATGCAATCAAGATCGGTCTCGCTTCGCCTGAGAAAATCCGTTCGTGGTCCTACGGCGAAGTCAAGAAGCCGGAAACCATCAACTACCGTACCTTCAAGCCTGAGCGCGACGGCCTGTTCTGCGCCAAGATCTTTGGCCCGATCAAGGATTACGAATGCCTGTGCGGCAAGTACAAGCGCCTGAAACACCGCGGCGTGATCTGCGAAAAGTGCGGCGTCGAAGTCACCCTGGCCAAGGTGCGCCGCGAGCGCATGGGCCACATCGAGCTGGCTTCGCCTACCGCGCACATCTGGTTCCTGAAGTCGCTGCCGTCGCGTCTGGGCATGGTCCTGGACATGACCCTGCGGGACATCGAACGCGTGCTGTACTTTGAAGCATACGTCGTGACCGATCCAGGCATGACCCCGCTGAAAAAATGCCAGATCATGTCGGAAGACGACTACGCCGCCAAGTACGAAGAGTACGGCGACGACTTCACCGCCTTCATGGGCGCCGAAGGTATCCGTGAACTGCTGCGCTCGATCGACATCCACCGCGATGCCGAAACCCTGCGCGTGGAACTGAAGGAGTCGAAATCCGAAGCCAAGATCAAGAAATACGCGAAGCGCCTGAAAGTGCTGGAAGCGTTCCAACGTTCGGGCATCAAGCCTGACTGGATGATCATGGAAGTGCTGCCAGTGCTGCCGCCGGAACTGCGTCCGCTGGTACCGCTGGATGGCGGCCGTTTCGCGACCTCGGATCTGAACGATCTGTATCGCCGCGTCATCAACCGTAACAACCGTCTGAAACGCCTGATGGAGCTGCGTGCTCCAGAGATCATCACGCGCAACGAAAAGCGCATGCTGCAAGAAGCGGTCGATTCGCTGCTGGACAACGGCCGTCGCGGCAAAGCGATGACCGGCGCCAACAAGCGTCCGCTGAAATCGCTGGCAGAGATGATCAAGGGCAAGGGCGGCCGTTTCCGTCAAAACTTGCTGGGCAAACGCGTCGATTACTCCGGTCGTTCGGTCATCGTCGTGGGCCCGCAATTGAAACTGCATCAGTGCGGCTTGCCGAAACTGATGGCGCTGGAACTGTTCAAACCATTCATTTTCAATAAACTGGAACTGATGGGTCTGGCTACCACGATCAAGGCTGCGAAAAAGCTGGTCGAGATTCAAGAGCCGGTCGTGTGGGACATCCTGGAAGACGTGATCCGTGAACATCCGATCATGTTGAACCGCGCACCTACCTTGCACCGTCTGGGTATCCAGGCGTTCGAGCCAGTCCTGATTGAAGGCAAGGCCATCCAGCTGCATCCGCTCGTCTGCGCCGCATTCAACGCCGACTTTGACGGTGACCAAATGGCGGTCCACGTTCCTCTGTCGATCGAAGCGCAGATGGAAGCACGCACTTTGATGCTGGCATCGAACAACATCCTGTTCCCATCGAACGGCGAACCATCGATCGTTCCTTCCCAGGATATCGTGCTGGGTCTGTACTACGCGACCCGCGAAGCGATCAATGCGAAGAACGAAGGGATGATGTTCCCTGACGTATCGGAAGTGATCCGCGCCTACGACAACAAGGAAGTCGAACTGACGACCCGCGTTACCGTGCGTATTACCGAATACCCGAAAAACGCCGAAACGGGCGAATTCGAGAAAACGGTTACCCGCTACGAAACGACGATCGGCCGTGCGATCCTGTCGGAAATTCTGCCTAAAGGCTTGCCGTTCTCCGTCCTGAACCGCGCGCTGAAAAAGAAAGAAATTTCCAAGCTGATCAACACGTCGTTCCGCAAGTGCGGCCTGCGCGCCACCGTGGTGTTCGCAGACAAACTGATGCAATCGGGTTTCCGCCTGGCGACACGCGCCGGTATCTCGATCTGCGTCGACGACATGCTGGTACCGCCTCAAAAAGTTACCCTGATCGCGACGGCCGAATCGGAAGTCAAGCAGATCGAACAGCAATACGCCTCGGGTCTCGTGACCGCCGGCGAGCGTTACAACAAGGTAGTCGATATCTGGGGCAAGACCTCGGATGAAGTCGGCAAGGCCATGATGGACCAGCTCAAAGTCGAAGACGTGATCCGCCGCGACGGCACCAAGTCGACGCAAGAATCGTTCAACGCCATTTACATGATGGCCGACTCCGGCGCGCGCGGTTCCGCAGCCCAGATTCGCCAGTTGGCCGGTATGCGTGGTCTGATGGCCAAACCGGATGGCTCGATTATCGAAACGCCGATTACCGCGAACTTCCGCGAAGGTCTGAACGTTTTGCAGTACTTCATTTCGACCCACGGTGCGCGTAAAGGTCTGGCCGATACGGCGTTGAAGACGGCTAACTCCGGTTACCTGACGCGTCGTCTGGTTGACGTGACGCAAGACTTGGTGGTGATCGAGGACGATTGCGGCACCATGAACGGCGCCGTCATGAAGGCACTGGTCGAAGGTGGTGAAGTCATCGAACCGTTGCGTGACCGTATCCTCGGCCGCGTGGTGGTGCATGACGTCGTCAATCCTGAAACCCAGGAAACGCTGTACGAAGCCGGCACCTTGATGGACGAAGACATGGTCGAAGAGATCGAACGTCTGTCCATCGATGAAGTCAAGGTTCGCACGCCACTGACTTGCGACACGCGCTTCGGCCTGTGCGCCAAATGCTATGGCCGCGACCTGGGCCGCGGCATGCTGGTCAACGCCGGCGAAGCCGTCGGTGTGGTGGCAGCGCAGTCGATTGGTGAGCCGGGTACCCAGCTGACCATGCGTACGTTCCACATTGGTGGTGCGGCATCGCGTGCAGCAGTGGCATCGTCGGTGGAAGCCAAGTCGAACGGTACCATCCGCTTCACGGCAACCATGCGTTACGTGACGAACGGCAAGGGCGCGCAAATCGTCATTTCCCGTTCCGGCGAAGTGCTGATTACCGACGACCATGGCCGTGAGCGTGAGCGTCATAAAGTACCGTACGGCGCGACCCTGATCGTCAAGGACGGCATGGTCATCAAGGCCGGTACGGCCCTGGCAACGTGGGATCCGCTGACCCGTCCGATCATTACCGAATACGCCGGTCAAGTGCGTTTCGAGAACGTCGAAGAAGGCGTCACCGTAGCCCGTCAGGTCGACGAAGTGACCGGTCTGTCCACCCTGGTGGCGATCGATGCGAAACGTCGCGGTTCGTTGACGAAAACGTTGCGTCCGCAAGTCAAGCTGATCAACGACGCGAACGAAGAAGTCAAGATCGCCGGCACCGAACACTCGGTGGCGATCGGCTTCCAGGTCGGCGCACTGATCATGGTCAAGGACGGTCAACAGGTATCGGTGGGTGAAGTGCTGGCACGTATTCCTACCGAATCGCAAAAAACGCGCGATATTACCGGTGGTCTGCCACGTGTTGCGGAACTGTTCGAAGCGCGCTCGCCGAAAGATGCCGGTATGCTGGCGGAAGTCACGGGTACGGTTGCGTTCGGTAAAGAAACCAAGGGCAAGCAGCGTCTGGAAATCACGGACATGGACGGCAACAAGCATGAGTTCTTGATTACCAAGGACAAACAAGTGCTGGTGCATGACGGCCAAGTCGTGAATAAGGGCGAGATGATCGTGGACGGCCCGGCCGATCCGCAAGACATCCTGCGCCTGCTGGGTATCGAAGCGCTGGCACGTTACATCGTTGACGAAGTGCAAGACGTGTACCGTCTGCAAGGCGTGAAGATCAATGACAAGCACATCGAAGTGATCGTGCGTCAGATGCTGCGCCGCGTTCAGATCGTCAATGCCGGCGACACCAACTACATCGTTGGCGAGCAGGTAGAGCGTTCGGAACTGTTGGACGAGAACGATCGCATGGCCGTTGAGAACAAGATTCCAGCGACCTACGAAAACGTCTTGTTGGGTATTACCAAGGCATCGCTGTCGACCGATTCGTTCATCTCGGCCGCATCGTTCCAGGAAACCACCCGCGTGCTGACCGAAGCGGCGATCATGGGCAAGCGCGATGGTCTGCGCGGCCTGAAAGAGAACGTCATCGTCGGCCGTCTGATTCCTGGCGGTACGGGTCTGGCCTTCCACCGCGCACGCAAAGAGAAAGAAGCGTGGGAAGTGGAAGAGCGTCAAGCGCTGCTGCTGGCCGAGAAAGCCTCGATGGCTGGCGAAGCTGCCGAAGCGCTGCAGGACATCGAAACCCAGCAACACCACGGCGACGAAGCGTAATCTGCGCTGCTAGCTGACAAGAACGGCACCTTCGGGTGCCGTTTTTTTTCGTCTTGAGATAAGTCAATCAGACCGCATGGTCCGCATAGCCATCGGGCCGGATCATCAGGCTTTTGATGCCGGCCAGTGGCTGGCAGCCGGGTTTGATGGTCAGCGAGGTGAGCCAGGCCGCATCGAAACGATACGGTTGTACTGCGTGCGCGGCATTGCCAACGACCAACTGCAGCCATTTTCCCGCGTGCAACAGTTCATGGATGCCCACGGCCGTGCCGTCGGCTAGGCGCAGCAACCAGTCGGGCACGCGTCTGCCGATCCAGTCTGCGCTGCCGGCGCTCGCGTCAGAGCCCAGCGAGATGGGATAGCGCACGCCAAAGCCGGACAACTCGCTGGCCAGCGCGCGGTTGACGTCCGGTTGCGCCAGCATGTCGCTGATGGTGGCGCGCAGGGCCAGGGTGCGCGCGTCAAAACGCGTCAGCATGGCCGTTTGCGCGAGGGTATTGTGCTGCAACGACACGCCAACGGGATGGCGCTCCGCATGGTAGCTGTCGAGCAGGCTGTCCGGCGCATAGCCCTTGAGTACGCCGGCTAGCTTCCAGCCCAGGTTCATCGCGTCCTGCATTCCCACGTTCATGCCCTGGCCGCCTGCCGGCATGTGGATGTGGGCGGCATCGCCGGCCAGGAAGACGCGTCCCTGGCGATAGCGCCGGGCCAACCGTGTTTCGTCGTTGAAGCGCGACAGCCAGCTGGCGTCATGCAGGCCGAAATCGTGGTCCGCGATGGCCGTGCTGGCCTGCGACAACTCCTCCACGGTGGCCGCTTCCGCCGCCGCAGCCTGGGGACGGCGCGCACTCAGGGTGATGACGCGGTGGCGGCCTTGCCCCAGCGGCACGATCATCAGGCTACCCGCTGCGTTCGTCAGGGACAGCATGGGTGACGCGGGTGGATGGCGCAGCCGCACATCTCCCATGAGCATGCTGCACGTGGCCGCCACGCCGTCGAAGGCGATGCCCGCCTGCTGGCGCACGAGGCTGCGAGCGCCATCGGTGCCGATCAGGTAACGGGCACGCAGGCAGAATGGAGCGCCGTCGTGCGTGCCGGCCACCGTGACGCCATCGTCATCCTGCTGTGTCTGTTCCACGAGCGCGCCGCGAACAATTGCCACGCCGTCTTCCAGCAATTGCTCTTCCAGCAGGCGTTCCGTCGTGTTTTGCGGCAGGAACAAGGTGTAGGGATGGGGCGTGTCGAAGCCGGAAAAATCGAGCCGGGTATCGAGGCCCGCATAGTGGCCGCTGGACAAGGGCGTGCCCAGCGCAACAAAGCGCTGGTCCAGGCCCCGCAAGCCCAGCATTTCCAGGGTGCGGCCATGGATGGTCAGCGCACGCGAATGCGCGCTGCGCTGCGGCCGCCGTTCCAGGATGGCCACGCGGATGCCGGCCAGGCGCAATTCGCAGGCCAGGGTCAGGCCGACGGGGCCGGCGCCGACGATGATGACTTCGATATCGCTATTGTGCATGTCGCTCTCAATCTAACGTTGTTAGTCTGTGTAAAATGGTAAACTAACGACGTTAGAGTTTCAAGGGAAATGACAGGAAAATGAAAATTCAACGCGAAGCCGTGGTGGCCAGGGCGCTCGAGCTGCTGGACGAAGTGGGTATCGAAGGCTTGACCATGCGTCGCCTGGCCGACGCGATGGGCATCAAGGCCGCTTCGCTGTACTGGCATTTTGCGAACAAGCAGGCTTTGCTTGATGGCATGGCCGACGTGCTGATCGAAGACGTGGCAAGGAACGTCGATGCGGATGCGGGCTGGGAAGCGCAGTTGCGCCAGGTGGCGGCGCAACTGCGCGCGGCGTTATCGGCCCGCCGCGATGGCGTGCGCGTCTTTGGCGGTACCTATGTGATATCGGAAAACGTGTTTCGCGTCGCCGAAGCGTTAATCGGCCCGATGCGTGCAGCCGGGGCATCGGAGAAACTGGCCAGCTGGAGCGCATTTACGCTGCTCTATTATGTGCTCGGTTTTGTCATGGAAGCGCAAGGCACGGGACCGGGAAGCGCCGCGATGTATGCATTATCGAACCGGCGTGCCGCTTTCGCCGCCATGGCGGCCGACCATTATCCGCACGTGCTCGCATCCATGGATGCCATCTTTAATGCGGAAATCGACGACCGTTTTAATGCGGGTCTCGATTTGATTATGATCGGCTTGCGGGAAAAAATTAAAACGAATCAAGGTATATATAATTGATCTGTCCGGCATCCATATATTTTGATGGCCAGGCATATTCAATCATCTTTCTCTTTTTTCGCGCATTGTACTGTTGCCTTGTTCGCTTTGCAGTGAGCGCTCACATTGATTTTCCTCCTCGGCGCCGTTACGGGGCGTGCCGTGGCGTGTCCGGCGATGCCGAGTACCCGCCAGCACGGCCGCCACTGGTCGCGGCCGGCATATATGTTGCGCAAATCCCCGTCGATAGCGGGCCACGCCAATTATCAGTTTATTCATGCTAAGATTTGGCGCATGATTGCCCAAGCCCTGTTTACTCCCGCCCAGCAGAAACTGCTGGGATTGCTGTTTGTCCGCGTGAATGAAGGCTTTCACTTGAACGAGATCATGCGCCTGACCGGCCTTGGCAGCGCGTCGGCGCAACGGGAGCTGCGCCGCTTGCATGAGTCCGGCCTGATCACGTCGGAGCGGATCGGCAATGTGCGGCGCTTCTGGCCCAACAAGGAAAGCCTCGTGTATCCGGAATTGAGCGGACTGGTGCAGAAAACTTTTGGCATCGTTGGCGTCCTCAGCATGACGCTGGCGCCCTTGCGTGCCCAGTTGCACCTGGCATTCGTGTCGGGTGCCACGGCGAAGGGACAGGACATGCCTGGCAGCGCCATCGATTTGCTGCTGGTGGGCGAAGAAGCCAATTATGGCGATCTGTTGACGGGATTGGCGCCGGCCGAGCGAACCTTGAGGCGTAAAATCAATCCCAACTTATATACGCTGGCCGATTATCGCCGGCGTCTGCGTGAAGGCCAGCCATTTCTGCTGCAGGTATTACAGCAGCCGAAGTTGTTTGTCATCGGCGATGAATCACAATTGCATGCGCTGGCATTGCCAGATTCTTCCATGCAGGCGAATGACACGCCATCTGTATTCTAAAGGCCGGGCCTGGCATTCAATTTCTGACATATGAAATTTTTGGCTGGAAAAATATCTGAGGCGGATTGATCGTATGATGAATAAACTACAGGCTTTCGGTTTAATTGTTTCCCAGGCAGTGCGGGGAGAATTAACGTTTCCCACGAGTGTGAATTCCGCATTGCAATTGCAATTGGCCCTGGCTGAACCGGACTGCCATATCGATCATGCGATCAAGCTGGTTCTGGGCGAACCCTTGCTGGCGGCGCGCACGGTCGCGCTGGCCAATTCGGCCGTGTACAGCCGCGGCGATGCGGCGCCCGTGACCAGCGTGCGCGCCGCCGTGATGCGCATGGGTTACCGCAATCTGTACGCGCTGGTGGCGGCCATGGTGGTGCGCCAGTTTGGCAGCAAGATCATCGACCCCGTCCTGCGCCAGAAGGCGACCCAGCTGTGGGAGCACACGGCCCACGTGGCGGCGCTGGCGCACGTGCTGGCCCGCCGCGTGACGCACGTCGATGCCGACACGGCGCTGTTCGCCGGTATCGTGCATGAGGTGGGAGGCTTTTATTTGCTGTCGCGTGCCGATGAGTTCCCCGGCTTGCTCGACGACGATACGGATCACTGGATGGAGTCCGCCGAAGAGATCATTTCCCGCGAAGTCATGAAGAAGCTGCTGATCCCGCTGGCCGTGAGCGAAGCCATCGAAGGCTTGCGCGATGGCTTGCTATCCATCCCGCCCGACTCCCTGCTCGATACCTTGTTGTTGGCCAAGCAACTGTCACCCGTGCCGTCGCCCTTGCAGCTGACGTACGTGGAAATGCTCACGCCCTCCGATTCCGTCATAGATTTCATTATCGACAACGAGACCCTGCAAAGCATCCTGGCCGAATCGGCCGAGGAAGTACACTCGATGAGCGCCGCGCTGCTGGTGTAGCTGGAAACGCCGGCGGCGAAAAAAAACGGCAGCGCCATCGAGGTGCTGCCGTTTTGTTTTCAGGCGCTGCCGCTTACTTCTGCTGCGCGATCCAACGGTCGACCTTGGCTTCCAGCAGCTTCAGGGGCAGGGTGCCGTCGCCGAGTACCACTTCGTGAAACTTCGGCAGGCTGAACTTGTCGCCCAGCGCTTGCTGCGCGCGCTGGCGCAGTTCGACGATTTTCAGCGAACCGATCTTGTAGCCCAGCGCCTGGCCCGGCCACGCCATGTAGCGTTCCGTTTCGCTTTTCGCCACGGCGTCATAGCCGAGGGTGTCGCGCATGTACTTGATCGTCTGCTCGCGCGTCCAGCCCTTGGTGTGCAAGCCCGTGTCGACCACCAGGCGCACGGCGCGCAGCATCTCGTCGTTCAAGTGGCCGAAATACTGGGCCGGATCCTCGAACAGGCCCATTTCCTTGCCCAGGGTTTCCGCATACAGGGCCCAGCCTTCCGTGAAGGCATTGTTGCCGCCGAAACGGCGGAAGTTCGGCAAGTCCATCTCTTGCACCAGCGCCAGGTGGAAATGGTGGCCTGGCTTGCCTTCGTGCAGGAACAGGGTGGTCATGCCCGTGTCGCCATACAGTTTCGGATCCGTGACGACGGACCAGAACACGCCCGGGCGCGAACCGTCGGCGGCCGGCGCCGTGTAGTGGTCGGCGGCCGTGTCGCGGCTCAGTTCGGGTTCCAGGCGCAAGTCCAGCGGCGCCTTCGGCACCAGGGTGAACAGGGCTGGCAATTTGCTGTCCAGCAGCACGTTCAGCTTGCGGTAGACGTCGAGCACTTCCTGCTCCGTCTTGAACGGGCGGTATTTCGCCTGTTCCGACACCCACACGGGCAAGCCGGCCGCAGGGCCGTTGTAGCCCATCTTCGGGCCCACGATCGCGTATTGTTCCTGGATGCGCGCCACTTCCTTCAAGCCGATGGCGTGGATTTGCTCCGGCTTCAAATCCGTGGTGGTGCTGCTGGCCACGCGCGCCTGGTACCAGCTGGCGCCATCGGGCAGGGCGCTCCAGCCGCTGCTCGTGCGGCCGGCCGGCAGGTAATCGCGTTCCATGAAGGTGGACAGGCGCTGCAGCGCAGGCATCAGCTTGGCCTCGATGATGACGGTGTAGGTTTGCGTCAGGCGCGCCTTGTCCGCGTCGGAAAAGCTGGCCGGCAAGTTCTTGATGGGCGTGTAATAGACGCTCTCCTGCGGCGTGGCGCTGACGAGTTTCTTGAATTGCGGCAATGCCGATTCCGTCAGCGCCTTCGGCAGCACGATGCTTTTTTGCATGCCGACCCGCATATTGGCGATGGCCTGGTCTATCCAGCCCGGCAACTGGCCAATACGGCTCAGGTAAGCGTCATACTCCTTGACCGTGGTCAAAGGCTGCGATGCCTCTCCGCCCGCATAATTGGCCAAGGTGACGGGCATGCTGTCCATCTGGTTCAGGGGCAATAGGTATTCGGGGAAGCGTTCGAAGCTCAGCGCCGTGGCCAGTTCATAGTCGAGGATATCGTAGTTGATCTGGTCCTGGTGCGACAGCTGCGCGCGGGCAATGCTGCGCAGGGTCTTCTGGTACTGGCGGTACAGGGCGAATTGTTTTGCGCGCGCGGCGGGCACGATGGCTGAACCGATCTGGTCGTCGAAACGGTTGTCGCCGCTCTCGGTGGCATTGATCGGCTCGAAACGGGCCAGCGCATCATAGTATTGGTCGGCCAGCACTTGCAGCTGCTGCTTCGCTTTGGGTGCGCTGACGGCCACGGTTTTGGCTGCGGGCTGGGCCGCTTGCGCCATGGGCGCATGGGCGAGCAACAGGGAGATGGCCAGGGTGCCGAGGGTGCCGGCGGCAAAACGATGCTTCATGCGCGAGATCCTTTGTAAGGAGGGAATGAACGGAGGCTTACAACGCCTAATAAAACCGTAGCGAGCGGAAGGAAGTTGTGGTCGAGAAGCGCAACTGTACGAAGGTACAGTGAGCATCGCAGACCGCAAATTACGACGCGCAGTAGGTTTTGATAGGCGTTCTTGGCGGGGTCGGGGTGGCCGTTCAAGATGGAACAGCCGGGGCGTAAGCATACGCCATTGCCCAGTGCGTTTGGACAAATTGTGCGGGAGAAATGTTGCTATTTGTCCGCTGACGCGACCAGGGCTTTCATCGCCTGCCAGTGCTGGCTGACCAAGGGGGCGCAGGCAGGGCAGGGCGTGGCAGCGATCAGGCTGCGGATCTGCTGCGCGCGTGCCGCCGTTTGCGGGTGTGAGGAAATCCATCCCGGTACGCTGGCCTTGTCCTTGTCGTCGAGCTTCTGGAAAAAGCGCAGCATGCCGTCCGGGCGGATTCGCGCGCGCTGCAAGGCCAGCAAACCCAGGCGATCCGCCTCTTCTTCCATGTCGCGGCTGAAATACAGGGTGCCGGCCTGGTGCGCCAGCATGGCGGCCACGGCGCTGATGTCGCCGATGGTCACGCCCATCAGGGCGCCCCAGCCCAGGCTGCTGATCATTTGTCGCAACGAATGGCGCTGCTCCACGTGCTGCACTTCATGCGCCAGCACGCCGGCCAGCTCGCCCGGATCCCCCGCCTGGCGCAGCAAGCCCGTATGCACGACGATGATGCCGCCCGGCATGGCAAACGCGTTGACCGTGTCGTCCTGCTTGACGAGCCAGCGGTACTGGTAGCGCGAACCGGTCGTCAGCTGGCGGCCGATTTCCTGCACTGTTTGCTGCGCCACGCCGCTCTCGCTGATGCTGCCTTGCGCGCGTACTTGCGCCAGGGCCAGTTCGCCCAGCTGCTTTTCCGTCGACAGGGGAATCAGCCCCGCCAGCGCGCCGACGGCATGGCCGCCTTGCCACCACAGCAGGGCCGTGGCGACGACGGCGGCGCCCGTCAAACCGAGCAGCCAGCCCGACACCTGCCGCCGGTTGCGCTGGCGCTCGCCCCACAAACGCTGCAGTTGCGGTTGCAGCGCCGCCGGCGCTTCGCGCAAGACGATGGCGATGTCCTCCGCGCCGAGCGGTTTCAGCGACGCTTGTCGTCCTTGTTCGTCGAGCCAGTTCAGGAACAGTTCCGGCCCGTCGACGCCGCCCACGCTGACGACCAGCTGCGCCACGTCGACACCATGGCCGGGCGCATCGATGGCGAGCTGGGTGCCAAAGAAATGTGCGCTGACAGGCGTGCCAGCCGGGCCGCCATCGGGACCGGTCAGCAGTGCCTGGAAGGGCGTCATGCGGCGGCCTCGGCAAAGCGGCTTTCGTACAGGGCCGCCATCAGGTCGGACTGGCTGATGATGCCGGCCAGGCGTTCATCCTCGTCGAGGATGGGAATATGGTGGTAGCCGGCGTCGGCCATCAGGGGCACGAGGTCGATGATGGGCGTGCCCAGGCGGGCCGTGTGCGGCGACGGCGTCATCAGCTGGCCCACCACTTCCGGCTTGTCGCCGTGGGACAGGCCGCTGCGCTGCAGCAAGCCGCGCAGGCGCTGGCGCATGCCTTGATAATCGTCGAGGCCGCCATGGCGCAGGAAATCCGTCTGCGTGATGATGCCGATGACGCGGCGCGCCCGGTTCAGCACGGGCAGGGCGCCCACCTGGTGCTCGCGCATGGTACGCCAGGCAACATCGAGCGGCGTGCCGAATTCCACGCTGAGCACATCCTTTGACATGATGTCGGCGCAGGTGACGACGCCGAAACGGCGCTGGTAGGCGCGCATTTCCGTTTGCAGGAAGATGGCTTGCAAATCGTCGCGGCTGATATCGAGCACTTCGCTGTGCTGGCGCAAGACGGCATCGAGGTCGTCCGGCGAAAAGCCCAGGCGGTTGCTGGGCACGTCATCCCGGGTGGCGTGCGGATGCGGTGCCACCAGTTGCTGGATGTGCGGGTAGCGACGCCCCGTCAGGTTGTTGTACAGCACGGCGCAAGCAACCAGCACGGCGGAATTGAACAGCACGGTGATGAAGACGAACTCAAAGCCGGCCGCATGCACGCTGGCGCCGCCGACCACGGTGGTGAGCGCCACGGCCCCGCCCGGCGGATGCAAACAGCGCAGGGCAAACATGGCGCCGATGGCCAGGCAGGCGGCCAGGGCCGCCACGCCTACGCTCGATCCCAGCCACTTCACGCAAGCCATGCCCACCAGGCCGGAGACGACGTTGCCGCCCACCACGGACCACGGTTGCGCCAGCGGGCTGGCCGGCAGGCAGAACAGCAGCACGGCAGAGGCGCCCATGGGCGCGATCAGGTAGACACTGGCGCTGTCGGGGGCCAGCAGGAAATGGCAGATGAGTCCAGTGAGCAACAGACCGCAGATGGCGCCCGCGCAGGCACGCGCTTGTTCGCGGCGGCTGCCGTTGTTTGGTTGCGGCAGCCAGCGTGCCAGGAAAGAAGTCGTCATGGGGAGGGCGCGTTCGGGCCGCGTTGCTCTGTGTGAGCCCGATATTATCCCATGCGTTCCATTTCGCTGCCTGCGGGCATTAATCCCCGGCGCAGACGGCGTGCAGGCCGTGCCGCGCCAGCAAGTTCCCGACGGCCGCGATGGCGGCCATCAGCTCGGCCAGGTTGCGGTCGGAAAAGTGTTCATACAACAGGTCCAGCACGGCGAAGTACGCCGAGTCTGGCATGCCGCCGGGATAGGCGCTGCACAGCATGCGCGCGGCGCCGGATAGCGTTGGGGGCAGGCTGTCTGGCATGTTCAAGTGGCTTATCCTTGGCGTGCTTATACGTTTTTCGCATAAGCACAGTGCAATTAAATGGTGGATATTTCCTACAGGTACGCATATTCTAGACAATCACGCCCGCTGGCAGCTGTTCAGCTGGCTTCACGATCTCTCTCAGGAGTCCCGCATGCGCGTTTCCCGTTTCGTTTCCCTTTTCTTTGCCAGCCTGCTGCTTGCCGGCACCGCCGTTGCCGCCGCCCCGACGCCGGCCAACCCCGTCGCCACGCCGCATTTGCCGTATAACGCGGCGGCCGATGCCAAGGCCGACGTGGCCCGCGCGCTGGCCGAGGCCAAGGCGGCGCACGTGCCAGTCCTGCTGATCTTTGGCGCCAACTGGTGCGAGGATTGCCGCGCGCTCGACAAGGCCTTGAAGGAAGGCAAGAATGCCGAGCTGATGCAACAGCAGTTCAAGGTCGTCAAGGTCGACGTGGGTAACTTCGACCATAACCTTGACGTGGCGCAAGCCTATGGCAATCCGCTCAAGAAAGGCATCCCCGCCGCCGTGCTCGTATCGAGCGACAACAACCAGGTGCTGTACGCCACCAAGGGCGGCGAACTGGCGAATGCCCGCCGCATGAGCGAGAGCGGCATTTATGATTTCTTCAAGCAAGCGGCAAGCGTGAAAGCGCCGGCGATTTAAGCGTTTTCCAGCACCCTTAAAATTCTTCCCACGCATCGCTGGCCGGCGCTGTCGGGCGCGCTGCTGCTGCCTTGGCCAGTGCTGGACGGGCCGGCTTGGGCAGCGCCGGCTTGCCGGCCGGCTGCTGCGCGGCATGCCCGGTTTCTTCCAGCTTGAAGACGCTGACCACCTGCGCCAGCCGCCCAGCCTGATCCTGCAAGGACTGGGCTGCCGCCGCCGCTTCTTCCACCAGCGCCGCATTTTGCTGGGTGGCGTCATCCATCTGCGTGACCGTGGCATTGACTTGCGCGATGCCCTGGCTTTGCTCCTGGCTGGCCGAGGCGATTTCTCCCATCAGGTCGGCGACTCTTTGCACGGAGACGACGATGTCCTGCATGGTAGCGCCGGCCGAGTCGACCAGTTTGCTGCCCGCGTTCACCTTGCTGCCCGAGTCGACGATCAAGTCCTTGATTTCCTTCGCCGCCTGGCTTGACCTCTGCGCCAGGTTGCGCACCTCGGTTGCCACCACGGCAAAGCCGCGTCCCTGTTCGCCCGCGCGCGCCGCCTCGACCGCTGCGTTCAGCGCGAGGATATTGGTTTGGAAGGCAATGCCGTCGATCACGCCGATAATATCTGCGATCTTGCGGGAACTCTCCGTAATCGCGCCCATCGTTTGCACGACTTGTCCGACTACTTCGCCCCCCTTGACGGCGTGGCTTGAAGCCGACACCACCAGTTGGTTTGCCTGACGCGCGTTATCCGCGTTCTGTTTCACTGTCGATGTCAGTTCTTCCATGGCCGCCGCCGTCTCTTCCAGGCTTGACGCCTGGGCTTCCGTACGCGCCGACAGGTCCAGGTTGCCCGACGCGATCTGGCTCGATGCGCTGGTAATCGCCCCGGTACTGTCGCTAACTTCGCGTATCGTCACGTTCAGCGACGCGACGAAGCGGTTGAAGGCGGCGGCCAGGGCGCCGACCTCGTCTTCGGATTCGACGGGCATGCGGCGGCTCAAGTCGCCGTTCCCGCTGGCGATTTCGCTGAGCATGTCGGCCGCGCGCGCGACGGGGGCGGCGATGGCGCGGCTGATGACATAAATGATGAGCAGGGCGATGCCGCCGCCCACCAGGCCGGCGATCAGGGCAGCGATCAGGGCCGAACGCGTGACGTTGCCCAGCACTTCCGCTTCCGGCACTTCGGCCATCACATACAGATTCAATTCCGGCACGAAGGAGGCGGCGACGAACTGGCGTCCCGCCGGCGCGTCGTAGATGGCGTACGCGTACTTGTTGCCCGTCAGCAGAGTCTTGCTCAGTGCCGCGCTAAAGCCGGGCAAGTCCTTCAATTGATGCTTGCCGTCGGCCAAGGCCGGATCGCGGTGGATCAGCAGGCTGCCGTCGGCACGTACCAGGTAGACATGGCCCGTCTGGCCGACCTTGTAGCTGCGGATGGTCTCGGCCATGGCGTCGACGCTCAAGCCCATGCCTGCAATGACGGCCTTGCCACCGGCTGTCTGGCCGCGCGCATTCAGGAACAGCATGAAACTGCCCGAGGCCGGATCGCGATCCAGATTGATCGTGTGCTGTTTGTTTTCGCCGAGCATGCTGAAGAACCAGTGATCGGCTGGCAACTGCTTGTCCAGCGTGCGGATCAGGCCCGCATCGGTCATGTACCTGGATGCCGCTTGTGAACTCCAGCTGACGACGGCCGCCTTGTTTTTTTCCTTGAGCATCCTGGCGTAGCGCTGGAAAGTGGCCATGCCGCTGTCGGCCAACTCCGCGTCTTCCCAATCTTGCAGAAAGACATCATTCGCCATCGTCTGTACCACGGACAGCGGCTGGCTGATCTGTCGCAGCACGTCGTTGCGGATTTCGCCCACCTGGGCCGGCAGCTCCTGGCCGACGACGCGCTCGCGCACATAATCGCTGCTCATGCGCACGCTGAGGAACGATGAAATGCCCATGAACAGCAGCAGGCACAAACCCATGCTGAACATCAATTTTTTCTGGATGGAAAGGTGGCGAAGCAGATGCATGGACGACCCTGGGAATGGGCCTGCGCGACTGGCAGAGGTTGCCAAACATGCACAGGCAAGTGCGCAGTATAGCGACGGATAGGGGAAATATAGGGGAGGAATGCCGTATTTGATGCAGATGTGTTGCCGTATGGCAACGATTGTGCGGTGTCAACATGTGCAGTTTTCATGTACCCCCATGCTGCGCGGAAAAACGTTCAGGCAGGCAAGCCGTGGGCGATCAATTCCAGAGGCAATTCCGTGCTGCACTTGATTTGTTCCATGGAGAAGGCGGACGACACGCCCGTCAGCTGCACCGCCTTGATGAGCTTTTTATAGAAGGTGTCGTAGCCCTTGATGTCGGTGGTAACGACTTTCAGCAGGTAGTCGATATCGCCGCTCATGCGGTGAAATTCCTGCACCTCGGGCAAGACGATGACGGCGGCGGCGAAGCGGCGCAGCCATTTTTCATCGTGCTGACCGGTGCGCACGCTGACGAAGACGGTCACGGGCAAACCCACTTTTTGCCGGTTGACGATGGCCACGCGGCTCTCGATATAGCCCTCTTCCTCCAGGCGCTTGACCCGCTTCCAGCACGGCGTGCTCGACAAGCCGATCTTCTCGCTGAGGGCGGCGATCGACAAGGTGCCATCCTGCTGCAGGGCGGCCAGGATGGCGCAGTCGAATTTGTCGAGCGGAGTGTTTGGTGAATGCATTTTACTATTCCTGTTTTTATAGCATGAACATGCTGCATATTACCGTATTTGCAGTGTCTTTTGGCATATCTTCACGGGCGGGTGCCGGTAGACTGTTCATACGTTCCAGCCGCCAGTGCTGCCCCTTTATTTATAGAATCCCCGGACTGCCATCATGAAAGAAATCTACCTCGACAGCAATGCCACCACCTGCGTGCTGCCCGCCGCCGTTGCCGCCGCCCGGCAAGCGATGGAGCAGGGCTATGGCAATCCCAGCAGCACCCACGCCACGGGATTGCAGGCCAAGGCCATGATGGATGGCGTGCGCCAGCGCGCCAGCGGTCTGCTGGGCGTGGGCGACGGCCGGTTGATGTTCAACAGCGGCGCCACCGAAGGCATTCAGACGGCCGTGTTGTCGGCCCTGTGCGCGCTGCGCGAACGGCGCGACGCGGGCAAGCGCATCGGCAGCCTGCTGCTGTATGGCGCGACCGAGCACAAGGCCGTGCCGGAAAGCCTGGCGCACTGGAACCGGCTCCTGGGCCTGAACCTGGAAGTGCGCAAGCTGCCCGTCGATGCGCAGGGACGCCACGATTTGCAGGCGCTCGATGCGCTGATCGGCGACGCGGCCATGCTGTGCACGATGGCGGCGAATAATGAAACGGGCGTCGTCAGCGACTTGTCCGCCATCGCCCAGCTGCTGCAGGAACGGGGCGCCGATGCCTACTGGATGGTCGATTGCGTGCAGGCGCTGGGCAAGCTGAAGCTGAACCTGGCCGCCACGCGCATCGATTACGCGCCGTTTTCCGGCCACAAGCTGTATGCGCCCAAGGGCATCGGCATGCTGTATGTGCGCGCTGGCGCGCCGTTCACCCCTCTGATGATGGGCGGCGGCCAGGAAGCGGGCCTGCGCTCGGGCACGGAAAACATGGCCGGCATCGCCGCGCTGGGCGCCGTGCTGGCCGCGCTCGACGATGGCAAGACCTTCCGCAGCCACGCCGACCTGGCTGCTTTCCGCGAGCAGCTGGTGGCCAGCCTGGAACGCGCTTTCCCCGGCATCGTGTTCAATATGCCGTTCGACTTGTCGCTGCCGACGACGCTCAATTTTTCCGTGCCCGGCTTGTCGTCGAAAGAATTGCTGGACCTGTTCGATGCGGCGCGCGTGCGCGTCAGCTCGGGCAGCGCCTGTTCCGCCGCCAAGGCGCTCCCCAGCTATGTGCTGGAAGCGATGCGCGTGCCGCAATGGCGCGCCAGCTCGGCCATCCGTTTGTCGTTCGGCCCCCTGATCGACGCGGCGACGGTGACGGCCGCCTGCGCGCGCATCGAGCGTTGCGGCGAAGCGCTGCGCAGCAGCTGTTTGCTGCCATCGGCGCTGGCGCCATCGCCGCAGGACGGCGTGATCCAGTTGAGCGTCGATGGCCAGTGCACCTGGCTGCTCAGCGACGCTGCCAGCGCCAGTTGCGTTGTCATTGATCCCGTCGCCGCCCTGGTGCCGCGCCTGGCCGCCTACATCCGCTGCCAGCACCTGGCCTTGCGCGCCATCGTGCACACGGCCGCCCCGGCCGACCATGGCGTGGCGCGCCTGGCCTTGCTGCAGGAACTCGCCATCGAACAGGTGGGCCGCATCGATATCGACGGTGAGCTGGCACTGGGCCAGCAGCGCCTGCGACGCGTCGAGTGTGGCGAAAACCATGCGTATCTGCTGGAGCAGCGCTTTGCCTTCATCGGCGCCCTGGCGCCCGAGACGTTGAGGCCCTTGCTGGATGCTGCGCTGGTGACGCAAGACACCGTGCTGTGCAGCTCAAGCGACGACGGCCGCCTCTGCAGCACCGTGCGCGTCGCCGGCGAAGGCGAAGCGTCCACGAGCGAACTGCAGCTCGATGCGGCCGTTTTGCCCGCCTTCCTGCGCCAGCATCCCGACGCCATCCTCGTCGACGTGCGCGAAGCGTATGAACACGCGGCGTGCGCCGGCACGGTATTCGAGGGTTGCGCCGTGCGCAGCGTACCGCTGAGCCGCCTGGCGGGACAGGTGGCTGAATGGTTGCAGCAGCCGCAGCGTCCGTTGGTCTTTTTCTGCCGCAGCGGCAACCGCAGCGCGCGCGCCGCCGTCTGCCTGCGCCGCCTCGGTCACGGCGCGGCATGGCAGCTCAACGGCGGCATGGCGATGGCGGAGGCGATGCGTCACCCGCTGGCCATCGCTGCCTGAGCGGCTTGAACTTTCCTCCTTGAAATATTGCACCGTGTCATCATTGGCACGGTGCCGCTACTCCTTTCCCTCTATTCATTTCCTCCAGGAATCTTTCTCCCGTTTCACTCGCTGATTTCTTTGCCGGCACGCCCCTAAAGCGCCGGGTATGTACGCTAGCGCACGGTCTTGCGCGCAGGGCGCCCCTACGATGAAGTTGAGAAAATCTCCCTACACCCTGAGATTCGTCGCAACGCTCCGGCGCTTCGCTTTCCGTCTTCGCCAGTGTCCGATCGTGTTCTTCCAGACTGGGCCAGCGTGACGGCGGCCGCTGGCTGCCTGCGCGCACCTAGCGAGGCCAAGTTGAAAGAGTACACAGCAGTTGTCACGCAGCAGATCAAGGAACAGATTTCAAAAGTTAAAGAAATCTTCCGCGACCATTCCCTTGCACCGGAAACCTTCGACGCCGCGCGCGACGATGCCTTGCCCTTGCGTTCCGAATTATTCAGCGCCATGCAGATGGCCGTCCACGGCAAGCACGTGGCTGCCGGCCATGCGGTGGGACGGCATCATGGGCGCGACCGCCTGCTGGCGCGCCTGGCCGACAATGCGGCCCTGATCACGGCCACCGTCAACGAGCTGACGGCGACCGTCAAAAGCGGGCGCCAGGTCACGCCCGCCTCGGAATGGCTGCTCGATAATTTCTATCTGATCGAAGAGCAGATCCGCACCACGCGGCGCCACCTGCCGAAGAACTACAGCAAGGAGTTGCCACGGCTGACGTCCGGCGCGGACGCGGGCTGCCCGCGCGTGTACAAGATCGCGTTGGAAATCATCTCGCACGGCGATGGCCGCGTCGACCTGGAAAACCTGTGCCACTTCGTCGAGGCTTATCAGGACGTGGCCACCTTGACCCTGGGTGAACTGTGGGCCGTGCCCATCATGCTGCGCCTGGCCCTGATCGAAAACCTGCGCCGCGTCGCCGCGCGCGTGGCCGACGACCGCATGCAGCGCGACCTGGCCAATACCTGGGCCGACCAGATGACGGAGATCGCCGAGCGCAATCCCAGCGGCTTGATCCTGCTGGTGGCCGACATGGCCCGCTCGAATCCGCCGATGACCAGCGCCTTCGTGGCCGAATTGTCGCGCCGCCTGCAGGGACAAAGTTCGTCACTGACCCTGGCGCTGTCGTGGCTGACGCACAAGCTGGCCGAGTCGGGCCTCACCATCGAGCAGCAGATCCAGTCCGAAATCGGGCAGCAGGCGGCCGACCAGGTGTCGATCGCCAACAGCATCGGCAGCCTGCGTTTTCTCGGCACCATGGATTGGCAGGAATTCGTCGAGACCATGAGCGTCGTCGAGCAGACCCTGCGCCTCGATCCGGCCGGCACCTATGGCTTGATGGATTTCGCCACGCGCGACAGCTACCGCCACGCCATCGAACGCATCGCCAGGCGCAGCGCGCGCAGCGAAGTGGAAGTGGCCGAGATGGTGGTACAGCTGGCGCACACGCACGGCAACGGCAATGATGCGCGCCGCGGCCACATCGGCTTTTACCTGGTGGGGCGCGGCGTGCTGGTGCTGGAAAAGCAGGCCGGCGCGAAACTGCCCTTCATCGAGGCGCTGCAGCATACGGCGCGCGCGGCGCCGCTGGCCGTCTACCTGGGCGCGATCTCGTTCCTGACCCTGGCGACGAGCGCCTTGCTGCTTGAGCGCGCCGTGCGCCATGGCGTGCAGGGCTGGCCCCTGACGGCGCTGGGCGTGCTGGCACTGCTGGGCAGCAGCCAGCTGGCCGTGGCCGTGGTGAACTGGCTGGCGACCCTGATGACGTCGCCGCATCCGCTGCCGCGCATGGATTACCAGGCCGGCATTCCATCGGATGCGCGCGGCATCGTCGTCGTGCCGACCCTGATCTACAGCGAGGACAACGTGGCGGCTCTGTGCGAGGCGCTGGAAGTGCGTTATCTCGCCAACCGCGACCCGAACCTGCGCTTTTGCCTGCTGACGGACTTTGTCGACGCGCAGGCGCAAACGATGCCGGGCGACGAAGCCCTGCTGCGCCAGGCGCAGGACATCATCCGCGGCCTGAACGAGAAATACCGCGTGGAGGGTGTCGCGTTCAAGGAAAACGGCGATCCGGCCGGCCCCGAAGAGCTGGGCCATGTGGGGCCGTTCCTGCTGCTGCACCGTCCGCGCCTGTGGAATTCGCAGCAGAATGCGTGGATGGGACAGGAGCGCAAGCGCGGTAAATTGTCCGACCTGCACGCGTTTTTGCGCGGCGGCGCGCGCGACAAATTCTCGCTGGTGGAAGGCGAGTTGCGCGGCCTGCGCACGATCAAATACGTGATCACGCTCGACACGGATACGCAGCTGCCGCGCGATGCGGCGCGCGAATTCATCGCCACCATGATGCACCCGTTGAACCGTCCCGTGCTGGATGCGGCCGGCACGCGCGTGGTGGCCGGCTACGGCATCCTGCAGCCGCGCGTGGCCGTGGCGTTGCCCAGCGCGAACGCGTCGCGCTACGAGCTGCTGTGCGGTGGCGAGCCGGGCATCGACCCCTACACGCGCACCGTGTCGGACCTGTACCAGGACGTGTTTTATGAAGGCTCCTTCATCGGCAAGGGCATCTACGATCTCGACATGTTCGAGCGCGTGCTGGGCCAGCGCCTGCCCGACAATAAGATCCTCAGCCACGATTTATTGGAAGGCTGCTACCTGCGCGCCGGGCTGCTCAGCGACTCGCAACTGTACGAGGAATATCCGGCCCGCTATGACGCCGACGTGAGCCGGCGCCAGCGCTGGATACGCGGCGACTGGCAGCTGCTCGGCTGGCTGCTGGGCCGGGTGCCGGGCCGCGCCGGCAAGCGCGAACGCAATCCCCTGTCGATGCTGTCGCGCTGGAAGCTGTTCGACAACCTGCGCCGCAGCGTCGTGGCGCCGGCCACCACCTTGTCGCTGCTGCTGGTGTGGGGCTTCCTGCCGCACGTGGCCTTCTGGAGTGCAGCGGTCCTGGCCATCATCTTCCTGCCGCCCGTGTTTTCCGCCCTGTACGATTTGCTGCGCAAACCGCGCGACACCCTGTGGCGCCAGCATCTGGCCGCCTTCGAGCGGCGCTGCGGCGTGCAGTTTTCGCACGCCATGCTGACGCTCGTCTTCCTGCCGTACGAAGCGTGGATCAGCCTGGACGCCATCGCGCGCACCCTGTGGCGCCTGGGCGTCTCGCACAAGCACTTGCTCGACTGGCGCGCCTCGAACCTGCACACATCGTCAGGTTCGCAGGCCGACAGCTGGCGCGCCATGTGGTGCTCGCCCGCGCTGGCGCTGGCTGCCTTTGGCGGCTTGCTGGCCTGGCGCCCGCAAGCCTTGCCGGCCGCCGCCGTGGTACTGCTGTTGTGGCTCGTCGCACCCGCCATCGCCTGGTGGATCAGCCGCCCCATCGAGCGGGCCGTGGCGCGCCTGTCGGCCGAGCAGGGACGCTTCCTGCACGGCGTGGCGCGCAAGACCTGGGCGTATTTCGATACCTTCGTCGGTCCCGATGACCACTGGCTGCCGCCCGATAATATGCAGGAGCATCCGAACCTGGTGGTGGCGCACCGCACCTCGCCGACGAATATCGGCCTGGCGCTGCTGGCGAATTTGACGGCCTACGATTTCGGTTACCTCACCCTGGGCCAGTTGATCGAGCGCAGCCGCGCCACCCTGCACAGCATGGGCGAACTGGAACGCTTCCAGGGCCATTTCTATAACTGGTACGACACGCAAACGCTCAAGGCGCTGCAACCGATGTACATTTCGACGGTCGACAGCGGCAACCTGGCCGGCCATCTGCTGACCTTGCAGCCGGGACTGGTGGAACTGTACGACGCGCCCATCATCGGCGCGCAGGTGGTGCAGGGCATCCGCACGACGGCGCAGGTACTGCAGGAATTCATCGCCGCCGAAGGCGAGGGCAAGGCCATGCGCGACAGCATGAGCCTGCTGCAGGCAGCGGCAAATCCCGCCACCCTGGGCGAATGGCATGCCTACCTGGGCGCGGTGAATGGCGCCGCCGACGCGTTGCTATCGCTGACACTGCAAAGCGGGGATGGCGAACTGGCCATGTGGGCGGGTGCGCTGGCGCGCCAGTGCCGCGCGGCGCTGGCCGAATTGCTGCAACTGGCACCGTGGGCGGGGCAGGTGGATGTCGATGCGGTGCTGATGCGCGTGCTGACATTGCGCGAACTGGCCAACCTGGAAACACCGGAAGGCCTGCCTGCCGAGCTGGCCGCCTTGCTGGCGCAGGGCCGCGACCAGGCGGGACGCCACATGCGCGACATCGCCCACGCGGCGGGCCAGGCGCGCGACTTTGCGCAGATCGAATACGCGTTCCTGTACAACCCGTCGACAAAACTGCTGGCCATCGGCTACAACGTCAGCGAACGGCGCCTGGACCCCAGCTACTACGATTTATTGGCCTCCGAAGTGCGCCTGGCCAGCTTCATCGCCATCGCCCAGGGGCAGCTGCCGCAGGAGCACTGGTTCGCCCTGGGCCGCCAGCTGTGCATGGTGGCGGGGCAACCTGTGCTGCTGTCGTGGAGCGGCTCGATGTTCGAGTACCTGATGCCGCTGCTGGTGATGCCGAATTATCCGAACACCCTGCTCGACCAGACGTACCACTCCGTCATCGAGGCGCAGATCGATTACGGACGCCAGCGCGATGTGCCGTGGGGGATTTCCGAGTCCGGCTACAACACGGTCGACGCCAGCCTGAATTACCAGTACCGCGCGTTTGGCGTGCCAGGGCTGGGCTTGAAGCGGGGCCTGGCCGACGACTTGGTGGTGGCGCCGTACGCCAGCATGATGGGCCTGATGGTGCAGCCGGAGGCGTCGTGCCAGAACCTGCAGCGGATGCAGGCGGCCGGCTATATGGGCCGCTACGGCTTCTTTGAAGCCATCGATTTCACCACGGCGCGCCTGCCGCGCGGGCAGGGCAGCGCCATCATCCGCTCCTTCATGGTGCACCACCAGGGCATGGGCTTTTTGGCCCTCAGTTACCTGCTGCACGACCGCCCGATGCAGCGCCGTTTCGAGTCCGATCCGCTGCTGCAATCGGCCTTGCTGGTGCTGCAGGAACGCACGCCGCAGGCCGGTGCGTTTTACTCGAACACGGCCGAACTGGCGGTGCTGCGCAGCGGCGTCCCCGAACAGGCCATGCCGATGCGCATCCTTACGCAAGCCAACAGCGCCGTGCCGGAAACGCAGCTGCTGTCGAATGGCCGCTACCACGTCATGGTGAGCAATGCGGGCGGCAGCTACAGCCGCTGGAAAGACCTGTCCGTGACGCGCTGGCGCGAAGACAGCACGCGCGATAACTGGGGCAATTTCTGCTATCTGCGCGACCTCGACGACGGTGCCGTCTGGTCCACCATGTACCAGCCGACCCTGGCCGAGCCGAAGAAATACGAAGTGATTTTTTCGGAAGGGCGGGCCGAGTTCCGCCGCGCCGACCATGGCCTGGACCTGTACACGGAAATCGTCGTCTCGCCCGAGGACGACATTGAAATCCGGCGCACGCGCATCAGCAATAATTCGAACCGCCAGCGGCGCATCGAGATCACCAGTTTTGCCGAAGTGGTGATGGCGCCGGCGGCGGCCGATGCGGCTCATCCGGCATTCAGCAAGCTGTTCGTACAGACGGAAATCCTCGCGCATGAAAATGCGATTTTATGTACGCGCCGGCCCCGCTCGAAGGATGAGCAGATGCCGTGGCTGCTGCATGTGATGACCGTGCACGATATCGAGCGCTACGAAGTCTCGTTCGAGACAGACCGTGCGCGCTTCATCGGCCGTGGCAACACGGCGCAATTGCCGCTGGCGCTGCAGGAAAGCGGGCCGCTCAGTGGCGGCCAGGGTTCCGTACTCGACCCCATCGTGGCCATCCGCTACGTCATCACCTTGGCCCCCGACCAGGCCGTGACGGTCGACAGCGTGACGGGCATGGTCGAGCAGCGCGACGCGGCGCTGCACCTGATCGACAAATACCAGGACCGCCATCTGGCCGACCGCGTGTTCGAACTGGCCTGGACGCACAGCCAGGTGGTGCTGCGCCAGCTGAATGCCAGCGAAGCCGATGCGCAGCTGTATGCGCGCCTGGCCAATGCCGTGATCTATCCGAATGCGGCCCTGCGCGCCGAGGCCAGCATCCTGATCAAGAACCAGCGCGGCCAATCCGGCCTGTGGGCGTATGCCATCTCGGGCGACCTGCCCATCGTGCTGCTGCAGATACGCGATTCGGCCAATATCGAACTGGCGCGCCAGATGGTGCAGGCGCATGCCTACTGGCGCCTGAAAGGGCTGGTGGTGGACCTGGTGATCTGGTACGAGGAGCAGTCGGGCTACCGGCAGCTGCTGCACGACCAGATCATGGGCCTGATCGCCTCGGGCATCGATGCGCAGGCGATCGACCGCCCGGGCGGCATTTTCGTGCGCCTGGCCGAGCAGATCGCCAATGAAGACCGCATCTTGCTGCAATCGGTGGCGCGCGCCATCATCAGCGACTTGCGCGGCACCCTGGCCGAGCAGGTCAAGCGTCCGTCAAGCCCCGTGCTGCGCATGCCGCCGCTGCTGCAGGACCCGGCCCGCGACCACGGCGGCGTGCCGCACCGGGCGCCAAGGCGCGAGCTGATCCTGGAAAATGGCCTGGGCGGTTTCACGCCCGACGGGCGCGAATATGTGATCACCACGGGAGAGAATAAACAGACGCCGGCGCCCTGGTCGAACGTGCTGGCCAATGCGCAATTCGGCACCGTGGTGTCCGAAGCCGGCCAGGCGTATACGTGGAGCGAAAATGCGCATGAATTCCGCCTCACGCCATGGCAGAACGACCCAGTCTCCGACCTGTCCGGCGAAGCATTCTATGTGCGCGATGAGCAGAGCGGCCAGTTCTGGTCGCCGTCGTCCCTGCCCGCGCGCGGCAGCGGCGACTACGTCACGCGCCACGGCTTCGGCTATAGCGTGTTCGAGCACAGCGAAGGGGGCATCGCCACCGAATTGTGCACCTATGTGGCGCTCGATGCGGCCGTCAAATACTCTGTCATCAAGGTGCGTAACGACAGCGGCGTGCCGCGCCGCCTGTCCGTCACGGGCTATGTGGAATGGGTGATGGCCGACCTGCGCGCCAAGTCCGGCATGCACGTGGCCACCGAAGTCGACACGATCAGCGGCGCCCTGTTTGCGCGCAATAACTACAACACGGAGTTTTCGGGCCGGGTCGGCTTTTTCAATACGGATGCCAGCATCCGTTCCATCACTTGCGACCGCAATGAATTCATCGGCCGCAATGGCAGTCTGGCGCAGCCAGCCGCCTTGCGCCGCGTGCGCCTGTCCGGCAAGGCGGGCACGGGATTGGACCCGTGCGCGGCGATCCAGGTGCCGTTCGAGCTGCAGCCGGGGCAGGAGCGCGAAATTGTCTTCCTGCTCGGCGTGGGCGGGCGCCGCAATGCGGACGCCAGCACCATGGTGCAGCGCCATGCAGGCAAGGAAGCGGCCCGCATGGCGCTCGACGCGGTGCGTGCGCACTGGGAAAACACCCTGGGCGCCGTGCGCATCGAGACGCCCGATCCATCGCTCGATGTGATCGCCAATGGTTGGCTGATGTACCAGACCATCGCCTGCCGCCTGTGGGCGCGCAGCGGCTATTACCAGTCGGGTGGCGCCTACGGCTTCCGCGACCAGCTGCAAGATGCGATGGCCATGATCCATACGGCGCCGCAGCTGCTGCGCAAGCACTTGCTGCTGTGCGCGGCGCACCAGTTTGTCGAGGGCGACGTGCAGCACTGGTGGCATCCACCGTCGGACCGGGGCGTGCGCACGCACTGTTCCGACGACTATCTGTGGCTGCCGCTGGCTACTTGCCGTTACGTGATCGCCACGGGCGACGTCAACGTGCTGTCGGAAGTGGCGCCCTTCATCGAGGGGCGCGCCGTCAAGCTGGAAGAGGATTCGTATTACGACCTGCCCGTGCGTTCGGGCGAGTCGGCCGACCTGTACGAGCACTGCGTGCGCGCCATCCGCCATGGCTTGCGCCTGGGTGTGCACGGCTTGCCTCTGATGGGCTCCTGCGACTGGAACGACGGCATGGACAAGGTGGGCGAACATGGCAAGGGCGAGAGCGTGTGGCTGGCGTTCTTCCTGTACGAAGTGCTGCAGCGTTTCGCCGAAGTGGCCGTGCTGCGCGGCGATGCCGCGTTTGCCCAGTTCTGCCGCGATGAAGCGGCGAAACTGGCGGCGAATGTCGAGGAGCATGCGTGGGATGGCGAGTGGTACCGGCGCGCGTATTTCGACGACGGCACGCCACTTGGCTCGCACATGAACGAGGAATGCCAGATCGATTCGATTTCGCAGAGCTGGGGTGTACTGTCGGGCGCGGCCAACAGGGAACGGGTCGCCGGCGCCATGCGCCAGGTCGATGCACGCCTGGTGCGCCGTGATTCCGGCGTGATCCAGCTGCTCGATCCACCATTCGACAAATCCAGCCTGAACCCCGGCTACATCCGCGGCTACGTGCCGGGCGTGCGCGAGAACGGCGGCCAGTACACGCATGCGGCCATCTGGACGGCGATGGCGTTTGCCCGCCTGGGCGATGGCGAAAAAGCGTGGGAACTGCTGCGCATGATCAATCCCGTGCGCCACGGCGTTGACGCGCAGGCGGTGCAGCGCTACAAGGTCGAGCCCTACGTGGTGACGGCCGACGTGTATGCCGTGGCGCCCCACGTGGGACGCGGTGGCTGGAGCTGGTACACGGGATCGTCGGGCTGGCTGTACCGGCTGATCGTCGAATCCCTGCTCGGTTTGACGCGCGAAGCGGACGTGCTGCGCGTGGTGCCGGTCATGCCGGCAGAGTGGAACAGCTTCAAGCTGCATTACCGCTTCGGCGCCAGCAGCTATGCCATCACGGTGGAACAGGCGCAGGGGCGGCCTGCGGGCTTGTTGCTCGATGGCGTGGCGCAGGGGGGCAACAGCATCGCCCTGCGCGACGAGAGCCGCGAGTACGTGGTGCTACTGCTGGTTTAGTCTAGCCGCCGTACCTGCCACGTATCGTATTCGGGCCGGCGCCTGCCAAGCAGCAGGATCAGGCCGGCGCCCAGCAACAGCAGGTCGCGCGTGCGTACGGCGGGCTCGGATTGCGTTGCTGACTGAGGGGGCGTAGGTGCCGCCATGGCAGCGGGGAACTGGCTTGCGCAGGCGACCAGGCACAGCGCCGCCATCTTTCCATTCAAATGCATAGATTCCTCAAGAAAGCGCGGTGACCACCAGGTGGCACCGCGCCAGTATTCATGTCAGCGACATTGTAATTATAGACATGAACATTGTAAATGAGAAATTATTTAAGACTGAGTCAAAAACCCAGCGCCGCTCCCGCGCCCAGCAGGGTCGCCACGCCCAGCACGGCAAACACCAGCGCCGCGATGCCATGCACGAGGCGCAGCGGGACGCGGTTGGCGATCTTGTCACCCAGGTAGACGGCCGGCACGTTGGCCAGCATCATGCCGAAGGTGGTGCCCAGCACGACGGAAACAATGTCGTGATAGCGCGCCGCCAGCGCCACCGTGGCGACCTGCGTCTTGTCTCCCATTTCCGCCATGAAGAAGGCGATCAGGGTGGTCAGGAAGACGCCGTACTTGGCCAATTTGGTTTCGTCTTCATCGAGCTTGTCGGGGATCAGGGTCCAGGCAGCCATCGCCAGGAAGGAGACGCCCAGTACCCAGCGCAGCACGTCGGGCCCCAGCATGCTGGTGATCCAGGCGCCGACGGCGGCGGCAAACGCGTGGTTGGCGATGGTGGCGACGAAAATCGCCAGCACGATGGGCAAGGGCTTGCGGAATTTGGCGGCCAGCAAAAAGGCCAGGAGTTGGGTTTTGTCGCCGATTTCAGCGAGACCGACGATGCCGGTGGAGATGAGGAATGCTTCCATGAGATTGCAAGAGGTACGCGGGCCGGACGAATTAACCAATGATCCACGGGCGACTCCGGCCCATGCGGCCGCCCTGGATCAATGGTCTCGTCAAGTTTTGCAACCACCTGCACCATGGCCTGCGGGCCAATTATGTTGATACAGGTTCCCGCGGCAGGACCGCAGGACGACTACTCCCCAATGTTCGAGGCGCATCATACGCCAATGCCTGCGTCGGCGCCAGTGCCGGCGGGGGATGTTGCGGCCTGGTGTGTGGGACTTCGACAACAATGATCGATTTGCAAACAGACTCGACTTAGAATGCAGTCTGTCCACGACTCCCAGATGGAATGCGCCATGCCGGTCCTTGTCCGCTTGCTTGCCTTGTGTTTGACCTTGTTTGCTCCCTTGTCCGGCCTGTGCGCCGCCGCGCCTTTCGACGACAAGTTCCGCCAGCTCGAAGAATTGCTGCCCACGCCGAATAGCTACCGCACGGCGTCCGGCGCGCCGGGCCACGCCTACTGGCAGCAGCGCGCCGATTACGTAATCCGCGCTACCCTGGACGAAGCGCGCCGCGAAATCACGGCCAGCGAGCAGATCACCTATCACAACCGCTCGCCCGACAGCCTTGCGTATCTGTGGCTGCAGCTGGACCAGAATGGCTTGCGCAAGGACGCCGACCAGCGCCGCGTCCTGAGCGCGCCGTCGCGCCAGGCCTGGCTCAGCAGCAGTGAAGAGGAGGCGCTGAAATTCGAGGACTTGCGCGCCATCCATGCGGGCCGCGAATTTGACGGCGGCTTCAAGCTCACCGCCGTGAAAGCGGCCAGTGGCAAGCCGCTGCCGTATGTGGTCAACCAGACCATGCTGCGTATCGATTTGCCGGTGGCGCTGGCGCCCGGCCAGAGCATCACGTTCAACATCGACTGGTCGTATCAGATCAATGACCAGAAGGTGCTGGTCGAACGCTCCGGCTACGAGTATTTTGAGGACGACAAGAACGCGATTTTCCAGATCGCGCAGTGGTTTCCGCGCATGGCCGCGTATTACGACGCCGTCGGCTGGCAGCACAAGCAATTCCTCGGCTCAGGGGAATTCACGCTGGAGTTTGGCGATTACGAGCTGTATCTGACGGTGCCGGGCGACCATGTGGTGGCCGCCACGGGCGAGCTGCAAAATCCTGCCGCCGTGTTGAGCGCGGCGCAGCGCGAGCGCCTGGCGCGGGCGAAAAACAGCGATACGCCGCTGCTGGTGATCACGCCGGAAGAGGCGATGGCGGCGGAAAAGGGCAAAGCCACGGGCATGAAAACCTGGCACTTCAAGGCGGCCAATGTGCGCGACGTGGCGTGGGCGTCGAGCCGCAAGTTCATCTGGGATGCGCAGGGTTTGAATAGCGGCGGCAAGCGCGTGATGGCCATGTCCTACTATCCGAACGAGGGCAATCCGCTGTGGCAGCAGTACAGCACGCGCGCCGTCGTGCACGCGATCGAGCAGTACAACAAGTACAGTTTCGACTATCCGTATCCGAACGCGATGTCCGTCAACGGCGCCGTGGGCGGCATGGAGTATCCGATGATTTCGTTCAATGGTGGGCGCCCCGTGAAGGACAAGAAAACGGGGGAACGCACGTATTCAAAGACGACCAAATATGACTTGATCGGCGTGATCATCCACGAAGTGGGCCATAATTATTTTCCCATGATCGTCAACTCGGACGAGCGCCAGTGGACGTGGATGGACGAGGGTTTGAATTCCTTCCTGCAGTACCTGGCCGAGCAGGCGTGGGAAGAGCATTTTCCGTCCTGGAATGGCGAGCCGCGCAAGATCGTCGACTACATGCGCAGCCAGAACCAAGTGCCCATCATGACCAATTCCGAGTCCTTGCTGCAGTTCACGGCGAATGCCTACGACAAGCCGGCCACCGCCCTCAACATCCTGCGCGAAACCATTTTAGGGCGCGAGCTGTTCGACTTCGCCTTCAAGCAGTACGCCTTGCGCTGGAAGTTCAAGCGCCCCACGCCCGCCGACTTTTTTCGCACCATGGAAGACGCGTCCGGCACGGATCTGGACTGGTTCTGGCGCGGCTGGTTTTATACCACTGACGCGGTCGACATCAGCATCGACGGCATCAGCGAATATGGCGTGAGCACGAAGAATCCGGAAATCGAAAAAGCGTGGAAGAAGGCGCAGAAGGCCGCGCAGCCCATATCGATCTCGGACCAGCGCAACAAGGCGCTGCCGAAGAAGGTCGACCTCGATCCTGCGCTGAAGGATTTCTATAACCGGCACGATGAATTCACGGTCACCAACAAGGACCGCAACAGCTATGCGGAGGAGCAGGAAACGCTGGAGCCATGGGAGAGAAAGCTGCTGGAACAGCACAACATGGGCAAGCATCTGTACCTGGTCGATTTTTCGAATCTCGGCGGCCTGGTGATGCCGCTGATCCTGGAAATCGAACTGAAAAGCGGCAAGAAGATCATCGAGCGGGTGCCGGCCGAAGTGTGGCGCTACTCGCCGCACAAGATCAGCAAGGTCATCATCACGGACGAGCCGATGGTGGGGCTGGTGCAGGACCCGTACTGGGAGACGGCCGACATCGACATCAGCAATAACGCCTGGCCGAGAAAAATCACGCCATCGCGCCTGGAGCTGTTCAAGCAGGACCGCGACAAGAACAACTTGATGAAGGATGTTAATGTGCCGCTGAAGGCACCCGAGGCCAAGGCCGAAGCCAGGCCGGAAGCAAAATAGGGAAACAGCGCCGGCCAGTCCGGCGCTTTTTCTGCCAGGTCCGCGCTGGAAGTGCTATTCTGCGCGACGCCCCGGCGCACACGGACCGGGGCTTTCGCAAATCATTCAAAAGACGACCATGCAAACTTTGACCTTCCTGCGCGCGCTGGGCTGTGCGCTACTTTGCCAGGTGACCCTGGCCGCGCACGCCGACCCCCTCAGCTACGCGCGCTACGACCAGGTGCGCACGCGCGACCTGCAGCTGGACCTGAAAGCGGATTTCAAGCAAAAGACCTTGAGCGGCTATGCCGAGCTGTCCTTGAACTGGATCGACCCGGCGGCGCGCACCCTGGTGCTCGATACGCGCGACCTGTCGATCGCGAAGGTGCAGGTACAGGACAAGCGCGGCGCATGGCAGATGGCGCCGTACCAGCTGGACAAGGCCGACCCGGAAAAAGGCCAGGCGCTGCGCATCACCACCTCGGGCCAGCCGGGCAAAGTGCGCGTCTACTATCACACGGCCCCCAATGCCATCGCGCTGCAGTGGCTCACGCCGCAGCAGACCATGTCGGGCAAGCTGCCTTTCATGTTCAGCCAGTCGCAAAGTATCAATGCCCGTTCGTGGGTGCCGTCGCAGGATACGCCGGCCGTGCGTTTTACCTATAGCGCGCGCATCGATGCGCCAGCGGGCATGCGCGTCGTGATGAGCGCCGAGAATGATGAAAAGGCGACGGGCAAGGGCGGCTGGAAATTCAGGATGCCGCAGCCGATTCCTTCGTACCTGCTGGCTATCGCCATCGGCGAACTGGAAGTGCGTAAACTCGGCCCCCGCTCGGCCGTGTATGCGGAACCTCCGCGCATCAAGGCCGCCGAATACGAGCTGGCCGACACGGAAAAGATGATCCAGGCAGCCGAAGCACTGTACGGTCCGTATGGCTGGGGCCGCTACGACATGATCGTGCTGCCGCCATCGTTCCCCTACGGCGGCATGGAAAACCCGCGCCTGACCTTCCTCACACCGACCATGATCGCGGGCGACCGCAGCCTGGTCGACCTGATCGCGCATGAACTGGCCCACTCGTGGTCGGGCAATCTGGTCACCAACGCGTCGTGGAAGCACATGTGGCTCAACGAAGGCTTTACCACCTACGTCACGACGCGCATCGTCGAACAGCTGTATGGCAGCGAAGTGGCGCAGATGGGCGTGCAGGTCGACCAGGAAGAACTGGCGGCCTCGATCAAGGAATTGCCGGCAGCGAAAACGGCATTGATCACGCGCGATGCGGACGCCAATCCGGCGGAAACGTACACGGACGACGGCATCATCTACCCGAAAGGCGCCTGGTTCCTGGCCACCATGGAGCGCCGTGCCGGCCGCGCAGTATTCGATCCTTTCCTGCGCGGCTGGTTCGACCAGCACGCGTTCCAGAGCGTGACGACGGAGCAGTTCATCGCCTACCTGCGCAAGAACCTGCTGGCGCAGCATCCGGACGTCATGCCGGAAGCGGAACTCGATGAATGGCTGTATGGCACCGGCGTGCCGGCCAGCGCGCAGCACGTCGTCTCGCCGCGCCTGGCGCTGCTCGACCAGCACCGCGACGCCTGGCTGAAAGGCGAGCTGGCGACGAAGGACCTGGGCATGGACAAGTGGATCGCCATCGAATCGATGCACTTCCTGAACGATATCAACAACAAGGCCAGCGCGGCGCAATTGCGTGAGCTGGATCAGGTCTACGGCGTGGGCAAGAGCGGCAACAATGAAGTGGCGTACCGCTTCTATCTGGCCTCCGTGAACGCCGGCTACGATGTGCGCCAGCCCTTGCAGGCGTTCCTCATGAGCGTAGGCCGCCAGAAGTTCGTCGTGCCCCTGTACAGCGCCTTGATGAAGACGCCGCAGGGCCATGCCTGGGCCAAGGACGTGTATGCGCAGGCGCGCGAACGCTACCACCCGGTGACGCAGGAAAGCGTCGATAAATTGATGGCCGCGCAAGCGCATTGAACCTTCTTTGGACATCCTGACTATGCATACCATGAATCGTCTCGCCGCCGCCATCGTGCTGGCGTTTTCCAGCATCACCGTGCCGGTGCTGGCAGCCGATGCCGTACCTGTCGCTGCCGCCGCATCCGCGCCGGCGCCCGCCTTCGACCTTGACCGCGACGTCGCCACCGCCTTGAAAGTGTTCGACGTGCCCGGCATGGCGATCGCCATCGTCAAGGACGGCAAGGTCGTCACCGCCAGGGGCTTTGGCGTGCGTAAACTCGGCGAGCCGGCCGCTGTCGATGCGCAGACCCTGTTCGAGGTAGCATCGAACTCGAAGGGCTTCACGGCCGCCGCGCTGGCCATGCTGGTCGACGATGGCAAGCTGGCCTGGGACGATCCCGTCACCAAGCACCTGCCCGGCTTCCAGATGCACGATTCCTACGTGACGGGCGCCATGACCGTGCGCGACCTGCTGACGCACCGCAGCGGCCTGGGTCTGGGCGCGGGCGACTTGCTGTGGTGGCCGACCACCACCTTCAGCACCGACGAGATCATCGAGAAGCTGCGCTACATCCGCCCGGCCACGAGTTTTCGCAACAGCTATGCCTACGATAACCTGCTGTATATCGTGGCCGGGAAGATCATCGCCGACAAGGCGGGCAAGAGCTGGGGCGAGGCCATGCATGAGCGCATCCTGGCGCCGCTGGGCATGACGGGCACCACCACCAGCCTGCTTGAAAACGCGGGCAAGCCCGACGTCGCCAGTGCGCACAGCAAGATCGACGGCAAGATCACCGCCGTCAAGTCCATGCCCGTGCCGAACGCCGTGGGCGCCGTCGGCATCAACACGAATGCGGAAGATATCGCCAAGTGGATGATGGTGCTGCTCGACGGCGGCAAGATCGCCGGCGTGAAGGACAAGGACGGCAAGGAAGCGCGTTTGTTCAGCGAAAAGCAGGGCCGCGAAATGTGGACGGCGCAAACGCCGATCAAGATTGCCGAGCCGAAGCCGGCGCTGGCCGCGACGAAACCGAACTTCAGCGCATATGGCCTGGGCTTCCAGTTGCGCGACTACAAGGGCATGAAAGTGGCCATGCACGGTGGCGCGCTGCAGGGATTTTATTCGCGCGTGGTGATGGTGCCGGAAGCAAAGCTGGGCGTGGCCATTCTGACCAATGCGGAAAATGGCGGTTCCATGACGGCGCTGCAATGGCGCATCCTCGACCATTACCTGCAGGCGGCGCCGTCGGACTGGCTGGCGCTGGTGGCCAAGGTGGAGCAGGAGCAGCATGCCGAGGAAGTCAAGAAGCAGGGCAAGGCGTCGAGCGCGCGCGCAGCCAAATCGCAGCCGTCGCTGCCGCTGGCGGCGTACGACGGCGAGTACGAGGATGCCTGGTATGGCAAGGTCGTGATCAAGCCGGAAGGAAAAAAACACATCCTCAGCTTCACGCGCACGCCGGACCTGACGGGCGAGCTGGAACACTGGCAGCACGACACCTTCATCGTGCGCTGGAAAGAGCGCAATTTCAACGCCGATGCGTACGTGACGTTTTCGCTCAATCCCGATGGCAGCATCGACCGCGTGAAGATGGCGCCCGTGTCGGCCGAGACGGATTTCAGCTATGACTTCCAGGACTTGAGCCTGGTGCCGGTGAAGGCGAAGGAAGGCAAGAAGTAAAAGCAGAAGGCCACCGCAAGGTGGCCTTTTTTACGCTATGGCTTGACGAACTTCAGGGTCATGCGGTCGCTCTCGCCGATGGCCGTGTACTTGGCGCGCTCCACATCCTTGTTGGCGTAGGTGGGCGGCAGTGCCCAGACGCCGCCCTCATGGTCCGCCGTATCCTTGGGATTGGCGTTGATTTCCGATTTGGCCGCCAGTTTGAAGCCTGCGCTTTCGGCCAGCTTGATCACATACGCTTCGTGCATGTAGCCGCTGCTGGCCGTGGCATCCTGCGCCTTGTTCGCCGGCAGGCGGTGTTCGACGACGCCGAACACGCCGCCCGGTTTCAGGCTGTCATACACTTCCTTGAACAGGTTTTTCATGCCCTCTTCGCCGATCGGTATCCAGTTGTGGATATTGCGGAAGGTGAGCACCATGTCGGCCGTGCCCTTGGGCGCGATGCGGTAGGTGGTGGGGGGCGCGAAGGCGCCGAGTTCCACCTTGCCGAAAGCGCTCGGGTTGGCGTCGAGTTTTTGCTGGAAGCGCGCCGCGCCACGGCGTGCGCCTTCGCTGCTTGACTGCGGGTCGTTGCCGGCGGCGATCAGCTTGCCGTGGTCGCGCAGGTAGGGCGCCAGGATTTCCGTGTACCAGCCGCCGCCGGGTGCCAGCTCCACCACCGTCATGGTCGGCTTGATGCCGAAAAACGCCAGCGTTTCATACGGGTGGCGGGCGCTGTCGCGCAGCGCGTTGGCCGGCGTGCGCGCACTGCCGGCGATGGCGGCCTTCAGGGCCGCGTCGCCCGCATCGGCAGCCAGCGCCGCGCCGCTGCCGCCACAGGTCAGCATGACCGTCAGGGCCGCGGCCAGGGATACTCGCTTCATCATCATATGCTCCATGCGTGATTGGATCGGTTGGTCAATTGGTGGCGATCGCCATCAACGCTGATCATCGGGCAAGCGCGCTGGCCGGTCAAGCGGATTCCGTACCCCAGGCGGCGGCATACGCGGGTATGTCGCAGGTGTTGAGCGCATCGGCGATGGCCGCGCCACGGCCGTGCGTAAAGGGCAGTTCGCCGGTCCAGACGGCATGTGCCATATCGCCCGCATCGTCGAGCGGGCCGCCCGTGCGCTGCTTGACGGCGCATTCGTCGAGCGCGATGCGCAGCACGGTGGTGGCCGCGTATTCCTTGGCGCTGCCACCGCGCACCTGTGTCAGGCGTCCCGGCGCCAGCTTCTCCATCAGCGCATCCATGGCCGCATGTTGCTGGCCGACGTCGCTGACTTTCTCAAACTGCCCATACACCATCGCCGAGCGGTAGTTCATGGTGTGATTGAAGGCGGAGCGCGCCAGCACCAGGCCGTCGAGATGGCTGACCGTCACGCACGCGTCGCTGTCGAGCAAGAGCTGCTTGAGCATGCGGCTGCCGTTTGAGCCATGGATGTACAGGTGGCCGTCGATGCGCCAGCAGGCGGTCGGGATGCAATGGCTGCCATTGTCGTCGCGAAAAGCGATATGGCACAGATAGGCGGCATCGAGGATGGCGTGCAGGGTGGCCTGTTCATAGCTGGCCAGTTCGGCGACGCGGCGCACGCGGGTACGGGGGCTGGGGGGTAGGGCGGTAGCGGTCATGGTGGAAGTCCCGTTGGTTGAAGAAGCAGGCCGCACTATAATCGGCATCTGGCCCTGAAAAAAGATCCAGAACCGACAAATAATTTAGAGCCACAATGAAAGGGGAAGCATGGACTTCGCTTTGCTGCTGAATGCGTTCGAGCGCACGCACCGCGGGCGGGGCTGGTCGCGCCAGCGCCTGCTGCATGAATGCCTGCGCGCGGCGATCCGCGGCGGCCAGCTGGCGCCCGGCACGCGGCTGGCCGCCACGCGCGTGCTGGCGGCCGAACTGGGACTGGCGCGCAATACGGTGCTGTACGCCTACGAGCAGCTGGCCAGCGAAGGATTTGTCTTGCCGGACCGGCGCGGCACCGTCGTCGCCGGCAGCGCCGGTGTGCCGGCGGCCGCGCCTGCGGCAGGGGGCAACGGTGGCTTGTCCCGCCGCGCGCGGCATTTGCGCGGCGTGGCGGGACAGGATGTGAATGCGTCGGTCGTGTTTCCCGCTGACGCCATGGGCGCGTTTGCGCCTGGCGTACCGGCGCTCGATGAGTTTCCGCTGGCGCAGTGGCGGCGCATGTTGGACCGCGCCTGGCGCGCGCTGACGCCGCGCCAGCTCAATTACGGCGACCCGGCCGGCGAGCCGTCGTTGCGCATGGCCATTGCCGAGCATTTGCGCGCCGCGCGCGGCGTCGTCTGCGATGCGGGCCAGGTGTTCATCACGGACGGCACGCAAAGCAGCCTCGATGTCTGCCTGCGCGCCTTTGCCGACCAGGGCGACACCTTGTGGATCGAGCATCCAGGCTATGGCGGCGCGCTGGCGGCGGGCCGTGGCGCGGGCTTGCAGGTGACCGGTATCGCGGTCGACATGGATGGCATCGCACCGACGGATGACGACTGGCGCGACACGCCGCCGCGCCTCATCTACACCACGCCGTCGCACCAGTATCCGACGGGCAGCGTGCTCAGTCCCGCGCGCCGCATGGCGCTGCTCGAACGCGCCCGCGCGGCCGGCGCCCTGATTATCGAAGACGATTACGACAGCGAGTTTCGCCATGGCGGCCCACCCCTGGCCGCGATGCATGGACTGGTGGCCGACGCGCCCGTCGTGTACCTGGGGACCTTCAGCAAGACCATGTTTCCCGCCTTGCGCATCGCCTTTGTCGTCGTGCCGGCCGCGCTGGCAGGGGCCTTCGCACAGATGCAGGCGCAGGGCGCCGCGCGGGGGAGGGTGGCGGAACAGCTGGCGCTGGCCGAGTTCCTGCGCAGCGGCCTGTTTGCGCGCCACGTGCGGCGCATGCGCCGGCTGTATCGCCAGCGCCGCGATGCCTTGAGCGAGGCGCTGCAGCGCCATGCGTGCGCGGGCGCATCCATCCATGGCGGCACGGCCGGCATGCACCTGGCGCTGCGTTTCCATGATCGCGCATGGGATGACCTGGCGCTGAGCCGCAGCGCCGCGCAGGACGGCATCGTGGCTCTGGCCCTGTCCGCGCATGGCACGGGAGATGCGGGGGGCTGGAACGGTTTCCTGCTCGGTTATGCCCAGGTGCCGGCCGAGAACATGGATGGCCTGGCGCGCCGCCTGGGTGGACTGCTGCCGGCGTGATGCAGCTACCTTATTGCTGGTCCTGCATCCACTGCTTTAGGCCGTTGACCCAGTTCTTGGCGGGCAGGTTGAACTGCTTCTTGATGGTGCCGGCGCGTTCGTATAAATCGCTGAAGTCGAGCGACGGCGATTTTTTGAAGGCCAGCACGACGATGTTTTCATCTTCCATTTCCGGTACCCAGACGACGGCGTCGAAAACCAGCTCCATCGCCTGCAGATTCTTGTCGTAGTTGGGGAAGTCGCCGAAGACATTCGTGCACATGATGCCGTCGTCCGTCAGGCAGTCGAAGCAAGCCTGGTAGAACTCGGGCGTGTCGAGCACGGGGCCGCGCGCGTCTTCGTCGTACAGGTCCACTTGCAGCGCATCGACGGTGCCGTGGTTGGCCGGATCAAGCACGAAGTCGAGCGCATTCATTTCGCGCACGTCGAGGCGCGCGTCGTTCGGCGGCAGCGCGAACTGGGCGCCGCAGATGGCGATCACGTTCGGATTGAGTTCGATGGCCGTGACCGTGGCGTCGGGGAAGCGGCGGTAGCTGAATTTGGTCAGCGCGGCGCTGCCCAGGCCCAGCTGCACGATGCGTTTGGGCTGCGTCTTGAACAGCATCCACATCATCATCATCTGCACGTATTCGAGCTCGATGGCGTCGGGTTTGTCCAGGCGCATGGCGCCCTGCACCCACTTGGTCCCCAGGTGCAGGTAGCGGATGCCGCGGTGTTCGGTGGTGGTGGCAGGCGGGTGGCCCGGGTGGCTGAAAGCGGTATGGCTGGTGGAGGTGAAGTCGGTCGTCATGGCGCCAGTTTAGCAGCCGGCTGAAAAAAAGACGCCGCAGCGTCTTTTTGGTGGGGAGCTCAAGATTGCTTGCGGCGTCGTGCCAGGAAGCCCAGTACGCCCAGGCCGGCCAGCAGCATGCCATAGGTTTCTGGTTCAGGAACGGGAGCCAGGTTCAGGTTGAAGGTGCCGCCATAGCTGCCGCCATTGCTGTTGCCCATCACGGTGAGGACCATCGGGCCGTTGAACAGCAGGTTGGTTGGCGCTAGCACTTCGCCCTGGGCATAGCCGAAGACGGTGGGTCCGCCAAAGCCCGTCAGGGCGATGCCGTTCAGGTTGGCACTGCTGAAGTTGATGGACGAAGCATCGCTGCCCGTGACCGACAGGTTGGCCAGGAAGGCTTGCGCGGTCGAACCGAACGTGGCGTCGGGCGTGAAGGTGAAGGTGTCGGTAAAGGCGCCGAGCGGATCGGGCGTGGCGTTGAAGCCGCCCGTCCACAGGTTGCCGGTGGTGTTGATCAGGTCCACGTTGTACGCTGTCGCCTGCGCTACGCCGATGGAAGCCGCGCTCAAGAGTGCTACTGCGATGAGTGATTTCAGTTTCATTTTTATCCCCGCGAAAAAACGATTAATGTTTCAAAAAAACCGTACCGCTCAGATAAATTATCGCCAGGACATTTCATTGTCAATGAGCTATTTTTATATCATTATGCAAACTTAAATAGCTTATTTCTAATACACGGGCATGGCGCTCGTTATGTTGCAATATTAAAAACTCTAATTGTCAATATAATACTGAAAAATAATTGCGCAGCATGTGATGGAAAAATCGTTGCGCCAGTAACTAATTTCTGTCCAGCAAGGGAAGAATTAGAGTTACCGCCAGGCCGCCGTCCTCGCGGTTGGCCAGCGTGATGCGCCCGCCATGGGCTTCGGCGATTTCGCGCGCCAGCGCCAGGCCAAGTCCCGTGCCGCTGCGCTTGGTGGAATAAAACGGCACCAGCGCGTTTTCCAGCACGGCGCCGCTCATGCCCGGGCCGCGGTCGCGCACTTCGATGCGCAACTGCCCTTGCGCCAGGCTGACGTGCAGGCCGATGTGCTCTTCCCGCGAGCCCGATTCCAGCGCATTCTTGAGCAGGTTGAGCAGTGCCTGCTGCATTTGCGCCGCATCGAACACGGCCGCCTGCGCGGGCGGCGGGCAGTCGAGCCTGAAGGCCGCCTGCGAGGCCAGGCCATCGAGGAAAGGCTGCCACTCGCACGGCGCAAGGCGCGGCGCGGGCATCTTGGCAAAGCGCGCATAGCCGAGGATGAAGGTTTCCAGGTGGCGCGTGCGCTCTTCGATGGTGGCGAGGATTTGCGGCAGGCGTTCCGTCTGGCCGCGGCGTACCAGTTCGGCACCGGAATGGGCCAGCGAGGCCAGCGGCGCCAGCGAGTTGTTGAGTTCATGGCTGATGACGCGGATGACTTTTTTCCAGGTCTGCACTTCCTGGCGGCGCAGTTCCAGTGTCAGCTGGCGCAACAGCAGCAGTTCGTGCTTGCGCCCGTTCAGGCTGAAGCTGCGCCGCGCCAGGTGATACACCTCTTCCTGTTCCCCCTCGCCGCTGGTAAACAGGCCGTCGTTGCGGCGCGCGAGCGCCTCGGCCAGGGCCGGTGCCGCCTGCTGCACGATGTCGGCCAGGTGATGCCCTTCGAGCCGGCGGCCATGGTGCAGCAGCTGGCGCGCGGCCAGGTTGGCGTAGACGATGGCGCTGCCCTCGGCCACCAGCAGCATGGCCACCGGCGTGTTTTGCACCATGGTGTCGAGCAGCAGTTCGCGCTGCACCAGGTCCAGGCGCTGCTTGCGCAGCACGTCGCCGAGCGCATTGTGGGCCGCCACCAGGTCGGCCAGTTCATCGTTTTGCGGCCAGCGCAAGCTGAAGCCGAAGTCGCCGTCCTGGTAGCTGGCGACCGTGCCGCTCAGGGCGCGAAACAGCGACAGCATCGCCTGCAGCTGCGCGCGGATGGTAATGACGGCGACCGGCAACACGCACAGCAGGGTACCTGCCAGCACCAGCAGCGGCTGGTCGGGTAAAAAATGCGCGAGCAGCAGGGCGATGACGATGCCCAGCACCAGCAAGGTAACGATCAGCGCCGTCCAGCGCGTGAGCAGGGAGAGGCGCATGGGGCGGTTTGCCATCAGCCGCGCGCGATGCCCAGGCGTTCCATGCGCCGGTACAGCGCCTGGCGCGACAGCCCCAGTTCCTGCGCCGCCTGCGCCACCACGCCTTGCGCGCGCGCCAGCGCCGCGGTGACGCTGTCGCGGTCTGGCTCCGTCGCGGCGCCATCCTGCGGCGCGCGCAGCGATGGCACGCCTGCCAGCGGCAAGCCCGTCTCCTGCGCGCGGATCACTGGACCTGCCGTCAGCAGGCTGGCGCGCTGCATGACGTTTTTCAGTTCGCGCACATTGCCCGGCCAGCCATGGGCCAGCAGGGTCGCCTGCGCCTGCGCATCGAGCGTTTTCTCGCTGCCCAGGAAATGCCGCGCCAGTACCAGGATGTCAAGCGGGCGCTGGGCCAGCGGCGGCAGGCGCAGTTCGATCACGTTCAGGCGGTAAAACAGGTCTTCGCGGAACGTGCCGGCCTTGATCATCGCCGGCAGGTCGGCGTTACTGGCGCTGATGACGCGCACTTTCACCTGCCGCTCGCGGTTCGAACCGAGGCGCTCGAAGCGTCCCGTTTCCAGCACGCGCAGCAGCTTCATTTGCCCGGCCAGCGGCAGGTTGCCTATCTCGTCGAGGAACAGCGTGCCGCCGTCGGCCGCATCGAACTTGCCGTCGCGCGCGCGGGTGATGCCCGTGTACGCGCCGGCCTCGGCACCGAACAGTTCCGCCTCGATCAGGTCCACCGGCACGGCACCGCAATTGAGCACCACGAAAGGACCGCTGGCGACCTGGGAATTGGCTTGCACGATGGCGGCGATGCGTTCCTTGCCGCTGCCGTTCGGCCCCGAAATGAGCACGGGCACGTCGGCGCGCGCCACCTGGCACGCCAGGTGCACCACGCGTTCGGTGGCCGGGTCTTGCCACACCATGCCGCGCAAGTCGAAGTCGTGTTCCAGCGCGTGGCGCTGGCGCTGCTCGGCCACCACGCGCTGGCGCAGCGCGCGGTTGGCTTGTCCCAGCTCCAGCAGGTTTTGCACGCTGGCGATCAGGCGCCGGTCGTCCCATGGCTTGGCCAGGTAGTCGGCCGCGCCGGACTTGATCAGGTCAACGGCCGCGTCGAGCTGCGTCCAGGCTGTCAGCAGGACCACGGGCAGGTCCGGGTAGCGCGCGCGGATGGCGTGGAACAGCGCGCTGCCTTCCTCGCCCGAGGTGGTGTCGGCCGTGAAGTTCATGTCCTGCACCACCAGGTCGATGGCGTGGCGCTCGAGCAGCTGCAGGCCTTCCTCGGGCGAGGCGGCGCGCACGGCGTCGATCTCGTGCAGGGAGAACAGCACGTCGAGTGCGATGGCCACGGCGGCATTGTCGTCAATAATCAGTACGGTAGGCATGCGCGCAGCATATCACTCAGGTGCCGGCTCAGGTACTGCGGGTGGCAGTGGCCGGCGAAATACTGGCCGCGCGCCATGCCGGACCGTACACGGCGCCCACGCCCAGCAGCCAGAACACCAGCGCACCGGCCAGCAGATAGCCGGGCGGCAGGCGCGCCATTTCCAGCTGGCTTACCAGCAGCTGGTTCAAGCCCAATGCCAGCAGCACGCCGCATGCCACGCCGACGCTGGTGATCATGAAATTCTCGGTCAGGAAATAGCGCAGGATGTCGATGCGGCGCGCGCCGAGCGCGCGCCGCACGCCGATCTGCTTGCGCCGCTGCGAGACCCACAGGCTGGCGATGCCGACGATGCCGCTGGCCGTCACCAGCAGCAGCAGGGTGCTGACGGCGATGAGCATCCAGGACAAGCCCCGGTCGGCCAGATAACGTGCTTTGCGGTGCTGTTCCAGGGTATCCGTGCGCACCAGCAGGCGCTCGCTGCTGGACTTGCGGATCGCTTGTTCCGCCTCTTTCATCAGGCGGTCGCGCTGGCCTGGTTCTGCCCGCACGGCAAATAGCAGCGAATCGCGCCCGCCCGTCAGGCGCGCCGGCAGGATGATCGAATACTCGCCCTGGGCGCCGACCTGGCCGACCTGGGTCTGCAGCCGTTCCACCACGCCGATCACGCGCATCTCGTCATCGTTGTCGCCGGTGCCATTGAACAGGGGTTTGCCGACAAAGCTGGTTTCGCCGGGCCAGATCTTTTGCGCCGCGGCGCGCGTCACGATCACCACCTTGGGGAAGCTTTCATCGACGTCTTCATTGATTTCCGGGACCTCGTCGGCATGGAAATCGCGCCCTTCCACCAGCTTCAATCCATATGTCTTGACCAGCGAATCGGGCGTGACGTACATCGAGGTGCTGGCGCTGGCCGCGGCCTGTCCGCGTTTGGCCGCGACGTTGGTGCTGCTGCCGGAGCGCGACAGAACCGCCTGCGTGGTTTGCGCCACGGAGACCACGCCCGGCAGGGCGCGCAGTATCGCGGCCTGGCGCTTCTGCTCGGCTATCTGGCGTTGCGGGCTGCCTTTGTCCATGCTCTGGACTTTGACATAGAAGATGTCGTTTTCGGCTACCACGCCGGTGGGACGGGCGGCGATGGCCTGGCGCAGGTTGACGATGTACAAGGCGTTGGCCAGGATGGCGAGGCTGATGGCGACTTGCACGGCGACGAGCACGGCGCCGGTCTTGTTGCGCATCAGCGCCGACAGGATGGGGCGGATTTCCATGTTGGGCCTCATTGTGAAAAGGTGGGTGTCATTGGGATTTGAGCTGCATGGCCGGCGTGACCTGGCAGGCGCGCCAGGTGGGCAACAGCCCTGCGAGCAAGGCCGCCAGTACGGAAACGGCAAACGTCAGCAGTAGCATCGGGACATCCAGGTGCGCCACGGTGCCCAGCTCTTTCGACTGCGAACTCACCACGGCCAGGGCGGCATAGGCCAGCAACAGGCCCAGCACGCCGCCGGCCAGCCCGATGACGCCTGTCTCAATGAGGAACTGGCGGAAGATGTCGCGCTGCGTGGCGCCCAGCGCACGGCGGATGCCGACTTCCGCCGCCCGCACGGAGAACTTGGCCAGCAGCAGGCCGATGGTGTTGACCAGGCAGAGCAGCAGGAAGCCGAAGGCCAGCCAGGTGGCCAGCTTGTTGTCGTTGTCGACAACGTTCAGGAAATCGAGCCACTGCCTGACGTCGTACAGCATGTTGGGAGCATGGCGCGGCATGCGGCCCAGCTTGCGCTGTTCGGCCGCATAGCTGTCGAGATAAGCCTGCAGGTCGCTGCGTTCGCCGGCGCTGGCCATTTCGAACCAGAATTGCAGCCAGGTGCAGTCCGATGCCAGGATGCCCTGGTAACCGGGGCTGCGCTCGACGCCGCTGCAGGCCATGCCGCCGTCATGCCCCGTTTCGTGGCGAATGGCGCTGGCAAACGGAATGAAGAATTCATCCTCCGTGCCGAAAGCACCCTTGCTGCCGATGATGCGGTGCACGCGCGGCACGGGGTCCCACTGAGCGAGCACGCCGCTGACCAGATAGGGACGTCCCAGCACCGTCACGCGCTGGCCCACGGGATTGACTGTGCCCAGCAGCTTTTCCGCCAGGGCGCGGCTCAGGACGATGACGTCGGCGCCGCTGTCGTCGTCGGCTTCGCTCCATGGCTGGCCATACAGGAAGGGCACTTCAAACATGGCAAAGAAATCGCGTGTGGGAGCCAGGCCCTGGGCCCGGAAGGCGCCGAGGTCCCTGCGCGCCGGTTCCACGGGGCCGGCCACGCCGTACATGACGCTGCGGCGGATGCCTATCTTGCTGGCCATGAAGTTCTTCGCATCGGTATAGGCGAGTTGTGCCTGGCCGAAGCTGGGCTTGGTGCCCGGCGTATAGCCTTTCAAGGGAACTACGTCGATCATCGGCACGAACATGCGGTCGCTCTTGTGCGGCAAGGGGTCGCCCGACATGGCGTGCAGGATGGTCACGGTGGCCACGCTGGCGGCCACGCCGACAGCCAGGGTCAGCACCATCAATGCCGTCAGGGCGGGATTGCGGCGCAGGTTGCGCAGGCCCAGCTTGAAATAGTAGTGGAACATGGCGGCTCCTAGGCGGTCGCGTGCTGTGGCCTGGCCGACAGCGTGGCGCCATGCTGCACCAGGTCCGACACCTGGCCGTCGATGATGTGCACGTTGCGTTGCGAACGCAGCGCCAGTTCCGGATCGTGCGTCACCATCAGGATGGTCGTGCCTTGCGCGTTGATGTCCTCCAGCAGTTCCATCACGCCGCGCGCCATCTGCGTGTCCAGGTTGCCCGTCGGTTCATCGGCCAGCAGCAGTTTCGGCGAGCCGGCCAGCGCGCGTGCGATCGCCACGCGTTGTTGCTGCCCGCCCGACAGTTCGGCCGGATAATGCTTCATGCGCGAGGCCAGTCCCACCTTGGCCAGCGCATCCTCGATGCGTTCGCGGCGCTCGGCGCTGTTGAAGCCCCGGTAGCGCAGCGGCACGTCGACATTGTCGAACAGCGACAGGTCGGGAATCAGGTTGAAACCCTGGAAGATGAAGCCCAGTTTTTCATTGCGCAGGCGCGAGCGGGCATTATCGTCCATGCCCTTGACGTTGACGCCGTCGAGGATGTATTCGCCATCGGTGAATTCCTCGAGCAGCCCGGCGATGTTCAGGAAGCTTGTCTTGCCGGAGCCGGATGGTCCCGTGACGGTGACGAATTCGCCCTGGCGAACGTGGATCTCGAAGCCGCGCAGCGCGTGCGTTTCGATCATGTGGGTGCGGTAGATCTTGCTCAGGTTTTGCATGCGCAGCATGGGAAGCCTCCTTGTTGACTGAAATTAATTGAGTGCGACGCGGGCCGCGTTCGCGAAATTTTCCGTACCGGCGACCACCACCTTGTCGCCCAGCTTCAGGCCCCCCAGAATCTCGACGGCCGAGATGCTGGTGGCGCCCAGCTTGATGGGCGTGCGCACGGCCACGCCATCGCGCACCACGTAGGCAAAGCGTCCGCCTTCGGCTTCGACGAAGGACCCGCGCGCCAGCATCAGCACATTGGGCCGCTCGTCGATCAACAGGCGTGCCGAGACGCGCTGGTTCTGGCGCAGGCCGGCCGGCTGTTCGCCGTTGAAGCGCACGCGCGCCAGCACCTGGTTCTTGACCACTTCGGGCGACAGCGCCGACAGCTTGCCGGAGGCGCGGATGGCGCCCGTTTCGATCTCGGCGCTCATGCCCAGGCCGATGTCGGCCACATACGTTTCCGGTACTTCCAGCTCCACTTCCAGCTGCGACAGGTCGACCAGGGTCATCAGGGCCGTGTTGGCCTGCACCACGCTGCGGTTGGCCACCGACAGCGTGCCGATGAAGCCATTGACGGGCGCGCGCACGGTCAGCTCGTCGACCCTGCGCTGGGCGTTGTCGCGGCTCAGGCGCTGGCGTTCCAGTTCGTTGACCCGGGTCTTCAGCGCCAGGGTCACGTCCTCGCCTTCCAGGCCCGCCGCCTGCGAAGCGTGCTTGCTGCGGATCTCGGCGGAATTCAAGGCATCCTTGGCCTTCTGGTAATCGATCTTGGCGATGATGCCCACCTGCGCCACGCTTTCATAGCGCTCCAGCGTGCGCTGGGCGGACAGGCGCTCGATTTCCGCCGTGTCCGCTTCGCGCCGGGCCAGCAGTTTCTGTTTCTTGGCCAGGATCTGCTGGCGCGCCACTTCCGCTTCCAGCTGCTGCACGCTCGACTGCTCGCGTTTCAGCGCGTCCGACAGGTCGGGCGACTCCAGCACGGCCAGGATGTCGCCCTTCTTGACGGTGTCGCCGGCCTTCGCTTTCAGCGTGACGGTGGCCACGGTGGTCGAATACAGCGTGGGGCTGATGGCGGCCACCACGCGTCCGTTCACGGCGGCGTCGCGGATCAGGGTGCCGCGCGTGACGTCGGCGATGCGCAGGCGGTCGGCATTGACGGAATGTTCGCTGTTGCGCCAGCCGGCTACGGCAGCGATGGCGGCGCCGATGACGACGGCGGCGGCGGCCAGCAGCAGGGCGCGTTTCTTGTGGCGCTGGCCCGGCGGGGCGGACAGGACGGCGTCTTGGGAGGAAGTATCGCGGATCATGGTCAGGTCTCGTGAAGGATACCTTTCTCAATGCACGATCCGTGCCAGTTGTTAAGTCGTTGATTTGAATGGGGAAAATATTTGGCGTCCGGCTGTCCGCCGTGTCCGCGTTGTCCAGCATGTCCGTCCGCGCAGGTTGCACTTGATAAATTGGCAATCGCCTGCATCTGCGGGAACATACCTTTCATAGACTCCTCCACAGGCGCCATGCATCCGTTCCTCCAGCAACTTTTCCCTGCCCGTGTCTTCGCGCCGGCGCTCGATTATCCTTTTGCGCGCAGCGACGTGGCAATGCTGCAGCGGCTGGCGGGCGAGGCGCCAGCGCTGGATGAGCAGACCTGGAACGAGCTGCTGCTCGACCAGTATGCGGCGCAGTTGGCGCGCGAGACCAGTATCTTCGGCCAGCAGGAGCTGCACCGGCGTCTGAGCGGCGGCCAGGCTGATCCTGCCTCCATTGCGCGCGTCCGGCGATTGCTGGACGATCCGGCCCAGGCGGCCAGCCTGCAGCGCGCCTGCCTGCCCTTGCGTCAGGCTGATAAGGAAGTGTGCGCAACCCTGTTTGGTGCGGCGCTGGCGCCGGCGCCCTGGTGGCGCGCCTGGCTCTGGCTGGTGCCGCTGGCCTTGTTGCTGGCCATCGCCGCTACCTGGCTGATGGGGTGGCCGGCCCTGTTCGGCGTGCTGGCCGCCTGTGTTGCGCTGATGACCGTGCAGGTGCGTTTTTACGAAAGCGCCAAGCTATGGGAACGCACGCTCGATACCTTGCGCCATCTGCTGAAAACCCGTGCCGCGCTGGTGCGGCTCGATGTACCGGCAGCCTTGCCATTGGCTGCCGGCAGCGCGCAGGCGGCCAAGCTGACGCGCGCCATCGAGCGCTCGCTGCTGCATTACGTGCCCTTCATCGATACGCTGCTGGTCGAATATGGCGACTGGCTCCTGCTGAAAAACGTCAAGCGCTATTTCCGCACGCGCCAGCTGGTGGCGCAGCAGCTGCCCTTTTTGCGCGACAGCTTTACCCGGGTGGCCCAGCTGGAAGCAGACCTGGCCCTGGCGCGCCACCTGCGCGGCCGCGCGCAGTTTTGCTGGGCGCAGGAAAGCGATGCGCGCCAATTGTCGCTCGACGCGATGGTGCATCCGCTGCTGGACGGCGCCAAGCCGCTGTCGCTGCGGCTCGATGGCCGCGGCGCCTTCATTTCGGGGCAGAATGCGGTGGGCAAAAGTACCCTGCTGCGTGGCGTGGGGCTCAATCTGATCAGTGCGCGCGCCTTCGGCTTTTGCTATGCGCAGGCGGCCCGGGTGCCCATGCTGCCCCTGTATTCGAGCATGCAGAATGAAGACTCGCTCGATGGCGGTGAAAGTTTGTACATTGCCGAATTGCGGCGCGCGCGCGAATTGCTGGCGCTGGCCGGGGAGGGCGCGCCGGCGCTGTTCCTGATCGATGAAATCTTCCGCGGCACGAACCACCTCGAATCCGTGGCGGCGGCCGCTGCCGTGCTGCATTCCCTGGCCGCGCGCCACCTGGTGATCGTCTCGTCGCACAATCTGGTATTGGGGCCGCTGCTGGAAGACTGTCTGGCGCCGTGGTGCGTGGGCCGCGATGACGCCGGCGCGCTGCTGCTGGCGCCGGGCGTGCTGCAGGCCACGAATGGCATCGCCCTGCTGGCGCAGCGCGGCTTTGACGCCGGTATCGCAGACAAGGCCGGGCGCGTCTTCGACTGGCTCAGCACGCACATGGCGCAGCCGGCCGATTGCGGCGGCGTGCTCGAACGGGCCTGATGGCCGCGCTTATTTGTCCTGCTTTTCCGGCGTGCTCTTGTCGATCACTTCGCGGCAATCGCCGCGGATGATGGCGTTGTCGTAGTTGGTCCAGCCGTAGCTGTCGACGTAGCGCTTGTGCTGCTTGAAGCGGGGGCTGGCGATGCTCCACTCTGGCTGTTCGCCGGCGAAGCGGATGTCGCCCAGGTCGAGCAGCGTATGGAACATGTTTTCCGTCGACAGGCGCGCCTTTTGATGGCGCTGCAGCTGTGTCACCTTGTCCGGATAGTGCCGCTGGAATTGCGGCGAGTACCAGACGAAGGCGGGCACGTGGAATTCGAACTGTGTGTTGTGGCCGTGGAAGGCCAGGCGGCAGGTGCCGTCGTACAGGGTCTGGCCATGGTCGGCCACATAGACGAGAGAGCTGCGCAGGGCGGTGCGCTGGCCATCGTCCTTCAGCATGCCGATCACGTTCGACAGGAACCAGTCCGTGTACAGGATGGAACTGTCGTAGCTGTTGTTCAGCTGCGGCTTGATGGCCGTGTCCGTGTAGACGGGCTTGTCGACGCCGAACAGCGACGGTTGCCACTTGTCGAACGCTTTCGGATAGCGCTGGCTGTAGTTCCAGTGGCTGCCCAGGGTGTGCAGCACGATGAGTTTTTTCGGCGCCGGGTCGGCCAGCGCGTTCTTGAACGGGTCGAACAGGATCTGGTCGAAGTTTGAATTGTTGGTAAAGCCGCCCAGGTTCAGGAATTGCACTACGTCCGCTTCCTTGGCAAAGACGGACACGGGCGTGTCGAACTGGCCGAACGAAATCTGGTTCGACAGCCAGTAGGTCTTGAAGCCCGCTTCCTTGTAGGCGGTGAGGAAGGATTTCTCCGAGAAGCCATCCTTGAGGCTTTGCGTGGCCGGCTTGCGCGAGATGATGACGGGCACGGACAGGCGCGTGGCGGAAACGGCCGTGATGACGTCGGCCAGCGGCACCAGGTTGGCTTCCTGCTTCAGCAGGGGATTGGTGTCGCGCTCGTAACCGTTCAGGCTCCAGCGGTCGTAGCGCGACGATTCGCCGATCACCATGACCACCACTTCCGGATGGGGATCGGGCTGTTGCTGGTGCGCGCCGAAACGGAAGCTGCTGCTTTTCTGTCCCAGTTCGGCCAGGTATTTGCGTTCCTTGTAGAAATCGAAGCCGCGCGCGGCCAGGCCGAAGGGCCAGGAATTGCTGACGGTGTCGAAGGCGTAGGGCAGGCGCGCCCAGTGAGGCAGGCTGGGCCAACCCAGGCCCGTCTCGTCGGCGCCGGCGATGCTGGCGTTCTCCGGCTTGCTGCTTTCCTCGTCTTCCTCGGCCGTTTCGTCATCGGCCGAGCTGGCGTCGCCGAAGCCGGAGGCGCCCGCCTTGCCGCTGGCCGCCGAGTTGCCGGCCTTGGCCGATGCTGGGGCGCTGTGCAGGACTTTGGCGTCGAAACCGAATTCGTAGCCATACCACCAGAAGCCGCCCAGCAGGAGCAACAGCACGAAGGCGGCCGGGCGCGTCTTGCCGCGCCAGTCGAGGTCGCGCGTGCGCGCGGCCGCAAACCAACTGGCAGCGCACCAGGCGATCACGCTCAGCATGACGGCGCCCATCAGCCATACTTTTTGCCCGAGGAATTCCATCGCTTCCTTGGGGCTGGTTTCGAAGATGATACCCAGGTGGTGCGTGGAAATGCCCTGGCCATAGAAGATGAACAGGTAGATTTCCGTCGGCAGGGCCAGGAAGGCGGGCACCAGCAGCCAGTGGAAATATGCGGGGCGCTTGAACACGCTCCAGACGGCCAGCCAGGCCAGCAGTTCGAACGTGAGCATCTGCCAGGGATGCTCGGGCGCACGTCCCAGCAGCGCGGGGATGAAGGGCACGGCCGTCAGCAAGGCGTAGGTCAGCAGCAGGAACAGATTGGCGGGGCGAAGCAAGGGGCGCATAAAGGAGGGCAGCGAAAAATGTCCGCTATTATCAATCCTTTTGTTGTCTTGCGGTCATACAAGAATGTGTGGCCCCGATGCTTGGTTGTAGAGAAAGAATGCCAAATCATCAAGCGCTGCGAGGTGCCGGCGCCCGCGCGCCGCCCCCAAAGATTAGTCAAAATGCCACAAAAGTGCCGCTTTTTTGCCTTTTTTTATAGCAAAAAGCGGTAAACTGATTGACCCCCTGTAACACAAGGTCTAAACTAGCGAGTTCTCGATTTTATTCTGCTCATCGTTTACGTATTGCTTGGCATTTCATGGCCGCTCCTTATCGAGTGGCTGCGGGCGCCTCCGGTGCGCAGTAGATGAAAGCGGGACGAGGTTTTAGTCGCCGGGCATCTTGCCCGGGTTATTAATCGTAGTTTTTTGTTGGATTTATAACGATGCCAACCATCAATCAATTGATTCGCAATCCACGCGTCGCTTTGACCGTGAAGAGCAAATCGCCGGCGCTGGAAAACAGCCCGCAAAAACGTGGCGTCTGCACACGTGTTTACACCACGACTCCAAAGAAGCCTAACTCGGCTCTGCGTAAAGTCGCTAAAGTTCGTCTGACCAATGGTTTCGAAGTCATTTCGTACATTGGCGGTGAAGGCCATAACCTGCAAGAGCATAGTGTTGTGCTGTTGCGCGGCGGTCGCGTTAAGGATTTGCCGGGTGTGCGTTACCACATGGTTCGCGGTGCCCTGGATACCCAAGGCGTTAAAGACCGTAAGCAATCGCGTTCGAAGTACGGTACCAAGCGCGCTAAAGCAGGCAAGAAGTAATAGGTTGTACGCAGCAAACCCAAGTTTCGCTCAGTGGCAACTAGCTAAGTGAATGTAGTCGACCGCATCTGGTCGAGTAAGTGGAGGACTATGATGGTCGTCCGCGAGTGTGCGAAGAACGCGCGCTCAACTGAAGATTGAAAGGAATTGATATGCCACGTCGTCGTGAAGTACCCAAGCGCGAAATTTTGCCAGATCCAAAATTCGGCAACACTGATGTCGCTAAATTTGTAAACGTGCTGATGCTGTCCGGTAAGAAATCGGTTGCAGAAAACATCATCTACGGTGCTTTCGAGCACATCGCAGCAAAATCGGGTAAAGATCCACTCGAAGTTTTTGCTACCGCAATCAACAACGCCAAGCCGTTGGTTGAGGTGAAATCCCGTCGCGTCGGTGGTGCAAACTACCAGGTGCCGGTCGAAGTTCGCCCAGTCCGTCGTATGGCTCTGTCCATGCGTTGGTTGCGTGAAGCTGCTAACAAGCGCAGCGAAAAATCGATGCCACAACGCCTCGGCGGTGAGCTGATGGAAGCGGCTGAAAGCCGCGGCGGCGCGATGAAAAAACGCGACGAAGTCCATCGTATGGCTGAAGCGAACAAAGCGTTCTCGCATTTCCGCTTCTAATATAAAGCCAGCTACCGCAAGGCGGCTGTCAAGCATCTGTTGTTCGAGGCCGGGCTCATTTTTGCAAAAAAATGCTGCTCGGTTTTGTCCATTCATTTAGGATTAATTATGGCCCGCAAGACCCCCATTGAGCGCTATCGTAATATCGGTATCTCCGCTCACATCGATGCAGGTAAGACGACCACGACCGAGCGCGTCCTGTTCTACACAGGCGTGAACCACAAGCTGGGCGAAGTCCATGATGGCGCTGCCACCACCGACTGGATGGCACAAGAGCAAGAGCGCGGTATCACGATTACCTCGGCTGCTGTTACGTGCTTCTGGAAAGGCATGGCTAACAACTTCCCAGCTCACCACATCAACATCATCGACACCCCAGGCCACGTTGACTTCACCATTGAAGTGGAACGTTCGATGCGCGTGTTGGATGGCGCCTGCATGGTTTACTGTGCAGTCGGCGGCGTGCAGCCACAATCGGAAACGGTATGGCGTCAGGCTAACAAGTACAAAGTGCCACGTCTGGCCTTCGTGAACAAGATGGACCGTACCGGCGCCAACTTCTTCAAGGTCTACGATCAGATGCGTTCGCGTCTGAAAGCCAACCCAGTACCTATTCAGATGCCTATCGGCGCTGAAGACGTCTTCACCGGTGTTATCGATCTGGTCAAGATGAAAGCGGTTATCTGGGACGACGCTTCGCAAGGCATGAAGTTTGAATACGAAGACATCCCTGCACACCTGGCCGCTGATGCTGCCAAGTGGCGCGAGAACATGGTTGAAGCCGCTGCTGAAGCGTCGGAAGACCTGATGAACAAGTACCTGGAAGAAGGCGACCTGTCGGAAGCCGAGATCAAGGCTGCTCTGCGTCAACGTACCATTGCCAGCGAAATCGTTCCAATGCTGTGCGGTACCGCCTTTAAAAACAAGGGCGTACAAGCCATGTTGGACGCGGTCATCGAGTACCTGCCATCGCCAATCGACATTCCGCCAGTACCTGGTCTGGATGAAGATGAACAGCCTGTCGAGCGTAAAGCTGACGACGACGAGAAATTCTCGGCGCTGGCGTTCAAGATCGCAACCGATCCGTTCGTGGGTCAGCTGTGCTTCATCCGTTGCTACTCGGGTACCCTGAATTCGGGCGACTCGGTGTTGAACTCCGTGAAGCAGAAGAAAGAGCGTATCGGCCGTATCGTGCAGATGCAAGCGAACGAACGCGAAGAAATCAAGGAAATGCGCGCTGGCGACATCGCCGCCGTTGTGGGTCTGAAAGACACCACCACTGGCGATACGCTTTGCGACGACAAGGCAAGCGTGGTTCTGGAGCGCATGGTCTTCCCTGAGCCAGTGATTTCGCAAGCGGTTGAGCCAAAAACCAAGGCCGATCAGGAAAAAATGGGCTTGGCGCTGAACCGTCTGGCAGCAGAAGATCCATCGTTCCGCGTGCGTACCGATGAAGAATCGGGCCAGACCATCATCGCCGGTATGGGCGAGTTGCATCTGGACATCATCGTTGACCGCATGAAGCGCGAATTCAACGTTGAAGCCACCGTCGGCAAGCCACAAGTGGCTTACCGCGAAACGATCCGTAAAGTGTGCGAAGAGTCGGAAGGCAAATTCGTCAAGCAATCGGGTGGTCGTGGTCAATACGGTCACGTGGTTCTGAAGATCGAACCGCAAGAACCGGGCAAGGGCTTTGAATTCGTTGACGCGATCAAGGGCGGTACCGTTCCTCGCGAATACATCCCTGCAGTTGAAAAAGGTGTGCGCGACACGCTGACTTCGGGCGTGATGGCTGGCTACCCAGTCGTTGACGTTAAAGTCACGCTGTTCTTCGGTTCGTACCATGATGTTGACTCGAACGAAAATGCATTCCGCATGGCCGCTTCGATGGCATTCAAAGATGGCTGCCGCAAAGCATCGCCAGTCATCCTGGAGCCGATGATGGCCGTGGAAGTGGAAACGCCGGAAGACTACGCCGGTACCGTGATGGGCGATCTGTCGTCGCGTCGCGGCATGGTGCAAGGTATGGATGAAATTGCTGGCGGTGGCGGCAAGATCATCAAGGCCGAAGTGCCTCTGTCGGAAATGTTCGGCTACGCTACGTCGTTGCGTTCGTCGACCCAAGGTCGTGCGACTTACACGATGGAATTCAAGCACTATGCTGAAGCACCTAAGCATGTGACTGAAGCAATCGTAAGCTCGAAAGCTAAGTAATAGAAGTTCCGGGCCGGCTTTCACGAGAATGCCGGTCCCTACATTTAAATCATTGTTCTAAGGAAGAATAAAATGGCAAAAGGTAAATTCGAACGGACCAAGCCGCACGTCAACGTCGGCACCATCGGCCACGTCGACCACGGTAAAACCACGCTGACCGCTGCAATCGCAACGGTTCTGTCGAAGAAATTC
>NZ_JAPWIA010000007.1:0-242253 GCF_030587335.1 Janthinobacterium sp. SUN176 | reverse complement strand
ACTTATCGACTGTTAATTGTTAAAGAACTGTATTCGGTTACTGCTTTCGCGCTATCGACAAAGCGTTGTGTTTGTCAGCTGCGAAGAAGGAAGAGTATGAAGCAATTTGCTACGTCCGTCAACTCCTTCTTTTTCTCGTCTCACTCGGCATTTGCATGCGTCGTTCAGCGAGGGGGCGAATTATAGCCGTGCCCTGCACTCTCCGCAAGGGCTATTTCCCCGCTCTCACAGCCCAGCAAGCCTTGTCTTCACTTCAAGCGCCTTTTTGTGCAGCCTGTCGCAATCGGCTGGCGTAGTTCGTGGTCTTTAGGCACAGTGGCAACATCAGACTCTGACGCGGCTCAACAAGAGGTTAAACTTGCCCGCTGCGTCGATTAACTCTTGTACTTGAAAGTGCCCCCATGCTTCCGATTTCCAGCCTGCCCCAATTGTTGAAAACCATCCTCGCTTGGTTGCAACGGGCATTCGACGCGACGACGACCTGGGTCACCCAACTGTCCTGGTGGAAATTCTTCCTGTTCGCTGCGCTGGCCCTGATCGCCGGTTCCATTTTGCAAGATGAACTGTTCTCGTCCAGTCAGAATGAAGAAGTGGTCATCAAGTCGCACAAGCGCAGCAGCAAGGGCTCGGGTGAAACCAATATCCTGATCGACGATACGGGCATCCATTTCAATCCCCGCAACAGCAAGAACCGGCGCAGCAGCACGACGGATGCGGCCAGCGAGCCGGCCGATGCCGCCGAGGCGGACGAGCACGCAAACGCCGTGCCGCCGGCGCCGCCGGAACCGCCGGCCGCCCCCGCCAAGCCCAGCTACCCAGTAACGACGAATGCCTCGGGCGAAGAAGTCCATATTGAACTGCCGCCGCAAATCGGTGAGGAATTGTCGAATGCCATCGAAGAAGCCGTCGATGATGCGGCAGAACAAAAAGTGTCGCGCTATCACCAGCAAGCGTCGACCTGGTTCAAGAGCTTTGTGTCCTTGCTGGTATTGGCCCTGTTCGCCATGAAGGCCTTGGTCGGCGGCAAGAAACGCGCGGAAGCGGAAACCGTCACGGCAAACGAGGCCGCCGAGCGCGAATCCATGCAGCGCCAGCTCAGCGAAGCGAAGATGCAGATGATGCAAGCCCAGGTCGAGCCGCATTTCCTGTTCAACACGCTTGCTTCCGTCGAACACCTGATCCAGGTCGACCCGCCGCGCGCGGCCAAGATGCAGCGCAGCCTGATCCAGTATCTGCGCGCCGTGCTGCCGCAAATGCGCGACAACGCCCTGATTACCAACCTGGGCCGTGAAGCGGACATGGTGCAAGCGTACTTGAACCTGCTGAAAATGCGCATGGAAGAACGCCTGACCGTCGACTTCCAGATTCCCGACGGCCTGCGCAGCGCCGCCTTCCCGCCCATGATGCTGCAATCGATGGTGGAAAATGCCATCAAGCACGGCCTGGAAGTCAAACCGGAGGGCGGCACCCTGCGCATCGTGGCCGAAGTGGCGCACAGCAAGCTGCGCGTGACGGTGACCGATGACGGCCTGGGCTTTGGCGTGGTGCCCAGCGATGGCACGGGACTGGGTTTGCCCACCATCCGCGAGCGCCTGAAGCTGTTGCATGGCGACCAGGGCAGCCTGACCATTACGCCAAATCAACCGTCCGGCGTGTGCGCCGTGATCGAAGTGCCATATCAATTGTCCAAATAAGACAGAGTAGTTGATAAAAACGCTAAATCATTGAATAATCAATCTTCGCCTGTTCACACTTGAGACCTATGCCTACCGCTATTATTGCCGACGACGAAAGACTGATGCGCGACCAGCTGCGCCTGCGCCTGGGCCAAGCCTGGCCTGAACTGGAAATCATCGGCGAAGCCAAGAATGGCGACGAAGCGATCGAACTGGTGGAACAACTCAAACCGGATTTTGCCTTCCTCGATATCCGCATGCCGGGAAAGACAGGCATGGAAGCGGCGCAAGTGATCGGCAGCAAGACGCATATCGTCTTCGTCACGGCCTACGATAGCCACGCCGTCGAAGCCTTCGAGCGGGGCGCAGTCGACTACGTGCTCAAGCCGCCCGAGCATGAGCGCTTGCTGGTCACCGTGGAGCGCCTGAAAACGCACTTGAACAAGCCGGCCCTGGACGTCAACAGCAGCGTCACGGCCATGCTGTCGCAGCTGGCGGAAAAAATCACGGCCAAGCCCACCTACCTGCAATGGATACAGGCCAGCATCGGCCAGGACTTGCGCATGATCCCCGTGGAAGATATCCTGTTCTTCCGTTCTGACGAGAAATACACCTGCGTGCAGACCGCCAAGTACGAGGCATTGATCCGCAAGCCCGTACGCGACCTGGCCGAAGAGCTCGATCCTTCGTTGTTCTGGCAAATCCACCGCGCCACCCTGGTCAACGTGAATGCCATCGAAGGCGTGACGCGCGACATCCGCGGCCGCCACCTGGTACTCATCAAAGGCAAGTCCGACAAGCTCGAAGTGAGCCGCAGCTTCTTGCACCTGTTCAAGCAAATGTAAGTCTCCCGCCGCCGCCCGGCCCAGGCCGGCGCGGCGCGCGCCCCTCTTCTTTCCCCTTCCTGCGCCACATCAAGCCACGCCGCGCCAACAGGCATAGGCTATATCAAGTCCTGTCCGTCGCTCCTGTCTTGCCTGCCTTCGTTCACGTTCGCAAGGAGAATCCCATGCCTGACCGAGGCAGTTCGACACTGCTGCGCATCCTGCCGCTAGGCATGGCAGCGATGCTTTTGCTGTGCTTGTTTCCTCCACTGAAAGCCCGCCGGCAGCGGCAGGCCCGCGGCCAGGCCATCATCGACAGCGCCAGCGACGCCTTCATCAGCATCGACAGCGGGCAAATCATCCTGCATGCGAACGCGGCGGCAGCCAGATTGTTCGACGACACGCCGGCCGGCATGCGCGGCATGCGCCTGGGCCACTACATCCTGCGCGACTTGCGCACCCTGGGCGGCCTGGGCAAGCACGATGGCGATCCGCCGTTTGGCGACATCAGCCAGGAGCTGCGCCTGACGGGCCGGCGCGCCACCGATTACACGCTGACGGGACGGCGCAGCGATGGCCTCATGTTTCCCCTCGAAGGCTCGCTCTCGGCCATGCAGGAAGACGGCCATAGCGTGTTTACCATCATCGTGCGCGACATCAGCGCGCGCCAGCAGATGCATGAACAGCTGGCCCGCTCCTTTTCGCAACTGCGCGAATTGTCGAGTGCACTGCAATCCATCCGCGAAGAGGAGCGCAAGCATATCGCGCGTGAATTGCATGATGACCTGGGGCAATTGCTGGCCACCTTACGCGTCGACCTGACCCTGGTGCGCCAGCACACGGACACCACCGAGTCCCTGCAAGCCTTGCTGCACAGCATGGATGGCTTGCTGGTGACGGCCATCACCTCGTTGCGGCGCATCGCCAGCAACCTGCGTCCACGCGCGCTCGATGAAGGCGGATTATATTTTGCGCTGCAAAAACTGCGCCACGACTTCCTGCTGCGCCGCGCCATCCATTTCGACTTGCTGGCCGACGAGGCCGACCTCGTACTCGACGATGCGCGCAGCACGGCCATCTACCGCATCGTGCAGGAAGCGCTGACGAATATCGCGCGCCATGCCGAGGCCAGCCACATCACCATCGCCCTGCACCGCATCGATTCCTCGCTGGCCATCACCATCCAGGACGACGGCCGCGGGATTGCCGAACACGACCTGGAAAAAGCCACGGCCCTGGGCTTGCTGGGCATGCGCGAACGGGTGTGGGGATTGAACGGCAGCATCCATATCGGCGCCGACAGCGAACTGGGCGGCACGCGCATCGACATCTCGCTGCCCATGCATGCGGAGGCGGCAGCGGCGGCGATGCAATAAAAAAGGCGCCCGCAGGCGCCTTTCACGTCGTCACATCGAACGATGCTTAGAACTTGTGTGCCAGGCCGATCTGGTACGAGGTCAGCGACTTCACGCGCTCGCGGCCAGCGTAAGCGTACACGTCGGTGCGCTTCGACAGGTGGTAGTCGTAGCCGACGCCGAATTCCTTGATGGTGTCCTGATCCTTGAACTTGTTGTTGCTTTGCTCTTGCTTGCCATACGACACTTTGGCATCGCCGCCGCCAACCGTGTAGTTCAGGCCGATCAGGTAGGACTTGAATTCACCAGTCGTGGCTACCTTGGTGTCGCCTTTCGAGTAGGCGGCCGTGATCTTGGCCGGGCCGAATTTATAGCCGCCACCGATGGACCACAGGTCAGGCTTGGCGGCCGTTGCCGTTGCTTGCACGGCTTTTTCGTAGCCGGCGTGCAAGCTGATCGGGCCGTTGTCGTAGGTTGCCAGGCCAATCACGCCTGCGTCAGCGCTGTTGACTTCGCTCAACACGTATTGCAGGCTGCCCACGAAACCTTCAAAGCTTGGGCTGTTGTAGGTCACGGCATTGTTGACGCGCGACGAACCGACGCCCGAACGCAGCAAGGTTTCATTGTTCTTGCCGACCACGCCGTAGGTGTTGAACGGATCGACGCGGGCGATGGTGCCATCGACCAGATTCTTGGTGCGGCCCAGGATGGCGGTACCAAACGCGCCTTTCAAGCCCACATACGCTTGACGGTCGAACAACACGCCTTTTTGCGCGCCGGTGTCTGCCAGGAATTCACTTTCCAGGTTGAAAATTGCGGACAGGCCGCCACCCAGATCTTCCGTACCCTTGAAACCGAGGCGCGACGCGTTGTTTTCGCGTTGTACCGTCGGCTGGCCAGTGGTCTTGGCAATACCGAGGTCAACCAGGCCGTACACGGTGACGTTCGATTGTGCTTGTGCCGTAGCTGCTGCGAAGGTGCCGATGATCAATGCTGCCAGAGTAATTTTTTTCACTTGAGATTCTCTACATTAGGTTGGACAAGAGTGGTGCTGCTTAGCTGCTGAACCGAATCATGCCCACCAAATACTTCAACAATATGACATCGACAAGATGTTGTTTTTTAGCACAACATCTTGTTAAATAAAAACAACAGGCGAAAAAAAACCGCCCGAGGGCGGCTTGTGTTGCCGTGACTGCCTTACTTCAGGCGGCAGCTCAGCAGCCAGTAGTATTCCAGGCGCTTCATGCGGATTTCGCGGGCCGAGTGGGCAAACTTCTTGCGCAGGTGGCTATCCGATGGGAAATTCTTCAGCACTTCATAGCGCTCCCCCCCCTCCGTCGTGCGGAACTGGTGGGTATTGCCTTCCAGGTCGGTGCGCGCGATGACCGTGCTGCTGCCGTCGACATAGGAATTGTCGATCAGCACCAGCAGGATGTCCTTGCCCAGCTTGCTGCGCAATTGCTTCAGGTATTTGTCCTGGTCTTCGCGCTTGACGTGCGACCACCAGAAACCGGCGAACACGGCCGTGAACTTGCCCAGCAGATCGTCCGGCAGATTGAATGCGTCGAGCTTGGCGAAGGTCACGTTGTCGGGCAAGCCGCGTGCCTGGGCCAGCGCCAGCATTTCATCGTTGATATCGGTGGCCAGCACGGACTCGGCCGACTCGGCGACCACTTCCGTCCAGTAACCGGTGCCGCAAGCCAGTTCCAGCACGGTGTGGCCTTCCAGCACGTCGGCGACCTTGTCGCGCAACACTTCCAGGTCTTCCTGGCGTTCGGGCTTGTCATAGACGCGCTCGTACTGCTGCGCGATGGTGGCGTAATATTTGGCAAGCTGATCGGTAATCATTGTTTCTTCTCTTCTTAAATAATCTTGGCCAGGCACCTCGCCCGGCCGATTTCATGCATTGTTATAGTTCGTAGTGCTCTTTATCACCGCTCATCGCCTGCTCGATGAGCTTGCGGTTCAGGGTCGGCGTCAGCAACTCGATAAAGGTGTAGATATAGCTGCGCAAATACGCGCCTTGCTTGACGGCCACGCGCGACACATTCATGCCGAACAGGTGGCCGACAGGGATGGCGCGCAAACCTTTGTCGCGCTCGGCATCGAAGGCCATACCCGCTATGATACCAATCCCCATGCCCAACTCGACATAAGTCTTGATCACGTCCGCATCGATGGCCTCCAGCAAGATGTCCGGCTTCAGGCCGCGCAGCACGAAAGCATGGTCGATCTTGTTGCGTCCGGCGAACGCGCTGTCATAGGTAATCAGGGGGAAAGCGGCGATTTCTTCCAGGGTCACGGACTTCGACTTGAGCAGCGGGTGGTCGACCGGCACCACCACCACGTGTTCCCATTGATAGCAGGGCAAGGTGATCAAGCCATCGATGGCGGCGATCGATTCCGTGGCGATGGCCAGGTCGGCCTGGTCGCGCTGCACCATTTCGGCGATCTGGCGCGGATTGCCTTGCAGTAAAGACAATCTTACCTTCGGGAACTTCAGCATGAAGGCTTGCACCACCTTGGGCAAGGTGTAGCGCGCCTGCGTATGCGTGGTGGCAATGGTAAAGCTGCCGCTGTCCTGCGCCGCGAATTCCTTGCCGATGCGCTTCATGCTGTCGATTTCCTGCATGATCAGCTCGACCGATTCCAGCACCAGGCGGCCCGGCTCCGTCAAGCCGCGGATGCGCTTGCCGTGGCGGGTAAAAATATCCACGCCCAGTTCTTCCTCCAGCTCGATGATGGCTTTCGAAACGCCCGGTTGCGACGTAAACAAGGCCTTGGCGGCGTCCGTCAGGTTGTAATTCTGCCGGACCGCTTCGCGCACGAAGCGCAGTTGATGGAGATTCATTGCTGGTTTGCCCTAGATTGCCGTGATTTGCCGAGTTTCCGCCCCACCCATGATTTTGCGTTCATGCATATACGCATATCGCATATAAGCAAATGCGTACTTAGTAGTTTGGATTAAACGCCAAGTTTATTACTATTGCGGGTACTTTGGGGGTGAAAGCATGACTTTGTCTTATATAGTCTCAGGATTTGCCGTAGGATTACTCGTAGGAATGACCGGCGTGGGCGGCGGTTCGCTGATGACGCCGCTGTTAACCTTGCTGTTTGGCGTGCCGCCTTCCGTGGCCGTGGGTACCGACCTGGCCTTCGCCTCAATCACCAAGAGCGCCGGCACGCTGACGCACCGTCTGCGCGGCACCATCCGCTGGGATATCGTCAAGCGCCTGTGCATCGGCGCCCTGCCCGCCGCCGTCGTCTCGACCCTGGCGCTGAAATCGTTCGGCACCCTGTCGCCGGAAATCGGCCAGATCATCCGTTACTCGATCGCCGGCTCCGTGCTGCTGACCGTCGTGGCGCTGATCTTCAAGGGCCGCATGCTGGCTTGGATCAATGCCCACCCCGAGAAACAATTACAAGGCAACAAGCTTGCCGCCGCGACCATTATTTCCGGCGCCGTCCTGGGCGTGCTGGTGACGGTGTCGTCGATCGGCGCCGGCGCCATCGGCGCCACCCTGCTGGTGATGCTGTATCCACGCATGAGCTCGGCCGAAGTGGCCGGCACCGATATCGCCTACGCCGTGCCCCTGACGGCCATCGCCGCCCTCGGTCACTGGTGGCTCGGCTCCATCCACTGGGAATTGCTGGCATCCTTGCTGGTCGGCTCCCTGCCCGGCATCACGCTCGGTTCCTGGGTCGCCCGCTCCGTGCCGGAAAAGTTTTTAAGAGTGCTGCTGGCGATGACCTTGACCGGCGTGGCAGTGAAGCTAATCTATTAATTGACCGACCATGTGACACGAACAGTATCAAGAACATAATCCCAGGCAATCTTCGAGCACCCCGGCTTTTTTAGGAATTGATATGTACCATTACGATCAGTACGACCACCTCATCATCAAAGAACGCATCGCCCAGTACCGAGACCAGGTTGCGCGCCGTATCGCCAATGAACTGACGGAAGAGGAATTCATTCCGCTGCGCCTGCAAAACGGCCTGTACATGCAGCGCCATGCCTACATGCTGCGCATCGCCGTGCCGTACGGCTTGCTGTCGTCGAAACAGATGCGCATGTTCGCGCACATCGCGCGCAAGTACGACCGCGGCTATGGCCACTTCACCACGCGCCAGAACATCCAGTTCAACTGGATTGAGCTGGAGCAAACACCCGACATCCTGACGGACCTGGCATCCGTGGAAATGCACGCGATCCAGACTTCGGGTAACTGTATCCGTAATACAACATCCGACCCGTTCGCCGGCGTCGCGGCCGATGAAATCATCGATCCGCGCCCGTACGCGGAAGTCTTGCGCCAGTGGAGCACCTTCCACCCCGAGTTCATCGCCCTGCCGCGCAAGTTCAAGGTCGCCATCAATGGCGCCGAGGAAGACCGCGCCGCCATCGCCGTGCACGATATCGGCTTGACGGCCGTGCGTAATGCGGCCGGCGAAGTGGGCTTCAAGGTCATGGCCGGCGGCGGCATGGGCCGCACCCCGATCCTGGGCAGCGTCGTGCGTGAGTTCCTGCCGTGGCAGCACTTATTGACGTATATCCAGGCCATCATGCGCGTGTACAACCTGCATGGCCGCCGCGACAACAAATACAAGGCGCGCATCAAGATCCTGTTGAAAGCCATCGGCGTGGAAGAATTCACGCGCCAGGTGGAAGCGGAGTGGGTCGATCTGAAGGATGGTCCGGAAACCTTGAGCGCCGAGGAAATGCAGCGCGTGGCGGACTTCTTCAATCCGCCCGCCTACCTGGCCCTGCCGGAACTCGACTACAAAGCCGAACACGCGGACAACAAGGCGTATGTAAACTGGCTGGCGCGCAACGTCAAGCCGCACCAGCGCCCCGGCTACGTGGCCGTGGTACTGTCCTTGAAGAAAACGGGCGTGCCACCGGGCGACGCGACGGCCGAGCAGATCGACTTCGTGGCCGACCTGGCCGACCGCTACAGCTTTGGCGAACTGCGCGTGACGCACGAGCAAAACCTGGTGCTGGCCGACGTGGAGCAATCGAAACTCTTTGCACTATGGCAAGAAGCCAAGGCGCATGGCCTGGCCACGCCGAACATCGGTTTGCTGACGGACATGATCTGCTGCCCCGGCGGCGATTTCTGCTCGCTGGCCAACGCCAAGTCCTTGCCGATCGCGGCCGCCATCGCGGAACGCTTCGACAGCATCGACTTCCAGCACGACATCGGCGAGATCGAACTGAATATTTCCGGTTGCATCAATGCCTGCGGCCACCATCACGTGGGCAGCATCGGCATCCTGGGCGTCGACAAGGATGGCAGCGAATGGTATCAAGTGTCGATTGGCGGCGCGCAAGGCAACAACGCGGCCATCGGCAAGATCATCGGACCATCGTTCTCTTCCCTGCAGATGCCTGAAGTCATCGGCCGCCTGCTGCACGTCTACGTGCGCGACCGCCACGAAGGCGAGCGCTTCGTCGACACGGCCCAGCGCCTGGGGCTGGCGCCGTTCAAGGAACACGTATATGCAACGCCGATCACCGTCGGCAACCTGGTGGGAGAAGACGAATATGTTTGAAGTACGCGAAGAAATCATCAAGAACGCCGCCGTGGTGCCGAATACCTGGGGCTTGCTGCGCCTCGATGAAAACGACACGCCGGAAACGGTGGTCGTTCCGGCCGGCAAGGTCATCGTGCCCCTGCTCGTTTGGCAAGCCCAGCGCGCAACCCTGGCCGCGCGCCTGCCCGACATCGGCGTGTGGCTGGCCAGCGACGAGCGCCCGGAAGAACTGGCGGCCGACGTGGCGCAACTGCCCGTCATCGGCGTGGATTTCCCGAAATTCACGGATGGCCGCGGCTATTCCATCGCCTTCAACCTGCGCGCCCGCCTGGGTTTCCAGGGGGAATTGCGCGCCATCGGCGACGTGTTGCGCGACCAGCTGTTTTCCATGCACAGGGTCGGTTTCGATGCGTATGCGACGCGCCCGGACCGCAGCATCCATGACGCACTGAAAGGTTTGTCTGTCTTTTCGGAAACCTACCAGGCGTCGTGGGATCAAAAATCGCCGCTGTTCCGCCGCCACCAGCGCGAAGGCCAGAATCCTGACCTCGACAACGCGGCCGGCATCTGAGGGCCCATCATGAGCGATCTGACTTCTTTGATACACGCCACCGAGCAAACGCTGACACGCATCGCCGCGGCTTTTTCGCCGGCCGTGTTCGCGTCCAGCCTGGCAGCCGAAGACATGGTGCTGACCGACATGATTCTCAAGGCGAAGCTGCCCATCGGCATCTTTTCCCTGGAAACAGGCCGGTTGCACCAGGAAACCCTGGCCGTGCTCGACAAGGTCAAGGCCCGCTACGCGCACGACATCACCCTGTACCGCCCGCAGCCGGAAGCCGTGGCCGCCTACGTGGAGCAGAATGGCTTGAACGCGTTCTACAATAGTGTCGAGATGCGCCGCGAATGCTGCCGCATCCGCAAGGTCGAACCGCTGGGCCGCGCCCTGGCCGGCAACAAGGCCTGGGTGACGGGCCAACGCCGCGCCCAGTCCACCACGCGCGCCGAATTGCACGTGCAGGAAGAGGACGCCGCGCATGCGATGACGAAATTCAATCCGCTGGCCGACTGGTCGGAAGAAGACGTGTGGGCCTATATCCGCGCCAACGACGTGCCGTACAACGCGCTGCACGACCAGGGCTACCCGTCGATCGGCTGCGAACCGTGCACGCGGGCCGTCCAGCCTGGCGAAGACGTGCGCGCCGGACGCTGGTGGTGGGAAAACCCGGATTCCAAGGAATGCGGCCTGCACATGGTGGACGGCAAATTGATACGCATCAAATCCGTGGCAGCTTGATCAGACACAACAGATACAGCAGAACAAGAAAGCACCCTATATGAGCAATATTTTGAACCAGCGTCACCTCGACAGCCTTGAATCGGAAGCCATCCACATCATGCGCGAAGTGGCGGCCGAATCGGCCAACCCTGCGCTGCTGTTTTCCGGCGGCAAGGATTCCGTCGTCCTGCTGCGTTTGGCCGAGAAAGCCTTCCGCCCAGGCAAGTTCCCATTTCCCCTCGTGCATATCGACACGGGCCACAACTTCCCGGAAGTCATCACTTTCCGCGACAAGAAGGTGGCCGAGCTGGGCGAGCGCCTGATCGTCGGCTCCGTGGAAGACTCGATCAAGCGCGGCACCGTGCGCCTGCGCAACCCGGCCACGGATTCGCGCAATGCGGCCCAAGCCGTGACCTTGCTGGAAACCATCGCCGAACACGGTTTTGACGCCTGCATCGGCGGCGCCCGCCGCGACGAGGAAAAGGCCCGCGCAAAGGAACGCATCTTTTCCTTCCGCGACGAATTCGGTGCCTGGGACCCGAAAGCCCAGCGTCCGGAACTGTGGGACCTGTATAACACCCGCGTGCATCCCGGTGAAAACATGCGCGTCTTCCCCATCTCGAACTGGACGGAGCTGGACGTGTGGCAATACATCGCCCGCGAGAAATTGGAATTGCCGCCGATCTACTTCGCGCACGAGCGCCAGGTGATCCCGCGCAACGGTTTATTGGTGCCGCTGACGGATCTGACGCCGCCGCGCGAAGGCGAAACGGTGGAAACGCAAGTCGTGCGCTTCCGCACCGTGGGCGATATCTCGTGCACCTGCCCCGTGTCATCGGATGCGGCGACGGTCGACGCCATCATCGCCGAAACGGCAATCACGCAAATCACGGAACGGGGCGCCACCCGCATGGATGACCAGACGTCCGAAGCCTCGATGGAAAAACGCAAGAAAGCAGGGTATTTCTAATGAACGCAGCAATCCAGAACACCAATCTCACCGACAGCGTCGAACGCGGCATGTTGCGCTTCATCACGGCCGGTTCCGTCGACGACGGCAAGAGCACCCTGATCGGCCGTTTGCTGTTCGACAGCAAGGGCATCTTCGCCGACCAGCTCGACGCCATGTCGCGCTCCAAGCACAAACGCACGGTGGGCGACACGGTCGACCTGTCGCTGCTGACGGACGGCCTGGAAGCGGAACGCGAGCAAGGCATCACCATCGACGTGGCTTACCGTTACTTTGCCACGCCGAAACGCAAATTCATCATCGCCGACACGCCCGGCCACGAGCAATACACGCGCAACATGGTGACCGGTGCATCGACCGCCGACGCCGTCATCATCCTGATCGACGTGTCGAAGGTCAAACTGGGTGACGATGGCAGCGTGGAACTGTTGATCCAGACCAAACGCCATTCGACCATCGCCCACTTGCTGCAGATCGAGCACGTGGTCGTTGCCGTCAACAAGATGGACCTGGTCGACTACGATGAAACGGTGTACAACCGCATCGTGGCCGCCTATCGCGAATTCGCCCAGTCGCTGGGCTTGAAGGACATCACGCCGATCCCCCTGTCTGCCTTGACGGGCGACAATGTCGTCGAACGCGGCGACAAGCTGGGCTGGTACACGGGTCCGACCCTGATCGAGCTGCTCGAATCGCTGTCCGTCTACGACGAATCGCACGACACGCCGTTCCGCTTCCCCGTGCAGCTGGTGGCGCGCCACAATGGCCACGAAGCGAACGACTTCCGCGGCTACATGGGCCGTATCGAGGCGGGCAAGGTCAGCATCGGCGACACCCTCGTGGTGCAGCCATCGGGCCAGACGGCAACCGTCAAGGATATCGTCACCCTGGACGGCTCGCTGCCGACGGCCGTGGTGGGCCAGTCCGTGACCTTGCTGCTCAATGAATACCTGGATATCTCGCGTGGCGACTTGCTGGCGAGCAACGATCGCCCTGCCACCCTGCTGAAACAGGTGGTGGCCGACGTGTGCTGGCTGTCGGAAGACGCGCTGGACCTGCGCCGCAAGTACTGGATCAAGCACGGCACGAAACAGACGGCGGCCAAGGTGACGGCGATCGAATCTATCCTCGACATCAACACGCAGCAGCGCCACCCGGCCGAAGGCTTGAAGCTGAACGACATCGCCCGCATCAGCCTGAACGTGCAGCAGGCGCTGGCGGCTGACGCGTATGCCGATATCCGTGCCACGGGTGCGTTTATCCTGATCGATGAAGTGACGCACCAGACCGTCGCGGCCGGCATGGTCCGGCTCTAACCCGCGTATCGTCCAGGAAAGGCAGCCATATGAACAGCTCCCCATCTCTCCCCGGCAAGGTCTACCTGGTCGGCGCCGGCCCCGGCGCGCAAGACCTGATGACCTTGCGCGGCGCGCGCCTGCTGGCGCAAGCGGACGTCGTGCTGCACGACGCGCTGGTCACCGAAGAGATGCTGGAGCTGTGCCCGCAGGCGCAAAAAATCCTGGTCGGCAAGCGCTGCGGCCAGTTGTCGACGGCACAGGCATTCATCAACAAGCAACTGGTCGACAACGCGCGCAAGCACGCCGTCGTCGTGCGCCTGAAAGGGGGCGATCCCATGCTGTTCGGCCGCGCCGACGAGGAATTGCGCGCGCTGGAAGAGGCGGGGATCGCCGTCGAAGTGGTGCCCGGCATCACCACGGCCCTGGCGGCCGCGGCCGCCACGCAGCAGCCGCTGACCAAGCGTGGCGTGTCGCGCAGCGTCGCCTTCTTTACGTCCAGCACGGCGCCGGGCGAGCCGGATCAGACGCGCATTCCCGACTGCGATACCCTGGTGCAATACATGGGTGGCCGCGAAGCCATCGCCACGGCCCAGCGCCTGCTGGCCCAGGGCCGCCGTGCCGATACCCCGGTGGTGGTGATTGAAAACTGCAGCCGCCCGGACCAGCGCATCGTGCGCCTGCCGCTGAGCAGCCTGGCGCATGGCCTGGGCGACACCCACGGCCCCGTGCTGGTGATGCTGGGCGACGCCATGGCCACGCGCGCGCACCAGGCCACGGAAGCAGCGGCCGCCATTCTGGCGCGCCATGCTTGAATAAACACACCGTATTTTACCGACTTTAAAGTCAGTAACTGACGTCTTCCGAGGAAACATGATACGATGCTCACGCATCTTTTCTCGAGAAGTTGTTGCGTGATAGCAAGAAAATCACGCTTCGCCCCGCCATAGCGCTTGCTGCGCGGCCTCCCGGCAGACGGGAGCCGCCCGGCAATCTCCCCGAAAAAAGCTGCGCCCGCAGGCTGCAATACCGCGCCGCGCAACTTGAGCCGTCACAATCAACAATGAATTTCTCTTCCGTGCGCGAAGCCCTGACTTCGCTCAGCCGCAGCAATGCCGGCGTCGCCGGCGCTGTGCTGCTCAGCATGCTCGCCTCCATCGCCCTGTGGACGGTATTCCCGAATATCGACGATGAAAACCACTTACTGGAATGGCTGCAGGCGCTGTTCCTGGCCCTGGCCTGCAGCGTGCACGGCACGCGCGCCTGGCAAGAGACTGACCGCCAATCCTTGCGTTTCCTCATGCATGCCGGCTTGTCGGCCCTGCTGTTCGGCTTCCTGCTGCGCGAACTCGATATCGACCAGTTCGGCACGGCGCCCGCCTGGGCCCAGCTGGAAAAAGCCCTGCGCGTGGTGGAACTGCTGATATTGATACGCGTGCTGATCTTTTTCGCACCGCGCGCGCGCAAGGTATTTGCCCATGCGCCGCAGATTTTCAGCATGCGCATCACCATCCTGACGGCCATCGGCGGCTTGCTGATGGTTGCCGGCTGGCCCTTCGACAAGAAGGTCTTCCATGGCATGCCGGACGCCTATGCGCTGCTGGGCGAGGAAATCTTCGAACTGGGCGCCTATCTGCTGCTGTTCCTCGCTTCGCTGTCCGACAGCGCAGCCGCCGCCCGCATCAGCCTGGCGCCGAAGACACAGCTGGCCTAGCCCAGTTCAAACGAGGATGGCAGCGGCAACAGCCGCTGCAAGGTAGCGGCCACGCGCAACAGGCGCGGGTCGTCGTCCTCGGCCTCGTCGCAGGTATCGTTGATACAGAAAAACGGCAAGCTGCCGAAACGCGCCGCCAGCTCCTCGAGCTGCTGCGGCGCCTGCGCATCGCCGCTGGCGATATGCAGCGGGTCGAGCATGCGCGAGCGCGCCAGCCCCTGATGCACCATCCAGCGCGGCACCAGGTCGGGCAGCAAGGCCGGCACCTGCCACGAGCGGAACACCGTCGCGCGCACGCCGGCAAACATGGCCGGCGCCAGCCCTTCCAGTACCTGCAGCGCGCTTTTCAGCATGGGCCGCGGCGCATGCGCATACAGGCGCGGTTCATGCCGGTAATCGGCGTACTGCGCCGACAGCCATTGCCGCGACAAGGTGGCGCAATTGACGGGCGCCGCCACGTCGGCGCGCAAGCCCTGCAGCTCATCCTGCAGCGCGCTCTCCGTGAAAACGCTCAACCGCCCGTCCCCTTCCCCGCCAAACCAGAATGCGGGTTCGAACGGCGCGCCGAAAAACACGTCGTCGTTCAGATACAGGAAACGCTCGGACAGACCCGGAATATGGTGCAGATACGATTCGATATGGCCGGAATCGAACACCGGCAGGGATGCATCGGGCATCAGGCTGGCATGGTCGATCACCGTCAGGCGCGATGAGGCGCGCAGCCAGCGGGGCACTTGCCGGTCCGTCAGCAGGTAGACATGGCCGTGGCCGGGGAAGAAGCGCTCGAGCGCGCGCAGGTTGTAGCGCAGTTCGCCATTGTCGCGGTAGCGCCCCGCCACGTTGCCGTGCAGGGCCAGCTGGCCGGGATGCGCCTGCGCCCAGGCGGCATATGCCTGCTGCCGGCGCGCGCGCCAGGCGGGATCGGCGCCGTCCACCCACAGGTAGACGATGTCGATGCCGTTCAAGGCAGAGGGCTGGAGCCTGGCGCCGCCACGCAGTAATCGGCGATGGCGGCAAGCACGCTGGCGTTCTCGCCCACCGCCTCGACCACCTTCAGGCGCAGTGCCGGATGCTGCTGGCGCAATTCTTCCAGCAACAGCGGCAGATCGCGCAGTACATGCCCGCCCTGTCCCAGGAACACGGGCACCACGGTGGCGTCCAGGATGGCGCCGGCGGGCAGCTGGGCCAGCAGGGTCGCCACCAGTTCGGGCAGGCGCGGCGACATCAGCTCCAGGAAGGCCAGGTGCACGCCGGTGCCCGGCATGCGCGCCTGGGTCAGGTCGCGCAGGCGCTCGAAGGGCGCGGCCCACGATGCGGCGCGCGCGCCATGGGCAAACAGGATCAGCGCCTGCTGCACGTTCGTCTCCATCAGTGCCGCTCCACCCACCACAGGGCGCCCAGCGCCAGCAGCAGGTACAGGGCGCTCGGCGCCACCGCCGTCAGAAAGGCCGGCCAGGTGCTGAGCAGGCCAAGATGCGAGAACAGGGTGTTGACCAGCATGAAGCTCACGCCGATCATGATGCCGATGAAGATCTTCAGGCTGATGCCGCCGCTGCGCGTATGCATGTAGGCAAACGGCAGCGCCAGCGCCATCAGCACGAAAATGGCCAGCGGATCGATCAGTTTTTTCCAGAAGGCGATGCGGAAACGCTCGGTTTCCTGCTTGTTCTCGGCCAGGTGGCGCGTGTACACGGCCAGTTCGCTGGCCGACATGCGCTCGGGATCGGACGCCGACACCGTCAGGATCTTCGGCGTCACTTCCGACGTCATGTCCTTGCTGGCGCTTTGCACCGTGCGCACCAGGCTCGTTTCCTGCCCATAGTAGTTCGCCAGCTTCGGCTCGAAGCCGGGCGAGGCGGCCGCGCTGTTCGAGAACGACGTTTCCGTCACCTCGGTCAGGCGCCAGATATTATTGCCCTGATACGTAGCTCCCTTGGCCACGGTCAAGGTGCGCAAACGCATATCGGTGTCAAATTCATACAGCTTGACGTTTTTCAGCTGGCCGTCCGGACGCGCTTCGCCGACATTGAAAAAGCGCGAACCGGTGACGGTGCCCGTCAAGCCCTCGCTCTTGACCATGTCCTTGGTCCACAGGCCGGAGCGAAACTCGCTCGACACGGCCGCGCCGCGCGAGGTCAGCTTGAGGCGTTCGGCCAGCGGTTCCGTGCGCGGCGTGATCAACTCGCCGAAGATGAAGGTGATGACGACGAAGACGATACCGATGCGGAACAGGAAACCGGCCGCCATCGCCGTCGACATGCTCGATGCGCGCATGATGGTAAATTCGGAGCTGGCGGCAAACTGCGCCATCGTGTAGATGGTGCCGATCAGCGCCGCGATCGGCATCACCTCGTACACGTGTCCCGGCACCAGCACCAGCACGTACAGGAAGGCATACTGGATGGTGTAACCGTTGCGCCCCACCTTGGGCAGTTCGCCCGTCAGGTCGATGAAGGCTTGCAGTGCCAGGAAGGCCAGCAGCACGAACAGCACCGCCTGGAATATCGAGACCGCAAAATAGCGCTGTAAAATCTTCATTTCGATGCCGCTTTACTTGTGTTGCCGGCGCGGCGCGCGCGCTTGAAAGCCGCCAGCAGGACCAGCGGATGATAGCGGTGGTTCACATTCAGGCGCCACGCGAACAGCCCCACCACGGCCAGCGCCGCCAGCAGGTGCAGCGGCCACCAGGCCAGGCCGAAGGTCAGGCGGCCCTGCTTCACGCTCGCTTCGATGACCTTGATCAGGTTGCTGTACGTAAAGAAAATCAGCAGGGCGATGATCAAATTGGTCGAACTGCCGGCACGCGGATTGACAAAGCCCAGCGGAATGGCCAGCAGGATCAGCATCAGGCCGATCAGGGGCGCACTCACCCGCCACAGCAATTCGGCCATGGTGTAGGGATTCGGCTCGGCGATGAGCGCCATGGTGCTCATGGCGCGCACGCCCAGTTCCGCGCCCAGTTCCTGCTGCTTGCTCTCGATGCGCATGATGTACTGTTCGAATTCCATGGTCTGGAAGTCCGCCTGCGTCGGCACGCCCTGGTAGCGGCGGCCGCTCTTGAGGACCAGGAAGCGTTCGCCCTTGGCGTCGGTGTTGATCACGCCTTCCTTGGCGACGACGACGACGGCGCTGCCTTTTTCATCGACGGTATTGACGAAGACGTTCTGCACCACGGTCTTCTCGCCGCTGACGCCCTCGACGAAGAAGATGCGGTTGCTGCCGGCCGATTCGCGGAACTGGCCAGGCGTGACTTTCTGCAGGTCTTCGCGCTTCTCGAAGCGCGCCACGTATTCATCGCTCTTCTTTTGCGCCCACGGCGTGGCGTACAGGCTCAGGATGCCGGTGGCCAGCACCAGCGGCAAGCCGAAGCTGAGCACGGGCCAGATCCAGCGCGACAGGCTCAGGCCGGACGCGAACCACACCACCATCTCCGACTCCTTGTAGCTGCGGGTGACGACCATCAGCACCGAGATGAAACCGGTGAGGATGAGGATGGTGGGCAGCTGCATCAGGGCGGAAAAAACCATCAGCGACATGACGTCGGACGACGCGATCTTGCCGCCCGCCGCCTTGCCGAGAATACCGATCAGCATCCAGGTGAGCAGGATGCTGAACAAAACTGTGAAGGTGGCCCCGGCGGCACTAGCCAATTCACGTCGAAGGGCGCGTTGAAAGATCATTCGGAGTTTATAATTCGGGTCAGTTAGTTGAGTAACACGTTACTAGTAAATGAAAACGGAGAACCAAATGGACTTTAGCATAAAAGCATTCGATACCAAGAGCACCCTCGGCACGGCCAAAAGCGGATGCATCGCGGTTGCGGTATTCGAAAACAAAAAACTGTCGCCAGCGGCAAAATCGCTGGACAGCAAGGGTGCGATTTCGGCTGCGCTGAAGTCCGGCGACATCAGCGGCAAGCCTGGCAGCACTTTGCTGCTGCGCGCAGTCGATGGCGTCGCCGCCGAACGTGTTCTGCTGGTAGGCATGGGCAGCGATGACGCTGTCAGCGAAAAAAGCTTCACGACCGGCGTACAAGCCGCACTGAAGGCCTTCGGCTCGCTGGGCGCTGCGGACGCCATTATCGCACTACCGCTGACTGAAGTGAAAGAGCGCGACGTAAATTGGGCAATCCGTTGCGTGGTGCAAGCCGCACATGACAGCGAATACCGCTGCGACTCGCAAAAAAGCAAAAAAGATCCGGCACCGGCAGGCGTGCGCAAGATCGTCCTGGCGGCGCCTGCAACGGCAGCCACGCGCGGCGCGCTGGCGCAAGCCATCGCCATCGCCAACGGTTCCGACCTGACGCGCAACCTGGGCGACCTGCCGGCGAACATCGCCAATCCGACCTACCTGGCCAACACGGCCAAACAGCTGGCCAAGGATTACAAGTTCGAAGTCGAAGTGCTGGACCGCAAACAGCTCGAAGCGCTGAAAATGGGCAGCTTCCTGTCCGTCACCAACGGCAGCGAGCAACCGCCGAAGTTCATCGTCCTGAAACACATGGGCGGCAAGGCCAAGGATGCGCCAGTGGTCCTGGTCGGCAAGGGCATCACCTTCGACACGGGCGGCATTTCGATCAAGGCCGGTCCTGGCATGGATGAAATGAAGTACGACATGTGCGGCGCCGCCTCGGTCCTGGGCACCTTCCGCGCCATCGGCGAAATGAACCTGAAGCTGAACGTCATCGGCGTCATCGCCGCGTGCGAAAACATGCCGTCGGGCCGCGCCACCAAGCCGGGCGACATCGTCACCTCCATGAACGGCCTGACCATCGAAGTGCTGAACACGGACGCCGAAGGCCGTCTGGTGCTGTGCGATGCGCTGACCTACGCCGAACGCTTCAAGCCGGCAGCCGTGGTCGACATCGCCACCCTGACGGGCGCTTGCGTCGTCGCCCTGGGCCACCACAACAGCGGCCTGTTTACGCGCAGCGATGCGGCGCATGACCAGCTGGCCAATGAATTGCTGGCAGCGGGCAAGCAGTCGAGCGACACGGCATGGCGCATGCCGATCGAAGAGGCGTACAACGAGCAGCTGAAGTCGAACTTCGCCGACCTGGCCAACATCGGCACGCCAGGCGGCGGTTCGGTGACGGCAGCGGCCTTCCTGGAAAACTTCACCAAGAAGTACACCTGGGCGCATCTGGACATCGCCGGCACGGCGTGGAAGTCGGGCGGCTCGAAGGGCGCGACCGGTCGTCCCGTCCCCCTGCTGACGACGTTCCTGATCAACCGCGTGTAAGAGAACGCCAGACCAAACCTACTGCGCGGGGCTATTGGCGGCCGGCGATGCTCGCTGTACATAAAGTACAGCTGCGCTTCTCGGCCACCACTAGCTCCCGCTCGCTACGGTTTTGTCAGGCGTCGTTACGCAAGAAGACAGCCGCCATGGTCACTGACCCTGGCGGCTTTTTTATGTGCAGTTGAATCAGTAGACGACGGGATTAGGCAGAGGCGATGGCGCCACTTTGGGCTGCACCACCGCTTCCGGCACGGCGGCCGCGGGCGGCGGCGCTGAAATCGGCGCGGGCGGCGGCGCCAGGCGCGCGGGGTCCTGCATGACGATGGTCAAAATGGACGGGTAGTCGAAGCCGGCGCCCGTGTTGCGGTCGACGAAATAGCCGACGCCCAGGGTCAGGATGACATTGCCCCAGACGCTGCCATTGAGCTTGGGATCGATGTGGTCGTCCGTCGCGATGGCGGGCGAACCGTGCTTGCGGCAATCGACCTTCAGCGGTTCCTGGCTCTTGCGGATAGTGATGCGCCCGGGCGTGGTAACGAACCATTTGCCCACGTCGTTGCTGAGGATGCAGCCGGCGCCCGTCAGCTCGCGGTTGTCCTGGATGGTTTGCACCAGCACCATCTGCTCGGTGTTGCCCGTCAGCGTGGCGCAGCCGCCCAGACCCAACAGCAGCAGCGTCCTGGCGGCAAAGGGAGCAGACAGCGGCACGCGCATGGGAGCTCGCTTAACGGACGGGAATCGGCTGGTCGCCAGGCACGGCGACGGCGGTGACGCTGTTTTTCGGACTGCCTTCGATCAGGCGGTCGGAATACACGAGGTAGACCAGCGCATTGCGCTTGCTGTCGACCATGCGCACGACGCGCACGTGCTTGAAGAAGATCGAGGCACGCTCGGTAAACACTTCTTCCTGGCGCGGCAGCTTGCCCTTGAATTGCAGCGGCCCCACCTGGCGGCAGGCGACGGCCGCATCGGCCTTGTCTTCGGCCAGGCCGACGGCGCCCTTGATGCCGCCCGTCTTGGCGCGCGACAGATAGCAGCTGACGCCGGCGACGCGCGGATCGTCATACGCTTCGACGACGATCTTGTGGTCAGGGCCGATCAGTTTGAACACCGTGTCGACCGAACCGATGGTTTCGGCATGCGCCGTGGCGCAGGCAAGGCCCAGCACCAGAGCGGCAGGCAGCAATTTACGCATGAAGAGTATCCCGGGCACGCACGCAGGCGGCCATCAGTTGATGGGAGCGAAACGCTGGACCATGACGCCTTCGACTTCGATCAGTTGAAAGAACACGTCTTTCGGCCGGGTCCAGATGGAACCGTCGGCGGCGCGATACACGATCATCGGCGTCAGATCAGCTTCCAGCGTGGCTTCGCACACCAGTTCATAAATGCCGCCCTTGTAGTGCCGATAACGCATCGCCGTCCCCTCAAGCCGTGGAATCTTCGCTCTTGTCGTCGGCCAGTGCCTTCTGCTTCTGCTTCAGGCCCTGGATCACTTTCAGTATGCCTTCCATGCCGGCCGCGCCATCGGCGCCGCTGAAGGCGTCGAGCACCTCATTGAGCACCTTGTTGCGCACGGTCGCTTCATCGGAAGACATTTCCAGCGCGCGCTGGGCTTTCGCCGCCTTTTCGGCCGCGCTCACGCGCGGCTTGGCAGCCGTCTTACCATGCGTCAGAGCAGCCTGCCAGATAACCCAGCGGCGCTGGGTCTCGAAAATCAGGTACTCATCCGGTTTGTCTTCTCTTCGCCGCACAATGTGGCCGTCACGCTGCGCCCACGCTTCAAATGCAGTTCGCATTTTCTTCCTTTGCAAATGCTACGCGCAAGTCTCACTATTAAAACTGCAACATTTCAAAATAGTACCATCTATTGATGTCGCAAAACAGTCTCATAGATATAGTACTGCAATTTATATAACAAGTCTGGCGGCGCCAAGGACGGAATTGACACTCCGTCCCCGGCACAGTGGTCATGTAATCGGAATAGCAATTACAACTAATTACAACTGCTTCCTGTTCGGTTCTTAACTTGGCTGTAACAAAGCCGTATGACACAGTTGTTACACGGTGCCATTTTAGTAGTTTTTATCGCGTTTTAGCGAGAAACTTTACACCTTTGTCGCGTTAAACGGCCAGACGCATCCTGCCGCGCCAGCCACTTATGCCAAATCAAACATAGGGGTTGATCAATGATACACAAAAACATAATATTCATGCGCCACGATTGGTTAAGTATAAATATTTTATTTGCACTCTTATTCCCGGCAAGTAAATAAAGCCCGCACCGGCCAGGCAGCGCAGGACGCCGGCGACACGCATGCGGTAAGATTCGCGCCTATCGATACCTATTCAAGCAAGGATTTTTCCCATGAAACTCGCCACCTGGAACGTCAATTCGCTCAAAGTGCGCCTGCCGCAAGTGCTGCAATGGCTGACGGACAACCCGGTCGACATACTCTGCCTGCAAGAAACCAAGCTCACGGACGACAAGTTCCCCGTCGCCGAAATCGAGGCGGCCGGCTACCAGGTGGTCTTCAGCGGCCAGAAAACCTACAACGGCGTGGCCATCCTGTCGAAGCTGCCGATCACCGACGTGGTGAAGAACAACCCGCGCTATGAAGATGCGCAGCAGCGCATCCTGGCCGCCACCGTCAAAGGCGTGCGCGTCGTCTGCGCCTACGTGCCGAACGGCCAGAGCATCGATTCGGACAAGTACGAGTACAAGCTGGGCTGGCTGGCCGCCCTGCACGACTGGCTGGCCGAAGAAGCGCAGCAGCACCCGCAACTGGCCGTCGTCGGCGACTACAACATCGCGCCCGACGACCGCGACGTGCACGACCCAGTCGCCTGGGCCGGCCAGGTACTGGTGTCGGACAAGGAACGCGCCGCCCTGCAGCGCCTGTTCGACATCGGCCTGACGGACGCCTTCCGCCTGTTCGAGCAGGCGGACAAATCGTTCAGCTGGTGGGATTACCGCCAACTGGGCTTCCGCCTGAACAAGGGCCTGCGTATCGACCACATCCTGCTCTCGCCCGCCCTCGCCGCCCGCTGCACGGCCTGCGTGATCGACCGCGTGCCCCGCAAATGGGAACAGCCGTCCGACCATGCACCCGTCGTGGCAACGATTGATTAACTAAGGGCTATCCGCTCCAGCAAGGCCTGTGCATTCGCGGCAGGCACGGGAGCGGAAAACAGATAGCCCTGCGCATAGCGGCAGCCGTTCGCCTGCAGCAGGGCGAACTGCTCTTCCGTCTCCACGCCCTCGGCCACGGCCGACAATTGCAGGCTGTCGGCCAGCGCGATGATGGCCGCCACGATGGCGCGGTCCTCTCCGCTGTGTTCGAGGTCCTTGATGAAGGCGCGGTCGATCTTGACCTTCTTCACGGGGAAGCGCTTCAGGTAGGCCAGGCTGGAATAGCCGGTGCCGAAATCGTCGATCGACAGGCGCAAGCCCATGCCATTGATCTGCCGCAAAATCTCCAGCGTATGCTCGCCGTGCTGCATCAGCGCCGTCTCGGTGATCTCGAATTCCAGCAGCGCCGGATCGATGCCCGTTTCCCGCACCACGGTCCCGATGGCCGCCACCAGGCCCTTGTGCATGAACTGGCGCGGCGACAGATTCACCGCCAAGGGCACGGGCTGCAAGCCCTGGCGCTGCCAGGCCATGCTTTGCTCGCACGCCTGGCGCATCACCCACTCGCCCACCGGCACGATCAAGCCGTTTTCCTCCATGATGGGGATGAAGCGGTCCGGCAGCACCAGGCCGTGGCCTGGACGGCGCCAGCGCAGCAGCACTTCCATGCCGTGCAGCCGGCGCGTGGCGATATCGATGACCGGCTGGTAAAACAGCTCGAACTGCTGCAGCGCCAGCGCCGTGCGCAAGCTGCTTTCCAGGTCGAAGTGCAGGGCCGCCGCCTGGTTCATCGTCTGCGTGAAGAACTGGTAGTTGTTGCGGCCATTGCCCTTCGCGTGGTACATGGCCGCATCCGCATGGCGCATCAGCGCGTCGACATCGCCGCCATCGTCCGGATACAGGCAGATGCCGATCGACGGCGTCACGTGCAGCACGTGGCCGTCGAGCGGAAAGGCGGGCGTCAGCGCCTCGATGACCTTCTCGGCCACGTGCGCCGCTTCGTCGCTGCCGCGGATGCCCGGCACCAGAACGACGAATTCATCGCCGCCCAGGCGCGCCACCGTGTCGCTGGCGCGCACGGCGCCGCACAGCCGGGCGGCCACCTCCTTGAGCAGCAGGTCGCCCGTCATGTGGCCCAGCGAATCGTTGATGGTCTTGAAGCGGTCCAGGTCGATGAACATCACGGCCAGCTTGCGCCCGGAACGCTGCGCGGCCAGCATGGCCCGCTCCAGCCGGTCCGACAGCAGCGCGCGGTTCGGCAAGCCCGTCAGGTTGTCGTGGTACGCCATGTGATGCACCCGCGCCTCGGCCTGGCGCCGCTCGACGATTTCGCCCTGCAGCAGCAGGTTGGCGCCGGCCAGTTCGGCCGTGCGCTCCTGCACGCGCAATTCCAGCTCGTCGCGCGCGCGGCGCACCGCCTCGGCCGCCTCGCGGCGCGCCGTCACGTCGTCAACCAGCCACACGGAACGGCCATGCGCATGCGCCAGGTCGAACGGCCGGCCGGACAGGCGCGCCCAGAAGCGGCTGCCATCCTTGCGCACCAGCTGGTATTCGGACATGTGCACCCTGCCCGCGTCGAAATCGCGCGCCGTCTCGCCGCGCGCCGCCTTCCACGCGGCCACGTCGGGATACAGGGCCTGCACCGACAGGCCGTTGATCTCGCCGGGTCCATAGCCGAACAGCTCTTCCATCTTGCTGTTGGCGCGCAAATTGTGGCCGCCCTCCACCACTGAAATGCCCAGCACGGCGCTGTCGAGGATGGCCTGGTTTTCCAGCAGCGCGTTGCGCAGGGATTCTTCGGCGCGCTTGGCTTCCGTGCGGTCCTCGATGATCCAGATGGTGCCGGCGGCGGGATCGTCGGGATTGACGACATAGGCGATCAGCTGCGCCCACAAGGTCGTGCCGTCGCGGCGCATCATTTCCACTTCCGTCTGGAAGGGCTTGGCCAAGGACAGGAAGGGAAAGGCCGCCGCGCCCAGCAATTCGTAGGATTGCTGCGACACGTACAGCGCGCGCCCGGGCAAGCCCAGCGCCTCGTCGCCGCTGTAGCCGAACATGGCGGCAAAGCCCAGGTTATAGCGCGTGATCTGGCGGTTCTTGGTATACAAAATGCTCACCGAGGCATTCGTCATGATGGCCGCCACTTCCATCTGCGTCTGGCGGCTGGCCGTGACGTCTTCCAGGATCCAGATGGCGCCCTGCTCGCTGTGCGCCTGGTCGACGGCCTTGGCGCGGATGCGGCACCAGAACAGGCTGCCGTCGCGGCGGCGGAACAGCGATTCATCCTGCTCGTACGGCAAGCCCTGCCCCAGCAGCGGCGTGGCTTGCACGCCAAACGCCTCGTAGGCGGCGGGGGAAGGAAACAGCTCGGCGGCGGGCAAGCCCGTCATCTCCTCCTGCGCGTAGCCGAACATTTCGGCGAAGCGGGGATTGCAGCGCAGGACCAGGCGCGAACGGGAAAACAGGATGCCGACGGAGGCGTTGTCGAGGATAGCCTGCTGCTCCAGCATCAGCTGGCGCGTCGCCTCCTCGGCCGCCTTCTGCGCGCTGCGGTCGTCGAACAGCCAGATCGTGTCGCGCAAGCCGCGGTCCGTCTGGCTCTCCGGGTTCAGGACATAACCATACGCCAGCGCCCAGAAAGTGGAACCGTCGCGGCGGCGCATCTCCATCTCGCCCTGGAACGGCTGGCCGCGCCGCAGCAGGGGCGACGCCTGCCTGACGACATTTTCATACGCCGCGCGCGACGGATACAGGTCGGCGACGGCCATGCCCACGCCGCTGTCGCCATCGAAGCCGAAGCATTCGGCGAAGCGCCGGTTATAGCGCAGCACGCCCTTGTCGCGCTGAAAACCGATGGCCAGCGGCGCGTTGTCCATCACGGCCTGCATTTCCAGCATGGCGCGGCGCAGCTGGTCTTCATCGCGCCGGTGGTCGCTGATATCCTCGATGATCCAGACCGTGCCGTCATGGGTATTGAGGGGGTCGACGGCGCGCCCGTGCAGGCGGCTCCAGAACAAGCTGCCATCCTGGCGCCGCAATTCCAGTTCGGTGCGGTACGGCTTGCCCTTCGACAGCAGCGGCGCCGCTTCCAGTCCCAGGGCGCGGCAATGCTCGGCGGAGCGGTACAGCACCGCGCCCGGCATGCCCGTCAACTGGTGGCGCGCGTAGCCGAGCATCTCGGCGGCGCGGATATTGCACTCCTCGATGAAGCCGCCCTTGGAAAAGACGATGCCAACGGCCGCGCTTTCCAGGATGGCCTGCTGCTCGAGCAAGGTCTTGCGCAAGGCGTGCTGGTCGCGCTGCTGCACGCGGATGTCGGCAAACACGAGGGTCGCGCCGGGCAAGCCATCGTCCACCAGCAGGGGCCGGGACCAGACCTGCACGGCGATGGCGCCCGCCGCCCCTTCCAGGCTGCTGTCCCAGTGCCGCTCGCGCCCGGCCGCGCCGAGCGCGCCGCGCAGCATGCTGGTGCTCGACGCGCGGTAGGCGTCCGTAAAGCAGTCGGCCAGCAGCCGGCCCGCGATATCCCGGCCCAGCAAGGCCTGCAAGGCGCCATTCGCCGCCACCACCATGCCGCAGGCATCGCAGGCGCAGGCCGGCAAGGCGATCAGTTGCAAGGCATCGGCGATGAAATCGGGACTGGTCGGTACGCGGTTCATGGACACCATGGGACGGTTAAGGACAAGATAAACATGCGCCTGGGAAAAAGATTCTTACAAGCATCATGGTGCTGCTAGATCATAAACCAGTTTCCCACGGTTTTTTCATATTCCTTATTGGCAATATCTGAAACACCACAGACCACCTGCAACACGCCCGTTGCAAGGCCGTTGCATGGCTGGAAAATGAAACAAATCGTTTAGAATAAAGCATGCGCCGCCCTCCCCAACCTCCGCTCGACCACCGCGACAAACCCGTCATCTGGACCGTCTCCGTCTCGCGGCTGTTCGACCTGTTCCGCGACATCACGCTCGAATATGACGACCTGGCGACGATCGAACCGATCAACCTGGGTTTCGACGACGCCGTGCGCCACATCCGCGAGCGCATGGCCACCGAGCGCTGCGACGCCGTCATCGCGGCCGGCTCGAACGGCGCCTACCTGAAGGGACGGCTGTCGGTACCGGTCATCATCGCCAAGGCCAGCGGCTACGACGTGATGCAGGCGCTGGCGCGCGCGCGGCGCATCTCGCCGCACATCGGCGTCGTCACCTACCAGGACCCGATGCCGGAACTGGCCGAATTTGCCGCCACCTTCGGCTTCCAGATCGCGCAGCGCACCTACGCCACAGAGGAAGACGCGCGCGCACAGATCAATGAACTGAAGGCAGCCGGCGTCAAGGCCGTCGTCGGCGCGGGGCTCGTCACCGACCTGGCCGAGGAAGCGGGACTGGCCGCCGTCTTCGTGTATTCGGCCACGGCCATCCGGCGCGCCTTCGACGACGCGCTGGAACTGGCGCGCCTGACCCAGATCGAATCGAACCGCGGACGGCGCGCGGTGGTGGCCGACACCCTGCGCGCGCGCCACGGCCTGCACGATTTGCGCGGCGAATCGGAAGCGATGGAAGCGCTGCGCCAGTCGGTAGTGCTGTATGCCCGCTCGCCGGCGACGGTGCTGATCCAGGGCGAGACGGGCAGCGGCAAGGAACTGGTGGCGCAGGCGATCCACCGCGAAAGCCCGCGCAGCCTGGGCGCGAACAGGCCCTTCATCGCCATCAATTGCGGCGCCATCGCCGAATCCCTGCTGGAATCGGAACTGTTCGGCCACGAAGATGGCGCCTTCACGGGTGCGCGCCGGGGCGGCCATGCTGGCCTGTTCGAGGCGGCCAACCACGGCACCCTGTTCCTCGACGAAATCGGCGAAATGCCGCTGGCCCTGCAAACGCGATTGCTGCGCGTGCTGGAAGAGCGCGAAGTGGTGCGCGTGGGCGGCACGCGGCCCATCGCTATCAACGTTCGCATCATCAGCGCCACCCATTGCGACCTGGAACAGCGCATCCGCGAAGGACGCTTCCGCGCCGACCTGTTCTACCGCCTGGCCGTGCTGCGCCTGCATTTGCCCGCCTTGCGCGAACGCGCCAGCGACGTTCCCGGCCTGGCCGAATGGTCGCTGAAAAACGCGCTGGCGGCGCTGGGCGCCCGTCCGCATCCCAACCTGCACGCGGAAATCCAGGCTTGCGCGCCGCTGCTGCGCCGCTACGACTGGCCCGGCAACGTGCGCGAACTGCGCAATCTGGCCGAACGCCTGGCGCTGTTCCTGGCCGCCGAACCGCTGCAGGCGCTGACGCCCGCCTTCGTGCTGGGCGTGGCGCCGGAACTGGCCAACGCTGCCGGTACGGCGGCGCTGCCGCCGGCGCCGGCCACCGCCGTCGCGCCGCGCCTGGAAGACGAAAGCGCCAGCGCCGTGCTGGCGCGCTTCGGCGGGCGCCGCGACGCCGCCGCCCAGTACCTCGGCATCAGCCGTACCACCTTGTGGCGCCGCCTGCGCGCCGGCTGATTTTTCCAACCAGACAAAAAACACCATGGACGACTGGGCTCACTTGCACGATTTATGGCAGCGCTGCACGGGACAAGGCGCCGCGAGCGGCAACCTGGGACTGGCGCGCGACCACAGCGACATCAAGGCGCTGTACGCACGCGGCATTTCGATGGAAGACGCGCTGCACTTCCTGTATCAGCAACGGCCGACCCTGCAAGCCTACACGGACTGGATCGCCGCGCGCACGCGCCCACGCCCGGCCCATGCCGCCAGCGCGCACGAGGACGTGCTGTCCGCCGCCGAGCTGCGCCATTTCGAGGAACGCGGCTATCTGGTGCTGCGCGGCGCCGTGCCGCGCACGCAGTGCGCCGCTGCCCGGGCGGCCATCTGGGACTATCTGGGCGCCTCCCCGGACGAACCGTCATCGTGGTACCAGCCGCACCCGGGCAAGCGGGGCCTGATGCTGCAGTTTTCCGACCACCCGGCCCTCGAGGAAAACCGCCACGTTGCGCACATCCGCCACGCCTACCAGCAGCTGTACGGCACTGGCGCCGGCATCTACGCCAGCATCGACAAGGTGAGCTTCAATGCTCCGGAAACGCCGCAGCACCGCTTCCTCGGCAGCGCCCTGCACTGGGACGTCAGCCTGCAGCAGCCGATTCCGTTCAAGCTGCAAGGCATGCTGTACCTGAGCGACTGTCCGGCGCAGCACGGCGCCTTCCACTGCGTGCCCGGCTTCCAGCACCGCATGGCCGGCTGGCTGCGGCAAGTGCCGCCAGGACGCCAGCCGCGCGAATGGGCCGTCGACGACTTGCGGCCCGTGCCCGTCGAAGGCATGGCCGGCGATTTCATCATCTGGCACCAGGCCCTGCCCCATTGCGCCACGCCCAACCGCGGCCCGGCGCCGCGCATGGTGCAATACCTGACCTACCATCCGGACCATTGCCAGGACCACGATGGATGGATCTGAACCGCTCATCCCGTCCTGGCGCCGCTCATCCCGCGGCGCTGGCCGCGCGTTCCCGGCGCCGCTAGCATGGTCGTCAAGGAGGAGTACCCCATGAAACGAACACTGCAAACATTGATCTTGCTCAGTACGGCGCTGCTGGCGGGCGCCAGCCAGGCCGCCGCGCCCCAGGCCTTCACGGTCGAGGTCACCGGACAAGGCCGTCCCCTGATCCTGATTCCCGGCCTCGCATCCTCGGGCGAAGTGTGGCAAGCCACGGTGGCGCGCCTGTGCGGCCCGCAAGCCGCGCGCCAATGCCACGTGCTGACATTGGCCGGCTTTGCCGGCGTGGCGCCCATCGAAGGCGACTTGCTGGCGCAGGCGGAACAGCAGCTGGCCGACTACATCGGCACCCACAAACTGGGCCAGCCAACCATCATCGGGCATAGCCTGGGAGGCTTCCTGGCCCTGAAAATGGCCATCGACCATCCGGCGCAAACGGGCAAGCTGGTGATCGTCGATTCGCTGCCGGCGCTGGGCGCGACCCAGCTGCCCTCCATCACGCCGGAGCAGCTGCAAGCCATGTCGCAGCAGATGCAGGCGGCCATGCGGGCCCAGGATGCGGCTGCCGCCAGCGCCAGTCAGCGCCGCACCGTCGCGGCCATGGCCAGCGCGCCGGCCGACGTGGAACGCATCATCGGCTGGGGCCAGCGCTCGGACCGCGAAACGGTGATCAAGGCCATGGGCACCCTGATGGCCAGCGATTTGCGCCAGGACGTGGCGAAAGTGCAGTCGCCCACGCTGGTGCTGGGCACCTGGATCGCCTACAAGGACTACGCGCCGCGCGCCGCCATCGAAGCCACCTTCCAGCAACAGTATGCACAGCTGCCCGGCGTGCAGATCGCGCTGGCCGACACGGCGCGCCACTTCATCATGTACGACCAGCCGGACTGGATGTTCGGCCAGATCGAGCAATTCCTGCATTGAGCCATGACGCCACCCCACCACCCCCCGCTGCTGGCCCGGATCGACTGGTACTGGACCTTCCAGCTGGCCGGCTGGGGCGCGCTGGCCTTGTTCAACAGCGTGTACGGCGGCTCCTCGCAACTGCGCATCGTCGCGACCATCGCCTGCTGGGGATCGCTGGGCGGCTTGCTGCTGTCGCACCTGTGGCATGGCGTGCTGCGCCAGCACGGCTGGGCGGCAAACGGCTTGCGCTGGAAACGCATCGTGCCGTCGCTGATCCTGCTGGCCGCCATCCAGACGGCCAGTGTGACGGCCGCCTTCCACGCCATGTATCCGCCCGACCTCCTGCACGGCATCGCCTGGCTGCCTGGCGCGCTGCTGTTCTGGTTCGGGGTCTTCCTGACCTGGACGGTGTTTTACTTCACCGCGCTGTCGCTGCGCCGCGCCGCTCGCCTGGAAGCGGAAACCCTGCGCCTGCAGCTGCACGGACGGGAGGCCGAACTGCGCGCCCTGCAGGCGCAAGTCAATCCGCATTTTTTCTTCAACAGCCTCAATAGCGTGCGCGCCCTGATCTTCGAAGACCGCGAAGCGGCCGCGCACATGATCGACCAGCTGGCAGGCCTGATGCGCCACGCGCTGCAATCGGGCCAGCACGCCACGGTGCCGCTGGCGGCCGAACTGGACGCCGTGCGCGCCTACCTGGCCATCGAACAGATACGCTTCGAGGAACGCCTGCGCGTCAGCTTCGCGATCGAAATCAGCGCGCCCGACGTGGAACACGTGCGCGTGCCGCCCATGGCCCTGCAGACGCTGGTGGAAAACGCCGTCAAATACGGCGTCGAAGCAAGCGCCGAGGGCGCCGACATCCGCATCGCGGTGCGGCGCGCCAGCCCCGCCGACGGCGCGGCCATGCTGCAGATCGACGTGGCCAACACGGGTGCCTTGCGCGAACCGGGCAACTCTACCTGCGTCGGCCTGCGCAATGCGCGCCAGCGCCTGCAACTGGCTTGCGGCGAGCGCGCCAGCCTGGAATTGCGCGAACAGGCGGGCTGGGTACATGCCACCATCCACCTGCCGGAGCAGGCATGAACGGCCATCCGCTCAAGGTACTGCTGGTCGATGACGAGCGCCTGGCGCGCGCCGAGCTGCGGCGCCTGCTGGCGCCCCACGTGCAGTGCGGCGCCGTCGAAATCGCGGGCGAGGCGGCCAGCGCGGCCGACGCCGTCGCGCAGATCGGCAAGCTGCGGCCCGACCTGCTGCTGCTCGACGTGCAGATGCCGGGCGGCTCCGGCTTCGACCTGCTGGCCGCGCTCGATAATGCGCCCGACGTCATCTTTTGCACGGCCTTCGACCAGTACGCGCTGCAGGCGTTCGAGGTCAGCGCCCTCGACTACCTGCAAAAACCCGTGCAGGCGGCACGCCTGGCCACGGCGCTGGCACGCGCCGGCGCGCGGGCGCAAGCCGTGCCGCCGCCCGCGCCGCGCAAAGTCTTCATCAAGGATGGGGAACGCTGCTGGTTCGTGGCGTTTGACGATATCCGCCTGCTGGAATCGGAAGGCAACTACACGCGCGTGCATTTCGGCGCGCAGCGTCCGCTGATGCTGCGCACCCTGAACCAGCTGGAAGAAAGGCTCGATCCCGCCCTGTTCCTGCGCGCCAACCGGCGCCAGATCGTCAACCTGGCGCAGGTGACGCAAGTGGCGCCGAATGCGGCCGATGGCCTCGACCTGCGCCTGCTGGACGGCAGCGTGGTCGAGGTGTCGCGCCGCCGCGCGCAGCAGTTCAAGGCCGCCTGCGGCCTGTAGCGGGACTACTTCAGCGCGGGGATAGGCTGCGCCTGGAAAGCGGGGCGCGGCTGTTCCCTGAGCTTTTTCGCCAGCATGTCGAGCGCCACTTCCAGCTGGCGGTCGGCGCCATTGAAGGTGGCGTGCGGCGGATTTTCCACCTCCACGTCCGGCACCACGCCCACGCCTTCGATCAGCCACTGGCCGTCGATGCCGAACTGGCCGTTTTCCGCCACGCGCGCCATGCCATTGTCGGCCAGGCGCGTATTGTCGCTGAGCCAGACGCCGGCGCCTGCCGTGCGCTTGCCCACCAGCGGCGCCAGGCCCAGGGCCTTGATGCCGGCGGCGAAGGTCTCGCCATCCGAATACGTCAGTTCGTCGACCAGCACGACCAGGTGGCCGCGGAAGGTATTCTGCATGTTCGACGACGGCTGCACGCCCGGCGGCGCCCAGTAGGCCCAGGCCTTGCGCAGCAGTTTTTCGATGATCCAGCTGTCGATATTGCCGCCGTTATTGCGCCGCACGTCGATGACCAAGCCTTCGCGGTTGACGTTGGCGTAAAAATCGCGCGCGAACGAGGCGATGTCGTTCGGGCCCATGGCGCGCAAATGCAGGTAGCCGATGCGCCCCTGCGAGGCGGCCGCCACCTGCTCGGCGCGGCTCAATTCCCAGTCGCCATAGCGCAGCGCCGTCTGTTTCGCCATGTTGACGGGCGTGACGATGACGGCGCGCGGCGCGCCTTTTCCCCGCCTGACCTGCAGCAGCACCTGCTTGTCGGCCTGGTTCAGCAGCAGGTCGCTGATGTCGCGCGCGCCCAAGACGTCCTTGCCGTTGACGGCCGTGATCACGTCGCCCGCCTGCACCTCCACGTCGGGCCGCGACAGCGGGGCGCGCGCCGAGGGCAGCTCCGCTTCGCTGCGGTAGACATGCTCGACCCGGTAGCCGTCGCTGGTGCGCGCCAGCACGGCGCCCAGGCCCGCCGGCGTACCCTCCTGCTCCGTGCGGCGCAATTCGCCGGGACGTATCTGCGAATGCAGGGCGCCCACTTCGGCCACCATCATGCCGAGCAAGTCATTGAGTTCGGCGCGGTCCGTGACCCGTTCGACCAGCGGCGCATATTTGTCGCGCGCCGCCTTCCAGTCCACGCCGCGCATCTTCGCGTCGTAGAGAAAATCGCGGTGCAAACGCCAGGCGTCGTTGAACATCTGCTTCCATTCCAGGCGCGGATTCGACACGAAAGTCCAGTCGTCGACCTTGACCTTGGCCTTCGACAGGTCGGCCGGCAGCTTGGCGCCCGCCTCGATCACCAGCATCTCGCCCGGCCCCGTGGCCGCCGCCGTGCGGTAGTACAAATGCTTCTTGTCCTGCGCCAGGTCGAATTCGCGCACATTGGCCACCAGCAATTCCGGCTTGGAGCCGGTGTTGCCAATTGCCAAGGTCTTCAGGCTGGACTTGTTTTCGCCGCTGTCCCGCTCGAGGAAATACAGGCGCTTGTCATCGGCGGCCAGCGCGCTGTAATTGCCCGCCGCCAGCGGCACTTCATACAAGCGTTCGGCCAGGCCCTGGCTGACGATGGCCGGCAATGCGGCCGGCGCCTTTTTCACGGTCGTCTTTCCGCCAGCCTTTTCCAGCGCTTTTTCCGCCGCCGATTCGGCGGCCTTTTCATCGTCCGTCTCGGGCGGTTTCACTCCCGGACGGCTCAGTTCATCGTCGGGCTGGAACGGAAAACGGTTGCCCGGCTGCAGCGCCAGCGCATACACGCCGGTGCGCTTGTCAAACACGGGCCCCATGTTGCGGTCGCCCCATGGCGAACCGTTGGCCAGCTGGAAATTGCGCGCCGACAAGAAATACAGCCACTTGCCGTCCGGCGAAAACACGGGCGAACCAGACGTGTAGCGGTCGCTGGTGACGAATTGCAGCTGCTTCGACACGAGGTTGTACAAGCCTATCTGCTCGCGCTGCTCGTTGCTGGCCACGCGCACGATGGCCAGGTTGCGGCTGTCGGGCGACCATTGCACTTCGTCATGCTTGTCCACGCCCGCCTTGCCCGCGTCGTCGATCAGCGCGTTGCCCCTGGTCGCCAGGTCCAGCAGCCAGAAACGGCCCTTTTTATCCGTGTGGGCCAGCCAGCGCCCGTCCGGCGACGGATACAATTTCCAGCGGTGATTATCGCCCTGCGTCGTCAGCTGCTCGCCCTTGCCCGATCCATCGGCGGCGTACTTCCAGATTTCATTCTCGCCGCTCGTGTCGACGATGGCGAAGACGGATTTCTCGTCGCTGGAAAAGACGGCGTCGCGCGCCCGCGCCCCTTCCGGAATGGCGATGTCGACGCGGCGCAGGCTACCCGTGCCGGCGACGCTGACACGGCCCCTTGCAGTAAGAATGATGCGCTCATCCTTGCCCGACACCTGGACATTGCTCAAGGTATCGAGCGGTGAGCGGACCTGGCGCGCGCGCTGCTGGTCGAAATCGGACACGAGGCTGATGGCCAGCGGCTGCGAGGCGCCCGTTGCCGGGACGTTCAGGTCGAGCACGTGCAAATCGGCGCCCAGCTGGTAGACGATCTTGCCGTCGCCCAGGGAAGCATTGCGCACGTCCCACTGCGTGTGGCTCGTCAAGGCGCGGCGGTCGGAGCCGTCGGGCAGCATACTCCACAGATTGTCGCTGCCGCCCGCGTCGCTGATATAGTAGACACGGCCCTGCCACCACATGGGGCGCTTGTTGTTGCCAGCCAACACAGCGGGTTCCGCGTGCATGCGCACGGCCTCGCCCTTGCCATCAAGGTCATAGCGCCACAGGACGGCATGCGCGCCGCCCCGGTAGTTGCGCACATTGTCGTTGGTCATGGCCAGGCCGAAACGCGTAAAGAACAGCGTCTTGCCGGCGTCGTCGAGCACGGCATCGTTGGCGTCGGCCACGGGAAACACGCGGCGCGTCTGTTTCACGGGATCGATGGCGGCAACGATGCGGCGCGACGCGGGACCGTCCGTATTTTGCGTGCTGACCAGCACTTCGCCCTGCGCCGTCCAGCCCAGCACCAGCACGCCGCCATTGTCGTACGAAATACGCCGCGGCAAGCCGCCGGCCAGCGGCATCACATACGCTTCCTGCGCCCCTTCATAGGCGGCCGAAAAGGCGATCCACTGGCCGTCGCGCGAAATCGCCGCATTCGTTTCATAGCCCGGATGCGTGGTCAAACGCTGCGCCGCACCACCGCGCAGATTGCTTTTCCACAAGTCACCTTCGGCCGTGAAGACGACGGTATCGCCGCGCACGGCGGGAAAGCGGAAGTAGCTGCCGGCAGGCGCGGCAGCGGCGGCAGCGCTCCCCAGCAAGCCGGCGGACAACAGGAGGAAGGCGAGAGTACGGGAAATTTTCATGTAGGCAGTCTTTCAACGAGCAGTCAGCGGTCATGGAAACGATGCGGGGCAAGGCCGACACCGGGATCACGATTCTTGCATAGCTGATGCAAAAGCAATACCTTTTTTTAAACAAGGCAATTTGCATAATAGTTTCCATTACTCACTTACGGGCGTAAAAAAACCCGCGCCACTTGCGTGGGCGGGTTTTTGTTGACGGCAGGAAGCTTATTCCACTTCCACCGTTTCCGGCGCAGCCGTCGGCGCCGCATCTGGCGGTTCCGGGAATTCCAGCAAGACCTGGTCCTTGTCGTCGAGGTCGACCGTGACCCGTCCGCCCGTCACCAGGCGACCGAACAGCAGTTCGTCGGCCAGGGCCTTGCGGATCATGTCCTGGATCAGGCGCGCCATCGGCCGCGCGCCCATCAGCGGATCGAAGCCTTTCTTGCCGAGGAAAGCGCGCAGCTTCTCGGTAAACACGGCTTCGACCTTTTTCTCGTGCAACTGCTCTTCCAGCTGCATCAGGAACTTGTCGACCACGCGCAGGATGATTTCCTGGTCCAGCGAACGGAAGCTGATGGTCGCGTCGATGCGGTTGCGGAACTCCGGCGTAAACATGCGCTTGATGTCGGCCATCTCGTCGCCAGCCTGCTTCGAGTTGGTGAAGCCGATCGACGTCTTTTGCAAGCTTTCCGCGCCCGCATTCGTCGTCATGATGATGATTACGTTGCGGAAATCGGCTTTGCGGCCATTGTTGTCCGTCAAGGTGCCGTGATCCATCACTTGCAGCAGGATATTGAAAATGTCCGGATGGGCTTTTTCAATTTCATCGAGCAGCAAGACCGCATGCGGTTTCTTGGTGATCGCTTCCGTCAGCAAGCCGCCCTGGTCGAAACCGACATAGCCCGGTGGCGCGCCGATCAGACGGCTGACGGCGTGGCGTTCCATGTATTCCGACATGTCGAAACGGATCAGCTCGATACCGAGGATGAAGGCCAGCTGTTTCGCCACCTCGGTCTTGCCGACACCCGTCGGACCGGAGAACAGGAAGGAGCCGATCGGCTTGTCCGTCTTGCCCAGGCCGGCACGGGCCATCTTGATGGCCGACGCCAGCGCATCGATGGCGGGATCTTGCCCGAACACAACATTGCGCAAGTCGCGGTCGATCGTCTGCAGCTTGCTGCGGTCGTCCTGGTTGACCGTTTGCGGCGGAATGCGCGCGATCTTGGCGATGATGTCCTCGATCTCGGCCTTGCCGATGGTTTTCTTTTGCTTCGACTTCGGCAAGATGCGCTGCGCCGCGCCCGCTTCATCGATGACGTCGATCGCCTTGTCGGGCAAATGGCGGTCGTTGATGAAGCGCGCCGCCAGTTCGGCCGCCGTCGACAGGGCCGAGGCCGAGTATTTCACGCCATGGTGCTCTTCGAAGCGCGATTTGAGGCCACGCAAGATTTGCACGGTTTGCTCGACGGTTGGCTCGTTGACGTCCACTTTCTGGAAGCGGCGGCTCAAGGCATGATCTTTCTCAAACACGCCGCGGAATTCCGTGTACGTGGTCGCGCCGATGCACTTCAATTGACCGTTGGCCAGTGCCGGTTTCAGCAGGTTCGACGCATCCAGGGTGCCGCCCGACGCCGAGCCCGCACCGATGATGGTGTGGATCTCGTCGATGAACAGGATGCCGTTCGGATTGTCCTTCAGCTGTTTCAGCACGGCTTTCAGGCGCTGTTCGAAGTCGCCGCGGTATTTGGTACCGGCCAGCAAGGCGCCCATGTCCAGCGAATACACGACGGCATTCTGCAGGATTTCCGGCACGTCGCTTTGCGTGATGCGGTAGGCGAGGCCTTCGGCGATGGCCGTCTTGCCCACGCCCGCCTCGCCGACCAGCAGCGGATTGTTCTTGCGGCGGCGGCACAGGATCTGGATCACGCGGTCGACCTCTTCCTCGCGGCCGATCAGCGGGTCGATCTTGCCTTCGGCAGCGGCCTTGTTCAGGTTTTGCGTGAACTGGTCGAGCGGGCTTTCCTTCGGCTGGCCATCGACGGGCGCCTCTTCCACGCCTTCGGAGGCTTTCGCGCTTTCCGTCGACTGGTCCTTGCGCACGCCGTGCGAAATGAAATTGACCACGTCCAGGCGCGTCACGCCCTGCTGGTGCAGGTAGTAGACAGCATGCGAATCCTTTTCGCCGAAGATGGCCACCAGCACATTGGCGCCCGTGACTTCCTTCTTGCCATTCGAGGCGGACTGGACGTGCATGATGGCGCGCTGGATCACGCGCTGGAAACCAAGCGTCGGCTGGGTGTCGACTTCGCCCGTGCCAGGCACGGTCGGCGTGTTATCGCCGATGAAATTGGTGAGGGTCTTGCGCAGGTCTTCAATATTGACCGCGCAGGCACGCAACACCTCGGCAGCGGAGGGATTGTCCAGCAGTGCCAGCAGTAAATGCTCAACCGTGATGAATTCGTGCCGTGCCTGCCGAGCTTCGACAAACGCCATGTGCAAACTTACTTCTAATTCCTGCGCAATCATACTTCCTCCATCACGCACTGCAGGGGGTGCCCCGCCTTGCGCGCATGCGTTAAAACGAACTCCACTTTGGTACACGCTATATCTTTAGAGAACACGCCGCACACTCCTTTGCCGTAGCGATGAACACTGAGCATGATTTGCGTCGCCGTTTCACGGTCCTTGTTGAAATACTCCTGAATGATGGCCACCACAAATTCCATGGGGGTGTAGTCGTCATTGAGCAAGGCTACCTGGTAGAGCGGTGGCGGCTTCAGCACTTGCCGCTCCAGCAGGGTTTCTGTGTCGTGCTTGGTTGCCATACGCTTATTCTAATGCTTTCACAGTGGTTGTCATGCGCAATATCTACGCCTTTCCAATTGTTTTCAATCTTACGCGTTTTCTTAATAGTGCGCAGATGGCGACCTTGCCGTCAAAATCAAGAGTTGCTTTTTTGGTTGCCGTGAAGAATTTGGCAATATCGATGGAAAAGCGCTTGACTTCATTATTTATTCCGCCAACAATGCTGTATCGACTGTTGCAGTAATGTACAGCTTGATAAGAAGTGAGACGTCGAGGAGGGGGCAAGAAGCTTCTTGCTTTTATGGCTCGTGTGATTTGTTTTAATTTTGAAAGTTCTTTTTATGGCAACAGGTACAGTTAAGTGGTTCAATGATTCCAAAGGTTTTGGCTTCATCACTCCAGATGATGGCGGCGAAGATTTGTTTGCTCATTTCTCCGCAATCAACATGAACGGTTTCAAGACCCTCAAAGAAGGTCAAAAAGTTCAATTCGAAGTCACGCAAGGCCCTAAAGGCAAGCAAGCTTCCAACATCCAAGCAGCCTAAGCATCGCCGGCCCTCAGATGTGAAAAACCCCGTTTCCTTGAAGCGGGGTTTTTTTTCGTCCGCAGGGCGCGCAGCACCCTGCCCCGTTTCCTTTACATGTGCTCGACCATCACCTGGCCGAAACCAGAACACGACACTTGCGTGGCGCCTTCCATCAGGCGGGCGAAATCATAGGTGACGCGCTTCGAGGCGATCGACTTTTGCATCGAGGAAATCACCAGGTCGGCCGCTTCCAGCCAGCCCATGTGGCGCAGCATCATTTCCGCGGACAAAATCAGCGAACCGGGGTTCACGTAATCCTTGCCCGCGTACTTAGGCGCCGTGCCGTGCGTCGCTTCGAACATGGCGACGGAGTCGGACAGGTTGGCGCCCGGCGCGATGCCGATGCCGCCCACTTGCGCCGCCAGCGCGTCGGAAATGTAATCGCCGTTCAAATTCAGGGTGGCGATGACGCTGTATTCGGCCGGACGCAGCAAAATCTGTTGCAGGAACGCGTCAGCGATGGAATCCTTGACGATGATGTCGCGGCCCGTCCGTGGGTTCTTGAACTTGCACCACGGGCCGCCATCGATCAGCTCGGCGCCGAATTCCTTTTGCGCCAGCGCATATGCCCAGTCGCGGAAGCCACCTTCCGTGTATTTCATGATGTTGCCTTTGTGCACGATCGTCACGGATGGCTTGTCATTGTCGATCGCATACTGGATGGCCTTGCGCACCAGGCGCTGCGTGCCTTCGATGGAGACGGGCTTGATGCCCAGGCCCGACGTGGCCGGGAAGCGGATCTTGGTCACGCCCATTTCATTGACGAGGAAATCCATCAATTTCTTGGCTTCGGGCGAGCCTTGCTGGTATTCGATGCCGGCGTAGATATCTTCCGAGTTTTCGCGGAAAATCACCATGTCCGTCTTTTCCGGCTCTTTCACGGGCGATGGCACGCCCGTGAAGTAGCGCACGGGACGCAGGCAGACATACAGATCGAGCTGCTGGCGCAGGGCCACGTTCAGCGAGCGGATGCCGCCGCCGACGGGCGTGGTCAGCGGACCCTTGATGGAAACCACGTAATCTTTCAGCACGGCCAAGGTTTCTTCCGGCAGCCACACATCGGGGCCGTACACATTCGTCGCTTTTTCGCCCGCATAGATTTCCATCCAGCTGATCTTGCGCGCGCCGCCGTAGGCCTTGGCCACGGCCGCGTCGATCACCTTGATCATGACGGGGCTGATATCGATGCCCGTGCCATCGCCTTCAATGAAGGGAACGATGGGATTATCTGGTACATTCAGCGAAAAATCGGCGTTGACGGTGATTTTTTGGCCGTCAGCAGGTACAGTGATATGTTGATACATCGTGATCTCCGAAGTGGGACACACCGCTGGCGGGCAACACGGGCCGGCGACGCGCTCTGCGGTTGCAGAGTTTACAAAAACAAGTCCGAACAGGGCGGCAACAACGCACTTTAGCAGGGAAAGAACACCCGGGCCACCCGCGGCGCCAAAGAACCGCATTGCCATACCGCCTCAAGTCTTCTATAAGACATAAGACTAACATTTCACATTATGCACCAGTATCTTACAGGGCGCCACGCTTTTGCGGCGCCGATCAGCAGCCACCATCGCTTACATCAATTCCCTTACCAGCATGCCACTCATCCTCTTCAATAAACCATTCCAGGTCCTGTGCCAGTTTTCGCCGCAGGAGGGCCGCGCCACCCTGGCCGACCACATCACCATCCCCGGCATCTACCCGGCCGGCCGGCTCGATGCCGACAGCGAAGGCTTGCTGCTGCTGACGGACGACGGCCGCCTGCAGCACGAGATCAGCCACCCGGACCGCAAGGAAGCGAAAACCTACCTGGTGCAGGTCGACGGCGTGCCCGATGCGGCCAGCCTGGCGCACCTGCAGGCGCCGCTGGACCTGGGCGACTTCATCACCAAGCCGTGCAAGGCCGTGCGCATCGCCGAGCCGGACTGGCTGTGGCCGCGCAATCCACCGATCCGCGCGCGCGCCGACAAGCCCACCTCGTGGCTGGCGATCACCCTGAAAGAAGGGAAAAACCGGCAAGTGCGGCGCATGACGGCCGCCGTCGGCCTGCCCACGCTGCGCCTGGTGCGCAGCGCCATCGGCCCGTTTTCCCTGGCCAGCCACCCCTTGCTGCCCGGCGAATGGTGCGAAGTGCCGGCCGAAAACATAGGAAAAGCGTGAGCCGGACAAGAAAAAACGCCCCCGTCGCCGAATTTTGCCAAGATGCACTATTTATTTTTAGATAATGCATTAAAATCATCCCACCTTAACATGATAGAAAAGGAAAGATGATGACAAAAGTAATCCTGGCCCTGGCCGCTTCCCTGCTTGCCGGCGCCGCACTGGCGCAATCGGGCGCCAAGGTGCACGCTTCCGCCGCGACCGATGCCGTCAAGCCGCCGCCCGCTTCGGCAGCCAGCCATGCGTCGGCCGCGACTGACGCCGTCAAGCCGGTGCCGCCGGCGTCGGCCACCGTCAACGCTTCGGCCGCGACGGATGCGGCGCGTTCGGGCGCATCGACCAAGGCTTCGGCCGCAACGGATGCCCCACGCCTGGTTCCCCAGGCCCGCAAGGCGAAGCAGCCGGCCGCCGAGGCAGGCAAGCCCGTGAAGTAAGCAGCAAGAAGTAGGAAGTAGGAAGTAGGAAGAAGCAAGGGTAATTCCCGGGGTTACTGCAGCAGCCATGTTGCTGTAACCCCACGCTTTCGGCGCGGACAGGCAGCATGCTTGACCAGGCAGCCGCCAGCATGGCTTAATCGCCGCTTCGCAGCCACCGTCCCGCCCCATGAAAAATTCCCTACGTCATCTCAGCCTGTCCATCGCCCTGCTGGCCGGCGCCAACATTGCTCAAGCTCAAACAAAGAGCGTGCAACTGTCGGCTGGCATGCATTTGATCCAGGCGGAAGTGGCCGCCACGGAAGAGCAGCGCGAACAGGGCTTGATGTACCGTGAAAAGATGCCGGCCAATGCGGGCATGCTGTTCGTCTTTGGCAATCCATCGACGCAATGCATGTGGATGAAAAACACGCCGCTGCCCCTGTCGGTGGCCTTTATCGATGCCGGCGGCAAGATCGTCAACATCGAAGACATGCAGCCGCACACGCTCGACAGCCATTGCTCCACGAAGACCGTGCCCGTGCGCTATGCGCTGGAAATGAACCTGGGCTGGTTCAAGCAAAAGAATATCAAGCCGGGCATGAGCATCGGCAACTTGCCAGGGGCACGCTAGGCCAGCGCGGCCGCAGCCTGCCGCTGGCGGGTGCGGCCGCAAAAAATCCTGAAAAAACGCGAAAAAACCCGCCAGAATGAATCTGCGGGTTTTTGCTTTTCAACCAGTGCCAGCGTACCGGCACAGGCAAGGCCGCCGTGGCGGCTTGCCTGCTGGCGAATATTAAGCGGACAGTGCTTTCAAAGCAGCTGCCAGACGGCTCTTATGGCGAGCTGCCTTGTTTTTGTGGATGATCTTCTTGTCAGCGATACGGTCGATGGTCGACACGGATGCTTGGAAGATTGCAGCAGCAGCTGCCTTGTCGCCGCCCTGGATCGCTTTGCGAGCAGCTTTGATAGCCGTGCGCAAGGTCGAACGTTGGGACGAATTGTGTGCGTTTTGCTTAACTGCTTGACGAGCGCGTTTGCGCGCTTGTGCGGTATTTGCCATGGAATTTCCTAAAACAGGGTCAAAGTGCGTTTGCAAACATTAGTGTTTGCCAACCGGTGCGTTCTGTGCGTCTGCCGAACCATGTGTGCCAAACCAGTGCCTGTCAAACATTAGTGTCTGCGTAACAGAATTCTGTACAGCCTTCGATTATAGCGATATTTTCAAGCGGGGGCAAATCAAAAAACCGTGTGTCACGCCAAAAACACGTGAAAATGGGCCTGGCAAGGGCGAATCGGCCCCGCTTGTTACCCGATTGTTACCATATTTTAACCGTTTGCCGGTACCGCGCCCGGCTATAATCTGCCCCCATGAACTTGCTTAAAACCCTCGCCGCCATTTCCAGCATGACCATGCTGTCCCGTGTAACCGGATTATTGCGCGAAAGCCTGTTCGCGCGCGCCTTTGGCGCCGGAGCCTACACGGACGCCTTCATCGTTGCCTTCCGCATTCCCAACCTCTTGCGCCGCCTGTTTGCCGAGGGGGCCTTCTCGCAAGCCTTCGTGCCGATCTTGTCTGAATACAAGAACCAGCATGGCCAGGAAGCGAGCAAGCAACTGGCCGACCATGTGGCCACCACCCTCGTCTGGGCCACCTTGCTCGTGTCCGCCATCGGCATCGTCGGCGCGCCCTGGTTCGTGTACGCGATCGCCACGGGCCTGTCCAAGGATCCGGGCGCCTTCGACGCGGCCGTATGGATGACGCGCCTGATGTTTCCTTATATTACTTGCATGTCTTTCGTGGCCCTGGCCGGCGGCATCCTGAATACCTGGCGCGAATTCAAGATACCCGCGTTCACGCCAGTGCTGCTGAACCTGTCGTTCATCGCCGCCTCGCTGTTCCTCGCGCCGCACTTGAAACAGCCGATCTACGCCATGGCCATTGCCGTGTTCGCCGGCGGCTTGCTGCAAGTGGCAATCCAGATTCCCGCGCTGATCAAGATCGGCATGCTGCCGCGCCTGTCGATCAATCCCGCCATCGGCCTGTCCGACGGCGGCGTGCGCCGCGTGCTGAAAAAGATGGGACCGGCCGTGTTCGCCGTGTCGGCAGCGCAGATCAGCCTGATGATCAACACGAGCATCGCGTCGCGCCTGGCCGAGGGCAGCATTTCCTGGCTGTCGTATGCGGACCGCCTGATGGAGTTCCCCACCGCCATGCTGGGCGTGGCCCTGGGCACCATCTTGCTGCCCAGCCTGTCGAAGGCGAACGTGGATGGCGACAAGACGGAATACTCGGCCCTGCTGGACTGGGGCTTGCGCCTGACTTTCCTGCTGGCCCTGCCCGCCGCCGTCGGCATGGCGACCCTGGCCACGCCGCTGATCGCGACATTATTTCACTACGGCAAGTTCACGGCCGAATCCGTGACCATGTCGACGCAGCCGCTGGTGGCCTACAGCCTGGGCCTGATCGGCATCATCCTCGTGAAAACCCTCGCGCCCGCCTTCTATGCGCGCCAGGATATCCGCACGCCCGTGAAAATCGCCATCGGCGTGCTGATCGCCACGCAACTGATGAATCTGCTGTTCGTGCCCTACATCGCCGTGGCCGGCCTGGCCCTGTCGATCGGCCTGGGCGCCTGCCTGAACGCCAGCTTCCTGTACTGGGGCTTGCGCAAGCGCGGCATCTACCAGCCGAAACCGGGCTGGGCCAAGTTCTTCCTGCGCCTGCTGCCGGCACTCGTCGTGATGGGCGGCGTGGCGTATGCTGGCGCCATGCGCATCGACTGGATCGCTATGCAAGCCCATCCGCTGTTGCGCGCCGGCGCGCTGGCCCTGGTGGTGGCCCTGTGCGGCGTGGCGTATTTTGCCACCCTCTTTTTGGTTGGCTTCCGCTTCCGCGACTTCAAGCGCCACGCTTGACAGCATGGGCAAGACGTTGTTGCCTGCGTCTCGCCGTACTGGCGTACTGTCTTCGACTGGGCGCCTAGTCCTGCACATGTTGTCGCAATCGCACATGTAGTCATGCAGTAGAAACAAAAAAACCCGCCTCGGCGGGTTTTGTCATTCTTGCCAGCAAAAATCAAACAGCTTTGCGGGCGCGGCGGCGGGCGGCGAAACCGACCAGCGCCAGGCCACCCAACAGCATGCCGTAGGTTTCCGGTTCCGGCACAGGCAAGGCCGAGACCGTGCCCACGTACTGGCCATTCTGCAAACCGGTCAAGCCCGAAACACGCACCTCATAGGTACCCGCCGCCAGGGAACCGGCCCAGCTCAGGCTCTGGATGCCGGCCACCGACGTCAGGGTCAGGTCACCATAGCCCACCAGGGTGGCGGCGAAGTTGCTGATCGCGCCTTCGGCAACGGAAAACGTTTGCAATGCGCCAAACGAGGTCGACGACGGGGTCAGCAGTTTGAAGGTCCACAAATCATCGACCACCGAATTGGCGGCGAAATTGGTGGTGATCGATGCCCGCGTATCGAAGCCGCTTGGATCCAGGATGCCCAGATTGTAGGTGGCCGCCGATGCGCTGAACGATGCTGCAGCCAGAATGCCTGCCGCGATAAATTTCAATTTCATAAATTATCCCTTAAAAGTAATTTATGGCCGCCAGGTGGGCCAGCCATCGCTTTAGTACTGAAAGTACCAGGAAGGATGGTAGCATAAAGACATCAAATTACTTGTAATTATTTTATTGGAATTTCATTTATTGAAAGTATTTCCTCTATGAAATGGTTCCAGGTCAAGATGAATTTCCAGGTGAAAATAGTTATCCCTGTATTCTTCATCGTTGACTTATGGTTACGGCGGATTGCGCGCTGGCGCGCCGGCCTCTTCCTCCGGCTCCGCCGCCTCGGGCGCCGACGGTTCGGGCGCTGGCGCAGCCGGATGCGGCGGCGGGAACAAGGCGGGCGGCGCGGCGGAGGGCGGCGCGGCGGCGTCTGGCGGCGCCAGGACCAGTCCCGCCGGCGGCACGGGCCCGCCGGCGACGAACTGCCACTCGGACAGGTGCGACTTGCCTTCGAAACCGGTGAAGCGGGCGTCGAAATTACCCACTTTTAAGGGCGCGGACGATGACAGGCTATGCACGCCGATGATGCCCTGGCCGCCGGGCTGGTACAGCAAGCCCCATTCGGCGCGTCCCGTGACGGGGTCCACATACAGCTTGCGCAAATGGCGGCGCACCTGCGGAAAGCGCGGGTCGCGCAGCAAGGCGGCCAGGGTCGGCGGATGCTGCGGCTGGCCGGCGGGCGTGGCGCCCGTGTAACTCTGCAGCGCATCGACAAACTCCGCCCCGATGTCGAGCAGCTCCTGCTCGGCCGCCTGGCGCTGCAGCAAGGAGCCCATTTTCAGCCCGGCCGCCCCCACGAGGCCCAGGATGGCGACCAGGATGATCAGGCCCAGATACGTAACACCGCGCTGGCGGCGCGCAGGACGGTGCATGGCCGCTACCAGTCGGCGAACGGCGTGCCGCTGCGGTCCTTGCCGGGCGCGCCGCTTTTCACGTCATACACCTGGCCCGGCGTATCGTCGGGCGGCGGCACGATCAGCCATGTCGATTCGCTGTCCGTGATGGGGTCGATGGGCATGGCGCGCAGGTATTTCTTTTCGACCAGTTGCTCCAAAGTATCGGGATAACGGCCCGTATCGCCGTGGAACTGGTCGATGGTCGTGCGCAGGTTGCGCAAGTTGTCCGCCAACACGGTTTCCTTCGCCTTGTCGAGGCTGGGAAAGTAGCGGGGCACGGCAAGGGTCAGCAACAGCGCCACGATGCCGAGCACCACCAGCAGCTCGATCAGCGTAAAGCCGCGCGCGCGGTCAGGGACAGGCATGGTTCACCATAGACGGTAAGGCACGTTGTTCAGGCCGGTCTTGTTGGAAGTCGAGTACACATCGTACACATCGTCGCCCTCGCGCGGTTCGGTCGCTTCGCTGGCGTAGCTGCGCTTGCCCCACGTTTGCGCATCGCTCAGGCCCGCGTCCGCATTGAACGGGTCGCGCGGCACGCGGCGCAGGAAAAACAGCTTGCTGCGCTTCGGGTTGCGCTGGTCCGGCACGCCCTCGACCAGCAGCTCCAGGCTTTTCGGATAGCCGCTGGCGTCGGGCGTGCGCATGACGCGGCCTTCGTCGCCGGCCCGTTTATAGGCGTCGAGCCCCTGGCGGATCTCGCGCAGCGCGCGCCGCAATTCCTGCTCCTGGCGCCGCTGCACCGTCACCTGCGTAACGGGGATCACCAGGGTGGCCAGCACGCCCAGGATGGCCAGGGTCACCAGCAGCTCGATCAGGGTGAAGCCGCCTGGCCCGCCCTGCGCATGCGCCAGTCTCATTTGGCGGGCGCCACCGGCACCGGCTGGCTCGATGACAGCGGCAAGGGCGACGCCTGCAGCGGCACGGGCTGGCCAGCCGAGATCGGCAAGGGCGAGGCGGCCGGCTCGGGCGACGGCGCCACTTCCGGCGCGGGCACGCTCTGCGGCAAGGCCGGCGGCACCTGGCCCGGCGTCATCAGCTGCTGCGCCGGCGCCGGCTGCATGCCGACGGCCGACGGGCCAGAACGCACGATCACCGTGCCCGGCATCTGCGTGGGCGCTTTGGCCGCCATGTCGGGCCGGCGGCGGAAGCTGCCTTCCGTGCCGGCGGAAAATTCCGACTCCTTCGCTTCCGGACGCTGCACCGTGCGCACCAAGTGCGGCGTGATCGACAGCACGATTTCCGTCTTCTGGCTATCGTCCTTGCTGCTGCCGAACAGGCGGCCCAGCACGGGTATGTCGCCCAGGCCCGGCACCTTGTTACCCGAGCTGCGCTCTTCATTGTTGATCAGGCCCGCCAGCACCTGGTTTTCGCCATCCTTCAGCTGCAGCATGGTCGACGCCTGGCGCGTGCCGATCTGGTACAGGGTCGAGCCGCTCCGGGTGGTGGTGGCCGCGCCCAGGTTGCTCACCTCGAGCGAGATGCGGATGCCCACCTCGTTGTTCAAATAGATGGTCGGCTCGGCGTTCACCGTCAGGCCCACGTCCAGGTAGCTGATCGATTCGGAAGCGAAGCCGCCCGTGCCCGGCGAAATCGTGGTGGTCACCACGGGCACCCTGTCGCCGATGACGAATTTCGCCTTTTCCCGGTTGCGCACGCGGATGCGCGGGTTGGCCAGGATGTTCGCGTCGCCGTCCGTCTTGTTGGCGTTCGCCGTCACGGCCAGGTTGCTCACGCCGAGTGTACGCTGATTCAGATTATTCAAGTCGTTGATGGTCAACCCGATCCCGCCCGAAGTACTGAGCGGCGTCAAGGTCAGGCTCGATGGCCAGGCCACGCCTAGCTCCATCAGGCGGCTGCGCTTGACTTCGAGGATTTCCAGCTCCAGCACCACTTCCGCCTCCGGCACGTCCTGCAGCGCGATCAGGCGCTCGGCCAGGCGGATCGCCTCGGGCGTGTCGCGCACGATGACGAGGTTGAGTTTTTCATCGGCCACCACGTCGCGCGTCTTGAGGATGGTCTTGAGCGTGTTGGCCACCTGCTTGGCGTCCGCGTTCGCCAGGAAGAAGGTTTTCACCAGCACTTCCTGGTATTCCTTCAATTTCGCCGCCACATTGGGATAGATCAAAATGGTGTTCGCATCCATCACCTGCTGTTCCAGCTGGTTCGTCACCAGCAGGAAGTAGACGGCCGATTCCACCGTGCTGTTTTTCAGGAAGATCGACGTTTTCGCGTCCGCCTTGACGTCCTTGTCGAAGACGAAATTGAGGCCGGAACGGCGCGCGATCAGCTCGAACACCTGTTTTAACGGCGCGTCGCGAAACTCGATCGTGATCGGCTGCTTGTACGACCTGGCCAGGCCCGATTCGACGATGGGCGGCGCCGTCTTTTCATCGACCTCGCGCAGCAGCGCGCGCGCGCCCGCGTGATTCGGCTGCTCCGTCAGGATGGCGTTCAGGCGCTGGCGCGCGGGGTCGTATTGTTTTGCCTCAAGCGCCGTGCGTGCATCGGCCAGCAATTTCCCCTGGCGCTGCTCGCGTTCGAGCGCGCGCAAGCCGCTGTTGGCCCGCTCGTTCTGCGCATCGATTTCCAGCACGCTCATGAAGGAGGCGCGCGCCAGTTCGCCCTGCCCCGCCTGCGCCTGGCGCTCGGCCTGCTGCAAGCGGCTGCCGGTGGCCCGCTCGCGCGCCTGCAGATAGGCGCTGCGGTATTGCGCGTTGCCGGGGTCTTGCTGCAGCGCTTCCTGCAGCTTTTGCAGGCCGGCCGGGATGTGATCTTGCGCAATCAGCTCGCGCCCGTCGCGGTAGGCTTGCTGCCCTGCGCAGCCGGACAGCAGCAAGAGCAGCAGCGCCGATGAAAAGGAACGAGACATCACTCGGAAACTCCAATGTTGAGCTGCTGAAGCTGGTTCAACGGCAGATAAGTGAGCGTCATGACGGGCGGCGCGATCGTCACGACCTTGTAGGCGCCATCGACGACGGTATTGGCGCGCACGATATACGTCTTGTCGGCGCGCGATAAAAACACTTCCCAGGCGCCGTCGGCGGCCGCCTTGCCCAGGTAGACGAAGGGCAGCGGCGGCGCCATCGGCGGCGGTGGCGGCGGCGCTGCCGTCACTGCCATTTTCGGCGGCGGCGGATTCCAGTTCTGGCTCTGGAAGACGCCGTCGGCGCCGCCAAAGGTCTCGCCCTCCTCGCCCGCCACTTCGCTGCGCGGCAGCAGGGCCAGGATGGCCGGCTGCGCGGCCGGCGCCTTGACGGCCGCATGGCGCGCGGGCGCGACGGCCCGCTCCACCGCTTCGGCCACGTCGGCCACGGGCTGGCGCTCGCCGAACAGCAGCAAGGCGCCCGCGCCCAGCACGCCGGCCAGCATCAGATAGTGGCGCGGCGTCATGGCGCGCCTCCCGCATCGCCCGGCGCATCGGCCTGCGTTTCGGTCAGATAAAACGTCAGGCGCAGGCGCGCTTCCAGTTGCGTATCGGCGATCTGCTCGCGGCGGAAACTCAGTTCGTCGAGCGAGGCGAAGGGAGCGGCGCGCAGCGCTTGCAGCGCGAACTGCCACACGGCCCCGTAACTGCCCTTCAGCGGCAAGGTCACCTGGTAGGTGGCGACCCTGCTGGCCTTGTCGTAGCCGCTCTTGTATTCGCCCTGCGCCAGCAGCAAGCCATTTTTCGCGGCCAGGTCGAACAGCTGCTTGACCTGCTGCTCCGCGTGGCGCTGCTGCCCCAGGGCGGCATAAAAGCGCGCCAGGTTCTCGCTGGCCGTCGCCGGCGGCGCCGCGATGGCGACGGCCAGCGATGGCACGGGCAAGGGACGCGCTTCCAGCTGCGCCGCCACGGCCCGTTGCTGCCAGGCCCACGCCCAGGCGGCCACGCCCAGTGCGAGCAAGGCCACGGCGATGCAGGCGGGCGCGCCCAAGCGGCGCAGCAGCAGTTGCGCGCGCAGGCGCAGGATATTGATGTCGATGGCCATCATGGCGTGCCCCAGCGCGCTTCGAGCTGGAAGCGCAAGGGTTTGTTCGGGTCGAGCGCATTGATTTCATGGCGCAGCAGCTGCACCCTGGCGCCAAACAGCTCCTGCTGCTTCAGTTGCGCGATGTAGGCCACCATGGCGTCGCTGCCGGTCGTCTCGGCCGTGATCTTCAGCACGCGCTTGCGCGCATCCGGTTCCAGCGCCAGCAGCGCGATGGCGGGCGGCGTGGCGCTGGCCAGCGCATCCTGCAAGTCGCGCCACGGCAGGTTCAATTGCAGGATGGCCGCATTCACGGCCGCCGCCTGCGCGGGCGCGATGGCGATTTGCGGCGCAGGCGCGGGGCCCTGCATGGCGGCCATCACGCGCTGCTGCGCGCGCTGTAACTGCCCCTCGCGCAGCTGCTGGCGCTGCAACGCGGCGCTGCCGCTGCAGGCCGCCGTGACGGCCAGCGCCACGCCCAGCACCCCCGTCATCCACGCCCAGACGGGCACGCGGTGCAGGCTGCGGCGCCAGCCGGGTGGCGCGAAATCGAAATCGAGGCGCGTCATGCCACGCCTCCGCTGCGGGCCAGCCGGGCGGCCGGCGACAAGGCGCCTTCCCCGTCCGGCGCGGAAAAAATCTGGCAGCGGAACGCTGCCGCCGGCGCCAGCCAGAGCGCTGGCGGCGCGCCGCATAGCTGCAGCAGCGCCGGTGCGGGCACGCCTTGCAGCAGCGCCTCGCGCGCCAGCGTGTGTTCCAGCCAATCCTGGCCCGCGCCGGGCGGCACGGGCAGCGCGCGCACGGCGCGCAGGCGGCCATCGTGCCGCACGCCCAGGGTCAAGGCATTCTCCTGCAGCTGGCCGAACCAGGCGCCCGGTTTCAGCGCGTCGTGCCAGCGGTTCCAGTGGCGCGCGAATTGCGGCGTGATGAAAATCAGGGCCAGCTCGCGCGCGGCCGCCACGCGCGTCAGCTGCGCCAGCAGGGCACGGGGCACGGCGCAAAAAAACGGCGCGCGCGCATCCCAGGCGCTGCTGCTATGCCACAGGCCGGGAGGATCGCCATACAGCGACTGGAAGCGCAGCGCGGCGGCCGCCTCGATATCGGCCAGGCGCGCGGCGCCGTGCGGCATGTCCACTTGCCACAGGCGCGCCAAGCCATCGTCGAGCACCACGGACAGGGGCCAGCCCGCGTACTCGCCGGCCGGCAGAATCTGTTCCAACGCCTGCCACAGGGCGGCAAAGTCGCCGTGCAGCGTGTCGCCCGGCACATACGCGGCTTCGCCCAGCGGTGTCCAGGCGGGCGCGCGCCAGCGGCTGCTGCGCCACAGGCTCACCTTGCCCGCCGCCACGCCCAGGCGCAGTCCCAGTCCATAACTTCTACGCATGCAGGGTGACCCTCTTGATTTCCGTGATGGTGGTGGCGCCCCGCTTGACCAGTTCCAGCGCCGCCAGGCGCAGGCTGCGCGTGCCGTTCGCATGCGCGGCCGCCTTGATCTGGCGGATCGGCTTCTTGTCGACGATGAGTTCGCGGATTTCATCGGTCAGCACGAGGATTTCGGCGATCGAACGGCGCCCCTTGTAGCCCGTGCCGCGGCAGTCGCCGCAGCCCTTGCCCTGCTTGAATTGATATGCATCAACGTCGGCGCGCGCCAGGCCCACGCTGGCCAGTTCAGAATCGTCCGGCGTATATTCGGTAGCGCAATGGGGGCAGTTGGTGCGGATCAGCCGCTGCGCCCAGATGCCGTTCAGGGCCGAGACAAACGCATACGGATCGATGCCCATGTGCGTGAAGCGGCCGAACACATCGAAGACGTTATTCGCATGCACGGTGGTGAGCACCAGATGGCCCGTGAGGGCCGACTGCACGGCAATTTCCGCCGTCTCGCGGTCGCGGATCTCGCCCACCATGATCTTGTCGGGGTCGTGGCGCAGGATCGAGCGCAAGCCCTTGGCAAAGGTCAGCCCCTTCTTCTCATTCACGGGAATCTGCAGAATGCCGGGCAGCTGGTATTCGACGGGGTCTTCGATGGTGATGATCTTTTCGCGCCCGTTATGGATTTCCGTCAGCGCCGCGTACAGGGTCGTCGTCTTGCCCGAGCCCGTGGGACCCGTGACGAGCAGCATGCCGTAGGCTTCCTGCGCCAGCGCGCGCAAGGCTTCCAGCGACGGCGCGTCAAAGCCCAGCGCTTCGAGGGTCAGGGCGCCGTACGCCTCGATCATGGCGCGCTTGTCGAGGATGCGGATGACGGCGTCCTCGCCATGGATGCTGGGCATGATGGAGACGCGCAGATCGATTTCGCGCCCGCCCGATTCGACGCGGAAGCTGCCGTCCTGCGGCACGCGGCGCTCGGCGATATCGAGTTCGGCCAGCACTTTCAGGCGCGAGATAATGTGCTCCGCCACTTCGATGCCGTTGACGGACGTGGCGTGATCGAGCACGCCGTCGACGCGATACTTGACGGCCAGGCCGCCGGCCGTGCTTTCCAGGTGGATGTCCGAGGCGCCCGCCTTCAGCGCGTCATACAAGGTCGAGTTGACCAGCTTGACGGCGGGGCTGGCCGCTTCCGACACGCTGGCGAACGACAGCACGGCGGCCGTCTTGCCGTCGCGCCGCGCGTCGGTGGCGGCGCCGGGCAGCAGGCTGTCGACGGCGCGCGCCGACTCTTCCTGCTTCGACAGGTAGGCGCCGATGTCGGCCTGCAGCGCCAGGCGGATGCTCAAGGCGCCCTGCCCCGCGCGCGCGCCGAGCCAGGTTTGCAGGTCCAGGTCGAAGGGGTCGGCGATCACGCCCACCAGCTGGCCGTCGGCGGCGCGCAGCAGCACGCTGTGGCGCGCCAGCGCCTGCGACAGGGGCAGCACGTCGAAGGCGGGAGACAACGCCAGCATGTCGGCCGTTTCCAGCACATCCAGGCCGAACGGGCGCGCCAGCGCGCGCACCACGGCGCGCGCCTCGATGCCGCTCAATTGCTGCAATTCCTCGACCAGGCTGCGCTTCGATTGGCGGCACAGGAGGCGCGCGCGCTGCAGCAGCGCGGGATCGATGGCCACGCCGGCCACGGGGGATTCGGCTACGCTCTGCATCATGAAATATCGCCGGCAAGATCAAAGATGGGCATGTACAGCAGGATCACGATGGCGCCCACGACGAGGCCGATGGCGGCCATCAGCAGCGGCTCGAAGGTGCGCGTAAAACGGTCGATCCAGCGGCTGATTTCGCCGTCATAAAAGGCGGCCGACTGCGTCAGCATGGGGCCCATGTCACCCGTGCGCTCGCCCACGCGCAGCATGCGCAGGGAAATGGGCGTCGTCAGTTGATATTGCTCAAACGCGGACGACAGGGGCTGGCCCGCCTCGATGGCGCCGCGCGCCTGCTGCAACGACACCTGCATGCCGGGCGACACCATCGCCTGCACGGTGGCGATCGCCTGCACGATGGTGATGCCGCCCTCGGCCAGCATGCCCAGCGTCAGGTACAGGCGCGACAATTCATAGATGCGCACGCGCTCGCCGATGCCGGGCAACTTCGCCAGCAGGCGCGCCACGCCGCCATGGCGCAGCACGCGCCGCACGGCCGACCATGCGACGCCGCCCGTGATCAGCAGCCCGAGCAACAGCAGCACGCCATGCTGCGTGACGAACTGGCCCCAGCTGAGCATGACTTGCGACATCCACGGCAAGTTGCGTCCCGCGCCCTGGTACACCTCGGCGAAGCGGGGCACGACATAACTGATCAGGAAGGCGCTGACGCCGCCGCCCACGGCCAGCAAAATGGCGGGGTAGATGGCGGCGCTGACGATCTTGCCGCGCACCGTATCGATGCGCTGCTGGTAATCGATGTAGCGCGACAAGGCGCGCGGCAAGTCGCTCGTGCCTTCGGCCGCCTTGACGATGCCGATATACAAGGGAGGAAACAGTTCCGCCTGCTCCGCCAGGGCGGCGGAAAAGCGCTTACCTTCGCGCAAGCCTTCCAGCAGGCGCGTGAGCACGCTGCGCGTGGCCGGCGACGCTTCCTTTTCCAGCAAGGCTTCCAGCCCTTCGACGATGCCCAGGCCCGCGTTCAGCAGCGCCAGCAACTCCTGGCTGAACAACAGCAGGGGCAAGGCCCGCGCGCGCTGGCGGCCGGCGGCGCTGAACGGCGTGGCCCGCAGCGGGCGGATGGCGCTGACGAACAGGCCGCGCGCCTCGGCCTGGCGGCGCGCGTCGGCTTCGTTGCGGCCGTCGATCACGCACGTCTGCAAGGTTGCTACGGCCTGGTCCGTGGAAAGCGCGCGTACTTCGAACTGCATGATGGCTTGTCCGTAGGAAAAAGAATGGTGCTGGCGTTATTGCGAACTGATGTCGGCGTTCTCGCCGCTGCCGCCCGGCTGGCCATCCTTGCCCATCGAGACGATGTCATATTCGCCCTTGCTGCCCGGGGCGCGGTATTGATAGGCATGGCCCCACGGGTCGAGCGGCACGGCCTTTTTCAGGTAGGGTCCATTCCAGCGCGTGCCGGCGGCGGGCGGCGCGACCAGCAGCGCGGCCAGGCCTTCTTCCGTGGTCGGGTAGCGCCCCACGTCGAGGCGGTAGGTATCGAGCGATTTTTCAAACGCCTCGATCTGCGCCTTGGCCACCGTCACTTCGGATTTGCCCAATTGGGCGAAATATTTGGGGCCGACATACGCCGCCAGCAAGCCGATGATGACGATGACGACCAACAGTTCGAGCAAGGTAAAGCCGCGCGCATGGCGCGTTGCTGCAAGGTTCTGCCTGTGTGCTGCATGCATCCGGTAACTCCTTATTGCCTACCTTCAATACATTGCCGCCATGTGCACCGCTGGTGGCCGCGCACAGGCGGCGCGCGCCTGCCTGATGCCTAGCAGGCTACCATGCCGCTTATGGTTAATACAATCTTTTGTTTGTACTGAAAACAACAAAATCCTAGGGGAAACCATCGCGTTTGCACTAACGCAAGTCGCGCGCCACCTGTCCCGCGGCAGGCGTACAATCGGCGCATGTGCGGCCACGCCGCCTGCCTTGGGAGCTTGCATGTCTGCAATCCGTTTCAGCCTTGCCATCCTGGCCGCCGCCAGCGTACTGCCTGCCAGCGCGTCGGCGACGCCACAGCGGCAGCCATATATTGTTGAAGTGCGCATGCAGTTGACGCCGCCTGACACAATCCAGCGGGAAACCCAACGGGAAGCGGGACGGCGCGCCGTGCTGGCGCTGGTGCCCGATGCCATCGTGCAATATCACTACACGGCCGCGCTGAACGGCTTTGCCGCCCTGCTGACGCCGGCCGAAGTCCAGCGCCTGCGCACCAGCCCCCTCGTCGCGCGGGTGGCGCCCGACACCGAGGATCAGTTCAACAGCGGCGGCATGCACCGGACCGCCGCACCCCGGCCACAGCGCTAAGCAGCATCAGGCGGCCAGCAGGCGCAGCGCGATGCCGCGCGAGACGGCTTGCGTGCGATTGCTCACCCCCAATAATTTATAGATGCGCTGCAAGTGGCTTTTCACGGTCCCCCCGCTGATGCCGAGGATTTGCCCCACCTCTTCATTGCTCTTGCCGATGCTGACCCAGTGCAGCACTTCCAGCTCGCGCGCACTGGCCGCGCGCGCCGCGCCGGCGGGAGCTGCCTGCGCGCCGTCCGGCAGCGCCAGCCAATGCAGATGCAGGCAGGGCAGCAGCAATTCCAGCACGTACGCCTGGCGCGCCGGGTCGGGCCAGGCAGCGCAGGGGGCGCGGAACAGGGCAAAGAAACTGCCGCCGCCAGCGCCCGCGCTGCCATGCACGAGGGTCCCGTCGATGAAGGCGACGCGCCGCCCGCCAGCGCGCCAGGCCTGCGCCAGCCGGGCCACCTGTCCGTGGCGCGGGTCGCTGAAGTCCCGCACCTCGGCTTCGGCCAGCACCGCGCTATGCCAGGCCGCGCTGCGCACCACGCCGCCATCGGCGCCCAGTTGCGCGCAGACGAGGACGGCATGCGGCAGCAGCGCCTGCAGCGGCCCCTGGCTCCACAAAAAGAAATCGCCGGGCGCGGCGATGCCATGCGCGCCGAGTATGGCGTGCAGCAAGTATTCCTGCTCCCGCCCCGTCAGCAACATCAGGCGCACACGGCGGTGTCAAACGCCAGGTAGCGGTAGCCGCTGCCGCGCACGGTTTCGATGCGGTGGCCGCAGCCGCCCGGCAGCAAAGCCTGCCGCAAGCGTCCCACGTGGGCGTCGACCGTGCGTTCGTCCAGATACGCGGCATGGCCCCACACCTGGTCCAGCAGTTGCGCGCGGCTGTGCACCCGGCCCGGATGGTCCATCAAAAAATGCAGCAGCTTGAATTCCACGCGGCCCAGGCTGACGGGCACGCTGCCGGCCGTCACGCGCCGGGTGTGCGGATCGAGCCGCAAGGCGGCGCCGTCCGCGCTTGAGCCTGCGCGCAAGGCCGCTGGCGCGCGCCGGCGCAGTAGCGCATGCACGCGGGCCAGCATTTCACGGGGGCCGACGGGCTTGCACAGATAATCGTCGGCGCCGCTTTCCAGGGCCAGCACCTTGTCCTGTTCGCTGTCGCGCGCGCTGACCATGATGATGGGCAAGTCGCACAGCACGCCATCCTGGCGCACCTGGCGCAGCAGCGCGATGCCGGACGCATCCGGCAGCTCCCATTCCAGCAGCAGCACGTCGGGTGGATCGGCGGCCAGCAAGGCCAGCGCGCCGCGCGCATCCACGGCGCAGCTGACCCGGTAGCCGGCGCCTTGCAGGTTATGCACCAGCAAGGCTTGCGAGGCTGGCGCAGGATCCAGCAGCAGAATATGACGGCGCATCGATGCATCCTCCCGAAAAAAGTGGGCGGCCCTCCCTGAGAAACTAGACGGCACGACAAGTTTTTGACTATGCATCAAGCGTAAAACGGTGACTAATACAATTTAGTTTCCTGATTTATAGCTATTCCGAATAAATAGGCGAAAAAAACACAGCGCACCGAGGCGCGCTGTGTTCAGGCGGGACAACGACTATTTATGCTGGCGTGACGAACTGGCGCCGGCGCAAGGCAAAACCGATCAGCGCCAGGCCGCCCGTGAGCATCATCCATTCCGACGCTTCCGGCACGGCCGAGATCGTCGCGATGCTGGCGTAGGTGCTGCCGGCTATGCTGGCGGGCAAGCCGCCGTTCAGCGGGGTCAGTTCGAATTGCAGCAGGTTGCCATTCGCATTGCCCAGGTAAGCCATACCCGTGTAGTCGAGCAAGCCCACGCCAAACGTCGTGCCCGCGTTGCCGGCCGTGTTCAGGAAGTCGCCGCCGAAGACGACGTTGAAACCGAACTTGCCGCCCAGGGTCACGTTGTGGAACCAGTCGTTGTAGGCGCCGCTATTGCCGAAGGTCAAGGTACCGGGCACGCTGCCGCTGACATTGCCTTCCAGCGATTCCAGCGCGCCGAACGCGCCCGAAAAATTGCTGAGCACGGCGCTGGCGCCCGGCGCGGGGCTGTTGCCGGCGATAAAGGCGAAGTCGAGGAAGCCGGCGCCGGAAAACGCGCTCGTGTCGATTTCCACGCGATAGGCCAGCGGGTCCGCCAGCGCCACGCTGGAGCTGGCGGCCAGCACGGCGGCCAGCACGGCGCGGCGCAGGGCCGGATGGAGTTTTGTTGTCAACATGATGGTGTCCTTAGAAGTTGCCGGCATAGATGCTGGCCGAGTAGGTGATCGTCACTTTCGACGGATTGGTGAAACTGACGGCAAACGAGGCCGTCGCGCCCGGCGCCAGGCTGGCGGCATTCACCGTGACATATGCGGCGCCCGCATGGGTGCCCGTGGCATTGGCCAGGCTGACGCCGGCCGGCAAGCCGCCGAACGCCACCTGGAACGGACCGGCCAGGGCGCTCGTACCCGTGTTGGTGAACGAGAACGTGCCCGTGTATTTTTGCGTCGCGCGGTTGTACGCGAGGCCCGAGCTGGCCGTCGAGACGGCGGCCGTGATGTCGCGGTAGGCAGGCTGCAAATCCAGGCTGATGACGACCGGGTCGTGGTCCGAGGCGCGGTAAGGCAAGGCGTTGTACAAGTCTTGCGGCTTGGCCGAATCGATGTTGTAGTCGATCACTTCCGGCTCGTCCGCATTCACATGCCACTCGGCCACGCCGGCCACTTGCGGGCTCAGCGACGCGCTGGCCAGCGCGTGGTCGAGGTAGCCGCTCTGGCCGCCGAACACGTACGAGTACGGCATGCCGGACGGCCGCACGAAACGCTCGAGTTCGTTGACGAAGCCGGCGCCCGTGATGACCTGGATCGGGTCTTCCGCGCCATAGGAATTGAGGTCGCCGATGACCAGCACGTCAGCGTCGCCGGCAGCGGCCGCCACCTGCGGCACGAAGCTGCCCACCAGACGCTGGGCTTGCTGCACGCGGGTGGCGTTCCAGCAGCTCTGGCTATCGTTCTGGTCCGCGTCCAGCCCGCTCGACGGGCAGCTGCCCTTCGATTTCAGGTGGTTGACGATCAGCGAGAATTTCTCTCCATTGCTCGCAAGAAAAGTTTGCGCCATCGGTGGCCGGTTGTTGATGGCGTTGGCGTCCGACAAGGCGCCGCCCACCAGGCCCAGCTTGCCCGGCTTGTAGATCATCGCCACGCGGATGGCGTCCGTGCCCGTGGCGGCCGGTTTCGGCACCACGGCGTACGTGACGCCGCCGATGGCCGCGTTCAGCTGGTCGACCAGGTAAGTGACGGCGATTTCGCCATTGTTCTGGATTTCCATCAAGCCCACCACGTCCGCATCGATGGCTTTCAGTTCGGCCACGATCTTGTCGCGCTGGCGCTCGAATTCGGCCAGGTTGTCGGCGCCGCGGCAGTTCGACTTGGTGGTCGAGGCGCCCACGGTGCAGCCCTGCCCCGTCTGCCCAAAGATATTGTTGCCATTCGTAAAGGTCGTGAAGAAATTCAGCACATTCGCGCTGGCCACCTTGACGTTGCCGGATGGCAGTTCCGGGCTGCCCGTGCGCGGGTTGTCGCGCGAAAACTGCGGCATCTGCGTCGGCTGCAATTTATATGCGGCCCCGCCACCGCCGATGGCACCGAAATCGACCACGCCCGTCAGGTCGGCCACTGTATCGCCGCTGCGCACGGTGTTGTCCTGGCCGATGTAGGGAATCGTGAGCGGCGTGACGAAAATGCCATCATCGAGCACAATCAGGTTGTTCGCATTGGCGGCGATCAAGGCTTGCGCTTCGGCGGAACCGGCCGGATAGCGGTTGGTCGGCACTTCGCGCCGGCCCGCCGACAGGGTCAGCTCGCCGCGCGCGCCCAGGTAGGCGTTTTGCGACACGGTCAGGGGCTGCGTGAAACGCACCAGCATGCCTTCCACGGCGGCCAGCTTGTCGTTCGGCAAGGTCACATTCGTCGGCACGATGCCGTGGCCCGCGCTTTGCGTGAGGATGGCCGTCACGTCCTTCAATTCCGTGTAGGAATTCTTGGCGCCCGTGGGCGTGTATTCGAACACCGTGCCCGTCACGCGCACCAGTTCGCCCGGCTGCACGGTGGTAGCCGTCGCGCCCGTGTACACGAAGATGCCGTCCGACGTCGATGGATCGCCGTCGCCGGCCGCGTCCTGGATGAAGAAGCCCGTGCCCACTTTCAGGGTCACCACGCCTTCCGTCGTCTGTACGGAATTGGCGTAGGGGCTAGCCGCGCCACTGCCCTGGATTTGCGGAATCGTGTGGCTGACGGCGGCCAGGCCTTGCACGGCGACATCCACCTTGCAGGTGGCCGTCTGCTGCTGGTCATTGCTGAAGCTGACGATCACGGGATAGTTGCCCACCGGCACGCCGGCGGCCACCAGCAGGCTGACCATGGCGCTCTCGCCCGCCACGCCGGCCGCGCTGAAGTTGGCCAGGCTGATGCCGGCCACGGCCGGCGAACTCAAGATAGCGGCGTTCACGACGCCATCCGCGTCGGACGCGCGCAGCACGGCGCTGCCGCCATTGCCCACGGCCAAGGCCAGGCTGGCAGGGCAACTGGTGACGATCTTGTGCACGACGGGGCCGCCGCAGACATTCAGCGGCGAGGCCGTATTGCGCGGCGTCACGCTGCCGGTGGCAAAATCCACGCTGTTATCGTCCGTGTCGCCGCAGCCGCCATTGGCGCGCAGAATCGCCAGGGTATTCGAGGGTGCGGGCGCCACGGCGCCTTCGAAGCCGTTGGCCGTGCCGAAGCCGACCAGGTCGATGACGGCCGCGCCCGTGGGGCTGGCGCCCACCTGGGCTGTCTTGCTATTACTCAACAGTACCTTGCCCGTTGTGCCGGACATGGCCAGGGTGCCCGTCGCGTCCGGCGTCGGCAAGTCCTGCGTGCCGCCCGTGCCCTTGGCTTGCTGGACCAGCAAATACTGGCCAGGTTGCAAATCGATAGCCGGCAAGGCCGTCACGGACCAGCTCGTGTTGGCGGCGGCGCCGTACTGCACGCTCCAGTTGCTCAGGTTGACGGGACTGGCGCCACGGTTGAACAGCTCGATGAAATCGTTGCGGTACACGGCGCCCGTATTGCCACCGCCCCCATACACCTGGCTGATGACGACATCGGACACGGCCAGGGCTGGCAAGGACAGGCTGGCCAGCACGGCGGCCATGACCGTCAGGCGCAACGGTTTACGCAGGGACGAGAGCGGGACGGACGGGACGGCAAGGTGGACATTCATGGTTTTCCTGGTCGGTAAGATGACGCCAACCCGGACAGGCGCTGGCAGGCTGTTCTTGACAAAATGATGACGAACTTATGATTTGCATACTAAACAGTGTGCATGACGAGTTGATGACATTTCATTAAGCTGAACGGAGTAATGCGCAGCACGGATCCAGGCTGGCGGCTGCCTGCCGAAAGTATCCTTTCAACAACGCCAGGCTGTACAAAGCAAGCCAGGTCGTTATGCCGCTGCACAATATGATATAATTCAAACAAATAAGTTTAGTTCCTGATAAGAAATTGAACGGCAACACCAGACCCAGTAGTGCAGGCCCCATCCATGCCTGACCTTGAAACGCACTCCCTGCCTTGCTCGCAACAGTAGCCTGGACGGGAGCGGCAACAATCGCATGCGGACATACGCGCCCAGCGGCGCACCCTTCCATGCTTTTTGAGAGATCGATCATGCCAACACCAATTTTCACGCCAGCCTCTTCCCGTCCCTTGCTGCTGGCCGCGGCCTTGATATTCTTCGGCGCCAGCGCCCAGGCACAAACGGCCGCGCCTGCGCAAAAGAATGAAAAGAATTGCCAGGCCAGCACGCAATCGGCGAATGGCAATACGAAAGACGCCAACCTGGACGGCACCTACAGCGCCTGCAGCCTGGCCAATGGCTTCATCGGCTCCGGCACGCGTACCAACGACGGCTCGAACAAGACGCCGGAATTTGACGGCATCGTGTCCGACCAGGAATTCCGCAATTCGTCATCGGCCGAGAATAATCACCGCCTGACCGCGCGCCAGTTGCCTGACGGTGCCGGTGCCGGCGAACCGCGCAAGGTGCGTGCCAGCGACGACCGCGACTTCAGCTTTATCACGCGCGACTTCGTGGCCGCCGAAGAAAACCGTCCTTTCGATGACGCGGCCGGCTACCGTGGTCCGGGCCGTTCGTATCAGGCCCGCAGCGGCGACACCCAGGCGCCCTTGATCGTTTCGTCGTCGCTGGGTGAAAACTTGCCCACAGGCAGCAACGGTGTCGGCGGCGGCGGTTCGGGTGGCGGCTTCACGGGCGGCAGCATCCTCCCCGTGACGCCGGAAATCCCGGCCGTGCCGGAACCGGAAACCTATGCCATGCTGCTGGCCGGACTGGGCCTCGTCGCCCTGGCGCGCCGCCGCAAAAGCAAGTAACCGTCACGCCGCACCATGAAAAAAGGCCCGCAAGGGCCTTTTTTATTGTCTGGAAGAATCCGGTTTCAGCGCCGGAAACCCGCATACGGCGCCGCCAGCGGATCGCCGATGAACAGGCCCTGGGCCGGCCACAGCACGCTGCCCCAGTACGCTTCCAGCGCCGTGCTGCCGGACAGGTAGCGGCGCAGCAGCACGGTCGGATTGGGAAACTTTTGCCAATAACTGCACGGTTCGCTGACGGTGCCGTAGCTGGCCGTCGCGCCCGCCTCCAGCCAGCGCTGGCTGCTCATCTGGCTACTGCCCTGCAAGTCGCCGCCAAACGAGGTCAGGTGGTCGGCCAGGGCGCCGGGCAGGAAATGCAGGGTCTCCAGCTTGGCCACCTTGGCCTGCCCCGTCTGGTACACCATGATGTCTTGCGCCCCTTCCAGGCTGTCCGCCTTGAGGTTCTTGACGGTCAGCTTGCGCTGGCGCACGACGCCGGCGGGTGGAAAGAAACCGGCCCGGCTGTTGCGCACCGCGTCGCTGGTGGTCAAATAATAGGCGCTGGCGGCCGGCACGGAAAAGCCGCTGACGGCGCCGCGGTCCACCACGGCCTTGGCCTCTTCCACGAAATCGACAGGCAGCAGCATCGACAGGCGCAAGCCCAGCTGCGTGTAGGGCTGCGCCGCCTCGCTGTTGAAATACTTGCTGGGCTTGCCGGGATCGCAGGTCTTCGCGCATTGATCCCCGTCATAACCGAGGGTGAAGGCGGCGGTGATGGCATTGCATTCGACGGCATACGGCGCGCTCCACACCATCAGCACGGCCTGGATCTCGGGTTTCAGCTGTGCATTGATGCGTTCCTTCAACTGCGCGAACTGGTCGATGCTGAGCTTGCGGGGGCGGTTGGGAATATTCACGTGCGCCACATTCGCGGCGGGAATGCCGTGCGCCTTGCGGTAATACTCGCCCACCTCGACACTGTTGGGTTCGGCGTCGTTGATGACGATGGCCAGCTGCGACGCCTGCAAGCCGGGCGGCGCCACGGCTGCGGCAGCGGCGGCTGGCGCGTCGGCATGGGCGGCGCCGGCGGCCAGCGCCAGCGAAAGACAAAGGAAATTGCGCAAGGGTCGGTACACCGGTAAGTGAGGGATCGGAGGCAGCCGGCCAGGGGCGCGGCTGCCCTGTGATGAGAACGCCATCAGGCGCGCTGGTAGACATCCTCCAGGCGCACGATGTCGTCTTCGCCCAGGTAGCTGCCCGACTGCACTTCGATCAGGTGCAAGGGCAGCTTGCCCGGATTTTCCAGGCGGTGCGTCATGCCGATGGGAATATACGTCGATTCGTTTTCCGTCAGCAAGGTCACCTTCTCGCCGCACGTGACTTGCGCCGTGCCGCTGACCACCACCCAGTGTTCGGCGCGGTGATGGTGCATCTGCAGGGACAGCTTGCCGCCCGGATTGACGGTGATGCGCTTGACCTGGAAGCGTTCGCCGATATCGATGCCTTCATAACTGCCCCACGGGCGGTACACCTTGCGGTGCTGCACGTGTTCGCTGCGTCCCGCCTGCTTCAAGTGGTCGACCACCTGCTTCACGCGCTGCACCTGGTCCTTGTGCGCGATCAATACCGCATCGTCCGTTTCCACCACGACCAGGTCCTGCACGCCCAGCACGGCCACCATGCGGCGCTCGGCGCGCACCAGGCAATTGCTCACGCCATCGAGATACACGTCGCCGCGCACCACGTTGCCGTTGGCGTCCCCCTGCTGCACTTCCCACAGGGCCGACCAGGAACCGACATCGCTCCAGCCTATGGCGGCCGGCAACACCACCGCATGCGCCGTATGCTCCATGACGGCATAGTCGATCGAATCGGATGGGCAGGCGGCGAAGGCCTGCTCTTGCAGGCGGCAGAAATCGAGGTCGCGGTAACCGTCGCGCACGGCCGTTTCGCAGGCGGCCAGCATGGCGGGCTGGAATTGCCCCAGCTCGCCCAGATAGCGTTCGGCGCGGAACATGAACATGCCGCTGTTCCAGAAATAATTACCAGCGGCAAGGAACGACTGCGCCGTGGCCAGGTCCGGCTTTTCCACGAAACGCTCGACCTTGCAGCCCGCGGCGCCCGGATTGACGGGCGCGCCGCTGCGGATGTAGCCATAGCCCGTTTCCGGCGCCGTCGGCACGATGCCGAAGGTGGCCAGCGCGCCATCGGCCGCCAGCAGGGCCGCCTCGGCGATCGCCTGGTGAAACGCGGCCACGTCGGTGATGACATGGTCGGCCGGCAAGACCAGCATCAGCGCCTGCGGGTCGATACCCAGCAGGAATTGCGCGGCCACGGCCACGGCGGGCGCCGTATTGCGCCCCACGGGCTCAAGCAAGATGCCCAGCGGCGGCAAGCCGATCTCGCGCAATTGCTCGGCCACCATGAAGCGGTGCTCGTTGCCGCACACCACCAGCGGCGGCATGACGTCGAAACCGGTCAGTCCGCTATCGCCGGCACGGCGGTTGGGCAGGCTGGTCACGCGCAACGCCGTTTCCTGCAACATGGTCTTGTCCGTTACCAGCGGCAACAGTTGCTTAGGTAACACAGCGCGCGACAGCGGCCATAAACGGGTGCCCGAACCGCCGGACAGGATGACTGGATAAATTTTCATGGTTTCACTTCGCAAACAGTTTATTGGGCAGCATACAGGGCCGGCGGCGTTTCGTCGCGGCGCAGGCTGCGCCGGTCGCGCGCATTGCCCCAGGCATCTTTCTCATAGTCGGAGACATGGCGCATCTGGCCGGCACGGTCGACACTATAATCCTTGAAGACGATCATTTCATCCAGCACCACGCCAGGCAGCACGCGCGTGTACTCGAACAGCACGCTGCGCACCACTTCGGCGCCGCCGCAGACGTGGCTGCCATGGCCGATCCAGGCCGGCCCGATGATGGTCGTGCCCGCTTCGATGCGGCAACCCGAGCCGATGTAGACGGGGCCTTCGATGCGCGTGCCGCCGCTCCAGTCGATGCTCGTGTTCAGGCCGGCCCACACGCCATCGGCGATCTGGGTGCCAGGCACGTGCAAGTGGGCCACTTTTCCCATCAGCACGCTTTGCAGCACTTCCCAGTAATCCTTGATACTGCCGATATCGATCCAGTTGTACTGGCGTTTTTGCGCATGGAAGGGCAAGCCTTGCGCGACCAGCAGGGGAAACAGTTCCGAGCCGATATCGAAGGGCTGGCCGGCGGGAATCAGGTCCAGCACGGCCGGCTCGAACAGGTAGATGCCGGTGCTGACGCAATTGGACAGCGCATCGGCCTGCGCCGGCTTTTCCTGGAAGGCGCGCACGCGCCCGTCGGCATCGCTGACCACCACGCCATAGCTCGACACCTTGTCCCACGGCACTTCCAGGGTGATGACGGACGCCAGCGCGCCCTTGCTGCGGTGCTCGCGCAGGGCCGCTGCCAGGTCGAGGTCGATCAAGGCGTCGCCGCACAGCACGATCGTCGTATCGTCGAAAAAGCCGCCGAACTCCTGGATCTTCTTCATGCCGCCAGCTGAGCCGAGCGGTTGCGGCACGACCTCGCCCGCATCGTTCGTATAGCCTTCGAAGGAATAGCCGATGCGCACGCCGAACTGGTGGCCTTCGCCGAAATACTCCTCGATCTTTTCATGCAGGTAACTGACGTTGACCATGATGTCGGTCACGCCATGCTGCGCCAGATGTTCCACCAGGTAAGCCATCACGGGTTTGCCCAGGATGGGGATCATCGGCTTGGGCAAATCATAGGTCAGGGGCTGCACGCGCGTGCCCTTGCCTGCTGCCAATATCATCGCTTTCATCGTCAAACTGCTCCATCAGGGTTGGGGATGGCTGGCCAGGCGGCGCACTTCAGCGGCCATCCTTGCTCAAGGTTACGGGAGCGGCGGGCGCGGCGGCGGGAAACAGGCGCGCATACGCGGCCAGCAGCTTCGGCGCTTCATATTCCCACTCCAGTTCGTTAATCACGCGATGGCGGCCAAACGCCCCCATCTGCTCGCGGCGGGCCGGGTCGTCCAGCAAGTCGACGATCTTGCGCGCCATGTCGATGGGATCGTTCTTCAATGCATACAAGGATGCCTGCTGCGCGGAAACCTTGCCCTCGACCAGATCAAACTGCACGATCGGTTTGCCCAGCGCCATGTATTCCATGATCTTGTTCATGGTCGACTTGTCGTTCATGTCGTTGGCCACGTCCGGATTCACGCACACATCGGACGTATTGAGCATTTCCAGCAATTGCTGGTCCGGCACGCGCCCCGTAAACGTCACGTAGTCGGCAATGCCCAGGTCCTGCGCCATCTGCTTCATCTGTTCCAGCGAGGTGCCGCCGCCCACCAGGCCGAACTGCACATCGTCGCGCTTCAGGGTTTGCACGATGTATTGCGCCGCCTGCAGCAGCAGGTCGATGCCTTCCTGCGCACCCATCACGCCCACGTAGCCGACCAGGTAGGCGCGGCCCTTCTTGAGTTCCGGCACGGGCGGCAGCACGCGCAGGCGGTCCAGCTTGGGTCCGCTGCGCACCACGTAGACATCCTCGGGCTTCATGCCGCCCCGCTCGATGGCGATCTTCTTGTACGACTCGTTGGTGGCGATCGACACGTCGGCGCTCTGGAACGACCAGCGTTCGAACAGCACCATCAGCTTGTAAAAGAAATCGCGCCGGCCGAACTTGGCTTCGTACAGCTCCGGATTGATGTCATGGTGGTCAAACAGGAAACGCTTGCCCATCGTCAACTTGAAGAAGCCGCCGATGAGGAACAGCAGATCGGGCGGATTGCAGGCGTGGATGACGTCGAAACCGCGCGCGAAATGCACTTTCCATGCCAGGCGGAAAGTGTGGAACAGGGCCAGCGAATACTCGACCAGGTAGCCCTTCGCCCCTTCCGCTTCCAGCGGCAGGTGGTAGCGGTAGATATGGATGCCGTCGATGGCTTCGTAGCGCGACTCGTAGCCCTTGCCCGTCGGACAGATGATCGACACTTCATAACCGTTCGCATGCAGGGTGGTCGCTTCCTGCCACACGCGCCGGTCGAACGGCGACGGCAGGTTTTCCACCAGGATCAGCACCCGGCGCGGCTGTCCTGCCACGGTGTTACCAGCAGATGCCGTCATATTGCTCTCCACTTTGTTCTTTGCTGATGCGCACCAGGTCGACAATGTGCTGGTGCGGCTGCAGGCTGGCGGGCACGGTCTTGAATTCGGCCGCGCCATTGCCGATGACGATGGTGTCGGCAAAATCGAGCACGTCCTGCATGTTCGTCACCATCAGCTTGGAAATGTGCGGGATGTGATTGAGGATGTAATCCTGGTTGGCGCCCGTCAAGGCGGCCAGGTTGACATTCTTGTCGTACAGCTTCAGCTCGTAGCCCTTGCCCAGCAGATACTCGATGACATCGACCAGCGGCGATTCGCGCAAGTCATCCGTGCCGGCCTTGAACGAGAAGCCCAGGATGCCCACCTTGCGCGCACCTTTGTCGACGATCATCTTGATGCCCTTTTCCACTTGCCGCTGATTCGACGGCAGGATAGAGTTCAGCAAGGGCAAATCGAGGTCCAGGCTGCGCGCCTTGTAGGTCAGCGCGCGCACGTCTTTCGGCAGGCACGAGCCGCCGAAGGCGAAGCCCGGCTTCATGTAGTACGGCGACAGGTTCAGCTTGGTGTCCTGGCAAAAGATTTCCATCACCTTGTGGCCATCGATGCCGACGGCCTTGCAGATGTTGCCGATTTCATTCGCGAACGCCACTTTCACGGCGTGCCAGGTGTTGTCCGTGTACTTGACCATCTCGGCCGTTTCCACGTCCGTGCGCACCAGCGGCGCATCCATCTTTTCATACAGCTGCACCAGCAGCGCGCCCGCCTTTTCGTCGGATTCGCCGATCACCGTCTTCGGCGGATTGTAGTAATCGTAGACGGCCGTGCCTTCGCGCAAGAATTCCGGGTTGTTGCACACGCCGAAATCGACGCCGGCCACCTTGCCCGACGCCGCTTCCAGGGTCGGGATGACGAGCGAACGCATGGAGCCGGGCAGCATGGTCGAGCGCGCCACGACGACGTGGAAGGTATCCTTTTCACGGATGGCGGCGCCGATTTCCTGGCACACCTTGCGCACGTGGCTCAGGTCCAGGTTGCCATTGAGCTGCGACGGCGTGCCCACGCAGATGAGCGACATGTCCGAACCGAAAACGGCGTCGCGCACGTCGAAGGTGGCGCGCAAATGGCCGCTCTTCACGGTCGCGGCGATCATTTCGCCGATGTCTTTTTCAATGATGGGCGTGGTGCCCTGATTGATCAGCTCCACCTTGGTCCTGTTCGGATCGACGCCGATGACTTCGTGTCCATCCGTTGCCAGGCAGCCAGCCGAGACGGCACCCACATAACCCAAACCAAATATGCTAATTTTCATGTTTTCCTCGTATTTTCTGACAGATCAGGGGTAGCCAAACTCAGGTGAAACTCCGTGCGCAAGGTGGCTGCGCCTTGCAGCCGCCCGCGCCAGACCAACACAGGCGCAGCCTGTTTTTCATCGAAGCGGTGCGAAATCCAGCCCAGCGGCGGATGGTCGCTGCCGCATACCAATTGCACGGAAGCATCCGGCAACGGCGGTAAATGCATCTCCAGCGCGAAAGCGTCGCCCGTCACGCGCAACACCTGGCCGTCCAGTTGCACGCGGCAGCGGGGATCAAAGTGCCAGAACAACTCCACCTCATGCGCGTCCTGGCATTCGAGCACGTCATCGACCACGATCAGCGCGGCGCCGGGCGCGACGCGCACGTCGCGCCGGTGCAGCACGCCATCTTTCAAGCCCAGGTAGCCGTCATGGCTGGCGCTCCAGAATTGCCCATCGGCATCGTCACGCCACGCCAGGCACTCGGCCCTGGCCTTGCGCAGCCACAGGAAGTTGCCGCCCGACTCGGACTGGTCGCGGCCATCGATGCGTACGGTGTTGTGCGCGCTGGTGCCACGGAAATAATCGCGCCACTGCTTTTGCGTATGGTAGGCATAGGTACCCGGATCGACCAGCACCATCTGGCCCGCCACGGACAAGGTCAGCGCCAGCGCATCGGCGTGGCCGTGCGCGGCGATGCCCAGGTAGCCCAGCGGGCCGGCATCGGCAATCAGGCGCACTTCGTCGGGCGTGCCAAAGCCGGCGCCCATCACGTAATAGCCGCCATCGGGGAAGGCGCGCGGCAAGGTATCGGGCGCAGCGTCCGGCAAGGCGTCAAACGCCTGGCTCCCCGCCTCGCCCAGCAGCCAGGCGCTTTTCTCGTCGAACGTGCGCGCCTTGGCCTTGAAGTCCGCGCGGCCGAACAGGGCCGCGCCGCTGGCCAGCAGCGACGTGTAGGGATTGGCGCCCGGCGCCTTGTCCCAGTGCGCCAGCAGCGCATCGTCGGCGTCGCCGAGCATCGGCACCTCGCCCGCCACGTTCGTCATGGCGGCGATAAATTCCAGCATGGCTTCCAGGCGCCGCAAGAAGGCGGCCGAGCGGGGCCGGCCATTGGCGCGGCCCGCCAGCACGCACAGCAGCATTTCATCGGCCACCGTGTGCTGGTAATAAATGGCTTGCTCGCGGTTCACGCCATCGGGGCCATTCTGCTGCAGCGCCTGCGCTTCCAGCTCGCGTTCCGTCTGCGCCAGCCAGCCGGAACTTTCCGGCCAGCAAGGCCACGTGAGCGCGGCGATATGCAAGCCCGTCAATTCGCCAAACAGGTGGTTGTTGGCCGACGAGTGGCGCGAAAAGTGTCCCGCGATGAAGTGGCAATGCTGGTAGATGCTGTCGAGCCAGCGCTGCAGGAAGGCTTGCCCCTGCGCGCCTTCGAACAAGGGACTGTTGATGCCACCGAGCAAGTGCCACGCATGCGACCAGCTGACCAGGCGCAAGGCCAGCTCCAGCGCGCTGCTCCAATTCGGCCCCAGCGGATACGGACATTGCTGCCACCACGATTCAAGCAGGACTTGCACACCTTGCGCATGGCGCAAGTCGCCGCCGAGACGGTAGGCCATCGCCAGGTCGGCCACGGCCAGGTGGCGGTTCGGTTCCCACAGGCATTTGATATCGCCCACCACGGTTTCGTCGCGGTAATTGAGCGTCTTGCCAAAATCCAAAGGCACGACGGTGCCCGTCTTCGGATCGCGGTTCCATTGCGGCGGGAAACCCAGCTCCGCATCGCGCAGGGCGAACACATCGAAACGGCCCGCGAGGATGCGCTCGGCCGCCGCCAGGTGCGGCGCCGTGTCGATGGGCATGCCCAGCCAGGGCGCGCCGAAACGCTGGCGCACGGCGGGCGGCGGCACATGCGCGAGGCCATAGCCGCGCGCCTGCAGCCGTTGCTGCAAGGCATCACGCACGCGATGCGCCACCTCGGGCGCCCCCATGGCCCGCAAGCGGTTCAGTTTCCAGGACAGGTTGCTCAGCATGGACGTCTCACAGATACTGGCGGTGCCAGATTTCCAGGGTGAGCAAGCTCCACAGCAGTTTCTCGTGGTTTTGCCGTCCAGCCACGTGTTCGGCCAGCACCTGCTGCAGGGCTTGTGTATGGTAATAGTGGCGCGTGCGCGACCCGGCGCCCGTCAAGTGCTCGTACAGGTAATCCTTCATGGGGCCGCGGAACCATTCGTTGACGGGCACGCGGAAGCCCACTTTCGGCCGCTCCAGTATGGCTTGCGGCAACAGTTGCTTCATGGCTTCGCGCAATATCCACTTGGTGGTGCGGCCGCGCACGCGGTACTCGTCCGGCAGGCTAGCCACATACGCCGCCAGTTCGTGGTCCATGAAGGGCATGCGCGCTTCCAGCGACGCGGCCATGGTCATGCGGTCGCCCCGCTCGAGCAGGTTGTCGGGCAGCCAGCTCAGCTGGTCGAAGCACAGGATGCGGCGCAAGGCGCTGTTGCCGGCGCTGCCGCAGCCCAGCGAAGGATCGCGCTGGCGCGCTGGCGCCGGCATGGCCACCAGGCGCGCGCGTTCCTGGTCGGACATCATGCCGAACCAGCGCGGCATGCGTTCGTGGAACGCTTCCAGGCCCAGGTTGACGATGGCCGTCTTGGCGCGGCGGAAACGGTATGGCAAGGCGCCGATGGCCGGCTCGATCAAGCCCCGGCGCAGCAGGCCCGGCAGCATCTGGTAGTTGCCCGCATAGCGCTCGTACACGTGCTTGGGGTAGCCGCCGAGGATTTCATCGGAACCTTCGCCCGTCAAGACCATCTTGACCGTCTTGCGCGATTCCTTCGCCAGCAGGTAGATGGGAATGTCGGATGGCTCGGCCACGGGGGCGTCGCGGAAGCGCACGAGGTCGGGCAGCAAGGCGATGACCTGGTCGACGGACACTTCCAGCTCATGGTGTTCCGTGGAAAATTGCCGGGCGATATCGGCCGCATACGCCAGCTCGCTGAAGCCGCCCTCCTTGAAACCGACGGAAAAAGTCTTCACGGGCACGCCCGCATGGCGCGACATCAGCGCCACGACGGCCGACGAATCGATGCCGCCGGACAGGAAGGCGCCGAAGGGCACGTCGGAAATCATGCGGATGCGCACCGATTCATCGAGCTTGTCGAGGAAGGTGGCGACGGGGTCGGCCGGCAACGGGGCCGCCAGGCGGGGCCGGCTGTCGGGCGGCGTGTAATACACGCGCTCGCGCAACACGCCGTTTTCCCACGTGGCCGTGGAACCGGGCGCCAGCTTGCGGATGCCCTGGAACAAGGTGGCCGGGCCCGGCACGTAGCGGTAGGCGAAATAATCCCAGATGGCGGCCTCGTCCGCTTGCGGCGCCACGTCAGGCAAGGCCAGCAGCGCCTTGATTTCCGAACCGAACGCCAGTTTTCCCTCGTGCTGCCACAGGAACAGGGGTTTCTTGCCGAACGGGTCGCGCGCCATGAACAGGCGGTCGTTGCGCGCATCCCAGATGGCAAACGCAAACATGCCGCGGAAGTGCTGCACGCATTCCTCACCCCATTGCACGTAGGCATGCACGATGGTTTCCGTGTCGGATGCCGTGCGGAAATGGTGCCCCAGCGCGATCAATTCGTCGCGCAGGGGCTGGAAATTGTAGATTTCGCCATTGAAGATGATTTGCACATCGCCCGTCTCATTGCCCAGCGGCTGGTGGCCCGTGGCGATGTCGATGATGGACAGGCGGCGGTGCAGCAAGCCCACCTGCCAGGCGCCGTCGGCCGTGGCCGCGTTGAGCACGCCCGTGTCATCGGGACCGCGGTGCGCGATGGCGCGCCCCATGGCGTCGAGCGCCGCGGGCAAGCCGGCGACGGACGAAGGGAAGATCAAACCGGCAATACCGCACATATAGGCTCGCTTAAAAAAGGGTTCGGCTAGACTGCCGGCGGCGCCAGCAAGGCGCGGTAGACGCGGCGAAAATCCTGCGCCAGGCGCTCGACCGTATAGGCGCTTTCGATGCGCTCGCGGCACGCTTGTCCCATGCGCTGCAACAGGGCGCGGTCGCCGTCGAGGCGCGCGATGGCGTCCGCCAGCGCCTGGGGATTGCGCCGCGGCAAAAACACGCCATGCACGCCATCCTGCATCACGTCGGCAATCGCGCCCACGGGGCACACCAGGACGGGCGTGCGCGCGGCCATGCTTTCCAGCAACGCATACGGCAAGCCTTCCTGGTGCAAGGTGGGGAAACCAAACAGGTCGGCCTGGCGCCACACGGCTTCCTTTTCGGCGCCAAAGACGGGGCCGAGAAAGCGCACCGCCTCTTGCAAGCCGAGCCCGGCGACGCGCTCGCGCAGCGACGCTTCCTGGGGGCCGCTGCCGGCCAGCGCCAGCGTGGCTTGCACACCTGCGGCGCGCGCCAGGCGCAGCCCTTCGAGCAAGTCGAACAGGCCCTTGCTTTCCGCCAGGCGCCCCACGTACACGAGTGACAGCGGACGCTGCGGCACGAGCGGCCTGTCGCCGGGGTCGCTGCCCGCATCGATAGCGTTGGGTATCACGTCGAGCGCCAGCGCGGGATCGAAATCGCGATAGCCCTGCAGTTCGCATTGCGCCAGCAGCACCACCACATCGGCCGCGCGCAGCACGCGCCGCAGCAAACCCGTCAGCAATGGCTTGCCGTTGAAAAACACCTGCGGCAAGGCGCCGCCATGCACCTGGTACACGACGCGCTTGCCCATGGCCTTGGCCAGCAGCAGATACACGATGTCGCGCCAATAGCTGCGCCACTCCATGGACGTGTTGATATGCACGATCTGCGGACGCTGCTTGCGCATGGCCTGCACGAACTGCACGGGGCTCCAGGCGAAACGCAGCAGCTTGTGCAGCCGCGACTCGTTGCGGCCCTCGCTGCCGACCTGGAAGTGCACGAGCTTGTAGTCTTGCGACAAAGAACTGTGAAATAGTTGATTCAAATGGGTGGTTACCCCGCTCACCGCATTAAGTGCAGGTCCTAGCAGCATTATCGTAGTCATATTGGTATTATATGTTGTACTTTTGTAATTTAGACGCGAAGACAAATATATTTGCTGCATTGCGCTAACATCTACAACAATTTTCTTCCAGGGAACACCACCCATGGTGCATTCTGAGCGCCGTTTACGTGTTCGGCAACAACTTCTTGCCTGCGCTTCCAGCCACGGGCGTCAACGGCGCGCGCCGGCCAGATCCTGGTAGCGCTGCGCCAGTGCCTGCGCCAGCACGCGGTAGCTGCGCCGCGCCTCGATATAGGCGACGCCGGCCTGGGCGCGGGCGCGCGCTGCGGGCACATCGGACAAGATGGCCGCCATCGCGGCGGCCATGGCGGCCGGTTCGCTGGCCGTCAGCCAGCCTGCGCCGCTGGCCGTCAGCACTTCGGCCTGGTCCGGGCTGTCATTGCCCACGGCCGGCATGCGCAAGGCCAGGTATTCGAGCAGCTTGGTGGGCGAACTGACGTCGAACAGGGCGCCACGGGGAATATACGACAGCGCGGCGTCGGCCCCGGCGAGCAGGGGCCACGCCTGGTCCGAGGGCAGCCAGCCCGTCACGCGCACGGCCCCGGCCAGGCCGGCACGCTGCGCATAGGCAAGCAAGTCATCGACGTCGGATGGCGTATCGGAAGCGCCGATCAGCAACAGACAGGCCGCGGGGATACGCTGGCGCACGATCAGCAAGGCGTCCAGCAAGCGTTCCAGCTGGCGCGACTGGTCGAGCGTACCCAGGTAGGCCAGCAAGGGCACCTCCTCCCAGCCCTCCGGCCGGACGGGCGCGATGGCTTGCGCCTGCAACACTTCCATGTCGACACCCATGGGCACGGCAGTGAGGCGCTGCGCCGCGATGCCGCGCGCCTGCATCATGCGCAGCATCGCGTCGCTTTGCACGAACACATGATTAGCGCGCGGCAACACAATGCGGTACAACAACCATTGTTCGAGCAAACCCTTGCACAGCACAAGGCGCGCGCGCAAGGTGGGGCGCTGCGCCAGGCTGCTGCGCGCCCGTTCGATGCGTCCCTCGCTGATCAGGTATGACACCCAGTAATAGAACGGTATGCCCTTCAGGCGCGCCACCAGCAGGGCGAGCAAGCCCGTGGGCACCATGTCGCGCACCTGGATCGCATCGCAACCGGCGCGGCGGGCGCCCGCCAGGGCGCGCAGGCAGAGCCACTGGAAAGCCAGTTCGCGCAACAGGCGGCTGCCCAGGAAACGCCCGTGGCGTACCGAACGGAAACCCTGCGCCTGCGGCGGCTGTTGCGACGGCATGCCGACGATATCGCATTCGACGCCGTGGCGCGGCAGGTACTTGCCGAACAGTACCGCGACATCGGGACGAAACGTGGGCAGGCTTTCCGGCACCAGTTGCAAAATCTTCAGGGACATAGGCGGTTCGACGGCAAAAAAAGGTTGAGGCAGATACAATACGCCATGCGCCGAAGCATATCATGCCCTTACGAAATAATTAATTATATTGCATTAGTAGCATCAAACCAAGCTTGTGCCATTGATGAGCGGCAAGCATGCGGCAAGCTGGCCACAGCATGACATGCCTCATGCTGAAACAATGCATAAACGCCCATTTTAATGCTATTATAATAATACAGTCGATTGCCAATCATTAATTGTGTGACAACGAGGGCCGGAACGGCCCTGGCTGTTGTTTTAATGTGATAATGTTCATTTTTAATAAGGCGCAACAATGATCCACGTGCTGCTGTCGGAAGCGGGAACCTACCACGACATCGTCGAGCATCTGGCGGCGGGCGGCGCGCGCGTGACGCATATCGGGCCGGACGCGCAGGCGCACATGCGCAGCAAACTGTCCATCCTGGCCGCCATGCTGTCGCCGTCGCTGTTGCGCACGCGCAAATTATGGCGCCAGCAAGACCGTCTGCTGGTCGTCGGCTGGCAAGCGCTGCCCGTGCTGGCGCTGATACGCCTGGGCCTGCTACCGCGCCCGCAACGGCTGCTGGTGATGGCTTGTTTCATCCATGGCACGCGGGCCCGCAACGTGATCAACCGGGCCTGGCGCCTGCTCAATTTCCCCGGACTGGAATTCATTACTTTTTCCAGCGGCGAAACGCGCAACCTGACCGACAACGTCGGCATCGCGCCCGCCGCCGTGCATTTCCACCTGTGGCGCCAGCATCTCGACGGTGCCACCACGGCGTCCCAGCGGCAAGATGACGGCAGCATCTTCTCCGGCGGCTTTTCCAACCGCGATTACGACCTGCTGCTGGAGGCGGCGCGTGGGCTGGAAGCGCACCTGGTGATCGTGGCGTCGGCGCAAAACCAGATCCCCGCGCAAGACCCGGCGCAGACCACGGTCCATCTCGACTTGCCGGAAGCGCAGTTTGAAAAGCTGCTGGCAAGCAGCCGGGTGGTCGCCATGCCGCTGAAAAGCCAGGGCGAAGCCTGTGGCCAGAGCGTGCTGCTGCGGGTATTGCGCAATGGAAAACCGCTGATCGCCACGCGCCACGAAGCCATCGAAGCATACCTGGGACGCGATTACGCCGGCTTCGTTGCCGCCGGCGACAGCGGCGCCATGCGCGAAGGCTTGCGCCGCGCCCTGTCCGACGACGCCTTCCGCGCAGGCTTGGCCGCGCAGGTGTCGCGCGCCTGTGCCCGGATGGAGCAGCGCGGCGGACCGGGCCAGGAAATCGAACAATTTCTGCTCGCCAATTAAAAAAATCCACTGCCGCAACAACGACAGTGGATTTTCCTTGAACCGGCGGTCAGTTCGGCAATGTCACCACTTGCTTGCCGACCGTCAGCGTGCGGGCCGTGCCGCTTTTGCCCAGCTTGATCAGCGGCTTCTTGCAGCCGACATCGAGCACCGTGAGGAATTCGCCGCTCAGCGCTGCGGCCGACTTGATGAATACCCCATGCTCTTCATAGGTACCGGGCTGCGGCGGAGGTCCCGTGCGCTTTTCGAAACGCGCACCGGTGCTGACCGGCACCACGCACACCTTGCGGCCCTGATTCGTCACCGAGATGGCGCCGCCGGCGTCGACCACGATAGGCGCATACGTATGGAAGTTCCACTCGAACACGCGCGGCGTGGCCGAGGTCACCTGGTCCTGCACCACCACGGCGTCCGTGGTGCGCAGGAACCACAGCTTGCGCAGCGCCGATGTCAGCTGGCCGCCATAGGCCAGCGTGGCGTCGCCCGCCACATAGTCGACGGTGGCCTTGGGAGCAAAGGCGGTGATGCGGCCGTTGCGCGCCATGGTCGTTTCATAGCCGTCGACCAGCTGGCCCTGGCCATTGTCGAACGTCAAGGCATTGTGGGCCTTGGTCTGGCGGTACCAGGAACTCCACAGCGGCGAATCGTACCAGTCGTACCAGCCGCTTTCCGTCAGCAGGGGCACGCCCGCGCTGGCCAGCACAAAGCCGTTCTGGTCGCCGTGGCTGTGATTGAACGAACCGTAGGGACTCGATTTGAAATACACCGAGGTGCGTTGCAGATTGCCGATGTCGCTGTGCATGGCTGCCCAGCCGATGCTGGGGTAATACGCCGAGTTGCCTGGCGGCGCGGGCGTGGCCACCGTCGCCACCGGCAACGGGTATGGCGCCTGCAAGGTGGCCAGCGAATCGTCGGTGCGGATCAGGTTCTTGTAATACCACGCCGCGGCAGGCGTGGCGAAATGCGCGGCGAAACCCTTCATCATGCGGATTTCAGGCAGCGTCTCGTGCCCGTCGCCAAACACGTGGGTCTGCGAACCGGGCGGCACGAAATGCATCAGGTAATCGAGGAAGCCGCTGGCCCAGGGCTTGGTGAACAGGTCGACCTTGGTCGCGTAGGCAAGCGCCGGCCATATCTGCAGCGCATAGTCGGCTTCATACTCGGCATACGCCGTGCCGTTGGCAAAACCGCCCTCCGGACCGCTCCACACGCTGTAGGAACTGACAAAGGCGCGGAACGAGAAATCGAACCAGTCCTTCGCCTCCGGGATATCGCCCAGGGACAGCGTTGAAATCAGCGTCAGGAAACCGATATTGCTGGCGGCGTGGGAATCGTAGGGATACTGGTCCAGGCGCCCCGTCTGCGCAGCCAGGTCGAGGTACATCGCATTCGTACGAACGCGTACCATTTCCAGCCACGCGGCGCGGCGCGGCGCATCGAGGGCGCTGCCCAGGTTGTCGACCGCCTTGATCAGGCTTTGCGCAATGGCGCGGTTGCCCTGGTCATGGTTGACAAAACTGGTACCGCCGTTCGGGCTGAGCGCGGCTTCCTGGTCGCCGCGCGCGATCGCCTCCACCAGATACTGGTTCTCGCCCGTCACGCGATACAGCAGCGAGGCCGCTTCGAGCTGGCGTGCGCTCTGATTCGTGCGCGAAATGACGCGCGCATTCTGCGCCTCGTTGGCGGCCGTGCGCACCTTGCCTGGAGACAATGGCCACTCGGCGTCGGAGACGGGCGCGATCGCCGTCATATTACGTATCACCTCGGTGCTCAGCCAAGTCAGCACCTGGGTGCGGTCGGCGCGCTTGGCCGCGCTCCAGCTCGCAAAAAAGGTCGCGTTATCCTCCAGGCCGCGCGGGCGCGGGCGCAAGACGATGGCGGCGCGCAAGGTGCTGCTTTCCGGCACTTCGAACACTTTCGACGTGGCGTCGATCACAAAGGTTCGCGGGCTCGACCATTCATTGCTCGTGCTGGGACGCACGCGCCAGCTGTAGGTGCCTGCCGCAAATTTCTTGGATGGCAGATACCAGTTGCGCGCCGACGTGAAGGTGCTGACCACGGCGCCCGCCAATTTGACTTCAATGACATACGACGCCGGCGACAGCGGATGGCGCGACCAGGTAAAACTGGGGGGATTTTGCGGCTGGATCTGGCGGTTGTCCGGCAAGGTGCGGACGGCCAATGGGTCGGTCGCCAGGGCCCAGTCGGCCTGGGCCTGGCCGCAGGCTGAACAGACGAGCAGCAGCGCCACTTTGACCAGCGTATATTTAGCGAATTTCATAGATTACCTTCTTAACATCAACTATCGAGCAAGATACCGCCGCTGCGTGGGGCATATCATACGCCTCCTGTCGAGGCTGCTTGCGAGACACAGGACGGCCCGCCGTACAAAATCGGGCAAAAGGCGAAGACACTGCTGAAGGCACTGCGAATACCTGTAAGCATATACCTAAAGTATTCTTCCGAACATTAATATTAGTTGCAGCTCAGCTATTAATGTGCGTTTCGCGCCACATTTGCCATTTGACGGCGAGCCGGGTCGGCAGCAAACAAGACAAGGCCAGGGCCACCCACCAGTGGCGCGACATGCCGCCGCCGGCGGCGCGGCGCAGCCCGGCCAGCGCCTCGCCGCGGCGGCCCCGCGCCAGCGCCGCGCGCGCCACGCTGACGCGCGCATCGGACACCAGCCGCAAGGCGGAACGGCGCGCCGGATTGGCCGCCGGCCAGGCCAGGGCGCGCCGTTCCAGCCGCTCGAACGTGGGCGCCAGCACATCGGCCGACTCGATCGCGCACAGGCTGCCTGCCACCTCGACACGGTAGGCCACCAGCTGTGCCGGCGTAAACACCAGGGTCAGGCGCTCGGCCAGCCGGAACCACAGATCCTGGTCCTCGCCAGCCGACTCGCCTTCCGGGAAGCATGGTTGCAAGGGCAACAAATCGCTGCGCCGGATGGCCACCGAATTCGTGCAGAAAAACGGTCCGCCACGGCGGCGGCGCTCGAAAAAGTCGTCGAGCAGGCGCGTCTCGCGCACGGCCCCGCCCTGGTAGCTGAGCGCCGCGGCGCGGCTGTCCGGTATGCGTTCGAAGCCGCAGGCGAAAAACGAGCCGGACGGATGGGCGCGCGCCATGCCCACCATGGTTTCCAGATACACGGGGCCATACCAGTCGTCCGCATCGAGAAAGCAGATCAAGTCGCCGCGCGCTTCGAGGATGCCGCGGTTGCGCGCGCGCGAGACGCCGCCATTGGCCTGGCTGACCAGCCGCACGCGCGCATCGGCGCAGGCCCGCACGCGCTGCGCGCCATCGTCGCTGGAGCCGTCATCGACCACCACCACTTCCCAGTCGGCATGGGTTTGCGCCAGCACCGAGGCCAGCGCCGCTTCGATATACGGCCCCTTGTTATACAGGGGCACTATGACCGAGCACAGCATCAAGCCATCCCCGGCACGCGCACCTTGCGCGCCCTGACGGCCTGCTTGTCGGCCACCGGGAAATACGCCGTCACGATAATGAGCAACAGCAAATGCGTCATCGCCTCGGCGGCAAAGCCCGTCAGCGACAGCGGCACTTCGCTGATCGAGCGGATGGCGATGAGAACGAACAAGGCCATCGACAGGCCCTGGCTGGCCCGCGCCGTGCGCGCGCACGCATACAGCAGCGCCATGGCATACAGCACCAGGCCGATGGCGCCGATGGTGCCGGCGCTGGCCAGGCTCTGGTAAAACTGGCTGTGCGCATGGGTGGCGTATGGCATGCCGATGCTGATGCGGAATGCGTCATCCCACAGAGGCAAGCCGTAGCCGAACACGGGATTCTTGTGCCATTCCTGCAGCGCCACCTGCCAGATCACGTCGCGGCCCGTCAAGCTGATCAAGTCGGAGCCTTCGCTGCTGGTGGCAAAGTGCGCCAGCTTGGCATCGATATTGCCAAACATCACATACAACATGCCCAGCGTACACAGCAGGATGAAGCAGAAGATGCCGACGATCGACAATTGCGGGCGGCGGTAATCGAACAGCCGCTCCTTGATCTGTTCGCGGAAACCGAAATAGGCGACGCAGGCAAAGCACAGGAAGCACGCGATCCAGCTGGTTTTCGATTGCGCCAGCAGCAGGCTGCCCAGGCCCAGGCCCCAGGCGAACAGGTTCAGCGGGCGCCAGCCATAGGGCTTGCGCCATAGGCACAGCAGGAACACCACCACCATCGGTCCCAGGCTGTTGGCGTGATTGGCCAGGCCCGTATAGCGGATGCTGAGGAAGGGAATCAGGCCGTGGTAATTCCGGTTGACGACCATGTTCGGCTTCCAGGCAAACACGGCTGCGCTGAGCACCAGGAACAGCAAGGTGGCGTTGCGCATCGAGATGACGCTCAGGTCGACCTCCTTGTGCGTCATCAACAAGGCCGCATAGCCGGCCAGGAACATGTACAGGTATTCATGCGACACATTGGTATGGCGCCCCAGCACGGCCGGACTGACGATATTGCTGAGGAAATACACGAACAGCGCCCAGAACAGCAGCATCGGTATCGGCTGCAGCTTGTCGCGCGTAGTCAGGCGGTGCAGAATGCGCTCGCCGCAGGCAAAGATCACGAACAGGGACGTGAGCCGGCCAAACCAGGAGCTGGCCGGGTGCCGCGCCAGCGCCTGCATGCCCATCTGGAGTTCATCGCCCGAGACATCGCGGTTCGACAGGATGGCCGCCACGGCGATCGACAGGAAGACCGGATAGAACACGTACGGCACCAGTCCCGTCTCGCGCTTGCTGCCCCAATGGATGCTCAAGGCGATCACGAACACCACCACCAGCGCGGCGACCACGGCAAACAGGCCAAACAGTATTTCACTCATGTAGTTCTCGCGTATCCAGTAAGTTGTCGCGCGCGCCACAGCGGGCGCGCAAATAAGAGACTACCCTGGCCGGCAGCGGCGGGCTGAAGCGGGCAAGCATGCCCACCGCGCGCGTGCCCAGCAGTTCAGGCCAGGCCAGCACGGCCAGCAGCAGGGTCAGGCCGCCGAACAACGCGCCGCCCAGGAATGCCGGCAGCGGATGACTGCCGCCCAGGCTGCCCAACATGGCGCCGCCCCAGCTGCCGGCGGCGGCCAGCAAGCCCATGGCCAGGCCGCGCGCGGCCAGCGGCGCCAGATCGCCCGGTCCCACCTGCAGGCGCAGGCACGCCACCGTGCCCACCACCAGCGCCCGCGCCAGCAAGGTGCCGGCGGCGATCATGGCGACCACCGCCCCGCCCTGCCCCGCCCACAGCACCAGCGCCGCACCGGCCAGCACGATCAGCGGCAGCTGCAGCAGGCTTTCCAGATGCTTGCCGCCCGTATTCCACAAGATCGGCGTCGACATGCCCCACGTGATGTACGCGGGCATGGCCAGCGCCAGAATGCTCAGCACGATGCCCGACTCTTGCCACACCTTGCCGTACAACACGCCGATCAAGTCCGGCGCCGTCATCGCCAGCAGCACGAACAGGGGCAGGATGATGATCCAGATGGTCGCCAGCACCGACAGATACGTGTCGCGCAGGCGCGGCAGATCGTCCTGCAGCTTGGCGCCCGTGGCCAGGAAGGCCGGCTGCAAGGCGCTCAGGAACAGCGAGTTGGGCGTATTGGCCAGGTTGTAGCCGACCGCATACACGCCCACCGCGTGGGCATTCAGGAAGCGGCCGAGGAACACGCGATCCATATTGTTCAGGCACCAGTTGCACAGATTCGTCACGAACACCGTCACGCCCACATTCGTCGAGCGCCGCGCGCCCTCGTACCACAGCAGCGGCTTGAGCGAGAAACGCGTACGCGCATACGTCAGCACCAGCGCCGTGGAAGCCTGTCCCAGCCAGGCGCACACGAGGGTCCACACGCCGGCGCCCGCATACGCGAGCGGCAAGCCCACCAGCAGGTAGCCGACGATGTAGCTGATCACCTGGATGATGTTGAGCCAGCGGAAATCGAGGGCGCGCCGCAGCAGGCTGCTGCCCGGCGCCGTCAGCGCATTCAGCAGGCAAGTCAGGCTCATCCACGCGATCACGGGCGCGATGCGCGGTTCCTTGAAGTACGCGGCGATCCACGGCGCCATGAAAAACAGCAAGCTCATGGCCGCCAGGCCCGTCAGCGCCTGCCACGTCACCGTGAAGCGCACGTCTTCCTCGCTGAGCGTGCGGTTTTGCACCAGCCCCCAGGAAAAACCGAAATCGGCCAGAAAGTTGCTAAATGTCAGCACAATCAGTCCCATCGCAAACAAGCCGTAGTTTTCCGGCCCCAGCAGGCGCGCCAGCACCACTTGCGTGACCAGCTGCAGGCCAAACATGAGGACCGTGCCCATCGCCGCCCACTTGACGGCGCTGACGCTTTTCTTGTTGATGTCGCTGCTCATGATTCTCGCTGTCCGCCACGCCGTGCCGCGCCCGCAGGCGCTTTGTCATCGTTCCAGCCATGCCTCATCCGGGCGGCGCGCCGATCAGGCGGCTGCGCTGCGCCGCCGGCATGCTGGCCAGCAAGCCGTTGACGAAATCGGCCTGCAAGCGGTAGGCGCGCGGCAAGTCCGTATCGATGCTCGACACGCGGAACAGCATGGCGTCGGCCACGGTGCCCGTCAAGCCATAGCGCAATTGCTCCAGGCGCTGCTGCATGCCCACCTTGCTGATCTTGTCGCCGATGGTGATCCAGTACGTGATGGGCTCGCTGCGGTTGCCATTCACGGCCAGCAAGCGCTTCACGGGCAGGCTGCCGTAGGCCGAGGCCAGCTCGCCGTATTCGTCGCGCTCTACCTGGAAACCCTGCGCCGCGTAGCACACTTCCGGCTTGTGCACGCCCATGTTGTCGCTCTGGTCGCCGCCGTACGCGATCGACAGCATCACCCGTTCGCCGTGCCCATTGATGTAGGTGCGCGACAAAGTCTGGTTGTAGATCTTGTTCAGGCGCTCCTGGGTTTCCGGATCCACCTGCAGCGGCACGATGGAACTGTCTACGCGCCAGTCGCCGAACGCTTGCGGTATCGCCGCTTCCAGCGAAAAACTCGGGCGCTGGTCGGCCATCTTCACGCCCGGCGCCACGCCGTGGCTGAGGACGGCTGCGCCCAGCAGCAAGGCGCCCAGCAGCATATTCATGCGCAATGCAGCGTTCATGTCGACGCTCCCACGGTTGGCGCGCGGCCCGCCTGGCGCTTGCGCACGATCCACTGCAGCAAGCTGTCGACACTGAGGATCAGCAGCAGCGCGGAAATGAACAGCACCATGCCGGCGAAGCCGTGCAGGAAGCCCTGCCCGGCCGCGTCGCCGAAGTAATACGTGATCAGGGTCAGCACCATCACGCGGATGACATTGGCGGTAAAGGAAATCGGCACGATCAACAGGGCCAGCACGATGTTGCGGAACGGCGAAGTATGCCGCACCAGGTTCAGGTAGAACAGGCCCAGCGCTTCAAGCGTCAGCAGGGTCTGCAAGCCGGCGCAGGCGTCGGCCACCAGCAGCTGGTACTGGCCGATCTGCAGGATCACGCCATTGCGGGCGATCGGATAGCCGGCCAGGAAAAGCAGGTGTTCGGTCACATACGAAACCGCCATTTTCATCGGCATGGTCAGGGTCGTCACCAGCGGCAGCGGCAGCGGCACCATGAACAGCATGAAAAAGAAGGGAAACCACAGAATACGCGCGGCAATCCAGCCGCGCTTGAGCAGCAGCAGGGACAGGCCGGTGCCGATCAGGGCGAGGATTTCCAGCGACAGGATATGCTGCGAACGGCCCAGCACATACAGCAGCAGCGAAACGGCCAGCAGCGGCCAGCCGGCGCGGGCCGGACGGGCGCCGGCGCTCTGCGCCAGCATCTCGGGCCATTTGCGGTAGATCAACCACAGCGACAGGGCCAGGATGATGGGACCGTGCGCCTGCTCTTCGGTGGACCAGATGCCGCGGAACAGGCCGACCAGGCTGGGCGCGAGCATGGCCAGGAAACCCAGCGCCAGCGGCAGCCAGTCCGGCACGGCGGAGCGGCCGGCCTGCGCCGGCGGCATGGCGTGGCCTGGCGCAGCCATCAAAAGTCGACCATCACGGAACCGACCACCTGGGCGCCGCTATGCGTCATTTGCTCGGCCATGGCCGCCACTTCCGCCATCGGCGTCTTGTTCTTGCGCGCCACCAGCAGCACGCCGCCCGCACGCGCCGCCACGGCCAGCGCATCGGAACCGGTGGCATACGCCGGCACGTCGTACAGCACCACGTCGTAGCGGCTTTCCAGCTGCTTGTTGAGCGTGACGAAGGAGGTGCGGCTGAGCAATTCCTGCGGATTCGGCGGCAAGGTGCCGGCGGACAACACCGACAGCGCGACAAACGATTCCACCTTGGCGATGATATCGAGTTCGGCGCGGCCGGCCAGCACGTCGGACAGGCCCTGGCGTGTCTTCAGGTCGAAGATTTCCTGCTGGCGCGGCGCGCGCAGGTTGGCGTCGACCAGCAAGGTGTGCTCGCCCAGCTGGGAAAACACCACGGCCAGGTTGGCCGCGAACAGGCTGGCGCCGTCGCCCGGCTCCATGCCCAGCACCACCAGCGATTTGCTGCCGCGGGCGAACCAGCGCAGCATCAGCTGGCTGCGCACGGCGCGCAGGGTTTCCACCTGGTGGCTGAAAGGCTGGTAGGCGGCCACCAGTTCCTGCGGATACTTGCCGGCGCCCGGCTGCAGGTAGGGATAGTCGAACTGGCGCGCCAGCACTTGCTCGATATCGGCTTCCGTGATCAGGCCCAGGCGCAGGGCCGCTTCACCGAAGCGGATGCCCAGTTCCTTTTGCATGCGCAGCACGCGTTCGGCGTTTTCCGGCGTGATCTTGCCCGATTCGAGCAACAGGCCGCCAATGCTGGAATCGGTGCCGCGCGCCAGCGGCGCAGTGGTATTGAGGAGGTGTGGACTTGAAGTCATGATAGGTTCCATCTCAGTTCAGGCGCAAACGGCGCGGCAGCATGCCGCGCATGCGACGCTGTTTAGGTTTCCAGTCGACCACGCCGAACACGGGAATCTGCAGCACTTCGCTCAGGTCCTGGTCGGAACGGATACGGCGGTCCAGCAATTCGGCCAGCAGCGCGATGCCGCAGCCCAGCATGAGGCCGAGGAAGATCGACAGCAGCACGTTGCGGAGAATCTTCGGGCTGTCCGGCTCGATCGGCGCCGTGGCCGGATTGAGCATGGCGATATCGGACTGCTCCGCCTGGCCTTCGATGCGCGTCTGCGACAGGCGCTGCGAAGTCACGTCGAAGGCGCGCTGGGCGCTTTCCACATCCTTGCTCAGCACGCCCATTTCATCGCGCGTCCGGTTCAATTCCAGCACCTTGGCCTTTTGCGCCGCCAGTGCGGCGCGGATCGCGCCTTCGCGCTGCTGCAGGATCTGCGCATTGTTGCCCACGCTTTGCGAGGTGGCGCGCGTCTGCTCGGCCAGGTCGCGGCGCAGCTTGTCCACTTCCGCCTTGGCGCTTTGGTATTGCGGGTGATTGCGGTCCAGGCGCTGGCCCAGTTCGGCCAGTTTGCCCTCGGCATTACCCAGGCCCAGCTTCAGGCTCTGGATCAGCGGATTCGACGCGACGTCCGGCGATTCGGACAGGTTGCCGCCCTGCGCCATGCGCTGGCGCGAATTGGCTTCCATGGCCTGGCCCTGCGCCAGCACCAGTTGCGCCGACAGGTCGTTCAAGCGGTTCGATTCCACATCGAGGCGGTTGTCGACGCTGACGATGCCATTGTCCTGCTGGTATTTCGACAGGCGGCTTTGCGCGCGCTCGACGTTGTCACGCAGCAATTTGGTCTGGTCATCGAAGTACGTCGTCGCCTTGCGCATCGGGTCGACCTTCAGCTGGATGCTGACCTTTTGATACTGTTCCGCAAAGGCGTTCGACACGGCCGCGACGAATTGCGGGTCGGCGCCCTTGAAGCTGACATCGACCACGCTGCTTTCGCGCGACGGCATCACTTCGAGTTTCTTCAGCAGCAAGTCGGCCAGCCAGTCGCGCACCGTGCCCTTGCCTTGCGCCGCGTCATTGAACTGGGCGATCACGGCGGGGCTGCGCGCCAGTTCCAGCTGGTCGACGACGCGCAAGGCCACGTTCTTGCTGCCGATAATATCGACCTGGGTCGCCATGTAGCCAGGCAGCAACTGCCCCGGCATGGTCATGCCCGTCAGGGGATCGACGCCCTTGTAGTTCAGCAGCAGGGTGCTGGTGGCCTTGTAGGTCTTCGGCAGCACCAGGCTGACGCCCAGCGCCAGCGCCACGGTGATCATCAAGGTCAGCAGCACAATCTTCTTGCGCGCCCGAAGGATCAGCAATAGTTGGGTGAGGTTCATTTGGAAACTTTCAATACAAAAAGATAGGGAGCCAGTTGCTCTTAGAACAGGCTTTCCTGGACATACACGACATCGTCGACGCGCAGCAGGTCGTCATGCTTGACCGACAACACTTCCATCTGGCCTTCCGCATTGCGGCGCTTGACGCGCACGCCCCGTTCGGTGCCGCGCAAGGTCAGGCCGCCACCCACGGACAGGGCTTGCAGCACGGTCATGTTGCGTTCCAGGCGGAAGGCGCCCGGACGCTGGACTTCGCCGTAGATGTAGAAGCGCGGCGCGCGTTCCACGTAGATGATGTCGTTGCCGCCCACTTCCATGTCGCCCTTCAGGTCGCCGTTGCGCACGATGTCGAGAATGTCGGCCACGTCGCGCGTGGCAGTGCCGCCGCGCTTGCGGATCACGGTGATCTGGTCGGCGCCGTCAGGACTGACGCCGCCGGCCATGGCCAGCATGTCCATCACGCTGCGCTTGCCTTCCACCGGGTAGCGGCCCGGACGGTTGACCTGGCCCAGCACGGACGCCTGCTGGCTTTGCAGGCTGGTGACGATGATGTTGACTTGCGCCTTGCGCAGGAAGCCGCCGCTCTCGAGCAAGCCGCCCAGTTTCTTTTCCGCTGCCGACGTCGACAGGCCGCCGACGGCCACCGCGCCCACCAGCGGGAAGGTGATTTCCCCCGCTTCGCTCACGCGCGTCTCCAGGCCCAGATCCGGGTTGCCGTAGACGGAGATTTTCAGCACATCACCAGCCCCAAGGGGGACATCGGCTGCACCGGCCATGCCTGCGGCGAGGGCCAGAAAGGCCGCCATCATCCAGTTTGCGAGTCGTTTCATGATTACAGATTCCCGTTGGTAGATTGCTGATGTTTAACTACTTGTCGATAAGTCACTTATTTCAAGCCCGCCACGCCGCGCTCGTTGGCTTCATGCGCGCTGTTCGCCGGCGCCGCTGCCGCAGGTGCGCTGGCCGTAGCCGAGGCCGCAGCCGCTGCATCCTTGTTGAAATACTCGATCTTGGCGCTGGCGCGCAGACGCTTCAGTTCCGCTTCGGCCGCATCCTTGTTCTTCTTGTTGGCCAGGAATTGCTCGATTTGCGGCGCCGCCGCGTCCAGGCCCACCGGGCTGTCCTTGATATCGGCCAGCGCGATGAGCAGGCTGCGCTCGCCTTCGCGCACGATGAACAGCTGGCCCTTCGGCATCGATTGCAGTTTGCTGCTCAGTTCGGGCGCCAGGTCGGCGCTGGTGCGCGACACCTGGGTGCGGCCGAACGCGATCTTGTGCTCCTCGAGCCATTGCGCCACGTCTTCCAGCGACTTGGCGCGGTCCATGACGGCTTTGAGCTCATCGTTCAGCGCCGCCGTCGGGATGACCAGTTCGCGCAGATCGAATTGCTTGCGCTGGCTGAAGAACAGCGGGTTTTTCGCGAAGTACTCTTCCACTTCGGCCTTGCTCGGGCGGGTGGCCGCGCCGATGCGCTTTTGCATGTATGCCTGGGCAACGATCAGCGCCTTGGCGCGCTCGATGGCCTGCATGACTTTCGGATCGCGGTCGACCTTTTCCTTGGCCGCTTCGTTCTGCAGCAACTGACGGTCGATCAGCGACTCGAGCAACTGCTTGCTGGCCGCGGCCTGCTGCGGCGCCTGCACGCCGGCGCGCTGCAACTCTTCATTCAACTGCAAGACGGTGATTTCTTCGCCGTTCACGCTGGCCAGCGCCTGGCCAGCCTTTTTTTCCTTGTTGCCGCAAGCGGACAGGCCAGCAGCGGCCAGCAGGACCAGGGCGGCGCACAACAAACGTGGCGCGGGGCGGGAGTGAATAAAATGATTCAAGCGTGCTCCTTCGGATGACAGGTATGACGGGGGTGGAAAATCCGGCGCAGTATAACGGGCCATGGCCAGGCTGCACTGCACGGATGCCCCGAAAAATAGTTATTCGTCAAATAATTAACAATATTGTAAACATAATACACATAATGCATGACGACAAGCAAAATATTTGCTTAAAAATCTACTAATGAGATATAAAAACAACTATTTCCACAGTCTACTTGATTGCAAAAAATTATGTATTGCGTGGTTCAGACCGACTTTAAAATCGATAGTTGGCGCGTGCCGTCCCGGACGGCTTCCCGTCAGGGTGACGCACGTCCGGCAGGGGCAAGGCCGGATACTGCTCACATCGTGAACCCTTTCCAAGAGGAAAGTAATGGCGCATGGCCGGCACGACTCGTGGCAAGGTGAGCGCGGAGTGGTCGCGTAATGCGCTGGTGCTCTATAGATGCTCCATTTTAACGCGTATTGACTCCGTGCAAAGTATATTCAAACGCTATTTTTTCCTGCTGGCAGCATACTGACGCTCAATGGGCGTTCTCGCGCGCCAGCACCACTTTGACCGTGCGCGCGATAATCCACAGATCCAGCCACAGCGACCAGTTGCGCAGGTAATCGAGGTCGAAATGGATGCGCGCCTCCATCTTGTCGAGCGTTTCCGTCTCGCCCCGCAAACCGTTGACCTGGGCCCAGCCCGTAATGCCGGGCTTGACCTTGTGGCGCAGCATGTAGCCCTTGATCAGCTTGCGGTACTGCTCGTTGTGCACGACGGCATGGGGGCGCGGTCCGACGATGCTCATGCGGCCCTGCAGGACGTTGAGGAATTGCGGCAGCTCGTCGAGCGAGCTGCGGCGCAGGAAGGCGCCGACGCGCGTCACGCGCTGGTCGTTCTTGGTGGCCTGCACCACCGTGTCGCCATCTTCGCCCACCGTCATGGAGCGGAACTTGTAGACGACGATTTCCTCGCCATACAGGCCATAGCGGCGCTGGCGGAAAATCACGGGGCCTTTCGAAGTGGTCTTGACGGCGATGGCGATGACCAGCATCACCGGCAGCAGCAGGATCTGGATCATCAGCCCCAGCACGATATCGCTGCCCCGCTTGACCATGCTGTTAAAGCCCGTGAACGGCGATTCCCGGATGGCGATGACGGGCATGCCGCCCACGTTGTCGAAACGCGCCTGCATCAGGTCGAAGATATAAATATCCGGCAGGAAATACACGGAAGCCGTCGTATCTTCGAGCTCGTCGAGCATCTTGCGGATGCGCGGCTGGGCCGAAATCGGCTGGCTGATGAAGATCATCTTGATGTTGTGTTCGCGCACATAGGAGGCGATATCATCCATGCGCCCCAGCATGGGTTCGCGCATCTTTTCCGGCCAGCGGTCGTCCGTGCGGTCATCGAAAAAGCCGTGCACGTGCATGAACAGGTTGGCATTGCGCTCGATGGTGGCGGCAAACTTCAGGCTGGCGTCGTTGGCGCCGATGATGACCACCGAGCGCACTTCGCTGTCGCCGTCCGGGCGCAGGCTGAACCTGCGCCCGGCCAGGTGCCCGGCCAGCAGCACGAAGGGCGTGAGGACAAACCAGGCCAGCACCACTTCGGTATCGAAATGATAGGCCAGGCCCGTGGCCGAGCCCAGGAAGGTGAGGATCAGCGCGACGATGGTCCAGCCGACGAGGATATCGCGCGCATACGCCAGCATGCGGCCGCTGCGCCAGGTACGGTAGGGGTCGACATGCTGGTATACCGTCGATGAAATGAAGACGGCCAGTATCATCAGCACCAGCGTATAGCCGGTGAAGGTCGAACCCGACAACACCGTCATCAGGTACAGCAAGCCCATGATGATGATCGGGTCGAGAACGCGCTGGAAAAACGAAATCAGGGGTATATCATTGACAGTCATGTTGATCTTTAAAACTGTACGCTGCCATTGAAGGAAATGCCCTTGGCCCGGTAGCTGCCGTTATCGATGATGGCGACGCCTTCGCGCCGCTCGTGGAACACGCGCACGCCAAGCTGGATTTTCCGGTGCGGCGCATACGTCGCGCCGAGCGAGGCCGTGCGCGTGGTGTCGCGCCCGTCGCCGGGCAGCACCAGGCCGCTGACGGCCTCGAAATCGCGCCGTTCCTGGCGCAGCTGCGCATCCACGCGCACCTTCGACGTGGCCGTCCAGGTCGCGCCCAGGCTGGCGCCCGTGTTCAGGCTGCTCGTCACCAGCGAATTGTCGACGGAACCGAATTCGCGCCAGACGATGCCGGTGAAATTGACCTTGCCCAACGGCTTCCAGTACACGCTCAGCCGGCCATTCGTGCCGCTGGTATCGCGCCCGGACAGCAAGTTGTTGCGGTGGCGCACCCAGCCACCGAGGAATTCCATCTGCGTGATATCGCTGAAATCCCAGAGAACATTGGCCTTGACCTCGTCCTGGCTATAGCCGTTGCCGTACACACTGGCGTCGAACGCGCCGCGGTTCGGATACTTGCCATTCAGGTGGCGCAGCTGCACGCCGACGCGGCTGTTGCTGCGCGCCAGGTAGTCGACGCCAAATTCCGTCGCGTCTTCCACCCAGTTGGAAAACGCCTGCGACGGCAGGTCATACGAGTAGCGGTCGCGCGACAGGCCGCCGCGCACGCGCCAGCTGGGGTGGAAGCGCCACGCGCCATTCACGTACTCGCGGCGCTGCGTGCGCAGATTGCGCACCGAGCTCTGGAAGTCGCTGAACGGCGTCAGGGTCTGCGAATAACTGGCGCCCACATGGCCTTCCAGGTGGTTGGCGATGTGCCATTCCAGGTCGGCCAGGTAATCCTTGCCATCGTAGTCGAACTGGCTGAAGCGGTTGAAGCTCACCTTCGACCACTTGGCCTGGCCCGTCAGTATCTGGCGGCCGATGGGACGGTTGAACAGGAAGCCCGCCTGCAGCATCCTCGACGTATCCGAACGGGGGCCGGAAAAACCCCGCACATCGTCCGGCAGGCGCATCAGGTTGTCGTCGTACGAATAGGACGTGGCAACGAAAGGCTTGATGGTGTCGCTGATATCGGCCACAGCGGCGCCGCTGGCCAGGGTGCCCAAGAGTAACAGCGCAACCGGCAAACGTGGGCCGGCCATGAAGGCGGCGGCAACGGCTTTTTTACGCAAGGAATTCAACATGGATTTTGTCTTTGAAAGATCACACAGTTGATAGGCAATACTACCAGTAAATCCAGTGCCCACCAGAAATAATCCAGAGGCCCAGCACGCCGTTCGTCACGCCGTGCGCGAGGATGGGCGACCACAGGGACTGGCTACGCATGTACAACAAACTATAGACCGCACCGGCCACCATGCCGGCCAGCCATAAATTATGCTCAAAGCCAAACAGCAACACGCTGATGGCGAAGGCCTTGACGCTGGCCAGGCGCGGATCGGCCCGCAAAAAGTCCGGCTTGTCGATCCAGCGCAGCAGAAAGGAGCGCCAGAACAGCTCTTCCATCACGGGCACCACCAGCGCCGCGCCGGCGATGCGCAGCACTACCAGGCTCCACTCGATGCGGCCATCGGTGCGGGGATCAAAACCGTCCGGCTTGCCGATGCTCATCCAGCTGGCGTCGAGATTGATCCACAGCAAAAAAACAACAACACCGCCTGCCAGCGCCCCGAGAATGGCACGCGCGCCCAACGGCGTCCACCGCAATTCCGTGTAACTGCGGCGCCAGTACAACAACAAGCCCAGCACGACGCCGATCTTGACGACATACAGCCAGCGCAAGTCCTGCGCGGCAACGCCCAGGCGGCCGAGCATGTCGGCAATGGCAATGAAGGAGAGATAGGCCAGGAATGGCGCTACCCGGGGCAAGGCGGCGCGGTCAAACATGCTGCCACGCATCGGAGGAGGAGCTGCGCGCCGGACGCGGTGGTCCGGAGCGCATGTTTTTCATGACAAACATGCATCCTCCGATGTAATAAATATAATTATATAATTATATCAAGCAGAACCGTTGCCGTGGCAAATAATCCTGACTTAATTACAACAGGGTATGCAAAAAAGCATCAGCTATTCGCGCGCGCCTCGATCTGCTCCCACTTTTCCAGCGCTTCCAGCAGTTCGCCTTCGATCTCGGCCACGCGCGCATTCAGGCGCTTGCCTTCGGCTGGCGTCTTCTTGTAGAAGTCCGGATGCGACAGTTCGGCGGCCAGCACCGATTGCTCGTCTTCCAGCTTGGCGATCAGTTTCGGCAACTCTTCCAGCTCGCGCTGTTCCTTGTAGCTGAGCTTTTTCTGCTTGGCGGCCGGCGCGGCAGCCTCGACCTTCACGGCCGGCTTGCTGGCTGGCGCCGTGGCGATCGGCAAGGTGCGCACGCGCTCCCAGTCCGTGTAGCCGCCGACGAATTCGCGCCACTTGCCCTCGCCTTCGGCGACGATCACCTGCGTGACCACATTGTCGAGGAAGGTGCGGTCATGGCTGACGAGGAAGACGGTGCCTGTGTATTCTTCCAGCAACTCTTCCAGCAATTCCAGGGTATCGATATCCAGGTCATTGGTCGGTTCATCGAGCACCAGCACGTTGGCCGGCTTGGCGAACAGACGCGCCAGCAGCAAACGGTTGCGCTCGCCACCGGACAGCGACTTGACGGGCGAACGGGCGCGTTCCGGCGCGAACAGGAAGTCGTTCAGGTACGTCATCACGTGGCGGCGCTGGCCGTTGATCTCGACCCAGTCGCTGCCCGGCGCGATGGTTTCCATCAGGTTCGCCTCTTCGTTCAGCTGCGTGCGCATCTGGTCGAAATACGCCACTTGCAGCTTGGTACCCAGGCGGATGGTGCCCGTGTCCGACTGCTCTTCGCCGAGGATCATCTTCAGCAGGGTGGTCTTGCCGGCGCCGTTGGCGCCGATCAGGCCGACCTTGTCGCCGCGCAAGATGGTGGCGCTGAAATCCTTGACAATGACCTTGTCGCCGTAAATCTTGGAGACGTTTTCCAGGTCCGCCACGATCTTGCCCGAGCGTTCGCCGGCCGAGACGTCCAGCTTGACTTGTCCCTGCTGTTCGCGGCGCGCATTGCGCGTCAGGCGCAGCGCTTCCAGGCGGCGCACGCGGCCTTCGTCGCGCACGCGGCGGGCCTTGACGCCCTTGCGTATCCACACTTCTTCCTGCGCCAGGAACTTGTCGAACTTGGCGTTTTCCACTTCTTCGATTTCCAGCTGCTCCGCCTTGCGCACTTGATACGCCGTGAAGTTGCCCGGATACGACAGCAAACGGCCGCGGTCGAGCTCGATGATGCGCGTGGCAACGTTGTCGAGGAAGGAGCGGTCATGGGTAATGAACAGCACGCTGCCCTTGAAGTCGCGCAACAAGCCTTCCAGCCACAGGATGGAGCTGAAGTCCAGATGGTTGGTGGGCTCATCGAGCAGCAGCACGTCGGGCGCCGACACCAGCGCGCGCGCCAGCGCCACGCGCTTCTGCATCCCGCCGGACAGGGTTTTCATGGCCATGTCGCCCGTCAGGTTCAGACGGTCGAGCACGGTTTCCACCTTGTTCGGCAAGCTCCACGCATCGGCCGCATCGAGTTTGACCTGGATGTCGTGCATGCGTTCCATCAGTTCGTCGTCATTGCCCTGGCCAAACTGGCCCGTCAACGCATCGTATTCCTTCAGCCACGCCTGCGATTCGCCCATGCCGGACGCGACGGCGTCGAACACGGACATTTCCGGGTCGAATTGCGGTTCCTGCTCCACATACGCGATCTTGATGCCTTGTTGCATTACCAACAAGCCGTCATCGAGCTTGAACTTGCCCGAAATAACCTTCAACAGCGACGATTTACCCGTGCCGTTGCGGCCGATCAAGCCGACCCGCTCCGAGGTTTCCAGTGAAAATTCCGCGTGATCGAGCAGCGCGACGTGACCGAACGCAAGTTGCGCCGATGAAAGAGAAATGACAGCCATAATGAGTAAGAGTGCTCGGGCGCCGTCTCGCGCACACCGCGTGGTGTGCAAAACAGCCGCCGATTGGATGAATGAAGCACGCATTGTACCGATAACTCGGACTTCAATCGCCATCGACCAGTAATTACCGCCTGGATGATCACAGGCTGCCGACGCGCGTTGCGTGGAAACGTGGTGTCGCCAGCAGGAATCGAACCTGCATTTAAGTCTTAGGAGGACCTTGTACTATCCATTGTACGATGGCGACACGCGCAGCGGCATTATACAGGCTAGTTCCTGCCATTGACAGTCCGGCAGCACGTGCGTGGGGCCGGCGCCTCAGTGCCCTGCCACCTGGCGCAATGGCGCCGGCAACGCAGGCGATGCCGAAGGCAACAAGGGCAGGATTTGCTGCGCCGCCAGATCGTGCGCCACCGGGTTCCAGTGGCCGTCCATCGGCAGAAAATCCATGCGCTCGCGCTGTTGCGCCCAATGGCGCGCGAATACCGGCTGCATGTCCACCACCTGATGGCCGTGTCGCAGGGCCGTCTGGATGAAAAATGCGCGATCGCCCGCTTTCCAGTTCGGTACCGCCTTCTGCGGCGCGTACAGCATGTTCCGGTCCGCGTCGACCAGGAAGATAAAGCGCGTATCGCCAGCGCCGCCCAGCGCGCGCAATTGCGTCATGTAGTACTCGAGCGCGGCGGCGCGGCGTGCATCAGGTGCGCTGGCGGCCGGCTCCTGCGCCGCGGCAGGAGGACTGCGGCGCAATTGGCTCATCAACCAGTCAGGAAATTTCAAGTTGTAATAGATATAACGGGCCAGGGCCGAATAGGCGACCAGTCGCTTGGCCTTGGACTCGACATAGGGAACATGCACCATCCTGATATCATTCCCTTCGCCGACAAACATGCTGTGGCCCCGCTGCGCCGGCGCCAGGATGTCCTGCATGTCCATCGGCTCGACAAACATCACCACCGTGCGCGGATGCAATTGCGCACGCGTATGACGGAACACTTCCAGCGCGTCGGCAAAGCCGTTGCCCGAGGCAGAGGCGGCATACACGCCGCCGCCCAGGGCTTGACTCAGCCGGCCTTGCAGGGTTTCCTGATACTCGAGCATCAGGCTTTCGATAAAGCTGTCGCCGATGACAAGCACGGCCGCGCCATCCTTGAAATCGGGGGAATTGGTAAAGCCCTGCCGATTCGTGCGGCCATGCCGGGCATTCGCCAGGGCCCAGCCATGCGAATACACGTAGTCCTGCTGCGGCAGATAACGGGCATACGGGCGCTGTTCGCTGCTCTGCTCCATGCGCAATCCGGACACCACCGGCATGCATTGCAGGAACGCTTCCAACGCCAGTGCCGTGACCAGCACACCCAGGCCTATCGCAAATATGGAGCGCATATGATTTGTCAGAAATTAAAGTACAAGAATTCAGAAACGCCACGCGTCTCGCTAATTGCCAGCAAGACCAGGCAAAGCATCAACATGGCCCCCAGCAAGACGCTGCCCCGGCCACTGTCCAGGCGCTGCTCCGTCGACAGGCGCAAGCCTCGCCCCAGCAGCTCATACACATTCGGCAGGAAGAAAACGATGGCGGCGCAGACGCCCAGCCACCACAGGCAGGAACTCAGCTGCATGATGCGGTTCACGCCCAGCATGCTTTCCTGCATCGCGGGCGTCAGCGTGCCGCCGCCCATGGCTTGCAGCACATCCAGCGCCACCTCGAGGGAACTGGCGCGAAAAAACACCCAGGCCAGCACCACGGCAAAAAAAGTCGCCAGTGCGCCGCCGGCCCGTATCGCCAGGTTGCTGCGCTGGCCCAGCAGATGACGCAAGGCATGGTTGACGATCAGATAAGCGCCGTGCAAGCAGCCCCAGACCACAAAGGTCCAGTTGGCGCCGTGCCACAGTCCGCCCAGCAGCATCGTGATCAGGAGGTTGCGGTAACGCAAGAACCCGCCCTTGCGATTCCCGCCCAGGGGGATATACAGATAATCGCGCAGGAAATTGGACAGCGTGATGTGCCAGCGGCGCCAGAAATCGATGATGGAGGTCGCCTTGTATGGCGAGAGAAAGTTAATCGGCAAGATAATGCCGAACATATAGGACAAGCCATACGCCATGTCGCAATAGGCCGAAAAGTCGAAATACAGCTGGAACGTATAGGCCAGCGCACCGGCCCATGCCTCCAGCATGCTCAAATGGGCGTGATGGAGGTCGAAGACGGGTGCGACGTAGCGCGCGATGCCATCGGCCAAAATGACTTTCTTGAACAGGCCAATCGTGAAGAATGCAAGGCCGACGATCAGGCGCCCGCGGCTGAAGACATGCGATTCGGCCTGCACGAACTGCGGCATCATTTCCTTGTGATGCAAAATCGGACCGGCGATCAGGTGCGGAAAGTAGGTGACGAACAAACCGTAGCTTTCTGGCTGGTAATCCTTGACCTTGCCGGCGTGGCAATCGACCAGGTAGGCGATTTGCGTGAAGGTGAAAAACGAGATGCCGATCGGCAGGGTAATCCCCAGCGGCTGGAATGTCGCCCCCGTCAGGGTGGCAATATTGCTGATAAAAAAATCAAAATACTTGAAAAACACCAGCAGCGACAAATTGAAGGCGAGTCCGAGCCACAGCCAGTGCTTTGCCTCGCGCTTGCGGCCCGTCTCTTGACGTTTCGAAACGACTCGGCCAATGCTGAAGTTGCAGCAGATTGACAGCAGCAGCAGCGGCAGGTAGGCGACATCCCAGTAACTATAGAATGCAAGCGAGGCCAGCAACAGGAAAATTATGGATAGCCGCAGCGAGTATTTTGACAGGAGAAAGTATCCCAGCAACGCCAACGGCAAGAACACCAGAAAGAACGGAAATGAATTAAATAACACGGTGCAATTCCATAAAGTTGCTTATACGTAACGCGTTGGCAGCCAGCAATGGCAAGTTTATGCTTTTAACGCTGATATTTGTTTATTATTATTCTACACATGGTGACGAGACGAACTCTTGCCCGCACAACGTGCGGGCATGCGCCGGACTGCCACGGCCAGGCGCGCCGTCGCCGGCAGCCATTCCTGCACACCATTTCCCGCCACGCTGCCGAACTCGTACCAGCGTCCTGCCTTATTTGAGACCCATGGTGGCAAACGGCGGCACGCTAAATTTCCTGCGCCGCGCGACGCCTGCACCAACCAGCAACAAGCCGGCCAGCATGAGTTGCAACATCGCGGGCTCGGGCACGGCGCTGACGCTAAATACTTGCATGGCGCCAAACGTGACGTTCGGATAGGAGCCATACGGCGCGCCATCGAGCAAGCTTGCGCCAAAGATGCCATTGACCGGGTCGATGTACGAGTAGCGCGAAGAAATGCCATTGGTGCTCAGGTCCGCCGACATGCCCAGGTCGGCGCCGATGCCGAACGTGGGGCCGGCATCGATATCATTGAAGGTTTGATACGCCCCCACCGAGTCCAGCGCATAGGTTTTCGGCGTCTGCCGGAAATACTGGCCCGACGTCAGGTTGAAGATGAAGGCCGTGCGGTCGCGGTCTTCCGGCGTCATGTTGTAGGTACCCGACGAATTCCAGCTTTGCGGGTTGTAGCCGCCCACCAGCCAGGTCTGGCCGGCGGCGTTGCTCGCCTGCATCACGGAAAACGTGCGTCCCTTGCCGTCGGCGGCCAGGTGGAAGTCGCGCGAGGTGTCGCCCGCCGACTTCGTGTAGATGGCCGTCAGCGCCAGCGGCCCTTCGCCCAGCCAGGCGGACAGCTGCGCTTCCTGCGCGCCGTTGAGCAAGGATTGCGCCGAGGCGACAGGAACGCTGCCGATGCACAGCAAGGCACCGGCGAGCAAGGTGACGGGCCGCACCGCCTTGATTTTCAGCATGATTTGTTGTTGCATCGCTCCCCCTGTATATATGCCGCGAATTTTCGGCATATCAATATAGCACAGGGTGATATATTAATTGCATTAATTTATTTCAATTGAAATGCAGTTAAGGCAATAGTTTATTGCAGCCATCATGGCGGCAGCACGGCCGTCACCTCGATTTCCACCCTGGCGCGATCCTCGATCAGGCCGGCCACCTGCACGGCCGTCATGGCAGGAAAGTGCTTGCCGATCAGCTCGCGGTACGCCACGCCGATTTGCGGATACGCCGCCACATACTCCTTCTTGTCGAGCACATACCAGTTCATGCGCACGATATGCTCGGGCAAGGCGCCCGCCTCCGCCAGCACGGCGACGATATTCTGCAAGGCCTGGCGTACCTGCCCCGCAAAATCGTCCGTATGGAACCGGCCCTGCGCATCCCAGCCTATCATGCCGCTGACGTACACCGTGCGTCCGCTGGCGGCTACGCCATTTGCATAGCCGCGCGGCCTGGCCCATCCCGGTGGTTGCAGCACTTGCATTGCGTTCTCCTGGTTATTCATACATGTCCCGCCTCGCGCAGCAGTTCGCGCGCGATGATCAATTGCTGTACTTCGCTGGCGCCCTCGTAGATGCGCAAGGCGCGGATTTCACGGTACAGGCGCTCGACCGGATGATCGCTGACCACGCCCATGCCGCCGAACAGCTGCACGGCCGCGTCGATCACCTGCTGCGCCGTTTCCGTGGCCGTCAGCTTGGCCATGGCCGCTTCCTTCGTCACCTTGCGGCCCTGGTCGCGCTGCCAGGCGGCGCGGTAGGTCAGCAAGGCAGCCGCCTCGATGCCGGTGGCCATCTGCGCTAATTTTGCCTGCGTCAGCTGGAAGTCCGCCAGGGTCTGGCCGAACATCTGGCGCGCCATGGCGTGGCGCAGCGCCTCGTCAAAGGCGCGCCGCGCAAAGCCCAGCGCGGCGGCGGCCACCGACGTGCGGAACACGTCCAGCGTGGCCATCGCCACCTTGAAACCCTGTCCCGCCTCGCCCAGGCGCTGCGTGGCGGGCACGCGGCAGGCATTGAAACGCAGGCGCGCCAGCGGGTGCGGCGCGATCACCGCGATGCGCTCGGCGATTTCCAGGCCGGGATTGTCCGCGTCGACGATGAAGGCGCTGATGCCGCGCGCGCCCGGCGCCTCGCCCGTGCGGGCGAACACCACGTAAAAATCGGCGATGCCGCCGTTCGAGATCCACGTCTTTTCGCCATCGAGCACGTAGTCGTCGCCATCGCGGCGCGCCGCGCACGCCATGGCCGCCACGTCGGAGCCAGCCTGCGGCTCGGACAGGGCAAAGGCGGCGATGCGCTTGCCGCTGGCCACGTCCGGCAAATAGCGCGCCTTGTTGTCGGCGCTGCCGAACAGGCCGATGGCGCCGGAACCGAGTCCCTGCATGGCGAAGGCGAAATCGGCCAGGCCGTTGTGGCGCGCCAGGGTTTCGCGCATCAGGCAAATGGCGCGCGTGTCGATCTTGCCATCGGTGCCCGTGGCGTATGCCAGCCAGCCGCCCTGCCCCAGTTGCGCCACCAGCGCGCGGCAGGCGGCATCGACATCGGCGCCATGGGCTTCCTGCAGGTGCTGCGCGGCCCAGGCATCGAGTTCGCGTTCAAGTTCGGCATGCCGCGCTTCGAAAAACGGCCAGTCCAGGTAAGTTATATCACGCGTGCTGCTCATGTCAGTCGCCCTCGAATTGCGGTTTTTCTTTCGCCACGAAGGCGTGATAGGCGCGGTGGAAATCGTTGGTGGCCATGCAGATGGCCTGCGCCTGGGCTTCCGCCTCGATGGCTTCATCGACGCCCATGTTCCACTCCTGCTGCAGCATTTTTTTCGTCATGCCGTGCGCGAAGGTGGGGCCGCTGGCCAGGCCGGCGGCGAACAGCTGCGCCGCCTCGGCCAATTCTTCCGGCTCGACCAGGCGGTTGAACCAGCCCCAGCGCTCGGCCTCGCTTCCAGGCAGGGAGCGCCCCGTGTACAGCAATTCGGCGGCGCGGCCCTGACCGATCACGCGCGGCAGCAAGGCGCAGGCACCCATGTCGCAGCCGGCCAGGCCCACGCGGGTAAACAAAAAGGCCGTCTTGCTGCGCGCCGTGCCGATGCGGATATCGGAGGCCAGCGCCAGCATGGCGCCAGCGCCCGCACAAATGCCGTCGATGGCGGCGACGATGGGTTGCGGACAGGCGCGCATGGCTTTCACCACGTCGCCCGTCATGCGGGTAAACGCCAGCAGGCCGGGCATGTCGAGCTGCGTCAGGGGGCCGATGATGTCGTGCACGTCGCCGCCCGAACAGAAATTGTCGCCGCTGCCCGTGATGACCACGGCCTTGACATCGTCCGCATGCGCCAGCGCGCGGAACAGCTCGCGCAGTTCCGCATACGAGTCAAAAGTGAGCGGATTCTTGCGCTCGGGCCGGTGCAAGGTCAATGTGGCGACGCCGCCTGCGACGGAAAACAGGAAATGCCGCGCGGCGTAGCCGGCCAGGCTGGCGCGGTTGCCTGGCAGGTCTTGCGGCTGGCCGGGTAGATGGCGCATGCTCAGTCCTTTAGGGGGGTGTTATTCAACTGCTGCTTCATGTGCGACAGCAGGTCGATCAATCGGGTTTTGTCGTCCGGTGTCACGCCGTGCAGCAGTTCGGCGATCCAGCCTTCGTGCACGCGCGCCATTTCGTCGAACGCGCGCCGGCCCGCCGGCGTCAGCTTGACGCTGTAAGAGCGGCGGTCCTTGGGATCGACCACGCGCGCCACCAGTTTTTCCTGCTCCAGCTGGTCGGTGATTCCCGTGATATTGCCGCCCGTAACCATCATGCGTTTGGACAGTTCGCCCATGCGTAAACCTTCGGGAAAGCGTTCCAGCTGCGCCATCAAGTCGAAGCGGGGCAAGGTGATGCCGAAGGTGGCGCGCAGCCGCGTGCGCACCTCGTTTTCGATCTTGACCGTGCACGAGAGCATGCGCAGCCACAGCTTGAGCGACTGGTGGTGGTCCTGCGTCAACCGGCTGGCCAGATCCAGCACGGGCTCGTCCTGCACATTCTCGGGTTCTTTATCCATGATCTTCATTCCGTTACATGACTTCGCCGCCGGCGACGGCGATCGATTGTCCATTCATGGCTGCCGACGCGGGCAGGCATAGCCACGCCACCGCATCGGCCACTTCGCGCGGCTGCACCAGCCGCTGCTGCGGATTGCTGGCCGCCAGTTCCGCGCGCGCCGCATCTTCGCCGCACCCCGTCTTGCGCACGATATTCTGCACGGCCTGGGCCACCATGTCCGTTTCCGTGTAGCCGGGGCAGACGGCGTTGACGGTGACGCCGCGCGGCGCCACTTCCAGCGCAAGCGCGCGCGTCAGGCCGATCACGCCATGCTTGGCGGCGACATAGGCGCTGACGTAGCGATAGCCTTTCAAGCCCGCCGTCGACGCCACGTTGACGATGCGCCCCCAGCCCGCTTCCAGCATGGCCGGCATGGCCGCCTGGCAGCAGTGGAACACGCCCGTCAGGTTCACGGCCAGCATCTGCTGCCAGATGGCGGTATCCGTCTTGCCGAAAGGCGCCGCATGCGCCTGGCCCGCGTTATTGATCAAGATATCGATGCGGCCGAAATGCGCGGCGGCCTGCGCGAAACCCGCCTGCACGGACGCTTCCACGGCCACATCGAGCACGCAGATGGCCACCCTGCCCGCATGACCCTCTTCTTCCAGCTGCATGCGCGCGCGCGCCAGCCGCGCGCCGTCGCGCCCGGCCAGGGTGACGCGGGCGCCCGCATCGAGCAAGGCGCGCGCGCAAGCGAGTCCGATGCCGCTGCCGGCGCCCGTCACCAGCGCGTGCCTGTCGATTATCGCTTGCGTCTTCATGTCATCCTTCCAGCAGCCGCGCGGCCACCTGTTGCGGGGTGAGACCCGTATTGGCGGCCGCCAGCTGGCGCTCGCGCTGCAGATTGCGTTCCAGCTGCTGCTGGCCCGGCCGGTACTGTTTCGGCCAGGCAGCTCCGGCGCCAGCGCCGCTGTAGCCGATGCGCGCCGTCTCCGTCAGGGTCCAGGCCGGGTTGGCCAGGTGCGGCCGGCCCACGGCGCACAGGTCGGCGCGCCCGGCGGCGATGATGCTGTTGGCGTGGTCGGCTTCAAAAATCGAGCCGACGGCCATGCTGGCGATGCCCGCCTCGTTGCGCACGCGGTCGGCGAACGGCGCCTGGAACATGCGCCCGTAGACTGGCTGTTCGAGCTTGCTGACCTGACCCGAGGAGCAGTCGATCAGGTCGGCGCCCGCCTGCTTGAACAGGCGCGCGATGACGACGGCGTCGTCGGGCGTGATGCCGCCTTCGACCCAGTCGTGGGCCGAGATGCGCACGCTCATGGGCTTATCCTGCGGCCAGGCGGCCCGCATGGCACGGAATACGCGCAGCGGATAGCGGCAGCGGTTTTCCAGGCTGCCGCCATATTCGTCCGTGCGGCGGTTGGTCAGCGGCGAGATAAAACTCGACAGCAGATAGCCGTGCGCGCAATGCAGCTCCAGCCAGTCGAAACCGGCGACGGCCGCCGCCAGGGTGGCGCGCACGAAATCCTGCTCGATGCGCGCCAGGTCGCTTTCCGTGGCCGCGCGCGCCACCTGCGACACGCCGGCCAGGTATTGCTGCTCCGAGGCCGAGATCAGCGGCCAGTTACCCTCTTTCAAGGGCAGGTCGATGCCATCCCACATGGGCCGTGTCGAGCCTTTCGCCCCCGCGTGGCCCAGCTGCAGGGCGATCTTCGCATCGCTGTTGGCATGCACGACATCGACGATGCGGCGCCAGGCCTGCGTGTGCGCTTCGCTGTACATGCCCGGGCAGGCGGGCGTGATGCGCGCATCGGCCGACACGCACGTCATCTCGGCAAATACCAACCCCGCGCCGCCCATGGCGCGCGCGCCCAGGTGCATCAGATGGTAGTCGCCCGCCACGCCGTCGACGGCGCTGTACTGCGCCATCGGCGAGACGGCGATGCGGTTTTTCAGCAGCACGCTGCGCAAGCGGAAGGGCGTGAGCATGGGCGGCAAGGCCTCGTCCAGCATCGCCACGCCGGCCTGCTCGCCCGCGCGCCGCGCCAGCCATCGCTCGTAATCGGCCACGTAGGCAGGGTCGCGCAGGCGCAGGTTTTCATGCGAGATGCGCTGGCTGCGCGTGAGCATGGAATAGGCGAACTGTGGCGCTTCCATGGCGCTGTAGCGCTCGACGTTTTCAAACCATTCCATGGAATTGCGCGCCGCGCTCTGGATCTTGAGCACCTCGATGGTGCGCAGCTGCTGGTAGGCGGTCAGCGCAGCATCCGTACCGGCAGCGGCGTCGGCATGCTGGCCGAAACAGCGCGCCAGTTCGATCGCGTCTTCCAGCGCCAGCTTGGTGCCCGAGCCGATGGAGTAATGCGCCGTGTGGGCCGCGTCGCCCATCAGCACGACGGGCACGCCATCCTGGCGGTGCACCCATTGGCGGCAGACGATGCGGGGGAAGGTGATCCACTGGGCCGAGCCGCGCAGGTGCGGCGAATTGCTCAGCAAGCCGTGGCCATCGAGTTCCTCGGCGAACAGGGCTTCGCAAAAGGCGATGCCCTCTTCCTGGCTCATGGCATCGAGGCCCGCCGCGCGCCACACATGTTCGGGCGTTTCGACGATGAAGGTCGAGGTCTCGCCGTCATACTGGTAGATATGCGCCTGGAACCAGCCGTGCGGCGTCTGGCGGAAGGCAAACGTGAAGGCCTCGAATTTCTTGCGCGTGCCCAGCCAGACGAAGCGGCAATGGCGCTGGTCGATCTCGGGCTGGTAGCTGGCCGCATAGCGGGTGCGGATGCGGCTGTTCAAGCCGTCGCTGGCGATCACCAGGTCGGCGCCGTACTGGCGCGCGATGGCCTGGTCGTCCTGCACTTCCGTCTCGAACACCAGCTGCACGCCAAGTTCCTCGCAGCGCGCCTGCAGGATGTTGAGCAGGCGCTTGCGGCCGATGCCGCAAAAGCCATGGCCGCCGGAGCGCACGGTCTCGCCCTTGAAGTGGATCTCGATATCGTCCCAGTGGTTGAACGCCTGCAGGATGGCGCGCGCCGTCGGCTCGTCCGCGTTGGCCAGGTTGCCCAGGGTCTGGTCGGAAAACACGACGCCCCAGCCAAACGTGTCGTAGGGGCGGTTGCGTTCGATGACGGTGATGCGGTGCGCGGGGTTCTGCTTTTTCATGAGCAGGCTGAAATACAGGCCGGCGGGGCCGCCGCCGATGCAGACAATATTCATGGAGTGTCCGTACGAAGTTTGAAGCGCTGCAGCTTGCCAGTTTCCGTGCGCGGCAGGGAAGGCAGGAAATGGATGGCGCGCGGGTATTTATACGGGGCGATCTGCTGGCGCACGAAGTCCTGCAGTTCGGCTACCAGCGCATCGCTGGCCTGGCAGCCCTCCTTGAGCACCACGTGCGCCTCGACGATCTGGCCACGCTCGGCGTCGGCGCGCCCGACCACGCCGCATTCGGCCACGGCCGGGTGGCGCAGCAGCGCCTCTTCCACTTCCGGGCCGGCGATGTTGTAGCCGGCCGAAACGATCATGTCGTCGCTGCGCGAGCGGTAATAGAAATAGCCGTCGGCATCCATCTCGAAGGTGTCGCCCGTCAGGTTCCAGCCATTTTGCACATACTCGCGCTGGCGCGGGTCGGACAGGTAGCGGCAACCGGTGGGGCCTTTCACGGCCAGGCGGCCCGTCACGCCGGGCGGCTGCGGCACCCCTGCGTCATCGACGATGCATGCCTGGTAGCCGGGAATGGCCTTGCCGATGGCGCCGCGGCGGATGCCCTCGCCCGTAGCGGAAATGAAGATGTGCAGCATCTCGGTGGCGCCGATGCCGTCCGTCATGGCCAGGCCCGTCGCCGCCCGCCAGGCGTCGCGCGTGGCCAGCGGCAGCGCTTCGCCGGCCGAGACGGACAGGCGCAGGCTGCGCAGGTCGTGGCTGGCCGCCAGGAGCGCCATCTGGCGGTAAAAGGTGGGCGCCGTGAAGCAGATGGTGGCACCGTACGCCTCGATGGCGCGCAGCAGGCCGTCGGGCGTGAGTTTTTCCAGCAGTACGGTGGCCGCGCCAAAGCGCAGGGGGAACAGCAGCAAGCCGCCGAGGCCAAAGGTGAACGCCAGCGGCGGCGTGCCGATGAAGATGTCGTCGGCGCGCACCTGCAGCATGGAGCGGGGAAAGCAGTCGCAGATGGCCAGCAGGTCGCGGTGCATGTGCATGGTGCCTTTGGGGACGCCCGTCGTGCCCGAGGTAAAGCTGATCAGGCAAACGTCGTCGGCCGCCGTGTCGCATGCGGCAAATGGCGCATCGTGGGCCGCCATGCGCTGCTCCAGTTCCGTGTCGTCGGCGCCAAAGCACAGCATGGCGGGCAAGCCGGGCACGCCATCGAGTTCCCCGCGCAAGCCCTGCGCGCACAGCACGGCGTTCACTTCCGCCTTGGCCAGGATGGCGGACAGTTCGCGCGCGCGCAGCAGCGGCATGGTGGGCACGGCGATGCAGCCGGCTTTCAGCACGGCCAGCAGGCAGGCGGCCATCATGGGCGTATTCGCGCCGCGCAGCAGCACGCGGTTGCCGGGGATCAGGCGCAGGTCGCTGCGCAGCGCGTGGGCGATGCGGTCGACCTGCCGCGCCAGCTGTGCATAGGTCCAGCGCTGGCCGTCGGCAAGGATGGCGATGCGCCCGCCGCCGCCATTGGCCACGGCGGCATCGAGCAGCGCGGCGACGCAATTGAGGCGCGCCGGATACTGCAGTTCGGGCAAGTCCAGGCACAGCTGCGGCCAGAGTGCGCGCGGCGGCAAATGCGTGCGCGCAAAGTCGTCCTGGGGAGATGCGGTGGTAGGCGAAGGGTCGCTGCTCATGCTCATCCTGGCTGGTAGCGGGCGCGTGCACAAGGCCCGGAAGCAGATACTTTAAACCTAAAGTATTTTCCCGGCAAGCAAAAAACAGCAGATTCAGTCGATCCCGTCCTGTTGCCGCAGCAGGCGCGCCTGCTGCGCCACGCTGCGCGCCAGCGCGGCCAGCGCCGTCTGCATCTGGTCGCCATCGAGCACCGAGGCCTGCAGCAGGGCCATCATCCCGGCTTCCGCGCCATGTAACCCCAGGGTGCGGCAACCGAGGTGCAGCCGTTCGAGCTGCTGGCGCGCCTGGGCCGGTTCGCCGCGCGCCAGCAAGGCGTCGACCTGTTCGCTGGCGGCGACTATCTGTCCCTGAAAGCCCGTCAGATACGCCAGCAGGCGTTCGCTGTCGATGCCCAGCCGCTGCAAGGTGTCGCGCGGCGCCTCGGCCGGCAAGGCCGAGACGTCGAAGCAGGCATCGATATGCTGGCGCACCTGCTCCGGCTGGAAAGGCTTGACGATGTAGCCGGCGGCGCCGGCCTGCACGGCGTCGCGCACCGTGTCCTGGTCATTGGCCGACGACACGAGCACCAGCGGCATGGCATCAAGCGCGCTGTCGGAGCGGATTTTCTGCAGCAGCTCCATGCCGGACAGGCGCGGCATGCGCAAGTCGCAGAAGCACAGCGACGGGCGCAAGCCGCCTTCGAGCTGTTCCCACGCCGCCGCGCCATCTTCGGCTTCCACGATATCGTGCACGCCACAGCTGTCGATCAGATGCATCAATACCATGCGCGACACGACATCATCGTCAACCACCAGTACTTTCATTGCTTTCTCCATTGGCGGCAGCGTCTCGGTGCCTGGCCGTATTCTACCCAGTTTCGCCGCGCGCTCCATGGCCGGCATTGCCTATTTTACATTTCCTTGCCCGAAACGGCTATTTGCGCCAACAGTGCGCGCAATTGCGGCAAATGCAGGGCCACCTGCGTCCAGCGCCCGCCGTCCGCCGCTTCTTCCATTTCCGTGCACAGCATGTGCAGCTGCGTTTCATCGAGGTAGGCGGCGCTGCCCTTCAAACCGTGCAGCAGGCGCCCGGCGTTGTCCTTGTCCTGCGCCGCCAGGGCGTCGTCGAGTTCACGCAAACGCCCTTCCAGGTCGGCGACGAAGGCGACGCGGATGCGCCGTTGCAGTTCGCCGCTGCGAATGGACTGGGAAGGCGCCGCGACGGGAAGTGCCGGCGCGATGCCGAACAGGGCGTCGAGTTCGGCCTGTCCCCGCGCCGTGCCGCGCGGCGCGTTCGACGGCATGCGCGGCAACATGAAACCGCGCTGCAGCTGGCGCTCGATGGCGCGCGCCAGCAAGCCATGCAGCACCGCCTCGTCGACGGGTTTGCTGAGGAAATCATCCATGCCGACGCCAAGATAGCGGCTGCGGTCTTCTTCGCTGGCGTTCGCCGTCAGGGCCACGATCATCAATTCCTGGTCGCGCACGGGCTGGTCCGGCCAGCCGCCCACACGGATCAGGCGCGTCGCCGTGGCGCCGTCCATCTCCGGCATGCGCCCGTCCATCAGGATCAGGTCATAGCGCGTATGCACGCAAGCCGCCACCGCCAGCACGCCGTTGGCAACCACGTCGACCCGGTGCCCCAGCTCTTCGAGCATGACGCGGATGATGATCTGGTTGGTGGGGAAGTCTTCCGCGCACAGCACGCGCAACTGGTGGCTGTGCGGCGCCAGCGCCACCTGCGGCACCAGCGGCGGCGCCACGCCATCGGCCAGCGGCAAGGTGAAGGCAAAGGTACTGCCCTGCCCCGGCGTGCTGGCCACCTCGATCTGGCCATCCATCAGTTCGACCAGCTGGCGGCAGATCGCCAGGCCCAGTCCCGTGCCGCCGTAGCGCCGCGTGGTGCTGGCGTCGGCCTGCTCGAATTTCTGGAACAGCCGCGCCATGGCCTCGGCATCGATGCCGATGCCGCTGTCGCTGACGGTAAAGCGGATCAGGTTGACCTTGCGTCCGCCGCTGCCGCTGGCCACGCCGGCCCGTTCGACGCTCAGGCTGACGCCGCCGCGCTGGGTGAACTTGAAGGCATTGCCGACCAGGTTGACCAGCACCTGGCGCAAGCGGGTCGGGTCGCCCACCACGAAGGGCGGCAGGTCGGGCGCGAAATCGATGGCGAAACCGATGCTGCGCGCGGCAGCCTGCTCCTCGAACAGGGTGACGACCGTCTCGATCGCCGCGCCGAGCGCGAAGTCGATGTTTTCGATACTCAGCTTGCCCGCCTCGATCTTGGAAAAATCGAGCAAGTCATTGATGATCACCAGCAGCGACTGGGCGTTGGCCTGGCCGCGCAGGATCTGCTCGCGCGTGGCGTCGTGCAGCTGCTCGTCGCGCAGGGCAAAGCCCAGCATGCCGATCACGCCGGCCAGCGGCGTGCGCATCTCGTGGCTCATGTTGGCCAGGAATTCCGACTTCTGGCGCGTCGCGTCCTCGGCCTTGCGCTTGGCCTGGCGCAGGCTTTCTTCGTTTTTCGTCAGGCTGCTGTTGACTTGCGCCAGCTTTTCCGACTGGGCCAGCACTTCGATTTCCTTGCTCTGCAACTCCGCCGTGCGTTCGCTGACCTGCTTTTCCAGTTCATTCTGCTGATGCCGCAGCGCGCGCACGCGCTGGCGGTACGCGCCATATATGGCGCCCAGCAGCAGCGCCGCCATCAGGGTGCGGAACCACCAGGTTTTCCAGAACGGCGGCAGGATCGTGATGGCCAGGGTAGCGCCGCTCTCGTTCCACACGCCGTCCTTGTTGGCCGCCTTGACGCGAAACACGTAGTTGCCGGCATCGAGGTTGGTGTAGGTGGCAAAGCGCCGCCCCGCATCCGTCATGACCCAGTCCTGGTCGAAGCCTTCGAGCCGGTAGGCGAACATGTTGCGCTGGGGCGCGGCGAAATGCAGGGCCGCGAATTCCAGCGAAAAGACGCTTTCGCGGCTGGTCAGCACCAGGTTGCGCGTGTGGTCGATCGCCGCATTGAGCACGTGCGCGAACTCACCGCGGCCGATGGCCACCGGCTTGTTGAATATCTGCAGCTCCGTGATGGCCACCAGCGGCGGCACGCGGTTGTCGTGGATATCCTGCGGCACAAACGCCGTCATGCCGTTGAAGCCGCCGAAATACATGGTGCCATCGGCCGCGCGCAGGGCCGCGCCATCGAAATACGAGCCTTCCACGGTGCCATCGGCGCTGTCGTAATTGCGGAACAGGCCGCTGCGCATGTCGAGCCGCGTGATGCCGCTGTTCGTGCTCAGCCACAGCTGCTCGTTGTCGTCGCCGAGAATGCTGGCGACGGCGTCGTCGGCCATGCCATCCTTGCGCACGAAGCGGCGGAAGCGGATCTCGCCCTTGGCGTCGACGTCCATACGGTTCAAGCCATTGGCCGTGCCCACCCACAGCACGCCGCGCTTGTCCTCGTGCAGGAAATGCACCTCGTCATGGCTCAGGCTATGCGGGTTTTGCGGATCGTGGCGGAAATGGCGGAAGTGGCCGCTGGCGCGGTCCAGCAAGTCCAGGCCGTGGAAGGAACCTATCCACAAGCGCCCCTTGCCGTCTTCCAGCACGGGCCGCACCATGTTGTCGGACAGGCTGTTCGAGTTGGCCGGGTCGTGGCGGTAGGTGGTAAAGCGGCGGCTGACGGGGTCGAAGCGGTGCACGCCGCCCCGCGTCGAGACCCACAGCATGCCGCTGCGGTCGCTCACGATATTGCGGATCGTGTCGCTGTTCGGGTCGCCGGCGGCAAAGCGCATGGTAAAAAAACGCCCGAGGGCCGGATCGAAGCGGTGCAAACCCGTCGAGCCGCCCACCCACAGCACGCCGTCCGGCGCCTTGTACAGGGTCGTGACCTGCTCGTCGCGCGACATGCCGGGCGAGCTGCGCAAGTCGAACAGCCGCGAGCTGCCGTCGCGCGTGTCGTACAGTTTCAGGCCGCCCTTGGTGGCCAGCCACAGCTTGCCATCGCCCGCATCGGCCACGGCGCGCACTTTCTTGTCCGCCAGCGCGCCCACGTCGCCGGGCGCGCGCGCCATGCGCGAAAAGCCGCCACTGCCCAGGTCGACCCGGCTCACGCCGCTGTACCAGGAGCCGACCCAGAAGGTGCCCGCGCGGTCGCGGTACAGCGACGACAGCTGGTTGTCGGCGACGCTGAATTTGTCGCCCGTCTGATGCCGGTATTGCAGGAAGGTGCCGCTGCCGGGCAGCCAGCGGAACAGGCCATCGGCATTGCTGCCCAGCCAGACGGTGGCGTCGACATCCTGGTACAGGCTGGCGACGCGGATGGCGGAAAAGCCATGCTTCTCGCCGAAGCGCACGCGCGCCTGCGGCGGCTGGCCGGCGCCGCCCAGGCGCCAGCGCTCGGCGCCGGCCATGGTGCCAATCCACAGGTTCTGCTGGCGGTCGATCAGCAGCGACTGGATCACGTTGTATTTCGAGCCAGGCTCCGTGTCGACGGCAAAATGCTCGAAGCGCTCGCTGCCCGGCGCCAGCATGTCCAGGCCCGTTACCGTGCCGATCCACAGGCGCTGTTGCGCGTCCAGCGCCAGCGCCTTGATTTCATTGTCGCCCAGGCTGTGCGGATTGCCCTCTTCATGGTGCCAGGTGCGGAAGGTGCCCGTGGCCGGGTCGAAATGCTGCAAGCCGTCCGAGGTGGCGATCCAGAAGCCGCGCGCGCCATCGTCGAGGATGGCGTGGATATGCCGGTTGCCGTTGCCGCGCTTGCTCTTTTCGGCCGGAACGTAATGGATGAAGGTCTGGCTGGCGGCGTCGAAGCGGTCCAGCCCATTGTCGGTGCCGATCCACAGCTGGCCCTGGCTATCGACATGCAGCTCGCCCACCCAATTGTCGGCCAGGCTGGTCTTGTCGCCCTCGATATTCTTGTAGACGACCATGCGGTAGCCATCGTAGCGGCTCAGGCCAGACTGGCTGCCGAACCACATATAGCCCTGCCGGTCCTGGGCGATGGCCAGCACCGATTCCTGCGCCAGACCCTGGTCGACGCTGAGCTGGTCGAAACGCAGGGTGGGCGCAGGCGCCGCCGCGGCCGGGACGCCCATCAGCAGAATTAACAGTAAAGCAACATCGCAAACACGTCGAAATACCAGCACAATCGTCCTGTCAAAAAAAACGCGAAAAACCCGCACACCGCTCCAGGGGCCGTCTCAGGAACCAAAGAACGCCAGGACATCATCCTTGCGGGCTTGCGTATCGCGCTGTCCAAGACGGATCAGCTCGTTAGTATACGTCGATTCGAACAATAAATACGATGCCAGCGCCGCGCCGCGCGCTTCGGCCGCGCCGATACCCGACAACATGGTGCGGATGGGGCGGGGCAAACTGCCGATATGCCGGCTGGCGATGGCGTCGAGCCGCTCGGACGGCGCGATGACCAGCAATTCCACGGGCCGCAAGGCCGTCTTGCCCAGCAATTCGGGCGGCAGCATCGACAGGGTCAGGTTGATGCGGTTCAGACGCTCGATGTCGACGGCCAGCCCATCGAGGAAGATCGACGACAGCGCGTGGCCGGCAATCTGCGCCAGGCTCGGGTAGCGTGCCGCTTCGGACGCGGCGGGCGCCGGTTCCGTCATCCGTCCCGCCCCCACCACCAGCACCTTGTTCGCGCCCAGGTGGATCGCCGGCGAGATCGGCGCCAGCTGGCGCATGGAACCGTCGCCGCAGTATTCGCGCTGGCCGCCCACGTACAGGGGCACGGCGGGAAAGATGAAGGGGATGGCGGCCGAGGCGAGCAAGTGCTCCACGCCGATCTGGTCCGGCAGGGCCAGGCGCTGCGTGCGCACCCAGGGCGCGATATCCTCGGCCGTCTGGTAAAACGTCATGTGGCGGCTGCCCGAGTACGACGACGCCGTCACGGCCAGCGCATGCAGCAGGCCGTCGGCCAGGGCCGCGTCCAGGCGCGGCAGGTCGAGCATGCGGTGCAGCAGGCTGACCAGCGGCGTGTTGTCGAGCAGGGAACTGGGCGGCGATGCGTGCCACTGGCGCAGCAGCCAGCCGAACGACAGCAGCGACAGCCAGCGCGCGCCCGAGCGGATCACGCCCAGCGAATCGGCCCGGTAGACTTGCTCGACTTCGATGTGCTGCCACACGTCTAGCAGCTTTTGCACGCCTTCGCCGAAGTTATCGGCACGGCAGGCCAGCGCCGTGGCGTTGATGGCGCCGGCCGAGGTGCCGCAGATGATGTCGAACGGATTGCGCGCCGGCGCCCAGCCCGCTTCCCACAAAATCGCCGAAATCGCCTGCAGCACGCCCACCTGATAGGCGGCACGGGCGCCTCCTCCCGTGAGTATCAAGCCTGTTTTATTTTGCATTCCCATGCCGGCAGATTAGCAGGGTCTTGATACTTTGTGGAAAAGTTTCAATCTCCCTTGACCATGCCTTCACGACGTGGATCGGCGCCGCCAAACCAGAAATCCTTGCCATGCGCATTCAGCCGCATGATGCCCTGCAAGCCCGAGTTCTGTTCGATCACGCGCACCTCGTGGCCCATCGCTTGCAGCGCCTCGACTTGCGCGGCGGGCGCGCGGCCCTTTTCCAGCTCCGTCGGGCCATTGCGGCTGCCGAAGTTCGGCAGGCTGATCGCTTGCTGTACGTTCAAGCCCCAGTCCATGGTGCCGACCAGCACCTTGGCGACATAGTTGATGATGGACGAACCGCCGGGCGAACCCGTCGCCAGCACCAGCTTGTGCGTGCCCTTCTCGAACACGAGGGTGGGCGACATGGCGCTGCGCGGACGCTTGCCCGCTTCGACCCGGTTGGCGATGGGGCCGTCGGCATCGCGCGAATCGAACGAGAAATCCGTCAGCTGGTTATTCAGCAAAAAGCCGTCGACCATCTGGCGCGAACCGAACGCGTCTTCCACGCTGGTGGTCATCGACAGGCCGCCCCCAAAAGCGTCCACCGCCACCAGGTGCGAGGTCGACGGGCGCTGCAAGGCGTTGTCCATGCCCCACGCCACCTGCATGCCCGGCGGCGTGCCAGGCATGGCCTTGCCCATGGATTTGTCGCCGATCAGCGAGGCGCGCTGCGCCAGATAGGTTTTATCCAGCATCGAGGCGACGCCATTGCCCGGCAGCGGCACGAAGTCCGTGTCCGCCACGTAGCGGTTGCGGTCCGCGTAAGCCAGGCGCCCCGCTTCCGAGAACAGGTGGATCGCCTGCGCATCGAGCACGCCGTCGACGGGCGCATACGGCCGGATATCCTTCACTTCCAGCATGCCCAGCATCTGCGCGATGGCGATGCCGCCCGACGATGGCGGCGGCATGCCGCACACGGTCCAGGCCTTGTAATCGCTGCAGACGGGTTCGCGCACCTTGGCGCGGTAGCCGGCGATGTCCTGCGCCGTCAGCTTGCCCGGATTGGTCGGATGCGCCGCCACCTTGGCGGCGATGTCGCGCGCGATGCGGCCGTTGTAAAACGCGTCGGCGCCGCCACGGGCGATCTCGCGCAGGGTGCGCGCCAGCTGCGGGTTTTTCAGCACGTGGCCGACGGGCCATGCCTTGCCGTCCGGATCATAGAAATACGCGGCGGCGACCGGGTCGCGCTTCAGGGCCTGGTCCCAGTTCAGCAGGCCGTTGAGGCGCTGGCTGACGGGAAAGCCGCCGTGCGCCAGCTTGATGGCGGGGCCGAACAGGGTCGCCCACGGCAGCTTGCCGTGCTCCTTGTGCGCCAGTTCCAGCATGCGCAGCACGCCCGGCGCGCCCACGGAACGCCCGCCCACCACGCCCGTGGCGCGCGAGACGGGACTGCCGTCGGCATTCTGGAACAGGTGTTCATCGGCGCTGGCAGGCGCCGTTTCGCGCCCGTCGAACGCTTGCACGCCCTTGGCCGTGGAGTACAGCAAAAAGGCGCCGCCGCCGATGCCCGACGATTGCGGCTCGACCAGGGTGAGGACCAGCTGCGTGGCGATGGCCGCGTCGATGGCGCTGCCGCCCTTTTTCAGCATCTGGTAGCCGGCATCGGCGGCCAGCGGATTGGCAGCGGCGACCATGAATTTCTGTGCCGCCCAACCCGATTTCTCCGCATACGCGGTGGCGATTTCCGGCGCCTTTTGCGGCACCTCGGCAAATGCGGGACTGGCAGCGAGGGCTCCCAGCAAGGTCAGGCTCAGTGCCAGCGGCTTCAATATGATCATGGATTCTCCGATAAAAAAAGGACGCACAGCAAGGCAAGGCTGTACGCCCCATACGGGGGTATCCTACATCAAATGCCCGTCAGGGCACTGCCCCTTACTTGGGCTGCATGCGGATGGCGCCGTCCAGGCGGATGGTCTCGCCATTGAGCATGACGTTTTCCACGATGGCTTTCACCAGCTGCGCGTATTCGCCCGGCTTGCCCAGGCGCGAAGGGAACGGCACCATCTTGCCCAGCGCATCCTGCACTTCGGCCGGCATGCCCAGCAACATCGGTGTTTCGAAAATGCCGGGCGCCACCGTCATCACGCGGATGCCGTTGCGCGACAGGTCGCGCGCCATCGGCAGGGTCAGGCCCACCACGGCCGCCTTCGACGACGCATACGCGGCCTGGCCAATCTGGCCATCGTAGGCCGCCACGGAAGCCGTGTTGATGATGATGCCGCGCTCGCCTTCGGCCGTCGCATCCTGTTTCGCCATGGCGTCGGCCGCCAGGCGGCACATATTGAAGGTGCCCACCAGGTTGATGTTGACGACCTTCTGGAACAGGGCCAGCGGATGCGGGCCATCCTTGCCCACGGTTTTCACGGCAGGCGCCACGCCGGCGCAGTTGACCAGGCCGCGCAAGGTGCCCAGCTTCGTGGCTGCCGCCACCACGGCCAGGCCGTCCTCTTCCGACGTCACGTCGCACTGGACGAACACGCCACCGAGTTCAGCGGCCAGCGCCTGGCCCGCTTCCGTCTGCACGTCGGCCAGCACGACCTTGCCGCCGGCCGCCGTCAGCATGCGCGCCGTGGCGGCGCCCAAGCCCGATGCGCCGCCCGTGATGATGAATACATTGTCCTGAATCTGCATGAAATCTCCTGAGTGATAAGGGCCGTGTTCCCGGCGCCTGATGGTTGATACATGATGCCATCATTACGTTTACGTAAACGTAATGTCGGCGACAATTGTAGCCATTTTTATGGTCACCGAGCGAAAACTTGCAGCGCTGGCGAATGAGAAAGTTAAAAACACTGCATGAAAGCGCCATTGCGGTGGCAGATGCGCCCGTTGGCATCGAGCGTGGCGTTGCCCGCGCCGTTGTAGCGCGCGCCTGCCGCATCGCGGCAACCGCCTGAGTCGCATGAGCCGATGGGCTGCGGCGCGCGCGGCATCGGCACGGCCGGGCTGGGCGGCAGGGGCGCGATGGGCACGACCGGTGACGCAGGCTGCGCCGGCATGCGGCCGATCACTTGCGCCACGGAACGGCGCGGCTGCACGGGCGGCGCCGGGCGGCACGGCTCCACCGCCAGCTTGCCGCTGTCGCGCGGGTCGAGCTGGCACACGGGCAAAGGCTCAGTCAAGGACTCGGCAGGCGCCGCCTGCTCCTGCGCCCGGGCATGGCCGCCAGCGAGCAGCATGGAGCACGCCAGTGCCGATATCGTTTTTGCCAGCCTCTTCATGCCGCCTCCCAAGCATCCATCGCAACTTTCATTATTGGCACACGCCGCGCCAGATGCCAGCGCGGGTAACAATTTGTCACGCTTGTACCTGCCATGCGCACAGCGTAACGGTGTTTTATTTCCTTTCAGCACTTTCCTTCTTGCCAGTATGGCATTACAATAAGAACGATTCTTATTCTCATTCGCAGGATGGGAGCGCATTTTTTACTCTTTTCATTCATTCATACCCGAGCCACCCGGAAGGCAGCCAGGAAATAACAACATCCGGAAAGTTCACCATGACCAAGCGTAGTCCCGCCTTCGCAGCCCCCGTTTCCACTCCCGGCCGCTCCATGCATTCCGCCGCCCTGCTCCTGCCCTGCCTGCTCTCGCTGGCCGTCAGCAACGCCTGGGCCGAAGGCAATGTGGCCGCCGATCCCACCATGAACACGGTGGTCGTCACGGCGTCCGGCACGGCCATCGACATCAAGGATGCGCCGGCCAGCATCAGCGTCATCACGCGCGAGGAAATCGAGCGCCAGCCCGTGTATGACTTGAATACCTTGCTGCGCCGTATCCCCGGCGTGACGGGCGGCAACGGCCCCGAAGGCGAAGCGTCGAAGATCAAGCTGCGCGGTTTGCCCGACAAATACACCCTGATCCTGGTCGACGGCAAGCGCGTGGGCAGCTCGAGCGACACGGCTTACCGTCCCGACCTGGGCCGCCAGGACTTGAACTGGATCTCGCCCGACATGATTGAGCGCATCGAAGTGGTGCGCGGACCCATGTCGTCGCTGTACGGTTCGGACGCCATGGGCGGCGTGATCAACATCATCACGCGCAAGGTGCCGGGCAAGTGGAACGGTTCGGCCACGGCCAACTACACGCAACCGCAGGAAAGCGACCGCGGCACGGCGCACCAGCTGGGCGTCAACCTGGCCGGCCCCCTGTCGGACACGGTGGGCATGCGCCTGGGCGTGAGCCAGACGCGCCAGAATCCCGATGAAAAATTCGACAAAGCGGGCGGCATCGGCGGCGAACGCAACCAGACTGTCTCGGGCCAGCTGACCTGGGCGCTGGGCAAGAAACAGAACCTGTCGCTGGACGCCAGCTATGGCAGGCAGGAAGCCAGCGGTTCGAGCACACGCGATGCGGACGGCGAGTCGCTGGTTCCCAGCTGGGGCGCCAACAAGCTGATACGCAAGAGCGTCAGCCTCGGCTACGAAGGCCGCTGGGACTTCGGCAAGACCACGGTCAACCTGTATCACAACGATTTCGACAACCAATTCGTCGGCACGGTGGCCAAATCCAAGGACAGCACGCTCGATGCCAGCCTGGAAAAACGGGTCGGCTGGGGCGGCATCGAGCAAATGCTGGTGATGGGCGGCCAGTGGAAGCACCAGGAATTGACGAACACGAACACCATCGGCACCGTACCCACCGATTACCTGGGCAACACCGTGAGCGGCGCGACCCTGTCCGGCACCACCTCGGCCCTGTTTGCGGAAGATCAATTGTTCCTGCGCGAGGACTTGACGGCCACGGCCGGCTTGCGCCTCGATCACCACGGCAAGTTCGGCAACCATTACAGTCCGCGCCTGTACCTGGTGTACCACCCTGCCCCCGCCTGGACCATCAAGGGCGGCATCTCGCAAGGCTTCCGCGCCCCGAGCCTGAAGGAAAACTCGCCAGCGGCAGCGACCAACTCGGCCGGACGCGGTTGCGGCAGCCTCAAGCCGCTGGGCTACATCAAGGGCGACTGCTACATGGCCGGCAATGCGGACTTGAAGCCGGAAACGAGCACGGCCGGCGAGATCGGCGTGGCGTGGGAACAGAATGGCTGGGATGTGGGCCTGACCTGGTTCCACACGGATTTCAAGAACAAGATCGACTATGCGCCGCTGGGCTTTTACCAGCAGCGCTGGTGGACCAAGATGACGAATATCCAGAAGGCGCGCACCAGCGGCCTGGAAGCGACGGCCACCATCCCGCTGACGAAAAACCTGAACTGGCGTAACAACGTCACCTACATGGCGGAAGCGAAAAACCTGACCACGGGCGCCAACCTGCTGTCGACGCCGAAACTGTCGTGGTACTCGGCGCTGGGCTGGCAAGTCAACGACCAGCTGTTCGGCGAAGTATCGGCCCAGTACACGGGCAAGGAACTCGACGCCGGCAAGCTGGCCGACAAGGCCTACACCATCGTCGACACCGTCGTGTCGTACAAGGTCACGCCGCAATGGACCGTGCGCGGCGGCGTGCAAAACCTGTTCAAGAAGGGTCCGACGGCCGATGGACTGGTCGACTATTACGTGCCGGGACGGCGCATGTTCGTCGGCCTGACGTCGCGCTTCTAAGCGGCTAGTACCGGGGCGGCGGCGTATCGGGCGGCGGCGTGGCGGCATTCGCCGGCACGCTGCCCAGCATCCGCCCGGCCGCGAGCACCTTGTGGCCGCTCGCATACATGCATTTTTGATAAGAATCATCGTAGCTGCGCTGCATGCCATGCGAGGAACTGTCGGCCGCGCCCGGGCCGGCCAGCTGCGCCTGCGCGTAGCCACGGCAACTGCCGTCATCGACGCGGAATTGCTCGAGGCTCTTGCCCGTGCCGGGCAAGGCCGTGGCCGACGGCCCTTCCGGCATCACCGTGCAGGCGGCCAGCAGCAGGGGCGCCAGCAGGCCGGCACGCCCCATCAACGCTTTCGTGTTCATCATCGCCTCCCCGTCAGCGCACGCTGGTCGGCAACACGGCACGCCATGCCGTACTGCAATTTTTCACATAGGGATAATAGCCCTGCGGCCTCGCGCAGTAGTACCACATCTGCGCCGTCGGCTCGCCGCCCTGCTCGATGTACACGGGCGGCGGCTGCACGATCAGGGTGCGCCCATATGGATAGGGATAGCCATACCACGGGTCGCCATACCAGCCCGGCCCGTAGCCATACCACCAGGGCGATCCCACCCAGACGCCCACGTGCGAGTGACCATGGAAGTGGCCGTGGCCGCCGTGAAAGCCGCCATGCCGGCCCGGCGCCGCCTGGGCCACTCCCGCCGTGACCGCCAATACCAAGAGCGCCGCCAGCGCGCCGCCCTTCCTGCTGATGCTGTCCATGACATCCTCCCGCCTTCCATGCCCAACTGTGACGCTCATTCCATTATTGACAGAGAGCCAGCACAAGCAAAGGCGCCGTAACAATTGCTCACCTTTGATACGCCGAGGATATGGACGGCAGGAAAGTTTCATTTGCGCAAAATACAAACAGCCCCGCAGCGCTGGCCACGGGGCTGCCGGGATGGCGCAGTTTATTGCGCGGGCAAGCTTTGCACGGGTGTCGCCGGCGCCAGGATGGGCGGCGCGGGCGCGTGGATGGGCGCCGGCGCCTTGACGGCCAGCCAGCCCGTGGCCGGCAGCAGCGGCACCAGCAGCAGGGCCACGATATTGATGATCTTGATCAAGGGGTTCACTGCCGGCCCGGCCGTATCCTTGTACGGGTCGCCCACCGTGTCGCCCGTGACGGCCGCCTTGTGCGCGTCCGAACCCTTGCCGCCGAAATGGCCATCCTCGATGTATTTCTTCGCATTGTCCCAGGCGCCGCCGCCCGTGGTCATGGAAATGGCCACGAACAGGCCCGTGACGATCGTCCCCATCAGCAAGCCACCGAGCGCCGCAGGCCCCAGCAGCATGCCCACGACGATGGGCACCACCACGGGCAGCAGCGACGGCACGATCATTTCGCGGATGGCCGACGCCGTCAGCATGTCGACGGCCTTGTCGTATTCTGGCCGCGCCGTGCCTTCCATGATGCCCTTGATGTCGCGGAACTGGCGCCGCACCTCCACCACCACGGCGCCGGCCGCGCGGCCCACGGCTTCCATCGCCATGGCGCCGAACAGATACGGTATCAAGCCGCCGATGAACAAGCCGACGATGACCATGGGGTTCGACAAATCGAAGGTGATGTGCTGGCCCACGGATTCGAGCGCATGCGTGTAGTCGGCGAACAGCACCAGCGCGGCCAGCCCCGCCGAGCCGATGGCGTAGCCCTTGGTGACGGCCTTGGTCGTGTTGCCGACGGCATCCAAAGGATCGGTGATGGCGCGCACGGAGTCGGGCAAGCCCGACATTTCCGCGATGCCGCCCGCGTTATCCGTGATGGGGCCATACGCGTCGAGCGCGACGATGATGCCCGCCATCGACAGCATGGAAGTGGCCGCGATGGCGATGCCGTACAGGCCCGCCAATTGATACGATATCAGGATGGCGACGCAGACGGCCAGCACCGGATACGCCGTGGACTTCATCGACACACCCAGGCCGGCAATGATATTCGTGCCGTGGCCCGTCGTCGACGCTTCGGCGATGTGGCGCACGGGCTTGAAATCCGTGCCCGTGTAGTACTCGGTGATGTACACCATCAGGCCCGTGAGGACGATGCCGACGACGGTGGCGCCCAGCATCTTGTAGCGCATGGCGTCGTCGGGCCACAGCAGCCACGTCACCACGGCAAAACCGACCAGCGACAGGCCGGCCGCCCACCACAGGCCCGTGTACAGGGCCGACATGATCTTCTTGCCGGGGGCCGTCTTCACCATCGAGCAGCCGACGATGGACGCGAGGATGGAGACGGCGCCCAGCAGCAGCGGGTAGATGATGGCCGTGCTGCTGGCCTCTGCCATCAGCAGTGCGCCCAGCAGCATGGTGGCGATCAGGGTCACGACATAGGTTTCGAACAGGTCGGCCGCCATGCCGGCGCAGTCGCCCACGTTGTCGCCCACGTTGTCGGCGATGACGGCCGGGTTGCGCGGATCGTCCTCGGGGATGCCCGCCTCGACCTTGCCCACCAGGTCCGCGCCCACGTCGGCGCCCTTGGTAAAGATGCCGCCGCCGAGGCGCGCGAAGATGGAAATGAGCGAGGCGCCGAAGGCCAGGCCGATCAGGGGCTTGATCAGGTCATGCTGCGTGAGGCCGGGCGCGCCCGTCGTCGCCAGCAGCCAGTAGAACAGGGTCACGCCCAGCAGGCCCAGGCCGACGACCAGCATGCCCGTGATCGCCCCGCCCTTGAAGGCCACGTTCAGCGCCTGGTTGATGCCCAGGGTGGCCGCCTGCGCCGTGCGCACATTGGCCCGCACGGAGACATTCATGCCGATGAAGCCGCAGGCGCCCGACAGCACGGCGCCGATCAAGAAGCCCAGCGCCGTGTGCAGGCCAAGCAGCGCATAGATGGCGATCAATAACACCACGCCGACGATGGCGATGGTGCGGTACTGGCGCGCCAGGTAGGCGGCCGCGCCCTGCTGGATGGCCAGGGCAATTTCCTGCATGCGCGCGTTGCCGGGATCCTGCCTCAGGATCCAGCTGCGCGACACCAAACCGTAAATGACTGCGACCACGCCGCAGGCTACCGCAAACCACAAGCTGGCTGCCATATCGTCCCCTTCTGTTTTTATCCGACGTCATTGCCAACAGCTGCAGACCGCACCGGGTAGGCACGCGCAGCCAGGAAAACACGACCTGCAAAAAACCTGAACTACGAAAACGATGCGGCACCGCTGGCGAAAAGCGGGCACAAAAAAAGCGGACACTCAGGTCCGCTTTTCATAAACTGCTTATTCCGCCAGGGCGGCAAATGCGCTGTCGCGGATTTGCTCGACCGGACCGACGCCGGCGATGCGGCGGTATTTCGGTGCGCCTGGCAGGCCGGACTTGGCCCAGTCATTGTAGTAGCCCAACAAGACCTTGGTCTGGTTGTGGTACACGTCCAGGCGCTTCTTGACCGTTTCCGCCTTGTCGTCGTCGCGCTGGATCAGCGGTTCGCCGGTGATGTCATCGACGCCGTCGACCTTGGGCGGGTTGAATTTGACGTGATACACGCGGCCCGAACCCGGGTGGCTGCGGCGGCCGTCCATGCGCTCGATGATCGACGCGTCAGGCACGTCGATTTCCAGCACGTAGTCGACATTGATGCCGGCGTCTTTCATGGCGTCCGCTTGCGCGATGGTGCGCGGGAAGCCGTCGAACAGGTAGCCATTGGCGCAATCGGCTTCCTGCAGGCGATTCTTGACCAGGCCGATCATGATGTCGTCCGACACGAGGCCGCCCGCATCCATGACTTTTTTCGCTGCCAGGCCCAGTTCGGAGCCTTCCTTGATCGCCGCGCGCAGCATGTCGCCCGTGGAGATTTGTGGAATGTTGTATTTTTCTTTGATGAAATTAGCTTGGGTGCCCTTGCCGGCACCGGGTGCTCCTAAAAGTATCAGACGCATTGAAAAGTTCCTAAAAAACAGATTTTGGATGGTGGTATGTGTAATTTTTTTTAGATGGTGTTGCTAAGGCTATCTTTCCCTACGAAACTTACCACAAAAAATCCCCGGAACGCCAGTTTGCTATCGAATTGCTATGCCCTGATTGATCAAAGCCAGCAATTCGCGCGGCGCACGTTTCAAAATGTGGTTTTTACTGCAGGCGCACAAAATTATATTTGCACGCCTGCCGTTTTGCGGGTAGCGCTTACAGGGCGTCGTAGTGGGCTTGCACCCTGGCAAGATCTTCCGGCGTATCGACACCGGCGGCCGGGGCGCTATCGGTCACGTAGACGGCGATGGCAACACCGTGCCACAGCACGCGCAGCTGCTCCAGCGCTTCGATGGCTTCCAGCGGCGAGGCGGACAATTGCGGATATTCTTGCAAAAACGCATTGCTGTACGCATACAGGCCGATATGCCGCAGGGGCACGTAACCTGCCGGCAAGCTGTCTTTCGACTGCGCGAAGCCGTCGCGGTGCCACGGGATGGTGGCGCGCGAGAAATACAAGGCGCGGCCGTTCTTGTCCAGCACGACCTTCACCACATTCGGATTGAACGCGTCGGCCACATCATGCAGCGGATGGGCGCAGGTAGCCATGGGGACGGCGGCGCTGATCTGCGCCGCGCAGGCGGCCAGCAGGGCCGGATCGATCAACGGTTCGTCGCCCTGCAGGTTGACGACGACGGCGTCCGGCGGCAGCCCGAGCGTGCGCGCCACTTCGGCGATGCGGTCCGTGCCCGACGGATGGTCGCTGCGCGTCATGCACACTTCCACGCCATGCTCGGCGCAGGCGGCACGGATGCTGTCATGGTCGGTGGCGACGATGACGCGCGCGGCGCCCGAGAGCAGCGCCTGCTCGGCCACGCGCACCACCATGGGTTTGCCGCCCAGGTCGGCCAGCGGCTTGCCCGGCAGGCGCGTCGAGGCCAGGCGGGCCGGGATGATGACGATGAACGCCATCGTTATTCCACTGCGTCTTGCAGGGTGCGCGCTTCGTCCGCCCACATGATGGGGATGCCATCGCGGATAGGATAGGCCAGACGGTCGGCGCGGCAAATCAGTTCCTGCGCCTTCTTATCGTGTTCAAGCGGACCCTTGCAAACAGGGCAGACCAGGATATCAAGCAGTCGAGCGTCCACGACATTTCTCCACAATTTGTTGGGCCAGCGCGCTATCGATGCGCGCACTGACGGGGACGACCCACAGTCTCGGGTCATCTTTGAGATGTTCAATTTGCGCACATTTTACTGCATCCTTCTCGGTGATCAAGATCACATCCGTGTCGAGGGCGGCAAATGGCTGGTCGAGGAAGTCGTGGTGGTCGGGCAGGGGCAGCTCCGTGAAGTCCAGTCCGGCCCCGCGCAGCATGGTAAAGAAGCGCTGAGGATTGCCGATGCCGGCCGCCGCCACGATGCGCCGGCCGCTGGCCGCCAGGTCGGCAAGGGCCATGCTTTCGCCGCGGTTCAGCATGCGCTCGGCCACGCCGCCATCGAGCCGCATCTGCACCACCAGCCCGCCTTGCGGCGCGACCTGGCCCACCAGTGCCGGCGCCAGCTCGGGCGCATTGATCACCGTCACGTCGCGCCGCCGGCGCGGCGATTCGCGCAGCGGTCCAGCCGGCAGCAGCCAGCCATTGCCGGCGCCGCGGCCGTCGAACAGCACGATTTCCACGTCGCGCTGCAAGGCGTAATGCTGCAAGCCGTCGTCCGTCACCAGCACGTCGACGTCCGGGTGCACGGCCAGCAGCGCCCTGCCCGCTTGCGCGCGGTCGCGCCCCACCATCACGGGGCAGCCGCCGCGCTGGAAGATCAGCAGCGGCTCGTCGCCCACCTGCTGCGGCGTGGAGGCAGCGCTGACGGCGCGCGGCAAGCGGTCGGCGCTGCCATGGCCGCGCGAAATGACGCCCGGGCGCATGCCCGCGTCGCGCAAGGCTTGCACCAGCCAGATCGTCAGCGGCGTCTTGCCCGTGCCGCCGATGAAAATATTGCCGACGACGACGACGGGCACGGGCAGGCGCGCCGATGTCAGGAGGTTGGCCCGGTACAGGCCGCGCCTGACGCTGCTCAAGGCGCCGAACAGCAGCGACACGGGCCACAGCGCGCACGCCAGCGGGCCGCGCGTCAGCCAGGCGCGGGTGAGAGTGGATTCAAGCTTGGCGGGAGAGGAAGTGGGCATGCGGTGAAGGGTAAAGGGCTGGGGTCTGACCCGGCGGGTCAGTCCCCAATTTTGTTGCCGGTAACGGTAGAAACTTACTTGCCGCCCGCCTGCGCCGCAAACGTCAGCTTTTCATAGCCGGCCAGGCGCGCCGCTTCCATCACGTGGATGACCATCTGGTGCATGGCGAACTGGTCGGCGTTGACCACCACCACGGGCGTCTGCGCGGGCGCCTTGCCGCCATTGGCCGCCTTGGCCGCATCCTGCAAGGCGTCAGCCAGGCCGGCCACGTCGCGGAACGAGACGGGTTCGCGGTTGACTGTGTAGTTACCCTTGGCATCGATGGTGACGTCGAGCTGCTGCGGCTTGTCCTTCGCTTGCTCGGCATCGGCCGTCGGCAAGGTGATCTGCAGCTCCGTGAACTTGCTGTAGGTGGTGCTGACCATGAGGAAGATCAGGATCACCAGCAGCACGTCAATGAACGGGATCAGGTTGATTTCGGGGTCTTCACGCCCCTTGCCTTTGCGGAAGTTCATTTGCGGCCACTGTGGACGATGTCGACGAATTTGACCGCTTGTTGCTCCATGTCAATGACGAAGCTGTCGACGAGGGCGCGGAAGTGGCGGTAGAAAATCAGGGCCGGCATGGCGATGGCCAGGCCAAACGCCGTGTTATACAAGGCGACGGAAATACCGTGCGACAGCGCCGCGTTCGACGCGGTGGCGCCGGGCGAGGCAAAAATCTCGATCATGCCGATCACCGTGCCGAACAGCCCCATCAGCGGCGCCAGGGTGGCGATGGTGCCCAGGGTCGTCAGGAAACGTTCCAGCGTGTGAGCCACGCCGCTGCCTGCCTCTTCGATCGATTCCTTCATCACTTCGCGCGGCGCGTCGACGTTGCGCAGGGCGGCGGCCAGCACCACGCCCAGCGGCGAGTTGTCTTCCAGCTTGGCCACCGTGTCCGGCGTGATCTTGCCGCTGCGATACACCTGCACCACTTCATCAAACAGCTTGCGGGGCAGTATCTTGACGCGGCGCAAATACAGCAGGCGCTCGATGATCAGGGCCAGGGCGACGATGGAAGCGATCAACAACAGCCAGATGGGCCAGCCAGCGGCTTGAAATATAGCGAGCAAAAGAAACTCCTGATAGAGGAAAGGCGATGGACCGCCCGAACAGCCTGTATTGTACCGAGCGCCGAAGACCGATTGTACGTCCGCGCGGGAATGGCGCAATGTAGCGCGTTGCCGCGCCGGCGGCAAGTGGCGCCCGCATGGCACTTGTCCACACGGCGCGGCGGGCGTGCGCCAAGCACACCCGGTTTTGCACACTTTGTGTGGATAAGATTGTGAGCAAGCATGAAGTCCAGCATGCAAGCCCTTGATTTACAAGCGAATTATTGTACTGCGCAAAATACAGGCATAGCAGCTTATCGACAGGAGTCAATGTCATAAAATCAAGAATTCAAGAGTTCTGCACATTTACTGTGGACAAGATTGTGCGCAAAGCCGAGGAATTCAACTAAGTCATTGATTTTAAAAGAAATTAAATCAATGAGTAAAAAAGTGGCAGCGAGCACGAAATCGACGCCAGGGAGACCGTCAAAGTTCTGCACACAATCTGTGGACAAGATTGTGTGCAAGCGCAAGGATACGCGCTAAGTACTTTGATTTATATCGTTTTTATTGCCATGCATAAAAATGTGGCAAGCGCTGAAAAGCGGGCTTTTATCGGCCCGATTGCGCTTCGAAACGGCAGTTTTCCACCGCAAAGGCAGTTTCGCACATAAAGTGTGGATAAGATTGTGAGCAAGCAGATTGACTCCATGCAAGAGCATTGATTTTAAAGGAGTTTTTTTCAATGCTGAAAAATGAGGCAGTGCAACGGCCTGGCCGCGCGGTGGAAAAGCAAGCGAAAAAGCGAAATGATTTATGCAGTTTTGCACACATTCTGTGGATAAGATTGTGAGCAAGGCCCACGATGTGATGCTATACCATTGATTTATATGGCTATTTTTATGCTGCGCAAAATTCAGGCAAGCCATGCCATAGGCATTCCGGTGGATAAATCCGGCGCCGCGCCAGAGTTCTGCACATTTTTTGTGGATAAGATTGTGCGCAAGGCCATGCATGGCATACTAAGCGCTTGATTCCTATGCTCTTTATTTCCGTGCGCAAAAATGTAGCAAGGCATTTTTATCGGTCAATGTCGGCTTGCCGGGCCATGTTTGTCCAAGGCAAAAAGTTCCGCACACTTTCTGTGGATAACTTTGTGCGTAAGTGGCGGGGGCTATACTGATGTGCTTGATATTAAAGGTTTTTTTCCCTGTGCACGCAAATCAGGCATATGGGAATTCATCATGAAATCAAATACTTAGAAATAGAACTTGTTGTTTTGCACGATATATGACATAAGCATGACCTCGCCGATAATATGTGGACAGTTCCCTCACCTCCCCCAGCTTGATGATGACCGACACCCCGACTGACAGCGGCTTTGCCGCCCCGCCCGTGCTGACCGTCAGCGCCCTGAACCAGGCCGTCGCGCGCCTGCTCGAGCGCTCGTTTCCCCTGACCTGGATCGCCGGCGAGATTTCCAACTTCACGCGCGCCGCTTCCGGCCACTGGTATTTCACCCTGAAGGACGATGGCGCCCAGGTGCGCGCCGTGATGTTCCGCGGCCGCGCCCAGTTTGCCGGCTTCACGCCGCGCGAAGGCGACAAGGTCGAAGTGCGCGCCCTCGTCACCCTGTACGGCGCGCGCGGCGATTACCAGATCAACGTGGAAGCCATCCGCCGCGCCGGCGTGGGCGCCCTGTATGAAGCGTTCCAGCGCCTGAAGGAAAAGCTGGCCGCGCAAGGGCTGTTCGACCAGGAGCGCAAGCGCGCCATTCCCATGTTCGCGCGCAGCATCGGCATCGTCACCAGCCCGCAGGCGGCCGCCCTGCGCGACGTCTTGATCGCGCTCAAGCGCCGCGCGCCGCACGTCAACATCATCCTCTACCCCACGCCAGTGCAGGGCCAGCAGGCGCCGGAAAAGATCGCGCACGCCATCCGCACGGCATCAACCAGGGCCGAGTGCGACGTGCTGCTGGTATGCCGCGGCGGCGGCAGCATCGAGGATCTGTGGTCGTTCAACGATGAAGCCGTGGCATACGCGATCGCCTATTGCTCCATGCCCGTGATCAGCGGCGTGGGCCACGAGACGGATTTCACCATCGCCGACTTCGCGGCCGACCTGCGCGCGGCCACGCCGACGGCGGCGGCCGAACTGGCGGCCACGCCGCGCGCCGACTGGATGGCGTCCCTGCGCGCCGATGCGGCGGACCTGCGCCGCGCCATGCGCCGCAGCCTCGACGATGCGGCGCAGACCCTGGACCGCCACAGCCGCCGCCTGCTCAACCCGAAGGCGCAGCTGCGGCAGCAGCGTTTGCAGCTGCTGGCCCTGTCGACGGCCATGACGCATGCGGCGCGCGCGCCCGTGAACCAGTCGCAGTACGCACTGGAACGCCTGCGTGCGCGCTGGGCGGCCTTGCGGCCCGACGTCGCGGCGCCGCGCGCGCGCCTGGTGGAAATGCAGCGGCGCGGCGGCGCGGCCATGGCGCAGCAACTGACGCAGCGGCGCCACCGCCTCGACGGCCTGGCGGCGCAGCTGGAACTGCTCAATCCCCAGCGCACCCTGGAACGGGGCTACGCCATCCTGCGCGATGAAAAAGGGGCGATCGTGCGCTCGCCGGCGCAGCTGCAGGCACGCCAGAACGTCAGCGTGCGCCTGGCCGAAGGCAGCGCGCAGATCGGCATCGCCAGCGTGCAGGCGACCCTGGAATAAAAAAAGCCGGGGAAGAACCCCGGCCCAACACCTTCCCTACTGAGTGGACTGCTACTGCGACTGCTCTTTCCCCCTACGCCATCAGAACTTCATCGACACGCGCGCGCCAAAGGTGCGCGGCGCGTTGTAGAAGGCGCCGTAGATCTGCTGCGTGGGCTGGCATGGCATGCCCACGTCCGTGCAGATTTCATTGACGTCCAGCTTGACGGCCTTGTCGGTGGCATTCTGCACGAACGCTTCCACCGTATAAGCCTTGTTCGCCGGCTGGAAGCGCAGACTCAGATCCAGCGTCGTATACGCTTCCTGGCGCTTGACGCCGGCATGGCCCGGCACGTCGCCGTTGAACGCGCCCGCACCGACATACGACATGGTTTCGTAGTGCACCGAGGCGCGCGGCGTGAGCTGGCCGCCGGCGACATTGAAATCATGCTCGTACTGGACGGTCGTGGAAAACTTCGGCGCATGCTTCATGGTGCTGCCGCCCACGCTCACCAATGGCGCCGTCGAACCGCAGGACTGGCCATTCGCGCGCGCCGCATCGACGTCGCACGACATGAAGTCGTCATACACGGCCTTCAGCCAGGTGGCGTTGCCCGTCAGGCGGTCGACCTTTGTTGGCCGCCAGACCCATTCCGCTTCCAGGCCCTTGACGGTGGCGCCGGCCGCATTGAAGTTGGCCAGCACGCTGTTGACCACCTGCGACTCGAGCTTGTCCTTGTACTTCATCAGGAAGGCATCGAGGTTCAGGGTAAGTTCGCGGTTCAGCAAGTCCGACTTGAAGCCGATTTCATAGCTGGTCAGCTTTTCCGGCTTGGTGGTGGCGCCGCCGTCGCCGATGGCCGGCGAGTGGAAGCCCGTCGTCACGGAGCCGAACAGCAAAATGTCCGGGCGCAGCTTGTACTCGATGCGGCCCAGCCAGGTGGCCTGGCCATACTTCAGGTCCGCCGTGTTGTCGCCCGGCGTATTGCCGCAGCTGGCGGCCGTGATGGCGCCGCCGGGGCCGATATTGTGCGTGTTGGCCAGGCCCGTGCCGGGCGTGACCAGCTGGCGCAGCTGGTCGGCGGTGAGCACGGTGGTGCCCAGCGGCGTATTCGCGGGCCAATTCGGGCAAGCCCAGTTCTTGCCGCCGATGTCGAATTTATGGTCCTTCGTGTAACGCGCACCGGCCGTCAGCTTGATCTGGTCCGTCACTTGCTGGCTGACCTGGCCGAACACGGCTTTTGACTTCAACTGGCGGTCGCCCTGGATGAAGGACATGGCCGAGGCATACTGGCCCACGGTGGGCTGCACGAAAATCACGGCGCCGTTGGCGATATCCTGCTGCACGGCCGCCTGCGAAATCTGGCTGCGGTCGATATCGAAGCGCACCTTGTTCTTTTCATTGAACAGGAACAGGCCCGCCACCCACTGGAACGGCGCATCGTCGTCCGAGCGCGCCTGCAGCTCGTGCGAATAGCTGTCGAACTGCGCCCAGTCGGTACGGTTTTCCGACTTGAAGCCGGGGAACAGTCCCGCATCGGAATCGTTGCTGTTCTGGCGCTTGTAGCGGCTCCAGCTGCCCAGGTAAGTGAAGTCGAGCGCATCGGTCGGCTTGTAATTGAGCTTGCCCTTGTAGGTCAGGATCGACTGGTCCAGGGTGCCCGGCGTGTCGATCAGGGCGGAGCGCAGCTTCTCTCCCGCTTTCGGCTCGGCCGCCAGGTAGACGTTGCCGGCGCCCTGGTCGAGGAAGTAATCGGCGATGAACGTGCCGCGCAACTGCGGCGTGAACTTCCACAGCAGGGAGGCGCGCACGCCCATCTGGTCGCCGGCGCCATACTTGGCCGTGCCCGGCATGACGTTCGAGCCGCGGCGGAAGTCCACCGTGCCGTCATGGCTATCCTTGATGGCGGCGATGCGCAGCGCCACGTCGTCGGAAAACGGGATATTGATCATGCCCTGCGTCTGCAGATGGCGCTTGTCGCCCACGGTGATGCCGGCCGAGCCCATGAACTTGGCCGTGCTCGGCGCAGCCGACACGAGATTGACGGCGCCGGCCGTCGAATTGCGGCCGTTCAGGGTGCCCTGCGGTCCGCGCGCCACCTCCACGTGGCTCAAGTCATACATCAGCGCCGTGGCGCCCTGCGGACGCGGCGAATACACGCCGTCGACATAGAAGGCGACGGCCGGGTCGCCCAGCTCCGTGTGGTTGGCCGAGCCGACGCCGCGCATGTAGACGTGCACGCCGCCGGAATCGCCATGCTGCTCGACGACGAGACTGGGCACCATGGTGGCCAGCGACGCCAGGTCCTTCACTTGATTGTTTTGCAGGGTGTCCTGGTTGAAGGCGGTGACGGCCAGCGGCGTCTCCTGCACGAATGTATTGCGGCGCGTGGCCGTGACGACGATGCGGTCCATCTGCTCGGCGGCCGGTTTTGCCGCATCGGTGGCTGCCGCGGTGCTGGCCGCTTCCTGGGCCATAGCGGCGCCGCTGCCCAGCAAGATGAACTGGGCGAAGGTCGCATGCGCCAGGCTGAGGGCGATGGTATTGCGTTTGAGCTGTTGCATTGTTGTTGTCTCCTGTACCGCTGGTTGAATGATGATCACATAGCTCTTTGGCTACTGCTGCACATTTTTTGGGTGTCAATCTGAAGTCATGTCGCCTCCGTGCGGGGTCAATGGGTAGCCACGGCGCGCCCGGCCGTGTCGAATAGAAAGGCATGGCCTTCTTCCGGCGCGAAGCCGATGGTGCTGCCCTGCGCCAGCGCGTGGCGCGCCTCGCCGTGCAGCTTGATGGCCACCGCATGGGGGCTGGCGTCCAGCGTGGCGTGGATGATTTGCGCATCGCCCAGCTGCTCGATCAGGGTGACCGTGGCGCCGTAGCCTTCATTGCGCGGCACCAGGCGCAGGTGTTCGGGGCGTATGCCGACCAGCATGCCCGCCTCGCCGCCGAGCTGGCTGGCCAGCGCCGGGACGGCGGCGCACGGCAAGAAGTTCATGCGCAGGGCGCCGATGAAGCCGGCGACGAACTGGCTGGCCGGCTGACGGTACAGGTCCAGCGGCGCGCCCACCTGCTCCAGGTGGCCGCCGTGGAAGACCGCCACGCGGTCACCGAGGGTCATGGCTTCGACCTGGTCGTGCGTGACGTAGATCATGGTGGTGCCCAGTTCCTGGTGCAGCTTGGCCAGCTCGATGCGCGTCTGCACGCGCAGCGAGGCGTCGAGATTGGACAACGGCTCGTCGAACAGGAACACCTTGGGCTGGCGCACGATGGAGCGGCCGATGGCCACGCGCTGGCGCTCGCCGCCGGACAAGGCCTTGGGTTTGCGGTCGAGCAAGTGCGTGATCTGCAAAATCTCGGCCACCTTGCCGACGGCCGCGCGCACCGCGGCTTCCGGCTTGCCCGCCAGTTTCAGGGCAAAACCCATGTTGTCGCGCGCCGTCATGTGCGGATACAGGGCGTAGCTCTGGAAGACCATGGCGATGCCCCGCTCTGCCGGCGCCACGTCGTTGGCCAGCAAGTCGCCGATGCGCAGCTGGCCCGCGCTGATGTCTTCCAGTCCCGCGATCATGCGCAACAGGGTCGACTTGCCGCAGCCGGACGGTCCGACGAAGACCATGAATTCGCCGTCATGGATATCGAGGTCCAGGCCCTTGACGATTTCCGGGCCGTCGCCGTAGGTCTTGCGGATGCCGCGCAGGGAGATGGCGGCCATGTCAGTGCTCCCCGGCCAGGACGGCCGCATCGGCATGCGCGGCGCGCTGGGCGGCGATGAAGTCGCGGTACCACAGGGCGCTGTCCTTGAAGCTGCGCTGCTGCGTGGCGTAATCGACGTACAACATGCCGAAACGCTTGGCGTAGCCCGAATTCCACTCGAAGTTGTCCATCAAACTCCAGTAGAAATAGCCGCGCACATCGATGCCCTGCGCGATCACGGCGCGCAAGGCGTCCAAGTGCAGCTGCACGTATTCGATGCGCGCCTCATCGTGGATCTTGCCGCCGACGGGCTTGTCGGCGACGGCCATGCCGTTTTCCGTGATGTAGATCGGCGGCAGACGGTATTCGCGGTGCAGGCCGACCAGCAGCTCCGTCAAGCCTTGCGGATAGGTTTCCCAGCCCATGTCGTTGACGCCAAGCTTGCATTCGGGCTTGCGCGGCGGCGTCTCGGCGCTCATGAAGGCGCGCGTGTAATAGTTCACGCCGAGGAAATCGATGGGCTGCTTGATATCTATGAAATCGTTTTCAAAGATGGATAAAGCGGAAGCGTCGGCGTGTTTCAGGGCCAGGGCCGGATAGCGGCCCTTGAAGATGGCGTCCATATACCACTGCACCGAGCGCGCATATTCGAGTTCGGCCAGCTCGCGGTCCTGGGCGCTGTCGGTGGCCGGCGTGGCCGTCCACTGATTGAGCACGATGCCCAGCTTGGCCGGTGCATTCACCGTGCGCATGGTCTGCATGGCCAGGCCGTGCGACAGCAGCAGATGGTGCGACACCTGCACGGCGGCGGCCGGATCGGCCATGCCGGGCGCAAACTGGCCCGTGCCGTGGCCCAGCACGGCCGTGCACCACGGTTCGTTGTGGGTGGCGATGCTGGCGACCTTGTGGCCGAAGCGGCGCGCCACCTCGGCCGCATAGGCGGCGAAGTGGTAGCAGGTGGCGCGATTGAGCCAGCCGCCCTCGTCCTGCAAGGCTTGCGGCAAGTCCCAGTGGTACAGGGTCAGGTGAGCGTCGAGGCCCTTGGCGGCCAGGGCGTCGAGCAGGCGCGCATAGAAGGCAAAGCCGGCCTCGTTCCAGGCGCCGGAACCCGTGGGCTGCACGCGCGACCAGGACATGGAAAAGCGGTAGGCGTTCACGCCCAGGTTGGCGATCAGCTCCACGTCCTCGGCATAGCGGTGATAGTGGTCGCAGGCCACGTCGCCATTGCTGCCGTCGATGATCTTGCCATCCGTGTGGCTGAAGGTATCCCAGATGGATGGGCCGCGGCCATCGATGGTGGCGGCGCCCTCGATCTGGTAGGCGCTGGTGGCCACGCCCCAGGTGAAAGTGGCGGGAAAGTTGATATCAATGTCGTCGTTATGCATGGTGGTCATGTCAGTGTGAGTGGATTAAAGAGAGTGCTAGCCTTTGACGGCGCCTTGCGTGAGGCCCTCGATCAGGCGCTTCGAGGCGACAAAGAACATCAGCAGCAGCGGCAGCACGGCAATGGCGGCGCCCGTCATCAGCGCGCCCCACTCCGTGTTGTTCGGCGCCTGCATGCTGCGCAGGGCCAGCGGGATCGTGTAGTTCTCGACCGAACGCATGACGACCAGCGGCGTGATGAAATTGTTCCACGAGTTGATGAAGGTGATCAGGCCCAGGGTGCCCATGGCGGGGCCGATCAGCGGCAGCACGACCCGCCAGTAGATGGCGAATTCACCGCAGCCGTCGATGCGCGCCGCCTCGATCAAATCCTTCGGAATCGCCGTGCCGATGTACTGGCGCATGAGGAAAATCCCCAGCGCGCCGGCCGCTCCCGGCACGTACAGGGCGCGCGGCTGGTCCAGCCATCCGAGGAAATCCATCAGCATGAAGGTGGGAATCATGTTCATGAAGGACGGGATGATCATCGACGCCATCACCAGCGTAAACAGGGGCCGCTTGAAGCGGAATTCGTACATGGCGAAGGCATAGCCGCCCAGCGAGCAAAAGAACAAAGTCAGCGCTGTGGTCATCAGGGCCACGTACAGGCTGATGCCGATATTGCGCCAGAACGGCAGGCGCTCCTGCAGCAATTCCAGGTTGTTGAGCAGGGCCGTGCCGAACCAGCGTGGCGGCGGCAGGCTGTAGATCTCGGCGCTCGTGTGCGTGGCGAAGACGAACATGAAGTAGAACGGCGCGACCATGATCAGGGCGCCGGTGGCCACCATGGCGTAGGCCGTCCAGCGGGTGGTTTTCATCGGACCTCCTTGCGTTCATTGCGGCTGAAGATGCGGTTGTTGACCCAGGTGGTGCTGGCGATGATGAGGAACAGCAGCCAGGAAATGGCCGACGCCGTGCCGAAGTCGCCCGAGGAAAACGCCGTCTTGTAGACGAAGATGGCCGTCGTCATCACGGACTGGCTCACGCCGCTCGATTCGGCCACCAGCACGAACGGTTCCTCGAACAGCTGCAAATTACCCATGATGGTCAAGGTGACGGCCAGGTAGATCATGGGGCGCAGCTGTGGCAGGGTGATGTACCAGAATTGCTGGCGTTTCGAGGCGCCGTCGATGGTGGCCGCTTCATACAAATCCTTCGGAATCACCTGCAGCGCGGACAGGTACAGCACCAGGTTCCAGCCCAGGTAGCGCCAGAAGATGACGAAGGCGACGGCCGGCTTGATGAACAGCGAGCTGCCCAGCCAGTCGATCGACTCCGCAGGGAACAAGCCGCCGACCAGCGGCAGGCTGGTGCACCATCCGATCAGCACATTGATCTGCCCATAGTCGCGCGAAAACAGGGTGTTGAACACCATGGCGATGGCCACGCTGGAGGTGATGAACGGTAAAAAGTAAATGCCGATCACGAGGTTGCGCGAGCGCTTGAAGCTGTTGTGGATGAAGGCAGCCAGCGGAATGGCCACCAGGTGCTGCGGCACGCCCGAAGCCAGCGCCAGCCAGACCGTATTGCCCAACGAGCGCAAGAACCACGGGTCGCTCAAGGCGTACTTGTAGTTATCCAGCCCCACCCACTGCATGGCTTCCACGCCGCTGGCCGCTTCCCACTGGTTGAACGACAAATAGATGGAAAACAGCAGCGGGAACAGGCTGAAGACGGCGAACAGGATGAAGAAGGGGCTGATGAAAATGTACGGCGCCCACTTCTTCATGTTGAAGCGTTTCCTGGCGGGCCGCGCTGCAGCGGCAGCGGGCGCGCCCTCGGTACAAGGCATGGAGGTAGTCATGCTGCTCCTAGCGCCGCGCGCGGTGGGTGATCAGGGCCTTGGCGTCGGCCAGCGCCGTCTTGATATCCTTGTTTTGCGCCAGCACGCTTTCCAGTTCCATGTTGACGATGTCGCGCGCCACGGCGTCGAACTTGTCGACGCGGATGACGGGGATCTTCGCCGCCGTGTCGCGCGCCAGCAAGCGCGTCTTCTGGCCGCCGAAGTACGGCTGCGGCTCGTCCATCATGGGGTCCGCATAGGCTGCCTTCAGGGCCGGGAAGGCACCGATTTCCTTCAGCGAGTGCAGCTGGATATCCTTGTTGACGGTCATGAACTTGATGAATTCCCAGGCCTGGGCTTTGTTCGTCGCCTTTTTCGGGATGCCGTAGAAGGAGCCGCCGTACGACGCCAGCGCACCGGCCGGCAGGTTCGCCGCGCGCCACTGGCCTTTCGAATCGGGCGCCAGCCACTTGGCCAGGTGGCCGCTGAGCCATGAACCCATCATCTGGCTGGCCACCTTGTCACGTTTGAAGCCTTCGGCCCACTCGCCCGTCCAGGCCACGGTGCGCGCATCGATGCCGGCCACCCGCGCCGCCTTGGCCAGCTCGAACGCCTTGACGAAGCGGGGCGAATCGACCAGCACCTGGCCCTTGTCGCCAAAGTAAATGCCTTCGCCATCTTTCAAATTGGCGCGGATGACGATGTCGGCCAGGTCGCTGGCACCGGCCAGCAGATAGGTGCCGGTGGCGGCCTTGAGCTTCTTGCCGGCGGCGATGTACGATTCCCACGATTGCGTCAGGTCGGCTTCCTTGATGCCCGCCTTGTCCATCAGGTCCTTGCGGTAGAACAAGGTGCCCGGTCCCAGGTCGGCCGGCATGGCGCCCAGGGTGCCGCGCGAACTGGTGGCCTGCACGAAGGTGAACGGCACGAACTGGGCGCGGTACTGCCCTGCCCCGTACGGCGGCTGCAAGAGGTCTTCCATGCCCTTCGATTCGGCGAAGCTGCCGACATAGCGGAAGTCGATGGCCATCACGTCGGGCAGGCGCGCACCGGCCGCCAGCGCCGTCGTCATCGAGTTATGGTGGTCGTCGATCTGCAGGCTGACCAGCTTGACCTTCACTTGCGGATACAGTTTTTCCCACAGGGGCAAGGCCGTCTTGACGGCGCGGTCCAAGTCGGGGAACGAGGCGACGGTGATCGTGGCGGGGGCCAGCGTCGGCAGGGCTGCAGCCGGCGGAGCGGCTGCGGGCGCGGCGGCCACGCCACAGGCCAGGGTCAGCGCTGCCAGCGGGGCGGCGCCAAGGATGCTTGACTTCATTATTTCATCTCCGATTATTGAGCGTCTTCTATCTTGAAAACGTTTTCACAACATGTGTCCATTTAACACCGCAAAGAAAATCAAGTCAACCGAAAAAGTTGTCATTTTTATTGAGGGAAGCGTCGCAAGCGGCATGCCGCGGCGCCTGTTCCCCTATGACAGAGGCGAAAATACGGGTTGTCTCGGCCGCTGTTGTTTTTTGTGAAAACGTTTTCAAGCAATGTACTATCAGCAGGCCCGCCCAGGTGCGCCGGCATCATCCGACGTGCACGGCCCAGAATCTGTCGGCTTGCGCCCTGCGGGCCAAGCCGCGCTGCGCCCGACCCGCTGCGCTATCAGCTATGGCCATTTATGGTAATCTTTCGATGAAAAGGTTTTCAGAGCACTGACAACCAGCCATCTTGATACCCAGGAATCACCTTGAACGATAGCGCCCACGCTGCTCCCCCTTCCACCCTGCTCGACGTGGCCCGCCAGGCCGGCGTGTCGCCCAGCACCGTCTCGCGCATCCTGAATGGCACGGCCAGGGTCTCCGACGACAAGCGCGACGCCGTGCTAGCCGCGATCGCGCACATGAAATTCGCGCCCAACCAGATGGCACAGGGGCTGAAGAAGGGCCGCTCGATGACCATCGGCATCGTGGTGCAGGATATTTCCAGCCCCTTCTTCGACGAAAGCCTGCGCGGCGTGGACGATGGCTTGAAGGACACGGGCTATGCCTCCGTCATCGTCAGCGGGCACTGGAATGCGCAGGAAGAGGCGGATCGCATCCGCCTGCTGCTGGCAAGAAAGGTTGACGGCATCATTTTGCTGTCGGGGCGCATCTCGGACGAGAGCGTGCTTGATTTCTCGCAGCAGCGGCCCATCGTCTCGACGGGCCGCCTGCTGGCCACGAAAAGCGCCATCGGCTTCAAGCTCGACAACGAATACGGCGCCTACCTGGCCGTGCGCCACCTGGTGGAACTGGGCCACCGCCGCATCGCCTTCGTGGCCGGCCCCGCCAACAACACGGATGCGGCCGAGCGCCTGACGGGCTACCAGCGCGCACTGCGCGAAGCGGACATCGCCATCGACCCGAAGCTGATGGTGGAAGGTGATTTCCACGAGGCAAGCGGGATGCTGGCCATGAACCATTTGTTCGATACGCAGCAGCAGTTCAGCGCCGTCTTCGCCGCCAACGACCTGTCCGCCTACGGCGTGCGCCTGTGCCTCTACCGCAAGGGGATCCGCGTGCCCGACGATATCTCGCTCGTCGGCTTCGATGACTTGCCCGGCTCGTCCTACACGACGCCGCCGCTGACCACCATCCACCAGCCCCTGTACGACATCGGCCGCATCGCCACCGAAGCGCTGCTGGGGCTGATCAATGGCGAAGCCGTGCAGGCGGCCATTCCGCCTTTGGAACTGATCGTCAGGGAAACCACCCGACGCATCCGCTGAGGCTTGCGGCTGGGAACTTTTCCGCCCGATTTAGGCTGAACGAGAATCACTACGCAAACGGCATCCGCAACGCGTGCCGGAATCTGCAGCAATGGCGCATCCGCTTTACAATAGTGGCTCGTTCAGCAAGAATGCCTGCTTCAAGCAAGCTTGGCTCAACCCTCCGGCCGCAGGCTGGAAGACTCCGAACATTCACCACAAAGGGACATCACATGGAACATACTCTGCCACCACTGCCGTATGAAATGGACGCTCTGGCGCCGCATATTTCGAAAGAAACCCTGGAATACCACTATGCCAAGCATCACCAGGCGTATGTCACCAACTTGAACAACCTGATCAAGGGTACCGAGTTCGAGAACCTGTCGCTGGAAGACATCATCAAGAAATCGTCGGGCGGCATCTTCAACAATGCAGCGCAAGTATGGAACCACACCTTCTACTGGAACGGCATGAAGCCGGCCGGCGGCGGCGCGCCTGCGGGTGCCGTGGCTGACGCGATCAACGCCAAATGGTCGTCGTTCGACAAGTTCAAGGAAGAATTCACCAAGTCGTGCGTGGGCAACTTCGGTTCGGGCTGGACCTGGCTGGTGCAAAAAGCCGACGGCTCCGTCGACATCGTCAACACCTCGAACGCCGGCTGCCCGCTGACCACCGGCGACAAGCCGCTGCTGACCTGCGACGTCTGGGAACACGCCTACTACATCGACTACCGCAACCTGCGCGCCAAGTACGTGGAAACGTTCTGGGGCCTGGTCAACTGGGACTTCGTTGCCAAGAACTTCGCGTAAGCAATTCTTGTCAACGTAGGGCGAAAAGAAGCCTGCGCCACTCGCGCAGGCTTTTTTTTGCCTGCTGAAAAGCAAGGCGCTGCGCTACAATCAGCGTCCCGCCACCCCACCCTGCCCCGATGTCCGCTCGCCTGCTGCGCCGCCTGTCGATTTTGCCCCTGCTGGCGCTGCACCTGCACGCATACGCTGCAGCCCCATCGCCCCTGCTGTCCGACTACACGCATAACGCCTGGGGCGCCCTGCAAGGCGCGCCCGTCGACGTGCTGAAATTCGCCCAGGGCCAGGATGGCTGGCTGTGGATCGCCACGGCCACCGGCTTGTACCGCTACGATGGCGTGCGCTTCGACCGCGTCGACAGCGTGTACGGCCACCGTCTGCCGTCGAGCAATGTGCTGGGCCTGGCCACGCCGCCGGATGGCGCCGTGTGGGTCGGCTACCGCTTGGGCGGCGTCACCGTCTTTCGCCAGGGTGGCGCGCGCACCTACCGGGAAGCGGACGGCTTGCCGTCAGGCGCCGTGTTCCATATCGAGGCGGCGCCCGACGGCGCCATCTGGGTCGGCACGCGCGATGGCGCGGCGCGCCTGGCGCCGGGCGCGGACCGCTTCGAAGCGCAGGCCGCCAACGTGGGCCTGCCCGACAAGCGCGTGTACCAGATCCTGTTCGGGCGCGATGGCACGCAGTGGATGGGCACCATGCATGGCGTGTTTTTCCGCAAGCCGGGCCAGGCGCGCTTTTCCCATGCCTGGCCGCGCACCATGCTCACCAGTATGGATGAAGCACCAGATGGCGCCATCTGGGCCGTCGACAACCAGAGCAATTACTACCGCGTGCGCACCAGCGCGCCGCACGGCGATGCGCCCATCCGTCCCGACGCCACGGGCAACGGCATCCGCTTCGACCGCGCCGGCACCATGTGGCTGATGCAGCCCGATGGCCTTGAGCGCAAGTTCGCCCCTTCCGGCCCCAGCCTGCCGGCCCAGCGCCTGACGCGCCAGAACGGCATCAGCGGCCCGCTGCCGCAATCGTCGTTCCAGGACCGCGAAGGCAATCTGTGGTTCGGCACGTCGACGGGCCTGGACCGGCTGCGGCCGAACCGCCTGCAGACCCTGCCCGTCGCCGTGCCCTTCGACCATCCCGGCATGCTGCCGGGACCCGATGGCGACGTGTGGATCGGCGACTATGTGGGCGACGTGCGCAGCTTTACCGCCGACGGCGTCAAAAAAGTGGTATTCAAAGGAGCGCTGGCGGCCAGCCACTGGGCGCCCGACGGCACGCTGTGGCTGGGCAACGAACAGGAACTGCAGCATCGCGCGCGCAACGGCGCCATGACGCGCGTGGTGCCGCCCGTGCTGGGACTCGACCCGCAGGCGCTGCTGCAGGACCGCTCCGGCGCCCTGTGGGCCTCGTTTTCCGGCGGCGGCCTGTTTCGCCTGAGCGAAGGGAAATGGATCGCCAATGGCGGCCTGTCCGGCCTGCCGGCGGTGCTGACCACGGCCATGGCGATCGATGGCGCCGGCACCATCTGGCTGGGCCATGCCGACAATACAGTCAGCCTGGTGGCCGATGGCCAGCGCGCGGGCGCCGTCAGGCGGCTCGGCGCGCCCGAGGGCCTGCAGGTGGGCACGGTGCTGCAGCTGTACCGCGATGGCGACATGATGTGGGCCGGCGGCGAAAACGGCGTGGCCCTGTACCGCGCCGGACGCTTCCAGATGCTGCGCGGCGCGCGCGGCGCGGCGTTTCGCGGCGTGTCGGGCATCGTGCGCCTGCCGGACGGCGACCTGTGGCTGCATGGCGCGGACGGCATCGAGCATATCGCCGCCGCCAGCCTGGCCGCGTGGATGCGCGACGGCAGCGCCGTCGTCTCGGAACGCTTCGACGCGCTCGACGGCTTGCAGGGCCATGCCTCGCAGCTGCGCCCCGTGCCGTCGCTGATCCATGCGCCCGATGGCAAGCTGTGGTTCTCCACCTCGGCCACCATCGCCATGCTCGACCCGCTGCATATCCGCCGCAATCGCCTGCCGCCGCCCGTGCAGATCCACAGCTTGCTGGCCGATGGCGTGCGTTACACGCTGGACGACGGCAAGCCGCTGCACCTGCCGCAGGGCAGCCGGAACCTGCAGATCGGCTTCACGGCCCTTAGCCTGTCGATGCCGGAACGCGTGCGCCTGCGCTACCGGCTGGCGGGCGTGGACGCCGGCTGGCAGGAGGCGGTGGGTCGCCGCGAAGCGTACTACACCAACCTGGCGCCCGGCAGCTACCGCTTCGACGTCACGGCCGCCAACGAAGACGGCGTGTGGAACACGCAGGGGACAGGGCTCGACATCGTCATCGCGCCCGCCTTCGTGCAAACGCCGTGGTTCGTGCTGCTGCTGGCGCTGGGCGCCGCGCTGCTGCTGTATGGCGGCTATGTGCTGCGCATCCGCCACCTGACGCGCAATATGCAGGAACGGCTGCAGGAACGCTTGCAGGAGCGCCTGGCCGAACGCTCGCGCATCGCCCGTTCGCTGCACGACACCCTGCTGCAAAGCGTGCAGGGCCTGATCCTGTCGTTCCATGCGCATGCGGACATGCTGCCCAAGGGTACGCGCGAACGGGCGCGCCTCGATGGCACGCTCAACCTGGCCGACCAGTTGCTGATCGAAGGCCGCGACCAGATCATGGACTTGCGCGCCTCGGCCGAACCCGACGAACTGCGGCTGGCGCTGCAGCAATTCGGCAAAGGCCTGGCCGAACACCGCGCGCACGCCTTCACGGTGCATGTCAGCGGCATCTGCCGGCGCCTGCAGCCGCGCGTGCATGACGAAATCTACGCCATCGCGCGCGAAGCGCTGTTCAACGCCTCGCGCTATGCCGAAGCGGCAAACATCGTGCTGGAACTCGACTATGCGGAGCAGGCCTTCACCCTGCGCGTGCGCGACGACGGCTGCGGCCTCGATGACGCCGTGGCGCAAACGGGCCAGCGGCCCGGCCACTGGGGCCTGGTCGGCATGCGCGAGCGCGCCGCCGCCATCGATGCCAGCCTGCGCATCGACAGCCGCCCCGGCGCCGGCACGCAGATCGAAGTGAGCGTGCCGGGCCGCCTGGCCTATTGACGGCACGGCGCCGGCGGACGGGCAAGCGTCTGCGGCCTCGATGAAAAATGTTATACGATACGCAAGAGCGCTGCCTGGCTCGCCTATCCCGCCACACCACTTCCTGAAAGCACTCCATGAAAAAATGCCTGCTCGCCCTGCTGCTCTGCGCCTCCGCTTCCGCCTTCGCCAACTCGGCCTGCGACACGCCCCGCAACGACTTCGACGGCCTGTATTGCCTCAACAAGGTGTACCAGGAAGCGGACAAGGAACTCAACGCCAACTACAAGAAACTGAGCTCCCAGCTCGATGCCGGCGGCAAGCAAAAGCTGAAAACGGGCCAGCTGGCGTGGATCAGCGCACGCAACCAGAATTGCTCGAAACGCGAATCGTCGGGCTTCTATGTGAACCTCGATTGCGCCACCCAGACCACCATCGAACGCGCGAAATTCCTGCAGGACCGCGTGCGCGAATGCGTGAGCGCCGGCTGCCAGAACAGCAAACTGTGAGCTGAAGCTGCGCCAGCGCAAACGCGAGCGGGCGGTAATCACCCATACTGGCCACTCGGAGGTCTTTCCGTTTATGCCATGAGCAAACTCATCGATATTTCCCTGGATCAATGGGACGCCAGCGGCAGCGCCACGCAGCAGGCGGCGGCGCTGCAAGCCCTCGAAGACGGGCAAGTACTGCTGCTGCCCCGCCTGGGATTCTCGCTGCACCCGGAAGAGCATGGGCTGCTGAACGGCGCGGCGGGTAACGCCAGCGGCGCCAAGAACATCAGCTGGGAACCGGTACGCGGCGTGCGCGGCCAGGGTGACGCCTGCGATGCGGCCCTGCTGGCGGCGCTGATGCAGCGTTATGCGCGGCACACGCGCAGCCTGCTGGCCGGCCTGCTGCCCAGCTACCAGGCGCATCTGCAGCAAGGCAAGGGCAGCTTTCGCCCCGTGGAAATCGCCGGCAGGGTAACGTCCTGGCGCAAGGACGATACGCGCCTGCATATCGACAGTTTCCCCTCCTCGCCCACGCAGGGCCGGCGCATCCTGCGCGTCTTCACCAACATCCATCCGCGCGACGCGCCCCGCGTGTGGAAACTGGGCCCGCCCTTCGAGCAGGTGGCGCAGCATTTTTTACCCGTCGCGCAGCGTCCGCAACCCGTGCTGGCGGCCCTGCTGCAGTGGCTGCACGTCACCAAGTCGCGGCGCACAGCCTACGATCACTACATGCTGCAGCTGCACGACGCCATGAAGGCCGACCTGGCCTACCAGGCGCAGGTGGAACAGCACACGCATGCCTTCGCGCCGGGCCAGACGTGGATCATCTTCAGCGACGCCGTATCGCACGCGGCCCTGCGGGGACAGCATGCGCTGGAGCAAACCTGGCTGCTGCCCGTGCGCGCCATGGCCGCCCCCGACAAGTCGCCGCTGGCCATCCTCGAGCGCCAGTTGCAACGCCCGCTGGCCTAGCCTGGCCAGGCACTGCGCCCCGGCAAAGCCAGGCTCAGGCAAACCGCCTCAGGCCGGCAAACGGGCCGCCTTGAAGCGCCGCCAGGCCTTGTGCATGCGGCCATCGCTGCCCTGCGCCTGCGCGCGCGCCGCCAGGTAGCCGCGCACGAAGGCCGCGTGCTGCCGCAACCCGTCCTGGGCGGACTGGTCAGCCTGGCCAGTCTGAACATCGGGCAATTGCTGCAACAGCCGGTCCGCCACCTGCACATCGTTGAGCCAGCCCAGTTCATCCTGCAGCACCGACAGCCGCCCCACATACGGTTGCACGGCGCGCGCGGCAAACAGCGAGGCAAAAAATTCCGTCGCATAGCGCGTCTTCTTGGCCGCGATGCGCACCCGGTGGCGCTGCAGCGGCGTGGCATGCAGCAGGCGCTTGCCGCGCTTCACCAGGCGGCGCTGGTCCTTGCGCAGGGTGGCGCGGGCAAACGGCGGGACGTGCGCATCCAGGCGCCGCACCTGGCGCGCGGAGCAACTGTCGCGCCAGGCGCGCGCCTGCAGCCAGCGCTGCAAGCCCAGCATGCAAGCCGTGTAGCGCGCCGATGTAACGGCCTGGGCCGCTTGTGCATGCTTGAGGCGCGCCTGCGCGTGCGCCGCCTCTGCCAGCGCCGCCGCATCCGCCTGCGCCTCGCCATCGAGCTGCGCCAGGGTATTGCCAGCCAACACATCCCAGTCGCGCGCCTCGCCCAGCGCGCCGCCCAGCCAGTCGAGTTCGGCCTTCAAGGCCTCGGGCAGCGCCAGCAAGGACTTGAACATGCCCAGCGCCGAGCGCAGACGGCGCAGGCCCACGCGCATCTGGTGCACGCTTTCCACATCCTCGCCCGCCGCCACGCCATCCTGGTTGCCGCTGACCTGCTCCAGGCAATTGCCAGCGATGGCCAGGAACACTTGCTCCACCGACATCGCCGCGTCCAGCGCCAGGGGCTGCGCCTTGACCGCCTGCAGAGGCTGTGACGCCGCGAGGCGGTAGCCACGTTCCGCCTTGCTCATGTGGCCCAGCTGCAGCGGCACGTCCTGCAGCAGGGCCAGCGCCACGTCGAACAGGCTGGCCGCTTGCCCCTGCTTCAATTCCAGTTCGATCTCGCTGACGGGCACGCTGCGGACGGCGCCATTCGCCCCATCCGCGCCGCTTTCGATGACACCCTGGTCCAGCACGCATTCGATCTCGTCGCCCTGCGGCGTGCGCAGCTGCCATACGGTGCGCTCCATGCGCGTGGTAAACACGGGCTGCAAGGCGTCGCGGACGGCGTCCTGGCGCAGCAGCGCGCGGATGGGCTGCTTGCGGCCGATGGCCGAGTCCAGCGCGGCGAGGTCCGGTTGCGGACCGGAAACTTCGCCCTCCCATTCGTGGCGGCTGTGCAAGCCGCTGTTGACGCTGCCACCGGCCTTCAGGGTCTGCACCCAGCGCCCGTCCACCTGGCGCACGCGCAAGCCCGCCTGGTGGCGGCACAGCTGCAAATCGGGCGTATCGACATAGATATCGTGCATCTGCAGCAACTGCACCTCTCCTTGCGCCTGTTGCGCCAGCAACGGGTGCGCGCGCAGGCGCGCTACATCTTGCTGCGCCAGCAACAATTTCAATTCGATTTCCATGACCGCTCCTCGCGAGACTCCTGAACGCCCATTGTAAGGCGCGTCCAGCCACATACAAGGAGCACGCGCACCGACCTTGATTTTGCGCGAAAATAGGCGCTTCATTCAACCAGGAGATGCCATGACCTACCACGCCGCCGAAAACCGCTACGACACCATGCAATACCGCACGTGCGGGCGCAGCGGGCTGAAACTGCCGCTGTTGTCCCTGGGACTGTGGCACAATTTTGGCGACAGCAACAGCCTGGCCTCGCAGCGCGACATGCTGCGCACGGCCTTCGACCTGGGCATCACGCATTTCGACCTGGCAAACAACTACGGCCCGCCGTATGGCAGCGCGGAAAGCAATTTCGGCAAGCTGCTGCGCGACGATTTCTTACCGTACCGCGATGAACTGATCATTTCCACCAAGGCAGGCTGGGACATGTGGCCGGGCCCGTACGGCCAGGGCGGCGGCTCGCGCAAATACGTGCTGGCCAGCCTGGACCAGAGCTTGCAGCGCCTGGGCCTCGACTACGTCGACATCTTTTACTCGCACCGCTACGACGCCGACACGCCGCTGGAAGAAACCATGGGCGCGCTGGCCACCGCCGTGCAGCAGGGCAAGGCGCTGTACGTGGGCCTGTCCTCGTATTCGCCGCAAAAGACGGCTGAGGCGGCCAAACTGCTGAAAGAGTGGAAAGTGCCGTGTCTGATCCACCAGCCAGCCTACAATATGCTCAACCGCTGGATCGAGGAAGACGGCTTGCTCGATACCCTGCAGCAAGAAGGCATGGGCTGCATCACGTTCACGGCGCTGGCGCAGGGCTTGCTTAGCGACAAATACCTCGATGGCGTGCCGCAGGATGCCCGCGTCAACCGCCCCGGCGGCGGCTCGCTGCTGCAAAAACACCTGAGCGCGGAAAACCTGGCCCGCGTGCGCGCGCTGAACCAGATCGCCGCGCAGCGGGGACAAACCCTGGCGCAGATGGCGCTGGCCTGGGTGCTGCGCGATCCGCGCGTCACCTCGACCCTGATCGGCGCCAGCAGCAGCGCGCAAATCCGCGAAAACGTGGCCGCGCTGCAGCAATTGTCGTTCACGGCCGACGAGCTGGCCGCCATCGACGTGCAGGCGCGCGAAGGCCATATCAATCTGTGGGAAGGTCCGTCGCGGGCCGTCTGAGCACGCGCTCCCCGGTGCTTGTGAAGCCGGCGGTCTGGCGCTAGACTGCCGGCTTCACAACATCCCTGCCCGCGACCAGACACCATGAAGACCATCACTGCCACGACCCTTTGCCTGCTGCTGTGCGCGGCCAACGCCAGCGCGGCCAATTATTGCGACGCGCCGTCGTGGTCGATTACGCATGGCAAGAGCTACGACGAGGTCATGCAGATCGCCACGAAGCGCGACAAGATCCGCGACGCCGAATGCAGCTTTACGGATGTGATCCTCAGGATCCAGAACGAGGAGGCGGGCATCAGCCGCTATCCGGGCATCCTGCTCATCGCCGACGAGCGCGATGAACGCTTCGTCGTCACCAGCCGCGTCGGCGCCTACACCATCTTCAGCTACCGCTACAACGACAAGCGCCTGCTGCAGTTTGCCATGAAGGATCACAGCTGGGAGGAAGGCGAAGCGTTCCAGGCCGGCGCCTACAAGATCACGGGTGCGAAGGAATTCAAGACGCTCACCGGCTTTCCCACCACCTTGCTGGTGGTACAGACGTTCCAGTTTTACGGCCCGAAGTAAAGGCCAGCTTCCCTCACGGTTCCAGCGGCGGCAGCCAGGCCAGCAACTCCTGCGCCACCTGCCGCCGCCGTTCCGGCGTGGCAAAGGCGCCCACCTCCACATGCGTGCTGCCGCAGCTGATGCATATCAGCTGGCGCGGCCCCTCCGGCACGACGATATGCGTGCACCAGGGGCGAAAGCTGCTGCACTGGCGCCGGCCGGCACTCACCTGTTCGACGACCAGCACGCCGTCGCGCAGGGCCAGATGCTCGTAGTCGCGGGCATGGCGCAGGTAATACAGCAGGGAAATGGCCACCAAGACCAGTTCGGCAAATGAAAAGACGGGGATGTACCAGTAGCCGCGCAGCGCAAAGGCGGCGGCGATGGCGGTGGAAAACAGGCACAGCACACCATAGGCGCGCAGCAACTGGCGCACCGTCAAGGCACTGTGGCGCGTAAACAGCCATTGCGGCTGTTCCCGTGCAGTATCGCGTGGCATCTCGCCTCCCGCAACAGGAAGGGCGCCGGCGTCATCGCTGCAGCGGCGCGTCCTTCAGGATATGCTTGCGCCGCTCAGGCGCCCATCCGCACCAGCGCATGGCCCACGTGCTGCCACCAGTGATCGCGCGACTTGACCTGTTTCAGGCAAGACGTGTCGATTTCCGCGGGGAAGACGCGATCCTGGCACACCTTCGTTTCCAGCGCGTAACGCTGATTCTCCGCCGCCGCCAGGGCCACGACGAGCCAGAACGCCAGCGCCAGCAAGACCACGAGCGAACTCCAGGCCAGGTGATTGGTGTTACTTTTTTCGCCAAAAAACTCGCGCGGCCGCGTCTCGCGGTACATCGACATCAAGTCTTTTTCTTTCTCTTCCGACATCTGCGTTTGCATCCTCTGACATCCTATCCTGTGCCGGCCGGCTGGCCATGGCGGCGCGCACGCCGCCTTGCCTGCATTTTACGCCGATGGCGCAGGAGAGGCGGTAATTCATGGAGGCAATTCGCCACCATCACCCTGCGCCGGCTGCACGGGCGCCACGCTTTCCACATGATCGACGTCGATGTCGCCGCCGTCGGGCGCCGTATTGCGCGGCTCCACGCCGGCCCGCTCGCCCGTGCCGGCCGCATCGCTGTCGTTCTCCAGCGCTTCCGCATCCTGGCCCGGCACGCCCTGCATGTCGCTGCCGCTGTCGGAACTGTCGCTGGGACCGAGCGCCCCCTTGCCATGGCCGCTGCCCAGAACGCGGTCAGGCGTGACGGGCAAATTGTCCGGATCGAGTGTGCTGCTGCTCATGGCGGCCTCCCGTTCATAAAAAACCAGCTTACTCCGCTGGCCTGGCCTGCGGCGCACGCCTGCACGGCATTTCCGTGGGAAGAATGCGGCGGCGCACAACTATTTTCAGAAATTACTTCACAAATGTACTATTCATTGCTATAGTTAATTCAAGTAAGCATCTTCTCATCCAGAAACTGCTTCATCGGCGGCACGGCGCCCACCAGCGCCATGCCGCCGAACCGACCGGTACGTGGCGAGCCGGCCCATCCACCCAGCCATCATGCACATATTGGAGTTTTATCATGCAAGCCAAATCACTCATCGCAGCATTGTTTGCCATCACCGCCGCCACGTCGGCTTTCGCCCAAAGCGGCGCGCCTGCCGCTGCCAGCCAGCAACTCACGCGCGCTGACGTCACGGCCGAATACATCCGTGCCCGCAACGCCGGCGAAATCGCCACCAGCGAAGTCGACTACCCGAAAACGCCGGCCACCGCCGCCAGCAAAGTGACGCGCGAAGAAGTCATGGCCGAGTTCTACGCCGCCCGCAAGGCTGGCCTGATCCCGCAAACGGAAGCGGACTTTGATGTCGCGCAAACGACAAAACACGTCGTGAAATAAGAAACCAGTCAGCCGGTTTCAGTCAGTCAGTAACACACCTCAGTTGCGGCGCAGCACTCGGGCCACTCCCGAAGCTCACCGCGGCGAGCTGTCAGCAGCACCCCCAACACGATCTTTCCCGGAGTCCCTGCATGTCCCTGCACCGCCGTTTGCTTGCCGCCAGCCTGATCCTTGCCTTGAGCGCCTGTGCCGACATGGGCCATATCGCGCCGCAATCGGCCATGCTCGACGCCAACAAGCTGCAGGCGAGCCAGGCCATGGATGCCGCCGCCAGCGCCGCCATACAATGGCCGCGCACGCAATGGTGGCAAGACTTGCACGACCCCCAATTGAACCGCCTGATGGAGCAGGCGCTCGCCGATAGCCCCACCCTGCGCGGGGCCCAGGCGCGCGTGCGTCAGGCCGAGGCGCTGGCCGGCGCGGCGGAAGACAAGACCCGCCCGCAAGCCGACGCAGCCGTCTCCATCAACCGCGAACTGTATTCGCAGCATGGCAGCACGCCGGCGCCCCTGGCCGGCAATTACGCCTGGCGCAACCAGGCCACCGTCACGGCTTCGTACGACCTGGACCTGTGGGGCCGCAACCGCGCCGCCCTGTCGGCCGCCCTGGGCGACGTGCAGATGGCCTCGGCCGAATCGCAGATGGCCCGCCTGGCGCTGGAAACGGCGCTGGTGCGCACCTACATCCAGCTGTCGTATGAATTCCAGCTGCAGGACGTGATCGAACGCAGCCTGGCGCAGCGCGCCCGCATCCTCGACATCACGCGCCAGCGCAAGCAAGCCGGTATCGGCACCGATATTGATGTAGCGCAAATAGAAACCACCTTGCCCGCCGGCCGGCGCCAGCTGGAACAGTCGGCCGAGTCACTGGCCCTGCTGCGCAACCAGCTGGCGGCCCTGTCGGGCAAGGGGCCGGCGGCCGGTGCGGCGCTTACGCGGCCCGTGCTGCGCCTGGACCAGCCGCTGGCCATTCCCGCCGCCCTGCCGGCCGACCTGATCGGTCGCCGCCCCGACATCGCCGCCCAACGCTGGAGAGTGGAAGCGGCGGCGCAGCGCATCGACGCCGCCAAGGCCGAGTTCTACCCGAACGTCAACCTGGTGGCCTTTGCCGGCTTCCAGGCCTTCGGCTTCAGCCACTTTCTCGATGCCAACTCGGACATCCGCGGCGTCTCGCCCGCGCTGAGCCTGCCCATCTTCGCCGGCGCCCGCCTGCGCGCCCAGCTGGGCAGCCAGACGGCCGTGTACGACGGCGCCGTGGAACAGTACAACGCCACCGTCATCAACGCCATGTCGGACGTGGCCAACGCCGTCACCCGCGCCCAGTCGCTGGCCAAACAGCACCAGCTGACCGTGCAGGCGCTGGCCACGGCGCAGCGCGCGCGCGACCTGGCGGAAAAGGCCTACAAGGCGGGCATGAGCGACGCCATCAACATGCTCAACACGCAAGTGGCGCTGCTGGCGGAAGAACAGCAGCAGGCGCAAAATGGGGCGCGCGAGCTCGATCTGTACGTTTCCTTGATGAATGCACTGGGAGGCGGCATCTGAGCTTGCAATCCTGGCATTGCCCTAGCCCAACAAGATACAATCGGAACTTTATTCACACATGAAGGAATATGACATGACCGCTTTTGACGCCACCTCCAAGCGGCTGCAAAACATCCGCACGCGCATGCCAGGCTTCCCCATGGAACTGATGCGCCTGTTGCGCATGACGTACCACATTCAAAAAGGCATGAAGGATCTGACCAATGCCGCGCTGAAAAAGCACGACCTGGTCGATGCCAGCTACATGGTGCTGGCCGTGCTGTACGGCACGGACGACGAAACCTCGAACGCCTGCACCCTGGGCATGGCGTGCCATGAAAAGCCGGCCAACCTGACGCGCGTGTGCAACGACCTGGAAACGCGCGGCCTGATCCACCGCGGCACGCGCCCCGGCGACCGCCGCTCCGTGATGATCTCGCTGACCGACAAGGGCCGCGCCCTGATCGAAACGGCGCTGCCGGACGTGTACCAGGAAACCTCGGCCCTGTACGAAGGCTTCACGGACGAAGAGCTGCAAGTGCTCGACAAGCTGTACATGCGCCAGTTGCGCAACCTCAACAATCTCAACAACCAGAACTGATAGCCTATCGATGACGCCAGCCACAGCAACAAAACCTATATACGGCCCCCTGACCCGGGCGGCCCACTGGCTGGCGCTGGCGCTGCAGGACTGGCGCTCGACGGAAGGCGAACGCTGGATCTACGTCGGCAAGACCCTCATCGCCTCGTTCTGCGCGCTGTGGCTGGCCTACCGCCTAGGCCTCGATTCGCCCAGCACGGCGATGACCACCACCATCATCCTGGCCCTGCCCAGCAGCGGCATGGTGCTGGAAAAAAGCTTTTACCGCCTGTGCGGCACCCTGCTCGGATGCACGGCCGCGCTGACCCTGATCGGCCTGTTCCCGCAGCAACCCGTGCTGCTGTTCGCCGGCCTGGCCCTGTGGGTGGGACTGTGCACGAGCGGCTCGGCCCTGCACCGCAACGCCCAATCGTATGTGTACGTGCTGGCCGGCTACACGGCCTGCATGATCGTGCTGCCCGCCATCGAGCAGCCGATGCAGGTGTTCGCGCTGGCCGTCACGCGCGTGGCCGAAGTGAGCCTGGGCATCATCTGCTCGGCGGCCGTGTCCAGCGTGCTGCTGCCGCGCCACCAGGGCACGCAGGTGATGCGCACGGTGCAAGCGCGCTACGGCAAATTCCTCGCCTTTTGCCAGGACGTGCTGCAGCAAAAACTCACGCCGGCGCAGGTGGAACTGACGCATTTGCAGTTTGCCGCCGACGTGGCGGCGCTGGAGCTGGGCCGCTCGGCCGCCCTGTTCGAAGTCACCAGCAAAGTGAGCCACGTGCGCGCGCAAAACCGCAAGCTGCACGCCTTCAACGCTACCTTCATGACGGCGCTGACCACCTTCTATACCTTCCACCGCCTGTTCGACCGCCTGCAGCGCGACGACGAGACGCAAGTCATGCAGGCTTGCGCGCCCCTGTACGCCATCGTCGCCGAAGCGCTGCAAACGACGCCGTCGCAAGACTCGCTCGACACCATGCAGCAGCACCTGCAAACGGCGCTGGCGCAGGCCCGCGCGGACATCGACGGCGCCCCCATCGCGCATGCGCAGCGCATCGATTTCGACACCGTGTGCGAGCTGCTCGAGCGCTTCGCGCGCGACATGAGCCGCTTTCACGAAGTGTATTTCAGCCTGGCGCACGACACGCCGCTGGAAATCAGCACGCCGCAGGCCTATGCGCCGAAGACGCCGCCCGCGCTGGTGATCGCCAGCGGCGCGCGTGCGGCCATCAGCCTGGCCCTGCTGGCGCTGGGCGCCTACTTCCTCGCCTGGCCCTATGCCAGCACGGCGATGCTGATGGCGGCCGTGTTCTGCGCGCTGGCCTCGTCCTCGCCGCGCCCCATCATGATGGTCCGGCAAGTGCTGGCGGGATTTTTGATCGCCATGCCGCTGTCGCTCGTCTGCGTGTACTTCGTGCTGGTGCACGGCGACGGCTTCCCCATGCTGGTACTCAGTTTTGCACCCTTCCTCGCCGTGGGCCTGTATCTGATGACGAATCCGGCCAAGCTGGGCGTGGGCCTGGGCGTGTCGACCTTCATCACGCAGATGGCGCCGACGAATCTGATGCATGTCGACGGCGCTGCTTTTCTCAACACGGGCATGGCGCTGATCGTCGGCCTGATGCTGGCCGCCCTCGTGTTTGCCGTGCTGCTGCCCGAACACACGATGGGCCACAAGGACCATATCGGCCGCGCCCTGTGGCGCGAAGCGCTGCATGCGTGCACGGCGCCGGCGCGGCGCGTGAAACACCGTTTCGACAACCGCGTGCGCGACCTGCTCAGCCAGCTCAACGCGGCGGCCGGCCCGGCGCCTGGCGAGGCCACGCGCGCCGTCGTGCGCCAGGCATTGACCCTGCTGGAAATCGGCCACTCGGTGATCGAATTGCGCGAACTGATCGCGACCGCCCGGCCAGGCGCCACGCGCCACGCGCTGCAGCAATGCGTCGACCACATCGCCGGTTGGCTGCGCACGCGCGGCGACACGGCACTGCAGGCGGCCCTGGCGGCCACCCTGCAGGCGGGCGCCGTGGTGCGCGCGGCGCAGAACGAAGCCGGCGTCACGCCCGAGCGCAGCGCGCGCCTGCAGACGGCGCTGGCCGACCTGCATTCGATCTACACCTCTTTACTCGACCACATGGCGCCTGGCGCCGGAGACCACCATGCCGCGTGAATTCGCCCTGTTCGGAATTCTGATTCCTACCCTGCTGCCCCTGTTCATCCTCAGCATCGGCCTGCAAACCCTGCTCGACCGCGTGCTGGGCTGGCTGGGCGTGTACCGCATGGTGTGGCACCCGTCGCTGGCGCGACTGTGCATCTTCATCGCCATCTTCGGCGCGCTGGCCTTATCGCTTTACAAATAAAAAAAACTGTTCAACCCAATCAAGGAAAGGCTGCCGACATGGTAAGCAAACTGACCCGCTATGCAATCACCCTGCTGCTATTGGCCGCAGCCCTGTGGATAGGCAAGACCGTCTGGGACCGCTACATGGAGTCGCCGTGGACGCGCGACGGCCGCATCAAGGCCGACATCGTCAACATCAGCGCCGACGTGGCCGGCACCGTCACGGACGTGCTGGTGCGCGACAACCAGGTGGTGCAAAAGGGCGACGTGCTGTTCGTCGTCGACAAGGAACGCTACACGAGCGCGCTGGCCCAGGCCGACGCCGTGCTGGCAGCGCAAAAAACGGAGATGGGCCGCCGCGGCAAGGAGGCCCAGCGCCGCGCAGGCCTCGACGCCAGCATCATCTCGACGGAAAGCCGCGAAAGCGCCGCCTTTGCCGCCAGCTCGGCCTCGTCGCAAGTGCAGGCCGCCGTGGCCGCCCGCGCGCTGGCGCAATTGAACCTGGAGCGCACCACCGTGCGCGCCCCCGTCAGCGGCTACGTGACGAACCTGAACGTGCACAAGGGCGATTTCGCCGCCGTCGGCGCGGCCAAGCTGGCCGTCATCGACAGCGCCTCGTACTACGTCGTCGGCTACTTCGAAGAGACCAAGCTGGGCATGCTGGCGCAGGACGACAAGGCGGAAATGAATCTGATGAGCGGCGGCACCCTGCACGGCCATATCGAGAGCATCGCGCGCGGCATCACCGACCGCGACGCCGCCACGGGCCGCGAATTGCTGGCCGACGTCAATCCCACATTCAACTGGGTTCGCCTGGCGCAGCGCGTGCCCGTGCGCATCCACATCGACGAGCAGCCGAAGGGGCAATTGCTGGTGGCCGGCACCACTTGCACCGTGGTGATCACGCCCCACTCGGCGCATTCCGCACCGGCGCCGAAGCCAGCGGCCGCGCACCCGGCATGAGCCGCGGCGGCGCCGGACGCCTGGCGGAAATCGCCCTGTTCCTCGACGCCGCGGCGCTGGGCAGCTTTTCCGCGGCCGGCCGCAAGCACGGCCTGTCGCCGGCCGCCGCCAGCGCCGCCATCGCGCGCCTGGAAACGGCGCTGGGCGTCACCCTGTTCGAGCGCACCACGCGCCAGCTGCGCCTGACGGAAGAAGGTGTGCACTACCGCCACTACAGCGAACAGGCGCTGGACTTGCTGGCGCAGGCGGAAGACGGCTTGCCTGCGGGCGGCGCCGCCGTGCGCGGCATGGTGCGCATCTCGGCGCCGTCCGACATCGGCCGCCAGTTGCTGCTGCCGATGCTCGACCGCTTTGCCGCGCTGCACCCGCAGGTGCGCCATGCGCTGACCCTGACGGATACCACGGCCAGGCTGGTGCAGGACGATATCGACCTGGCCATCCGCTACGGCGAGCTGCCCGACAGCGACATGGTGGCGCGCCTGCTGCACCCGGGCCGGCGCGTCGTGTGCGTGGCACCCGCGCTGGCCGCCAAAGTGGGCGTGCCGGCCACGCCGCGCGACCTGGCGCTGCTGCCGACGCTCGTGCTCACGGCGGGCGACGGCGCGCCGCAGGAGTGGCGCTACCGCGAAGACGGCAAGCGCCATAGCCTGCGCCCGCAAGGCGCCTGGCACAGCAACGATGGCGAAATCATCCGCCGCTGGGCCGTGGCCGGCCATGGCTATGCCTACAAATCCCTGCTCGACATCGGCGACGACCTGCGCGCAGGACGCCTGCACACGGTGCTCGACGATTACTTTGCCGACAGCGTCCCCCTGAACCTGCTGTACCGGCGCAGCCGCTTCCAGCCGCCGCGCGTGGCCCTGCTGGCCGACTTCCTGCTGCAGCAATTCGCCGCCCTGCCGGCGCAGCGCTAGCGGGCCACGGTCATGGCGCCAGCACGCCCAGCTGGCGCAGCAGGGTCAAATTATCTTCCAGGTGCCAGTTGTCGCTGATGCGCCCCTGCGCATTCACGCGGTACAAATCGAACGCGTAAAAGTCGATGGCCTGGCCCTGCCCCTGCAAGGAGCCCTGCGGCGTGGGGAAGACGCCCGTGAAGCGCCCCGTGAAATGCAGGCGCAAGGTGACACGGTCGCCCGCCACCAGCATGTCTTCGATGGCCACCTGCAAATCCGGCACGGCCGCATGAAACACGTCAGATGCCTGCAGCGGACCGGCCAATCCCTGCGCACGCCCGGCGGGCAAGCTGCGGTCGGTGAAATCGTCGGCCAGCGCCTGGCGCGCCAGGGCCGGGTCGCCGCTCTGCCAGAACGCGGCGTAGCGGCGCGCGGCCAGCACCACCTTGTCGGTGGCGGCGGCGCCGGCTAGGTGGCCCGGCATGGGCAGGTGCGTGGCGGATTGGGCGGGCGCGGCGGCCAGCAGAGAAAGGGCCAGGATGGCGGGGGCAAGAACAGGTGCGGGCATAATGAATCCAGGTGGGTTGATCGGCGTGCCTGCTGCATAGGGCACCCCGCCATTCTGGACTCGCTTGCCCTATTTGATAATTGGCCCCGCGCTTGAATCACTTGCTTGCAGTAGTTGAAAATCAGCGGCCGCCCGCCACGTCGAGGATGCTGCCCGTCACATAGCTCGCGCCTGGCCCCAGCAGGTACAGGATGGCGTCGGCGATTTCTTCCGGCTGGCCGCCCCGCTGCATGGGCACGCCGGACGCCAGGCGCGCCACCCGTCCCGGTTCGCCGCCCGACGCGTGGATGTCCGTGTAGATGATGCCGGGGCGCACGCCGTTGACGCGGATGCCCTCGGCCGCCACTTCCTTCGCCAGGCCCAGGGTCAAGGTATCGACGGCGCCTTTCGAGGCCGCGTAGTCGATGTATTCGCCCGGGGAACCGAGGCGCGCGGCGGCCGACGAGACGTTCACGATGCGCCCGCCCTGCCCGCCATTGGCCGTCGACATACGCCGCACGGCTTGCTGGCAGCACAGGAAATAACTGATCACGTTGGTGCGCAGCACGCGTTCGAGGCGCTGCACGGAAATGTCGGCCAGCCGGCATTTCTGCTCCAGCACGCCCACATTGTTGACCAGCGCCGTCAAGGTCCCCAGGCGCGCGTCGACTTCGCCAAACAAGCGTTCCACGTCCGCTTCATCGCTGACGTCAGCCTGCACGGCGATGGCCTCGCCTCCGCCGGCGACGATGCGCGCGCACAGCGCCTCGGCCGCCTGCGCATCGCGCACATAGTTGACGCAAACGGCATAGCCTTGGCGCGCCGCCAGCAGGGCCGTCGCCGCGCCGATGCCGCGGCTGCTACCGGTAATCAAGATCACTTCCTTCATTATCCCTCCTGGATGGTTGTGGCTTCATGATACCCGTAAGCTGCAGGCGTAAAAAAGCCCGCGCAAGGCGGGTTTTTTGTCTGTCTATTCCTTATCGTCACAACGCCGGAGAAAATCGTAGCGAGCGGCAGTGATTTGTGGCCGAGAAGCGCAACCGTACTCTGTACGGGGGCGCCGAGCCGGTGAGCATCGCCGGCCGCAAAGCGCGACGCGCAGTAGATTTTATCCGGCGTTCTATGGCCTGAAATGCGTCATGGCATAAGTGAGGTGCTGCCACCAGTGCTCGCGCGACTGCACGGACGCCAGGCATTTCGCGTCGACCTCATTCTTGAATGCGGGGTCCACGCACGCCTTGGTGGCCAGCGCATTGCGCTGGTTTTCCACGCTGACGACGGCAATCGCCAGCCAGGCCACGAGGGCAAGAGCCAGCGCACACAGGGTCCAGGGCAGCTGTTTCATGACATTCTCCAGTATTACTTCTTCGCTGGCGCCGGGGCGCGCTCTTTCAGCACGCGCGCCACCAGTTCATCCATCACGCGCAGGGTCGCTGTCTGGGTTTGCGGCTCGGACTGCCCCGGACGCGACAGCTGCGCCGGCGACGTCACGAAGCGGCCATCGATGACGATGGTCGGCGCGCTGTCGATCTTGCTGGCGGTGATCAGCTGTTCATTGCGTTTCAGCTTGGTCTGCACGCCGAAGGAATTGAACATGTCCAGGTATTTCGCCTTGTCGATGCCGTTCTTGACCAGCAGCTCGAGAATGGCGTCATCGCGGTTCAGGCGGTTGCGCTCGACGTGGATGGCGCGGAAGATCTTGTCGTGGAACTGGTCCAGCTGGCCCATCGCTTCCAGCGTGGCGTAGGCGTGCGCCTGCGCATCTTTCGGGCCATTGAAGGCCAGGTGGATGCGGCGGAAGGCGATCTTGTCGCCCTGCTTCTTGACCCAGTCGTGCATCAGCGGATCGAGCGCGTAGCAATGCGGGCAGGAATACATGAAGTACTCCACCACTTCCACCTTCTTGCCCGTGTCCGTGCGCACTGGCGTCGGGAGCGTGGTAAAGCCGGTATCGGCCGCCATGGCGCCGCCGGTGGCCGCCACCAGGGTGACGGCGGCAAGCAGGGGACGCAAGAAACGCAGAAAACGCATAATAATCCTTCATCATAAAGTGGTCGTGAACGGGGCGAGATTACCACTTTTTGCGCCGGCCGATGAGGCCCGGGCGGAAAAAATCCATGTTTATCGCCCCGGTTTGCGCCAGCTTAAGCCGTATTTAAGCCCCGCTGCACCCGCGCCTCAAAAATGGTAGCGCGCCGACACGCGCAGCTGGCGCGCATCCTTGAGGTAAATGCTGGAACGGCAGCCGGGCGCATCGCCGTAATGGCGGCGGTTGGCCAGGTTGCTGCCGGCCAGTTCCAGCTCCCAGGCGCCCAGCTTGTGCGCGTAGCGCCCGTCCATGGTGGCAAACGCGGGCACCTGCGCCAGGCAGCTGCCGGCGAAATCGGGGCCATAGCGCAGCGCGCGCAGCCATTGCACGCCCACGTCGGCACTGGCGCCGCCCTGCCCCGTCCAGTACAGGCGCAGGCTGGCCAGGGTTTTCGGCACGAGGGCGATATCCGGGCCGTCATAGGCGTAATCGTCGTAGCGCGCATGCACTTGCCGCAGTTGCCCGTCGAGGCGCCAGTCGCGCGCCAGCGCCATGCTGGCCTCGATGGCGATGCCGTCGCGGCGCGAGGGGTCGAGGTTGCCCGCAAAGCCCAGCTGGCCCAGGCTTTGGTCGAAAACGATCTGGTTGCTCAGGCGCTCGCTGAATACGCGCACGGAAGCGCTGCGCGCCGCGTCGCCGACGGTGGCGCCCACTTCCATTTCGCGCCGCAACTGGCCCGCCAGGGGGCGGTAGCCGGCGCGGGTATAGCCATCGTCGTCGATGCGGTAGCTGCGCGCGGCCTTGGCGTACACGCTCAGTTGCGGGCGCAATTGCAGGCTGCCCTGCAAGTCCCAGGCATTCTGGTTTTCCCAGTCGCTGCCGCCGGCGGGCAGGTCGGCCGGATCGAGCTGGAACTGCTCATGCCGCAGCCCCAGCAGCAGGCGCGGCGCATACGGGCCGCCGAAGGCCAGCTCTTCGCGCAGCAGCAGCGCGCGCGAATACTGGCGGCGCTGCCCGTCGCCATCGCGGTCCGAGCGCCGCTGCCACTGCATCAGGTCCAGGCCCACTTCCGTATCCGTGCCCACGCCGCCCACCTTGCCGTAATGGCGCAGGCGGGGCGCCAGCTGCCGGCGGCGGCTGCTGTACCTCGATTCGCTGCTGCCGTCCTCGCCCGCATAGTGGGCCGTGGCGCGCTTTTCCCGCTGCGACAGTTCCACGCCCAGCTCGAAACTGCCCACATAACGCTGCACGAAGGCGCTGGCGCGCCGCACCTCATAGCGGTACAGGTCTTCCGGGCGGGCCGCCAGCAAGGCCAGGAACGGCGCCTCGGGCGCGGGATAGCGGGTCTCCTGGTTCAGCTGGTCGGCGCTGAAGCCGAAGCGGCCCTGGCGCGCCTTCCATTCCGCGCCGCCGTTGAAGCCGCGCTGGTGAAACACGCTGCCATCGCGGTAATTGCCGTTGCGCAGCCCATCCATGGCCACATCGAGCGTCATGCCGTCCTGCTCGCGCGACAGGGAGCCGCGCACGCTGTGCTGGCCGCCCTGCGCCAGCTCGGCGGACACGTCGCCATGCGTGACGCCAGCCGCGCCGGCATCCACGCCTTCCTGCGCGCACGCCGGCATGGCCAGGACGCACAGCAGCAAGGCGCGCGTGGCGATGATCAGGACGGGAGGGGCAGGCATCATGGCGGCAGGCTGGAGGCGTCACCGCGGCGCAGACGCGCGCTGGTGGAACGGAGGGATGGCAAAAGCGAATCATTATACGCACGGCGCACGGCGCCGCAAGCGCCAGCCCGGCGGTACTTTCCTTATGCCAATATTTTATTGGTGATTTGGCATTTTTGTAGGTATATTAAGGTGCGCCCGGCGATCCTGGGCGCAGCCGACTGCATTTAAAAATCAACAATAAGAAGTCACTGTGGGAGTCACGCATGGAAAGTCGTAGCACAACGCGCCGGGGGCCGCCAAGTCCCCGCGGCACGCGCCGCAGCATTGGTTTTTTCCCCATCTCGGGCAAGCTCAAAGCCCTTTCCATCACCGCCATGCTGCTGGCCGGCCTTGCTTTGCAGGCCGACCTGTTCGCCCAGCCGGGCCAAGGCAAGCCGGCCAGCGCGCCCACGCCGCTGGCGCCGTCCGCCGACGGCATCGCCCTGGCGTCGCCGCATGCGTCGGCCGTCAGCACGCCCAGCGCCAGCAATGCCTGGGGCGGTGCGCGCACGGGCGCGCAAGCGACCCTGTCGGACCGCGTCGTCGATTATCAGATCGAAGCGACGCTCGATCCCGTCAAGCACACGATAGACGGCCAGCAGAAACTGCGCTGGCGCAACCGCAGCGCGCAAGCCGTCAGCAGCGTGTACCTGCACCTGTACCTGAATGCCTTCGAAGGCGAACATTCGACCTTCTTCACCGAAAAGCGCAAGCTCGACACGGGCTTCCGCTCGGGCGTCGACACGCGCGACGGCGAGTGGGGCTACATCGAACTGCGCAGCATGACGCAGAACGGCGCCAAGGCGCCCTGGCATTTCGTCCAGCCGGACAACGGCCCGGCCACCGACCGCACGGTCGTGCGCGTCGATTTGCCGCAGGCCGTCGCGCCGGGCGCCGAGACGACGCTCGACATCCGCTTCTTCGACCAGTTGCCGCGCGTCATCGCGCGCACCGGCTATTTCGGCAGCTTCCACCTGGTGGGCCAGTGGTTCCCCAAGATCGCCGTGCTGGAACTGCCCGGCGAACGGGGCGCCACCGCGCCGCGCTGGAACGCGCATGAATTCCACCTCAATTCGGAGTTCTACGCCGATTTCGGCAACTACGACGTAAAGCTGACCGTGCCCAAGGAGTACACGGTGGGCGCCACGGGCGAACTGCAGGGCGCGCCGCAGGAAAAGAACGGCATGCTCACGCATCACTATGTGCAGGGCGACGTGCACGATTTCGCCTGGACGGCCGACAAGCGCAGCGCGCAGCCGTTGACGGGCAGCTGGAGCGGTCCTGGCAGCCCGCCGGTGGCCATCAAGGTGCTGTACCCGCCCGAATACGCGTCGAACGCGGCGCCCGCGCTGCAGGCGGCGAAGGATTCGCTCACGTATTTCTCGCGCACCCTGGGCCCGTATCCGTACAAGACGCTGACGGTGGTGATTCCGCCGTTTAACGCGGCCGAAGCAGGCGGCATGGAATACCCGACCTTCATCACGGCGTCGAGCTACGCCAACCTGCAGCCGAAGACCATTCCCGAATTCGGCCTCGATTTCGTCACCATCCATGAATTCGGCCATGGCTATTTCTATGGCATCCTGGCGTCGAACGAGTTCGAGGAACCCCTCCTCGACGAAGGCTTGAACGAGTACTGGGACCAGCGCATGCTGCGCGCGCGCGGCCAGGACATCCACGCCACCACGCCCCTGCTCAAGCGCCTGGGCTTCGATCCCGTCTTCAAGGTCTTCGAATTCGAGCGCATGGCCGCGCCGCGCCAGGATGCGGCCGATCCGCTGGGCCAGAACGCGTGGAACCGCCTGCAGGGCGTGGGCCCCGTCTACAGCCGCACGGCCATCACCATGCGCGACCTGGAAGCGCGCATCGGCAGCGACGCCATGGAACGGGGCTTCAAGGCCTATTACGAACAGTGGAAATTCCGCCACCCGAGCGTGGCCGACCTGCGTGAAACGCTGGCCGAGGCGACGGGCCAGCGCCGCATCGTGGAACAGGTCTTCGCGCAGCAAGTCTATGCCAGCGCGAATATCGACGACCGCATCGGCACCTTCACCAGCGAAGAGCAGACGCCGCTGGCCGGCATGGCGGTGGTGAACGGCAAGCGCGTGGAACATACGGCCGAAGCGCTGGAAAAAGAGGAGAAAAAGGTACGCGAGGCGTGGGACAAGGCGCATCCGGACGCCAAGCCCGGCACGGGACCGTATCCTTATCTCACCAGCGTGGTCTTGCGCCGCCGCGGCGCGCCCGTGCCGCAGGTGCTGCTGGTGAAATTCGCCGACGGCAGCTCCGAACGCGTGGTGTGGGATAACGAGCAGCTGTGGCAGCGCTACACCTGGAGCAAGCCCGTGAAGGCCGTCTCGGCCGAACTCGATCCCGACCGCGTGCACTACCTCGACGTCAACAAGCTCGATGACAGCCGCACCCTGAAAGCCGACACCTCGGCCGCGCGGCGCTGGAGCTTCGACCTTGCCGCCGCCTTCCAATACCTCCTTTCCCTGATTGCCACCGTATGAGCGCCACTTCCACGACACGGGCCAGCGGCCTGACCCTGACCACGCGCGCCAGCCGCGCCGCCCTGCAATGGCGCTTGCTGCTGCTGTGGGCGGGCCTGCTGCTGATCCCCGCCATCCTTGCCGTCATTCCCCTCTGGCGCACCTTGAGCGCCAGCCTCGATAACGCCGTGCATGCGGCGGCCCTGGCGCACAAGCTCGACCTGATGACCCTGGCCGACCTGGTGGCCAATACGGGACGCAACGGCGCCGCCATCAGCCAGGCGGCCATCACCGGCGTCGTGCTGGCCCTGCTGCTGTCGCCGCTGCTGAGCGGCCTGGTGGTGACGGCCGCGCGCGCGCCTGCGCCACCCGGCTTCGGCCCCCTGCTGACGGGTGCCTTCAGCGAATACGGCCGCATGCTGCGCATGTTGCTGTGGAGCATCGTGCCGCTGGGCGTGGCGCTGGCGATCGGTGCCGGCGCGCTGAAACTGGCCGACAAGCACGCGGCAAAGGCCATCCTGGAAGCCGATGCCGACCTGGCCCGCCACCTGGCCTTGCTGCTCACGGGCTTGCTGTTCCTGCTGGCCTGCGCCACGCTCGACGCGGGCCGCGCGGCGCTGGCCGTCGACCGCCGCCGCACGTCGGCCGTCAAGGCCTGGTGGCGGGGACTGGGCATGCTGCGCCGGCGTCCGCTGGCCACCCTGGCCATCTACCTCGTCATCACCCTGCTGGGGCTGGCGCTGTATGCGCTGCTGGGCGTGGCGCGCCTGAACCTGGCAGCGCCCGGCCCGCTGGCCATCGTGGCCGGCTTGCTGGTGACGCAGCTGGCCGCGCTGGTGCTGGCGTGGATGCGCAGCGCGCGCCTGTTCGCCTTGATCGACGTCAAGCGCTCGCTCGCGTAATCACGCCCCCAGGCGCCCTTCATCGGCCAGGAAGTCGATGAAGGTGCGCACTTTCGACGACAGGTAGCGGCGGCTCGTGTAGACGGCGTACACCTTGCCGTCCGCCAGCTTGAAATCATCGAAGAGGCGCACCAGCCGTCCCGCCGCCAGGTCCGCATCCGTTTGCCACGACGGCAGCAGCGCGATGCCCATGCCGTCGAGCGCGGCCGCGTGCAGCAGGCTTTCGTTATTGCATTGCAGGACGGGCGAAAACTTCACCGTCTCGCGCCCCTGTACCCCGTCGAAGGCCAGTTCATTGCCGTTCGCCAACAAGGAATAGCTGATCATGGCGTGCTGCGCCAGGTCCTGCGGCAGGTGCGGGTGGCCCGCGCGCGCCAGATAGGCGGGCGCGGCCACCAGGTGGAATTCGATGCTGCCGATGGGCCGCGCGATCAGGGCCGGCGATGGCGCCTGGCTCACGCGCAGGGCCAGGTCGAAACCCTCTTCCACCAGGTTCACCACACGGCCGCTGAGGTCGATGTCGAAGGTCACTTCCGGAAAGCGCGCGCGATAGGCCGCCAGGGTGCGCGTAAAGATGGCGTTGGCGAACCAGACGGGCGCGCTCAGGCGCAGCATGCCGCGCGGCACCACCGTCGTGCGGCCGACGGTGGCTTCCACCTCGTCGAGATTGTCGAGCATGTCGCGGCACTGTTCGAAATACACCTTGCCGATTTCCGTCAGGCTCAGGTGGCGGCTGCTGCGGTTCAGCAGGCGCGCGCCCAGGTGGCGCTCCAGGTGCATCACGTGCTTGCTGACCATGGCCGGCGACAGGTCCAGGCGCTCGCTGGCGCGCACAAAACTGTCCAGCTCCACCACGGCGCGAAACACGCGCATGCTGCGCAAGGTATCCATGACGACCCAATCATCAACAAAATGGAAATGATATATCAATAATAGCGATCTTGATCAACTGACTGCGCATGACTATCATGGTTCCATCGTTAGCCATTCCCACCAGGAGCCGCCATGCAAGAGCACACCTTCCCCACTTACTTCCTGTCGCACGGCGGCGGCCCGTGGCCGTTCATGAAAGACCAGTTCGGCGGCCGCTACGACGTGCTGGAGGCGTCGCTGCAGGCTATCCCGCGCCAGATCGGCGCGCGTCCCAAGGCCGTGCTGGTCGTCACGGCGCACTGGGAAGGGCCACAATTTCTCGTCTCGGCCAACCCCCGTCCGGGCATGATCTACGATTATTCGGGCTTTCCGCCGCATACGTACCAGATCCAGTACCCGGCACCGGGCGCGCCGGAACTGGCGGCGCAAGTCAAACAGTTGCTCGACGCGGCAGGCCATCCGGCGCGCCTGGACCACGAGCGGGGTTTCGACCACGGCACCTTCAGCGCCCTGTTCCCCATCTACCCGCAGGCGGACATGCCGCTGGTGCAACTGTCGCTGAAACACGGCTACGACCCGCTCACGCACGTCGAAGTGGGCCGCGCGCTGGCCAGCCTGCGCCGCCAGGGCGTGCTGATACTCGGCAGCGGCCTCAGTTATCACAACCTGCGCCAGTTCGGCCAGGCGGGCGCCGTCGCCTCGCACCAGTTCGACGCCTGGCTGCGCCAGGCCATGGCCCTGCCGCCAGAACAAAGGCTGGAGCAATTGCTGGCCTGGGACCAGGCGCCGGGCGCGCGCCAGGCCCATCCGCAGGAAGACCATCTGCTGCCGCTGATGGTGGCGCTGGGCGCGGCCGAGCGTGAAGCGGCGCACGTCGTGTACCACGAGGAGGATTTCTTTGGCGCGCTGGCCGTGACCAGCTTCAAATTCGGCTAATCGGCCAGCGCATGAAAAAAGCGCCGCGACATTGCTGTCGCGGCGCTTTTTTCATGGTGGAGCGGTAACTTACGTGCCGCGCTTGCCGCGCGCCGCATTCCTGGCCTTCTCGGCGGCGATTTCCGCCGCCTTGGCCGCTTTTTCCGCCATCTCGGCCGCGTGCTGGGCCAGCAGGGCCGCGCGCGTGTCCGGCGTTTCCAGCGAAATGCGTCCCAGGATCCCGCTGCGGTAGTCGAGCAGCAGGGTATGCGAGGCTTTCTCGAAATCGTAGTCGCCGCCCTTGATGCGGAAGCCGCGCTTGGCGGCGATGCCCTCGACCACGCCGATGGCGTCGACTTCATCGACCTTGGTGCCGTAGCGGGCCGCCAGCAAGTCCGGATAGCGCTTGAGCAATTCCTCGGCCAGGAACACGGCCACTTCCTCTTCGATCAGCGCGTTCGAGCCAATGGCGTGGCTGGCCGCCAGCATCAGGCCGTCGCTGGGGATGGCGATCTTCGGCCACAGCATGCCGGGCGTGTCGACCAAAATCGTGTTCTTGTCCAGGTACAACTTTTGCTGCATCTTGGTGACGGCCGGCTCGTCGCCCACCTTGGCCACGCGCTTTTTCAGCAGCGCATTCATCAGGGTCGACTTGCCCACGTTGGGGATGCCCATGATCATGATGCGCAGCGGCTTCGTCGGCACGCCGCGGTGCGGCGCCAGCGATTTCGCCAGTTCCGGGATGCGCGCCACGTCGCCCGGCTTCTTGGTCGTCATCGCATACGCGGTCACGCCTTCCTGGGCATTGAAATAGGCCACCCAGGCGGCGGTGGCGGCAGGATCGGCCAGGTCGGTCTTGTTGAGGATTTTCAGGCAAGGGCGCTGGCGGAACAGGCGCAGCTCGTCCACCATGGGATTGCAGCTGGCTGCCGGCAGGCGCGCGTCCACCACTTCAATCACCAGATCGGTGTTTTCCATGGTCTCGGCCGCTTTCTTGCGGGCCGCGTTCATGTGTCCTGGGTACCATTGTATCGCCATGCTCTTGCTTTCAAAATCGTTCGGTCAATCCGCTATTTTACGTGGTTGCCGCCGCGACGTCCCATTTTCCGCCGCCAACGCCAGCCGTGCGACACGAACGAGACAATTGGTGATAATTTGGCAGTTACATGAATGATAAGATTCGCAGTCCGTCCAGCCTGGACGGTTTCCCATCGCAAGCTTAACCTGGCACGCAATCCATGCACTTTCCCCGCTTTTGCCTCCTCGCCTCCCTTTATGCCAGCCTGCTGCCCGCCATGGCCCAGGAACAAGCGGCGGCGCCGGGCGATGCGGCAAGCCAGGAAATGCAGCAGATTGTCGACGTGCAAAGCACGCGCGATCCCGACCTGCGCCCCTACCGCACCATGCTCAAGGGACTCGATGCGTATGCCGACCACCAGCGCCTGGCGCCGGGCGCGCCGCTGCGCTTCATGCTGATTCCCGCCACGCCGCAGGCCAGGCTCGATGGCGTGACCCTGCACTTGTCAGCCGACAACCTGTCCATCCCCGTGCCGCTGGCGGCGGACGGCGGCTTCACCTTGTCGCGCGACAAGACCGCCTACGATGCGAATGCCGACCTGGTCAGCAACAAGAAGCGCGACACCCTGCGCTGGCGCGCCGACATCCATACGCCGGGCTTGCCCCAGAACGTGCGCCGCCTGGGCGACCTGCGCCTGGAATGCGAAATCCGCTGGGCCGTCGAGCAGGATGAGTTGTCCTTTGTCCGGCGCAACCTGTTCCGCCTGGCAGGCGGGCCGTGCCACTCGTCGCTGATCCACGTGCCGTTTCCCGTGGTGCACAAGCTGCTTGCCGTGCAGGCGCGCTCGGGCGAGCGCACGCTGGACATCCGCGTCACGCAAGACCGGCAACGCTTCGTGCCGCCGCTGCATGACCTGAACTGGGACGACAATACCCTGCTGACCCTGACCTACGCCGACGACGGAAAAATGGCGGGAGCCGCCCCGGCAGCGCCCTCGCAGGCAGCGCAGCGCCAGTAAGGCGCCGCCCGCGCAGCCAGGTCAAATATTTCCACATGGATTCTTATATTTACTGAAAGAAATAAAGAAGTATGTTCTAATATCGCCTCTTAAATGAAAAGCAATTATTTTCCAGGCTGGCTAGCGCCGGGTGCAGGGAGATAGGCGATAGGGATGGCTCGATATGGTGATGGAACACACTGGCAAGGCGCCAGCGGCACACGTGGAATGCCAACGTGGCAGCGCGCGCCCGGCCAAGGCGGCGGCCAAGCGCGTGCCGCGCAATGGCAGCCTGTTGCAGTGGAAGAAGGAATGCCGGCAATTGCAGGGGCAAGTGGCGCAGCTGGAAGAGCGCCTGAAGCGCCAGAGCGCCGACAGCTATGGCTTGCAAGTGCTGTATGACCAATTGGTCAATGAAATCAAGCACCACCGCGACATGTTGCAGCTCAACAGTTTTGACGCGGATAAATCATCGCTCGTCTACACGCAAGCCTGGCGCCGCTTCATGGCTGGCGACGCGCTCGACTACCAGACGCACCGCCACACGAATTCCCGCAGCCGCCCCAGCCTGCTGTAGTTCAAGCTCCCCCCTTACAGCTCCGCCAGCGCCTTCACGTGCGCAGCCACGCTGCGGCCCAGCGACGACAGGTTGTAGCCCCCTTCGAGGCAACTGACGATGCGGCCCTTGCCATACTGATGGGCCACGGCCATCATTTGCTGCGTCATCCACGTGTAGTCGGCCTCCACCAGGCCCATGCCGCCCACGTCGTCTTCGCGGTGGGCGTCGAAACCGGCGGAAATGAAAATCATCTGCGGCTGCTGCCGGTGCAGCGCGGGCAGCCAGTGGTCGAGCACTAGCTGGCGCACGGCGTCGCCTTTCGAGCGGGCCGGCACGGGCACGTTGACGCGCGTGTCCGTGTACGATTCCACGTCGCTGTACGGATAGAACGGGTGCTGGAAAAAGCTGACCATCAGGATGCGCGGATCGTGCGCCACGGATTCGGCCGTGCCATTGCCATGATGTACGTCAAAGTCGACGATGGCGACCCGTTCGAGCCCGCGCACGTCGAGCGCATGCTTGGCGGCGATGGCGATATTGTTGAACAGGCAAAAGCCCATGGGCTCGCTGGGCCGCGCATGGTGGCCGGGCGGGCGGATCGCGCAAAACGCGTTGCTGATCTCGCCGTCGATGACGGCGTCCGTGGCTGCCACGGCCGAGCCAGCGGCGGCCAGCGCCGCATCGTAGCTGTGCGCGTTGAGCAAGGTGTCGCCGTCGAGCGGGTAATAGTCGCCCGCGGGCGGCACGTTGTCGCGCACGAGGCCGATGGCCGTGGCGCTGTGGTTGCGCTCGATATCAGACAATTGCGCGCGCACGCCGTCGCGGTGCTCGACCAGGTCGCTGATGTGCGCCAGGATCAATTGATCGTTGATGGCCTGCAAGCGGGCCGGCGATTCGGGATGCCAGTCGCCCATTTCGTGGCGCTGGCAATCGGGATGGGTATAAATGGCTGTGCTCATGCGCTGTACTGGTTACCTCTGTCTCTGCTCTCTATCCATACCGGGAACGCGTGCCGGAATCACTGCAGAGCATTCCTGCCTGCCTGGCCCGTTCTCGCATAAAATCACTGGCTGGTCTGTGCCGCCCTTGCCGCCTTTGCTGTCACGCTAATCTACCACGAGCGCGCAGGCGGCGGGCGGCGCGGTTTGACCTGGCCAAAGCGATTGTAAATTAAATAATCCGTCTCACTGTGATAGAAATAGCATGTTTTCGAAAATACACCAGGCCGCACGGCAGATCGGCGAAGTTCTCGTCGGCAAACAGTTACAGATCCGCCAGACCCTCGCCTGCGTGCTGGCCGGCGGCCACCTGCTGATCGAGGACGTGCCCGGCGTGGGCAAGACGACCCTGGCGCATGCGCTGGCCATCTCGCTGGGCCTGCAATGGAAGCGCCAGCAGTTTACCAGCGACCTGCTGCCCGCCGACGTGGCCGGCATGAGCGTGTATGACCGTGGCAGTGGCAGTTTCATCTTTCATCCTGGCCCCCTGTTTACCCAGGTGCTGCTGGCCGACGAAATCAACCGCGCCACGCCGAAGACGCAATCGGGCTTGCTGGAAGCGATGGAAGAGCGGCAAGTGACGCTCGATGGCGTCACGCGCGCGCTGCCGCAGCCGTTTTTCGTCATCGCCACGCAAAACTGCGCGCACCAGCTGGGCACCTTCCCGCTGCCCGAATCGCAGCTGGACCGTTTTCTCATGTGCGTCACCCTGGGCTACCCCGATGCGGCCGCCGAACGGGAGCTGCTGCTGGGCGCCGACCGCCGCGCCATGCTGCAAACCTTGCCGGCCGTCATGAACGCGGAAGAGTTGCTGCAGGCGCAAGCGGGCTTGCGCGCCATCCACGCCTCACCTGCCGTCGTCGACTACGTGCTGTCCCTCGTGCATGCCACCCGCGTGCCGGGCGTGTTTGCCGATGGCCTGAGCCCGCGCGCCGCGCTGGCCTTGCTGCAGGCGGCGCGCGCCTGGGCTGCCCTGGCCGGACGCGACCACGTCACGCCCGACGATGTGCAAGCCGTACTCATTCCCGTCTGCGCCCACCGCCTGCACGCCGCGCAAGGGGTCACGGACAGCCGCATGCTGCTGCAGCAATTGCTGCTGGCGACACCCGTCTGACAGCCGTGCGCCTGCGCACCATCCGCTGGCTGCCGGCGCGCCCCTGGCTGGGCGCGCAGCGCGTGCACATCCGTCCCTCGCGCGCGGGCCTGGCCTTTGCCGCGCTGCTGCTGGCGCTGTGGATCGCCGCCGTCAACTACCGCCTGGGCCTGGGCTACGCGCTGACCTGTTTCGCGGCCGCCTGCGCCATCGCCGACATGCTGTTTGCCAGCCGTAACCTGGCGGGCCTGGCGTTGGCCGCCACGCCGGGCAATCCCGTGTTCGCGGGCAGTCAGGCCACGTTCACCTTGCGCCTGATCAACCGCAGCGCCCGCCCGCGCCATGCGATCCACCTGGCCATGCGCGATTCGGCGGCGGCGCCCGGCCCGGTCGACATCGCCGCCCACGGGGAAACGGCCGTCACCATCGTCGTGGCGGCGCGGCAACGTGGATGGGTGATTGCCCCGCCGGTGCGCCTGTCCGGCAGTTTCCCGCTGGGCCTGTTTATCGCCTGGTGCCATTGGCAGCCCGAGGCGCGCGTGCTCGTGTATCCGCAACCCGAGCACAACGCGCCGCCGCTGCCCTTGCCGGCAGGCACGGTACAGCAGACACGGCAACAAACACGACCACGCACGTCCGATGGCGCCCTGGAACTGGCAGTGGAACTGGCGGGCGTGCGCGCCTACCAAGCGGGCGACCCCTTGCGGCGCCTGGCCTGGCGCCAGATCGCCCGCCATGACGGCGAGCATTTATTCAGCAAGCAATTCCAGCCAGCCGCCGACGCGCCAACGGGAGCCGTCCCTGACAGCATCGTGCTCGAGCACGCCGCCCTGCACGCGCTGGCGCCGGAAGCGCGGTTGTCGCGCCTGGCCGCCTGGGTGTTGCAGGCGGAACGCACGGGCCTGCCATACGGCTTGCGCCTGGGCACGCTGACCGTGGCGCCGGCCTTGGGCGCCCGCCAGCGCGACGCCTGCCTGCGCGCGCTGGCCCTGCACGATTTGCCGCACGATTTGCCACAGGATGAGGCCTTGGCATGAGGCAATGGCTAGCCAACTTGCCGCGCGACAAGGCCGACATCCTGCTGCTGTTGCTGGCCGCCGCCATGGTGCTGGCGCCGCACGCGCTGCACCTGCCCCCATGGCTGTCGGCCGCCGCCGCCGCGCCCCTGCTGTGGCGCGCCTTCATCACCGTACGGGGCCGGCGCCAGCCGCGGCTGGCCGTGCTCGCGCCGCTGGCCTTGCTCGGCATCGCCGCCGTCTATGTCAGCTACGGCACTGTGCTGGGACGCGATGCGGGCGTAGCCATGCTGGCCTTGCTGCTGGCCTTGAAATCGCTGGAAATGCATGGCCGGCGCGACATCTTCGTGTTCGTCTTCCTCAGTTTTTTCCTCCTGTTGGCGAACTTCTTTCATGCGCAAGGCATCGTCAGCGCCGCCTGGATGCTGGCCACCGTCATCGTCCTGCTGGCCGGCCTGCTGTCGTCCCAGTATGGCGCCGTGCAACCGCGCCTGGCGCACAGACTGGGCTTGCTGGGGCACATGCTGGCGCTGGCCCTTCCCCTGTCGGCCGTGATGTTTCTTGCCGTGCCACGCGTCGACGGCCCCCTGTGGGGCGCGGCACCAGAAGGCACGCAGGCGCGCACGGGCTTGTCCGACAGCATGCAGCCGGGCGCCATCGCCTCGCTGGCCCTGTCAAGCGACCCCGTCTTCACAGCCCGTTTCAGCACGCCGCTCCCGCCGCAAGACCAGCTGTATTGGCGCGGCGTGGTGCTGGGCGACTTCGACGGCACCACCTGGACGCGCAGGGGCGCTGGCCAGCGCACGCCTGCCAGCGACAGCCGGATAGACATCGCCCTGGAAGGCCAGCCCAGCCAATACGAAGTGACGTTGCAAGCGAGCGGCCAGCGGCGCATCTTCGCGCTCGACGTGCCGCGCAGCATCGAACGCTTGCCCGGCAATCCGTATGTCGTGTCGTCCGCGCTGGAAGTGCTGACCATACAGCCCATTACTTCGACCGTACGTTACCGCGTCAGTTCCCAGCCCCGCTACCGCTTGCAGGCCAGCCTGACTTTTGCCCAGCAGCAGCCCTGGCTGGCATTGCCTGCCGGCAGCAATCCGCGCAGCGTGGCCTGGGCCCGCGCATTGCGCGGCCATGGCGCGCAGGCGCTGGCGCCCGCCGACGCCATCGCCGCCGTGCTCGAACACTTCCGCCGCGCCCCCTTCCGCTACACCCTGCAGCCGCCGCTGCTGGGCAAGCATGGCGTCGACGACTTCCTGTTTGCCACGCAAGCGGGCTTTTGCGAACATTACGCGGGCAGCTTTGTCGTGCTGATGCGCGCCATGGGCATTCCCGCGCGCGTCGTCACCGGTTACCAGGGCGGCCTGCATGGCGCGGCAGACAACAGCCTGAGCGTGCGCCAGTCCGACGCCCATGCGTGGAGCGAAGTGTGGCTGGCGGGCCGGGGCTGGGTGCGCGTCGATCCCACCAGCGCCGTCGCGCCCCTGCGCACGGAGCGCAACCTCGATGCCGCCCTGCCGCCGGCCCCGTCCCCGCTGACGGCATGGCGCGCCCTGGCCGGCCTCGACGGCGGCGCGCACGGAGCGCTGGCCGCGTGGCGCCAGCAATGGCAGCAAGCCGAGCAAGCCTGGAGCCGCTGGGTGCTCGACACCACGCCGCAACGCCGGCGCGCCATGCTCGATGGCTTGAAAAATGTGCCGGCAAAGAAACTGGCAGTCGCTTGCGCCGTGCTGGCCCTGCTGTCCGCCCTGGCCGGCGCACTGGTCTGGTGGCGGCAGACACGGCAAGGCGATCCGCTCGACGCCCTGTACGCGCAGTTTTGCCACCGGCAGGCGCGGCGCGGCTACAGCCGTGCGCCGCATGAAGGCCCGCACGGTTATGCTGCCCGGTTGGCCGCAGGCAAGGCCACACAAGAAGCGCACGCCGCCATCGCACAGTTTCTGGCAATCTATGCCGCGATGAAGTATGGTAATGCCAACCCAGACGAACAACTCCGCGCGCGGCGCAGCTTGCGCCGCCTGTTAACCCAATGCCGATGAGACGCTCCTTGTTACCGATCAAAACCTCCGCCCTGACCCTGCTCCTCTCCCTTCCCCTGTGCCTGTCCACCGCGCACGCAGGCGAAAACAGCAATATTTCCGACGCCGACCGCGCCCGTGCCGTGCGCGCGGCCAAGGCCCAGCCCGTCAAGAAGGTCGCCGGCAAGCCGGCGGCGAAGAAAGCGCCGGCGAAATTCGACTTCGAGGGCGAATTTGTCGACTATGCCAACTGGAAAGAAGTACGCGCCTTCCTCGACGACATGTCCGCCAAGCATGGCTTTAACCGCGCCGAACTCGATACCCTGATCGGCAAGGTGCGTTATGTCGAATCGACCGTGCAACTGATGAAGCCGGCTCCGCCGGGCAAGCCGAAGAACTGGCAAGCGTACAGCGCCCGCTTCATCGAGCCGGTGCGCATCAATGCGGGCGTGAAATTCTGGGAAGAAAATGCGGAAGCGCTGGCGCGTGCCGAACGCGAGTATGGTGTGCCGGCCGAAATCATCGTCGGCATCATCGGCGTGGAAACGGTGTATGGACGCAACACGGGCCGCTTCCGCGTGCTCGACGCGCTGACCACCCTGGCGTTTTCCTATCCGGAAAGCCCGACCCGCGCCGCGCGCATGGAGTTTTTCAAGGGGGAACTGGAAAACGCGCTGCTGTATGCGCGCAAGGATGGCATCGATCCCTTGACCCTGCTCGGCTCGTATGCGGGCGCCATCGGCTTGCCCCAGTTCATGCCTAGCAGCATCATGAAATATGCGGTGGACTTCGATGGCGATAGTCACATCGACCTGCGCAATTCCACGGCCGACGCCATCGGCAGCGTCGCGCATTTCCTCGTCGAGCACGGCTGGCGGCGCGACGATCCGGCCATCAGCACCTATCCCGTCACCGTCTCGGCCAGCCGCGCCTGGGAAAAATTCATCGGCCAGGGCTTGCAAGCCAAGTACCGGCTGGCGGAATTGCAGGAGGCCGGCGTGAGCGCCGGCCCGTCCACGCCGCAAAACATGTTGTTCGGCCTGATCGATCTGCAAAATGGTTCAGAAGCAACTGAGTATCACTTGGCAACCAATAACTTCTTTGCTATAACTCAGTACAACAGAAGTTATTTTTATGCCATGTCAGTGATCGACTTGGGCAAGGCCATCAGTCAAGTGCGCGCACGCTAACTGAAAGTCGGTGTAAAGTTATAATATTACTTGTAAGAAAGCGTAAGGGATGTTGAAGCGACCAGAAAACAAGTCTATGGTAGGGCCGATAACATGTGCCAGCCTTGCTCGCCAGCCTTTGTACGGCACGGAATACGGAAATGGTTTTATACTTAACTTTTGTCAAAGTACAATTTTTGTTCTATCATAGAGCATAATAAAGAATAAATAGGTGTTGCAACAAGACAACACCTATTTTGTACAAAGCAAGATTACTGGGCTTTCCGGCCTGAAATTGAATCCTGTTGTACAATTGTGTATATATTACGAAAAACTGTATCCCGGATCGTACCGTGTGTGAATTCGTTCCTTTTAGTAAAGAATGAACATGAACGCAGCAAGAGCGAGCTCCGAGTGTTTTTTACTTTGCAGTGCAACTACAGAAGGAACAATAACATCATGACAAACCAAGTCGGCATTGATATGAACAGCGATTCGGACTCCGACGATCTGCTTCAATACAACCCAAACAGATTGCTCGATACCCTGATCGAAAACCTGCGCCTGAAAAACGACGCAGCCCTGTCCCGCGCGCTGGAAGTAGCGCCACCAGTCATCAGCAAAATCCGCCACCACCGCCTGCCGGTCGGCGCATCGCTGCTGATCCGCATGCACGAAGTCAGCGACCTGAGCATCCGCGACCTGCGTTACCTGATGGGTGACCGTCGCAACAAATTCCGCATCAGCGACAAGCAATTCAAGCCAAAAGAAGGCGAAACGCCACAAGGCTGATCCTGCCAGTTGCGCAGGTTTTCCCTCCCCGCCGTGGGGAGGGGGTATTTCCAGCAGTTCTCAGGCCGTTCTGGCCGATATTATTTTCCCGTATCAACTATCAAGCAGGAAACACGCCGGTCGACAGATAGCGGTCGCCACGGTCGCAGACGACGAACACGATCGTCGCGTTTTCCACCGTTTGCGAGATGCGCAGCGCGATCTCGCATGCGCCGGCGGCCGAGATGCCGCAGAACAAGCCCTCTTCCGCCGCCAGGCTGCGCGCCATGCGTTCGGCCACGCCCTGGCTCACGTATTCCACCTGGTCCACGCGCGACTTGTCATAGATTTTCGGCAAGTACGCTTCCGGCCACTTGCGGATGCCGGGAATCTGCGAACCTTCCTCGGGCTGGGCGCCGATGATCTGGATGGCGGGATTCTGCTCTTTCAAATAGCGCGACACACCCATGATGGTGCCCGTCGTGCCCATGGCGCTGACGAAATGCGTGACCTGGCCATTGGTATCGCGCCAGATTTCCGGCCCCGTGCTTTCATAGTGGGCGCGCGAATTGTCTTCGTTGGCGAACTGGTCGAGGATCACGCCACGGCCATCCTTCTGCATCTGCTCGGCCAGGTCGCGCGCATATTCCATGCCGCCCGTCTTCGGCGTCAACAGGATGTCGGCGCCGTAGGCGGCCATGCTCTGGCGGCGCTCCACGCTGAGATTATCGGGCATCAGGAGCAGCATCTTGTAGCCGCGCAAGGCGGCGGCCATGGCCAGCGCGATGCCCGTATTGCCGCTGGTCGCCTCGATCAGGGTATCGCCCGGCTTGATGACGCCGCGCTCTTCAGCGCGCTTGAGCATGGACATGGCGGCGCGATCCTTCACGGAGCCGGCCGGATTATTGCCCTCCAGCTTGCCAAGGATGACGTTGTTGCGCGCAAGCGCATCGGCACCCGGCAAGCGCGTCAGCTGCACCAGCGGGGTATTGCCTATCGTATCTTCAAGTGTCTTGTAAGCCATCGTGTCTGTTTGAGTAGATTCAACAAAGACCCATTCTAATATGAGATGCTGGGCGGCGTATCGCTCATCGGCGCCTGCATCCGGGCCTGCGTGCGCGTCCGGCTGCGCCGCCGCATGCCGCACGGCGCCTGCCGCGCTGCCGTTTCCGGGCGTGTACAAGGGCGATTGCGGCAGGCGCGCGCCGCATGCGCTAGACTCGCCACTGTTAGTTATTTTTGTTATTTGCTTATTCAGCCTCCGAACGGACTCGCCATGGCCAGCAACACACCCGAATTCATTCCCGAAACGACGCAGGACGATCCCGTCCAGTTTGCCACGCTCGACTTGCAGGGCCGCAGCCACCAGATCTCGCCCGTCTTCACCGCGCTCGAACTGCAGCGCTTGCAGCGCTATGGCACGCGGCGGCGCTTTGCCGATGGCGATACGCTGTTCGAGGCGGGCAGCAGCAGCTTCGGCATGCTGGTGATATTGTCCGGGCGGGTCAGCATCAAGCGTCATGAGGTGCTGGGGCAGGCGTCGCAGCTGCGCGAAGTGGGCGTCGGCCACTTCATTGCCGAAGTGGCGCAATTGTCCGGCCGCCCCACCCTCGTCAACGGCAGCGCCGTGGGCGCCGTGGAATTGCTCGACATCAGCTCGGAATCCTTGCGCGCGCTGATCGTGGCCGAGGCGGAGATGGGCGAACGCATCGTGCGCGCCCTGATCCTGCGCCGCGTGGCGCTGATCGAATCCAACTCGGGCGGCCCCGTGCTGGTGGGACCGCGCGGCAACGGCAATCTGTTCCACCTGCAAAGTTTTCTGTCTAGCAATGGCCATCCGCACACGGTGCTCGATCCGGCCACGGATGCGGCCGCCGCCGCGCTGGCCGGGCGCTACCAACCCACGTCGCAGGAGTGGCCGCTGGTGGTCTGTCCGGACGGCAAGATCATGAAGAATCCCGGCAATGCGGAACTGGGGCGCTGTCTGGGCATGCTGCCCGATTTGTCCGGCGACAAGATCTTCGACGTGCTGGTGGTGGGCGCCGGCCCTGCCGGCCTGGCCACGGCCGTGTATGCGGCGTCCGAAGGTCTCACCGTGCTGGCGCTGGAGCAGCGCGCGTACGGCGGCCAGGCAGGCGCCAGCGCGCGCATCGAAAATTATTTGGGCTTTCCCACCGGCATCTCTGGCCGCGCCCTGGCGGGACGCGCCTATGTGCAGGCGCAAAAATTCGGCGTCGAGATCGCCACGCCGGCCAGCGCCGCCAACTTGCTGTGCGACACCTGGCCACTGCGCGTCAACCTGTGCGACGGCACGCAGGTGCGGGCCCGCACGGTGGTGCTGTCGTGCGGCGCGCGCTATCGCCGCCCCTCGCTGGCGAACCTGAAAACGTATGAGGGACGGGGCGTGTATTACTGGGCTTCGCCCATCGAAGCCAAGCTGTGCCGGCAGGAAGAGATCATCCTGGTCGGCGGCGGCAATTCGGCCGGCCAGGCGGCCGTGTTTCTCTCCGGCCACGCCGCCAAGGTCCACATGGTGATCCGCGGCGAAGGGCTGGCGGCCAGCATGTCGAGCTATTTGATCGAGCGCATCGCCGCCACACCCAACATCACCTTGCACACGCACACGGAAATCATCGCCCTCGAAGGCGACGACGATGGCTTGACGGAGGTGCGCTGGCGCAACAACCGCACGGGCGAGGAAGCCGCTTGCGCCGTGCGCCGCGTGTTTCTCTTCGTCGGCGCCGATCCGAACACGGACTGGCTGCACGACTGCGCCGTGGCCGTCGATGAACAGGGCTTCATCCGCACGGGCTTCGACGTCACGCGCGCCGAATGCCGCGCGCACGGCCATGCGGCGCATTTAGCCTACCCGCCGCCGGACTTGCCGGAGCGGGCTGCCCTGGAAACGAGCGTGCCGGGCGTGTTCGCCATCGGCGACGTGCGGGCCGGTTCCACCAAGCGCGTGGCCGCCGCCGTCGGTGAAGGGGCGGCCGTGGTGTCGCAGATTCACGGCTTCCTGGCGCGGCTGCCGGCTGGCTCCGCCTGAAAATCGTGCATTGTAGAAACTGCTACAATCGGCTGTTGCCATCCAGCTGAAAGAGTCCGCATGCCCCACACCGCCAAGCTTTCCTCGCGCCGCAACATGCCCGCGGTCCGCTGACGGTGCGCCGCATGCTCGTCAAACTGTTGCTGCTGGCCACCTTGTTTACCGTGCTCAGCATCGCTGCCCTGTACAGCTATGGGCGTTTCGCCGAGCGGTCGCTGGGTGTGCCAGGAATGGCCTTGCCCGTGGCGATGGATGCCACCCTGCTCGACCGCGTGCTGGCGCCGCAACTGGCGCAACGCCCGGGCCACAGCGGCACGGCGCTGATCGACGACAACCTGGAAGCGTTCGCCCTGCGCGCCCTGAGCGCGCGCGAAGCGGGCCGCAGCATCGACCTGCAATACTACATCTGGCATAACGACGTCACGGGACGCCTGCTCGTGCGCGAACTGCTGCGCGCGGCCGACCGTGGCGTGCGCGTGCGCGTGTTGCTCGACGATATCAACGCGCGGGGCCAGGACGCCGCCATCCTGGCGCTCGACAGCCACCCGCTGATCGACGTGCGCATCTTCAATCCGGGCCGCAACCGCGACGGCATCTGGTTGCGCGCCATGGAAATGGCCTTGCGCGCCGTCAGCCTGAACCGGCGCATGCACAACAAGGCCTGGATCGTCGACGGCAGGGTCGCCCTCGTCGGCGGGCGCAATATCGGCGATGAATACTTCGATGCCGCAGAACAAGTCAATTTCCAGGATGCGGACTTGCTGCTGGTGGGACCCGCCGTGCAGCAGACGAGCGACATCTTCGACCGCTTCTGGAACAGCCGCGCCGTCATTCCCATCAGCGCCTTGCACGCTGGCAAGAACACGGGCGCATCGGAGCTACAGGCCGTGCGCACCCGCCTCGACGCGCTGACCGGAGAACTGGACGCCTCGCCCTACCTGCGCCAGCTGACCGATGCGGGCCAGCTGCAAGCCCACCTCGATGGCCGGCTGCGCCTGCACTGGAGCACGCACGTGCAAGTATTGTCGGACCCGCCGGAAAAAGCCGCGCCCGTGGCCAGTTTGCAGCGCAGCGAGCACTGGCTCATGCACAACTTGCTGCCCCTGCTGACGGACGCGCGCGAGGAAGCGCTGCTGACCTCGCCATACTTCGTGCCCGGCGCGGAACTGACGCAGACCCTGGGTGAAAAGGTTGCCGCCGGCGTCCAGGTCCGGGTGCTGACCAACTCGCTGGCCGCCACCGACGTTGCCCTCGTGCATGCAGGCTATGCGCGCTACCGCCAGGCGCTGCTGGGCGGCGGCATCGAGCTGTATGAATTGAAGACCCTGCACCGCAAGCGCATCAGCCTGATGGGGTCGAGCCGCGCCAGCCTGCATACCAAGGCCGTCGTGGTGGATGGCCAGCGGGGTTTCGTCGGCTCCTTCAACCTCGATCCCCGCTCGGCCCAGCTGAATACGGAGATGGGCGTGCTGTTCGACGATGCCGCACTGGCGGCCGACATGCGCGCGCTGTTCCAGCATTCGACGGCCAGCGACACCAGCTACCGCGTATTCCTCGACAAGGGCGCCCTGCGCTGGTCCGACGCTACCGAGGAGCCCGCCAAGGTGTGGACGCACGATCCCGAAGCTGGCTTCTGGCGCCGCACGCTGGTGTCCGTGATGCGCTGGCTGCCGATCGAATCGCAGCTGTAGGTGTGCGCGGCATGCAAAAACTTTTTAATCCTGGCAAAATTGCCATCTAAAAATATTTGTTGTTTTCGAGACATGTTAGATGCTGTTTTGGCAAACGCTGCTATAATCGTTGCAACGGGACACCACCGCTGTCCCTGAAGTACCCTTCTCGCCCCTTCCGCGATTGAATAAACGTTGGCCAAAAGCTCGCCGACAGACTGCAACACTACCCTGTCACTTTTGGAGCTTTATCATGCGTAAAACATCTACCTTGCTGGTGCTGGCCGCCGCTTCCCTGTGCGTCACCACCGCCCAGGCCGCCACGACCAACCTGGTCAAGAATGGCGATTTCGAACTGACCAGCAACGGCACCTCGAAACAGCTGAACGAAGGCACGTACGCGCGCGCGGACCGCACCTACCTGAGCGACTGGTCCAGCAAAGGCTATAACTTCGTCTTGAACGGCAACAACATCGACGACACCAACGCCGCGACGGCGCTGGCCTTGTGGGGTCCGAATTCGTACAGCGGCCACGGCCCGCAAAACGGCCTGGGCGCCAGCCCTACGGGCGGCAACGTACTGGCGGCCGACTGGGATTACTTTCCCGGCCCCGTCACGCAGCAAGTCAGCGGCCTGATCCCCGGCCAGGCCTACACCCTGAGCTTTTCCTACGGCGCGGCCCAGCAAGTGGGCTTCCGTGGCGATAACCTGGTCAATTACTGGGATGTGTCGCTGGGCAACAGCAAACAGCAGACCGCATCCCTGGCCAACGTCAGCCAGGGTTTCACGGGCTGGCACCAGGCCAGCATGACCTTCACGGCCACGGACAGCAGCGAATTGCTGTCGTTCATGGCCAAGGGCAGCCCGTCCGGCGCGCCGCCATTCATGCTGCTCGACGGCGTCTCGCTGGTGTCGGCCGTGCCGGAACCGTCGACCTGGGGCATGCTGATCGGCGGCCTGGGCCTTCTGGGGTTCATGGCACGCCGCCGCAAGGCTGCTGTAGCAGTCTGAGCCGCCAGCGCGCGTGACAGAATCCGGACCAGCCCAGCCTTGTCCGGATTTTTTTGCTTCTTACCTGACGGAATGAAATGAGCCTGCTACACACCCTGCAAACCCACCTGCCCGGCATCGCCATCGATGTGCTGCGCCTGAGCCTGTGGCTGGTGCTGCTGGCCGTGATCTTCGTGCCGCTCGAGCGCTTGTTTGGCGAACGCCACGCGGGACGTTCCCGCACGGAACTGTTCAGCGACCTGGGCTTTTATTTCATCAGCAGCCTGCTGCCGGCCGCCTTGCTGGCCGCGCCGCTGGCCCTGCTCGCCGTCGCCGGCCAGCACCTGCTGCCGGACGCCATCCCCGCCACCATGTCTACCCTGCCCCTGTGGGGCAAGCTTCTGCTGGGCTTGCTGATCGGCGAAGTCGGCACTTACTGGGGGCATAGGCTCAGCCATGAAATTCCATGGCTGTGGCGCTACCATGCCGTGCACCACAGCACGGAACAGCTGTATTTCCTCGCCAATACGCGCACCCATCCCGTCGACATGGTCGTCACGCGCCTGTTCGGCCTGACGCCGCTGTATCTGCTGGGCCTGGCCGGCCCCGGCGCGGCAGGCAGCGCGGCGCCCGTGCTCTTGCTGCTGATCGGCACCGTCTGGGGTTTCTTCATCCACGCCAACCTGCGTTGGCGCTTCGGCCCGCTGGAATGGCTGGTGGCCACGCCCGCCTTCCACCACTGGCACCACAGCAAATTCGAACACATCAACCGCAACTATGCGTCGACCCTGCCCGTGCTGGACCGGGTGTTCGGCACCCATCACTTGCCGCGCACATGGCCCGATGCCTGCGGCATCGAGGCGCACATGCCGAAGACGCTGGCCGGGCAACTGGCTGCGCCATTCCGGCCCACCGGCAAGCGGGAAATTCCGGCCGCGGAATAAAAAAAACCCCGCGCGGCCGGTACCACGCGGGGTTTTCTTCTCGTGCTGCGCGGCACCACCACGCAACACGCTTTACAGCAACACGCTTACTTTTTCTCGGCTTCTGCCTTCTTCGCGTCGGCAGCAGCCAGTTTAGCTTCCTTCTTCGCAGCCGCTTCCGCAGCCTTGGCTTCTTTCTTGGCCGCCGTTGCCGCTTTCTTCGCGGCAGCGGCTTCCTTCTTCGTCTCGGCAGCCGTTTTCACAGGGGCGGCATCGGCCGCGGCAGCAGCGGGAGCCGGCGCGGCAGCAGGCACTGCCTTGGCGGCGGCGGCTTCCTTCTTGGCGGCAGCGGCGGCGGCCTTGGCTTCTTTCTTGGCTGCAGCAGCTTCCTTCTTCGCTTCAGCGGCCGACTTGGCTGGTGCCGCAGCGGTGTCGGTCGCAGCAGCTGGCTTCGGTGCGGCTTCTTTCGCTGCAACTTCCTTCACTGCAGCATCCTTTTTTGCCGGGGCAGCTTTCGCCGCCGGAGCGGGTGCCGCTGGCGCGCCGGACTTGGCCTGGCCATTCACTTGCAAGCCCGCTTCCGACAGTTTCACGGAACTTTTCGGGCCGATACCTTTTACGCGGCTTTCGAAATCGGCCCAATCCTTGAAGGCGCCGCCCTTGGCGCGTTCATCGACGATGGCTTTCGACGTGACGGGGCCGATGCCCTTGACGCTGTCGAGTGCCGCCTGGTCCGCCTTGTTAACATCGACCTGGGCAAAGGCAAAGCCCATCGTCGCGATCAGGGTGGCGATGGCCAGCAGTATTTTTTTGAACATGGGTATCTCTCCGTGATGTGGTTTCAAGATGACTCGAACGCAAGGGAGGAACAGCGCCTTAACGGCTTAACGGCTGTAGCGTGATACGGTTGACAAGATGGGACTGCGGAACTGCGGGAAAACCTGCGCCAGATCAAACGGTCCGGCGCAGGCGATACAACATATTACTGCGAAAACAGCTCGTCGCGGGTGACGGTGGCAGTGCCCAGCTTGCCGACGACGATGCCGCCGGCGCGGTTGGCCGTGCGCACGGCGTCGCCCAGGGCCATGCCGGCCCCCAGCATGGCTGCCATGGTGGCGATCACCGTGTCGCCGGCGCCCGAGACGTCGAACACTTCGCGCGCATCGGTCGGCATGTGCAGCACCTCATCGGCCGTGTACAAGCTCATGCCTTCTTCGGAACGGGTCAGCAGCAAGGCGTCCAGCCCCAGTTGCGCGCGCATCTGCTGCGCGCGCTCCGTGAGTTGCTCCTCCGTATTCCAGCTGCCGATCACGCGGCGCAGTTCGGACTTGTTCGGAGTGAGCACTGACGCACCTGAATAGCGGCTGAAATCATCGCCTTTCGGGTCGACCATGACGATCTTGCCGGCGGCCCGGGCCGCCTTGATCATCTCTGCCACGTTCACCAGGCTGCCCTTGGCGTAGTCGGACAGGATCACCACGTCATAATGGGGCAGCAGCGCGTTGAACTGCGCCAGCTTGTCGCGCAGCACCGTATCGCTGGGCGCATCCTCGAAGTCGATGCGCAGCATCTGCTGCTGGCGGCCGATCACGCGCAGCTTGATGATGGTGGAAATGGCTGCGTCGCGCTGCAGATAGCTGTGGATGCCGCCGCCTTCGAGCAGGCGCTCGACCTGGCTGCCGGCCTCGTCATCGCCCACCACGCCGAGCAAGCTCGTCTTCGCGCCCAGCGCGGCCGCGTTGCGCGCCACGTTGGCCGCACCGCCCAGGCGTTCCTCGCGCTTTTCGATGCGCACGATGGGCACGGGCGCTTCCGGCGAAATACGGCTGACGTCGCCGAACCAGTAGCGGTCCAGCATCACATCGCCCACCACCAGCAGGCGTACCTGGGCCAACGCGGCCGGCGCCGTCAAGGCGACCACCTCGTGGGCGCTCATGCGCGCGTCAGGATCGAGCGGCCGATCCCGTGGTATTCGATGCCATTCTCGGCCATGACGGCCGGCTCGAACAGGTTGCGCCCGTCAAAGACGACGGCCTGCTTCAGGCGCGCCTTGACCTGCTCGAAGTCGGGGCTGCGGAAGGCTTTCCATTCCGTCACGATGACCAGCGCATCGGCATCCTGCAGCGCATCCTTCGGGCTGTCGGCAAAGCGCACCTTGGCCAATTGCTCAGGCGTCAAGTCCAGTTGCAGCACGCGGCGCGCCTCGGCCATGGCGACGGGGTCATACACGGCCACCGTGGCGCCGCGCCCCAGCAAGTCAGCCAGCAGCACGCGGGCCGACGCTTCGCGCATGTCGTCCGTATTCGGCTTGAAGGCCAGGCCCCACACGGCAAAATGCCGGCCCGTCAAGTCTTCGCCGAAGCGAGCGACCACTTTGCGGCCCAGCACCTGCTTTTGCTGGTCGTTGACGGCTTCGACGGCGCGCAGGATCAGCAATTCCTGGCCGTGGCCGCGCGCCGTGCGCTCGAGCGCCTGCACGTCTTTCGGGAAGCAGGAACCGCCGTAGCCGCAACCGGCATACAGGAAGCTGTGGCCGATACGCGGGTCGGAACCGATGCCGTGGCGCACGGCTTCGATATCGACGCCCACCTTGTCGGCCAGGTTCGCCAGCTCATTCATGAACGAGATGCGCGTGGCCAGCATGGCGTTGGCCGCATATTTCGTGAATTCGGCCGAGCGCACGTCCATCCAGTAGGTGCGCTCGTGGTTGCGGTTGAACGGCGCGTACAGGCTTTTCAGCAATTCGCGCGCGCGTTCGCCGTCCGGCGTGGCGTCGACGCCGATGACGATGCGGTCAGGGCGCATGAAGTCTTCGACGGCCGCGCCTTCCTTGAGGAATTCCGGGTTCGACGCGACGGAGAACGTGGCGGCCACGCCGCGCGCATCGAGTTCGCCCTGGATGGCGGCGCGCACTTTTTCGGCCGTGCCGACGGGCACGGTGGACTTGTCGACGATGACCTTGAAGTCCGTCATGTACTTGCCGATGCCGCGCGCGGCGGCCAGCACGTATTGCAGGTCGGCCGAGCCGTCTTCATCGGGCGGTGTGCCGACGGCGATGAATTGCATCACGCCGTGCGCGGCGGCAGCCTCGACGTCGGTGGAAAAGGTCATGCGGCCGGCGGCGCGGTTGCGCGCCACGACTTCTTCCAGGCCCGGTTCATGGATGGGGATGCCGCCGCTGTTGAGCAAGGCGACCTTCTGTACATCGAGGTCGAGGCAAAAGACGTCATTGCCCAGCTCCGCCAGGCAGGCGCCCGTCACGAGGCCCACATAGCCCGTGCCGATAATGGTGATTTTCATGGTTGTGCCGTATTTGTAATATGGGTTCTGACCTGCAAGTGCACAGCACAGGGTTCAGGGCAAGGCGCTGCAACGCAGCCATGAGCCCTGTGCTGGGCACGACTAATTCATGACGTTGAGTTCTTCCGTGCGTCGTGGCGGATAGGTTTCCCACTTGTTGCAGCCCGGGCAATGCCAATAGAACTGGCGCGCCTTGAAGCCGCAGTGGCTGCACTGGTAGCGGGCCAGCTTCTGCGTATAGCCGTGCACGAGGTTTTTCACCATCGACAGCTCCGACCAGATGGCGGCCGGCGCATCCATCATGCGCGCTTCCAGCAGTTTATCCAGGCCCAGCAAGGTCGGCGTGCGGCGCAGCTCGGCGCTGACCAGCTGTTTCGCCGCTTCCACGCCGTCGAGCTCGATGACGGCCTTGAAGACGACTTCGATCAGGTCGATCGACGACGCCTCTTCCAGGTAGGAGCGCAGCAGGTTGACGCCTTCCTGTGGACGGCCCAGCTTGGTATAACCGTCCATCAGACGCTGCGCCACCAGGGCCACATGCGGCACGCTTTGCTGCTCCACGCGGCGCCAGGTGGTCAGCGCGCCTTCCACGTCGCCGCGCGCCAGCAGCACGTCGCCCGTCAGGATAGTGGCGCGCACGCTCTTGCGGTCCGTCTGCAAGGCTTTTTCCAGCAGCGGCATGGCTTCGTCCGGCTTCATGTGCACCAGCGCGTCATGCGCCAGTTCGCAATAGAACTGGGCGATTTCCTTCTGGCGCGCGCCGGCGCCCGATTCCTGCAAGCCCACGGCCGCTTCGATGGCGCGTGGCCATTCCTTTTCGCGCTGGTAGATTTCCAGCAGCGCGCGGCGCGCCTGGGCCGCATATTGCGTATCGACCAGGCTGTTGAAGGTTTCTTCGGCGCGGTCCAGCAGACCCGCCTTCAGGTAATCCATGCCCAGCTCATAGGCGGCATGGCCCTGCTGCTCCAGCGGCAAGTCCGGGCGCGCCAGCAAATTCTGGTGCACGCGGATGGCGCGCTCCGTCTCGCCGCGGCGGCGGAACAGGTTACCCAGGGCAAAGTGCATATCGGCCGATTCCGGGTCCAGCTTGACGACTTCGATGAAGGCATCGATGGCCTTGTCATGCTGCTCATTGAGCAAGAAATTCAAGCCCTTGAAGTAATTGCGCGGCAGGCTGCGCGATTCGGACACCAGTTGATGAATGTCAACACGCGCGGCAATCCAGCCCAGCGCGAAAAACACGGGGATACCCAAGAGCCACCAGAGTTCAAAATCCATGCGATTGTTTTTATTCGAGTAAGAGAGATAGGAGCGATGGCGCCGCTTACTGCGCGCTCACGCTGTCCGGTTGCGGCTGGACATTGCTGGCCACGCCAACGGTCTGCAGCGCGGCAATGGTGGTTTTTTGCTTGCTCGCTTCGCGGCGGTGACGGAACACGGTCGGCGTCAGGGCCAGTACGCCCAGGCTGGCGCCGGCGACAAAAAAGCCCAGCAGCATCAGGACCAGGGGGCCGCGAATTTCATAATTGAGGAAAACATGCAGGTCGACAACCTGCGCATTCTTCAACGCAAAACTGAAGAACAGGACGAAGAGAACACAGCCAACGATGGTGGAGATGATTTTCATCGATACGCCCAGAAAGTACAAAAAATGCCCGTATGGCACAACCTTGGAATGCCTGACAGAAGCGTAGCGAGCGTCAGCGAGGCTCGGCGCCCCCTTTGGTCCGAGAAGCGCAACCGTACTGAAGTACGGTGAGCATCGCAGGCCGCAAAGCGCGACGCGCAGTAGCTTATGTCAGGCATTCTCAGCATATTAACAAAAAAAAGCGGCATCCAAGGACGCCGCTCTTTGTGTCGCCTTCCAGCAGACGATTAATCCTCGATGATCGGTTGTCCGACCATCGCGTCCACCCGCTCGCGCAACTGTTTGCCCGGCTTGAAGTGGGGTACCCGTTTTTCGGGAACCATCACCTTGTCGCCGGATTTCGGGTTGCGGCCGATGCGCGGGGGCCTGCTGTTCAGGGCAAAACTGCCAAAACCGCGGATCTCGATACGCTGACCGGTCGCCAGGGCGTTGGTCATCGCATCGAGAATGGTCTTGACGGCATACTCCGCATCTTTCGCCACCAGCTGAGAATAACGCTCAGCGAGGCGGTTGATCAGCTCGGACTTTGTCATCTGCCGTATCCGCAGTCTTAGTTCTTGTTATCGAACTTAGCTTTCAACAAGGCGCCCAGGCTGGTGGTGCCCGAAGCTGCGTTGTTGTCGGTAGCTGCCATCTTCTGCATGGCTTCCTGGGTTTCAACGTTGTCTTTCGCTTTGATCGACAGTTGGATACCACGGGCTTTGCGGTCGATGTTCAACACCATTGCTTCGACGGTGTCGCCGACTTTCAGGTGCGTACCAGCATCTTCAACGCGGTCGCGCGAGATTTCGGAAGCGCGCAGGTAGCCTTCAACTTCTTCGGACAGTTGGATCACGGCGCCTTTAGGCTCAACCGATTTAACGGTACCGGTTACCAACGAGCCTTTGTCGTTCATGGCTGCGAAGTTGTTGAATGGGTCACCTTCCAGTTGCTTGACGCCCAGGGAAACGCGCTCGCGCTCAACGTCGATGGCCAGAACGATGGCTTCCAGTTCGTCACCTTTCTTGAAGCGACGCACGGCTTCTTCGCCGGTTTCGGTCCAGGACAGGTCGGACAGGTGCACCAGACCGTCGATGTTGCCGGCCAGGCCGATGAACACGCCGAAGTCGGTGATCGATTTGATCGCGCCGCGGACTTTGTCACCTTTCTTATGGGTAACACCGAAGTCGTCCCATGGGTTGGCTTTGCACTGTTTCATGCCCAGCGAAATACGACGACGCTCTTCGTCGATTTCCAGAACCATCACTTCTACTTCGTCGCCCAGTTGGACAACTTTGTTAGGAGCAACGTTTTTGTTCGTCCAGTCCATTTCGGAAACGTGTACCAGACCTTCGATACCCTGTTCCACTTCAACGAACGCGCCGTAGTCGGTCAGGTTCGTTACTTTACCGAACAGACGGGTGCTTTGTGGGTAACGACGGGACAGACCGGTCCAAGGATCGTCGCCCAGTTGTTTCACGCCCAGCGAAACACGGTTTTTCTCTTGATCGTATTTCAGGACTTTGGCGGTGATTTCCTGGCCAACCGTCAGAACTTCCGACGGGTGACGTACACGGCGCCATGCCAGGTCGGTGATGTGCAGCAGGCCATCGATACCGCCCAGATCCACGAACGCGCCGTAGTCGGTGATATTTTTGACGACGCCGGTCACGACCGTGCCTTCTTTCAGCGTTTCCATCAGTTTCTGACGCTCTTCGCCCATCGAAGCTTCGATGACGGCGCGGCGGGACAGAACCACGTTGTTACGCTTGCGATCCAGCTTGATCACTTTGAATTCGAGGGTTTTGCCTTCGAATGGGGTGGTGTCTTTGACAGGACGGGTATCAACCAGCGAGCCCGGCAGGAATGCGCGGATGCCGTTGGTCAACACGGTCAGACCGCCTTTGACTTTACCATTGACGGTACCGACGACGATTTCGCCCGATTCCATCGCTTTTTCCAGAGCCAGCCACGAAGCCAGACGCTTGGCTTTGTCGCGCGACAGGATGGTATCGCCGAAACCGTTTTCCAGCGATTCGATCGCCACGGAAACGAAGTCACCAACTTTGACTTCCAGTTCGCCGTGGTCGTTCTTGAATTCTTCGACAGGGATGAATGCTTCGGATTTGAGGCCAGCGTTCACGATCACGAAATTGTGGTCGAGGCGCACGACTTCAGCGGAAATAACTTCGCCGGAGCGCATATCTTGACGCGACAACGATTCCTCGAAGAGCGCAGCAAAACTTTCCATACCGGTAGATTCGTTAGTTGTAACAGTAGACATAGGGTTCACACAGGTTATCCAGCAGAGATCGCACGATGCGACTTAAACTGGGTTAGGTTTTTGACACACCCGGACAGGCCAGGAGCCGTCAACGGGCACCACATAGCACGCACTACACATTAATACACGCTATTTTGCTGCTTATTTTGCAACTGCGGCATACCATTTCAACACGATTTCGACAGCATCATCTGCCGTCATGGCCGACGTATCGAGGACATGCGCCCCTTCTGCGGGGACCAGCGGCGCAATCGCACGGTGAGTATCACGTTCGTCCCGCGCCTGCAAATCCATCAGAAGGTCTTCCATATTAGCAGAAAAACCCTTGTCTATCAATTGCTTGTAGCGCCGTTGCGCGCGCGCCTCGACGCTGGCGGTCAGGAACACCTTCAATGGGGCATGCGGGAAGATCACCGTGCCCATGTCGCGTCCGTCGGCCACCAGGCCCGGCGTCTTGCGAAAGCCCAGCTGCAAACCGACCAAGGCATGGCGGACGGTTGGTAAAACAGCAATTTTCGACGCCGTATTCCCCACTTCTTCGGCACGGATCTGCTCGGTGACATTTTCATGCGCCAGCAGGATCTCGCCGCCCGCAAAATGGCAGGGCAAGTGTTCGGCCAGCTTGGCCAGCGCGTGCTCGTCGCGCAAGTCCGTGCCGCGGCGCAGCGCGCTCAAGGCCGTCAGGCGGTACAGCGCGCCCGAGTCCAGGTAATGAAAGCCCAGCTTGTCGGCCACGCGGTGCGCCACCGTGCCCTTGCCGGAAGCGGTAGGGCCGTCGATGGCGATGACTGGGATGTGGGAGGTCGGCATAGTGTTAGCAATCAATTAAATCAAAGTGTCTTTGGCAATCCCCGCGAAGGCGGCGAAATACTCGGGGAAGGTCTTGGCCACGCATTTCGGGTCGTTGATGCGCATCTCGTTGCCGCGGCGCGCGGCGCCGTCCAGCGAGGCCAGCGAAAAGCACATGGCCATGCGGTGGTCGTCATACGTGTCGATGGTGGCGGCAAGAATCTGCGCCGGCGGCGTCACGCGCAGGTAATCGGCGCCCTCTTCCACTTCCGCGCCCAGCTTGCGCAACTCCGTTGCCATGGCGGCCAGGCGGTCCGTCTCTTTTACGCGCCAGCTGGCGATATTGCGCAAGGTCGAAGTGCCGTCCGCATACAGGGCGGCCACGGCGATCGTCATGGCCGCGTCGGGAATGTGGTTAAAGTCCATGTCGACGGCTTTCAGGACGCCGTTCGAACGGGCTTCGATCCAGTTCTCGCCCATGGTGATGGTCGCGCCCATCTGCTGCAAGGCTTCGACGAAGCGCACGTCGCCCTGGATGCTGTCGCGCCCCACGCCTTCCACGCGCACGGGACCGCCGCCGATGGCGCCAGCCGCCAGGAAATACGAGGCCGACGAAGCGTCGCCTTCCACGTGGATGGTGCCCGGGCTTTGGTATTGCTGGCCCGGCTGCACGGTGAACGACTGCCAGCCGTCATGTTCGACCGTCACGCCGAAACGGCGCATCAGGTTCAGCGTGATCTCGATGTACGGCTTCGAAATCAGCTCGCCCGTTACATCGATGGTGACGGCATGGTCGCGCGCCATCAGCGGCGCCACCATCAAGAGGGCCGTCAGGAACTGGCTCGACACGTTGCCGCGCACGGCGATGCGCTGCGCGTGGATGTGGCCGCGGCGGATGCGCAGCGGCGGGAAGCCCTGCTCACCCGTGTATTCGATCTGCGTGCCGACGGCGTTCAGCGCGTCGACCAGGTCGCCGATGGGGCGCTCGTGCATGCGCGACACGCCATGCAAGGTGTAGTCGCCGCCGATGACGGCCAGCGCCGCCGTCAGCGGGCGGATCGCCGTACCGGCATTGCCCATGAAGAGGTCAGCCTCGTGGTGCGGGAATACGCCGCCGCAGCCTTCCACGTGGTGGATCTGGTGCGCGGTGGCCGGGTCGCCCTGCAACTCGTCCTGCGTCCATTTGACGCCCAGCGATGTCAGGGCCGTCAGCATGACGAAGGTGTCGTCGGAAGCGAGCAGGTCGACGATCTTCGTCGTGCCCTTGGCCAGCGCGGCCAGCAGCAGCACGCGGTTGGAAATGCTTTTCGAGCCGGGCAAGCGCACCGTGCCCTCGGCGTGCATCACCGGTTTCAAGTCGATATGGTGGGGGTAGTGCTTGGTCTGGGTCATGCTGGAATCCTTGAGTATTTATTGTGCGGGCGCGGGAGCTTCCGCCGTCTCGATCGCCTCGATCCATTGCTGCCGCGCGTGCTGGGCGTTCGCGTACACGCCCTCGATGGCGGCGCCGTCGTTCGCGGCCAGGTGGGCGCGCAAGGTCGTCAACTGCGCCAGGTAGGCATCCAGTTCGTGCAGCAGCGCCGGCTGGTTGGCCAGGCTGATGTCGCGCCACATTTCCGGCGATGAGCCGGCGATGCGCGTAAAGTCGCGAAAGCCGCTGGCCGCGTATTGAAACAGCAGGCCCGCGTGCGGTTTGTTGGCGATGTCGTCGACCAGCGCAAAGGCCAGCAAATGCGGCAGATGGCTGACGGCGGCAAACACCTTGTCATGTTCTTCGGGCGTCAACGTGTGCAGGATGGCGCCGCAGGCACGCCAGGCGGCCGCCACGCGCTCGACGTCGTCCGCGGCGTTTTCCGCCAGCGGCGTGAGCACCACTTTCTTGCCTTGATACAGATCAATGATGGCGGCGTCGGGACCATTCGTCTCGCGCCCCGCGATCGGGTGGCCAGGCACGAACTGGCCCACCTTGGCGCCAAGCGCCGCGCGCGCGGCCGCCACCACGTCGCTCTTCGTGCTGCCCCCATCGGTGACGATGGTGCCGGGCTGCAGGTGCGGCGCGATGGATGCCAGGATGGGGCCCGTCTGCGCCACGGGCGCGGCCAGCAGCACCAGGTCGGCACCATGCAAGGCTTGCGCCATGTCGCCGCCGATTTCATCGATGATACCCAGTTCGAGCGCGCGCACCATCGAGGCGGGCGAGCGGCCCATGCCGACTACGGTTTGAACCGCGCCCGCGTGTTTCAAGGCGCGCGCGAACGAGCCGCCGATCAGGCCTACGCCAAAAATGACGACCTTCTTCAGTGCAGGCGTCGTCATGGCGTCAGGCCAGCGCTTTCGTCAGCGCGGCGATGAAGATGGCGTTTTCCTGCGGCAGGCCGATGGAAATGCGCAGCCATTGCGGCAAGCCATAGCTGCCGACGGGGCGCACGATCACGCCCTGTTTCAGCAGCGCCAGGTTCACGCGCGCACCCGCTTCGTCATCGTCGCCCACCTTCACCAGCACGAAATTGCCGTGCGACGGCACGTATTCCAGGCCCAGTTGCGCAAACGCTTCCGTAAACTGCCGGTAGCCGGCCGCGTTGTTGCGCGCGCTTTGCTCGAGGAAGGCCTTGTCGTTCAGGGCGGCAATCGCAGCCGCTTGCGCCAGCGAGTTGACGTTGAACGGCTGGCGGATGCGGTTCATCAGGTCCGTCAGCACAGGCTGGGCGATGGCGAAGCCGATGCGCAGGCCGGCCAGGCCGTAGGCCTTCGACAGGGTGCGCGAGACCACCAGGTTCGGATACTGGCGCACCCACGCCGTCGATTCGTACTGGTCGTCGGCCGACAGGAATTCGTTGTAGGCCTCGTCCAGCACGACGACGACATGCGCCGGCACTTTCTGCAGGAAGGCTTCGAGCTGCGCCGCCGTCAGGAAGGTGCCGGTCGGGTTGTTCGGGTTGGCGATGAAAATCAGACGCGTGTCGTCGGCAATCGCCGCCGCCATGGCGTCCAGGTCATGGCCATAGGCTTGCGCCGGGACGACGATGTGGCGCGCGCCCAGGCCTTGCGTGGCCAGCGCGTACACGGCGAACGAATACTGCGAGTACACGACGGATTCGCCATGCTGCACAAACGCGTGCGCGGCGATTTCCAGGATGTCGTTGCTGCCATTGCCCAGGGTGATCCAGTCGGCCGGCACGTCATAGCGCTTCGACAGCACGGCTTTCAAGTCGAAGCCGTTGGCGTCCGGGTAGCGGCCCAGGTCATCGATGGCGGCGATCATCGCCTGCTTGGCCGATTCCGGCATGCCGTACGGGTTTTCATTCGACGCCAGCTTGACGATGGCTGCCTCGTCGAGGCCGAATTCGCGCGCGACTTCCGCGATCGGTTTGCCGCTCTGGTAAGGGGCGATGGCGCGGACGTATTCTGGACCGATATTTTTAGACATGGTGTTCTTTAAAAAAGTGGGTGATTGTAAGAATAGCTACAGCTTCACAGGCTGACAGGATATGACCCCAGCACCTTGAAAAACGCCGCATTGCTTTGCAGCTCGGCCAGCGCCTGGGCGACGGCTGCGTCGTGCACGTGGCCCTCCACGTCGACATAGAAATAATACTCCCAGCTGCCCATGCGCGCCGGGCGCGACTCGAAGCGCGTCATCGACACGCCGTGTTTCGCCAGGGGCGCCAGCAACTGGTACACGGCGCCCGCCTTGTTCGGCACGGCCAGCACCAGCGACGTCTGGTCCTTGCCCGACGGCGCCGTCTGCAAGGTGCCGACGACGGCAAAGCGCGTGCGGTTGTGCGGGTCGTCCTGGATATGGCCCTTGACCACGCCCAGCTTGTACTGCGCGCCCGCCAATTCGCTGGCGATGGCCGCCACCGTGCCGTCTTCGCCGGCCATGCGGGCCGCCTCGGCGTTCGACGCCACGGCATGACGCGCGATGTGCGGGTAATTCTGGTTCAGCCACACCTGGCACTGCGCCAGCGCCTGCGAATGGGCGCAGATGGCGGTGACGCCATCCATGTTGCCGCTCTTCGTCATCAGGCTGTGGTGCACGGCGATCGCCACCTCGCCGCTGATGATAAGGCTCGTCTGCAGCATCATGTCCAGGGTGCGGTTGACGGCGCCTTCCGAGGAATTTTCGATCGGCACCACGCCGAAATCCGCCGTTCCCGCCTCGGCGGAACGGAATACTTCGTCGATGGACGCGCATGGCAAGCCTTCCACGGCGCTGCCGAACTGCTGGTACACGGCCTGTTCGCTGAAAGTGCCCGCCGGGCCAAGGTACGCCACAGTGACCCGTTTTTCCAGCGAGCGGCAGGACGACATGATTTCGCGGAAGATGGTCTGCACTTCGCGGTCGCCCATGGGGCCGGGATTGCGTTCGGCCACGCCGCGCAGCACCTGCGCTTCGCGCTCGGGGCGGAACACGGGCGCCTGCGTTTCAGCCTTCACGTGGCCCACTTGCTGAGCGATTTGCGCGCGGCGGTTCAGCAGTTCGAGGATTTGCGCGTCGATCGCATCGATCTGTTCGCGCAGCGGTTTCAATTTATCGGTCATGGTTGGTTTGTTTCGTCAGCTGTACTTCAATCATGGCCGCGCGGCCTGCGCCGGCGGCGGGCCGGCGCGGTCGTCTAGGCGACTCAGCGTCCGGCAAACTCGTTCAAATAGTTGACCAGGGCTTGCACGCCCTCGATCGGCATCGCGTTATAAATCGATGCACGCATGCCGCCGACGGACTTGTGGCCCTTCAGTTGCAGCAGGCCGCGCTGTTTTGCGCCGGCCAGGAATGCGTCGTTCAGACTTTCATCGCGCAGATAGAACGGGATGGTCATGCGCGAGCGGTATTCTGGGGCGACCCGGTTCTGGTAAAAGTCGTCCGCATCGAGCGCCGCGTACAGCAGCGCCGCTTTCTCAATATTACGCTGTTCCATGGCTGCAACGCCACCCTGGCGTTTGAGCCACTGGAAAACCAGGCCGGCGATATAGATGCCGTAGGTGGGCGGCGTGTTGTACATCGACTCATGTTCGGCCACGATGCTCCAGTCGAAGGCCGACGGGCAGATCGGCAGCGCCTTGCCCAGCAAGTCTTCACGCACGATGACCAGGGTCAGGCCGGCCGGACCGATATTTTTCTGCGCGCCGCCGAAGATGACGCCATATTGCGATACATCAATAACGCGCGACAAAATGTGCGACGACATGTCGGCCACGATGGTGGTCCCTGCCGGCACGTTCGGCGCCTGCTGGAATTCCACGCCGTCGATGGTTTCATTGGTGCAAATGTGCAGGTAGGCGGCGCCCGGCGTCAGCTGCCATTCGGCGACCGGCGGCACGCCCGTGAAACGGGCGGCCTTGGACGACGCGGCCACGTTGACGTTGGCGTACTTGGCCGCTTCCTGGATCGACTTGCCGGACCACGAGCCCGTATGCACGAAGTCTACGGTGGCCGGCTGCTGCGCGGCCAGGCCCACCAGGTTCATGGGAATGATGGCGTTCTCGCCCAGGCCACCGCCCTGCAGGAACAGGATCTTGTAGTTCTCGGGCACGGCCAGCAGCTCGCGCAGGTCGGCCACTGCCTGCTGGTAGATGGAAATGAATTCGGGACCACGGTGGCTCATTTCCATCACCGACATGCCACTGCCATGCCAGTCCTGCATCTCGGCAGCTGCTTGCGCCAGCACTTCCTTGGGCAGGACGGCGGGGCCGGCGGAAAAATTGTAGATATGGGTCACGATACGGTCCTTGGCAAAATGGAAATCTTATTGGGGCGACTGCGTGGCCGCCCGCATGACCTGGTCCAGCACCGCATTCACGCGCGGGATCAGCACGCGCTGGCTGATGGCCATCGATTCGGCTGACAGTTGCGGCATGGTCGCCAGCATCTTGCGCCCCAGCGGCGTCTTGTAGAAGGTCGTCAGCTGCTCGACTTCGGGCACCGTGTAAAAGCGCGCGTACAGGGGCACCATTTCGGCGGCCAGCTCGTCGATCAGGGTCGGATCGGCCAGCACCTGCGTCAGGGTGGCGATGGCCAGGGGGATTTCTTCCTCGGCGCTGGCCAGCGCGCGCGCCTTGCGCTGCTCGTCCAGGTTCGGGTTGCTGCTGATTTGCTGCTGCGCCGACTGGCGGATCATGGCCGGCACCGATTGCAGCATCTGGTCGAAGATGTTGCGCGTCAGTTGCGGGAACTGCATCGCGTCGAGCATGCGCCGCACGGCCACCTTCATGGCGGGGCTGGGCGCCGCCTGGCGGGCGGGCGTGGCTTGCGTGCTCTGGGCCAGGGCCGGCAGGGTCGCAAGGAAGGCCAGCGAAAACGCGGCGAAGAAGGTGGCGACGATTTTTCTCATGGCATGCGGGACTTTACAAAAGCGGGGAACTATCTGGGGGTACGCAGGCTGGCGCCGCAACCGGCACGCCAACAGCAATTGGGGCTCCCGAAAGAGCCCCAATCATCTTACTCCGGCTGCGCCGGGTCGACAGGATCGGCCGGTTCAGCCGCTGCCGGCGCGGCCGCAGCCTCCTGGCCCGCCTCCGTCGTCAGCTCGACTTCGTCGATATCCGTCTCCACCACGCGCTGCAGGCCGGACAGCTTGGTGCCGTCTTCCACGGCGATCAGGGTCACGCCCTGCGTCGCGCGGCCCATCTCGCGGATTTCCGACACGCGGGTGCGGATCAATACGCCACCGGTGGTGATCAGCATGATTTCATCACTGGTATCGACCAGGGTCGCGGCAACCACTTTACCGTTGCGCTCACTGGTCTGGATGGCGATCATGCCTTTCGTGCCACGGCCATGGCGCGTGTACTCGGTGATCGGCGTACGCTTGCCGTAGCCGTTTTCCGTGGCCGTCAGCACCGACTGCTGCTCGTTCTCGGCCACCAGCAGGGCGATCACGTGCTGACCTTCTTCCAGGTTCATGCCGCGCACGCCGCGCGCCGTACGGCCCATCGGACGCACGTCGTTTTCGTCGAAGCGCACTGCCTTGCCCGAATCGGAGAACAGCATCACGTCGTGCTGGCCGTCGGTCAGCGCCGCGCCGATCAGGAAGTCGCCGTCGTCCAGGTCGACCGCGATGATGCCGGCCTTGCGTGGATTGCTGAAGTCCTTCAGCGGCGTCTTCTTGACGGTACCGAGGCTGGTCGACATGAACACGTAATGGTCTTCCGGGAACGTGCGGTTCTCGCCCGACAGCGGCAGGATCACGGTGATCTTTTCGTTGTCCTGCAGCGGGAACATGTTGACGATCGGCTTGCCGCGCGAATTGCGCGAGCCTTGCGGCACTTCCCACACCTTCAGCCAGTACATGCGGCCACGATCCGAGAAGCACAGGATGTAGTCGTGCGTGTTGGCGATGAACAGCTGGTCGATCCAGTCTTCCTCTTTCGTCGCCATGGCCTGCTTGCCGCGGCCGCCGCGCTTCTGCGCGCGGTATTCGGTGATCGGCTGGGCCTTCATGTAGCCGGTGTGCGACAGGGTCACGACCATGTCCTGCGGCGTGATCAAATCTTCCGTTTCCAGGTCGGTCGCGTTCAATTCGATCTGCGAGCGGCGCACGTCCTTGTTGCCGGCGCCGTATTCGTTCTTCGCCGCCGTCATTTCGTCGGTGATGATGACGGTGACGCGTTCCGGCTTGGCCAGGATGTCGAGCAAGTCGGCGATGTGTTCCATCACGTCCTTGTACTCGTTGACGATCTTGTCCTGTTCCAGGCCGGTCAGGCGCTGCAGGCGCATTTGCAGAATTTCCTGCGCCTGGTCGTCCGACAGCTTGTACAGGCCATCGCCCTGCATGCCATAGTGCTTCGGCAGGTTTTCCGGACGGTAGGCGTCGATGCCGCCTGGCGTCGAGCCGTCGCCCGTGCGGGCCAGCATTTCGCGCACGACGGACGAATCCCAGGCCTTGGCCATCAGCTCGACCTTGGCGATCGGCGGCGTCGGTGCAGCCTTGATGATGGCGATGAAGTCATCGATGTTGGCCAGCGCGACAGCCAGGCCTTCCAATACGTGACCGCGTTCGCGCGCCTTGCGCAGTTCGAACACGGTGCGGCGCGTCACCACTTCGCGGCGGTGCGACAGGAAGCATTGCAGCATCTGCTTGAGGTTCAGCAGCTTCGGCTGACCATCGACCAGGGCCACCATATTCATGCCGAAGGTGTCTTGCAACTGGGTCTGCTTGTACAGGTTGTTCAGCACCACTTCCGGCACTTCGCCCCGTTTCAGCTCGATCACCACGCGCATGCCCGACTTGTCGGATTCGTCGCGGATGTCGGAAATGCCGTCGAGCTTCTTGTCGCGCACGTTTTCAGCGATGCGTTCCAGCAAGGATTTCTTGTTGACCTGGAATGGCAGCTCATCGACGATGATGGCGATGCGGCCGCCATCCTTGCCGTATTCTTCGAAGTGGGTCTTGGCGCGCATGACGACGCGGCCGCGGCCCGTGCGGTAGCCGTCGCGCACGCCGGACACGCCATAGATGATGCCGGCCGTCGGGAAGTCCGGCGCCGGGATCAGCTCGATCAATTCATCGATCGTGCACTCGGGGTTGCGCAGCACGTGCAGCGCGCCGTCGATGACTTCGGTAATGTTGTGTGGCGGAATGTTCGTCGCCATGCCGACGGCGATACCGGACGAGCCATTGATCAGCAGGTTGGGGATACGCGTCGGCAAGACCGTCGGTTCCTTTTCCTTGCCATCGTAGTTGGGCTGGAAGTCGACGGTGTCCTTGTCGATATCGGCCAGCAGCTCGCTGGCGATCTTGTCCAGGCGGCACTCGGTGTAACGCATCGCCGCGGCGCCATCGCCGTCGACGGAACCGAAGTTGCCCTGGCCATCGACGAGCATGTAGCGCAGCGAGAAATCCTGCGCCATGCGCACCAGCGTGTCGTAGATCGAGGCATCGCCGTGGGGATGGTATTTACCCATGGTTTCGCCGACCACGCGGGCGCACTTGACGTAAGGGCGGTTCCACACGTTGTTCATTTCATGCATCGCGAACAAGACGCGGCGGTGCACTGGCTTCAAGCCATCGCGCGCATCGGGCAAGGCGCGACCGACGATCACGCTCATGGCGTAATCGAGGTAGCTCTTGCGCATCTCTTCTTCGAGGGAAATAGGAATTGTTTCTTTTGCGAATTGATCCATTGGCGGTTCGACTGATCTCAGGCTGTGGTTAACTTATCTGTTACGCAATGTATGACGCAATACTGCATATCCTGGGTGGCTGTCGTCGTGGACGCCGCGCCGCGCGCTGCTGGCGCGGCCCGGCTTCCATGTCGCAGAGTGCCGGAACAAATCGGCGGGCTGGCGGCACGGCCAGTACGTGCACCGCAGTGGTACGAGCTGGCCATACAGTGCCGCCGTGGGCATTTGCCCGACACTCTTAACAGTCAAGCGCACGATTTTAGCATGCGCGCCCAGCTACCTGTACAAATTGGCCATACCAACAAGATTGGCAGTTTGCACCGGAGCCGTGCAGCCTGACCTTTCGATAATGCACAATGGCAATACCAGTTCAAGACACCTGCCCTTAAAAGAGGCAAAAAAAGCGATCAATTGTTACAGACGCGTTACAAATGGGCATTTTCGTTGCGCAAAAACAACGCGCGGTCTAAAATCGGGCAAGCTTTGATTTAACCACGGTCGTGCGCCCCTGATGCGTGTGGCAAAATGACTGGGAAGTTAATTGCTAGTTTCGCAATCTGAAACGAGCGCATATGGTCTACATGATAAAATCTTGGCACGTAGCACCAGTAGCGCAGTGTTGTTCTGCGGATATCACCCCCCGAAAGGAAAAAAGAATGAATAAATTTGTAACGCTGTTTTTCGCTGCATCCGCAGTGATTGCTGGCTCGGCTTCGGCCCAAACCCCAACCTCCCCACCATTCGCGCCAGTTACCACTGACATCAAAGCACCAAGCCCAAAAAGCGCTTACGTGCAAGATGCCCGCGGCGTGATCGTGCGTGACCCATTCGGCCTGTGCTGGCGTACCGGCTACTGGACACCTGCTGACGCAGTGCCAGGTTGCGACGTGCCACTGTGCGTAGAGCCAGAAACCCTGCAAGACGGCAAATGCGTGGCTCCTCCAGCACCAGTCGTACCAGCACCGGCACCAGTCGTTGTCGTACCAGTACCAGTCGTAGTTGCTCCTACCTCGGAAAAAGTCAGCTTCGCTGCTGATGCATTCTTCGATTTCGACAAAGCTACGCTGAAGCCAGAAGGCAAAGCCAAGCTGGACGAGCTGTCCGCACAACTGGGCGGCATCAACCTGGAAGTCATCATCGCTGTGGGTCACACCGACTCCGTCGGCACCGATGCTTACAACCAAAAACTGTCGGTACGTCGTGCTGATGCTGTCAAAGCCTACCTGGTCACCAAAGGCGTTGAAAGCAACCGCGTGTACACCGAAGGCAAAGGCGAGAAACAACCTGTTGCTGATAACAAAACTGCCGAAGGCCGTGCGAAAAACCGTCGCGTGGAAATCGAAGTTGTTGGTACCCGCAACAAGTAATAGCTGAACCCCTGGACTTGCCGCAAGTCATCGCGCAAGTCAAGAACAGCATGAAAAACCCCGCCACGGCGGGGTTTTTTTTCGTCCGTGGCTGCCCAATTGTAAAATTGCCGCTATCATTCGACCTATGAACGCCGACCCTCTCGAAATCCAAAAATTCAGTGAGCTGGCCCACCGCTGGTGGGACCCCACTTCCGAGTTTCGTCCCCTGCACGAAATTAACCCCCTGCGCCTGGAATGGATCAACGCGAAAGTGCCGCTGGCCGGCAAGCGCGTGATCGACATCGGCTGCGGCGGCGGCATCCTGGCCGAATCGATGGCCCGCAAGGGTGCCGACGTGACGGGCATCGACCTGTCCGACAAGGCCTTGAAAGTGGCCGACCTGCACAGCCTGGAATCGGGCGCCAAGGTGCGCTACAAGCTGATCGCCGCCGAAGCCATGGCCGAGGAGGAGGCAGGCCAGTACGACGTCGTGACCTGCATGGAGATGCTCGAGCACGTGCCCGACCCCGCCGCCATCGTCAAGGCTTGCGCCGCGCTGGTGAAACCGGGCGGCCACGTGTTCCTGTCGACCCTGAACCGCAACCCGAAAGCGTACCTGTTCGCCATCCTGGGCGCCGAATACCTGCTGCGCCTGCTGCCGAAAGGCACGCATGACTATGACAAATTCATCACTCCTTCCGAACTGTCACAATACGTGCGCAGCGCCGGCCTGGACGTCAACAGCATGCGCGGCATGGGCTACAATCCGCTGACCAAGATTTACTCACTTAATAGCGATACCAGCGTCAATTATCTGGTGGCCTGCACCCGGCCGCTGTAACCATCACGCACAATACAAGGCGGCTGCGGCCGCCATTTTTCATTCCCACTTGACACACTTTGTCCGCCATGATCACTGACCATCTGCCAGCCCCGCGCGCCATCCTGTTCGACCTCGACGGCACCCTGGCCGACACCGCGCCCGACCTGGCGGCGGCCATCAACCTGCTGCGCGCGCGCGCCGGCCTGGCGCCGACCCCGTATGACGTCCTGCGCCCCACGGCCTCGGCCGGCGCGCGCGGCATGATCGGTGTGTCCTACGGCATCGGCCCCGGCGAAAGCGGCTACGAAGCCCTGAAAGACGGCTTTCTGAACAATTACGAAGCGGCCCTGGCCGTGGAAAGCCGCCTGTTCGACGGCATCCCTGCCCTGCTCGACGGCCTGCAAGCGCTGGGCCTGGCCTGGGGCGTGGTCACCAACAAGGCCGCCCGCTTCACCGACCCGCTGGTGGGCCAGATCGGCCTGGGCGCCGCCAGCTGCGTGATCTCGGGCGACACCATGTCCCACCCGAAACCCCACCCCGCCCCCCTGCTGGAAGCGGCACGCCGCCTGGACCTGGCGCCGCAAGACTGCTGGTACGTGGGCGACGATCTGCGCGACATCCAGGCCGGCCGTGCCGCCGGCATGCGCACGGTGGCCTGCGCCTGGGGCTACTGCGGCCCCGTCGAGCCGCAACACTGGAACGCCGACCACCTGCTGGATACCCCGCATGCGCTGCTCGAGCTGGTCAGCGCGGTGGTGAAGGCGGCGCAGGCGCGGCAATTGGCGGCATAAATCAGCCTGCGCTTGATCTGGCACACCAGCAAGCGAATGCACCATGCAAGAGTGGGCGGATTGCGCTACAATAAAGGTTCTGTGGGGACGACCTGGTTTCGACGTGGGTTGCAAAGCAGCGCAGGGCATACCGAGGGCGGGCTACCTCGTAAATACAACCTGAAAAAACTTAACTGCAAACGATAACTCGTACGCACTGGCAGCTTAATCGCTGTTAGCTCTAGAACACCTCGTCCCTGGGGTGGGCCGTCAAAAGCTCTAGAGTCATTTACAGGGACTCGTCGTATGCTGGGTTACTTAGCGTCCGACTAAATAATAGGTAACTCGCTTGCCCATAACGTGCACATCCGTGCTGGCTGAGTTAAATTAAATGATAGTGCTAAGTATGTAGAACTGTCTGTGGAGTGCTTGCGGACGCGGGTTCGATTCCCGCCGTCTCCACCACTGAATAAATAAAAGGGCTTCCCCGTTTTGACGGGGAGGCCCTTTTTATTTATTCAGCGCATGCAGAGCGCGGGCGTCGCATCCGCGTCCGGTACGGACGCGGGGGGTTTGCGGGGCCTTCGGCGAGCGCAGCTCGGCGCCGCAAAACCGGGTTGCGCTTGCAAGCGCAACCCCCTCCGATTCGTCTGGCTAGCTTTTGCGCCGCAGGCGGTTTTTCCTAACGACAACATCAACTGCTCAGGACGTGTACGAGTAGCCGACCTGCCCCTCACCCGTGATGCTATCGCCTGGCGAGCATCCGATGTGGGTGGCAAAACAGATGGGGCATGCGGACTGGACGATGATTGCTAGGGTGTATGGTAGATGGATGCCTGATGCGGACAAATTGGCGGGAGCGAAAGCAGAAGCGCTATTCGGATAATGTGTACTTCTGTAAGTTTGCAAAAAACTCTGCAACAGATAAAATTCATTAATATAAAATATATTCCACGAAAATTTGATACTATCAAACTTAATCTAAAAACATTAATAATTCACCTTAATGCTGTTCAGCTTTCACACGATTAGGAGATAAAATTGCAAACTATAGAACGATATGTGGTATGGAATAATAAAGGTGGTGTAGGAAAAAGTACGATTACATTTCACGCGGCTACGCGCTATGCCGAAGAACATCCCCATAAACAGGTCTTGGTAATTGATCTCTGTCCTCAAGCAAATTCAAGCATGATGCTTCTTGGAGGCGGCACAGCCGGTGAGCAGACTGTACTACAGCTATGCACCGAGGCAATACCTCGCACAGTGGTTGGATACATGAGCACTGTAATTTCTGGCGGGCCTGGCGCTCCGCTTCCTGATCCTTTCGACTATGCAGTACAAGTTGCGAGCGTCAATTCCAACATGCCCCAAAATTTAGGACTTCTTTGCGGCGACGGCAACCTTGAACCAATGGCACCGGCTGTCAGTGGTGCAGCGAACGCTCCCTCTTTGACGCCGCTCGTACAGCCTTGGAAATGGGTACACCTAATATTTAGAGATCTGGTCAGCGCGTTTGCAGCAAAGTTCCCCCAGCAAGACATCGTCGTCTTTATTGATACGAATCCAAGTTTCTCAATTTACACAGAACTCGCAATCTCCGCTGGAGACAAACTTATTGTCCCGGTCAATGCGGATGACTCATCGCGGGTGGCTACAAATGCATTGTTTATTTTATTGCATGGTCAGGTGCCTCCACATCCAATCTATGGCGCTTGGACATATGCTGCAAAAGCAGCAAGCTTCGGCATGATTGTGCCGCAAATTCATGTAATTGTAGGAAATAGATTAACTCAATACGATGGTGCTGCAGGTGCATTTAGCGCATTATCAGATGCTACAGCCGATACACTATTTCATGCATATAGGGCCAATCCTAGTTACTTTACGCCACGATACGTAATGGCACAGAACATAAACGAATTTAGAGGAATGTTCGCAGTCGCCCTACGTGATTTTAATACTGCTGGGGTTGTTGCAGCTCACTTGGGACGTCCAATATCCAAGTTACCTGGAGGCTACTACCCAGTTCATGGACATAGTATTCAGGTCAATAGTGATCGTGTCGCAGAGTGCCGCAAAGCGGTCGACGCGCTCATATCAATGCTCTAATTGACTATCTGGTTACTAGCAATGACTAACCTATGACAACATTTAGGGACAACGGCCCATTTTAACTGATAAGGTGATGGGTTCGATTCCCGCCGTCTCCACCACTGAATAAATAAAAAGGGCTTCCCCGTTTTGGCGGGGAGGCCCTTTCTATTTATTCCATGCATGCAGAGCGCGGGCGTCGAATCCGCGTCCGGTACGGGCGCGGGGGTTTTGCGGGGGACGAGCACTGCTCGTCCGATAGCCGCAAAACCGGGTTGCGCTTGCAAGCGCAACCCTCTCCGATTCGTCTGACTAGGTTTTGCGCCGCAGGCGGTTTTTCCTAGCGACAACATGAACTGCTCAGGCCGTGTACGAATGGCGGACCTGCCCCTCGCCCTTTAGCCGGTAAAATCATACGCAAAGGTGGCCTGGCAAGCCACGCCGGCGCGAGAAAAAATAGCAAGCAAGACTACAAACACGGCCAGCGAGCCATATTCAGCAAAGACAAAACCATCAAAGTAACCAAGCAGCAAGGCCACCTGATCGGGCACAATATCGAGGCCTTGGCAGAGAAACCCCAACCATGAAAATTGCTCGCCTCCTTTCCTCCAGTTTCCTCGTGCTAGCCGTAGCCCTCGTCGCCTATGGTCTTTTCGGCCTCTCCCGTTTTGCCTGGTACACCGGCGCATACTATGATGAGCGCATGATCTTGTTCGACCACGGCTTCTATCCTTTTGCGTGGGGTATCGCGCTGCTGCTGATGGGACAAATCGCCCGCTTGCACCATCGTCGACCGGCCATGCTTCTCGCCGCGGGTGCCGCACTGTTGCTCCTTGTCTGGAAACGAGCAACCGTGCCCGGTGCCATCACCAATCAGCAACTTTTCCCCGATCCAGCTTTACTGGAGGGAATGATTGTTACCGCTGTCGTGGTCTTCGTTTTGGCGCTGATAGACCGCCCCGTCGAACAAGCCATCCGCAAAGCTCTTGCTCGTACCCGGTGACCGGTCGCCCCCATTACTCCCCACACACCGCCCCACCCACCGCTCCCCCGATACTCAAGCCCGTCGACAAATCGAAACCAAAATCACAGCGATAGCCATCTTTCGGACGATGCCGGCACAGCAGCATGTCACGATTGCGAATGCGTATTTGCGGGTCGGGGCAGCCATCGCGCATATCCGGCCCGATGGCGTCAAACATGTCCTTTGCAGCGGCTCCCGTCAAACGAAACGCAACTTTGGTATCGCCCGCAACCGGTGCCACGGCATCGTCGAGATATGCGCCATAGATCGCGTACGCCCCTGAAACATCCTTTTGCACGAATTCCCATATGGCCCGGGCCTGGTGCGCCAACAGCAAGCACAGTAGCGCGACGAATAGCTGGCTGGCGCGCCTCAGCATACGGAGCCGCCGATACTGCGTCCGCTCAGAAGGTCAAAACCGAAGTCGCAATGATGGCCGTCACGGGGATGGTAGGAGCAACGCACTTCCGCCCGCTGGCGCAGGCGATATTCGCCATCCACACCGCACGCGTTACGCAAGTCCGGCCCCATCGCATCGAATAGCTGCTTTGCCGCCTTGCCATCGATCCAGAATGCAATGCGCTTGTCTTTACCGGTCGACGGTTGCGGATCGCTCAGGCCTCCGCTATAGATGGCATAGCGGCCTTTGAATGACTGGTAAGAAAATAACCATTTGGGAGCGGACTGAGCCATGGCCATAGCAACGACAAGGAGCGGAAAAACAGCGAGAAGGCGTTTCATGTCATCCGTCCCGCTATTTAATCGTGATGTGAAAATGGTCGTCGTGATGTATGAGTGGTCTTATCCGGGGGATAGTAGGGTCATTAAAATAAATAACTTGGACAAAGCTGAATTCAAAAAATATGCGGATTAGCTGCGCCGTTGCATCGCGATCATATTGCGTGTCAAACCTTGTCACCGCGCGCTCCATTTTATCTTTGCGAAACAATCGGACGTCGACGTCTTTTCCGCTTCGATGGCTCGCATGGTCATGGTAAACAACGCCATCAGCCAGGCTGATATTTCCAAAACCAATTTTCCGGCTATCGATACCTTGCCATTGATGCTCGACCAAAAATAGTAGCGAAAGTAACTTGGGATGGGCATATTGTCCGGCACCATTGGGCGGTGTGCCATAGGTGTAATATCCCGCGCCTTCCGGTCTTTGCGGAAGATTAAAGTAGCCGCGTGCATCCCTTGGCTGCAATTCCAGCATGCGTGCTCCTGAATGTAACATCCCAGCGCTCAGTTCAAACCATGGCAACAAACAGTGCTCGCTGCACATCTTGATGCAGATGTTACGCACCGACGTCCCTGGCAGGAGTCCTCGCGCCACGCAAAGAAATCTGCACGCTCGACAATTTTTGCCGTTATACATCTTCTGAGCATTGCGAAGGATCAAATCCCTGTACGTTAATGGCGTTATCGCTAATTACAGCCACGACATTGAACCAGCGCAAGATCGCGCAGTGCCACGTTGAGACTAAAGAACCTCCGCCAGCAAATACCCCATCGCCCTCCGGTACTTCTCCACCCGCTCCAAATCCTTCTGCGTCGGTATATCTATCCTCGACAAATCGCTGTTCTCAGCCAAATCAGCCAGCTTGACGGCCTTGCCGACCGGATTCAACGCCGCGCGGGCGATGAAATCGTCGTACGACTCGCCCTCGATCCTGGTCACGGCGCGCACACCGTCGATGATTTACCGGGAAAATCCTTCGCGCGCCAGGTCGTCGAAGGTGATTTTTCCATCGCTGTCTTCCACTACATCATGCAGTACGGCGACAATTTGCTGGGCGCCAGGGGCGACGCGCAGCATGACGCGCAAGGGGTGGAGTATGTATGGCGCGCCGCCCTTGTCCGTCTGGCCGGCATGGGTGGCGGCGGCGATTTCAATCGCGCGTTCCAGGGTGCCGCGTCTTGCGTGTTCACTCATGTTTACTCCTAGTTCACTCCACGTTGCTTGCTGACCCCGTTATGCGCCAGCCGCGGCGCTGCAAATGGCAAACGCTGCTGCACAGCAAGGCTGGCACCAGTAAATTGAGCACCGGTATCAGCATCAGCAAGCACAGCAGCAGACCCAGGGCAGCAATCGCCGGGCGCTGCGCGCGGCGCAACGCCGCTTGCTGTTCTGCGCCGAGCACGTCTTCGGCCGCCGCGCCGTAGATCATCCGGACATTCCAGGCCAGCAGGTACGAGACCAGCACGCCCATGGCCCACACGGGAATCAGCAGGGAAAGCAGCAGCAACAGGCGCCGCCAGACGGGGCGCGGGGCGGGCAGCTCCAGGCCGGCCGGCGCTTGCCACGGGGCATAGCGGCGTGCCGCCACAGCCTTGGCCCGTTCCAGCAACAACCAGCGCAACGGCAAACGCGCCGTGCCGATGGCGCCGACGATAAAGACCATGACATAGAACAAGGTGGCCAGCGCCAGCAAGGCCAGGGCGATCTGGCCGACCGACAGCAGGGCCTTGGCGGCGCTGCCCAGGCCGCCGGCGATATTGCCCATCTGCGAGAGCGTGGCAGGCCCGTTGGCCAGTGTCCCGACGCCATCCATCACGCCCAGGCCCAGCAAGCCGGTAACCGACACCAGCGCCAGCATGGCGCTCAGCTCGACAAAAAAACGGCCGAAGCAGCCATACAGTCCCAGCCATAGCGCCACGACCGCCATGCACCACAGCGCGGAGCGCCACCACAGCCCCGCATGACGCGCATCGCGCACTCCCAGGCCGATGCACGTGAAGGCTTCCCGCCAGGCCAGCAGCCAGGTTTGCAATGTTTGTGTCACGCTCAGGCGTACTCCGCAGTGAAGGGGCGGATACGTCGATCCGGATGTTGCCGATTGTACATGGACAAGGCTTGCGCACGCGCCCTCCTCCGCCGTCAGCAATCGCTATCGAAACGCAAAAGCAGTCGCGTCCTGCTCGGCCGGTTCGCAAGGCGAGGCATAACAGACTTGATTTCTGCCGGATGCCTTGGCCTTGTACAGTGCCGTATCAGCGAGTTCAACCAGTTCGACTGCCTGGTTTTCCAGGTGCGTCGGCATGAAAGCCGCCACGCCGACGCTGACCGTCACCACGCCCAGGGGATTGCCCCGATGTTCGACGCCCAGCGATTGCGCTGCCTGGCGAACACCTTCCGCCACCGCCAGGGCGCCCGGCAAATCCGTTCCAGGCAATAAAATGACCATTTCCTCGCCACCATAGCGTGCCGCCAGGTCGCCCGGCCTGCGCATGCTGTAGCCGACCACTTTGCCGATTTTTCTCAGGCACTCGTCGCCGGCCACATGGCCATAGATATCGTTGTATTGCTTGAAGAAGTCGACATCGATCAACACCAGCGCAAGCGAGCCGTCTTCACGCTGCGCACGGCTGAACTCGGCAAGCAGCGACTGGTCGAAGTGGCGCCGGTTCGCCAGCCCCGTCAAGCCATCCTGGTTGGCAAGGCGGGCCAGGGTTTCATTGATCAATTCCAGCTCATTGCGCGCCTCGAGCAATCCAGCCTCGCTCTTGACCCGCAAATCGATTTGCCGCACCACGCGGTATCCGATGAAGGCAATCAGCAGCACCAGCACGCCACCCACCGCGTTCTGTAAAATCGTGTCGAGACGCCACGAAGCGAGGACTTCATCCTGTGACAGTGCGGCAGAGACCACCAACGGATATTCCTCGACCCTTCGATAGCTATTGATACGCGTCACGCCATCGACGCCCGACTTGATCACGGCCGTGCCAACGGGACTTTTGGGCAAATAATCGTGGAACACGGGGAATTGCGAAATATCGCGCCCCAACAGGCTTTCATCGAAAGGCCTCCGCAATAAAAGAATGCCTTTTCCATTCGCAATGAAAATGGCGCCTTTTTCCCCTATCGAAAAACGTTCATAAAACAGCCTGAAATAATTCATGTCGATGGTCGCCAGCGCCACGCCGCCGAAACTTCCGTCGGGCATATTGATTCGCCGCGATACCGTGACTATCCATTGCCCCGTTGATTTGCTGCGCACGGGAGGTCCGACATAGGGCCCCCGGTCCTCATGCGTTCGATGGTAGTTGAAATAATCCCGATCAGAATTATTCAGATTGCTCAACAGCGTTTTCTGCGAATTCACGAGCCAGCTACCATCCCTCGCATAGATGAAGATGCCGTGCAACTGGCGCAGCTCGGCGACACGGGCGACCAGCAATTTGTGCACACGGGCCAATTCGCTATCGGAAACACCGTCTGTTTCCACCCGCTCCACCAGTCCGACCAGCACCGTATCGGCTTCCTTGATGGTGTCATAGGCATGCTGCGCAACAGATTGCGCCAGATTGGCGCTTTCGCGGGCCGCCTCACTCAGCTGTACTTCCCGTGCGCGCAAGGTCATCCAGAACTGGATCGCCAGGAGCGACAGGCACACCAGCACGACAAATGAGATGGCCAGCGGCAGTAAGGAAAAACCACGGAAACCTGCTCCCAACAAGCGTGGCGGCAAGCTGCGTGACCTGATCATGGCGACACTCCCGGATTGACATGCCGCAAAGTGTGCACCAAATAGGCAGCAACATACTCACACATCGTCACAAACAAGATACAAAAAAATTACCACTGCACTTGCCAGGGAGCATGGATGAAGAATCACTTTGCCTGCTGCGCCATGGTGCTCGCTCTTTTCTCAACGACACGCGCGGCTGACAGGCAGCGCCCGCCCTACCGCCGGCTCAACGGCACGTATTCCCCCGGCAAGCTGGCCACCTCCAGCGCATCGGCAAACGCCAGCAGGAACTTCGCCGGGCCATGGTCCGACACCAGCAGGGAGGCACCCTTGTGGCGCAGCAGTTTCAGCACTTCCTGCTGGTGCGCCTGATATTCGCTGGAGTGCCCGTAAAACGTTTGATACATCTCAAGGGTTTCCATGGCCTTGGCGGCCAGGATGAATTCGGGTTTGTCCATGATGTCTCCTCGTTGTCAGTACTGCCAAAACCACGAAAAAAACCTGCAAGACGTGCGGCCCATGCCGGTCGCACTGCATTGCGGCAACCACATCCGTATTTCCATCATACGCCTCAACCCGGCCATTGCGCCGTCCTGTCGCGCATCTTTTTCCATTCCACCCGTCCTGCTACGTTACCGTGCATCCAGACCTGCGCCATTCCTCGCGTGCGCGCTAGCCGCACGCTCCCGCACATGGCATCATGCGCGTTACCCATTCACTCTGGCGACACATGGACCAATATCACTTCCTGGTAGGCGAATTCAAGAAAAATACCCCCTTCATTGCCGCCGCGGCCAGCGCGCAGCTGTTCGCCTGGTTCGCGCACATCGGCGAACCCGTCGAGCGCTACGGCAACAAGCGCGGCAAGATCGTCAAGTTCTCACAGCGAAATTACGAGAAGATGCTGTTCGCGCCAGAGACCGACGGCATCGGACTGCTTTCGCCGCGTCTCGTGCCGCCCGACGAAGCTGACGAGGCCGTCAACTGCGACGCGCAGGCCATGTATTCATCGGGCTCGGAGCTGGTTCTGTCCATACGCGCCAGCAAGCTTGCGCTGATGCCGTTGTTCGACGGTGCCCGGGCCATACCCGGCCTGTTTGCGCATTGCGAATATGTGTACTGCTACGCTGAAACGCAGGGCTATGGCACCGGCTACGCACTCGGCTACCGGCAGATCGATGAAGCCCATCCGATGACCTTTGGCACTCCTTGCCCCGCAAATAACTGGGCTGCCATCAAGCGGCGCGGGCTGCTAGATTCGCACCTGCGCGATGTATATCCGATCAATGGTTTCACGCAAGCCAGACTGGATGCGCTGCCGCCCGAGCGCCGGCAAGCGCTGCGCGACGCGATGCAGGCGTATGGCCGCTGCGAAGAGCATGCCGGCTTGACTTTCTGGTACCTGCCGCCCGAGGAACTGGACGCCGCCCGCACCGCGCTGAACGCACACGCCATGCTGGGCGCCTATATCAGCCACCGACACCCATGAGCACACATTTATCGCTGCACTGCTATCTGCAGGACGCCGCCGCCGAGCGCCCCCTGCCCTGCTCCGACGTGACCATCCAGGCCGACCCGGCCACCCTGCGTGCCATCGCCCATTTTCTGCTGGCCAGCGCCGACACCTTTGATCAGGCGCAAGACCGGGCCGGCATGCACGCCCATCTGCAAGACGAATGGGACGGCTGGCAGGACGACTTCCCCGACCTCGTCGTGGTGGCGGCCTAGGTGGCAGCCTAGCCCGGCGCCTGCGTCGGCGCGCGTCGGGTAACATACGCCACCTTTGCCATACAGAGAACACCCGATGCCCCATTCCCGATACGCCCTGCCGTCGCTGCGCACGGCCGTGCTGGCCGCCGCGCTGGCCAACCTGTCCGCCTGCGCCAGCCCGCCTGCGCACGAAACGCTGTTCCTCGCCACCACCCTCACGCCCGCGCACTCCTTCACCAAGGGCATCGAAGGCCCGGCCGTGGATGCGGATGGCAATATCTATGCCGTCAACTTTGCGCGCCAGCAAACCATCGGCAAGGTCAGCCCGGGCGGCATGGGCGAGGTGTACCTGACCCTGCCTGGCACCAGCATCGCCAACGGCATCCGCTTCGGCAGCCGTGGGCAGATGTATTTGGCCGACTACATGGAACACACGATTTACCTGGTCGACCCGGCCACGCGCGCGCTCGCCATCCACGCGCGCGAACCGCGCATGACGCAGCCGAACGACATCGCCATCACGGCCGACGACGTGCTGTATGCGAGCGACCCGAACTGGAAGGAAAACACGGGCCGCGTGTGGCGCATCGCGCAGGACGGCACGGTGACCCTGGCGCTCGACACCATGGGCACGGCCAACGGCATCGAGGTCAGCCCCGACGGCAAGATCTTGTATGTGAATGAAAGCGTGCAGCGCAATATCTGGATGTATGACATCGCCGCGGACGGCAGCCTGAGCGGCAAGCGATTGCTGATCAAGTTCGACGATTTCGGCATGGACGGCATGCGCGTGGACGTCGACGGCAACCTGTACGTGACGCGCTACGGCAAGGGCAGCGTGGTCAAATTGTCGCCGCAGGGCCGCATCTTGCGCGAGATCAGCGTGCCCGGCGCCAAGCCGAGTAACATCACCTTCGGCGGCCCCGATGGCCGCACGGCGTACGTGACGGAAGTGGTGCAGGGACGGCTGCTGCAATTTCGCGTCGACCGCCCGGGCCTGGAATGGCAGCGGGCGCAGCAGCATAAGGCAAATGCGGCAAATGCGGCAAATGCGGCGGCAGCGGCGGCAGCCACGCCACCGGCTGCCGCGGAGTCCGTCAGCGCGGAATGACGCGCTCCGCCTTCAACTTCTCGAACAGCTGGAAGAAGGCGTCTTGCGTATCCTGGTAATCGGGGAAGCCGGCCTTGCGGCTCTTGCCCATGTCCGTCATCACTTCCATCGGCCGGCCCAGGTCGGCATCCGTATGCCACCAGGAAGCGAGGCGGCCGACATCCAGCTCGGCCAGATCATGCTGCTGCGCGATGGCGCGCCACTGGGCGGGGGCATCCTGCATGCGCCCGGCCAGCGGCGCCATCACCTGGGGCAAACCGGCCGCCGCGACGCCGAAATAGGCGGCCAGGCGCGGCCACAGCCACTTCCAGCGGAAGACGTCGCCATTGACGATATTGAAGTCTTCGTTGCGCGCGGCGGGGCTGTCGGCCGCCCACGCCAGGTGGCGCGCGATCTGGCCCGCGTCCGTCATGTCGGACAAGCCGTGCCATTGCGCGGGCGAACCGGGAAACACGAAGGGCTGGCCGCCGGCCTTGCACAAATTCGCATACACGGCCAGGGTCAGGCCCATGTTCATGGCATTGCCCAGCGCGTAGCCGATGATGGTGTGCGGGCGGTGCACGCTCCACGTAAATCCGTACTGCGCGGCCGCTTCAAACAGCCGGTCTTCCTGAGCATAGTAGAAATTCTCGACCGCCTGCCGGCCCTGCTCTTCGCGAAATGGCGTGACGGGCACGCTGCCCTTGCCATACGCGTCGAACGGTCCCAGATAATGCTTGAGGCCAGTGACCAGCGCCGCATGGCGCAAGTGGCCGGCCGGTCCCAGCGCGGCCAGCACATTGGCCACCATGGCGCCATTGACGCGGATGTTTTCCTGCTCGTTTGCCTGGCGTGCCCAGGCCGTGAAAAAGACGTGGCTGGCGTCCAGGCCCGCCAGGGCGGCGCTGACGGCCGCGCCATCCGTGGCATCCAATTGCAGGGAAGTGCAGCCTGCCGGCACGGGCGTGCGGCCGCGCGAGACGCCCGTCACCTGCCAGCCCTGCGCCAGCAAGTGCGTGGCCAGGTTGCTGCCGATGATGCCGCTGGCGCCGATGATGAGAGCGTGTTTTTGCATGAGAGAAAGCCTCCGAAAGAAAAAAACATCATATCCGCGACATCAATTCTTATCCACGATACTATTTCACCCTATTCATGAATAAAATTCGCGGATCATGTTTTCATCGGAACATCTCAAGGGCCTCACGCCATTTCTCGCCACGGCCGACGCGGGCAGTTTTACCAGGGCGGCCGAGCGCCTGCACCTGAGCAGCTCGGCCGTCAGCAAGAGCGTGGCGCGGCTGGAAGAACGGCTGGGCGTGCTGCTGTTCGAGCGCAGCACGCGCCGGCTGAAACTGAGCGACGCGGGCCGCGCCTACTACGCCACCTGCAAGCGCGTGCTGCAGGAACTGATGGATGCGGAAGACGTGCTGGCCGAACACGCGACGGAGCTGGCGGGCCAGGTGCGCATCGGCGTGCCCGCCTCGTACGGGCGCCTGCGCGTGATGCCGGCGCTGCTGGAACTGTGCGCGCAGTATCCGCGCTTGCAGCCGTCGATCGCCTTCAGCGACCGCTTCGTCGACCTGTTCGAGGAGCGCATCGACATCGCCGTGCGCATCGGCGCCCCCTCGCACTGGCCGGCCGCGCTGGGCCAGATGCACCTGGGCGACGAACAACTGATCCTGTGCGCCGCGCCCAGCTACCTGGTGCGGCGCGGCACGCCCGCGTCCATCGCGGATCTGGATGGCCACAACTGCATCGCCTACGGGCGCGGCGACGGTTCGCCCATGCCGTGGGTCTTTCCTGACGTCGCCACGGGCGGGCAGGTCGAGCACCGCCTGGCATCTCCCCGCATGACGGTGGGCGACGCGGAAGCGCGCACGGCCGCCGTACTGGCCGGCCTGGGCGTGGCGCAGCTGGCCACGTGGCTGGTGCACGAGCACCTGGCCACGGGCGCCATCGTGGCGGTGCTGCCGGCACTGGCCACGCAAGGCTTGCCCCTGTACCTGGCGTGGCCGCTGGCGCGCCAGCTGACGCCGAAAACAGGCACCCTGCTGCAGGAACTGCGGCAGCGGCTGACGATCAGTTGATTCAGTTAATTCAGTTGAAAATTCCGCTTGACCCTGACGTTACGTCAGGTGCGATTCTGCTTGCACGCACCCGGAAAGGAGTACCCCATGCTGTTGAAAATCGGTGAACTGGCCAAGATGACAGGCTTGAGCATCCGCACCCTGCACCACTACGACAGCATCGGTCTGCTCTCGCCCTCGGCGCGCACGCAAGCCGGCTACCGCCTGTACCAGCACAGCGACATGGACCGGCTGCACCGGATCATGGCGCTGCGCAAGTTCGGGTTGTCGCTGGCCGATATCGCCAACGCCCTCGCCGGCCCGGCCCTGCCCTTGCATTCCATCGTGGCGCAGCAGATCGCCATGCTGGAACGCCAGATCGCGCAAGCTTCCACCTTGCGCGAACGCCTGCGCAGCCTGCAGGCGCAACTGGCGCAGGGGCAGGCGCCGGAACTGGCCGAGTGGCTTACCACTATGGAGTTAATGACCATGTACGATAAATACTTTAGTCCCGAAGAACTGCAACAGCTGCCGCTGCTGACAGATAGCGCCGTGGAACAGGAATGGAAAGCACTGGTAGCGAGGGTGCGCGCCGTCAAGGAGGCGGGCGCCGGCCCCGGCGATGCGCAAGCACAAGCGCTGGCCACGGAATGGATGGTCAAGCTGGTGCGCGACACGGGCGCCCACCCGGGCCTGTTCGCGCGCCTGAACAGCATGCACGAACAGGAACCATCGATGCAAGCGACGACCAGCGTCGATGCGGACGTGATGCAATTCATCATCGCCGCCTTCAATGCCTCGCGCATTGCGCTGTATCGACCTTTCCTCGATAAGCAGGAATATGCGTATCTACTCGCCAACTACGGCAGGCGTTCGGGCGAGTGGCCGGCCCTGATCGCCGCCGTGCGCGCCGCCATGGATGCGCGCACGCCGCCCACCGACCCGGCCGTGCTGCAGCTGGCGCGGCAGTGGCTGGAACTGTTCCGCTCGTATGCGGGCACGAACCCGGCCACGCAGCTGAAATTCCGCCAGGCGCACCAGCAGGAACCGCGTCTGATGGAAGGCAGCTTCGTCGACGGGGCCATGCTGCAATACCTGGGCGCGGCGATGGCCGTGGTGGCGCAGGAGCGTCCCGCCAAATAAGTTGACGTGTGGCATCTCGTGGGCGGGGCCATGTAGAATCGGCCTTCGCCCACGAGAGGAACAACCGATGCGCCGCTTTCTGTTTGCTTGCCTGACCCTGCCCGCCCTGCATGCCGCCATGGCGGCCGAGCCGCCCGTGCAAGGGGTGTGGCAGGGCACCGTGGGCAAGGCCAATATCGTGGCTTGCTTCAACCAGCCCAGCCCCACGCAAGGGTCTGACCGCAGCGGCAACTATTACTACACGCGCTACAAGACGCCGATCATGCTGGCCAAGCCGAACGGCAAGACGCTGTGGCAGGAACTCGACGCCAAGGGCGACACGACGGGCACCTGGTCCTTGAATGCGCCGCAAGATGGCAAAGTCACCGGCACCTGGGCGGACCCGAAAAGCGGCAAGACCCTGCCCCTGGCCCTGACCCTGCTGGAAGCGGCGGGCGACCGCGAGCACCCATCCTGCGCCAGCGATGCCTACAACCTGGCGCTGGAAGATTTTCCCAATACCAAGACGAGCAAGCCGATCGCCTTCGAAGGCAGGCAATACCGCAACCTGCAAGTGGGCGACACCATCACCGTGGAATTGATCGCGCCCGGCGATGGCGTGACAAAAATCAATGCGCAGTTGCGCGCCGTGCTGGCAAAAAATAAAAAAGACCTGGCCGACTTCTATGCCACGCGGCGCGAATACCTGGGCCGCAACGGGTTCACGACGGAAGACGAAGTGTATGCGGAGCCGACCTACTGGTCGCCGCGCTGGGTGACGGTCAAGTTCTACCGCTGGGCGGCAGGCTATGGCGCCAGCGGCATCTCCATCAAATTCCGTACCTGGGACGTCAAAACGGGCCAGGAAACGGACGTGTGGAACTGGTTTGGCGCCAGCGCCAGCGATGGCGACGACAAGGCCGAATTGCCGGACCGCTTGCGCCAGGCCCTGTTCAAGGACGTGAAAATCGATGCCGAATGCAAGGGCACGGATTACGACGGCCGCGGCCGCTTCCACCTGTCCCTGAAGCCGGAAGGCGTGTCCTTCTGGGAAGACTCGAACGGCAGCGGCTGCGAAAACGACTTTTTACTGCCCTACAGCAAGGTCGGCCCCTTCCTCACCGTCAAGGGCCGCGCCGCGCTCAGCGATTTGCTGCCGAAGAACTAAGCAGCACCTCTGCCACCATCTCCGCCGTGGCGGCCGCCAGGGTCCAGCCCAGGTGGCCGTGGCCCGTGTTGTAATACACGCCCGGCGCCTTGCCCGGCCCCACTTTCGGCAGCATGTCGGGCAGCATGGGGCGCAAGCCCGCCCACGGGATCACCTTGCGCGTATTGACGCCGGGAAAACACTGCTCCACCCAGCGCACCAGCGGGCGGATGCGGTCGGCGCGGATGTCGTCATTGAAGCCATTGAACTCCGCCGTGCCCGCCACTCTGAGCCGGTCTTCGCCCAGGCGGCTGCTGACCAGCTTGGTCGCGTCGTCGAGCAGGCTGACCTTCGGCGCCGCCGCGCGGCTGGCTGCGTCGTCGAGCTGCACCGTAATCGAATAGCCTTTCACGGGATACACATTCACGTGGTCGCCCAGCATTGACGCCATGGCGCGGCTGGCCGTGCCCGCGCAGATGACGACGGCGTCGAACAGGGTGCTGTCCTCGCCCGCGCCGTCTCCCACGCCAATGCGCACCTTGCCGTGTTCGCGCGCCAGCGCGGTGACCTGCGCGCCGTAGCGGCACGCCACGCCCAGGCGCAGGCAGGCGTCTGCCAGGCCGCTGGTGAATTTGTGGATGTCGCCCGTGGAATCGCTGTCCGTGTAGTAGCCGCCGTAAAAGTCGCCCTGCAAGGCCGGCTCGATGGCGCGCATTTCCTGCCGCGTGACGGCGCGCCGCTCCAGTCCGCCCTGCGCCAGCAGGCGCGACACGCCGGCCGCCCGCTCGAAGCCGCGCTGGTCCCGGTAGACGTGCAGGATGCCGGCGCGGCGATGATCGAAATCAATATGCTCTTCTTGCGCCCAGGCAAACAAGTGTGCGCGCGCGGCGATCGCCAGGCGCGCCGTGGCGATGGTGTTGCGCTCGTAGGCGGGCATGGCGGCAAGGAATTGCGCAAACCAGCTCAGCTTGTGCCAGCTGGGCCATGGATGCAGCAGCAGGGGCGCATCGCGCCGCGCCATCCATTTCAGGGCGTTCAAAATCGTTGCCTTGTGGTTCCACACTTCCGCATGCGAGGCCGACAATTGCCCGCCGTTCGCATACGACGTTTCCATGGCGGCATAACGGTGGCGCTCGATCAGAGTCACGTCCACGCCCCGTTTCGCCAGCGCGTAAGCGGTGGTGACGCCCGTGATGCCGGCGCCCAGCACGGCCACCCGCGTCATGGTGGCGACACCTTGTGCACGACGGTATCGCCCGCCTGCAGTACGCGGCCATCCTCGGCCAGCACGTCCATCCTGCGCACGGGCAAGCTTGAGGCGCGCTGCAGCAAGGTCGAATGCGCCTCGCCCGCCGCGAACAATTGCGCCTCGCTCCACTGGCGCAAGCCGACGACGACGGGAAACAGCGCCAGCCCCTTGGGCGTCAGCACGTATTCCTGGTAGGCCGTGCCGTCCGAAGCGGGGGCGACCGTAAAGATGCCCTCTTCCACCAGGGTGTGCAGGCGGTCGGCCAGGATGTTCTTCGCCACGCCCAGGCTTTTCTGGAACTCCCCGAACCGGCGCATGCCGTCGAAGGCGTCGCGCACGATCAGGAGCGACCAGCGCTCGCCGATCGCATCGAGCGCGCGCGCCACGGGACAGGGGTCGGTTTTCAGGCTCTTGCGCTTGGCCACGGGCATTCTCCAGGATTGAGTGGTTGCATTTTAAAACTTCCCGGCGTAGACTCCAACTGGTTTTAATTTGAAACCACTTACATACAGACCCATGCGCGATACCAACCCATCCATCACGACAGCACTTCCCCCTTCCCTCGTCTGGCTGTTTGCCACGGCGGCCGGCCTCAGCGTGGCCAATGTGTATTACGCCCAGCCCTTGCTCGCCACCCTGGCGCAGGAATTCGGCATGACGGAAGCGGCCAGCGGCATGGTCATCACGGCCACGCAGCTCGGCTGCGCGCTGGCCCTGCTGCTGCTGGTGCCCCTGGGCGACATGCTGAACCGGCGCCGTCTGACACTGTTCCAGCTGGGCTTGCTGGCCATCTCCCTGGCGGCGCTGGGCTGCGCCCGCTCCACGGCCGCCTTGCTGGGCGGCATGCTGCTGGTGGGTCTGCTGGGCACGGCTATGACGCAGGGTTTGATCGCCTATGCAGCCAGCGCGGCAGCCAGCCACGAGAGGGGCCGCGTGGTCGGCATGGCGCAGGGCGGCGTGGTGATCGGCTTGCTGCTGGCGCGCACCCTGTCCGGCGTGGTGGCCGATGTGGCCGACTGGCGCGCCGTGTACTTTGTGTCGGCGGCCATCGCCTGCGCCCTGCTGTTGCTGCTGTGGCGCAAGCTGCCGCCGGCGCAGCCGGCCAACCGACAACTGGCGTATGGCGCCCTGCTCGCCTCGATGGCGGGGATGTTGATGCACAACAAAGTCTTGCGCGTGCGGGGCACGCTGGCCCTGCTGATGTTTGCCGTGTTCAATATTTTCTGGAGCGCCCTGGTGCTGCCCTTGACGGCGCAAGGCTACAGCCATGCGGCCATCGGCGCATTTGGCCTCGTGGGCGTGGTGGGGGCGCTGGGCGCGGCGCGCGCCGGGGCGCTGGCCGATAATGGCCGCGCGCAGTGGACGACGGGCGCAGCCCTGTTGCTGCTGCTGGCCGCGTGGTTGCCGCTCAGCTTTGCGGGCGCGTCCCTGTGGCCCCTGGTCGTCGGCATCATCGCGCTGGACCTGGCAGGCCAGGCCATCCACGTGACGAACCAGAGCCTGATTTTCAGGCAGGACAGCGACGCGCACAGCCGCCTGGTGGCGTGCTACATGCTGTTTTATGCGGTGGGAAGCGGACTCGGTGCGATTGCCGCCACCAGCGTGTATGCGCTGGCGGGCTGGCATGGGGTATGCGCACTGGGCGCGGCGGTCAGCTTGCTCGCCCTGCTGTTCTGGCGACTGACCTTGCCTGCTGAAAAAGCTTAGTTCAGCATGGCCGTGGCGGAACCATGGCGATACGTCTTCAAGGCGTCCGGCTGGATCTGGATCAGCGAACCGCTGACTTTAATCAAATGCAAGTCCGTCAACTGGTGCAGCACGCGCGACAGGGTGGCGGGCGCCAGGTTCAGGAACGATGCCAGCAGACTTTTCTTCAAGTCCAGCTTGACCTCGTTCGAACGCTGCTGATCCGACGCTTGCAGCAGGTACTCGACCACGCGCTGGGTGGCGTTCTGCACGGAGCAGCGCTCCACGTTGCGGATAAAACCCATCAGGTGATGCGACAGGCTGTTCATCATCTGGCGCGCGATACGGGGCGACTGGTCCAGCAGGCGCAGCAGCGCGTGCGGCGGAATGCGCAGCAGCAGGCAGTGCTCGAGCGCTTCGGCGCAGAACGGATACGGTTCATCGAGGAAAATCATGGCTTCGCCGAAACTCTGGCCCGGGCGGATCAGTTCCAGTACCTTGTCGGTACCTTCCATGGAAAACACGCTCAGCTTGACGAGGCCGAAGACCACCACATAGGCGCCTTCCGCCACTTCGCCCTTGCGGAACAGCACTTTGCCTTTTTCCACTTCGACGCGCACGACATCCTGGCGCAATTGCTCTAATTGCGAAGGGGAAATATGGCGAAACAGAGCCTGGCTCGATAGCAAGCCATCGACGTTGACCTTATGCATGACACTCTCTTATTAGATTAGCGAATGACTAAGAGTGTAATGCGCAGGCACGGTCAAGGCCATACGTCAAAGGAACTAGGGTTGTCTAGGCCGGAACGCCATGCAGATCAAACAATCGCGCATTCCTTGCGCACTATTTGCACTTTGTTTGATCTTTATTTGCTCAACTCGCGCTCGACGGCATACACGGCGATCTGCACGCGGCTGCTGAGCTTAAGCTTTTTGAGGATGTTTTGCACGTGGATTTTCACCGTGCTTTCGGCCACGTCCAGCTGGCGCGCGATTTCCTTGTTGCTCAATCCTTGCGCCAGGCATGCCATGGCTTCGCGTTCGCGCGGCGTCAGTTTGTCATAGTCGGCCTGGGGCGCGTTCTGCCCCGCGCGGAACTGCGACACCAGCTTGGCCGTCATGGCGTCGGCGATCACGGATTCGCCGGCGGCGGCGCGGCAAATGGCCTGGCCCAGCTGCTCGGCTTCGATATTTTTCAGCAGGTAGCCGCGCGCGCCCGCGCGCAGGGCCGCGCCCAGGTCGGCCGCGTTTTCCGACACGGTCAGCATCAGCACGACCATCTGCGGCAAGTCCTGCAAGATCAGCTGCAGCGCCTCGACGCCGGACACGCCGGGCATGTTCAAGTCCATCAGCACCACGTCGGGCCGCAGTTCGGCCGTCAGGCGCACGCCGTCCAGCCCGTTCGATGCCTCGCCCACCACCTGGAATTGAGGATTGCGCTGCAGCAGCAGCTTGACGCCGCTGCGCAGCAAGGTGTGGTCGTCGACCAGCAGGATTTTGATTGGTGCGTTCACTATGTTTGTGGCCTGATAGGGATAAGTCATCTGTTACGCGGCCTGGCGCCGGGCTGCCGGCAAGGCCAGCGAGATCGTCGTGCCGCCGCCGGGCGTGCTGTCGATGGCAAATTGCGCACCGAGCCGCTCGGCTCTTTCCTGCATGATACGCAAGCCGATCTGCAATTCCGTTTTCTTGTCGCGCAGGTTGGCGGCGAAGCCTTCGCCATCGTCGCGCACCTGCAGCGCGAAATCGCGCCCGTTGACCACGCGCAGCGCCACGTTGCTCGCTTGCGCGTGCTTGCGGATATTCGACAGCGCTTCCTGCACGATGAACAGGATCTGCAACTGCTGCTCGGGCGCCAGCGGCGCGCCATTGCCGCTCATGTCCAGGGTGCCGACGACGCCCGTCTGCAGCTCGAACTTGGCCAGCACTTCCGACAGCTTGCTTTCCAGGTCGCTGCCATGCCAGCGCGTGCGGAAATTGACCAGCAATTCGCGCACGTCCTGGTAGCTTTGCTCGACGCCCATGCGCATCAGCGGCAACACTTCGGCCGCTTCGTCGAGCTGGCCCCGGCGCACGGAATCGTCGAGCATCTGCACTTGCAGGCTGATGAAGTTGAGGCTTTGCGCAATGCTGTCATGCAAGCCTTCGGCCAGCAGGCTGCGTTCGCGCGCCACGGCGAATTCCTTTTCGCGCGCGATCAGGCGCTGGTTTTCGATGGCGATGCCCAGGCTCTGGCCCAGCGTTTCCAGCCAGCCCTGTTGCTGCGCATGCACGGCTTGCGGGCGCGCAAAGTGCAGCGAAAAACTGCCCACCACCTGGTCGCGCGCGAGGATGGGAAAGACGGCGATGGCGATAAATCCTTCATCCTGGCAACGGTAGCGCTGCAAGGCATCGACCTGGCGGAAATCACGGATCTGGATCACGCCCTGCGCCACGGCCGCGCCGCACAGGCAATCGTTGTTGCGGATGCAGTGTTCCTCTTCCACCATGGCATCGGAAATGCCCTCGTGCACGATGATGTGCACGGTATCGTGCTGCGGATCGAGGATGCGCACGGTGCCCCCTTCCGCCTGCGCGAACTGCATCACGTGGCGCAGGAAGCCGCGGCACAGCGCATCGATGGCGTGCTGTCCCGCCAGCAAGGTGGAAATCTCGTGCAGGGTGGCCAGCTGGCGTTCCTGCGCGGCGCTCAGGCCCGATTCGGCTTGCGCCAGGCGGCGCTGGCGCCAGCGCGACGCTGGAAGTTGTTTGCGGGAAGATTGACTGCGCGGCGCATGCATGAAGAACTCGAATCTGAAAAGTGGTGCGCCCGGCAAGCGCTGCGGCTTGCCGGGCTGGTAAAGGTTACAAACGGATCTCGGTACCGAGCAGCTTGACGAACTGCGCCAGCCAGGCCGGATGCGCGGGCCACGCGGGCGCCGTGACGAACTGGCCATCCGTGACGGCGTCCGTGACGGCGATGTCGGCATACGTGCCGCCCGCCAGCTTCACTTCCGGCGCGCAGGCGGGATAGGCGGAAATGCGCTTGCCGCGGATGACGTCGGCGGCGGCCAGCAATTGCGCACCGTGACAGACGGCCGCGACAGGCTTGCCCGCGTCGGCGAAATGGCGCACGGCGGCGATGACTTTCTCGTTCAGGCGCAGGTATTCGGGGGCGCGGCCGCCGGCGATCATCACGGCGTCATAGTGGGCCGGGTCGATGTCGTCGAAGCTGGCGTTCAGGGTGAACAAATGACCGGGCTTTTCCGTGTAGGTCTGGTCGCCCTCGAAATCGTGGATGGCCGTCTTGATCGTCTCGCCGCTCTTCTTGCCGGGACACACGGCATGCACGGTATGACCGAGCATCAGCAGGGCCTGGAACGGCACCATCGTCTCATAATCTTCTGCAAAATCGCCGGTCAAAAACAGAATTTTCTTCGCTGCCATTTAGTTCTCCTATGAAAGATTGATCCCATATCCTTGCCTGCAGGACACACCGCAAGGCGTATCTTAGCGCGACTTGGCAACCATACTGGATATTTATCAAACTTTTGCGCCTTGATCGAGGATTTTACAGGCTGAGGCAGAATTTTTTACAGGCTGGCAGGTCAAACTCGGACGCCCCCACTCGAAAGCCTGGCCATGCACACCGCCGCCATCCCCCTTGCTGCGCCTGCCCTGATCCGTATCTTCGACCATTTTGCCGATGCGCAGCAGGCCCGCAGCGCCCTGCTCGACGATGGTTTCCCCGCGCACGCCGTGCAGCTCGACACGGTCGACGACGAGGCCGTCCCCACCGTCCCCATACAGGGCAAGGCCGCGTGGCGCGGCATGTTCCGCCTCGTCGTGGCCATCGGCAATGCGCAGGAACGGGAACGGGCGCACGCCATCGTGCAGGCGCATCACGGCTGCGATATCGACCAGCGCACGGCCAGCCACGCGGGCGGGCGGCGCGCAGGCGTCGCTACGCTCGCTGGCTGAGGCGCTCTCCCCCCGCGCGGCCAAATTATGGCAAGATCAAGCTTCCTTCATTCCTCAGTGGAACTTGCCATGATTTTTGAAATTGCCCACATCCAGATCAAATCGGCCACGCACGCTGCCTTCGAAGCGGCCGTGACGAAAGCCATCCCCCTGTTCCAGCGCGCGCGCGGCTGCGAGTCGATGCGCCTGGAGCGCTCGATCGAAAACGGCGACGCCTACCGCCTCGTCGTGGGCTGGACGACCCTGGAAGACCATACCGTGCATTTCCGCGGCAGCGACGACTTCCAGGCATGGCGCGGCCTGGTGGGCGAATTCTTTGCCGCCCCGCCCCAGGTCGAGCACATGAACACGGTGGTGACCGGGTTTTAATATCGGCAGGCGGCACGGGCTGTCAATGTCCGTGCCGGCGCCTTAAACGGCAGGGTGGTGAAACACTTGCCGCAAGTAGGCGAGGAAAGTTTCATCCTTGCACAGGGTCTTGCCCGGCGAATCCGACAATTTCGCCACGGACTGGCCATTGCAGCGCACCAGTTTCATGACGATGTTGAGCGGCGTCAAACCGACGTCGTTGGTGAGATTGGTGCCGATGCCAAAGCCCGTCATGATGCGGTCGGCGAAGTGCTGGTACAGGGCAAACGCCTTGTCCAGGTCCAGGCCGTCGGAAAATACGAGGCGCTTGGTATTGGCGTCGATGCGCAGGGCCGCATAGTGGGCCAGCGCCTTCTCGCCCCACTCGACGGGGTCGCCCGAATCGTGGCGCAAGCCGTCGAACAGCTTGGCGAAATACAGGTCGAAGTCGGCCAGGAAGGCGTCCATTCCCACCACGTCCGTCAGGGCAATACCCAGGTCGCCCCGGTATTCCTGCACCCAGTCTTCCAGTGCCGCCTTTTGAAAGTCGCGCAGGCGCACACCGAACGACTGGAACGATTGCATGTATTCATGGGCCATGGTGCCGATCGGCACGATGCCTAGCTTTTTCGCCAGGTAGACATTCGACGTGCCCTTGAAATACTCGGGCACCTCGCGCGCCAGGCGCTGCACCACCTCGTCATGCCAGGCACCGGAAAAGCGCCGGCGCACGCCGAAGTCGGAAAACTCGAATGGATGCTTGCGCCTTGGCAGCTTGCCGAATTCCTTCACGGCCGCCACTTTCAAGCCCAGGCGGTGGCGCCCTTCGCGCATGGCCGCATCCAGGTCGAAACGGCGGAAATACAGTTCGTTGATGATGTACAGCACGAAAATCTCGAAGCCCATCACGTGCACTTGCGGCCCGGCCGCGTGCACGAGCAAGGTGTCGCCATCCGTGCTCACTTCGATGAACTTGCGCTGGAAGCGGAACACCGTCAAAAAGTCGACGAAATCGCTCTTCATGAAGCGCAGGGTGCGCAAATAGGCCAGCTCGTCGTCGGCAAACGACATCGAGCATAAATGGTCGAGCTGCTCTTCCAGCTCGCCCTTCAGTTCGGCCAGGGGAAAGGCCGTGGCGTTGCGGCAGACAAATTCGTATTCGGTATGGGTATTCGGATGACCGTGCAGCAATGCTTGCCACATTGTAAATTTATACAGATCGGTTTCCAGCAAACTGCGCACTATCGGGGTCATGTGTGTTTTCTCCAACTTCCTGAAGCCAGAATAGTACGCCACTGCAAGCATTTCAGCAGGACACAATCGACAATGGCTCAGGCCGGCGCGTTCGCCTGCAGTTCGGGCAAGACGTCGGCGGACGTGGCCAGCCGCGCGCCGCGCGCATGCATGGCGGCCAGGAAGTCGCGCTGCTGCGCTTCGAAGCCAGTGACGGGGCTCATGCAGTCCGTCAGCAACACCAGGCGCGACAGGGCCTGCGGTCCCTGCTGCGCTTGCAGGTAATCGGCGATGTGCTCGGTGCTGGCTTTCACGCAATGGCTGCCCGCTTCGCCGGTGACATAAATCTGCTGCGCCGGCAGCAAGGTATCGAGGAAGGCGCGGTTGAGCTGGGTGGCCGCATCCTGCGGATCGGGCACTTCCGCCATGACGGCCGAGTAATGCTCGGTCCATGGATTCGAACCCTTGCTCAGCTTGGCCACCACTTGCAGCCGCTCCACTTCCCACGCGTTGTAGGCGGCGCGCACGGCCGCGTGGACATTCTGCCCCCAGCTGCCGATCTCGCAATGCACGGGCCACACCATCAATTGATAGCGCCCCGCTTGCTGCAAGGCATCCAGATAAGCCAGCGCGCGCGGCAAGGCGCCGCTGGCGGCGGGCAGGAACAGGCGGTCGCGTACCTGCTGCGCGCTGATCTGCGTAAATGGCGGCACGGCGCCGCCATCGCCCGTGCGCCAGAAGGCGGGGTGGGCGATGTCGTAACGGTGGTGCGCATCGAGCGTGATGCTGATCTGCGTCAAACCGCCGCCCCCTTCGCGGATCAGTTGCGCCACGCGCAGCATATCCTGGTGGGCGCCGGGCACGGCCAGCGCCGGTGCGGCGTCTGGCGGCAGCCATGCGGCGGGCAAGTCGCAAAAATCGTTTTGCGGATCGATGACGAGCAGGTGCAACTGGCGTTTCATGGCGGTCCTCTGGCGTGGCAATAGTTCGCATGATACGGGCAACTGCGCCGGCGCGCCTGCACCGGCTACGTGTGCTCATTCGCAATAACTTGCGCCGAAACAAGCCACGCGAGCTTCAGGGGTGGAAGACATAGCGGCGCTGGCGCCGCTCGACCAGCTTGACGGCCACCTCGCCCGCTTCCGCCACGGCGTCCGCTTCCGTTGTAAACTGGTGGTCGGCCGACACCCGGCGCTTTTTCACCAGGTTGACCCGGTGCATGGGGTTGCGCGACGGGGCATAGATGGCGACATAGGCACCCCATAGCTTGCAGCCCCGCAAGGGTTCCGCCGTGTAATTCACCTCATAAAAATCAACATACTTTATCGGCACGATGTTCGCTCCAAAAATGACATGGCCGGACAGCTTGTCTCTACGGACTGACGCGGTAAAAAGGTAAAACCATGCGTTCACGCCTGCTCGGGATACCCGATGCGGCTTTGTTTTTATAACGCGGCACAGGAGAAAATGGATGAATGACTACCTCATCTTCATGCACGACGACACGGAAACACCGGTGGACGTCGCCACGCCGGCCTGGGAAGATTACTTCGCCATGCTCAGGGCCAGCGGCCGCTTCTGCGGCGGCAGTTCCATCGGTCCCGGTATCTGCGTGCACCGGTCCGGCCAGGCCAAACCGGTCACGCCACACTTGTCAGGTTATATACGTGTACAAGCTGAAAGTATAGACGATGCAAAAAAATTGTTAATCGGAAACCCCGTACTGAACGCAGGGGGGACGGTGGAAATCCGCGAGCTGCCGCGCGACTGACACGGCGTCGCCGGCCCCCTACTTTCCGGCCTCGGCCGCGGAATGCATGGACCACACGACGCTGAGGATTTTCCATTCGCCATCGCGCTTGACCATTTGCCACGCTTCCACGCCATAGTTGGACAATTTATTGCCGACGAGGAATTCGTAGTCGAAGTTGACCCACGCGACATGGCGGTCCTGGGTGATCTTGACGTTGTAGAATTTTTCTTCCGTGCGCTGGGGTTCGCGCTTGATGAAGTTGGCGAAACCGACATAGCCGGCCGCCCCGACGCCGTCGAAGTGGACGTCCGTCGTGTCGCGCATTTTCTTGATGAAATCGTCGTCGGCAGGCGAGGCGAACAGGATGTTCGTATGCAGCAGCAGCGACGACAGCAGCTTGACATCCTTGGCGATCAGGGCCGCCTGGAAGTCGGCGACGACTTTTTCGATGGCGCGGATATCGTCGGACGTGGAGGCATGGCGCCCCACGTGGGACGGCGCCACGGGCGCAGTTTGCGCCAGCGCAATGCCTGCTGAAAGCAAAGAACATCCGAACAATATTGCGCTTGCCAACTTGTGCATGAGGGACTTTCATGGCGAACCGCTCGCCGGGCCGGCACGGGGCGTGCCGCCGGCAAGCTTATGTCAACCATGGCAGATTGGCAATCCCCCTTTGGAACTAGAGGCGAGCCTGATTCAGGCAGCCAGGGCTTCGATCGACGCGCGGCCCTTGGCGATCGCGCTGCTGACGGCTTCCTCGCCCATGGCCACGCCTTCGGCCTGCACGAACTCGATCTCGGTGATGCCGATGAAGCCCAGCGCCGTGCGCAGATAGGTGCTCAGGTAGTCATACGCGGCGCCGGGGCCTTCGCTGTAGACGCCGCCGCTGGCCGTGAAAATGACCGCTTTCTTGCCCGTGGCCAGGCCGACCGGGCCCGTCGCCGTGTACTGGAACGTGCGGCCCGCGCGCGCCACGTGGTCGATCCACGCCTTCAGGGTCGAGGGCACGGAAAAGTTGTACATGGGCGCGGCCAGCACCAGCACGTCGGCAGCCAGCAATTCGTCGACCAGGGTATCGGACAATTCCACGGCCGCTGCCGCCTGCGCGCTGCGCAGGTCGGCCGGCGTGAAGAAGGCGCCCATCACCTCTTCCGTCAGATGCGGCACGGGCTGCGCCGCCAGGTCGCGTTCGACGACGCTGGCCCCTTGCGCGGCCAGTTTGGCGACGAATTCGCCGGACAATTGACGAGAAAGGGAACCGCTGTTGCGCACGCTGCTATTAATGTATAAGACCTTGCTCATGAAGTGCTCCTGTGAAAACGGGTGACGGGAATGGCCGCATCGCAGCCCTTGCACACAGCATAGTTCGGGTCTACCATCGAGAAAACCGTGTAAATATAAATGATTAGCATCGAATTTCTAGATATGGAGTCAGCATGAGAGAACCGGGCCAGCCTTCGCTCGACCAGTTGCGCGTGTTTGTCGCCGTCATCGACGCGGGCGGTTTCGCCCACGCGGCGCGCCAGTTGCACCGCACGCAGTCGGTGATCAGCTACACCATCGCCAACCTGGAAGAACAACTGAACGTGGTGCTGCTCGACCGCGGCAAGCGCAAGCCCACCCTGACGGACGCGGGCAAGGCCCTGCTGGCCGACGCGCGCGCCGTGGCCCTGAAGGTCGACGGCATGCGCGCGCGCGCCAAGGCCTTGGCCGGCGGGCTGGAGGCGGAAGTGTCGGTGGTGGTCGACGTGATGTTTCCCACCTGCGTGCTGGTGCGCGTGCTCGAAGCGTTCCAGGCGCAGTTCCCCACCGTCGCCCTGCGCCTGCGCATCGAGGCCATGGGCGCCGTGGCGCAACTGGTGATGGATGGCAGTTGCCACATCGGCCTCGGTGGCTGGATGACGGCCACGGCCAGCGTCTTCGAGCGCCTGGCCGTGGGCCACGTGCGCCTGATTCCCGTGGCCGCGCCCAGCCACGCGCTGGCGCAGCTGGCCGGCCCGATCCCCTCCAACGTGGCGCGCGAACACGTGCAGCTGGTACTCAGCGACCGCAGCGTGCTGACGGAAGGCCAGGATTTCGGCGTGCTGGGATTGCGCAACTGGCGCCTGGGCGACCTCGGTTCCAAGCACGCGCTGCTGCGCGCGGGCCTGGGCTGGGGCAACATGCCCGAAGCGATGGTGCGCGACGACCTGGCGGAAGGCCGCCTGGTGCACCTGCCGCTGGCCGTCGACAATGGCGAAAATTACCCGATTTATCTGATCCAGCGCGCCGACACGCCGCCGGGCCAGGCGGGCAAGTGGCTGACGGAGCGGTTTGCGGAGCAGTTGCCGCTGCTGGCCCAAGGGTTTTAAACGCCAAACAAAACCTACTGCGCGTCGCGCTTTGCGGCCTGCGATGCTCACCGTACTAAAGTACGGTTGCGCTTCTTAGCCACAAATCGCTGCCGCTCGCTACGGTTTTGTTAGGCGTTGTGAGTTCACAATTGACACAGGTATGATGCGGGTAACACTTTAATAAGGAACCACATGGCCGGCATCGACGACTTCGTCAACAAACAAAAACCTGGCGCGCGCTTCGTCATCACGGCGCAGATGCTGCGCATGACGCCGCAGCAATTCGATTCGCTGGCGCAGGAATGGATGGAAGACGGCGGCCCCGGCTTCGACGTGGCCGGCATCCCGCACCGGGTGGTCGTCGACGGGCAGTTCTATATTGCCCGGCTCACCGTGCAGCGGCACGGCGAGCCGGCATAAGGTCTACTCGACGCCCAGCACGTGCAGGCGGCGCCGCAGGCGCGCCACTTCTTCCGACAGATCGACCACCAGCGCGGCCAGTTCGGCGTTCGCGTCGAACACGGATTCGATTTCGTGCAGGCGGCGCGCGCGCACCAGGTCCAGGCTGGTGAAGCGCCAGGCCGTGAGTTGCCCCGCCGGCGGGCCATTTTGCAGCAGCACGCCCGTCTGCACGTGCTGCACCACCCAGTCCGGCTCCACGGCGCAGGCGCGCGCCAGTTCTTCCAGGCTCAGGGCACGGTCTTCCAGCAATTCGCCAATTACCTTGTTTGTCATGATTTACCCTCCCAGCTTCTGGCGCGGATTGAAAGCCATCTCGCGCGCCATGGTTGCATACAGTTCGCGCGCCTTGTCATCGTTCGCCGGCGGCAGCACCACTTCCAGCAGCAGATACAGGTCGCCCGGCTGGGCGGCGGGGATGCCGCGCCCCTTCAGGCGCAGCTTGCGCCCCGTCTGCGAATTGGGCGGCACGCTGACGGACACCGTGCCCGATGGCGTGGGCACGTCGATCTCGCCGCCCAGCGCCGCTTCCCACGGCGTGACGGGCACCGTCTCGAAGACGTCGCGCCCTTCCACCTTGTAGCGCGCATCGGGCCGGAAGCGGATTTCCAGGTACAGGTCGCCGGCCGGCGCGCCGCCGCTGCCCGGATTGCCCTGCCCCTTCATGCGCAGCTGCTGGCCTTCCGTGACGCCTTTCGGTATCGTCACTTCCAGCGTGCGCTCGCGCGTCACCACGTGGCCTTGCGCATCCGCCTCGGGCACGCGCATGACAATATGGCGCTTGGCGCCCTGGTAGCTGTCCTGCAAATCGATGGTGATGGCGGCGTGGCTGTCCTCGCCCTGCATCTGGAACGTGCTGTTGGCGCGGCGCCGCCCGCCCACGTGGGCGAACAGGTCGGCAAAGAAGTCGCTGTCGTCGGCGCCCGACGATTCGTAGCCCGCACCCCAGTCCGGCGGCGGGCGGAAGGGCTCTCCCTTGGGATGGCCCTGCGCGCTGCGGCCCAGCTCATCGTAGGCGGCGCGCTTTTCCGCGTCGCCCAGCACGCCGTAGGCTTCGTTGAGGGCCTTGGTGCGCTTGTCGGCGTCCGGCTCCTTGCTCACGTCGGGATGGTATTTGCGTACCAGCTTGCGGTACGCCTTCTTGATCTCGGCCTCGGTCGCCGTCTTTTCGACGCCAAGTTCCTTGTAATAATCCTTGTATTCCACCGTGCCTGCTCCCCATGGTTGAAGTGCCTATGGGAAGAGTACACGAATTGGCCGAAGGACAGCGGACGCACAAACCAAACCGCCCGCGGGACACGGGTCGCGCGGGCGGTGCAAGGGCAGCGGAAAAGGTCTAGCGCACGCGGCGCAGCGAGGAAATGCGGCGGTCCAGGCCATTGTGCAGGCGCCCGTAGCTGCCTGGCCCCATCACCACGCAGCGGCCGCGGAAGTTGGCGTCGACGCAGAATTCCCAGCGGCCGTAATTGACGACGATCGATTCGGCGCGGTCGTTGAAGCCATAGCGGCTCAAGTCATGCACTTCGCGGTCCAGGCGCACGGGCCGGCCGCGCATGCCCGCATCGGGGAACATCAGCACGGCGCCGTTCATGTCGGGACGGTGGCCGCCGCCATGGCCGTGGCCAGGGTACGGGCGTTCCGGCTCCGGATACGGGCGGTTCGGCCGCGGCGGGTAGGGACGGTGATCGCCGCCGCCATGACCCGGCCTGCCCACTTCGCGCACCGAGGAAACGGCGTCGTTCATGCCCGGCATGGTGTCGTAGCGGCCCGGCCCCAGGGTGCGGCAGTTGCCACGGTAATTGGCGTCCTTGCACACTTCCCAGGTGCCCGAGCGCACGATGATGCTGGAGGTCTTGTCGTTAAAGCCCATGCGCGACAGGTCGCCCGCATCGGAACGCAGGGTGACCGGGCGACCGCGGAAACCGGCATCCTCGAACAGGGTGATTTCGCCCGCCGATGCGGCAAGGGGGGCGAGGAAGGTGGCGGCGCACAGCAGCGCGGGCCGGAAAGATCGAACCATGACAACTCCAATACTGAGACATTTTCGCCAGTGTAGTCCAGGCGGCAGGCGGCGAGTGTAACAAAGGGCAAGCAAATGTCAGCACACGGCAGGGAATGTAAAAACCGCCTGGCGGGGTCAACCCGGCAGGCGGCCTGTCAGTACCGCGTCAAGACGCGATCAGCGCACGCGGCGCAGCGAGGAAATCTGGTTTTCCATGCTGTTCAGGCGGCCGTATTCTCCCGGCCCGATCACTTCGCAGCGGCCGCGGAAGTTCGAATCGCTGCACACTTCCCACTGCCCCTCGTTGACGACGATGGACGAGGCGCGGTCGTTGAAGTTGTAGCGCACCAGGTCTTCCGCATTGCGGTCCAGCGCCAGCGGCTCGCCGCGCATGCCCGCTTCGGGGAACAGCAGGACGGCGCCGCGCTGCTGGTACTGCTGTTGCGGATATTGCTGTTGCGGATACTGCTGCTCGTATTGCGGCCGCTGGTACTGCTGCTCATACTGCTGCTGGCGGCGCGCTTCGCGCTCGTCGACCATGCGCGCCGACGAGACGCGCCCATCGAGGCCGCGCCCCAGGTCGTCGTGGCGGCCGGGGCCGAAGATGCGGCACACGCCGTTGTAGTTCGAATCGCTGCACAGCTGCCAGTAGCCGTTGTAGATGACAATGCTCGTGGTGCGGTCGTTGAAGCCGATACTGACGAAATCGTCCGTATCGCGGTTCAGGCGCGCCGAGCCGCCATTCTGCCCCGCGCCCGAATACACTTCCAGGGTGCCGCCACGGCCATAGCCGCCATGGCCGCGGTCCGGATCGCGCCCGGGGCGTCCCGGATTGTAGCCGTCGCCGCGCCCCGATTCGCGCACCGAACTGATGGCGTCGTTCATGCCCGGCATCGAGCGGTACTCGCCCGGCCCCAGGGTCTTGCAATTGCCGCGGAAGCCTGCATCGGTACACACGTCCCAAGTTCCAGAACGCACCAGGATGCTCGACGTCTTGTCGTTGAAGCCAAAGCGCGACAAATCGTCCGTCGTCTCGCGCAGGTTCACGGCGCGGCCCCGGAAATTATCATCCTCGAACAAGGTGATATCGCCCGCATGGGCGGTTGCATGCGCCCCCAGCGAGAGCAGCAAGGTCGCCGCGCATGCCAGCGCGTGTTTGAAAGGGCCCGTCATGATTAACTCCATTCTTCATTCTTTGGTGATGATACGCCTGGCCAAAACGCCAGGGTGTTAGTGTAACAAATACAAGGCCTCGGCGAAGGCCCGGTCGCGCATTCAATACAGGCGACGCAGCGAGGAAATGCGCTTTTCCAGCGTCGCGCCCAGGGTTTCATACTTGCCCGGTCCCATGCGCTCGCAGGTGCCGCTGAACTGCGAGTCCGTGCACACTTCCCAGGTGCCTTCGTGGATGGTCATGGAGGCGGCCTGGTCGTTGAAGTTCAGGCGCACCAGGTCGCTGACGTCGCGGTTCACCTGCAGCCCGGGTCCATTCAGGAACGCGCGGCCGTACAGCACCACCAGTCCCTCGTTATTCTGCGGACGGTTCTCTTCGCGCGGATCGACCATGCGCGCGGACGACACGCGCCCGCTCAGGCTGCCCAGGTCGTCGTGGGTGCCAGGCCCGAACACGCGGCAGCTGCCGCGGTAGTTGGAATCGCTGCACAGCTGCCAGTAGCCATATTCGATGCGCGCGCTGCTGGCGCGGTCGTTGAAGCGGATGTCGACCAGGTCGTCGCGGTCCGCGTTGATGCCGGCAGACGCGCCGCGCTGGCCGCCGTCCGCATACAGTTCCAGCGCCGCGCGGCGCCCGCCGCTGCCGCCGCTGCCGCCGACCTCGCGCACGGATGAAATCTTGTCGTTCATGCCCGGCATCGAGCGGTAGTCGCCGCGCTCCAGCGTCTTGCAATCGCCCTTGAAATCGGAATTCGTGCACACTTCCCAGCTGCCCGACTCGACCTGGATGCTCGACACAGTGTCATTGAAATTGACGCGCGACAGGTCATCGGTCGTATCGCGCAAGACCACCACCCTGCCCTTGAAATTATCGTCGGTGTACAGGCGGATCTCGCCGGCCTGCGCCGCGAGGTGGACAAACAGTGAACTGGCGCACAGCAGGGCAAAAGCGAACGGGCGATTCATGGGGCGGTCTCCGGTGGCGGCAAAGGCAAGTGATCGACATGACAACTGATGCCAGTGTAGCCATCCGTAGAAAAAACGGTGTAACAAAGTATGAGAAAAGGACAACAAATTGTTACCAAAAGCAATAACCGACCCTGCGGGAGCCGGTTATTGCCATTTCGCTGACGCGCTGCCCCGCGTCAGCGCACTTCGCGCACCGACGAGATGCGGTTGCTCAGGCGCTCCAGGCTCGCGTATTCACCGGGTTCCAGGGTGCGGCAGCGGCCGCGGAAATCCACGTCCTCGCACACTTCCCAATAGCCGGAGCGCACGCGCACGCTTTGCACCGTGTCGTTGAAATCGCGCTCGCGCAAATCGGCCGAGGCATTGCGCACGGTCAAGCTGCGGCCGGCGAAATCGTCGCGCGTATAGAAGGTCAGTTCGCCGCCCAGCGAGCGCCCCGGCAAATGGCCGCGCTCGCGGTCGCGGTCGCGGCGGCCGTCCCAGTCGCGCCCCCGGTCGCGGTCGCGGCCCGGATAACCATCCCAGCCGCCGCGCACTTCGCGCAGCGAGGTGATCTTGTTGGCATGGCCGTCCAGCGACGGATATTCGCCCGCCTCGAGCAGGAAGCAGGCGCCGCGGAAATCGGCTTCCTCGCACGCTTCCCAGCGGCCCGAGCGCACGCGGATGCTTTGCGTCGTGTCGTTGAATCGGACCTCTTCCAGGTCGGCGACGGCGTCGCGCACGGTGTGCGAGCGGCCGTGATAATCGTCGCGCGAATACAGGGTCAGTTCGCCGGCGCCGGCCAGTTCGGCCGTCATGGCGGCGCCCAGCAGCAGGGCGCAGTTCAAAGCTTTCTTCAACATGGTCTTACTCCATAGTCAGGGTACTGCGGTTGACTATTTGGTCATTTTGCCAAATAGAGCGCGCAGTCTATCCGCGACTGGCCCACTTAGCTGTAACAAATGATTACCATGCCCGGGCGCCAGGGATGCCATGACGGACAAGCACGGCGAATGCCGGTAGAATCTTGTGTTTAGTCAAGCTTGCCGACCATGCCACACACTACCTCGTTCACCCTGCCCGCCGTCCGTACTGAAATTTCTTCGCTGTGGAAGCTGGCATGGCCCATCCTGATCGGCCAGCTGGCCACCGTCGGCATGGGCGCGGCCGACGTGGCGATGACGGGCCATACGAATCCCGAGGAACTGGCCGCCGTGTCGCTGGGCGCGGCCATCTGGTCCATCGTACTCGTCACCGTGAGCGGCATCATGATGGCGATCAATACCCTGGTGGCGCATGAAATCGGCGCCGCGCGCCACGACCGGGTGCCGCACATCGTGCGCCAGTCGCTGTGGAAGGCGCTGCTCGTGGGCCTCGTGGCTTGCCTGCTGACGAACATGGCGGCGCTGGTGTTCGACCACCTGATGCTGGAGCCAAACGTGGCAGCCAAGGCCAAGCTGTTCGTGCACATCATCAGCTGCGCGCTGCCGCCGTTCGCCGCCTACCGCGCGCTGTACGGCTACAGCACCAGCATCAACCAGACCAAGCCCGTGATGGTCATCGCGCTGGCCGCGCTGGGCCTGAACATCCTCGTCAACTACCTGCTGATCTACGGCCACTGGGGCATGCCGAAGATGGGCGGCGTGGGCTGCGCCGTGGCCACCACCTGCTGCGTGTGGATGATGTTGCTGGCCATGCTGGCCTGGATCAAGATCGCGCCCGCCTACCGCACCACGTACCCGTTCACGCACTGGGAAGGGCCGCAGCTGTCGTCCATCGGCCCCATGCTGCGTCTGGGCCTGCCCATCGGCGTGACCTACTTTGCCGAAGTGAGCGCGTTTGGCGTCATCAGCCTGCTGGTGGCGCGCTTCGGCGTGATCCAGGTGTCCGCGCACCAGATCGCCCTGAATTTCTCGTCCGTCGTCTTCATGGTGCCGCTCACGTTCGGCATCGCGCTGGTCACGCGCGTGGGCCATGCCGTGGGCGAAGCCAACCTGCGCCGCGCGCGCTTCATTTCGTGGGTGGGCGTGGCCATGTCGCTGACGGCGGCCATCGTCTCGGCCACCGTCATCACCGTGTTCCGCCACCAGATCGCGCAAGCCTACACGTCCGACCCGCAAGTGCAGGCCCTGTGCGCGCAACTGCTGCTGTTCGCCGCCCTGTTCCAGCTGTCCGACGCGACGCAGGTGGCCACGTCCTGCGCCATCCGCGGCTACAAGGTGACGCGCCAGCCGATGCTGATCCAGCTGCTGGCCTTCTGGGGCTTCTCGCTGCCGATCGGCTACGTGCTGGGCCTCGCGCCAGCCGGTTTCCCCTGGTCGCCGGCCGAGCCGATGGGCGCCGCCGGTTTCTGGATCGGCCTCGTCACGGGTTTGACGGTCGCCGCCGTGCTGCTGACCTGGTACTTGAACCGGCTGTCGCTGCAGCGCCTGCGCGCGGCGCATTGAAACAATGCATGGAACACAGGGCGGCGCGCAACTTATGCATGCCGCCCTCCCTGCTTCGCCATACAAAGCCCCAGCGCCGCACTCTTTCTACCAAAGTAAAGAAGGCAATTGCTGGATTATTCCGTGACTGGCCCTATCGCATTAAACGCCGTGCTCTGGTATCGTTTGCTGTCAAGCATCTTCTTGACATCCCTTTACAATCACCGAGACATCCATGCGTTTTATTCTTTGTTTTCTGGCCGCGATGGCCAGCGTTCCCGCATCGGCTGAAAAGCTGACCCTGGAACGCATCCACGCCGATCCGGCGCTGGCCGGCCCCGGCGTGCGCAACCTGAAGGTCTCGCCCGACGGCGAGCGCGTCACGTTCCTGCGCGGCCGCGCGGACAACCAGTTCCAGCTCGACCTGTGGGAATTCAAGCTGAAGGACAAGAGCACGCACCGCCTGGTCGACTCGAAGGCGCTGGTGCCGAATGAAACGATTTCGCCCGAAGAGCAGGCGCGCCGCGAACGCGAGCGCACGGCCAGCCTGAACGGCATTCTCAGCTACAGCTGGTCGCCGGACGGCAAGCAGCTGCTGGTGCCGCTGGCCGGCAATCTGTACCTGGTCGACGCGGCCCACCCGGACAAGGCGCGCCTGGTCGCCAAGGGCAATGTGCTCGATCCGAAAATCTCGCCGAAAGGCCGCTACGTATCGTTTGTGCGCGATCAAAACATCTATGTGATCGACCTCAAGACGAACAAGGAACGCCAGCTGACGACCGATGGCAAGGGCACTATCCGCAACGGCGAAGCCGAATTCGTGGCGCAGGAAGAAATGGGCCAGCGCACCGGCTACTACTGGGCTCCCGACGATTCCGCCATCGCCTATAAACGCTATGACGAAGCGCCCGTGCCCGTCGTGCGCCGCTTCGAAATCTTCGCCGACCGCACCGACGTCGTCGAGCAGCGCTACCCTGCCGCGGGCGACCCGAACGTGCTGGTGCAGCTGCTGATCGTCTCGCCGGAAACGGGCGTGCAGCGCCAGGTGGACCTGGGCACGAACCCGGACATCTACCTGGTGCGCGCCGACTGGAGCGCGGACGGCAAGTCGCTCGTGTACCAGCGCCAGTCGCGCGACCAGAAGACCCTCGACCTGGTGGCCGTCGATGCGGCCACCCTGGCGCAGCGCACCTTGCTGACGGAAACGTCAAAGACCTGGGTCAGCATCCATGACGACCTGCGCTTCCTGCCGAACGGCCAGTTCCTGTGGTCGTCCGAGCGCACGGGCCGCAACCACCTGTACCTGTACGACATGAGCGGCAAGCTGCTGCACCCGGTCACTTCCGGCGAATGGGGCATCGACAGCGTGCTGGCCGTGAACCAGAAGACGGGCAAGGTCTACGTATCGTCGAACCGCGACGCCGTCATCGACAAGCAGACCTACGCCCTGGCCCTCGATGGCAGCACGGCCGACAAGCCGCAGCGCGTCACCAAGGCCGATGGCTGGCACGACACGACGTTCTCGCGCAATGGCGAAGTGTTCGTCGACACGTATTCCGACCCGGCCACGCCGCCGCAAGTGAGCATCCGCCGTCCGGACGGCGCCATGGTGGGCTGGCTGGAAGAAAACGCGCTGAACGCCAGCCACCCGTACTTCAAGTACAAGGCGGACCACCTGCCGACCGAATACGGCACCCTGAAGGCCAACGATGGCCAGACCTTGCACTATTCGATCGTCAAGCCGTCGAACTTCGACGCGGGCAAGCGCTATCCCGTCTACCTGTCGACGTATGGCGGCCCGCACTCGCAGCACGTGGCTCGCCGCTGGGGCAACAACTTCGACCAGTACATGGCGCAGCAGGGCTTTGTCGTCTTCCGCCTCGATAACCGCGGCTCGTCGCGCCGCGAGCGCGCGTTCACGGACGCCATCTATCACAACCTGGGCGCAGCGGAAGTGGCGGACCAGCTGGTGGGCATCGACTGGCTGGGCAAGCAAAGCTTCGTCGATCCAAAACGCATCGGCGTGTTCGGCTGGAGCTACGGCGGCTTCATGACGCTGCGCTTGCTGTCGGCAGCGTCCGACAAGATCGCCATGGGCGTTTCCGTGGCGCCCGTGACCGACTGGTCGCTGTACGACACCCACTACACGGAGCAATTCCTCGGCATGCCGAAGGAAAACGTGGACGGCTACAAGGCCAGCACGGTGTTCGCCCACCTGGACGGCCTGAAGTCGCCGCTGCTGCTGGTGCACGGCATGGCCGACGATAACGTCTTGTTCAGCAACAGCACGCGCCTGATCGACGCGCTGGTGAACCGCGGCGTGCAGTTCGACCTGATGACGTATCCGGGCGCCAAGCACGGCATCTCGTCGCGCGCGGGCCAGCGCCACGTGTACAAGAAAATCGAGCTGTTCTTCAAGCAGAACCTGGCCAATCCAGTGAAATAAGTTTGATCGGCATCAAATAAAAAAACCGCCGCCTGTCTCGCGACAGGCGGCGGTTTTTTTATGCGTGCGCCAGATTACGGTTTGCGCGTGACGGTTTCCACCGCGTCCTTGACGTCGCCGACTTTCTTCTGCACTTTGCCTTCGACCTGGTTTGCCAGGCCCTTGGCTTGCTGTTCTTCGCTGCCGACGATCTTGCCAGCGGCTTCCTGGATTTTACCGCCGACTTCCTTCAGTTTACCTTCGACTTGATCTTTGTTCATGATGGATCCTCACTGTAGTTGGTACATCTGTTGTCCGGCCCCGAAGGGCCGGTACTGCGGCTCACACGCTGTTGCAAACTGCTTGCTGCGTGTCGATGTGTCCATACTACGGGGCGGGGGATCAATGCTCTGTACGGTTCCTAACACATGCTCAATTTGCGCCAATATCGGCGATCACGCGGGCTTGCGCCACACGGTGGCCAGCCACGGCTGCTGCTCGCGCGGCAAGCCCGGCGGGCGGTAGTACTGGTCGAGCAGGCTGAAACCGGCCGCCTGCACATAGGCGGCCCACGTCTCCTCGTCGTGATAGCTGCCGTAGCGGGCGCCGTTCCAGCCTTCCTGGTTCTGCCCGCGCGGATTCGAGCTGAACAGCACGCCACCGGGCTTCAGGCAAGCGTGCAAGGCGCGCAGCACGCCGGGCAAGACGGCGCTGGGCACGTGGAACAGCACGGCATTGGCAAACACGCCGTCGAAGTGCGCGGCCGGCAAATCGAGGTCGACGAAATCCTGCTGCCACACGGTGCAGCCGCTGTAGGCGCGCGCCATCTCGACGAAGCGTGGGCAGCCATCGACGCCCGTGGCCTGATGCCCCATGGCCGTGAACGCCTTCAGGTCGCGGCCCGGACCGCAACCGAGGTCGAGGATGGCCAGCGGCGCCGGCTTGCCGATGGCGCCCAGCAGCGCGGCGATGTTCTGGCTGACGTCATGGTCGCGCGTGCCTTCGAAAAACTGCTCGGCGCTGGCGTCGTAATGGGCCAGGGTGCGGCCCGTAATGGCGTGGATGGGGTCTTGCGGTGGGCTTGGCTGCATGGCGGTCCTGTCGATATGTTCCGCCATTTTACGCTGCCGACCAGCTCCCCGGCCGGCAGCGTCAGCACTCTTACCAGACGCGCACGCGCTGCTCCGGCGCCAGGTACAGCTGCTGGCCCGGCTGGACGTCGAAGGCCGGGTACCAGGCGTCGAGGTTGCGCACGGTGGCGGCACGGTATTGCGCCGGCGCGTGGCCATCCGTGAGGATTTGCTGGCGCGCCGCCGCTTCGCGCGCCTTGCTGCGCCAGCTGACGCCATAGCCCGTGAAGAAATCGCGGTCGGCGCCCGCCTGCAGCGGCTTGCCCTGCTGCGACAGGGTGAACGCATCATGCGCTGCCGCCACGCCGGCCAGGTCGGCCAGGTTTTCGCTCAGGGTCAGCTGGCCATTCACGGCCAGGTCGGGGAACGGTTTGTAGGCCGCGAACTGCGCCACCAATTGCTTGGATGCCGTCTGGAAATGCGCCAGGTCGGCCGGCGTCCACCAGTCGCGCAGCTTGCCCTGGGCGTCGAACTGCGCGCCCTGGTCATCGAAGCTGTGGCTGATCTCGTGGCCGATGGTGGCGCCGATGCCGCCATAATTGGCCGCATCGGATGCCTGCGGGTCGAAGAATGGCGGCTGCAGGATGGCGGCCGGGAAGTTCAGCGCGTTTTGCAGCGGCAGGTTGACGGCGTTGACCAGCTGCGCCGGCATGGCCCAGGCCTTGCGGTCGGGCGACTGGCCCAGCTTGGCCAGTTCCTGGCGATAGTGGAACTGTTCCGCCCGCTGCACATTGCCCAGCGCATCGCCGCGCACCACGCGCAAGCCAGCATAACTGTCCCAGCGTTCCGGATAGCCCACGCCCACGTACAGGGTTTGCAGTTTTTCCTGCGCCTGCGCCTTGGTGGCCGGCGCCATCCAGTCCAGCTTGTCGATGCGGCGCGAGAAGGCGGCGACGATATTCGTCACCATCTCCTGCACGCGGGCTTTCGATTCCGGCGGGAAATAGCGTTCCACGTACAGCTTGCCGACGGCGTCGCTGAGGGCCGCATTCGTCGCGGCCAGCGCGCGCTTGCTGCGCGGCGACTGCTGCGGCGTGCCGCTCAGGGCGCTGCCATAGAAGGCAAAGCGCTGGTCGGCGGCCGCCTTCGGCAAGGTGGTGCTGAAATGGTTGATGGCGTGGAAGGCCAGGAAATCCTTCCACGTGGCCAGCGGCACGCTCGCCACCAGCGCGGCACTGCCCGTCATGGCCGACGGATGCCAGACGATGAAATCCGTCTGCTTGCCCAGGCCGGCCGCCTGGAAGAAGGCTTGCCAGTCCAGGCCCGGCGCCTTGCTGGCGAAGTCGGCGGCGCGCCACGCGTTGTTGCCCTTGGCGACATCGGCCGAATCCTCGCGGCTGGCGTGGCTGGCGGCAATTTGCTGTTCCAGCGCAAACACGCGCGCGGCGCGGGCCGGCGCATCGCCGTAGCCGGCCTGCTTGAGCATGGCGGCGATATGCGCCTGGTAGCCCGCGCGCAAGCCCTGCATGCGGGCGCTGTCGTCCTGGTAAAAGGCGCGGTCGGGCAAGCCCAGGCCGCCCTGCAGCAGGTAGGCGACATTGCGCGTGGTGTCGTTCAAGTCTTGCGCCACCCACAGGCCGAACAGGTTTTCCGTATAAAAATTGGTGGAATTGAGCGGATCGACATCGGCGCGCAAGCTCTCGCCCAGCGCGCGGGCCAGCCCTGCCTGGTCGCGTATGCCATTGATCTTGCTCAACAAGGGCTTGATCGGGGCCCAGCCTTTCGCTTCGATAGCCGATTCGTCCATCCAGGAACGGTAAAAATCGCTGACCTGGCGCGCGGAGGCATCGGCCTGCGGCGCCGCCGCCAGGCCTTCGACGAGGGCGATGATGCGCTCGTTGGTGGCATTGGCGAGGATGGCGAACGAACCCCAGCTGCTGCGGTCGGCGGGAATCTCCGTGCCGCGCAGCCAGTCGCCATTCACGTAGTCATAGAAGTCGTCGCCGGGCAAGGCGGCGGGGACGGCGGCGCCAGCGACATCGGCTGCCGCCGGCTGGCCGTGCGCCCGGGCGGGCAAGCCGGTCAGCGAAACGCCGGCCAGGGCGAGGACGATGGCGGCCTGGACTGGCGTCCGGGACCAGGAAAAACGCAAACCGTGCATGGCGATCCTTTCGATGGAATAGTCAAAATCATAGCCTGTTTCCCATGCAAAAAGCATCCCGGAACTTTTTTGCATGCGGACAAAAAATCGGCCTATAGTTTCACGAGTTCGTGCCGCGCGTACGCCAAGGAGATTGCCATGCAACTGGAAGCGCTGTTCCAGCAACCCCACGCCCTGCCTGCCGCCCCGAAGATCGTCGATGAACTGGTGCGCAGTTTCGACAACCCCGCCATCGCCACCGAAGACATCGCGCGCCAGCTGGGAGCGGACCCGGCCTTGAGCGCCAAGCTGCTGCGGCTGGCCAATTCAGCCTATTACCACGTCTCGCGCAGCATCGGCACGGTGGAAGACGCCGTGCTGATGCTCGGTTTTGTTACCGTGCGTACCCTCGTCATCAGCTCGGGCCTGGTCAGCGGCTTCAAGGCCGTGCCCGGCCTGAACCTGCCGCAATTCTGGCGCTACAGCCTGCACAGCGCCGTGTCGGCCCGCTGGATCGCCAGGCAGACGGGCGACAACCAGGACCTGGCGTTCACCATCGGCATGATGCATGCGATCGGACAACTGGTGATCCATGCCGCCATGCCCGAGCAAGCCATGCAGCTCGACAAGATCGCGCCACCGCTCGATGCGCGCCGGCTCGACGCGGAGCGGGTCTCGCTGGGCTACGACTACGCGCAGGTGGGCGCCGAACTGGCGCGCCGCTGGAAATTCCCCGGCGCCTTTGCCGACGCCATCGCCGCCTTTCCCGACCCGCTGGCCAAGGCGCCGCTGAACCGCCTGGCCGCCATCATCCACCTGGCCGCCTGGCGCGCCCGCATCGATGAAAACGCCCTGAGCAATGAAGAAATCATCGCCTGCTACCCCGGCAACGTGGCCGAAGCGCTGGGTTTGCCGCCCTCGGTACTGGTCGACAAGATGCCGCCGCCAGCCGAACTGAGCGCGGGATTGGAAGAACTCGTCAAATAAATCCCCCACCGCCGGCATCGCCGACCCTGCATCCATGCGGGTTTGCGGGCGATTCCGGCGGATCGCCAAAATTATCCAAATTATTTTCACTTTTTTTTCAAAAACACCCTCAAGTTCCCGTCAAGCACGCCGTTAATCTAGACAAGCGGTAATCCATTCACTAGTTACGGGTGTGCTCATGACCTCCAACGACGTTCTCTCGATGTATGAAAATATTGCAGGAATGACCAATAAAATGGTCGTGGCCGCACGTTCGAGCGACTGGAATGACTTGGATGCCCTGGAAAACCAGTGCGCCAGCGCCGCCAGCACGGTCATGACGGGCAAGGTGCCCGCCCAGGCCGGCGCCTCGCGCCTGCGCAAGATCGACTTGCTCAAGCAAATCCTGGCCAACGACCGCGAAATCCGCACCATCACGGAACCGTGGATGACGCAGCTGCCGAACGCCATGCAAGGTTCGCGCGCCCGCATGTAAGTCATATGGCAGCACCAGAAACGACAAAAGCACCCGCGGGTGCTTTTTTTACGTCTGCCGCCTTGCCGGGGAGCGCGCCATCTGCGGCGCTCGGGAAACAAGGAGGGGGAATTTGGAAGGCGAGCCCCAGGTATCTCCTGGCGTCGCCTCGCTGCCGGTTGCATCCGGCGTTCGCGAGCACATCGTCGGCATCGCGAACCGCTTCCAGACCCAGGCGTTTATGCAACGCTACACCTGTTTGCCGCGCCACACTATCGTTGGTGACTGCGCCAGGCTGGGGCTGTTTTGTCGTAGAGCAAGTCCACTGAATTAATCATATCACCATATTTAAGAAACAGGCAACACGCGATACAAGCATTTTTCTGTCTTTTTTCAATATCTTTTTTTATATCAAATTCCGGCGCCGCCTTGTCGCAGCCATTGCAACATCATCAACGCGAGAACGGCTCCGGTTCCGGCTCGTCCGCCGCCCCCTCCTCCACCGCCTCCGTCAGCACGGGCGCCTCCTTCTTCTTGGGGCCGAATGGCTTGCGCAGCAAGACCCAGTATTTCGACGGCGCGCCCGGCCCCGCCACCTGCCTGCGCTTGCGCACGACGTACACGATGAGGGCCGTCAGCAACAGGAAGGCCAGGGTGCCGATACCCAGCCACAGCAAGCCGTTGCCGCCCGCCTTCTTCTCGGCTGCCGGTGCCGCGTGCAGGGGCTTGGGCTTGGCATGCGGCGCCTGCGCCTCAGCCGGCGCGGCAGCCGGCGCAGCGGCGGCAGCGGCGGCAGCAGCGGCGGCAGGCTGAGCCAGCGCCTGCTGCAAGGCGCCGATCTTGCCTTCCAATTCGCCGAGCTTGTCATTCAAAGCCGCGTTTTTCTCGTCCAGCGCCACGCATGCTTGCGCCTGCTCCATATTGGCTTGCGGCGCGCAAGCGGCGACGGGCGCCGTGGCGCGGCGCAACGGCGCCGGACGCAGCGCGGCAGCGGCCGGCGCGGGCGCG
>NZ_JAPWIA010000006.1:0-265580 GCF_030587335.1 Janthinobacterium sp. SUN176 | reverse complement strand
ATGCCTGATGACCATAGCAAGTTGGTCCCACCCCTTCCCATCCCGAACAGGACCGTGAAACAACTTTGCGCCGATGATAGTGCTGCAACCAGTGTGAAAGTAGGTTATCGTCAGGCTTGTTATATAAAAAAACCCCGCTAGGTGCGGGGTTTTTTTTCGTCTGCAGCATTCATCGGATCAGATGCCCCAGGTGATGCTTTCACCTTCCGCCTTGGCCGAGCGCAGCATTTCCATCAAAGGATAGGCGCGCTGCGAAAAATGCACTTTTTGTGCGCGCGCATGGGCGCCTGTTTCACCGTCTTCCAGCGTTTCCGGCGTATGCGCATCGTGTTCGATGTCATTTTCCGGATGCAGTTTGCTTTCCGCGACTTCTTTTTCCAGCAGGGCCAGGGCATCGCCCGCTTCCGCTGGCGTGATGACGCCGCGCGTGGGGTTCTTGTGCAGGATGTCGAGGATGCGCTGGGCATGCTCCTGGTACATCAGCACTTCTGGGGAGGATTTGGATTTGAATGAGATCAACATAAGCGCTTTCTGAAACTTGTTGTTAGTGTTGAAACAATATCACGACTTGAAATGTCGCACAGGCCGTCCGATTGCCCGGATTGCACATTTGCAAGCCGGATAGGGCCATCTGTTGGACAACGCACGTATTTACAAGAGCGTGTTTACCGTGAAAACATCCGTTTAAGCGATCGTTAAGTCTCAATCCAGTTTCACCGAGTCCATGAACGTGTCGATGGTGTCACGCGACAGCTTGCTTTCTTCACCGAGTATGATGATCTGGAAGATGCGTTTGTCCTGCGCCACAAAACGGCCGACCAGCAGGACGGGCTTGCCCTGCTGCGTCCCCGTCGCTTCGACGCTCAGCGCGCTGCGTTGATGGCTACCGGCCGCCGTGCTGCTGGCCGTCGATGCGGATTTCTCGCTGCGCACGACACCATTGATATTTTTCAACAGGGCTGTCTGCATGGCGGGCAGGGCCGTTTGTGCCTGTTCCGCACTGTCGAGCATGGCACTGCCGATGGCGAAGGTATTGCCATCGACCTCGCTGGCCGTCATGGTCAGGCTGACTTTCTTGCCGTCGAGATCGATCTCGCGCGTCAGCACGGCCGGCTTGCCCGGAAACAGGGCCGTAAACTGGGCGTCGGGGCTGCGATAGTCGCGCCAGTCGAATTTCGGACTGCAGGCGGACAGGATGCTGGCGGCCGCGAGCGTAGCCAGAAAGAGGGCAAGTGATGTTTTTTTCATCAGCAGATGGTAGCAGCGCTGCCAATCACGCGCAATCGTGCACGTGTAGGGTTCACCGCTTGCCTTATATCTCGCGCAGTACGCGCCGGTACTGGATCGCTTCGGCAACATGCGGTTGCGTGATGGCGGGGCTGCCCGCCAAGTCCGCGATACTGCGCGACACGCGCAGCACCCGGTGGTAGGTGCGCGCCGACCAGTGCAGGCGCGTCATGGCGCCATGTAACAACTGTTCGCCATGTGGTTCCAGGCGACAATGTTGTTCGATTTCCGTGTTGCTCAGCTGCTGGTTCGCCTTTCCCTGGCGTACCAGCTGCAAGGCATAGGCTGCCGCTACCCGCGCGGCGATCGCTTGCGTACTTTCGCCGGCGCCTGCACGTCGCCCCAGCGCCGCGGGCGGCATGGCGGCCACTTCAATCTGCAGGTCGATACGGTCGAGCAGCGGGCCCGACAGACGATTGTGATAGCGCAATACGGCGTCTGGCGTGCAGCGGCAACGGCCGGAAGCGTGCCCCAGATAGCCGCACGGGCAGGGATTCATGGCGGCAATCAATTGAAAACGGGCAGGAAACTCGGCCTGGCGTGCCGCGCGTGAAATGCTGATCACGCCCGATTCCATGGGCTGGCGCAGCACGTCGAGCACCCGGCGGTGGAATTCGGCAATTTCATCGAGAAACAGCACGCCGCAGTGGGCCAGCGAGATTTCTCCCGGGCGCGGCACGTTGCCGCCGCCCACCAGGGCTACGCCGGACGCCGTCTGGTGCGGGGCGCGGTAGGGCCGCCGTTTCCAATGCTCCACCTTGAAGTGGCTGCCCAGCGAATGCACGGCCGCCGATTCCAGCGCCTCTTCATCGCTCATGGGCGGCAGCACGCCAGGGAAGCGGCTGGCCAGCATGGTCTTGCCTGCGCCCGGTGGTCCCACCATCAGGATGTTGTGACCGCCCGCTGCCGCCACTTCCAGTGCGCGTCGTGCCTGCAGCTGCCCTTGCACGTCGGCAAAGTCGGGATAGGGAAAAGCGTGCGGTGCCAGCACGGGCTGGTGGCGTTGCAGGGCAGTCTGGCTGGCGTGCCTGGCAAAATGCGCACAGACCTCGAGCAGGCTGTGGGCGGGATAGATGCAGGCATCGCTGACGAGAGCCGCCTCGTCCGCGTTCGCCTGCGGCAGGATGAAGGCGCGTGGCGTGCCCGACTGGCTGCGCTGCATGGCAAAGGTCATGGCCAGGGCGCCGCGGATGGGACGCAACTGGCCAGACAGCGACAGTTCGCCCGCGAATTCATAGTGCTGTAATTGGTCGCCCGGCAACTGGCCGGAGGCAGCCAGGATGCCCAGTGCGATGGGCAAGTCGAAGCGGCCCGATTCCTTGGGCAAGTCTGCCGGCGCCAGATTGGCCGTGATGCGCCGCGCCGGCATCTCGAAGCCGCAGTTTTGCAACGCGGCACGCACACGGTCGCGCGACTCCTTCACTTCCGTATCCGGCAGGCCGACAATCGTAAACGAAGGCAAGCCATTGGCAAGGTGGACTTCGACACTTACCTCGGGCGCCTCCATGCCGGCCAGGGCGCGGCTTTTCAGGACGGCCAGGCTCATCAGACTCCCCTGTAGCGCGGACGCGGGCAGGATCAGTCTAGCGCTTGAAAAGGTGTGAGGCTTGAGGTATGCCAGCAAGGTCGCCGATTACGGCGCCCTGCGTGCAGCAGCGGTTCAGGCTTTTGGATCGTTCAGGCGCGTTTCCAGTTCGATCAGACGCAATTCCAGTGCATCCAGTTTGGCACGGGTCTTGGCCAGCACTTGCGCCTGGATATCGAATTCCTCGCGCGTGACGAGATCGAGGCGGGCGAAGCCCTGGGTCATCATCGATTTCACATTTTTCTCGATATCCTTGGCCGGCGAGTTTTCGATGGCTTGATGGATCTTGCCCTGCAAGTCGTTAAAGAAGGTATTCATGTCCATGGTCAGTCCTTTTATGGTGCGGCCTGTGCATCGCACCATTGCGGTGCACAGCAGCGTTAATCTGGTGCGAAACTGGGCGCTTCATTGTGCTTCAGCAGTCCGTTGCCGCATTCCTGGCCGTGTGCAGGGTATGTATGGACGGAAATGCACCTGTCAAGGTGGCAATAGAGCTGGCACGTATTCTGCTAAAGAAGGTATGAACGCTTTGTGATCTCCAGCCAAGATTTTAAACCTCAACCGCTTTAAAAGTTCAATAAAAGGGAATCGCCATGAAGAATCTGTCCAAGAACATGACTTTAGCTGCAGCGTTGACGCTGGCCATGACCGCCTTGTGCGGTAGCGCCATGGCCCAGGATGCAGTGGCGGCGCCTGCTGTGGCCGAAGCGGTACCTGATAACGTGGTGAGCTACAACGTGGCGCTGACCAGCGATTACCGTTACCGCGGCATCTCGCAAAGCCGCTTGAACCCGGCCATCAGCGGCGGTGCCGACTATACCCATAACCCGACGGGCCTGTATGTGGGCACCTGGCTGTCGAGCATCAAATGGATCAAGGACGGCGGCGGCGATACCAATCTGGAATGGGATATCTACGGCGGCAAGCGGGGCGAGATCAGCAAGGATTTTACCTATGACGTGGGCGGCCTGTACTACTTCTACCCATCGAATGGACTGAGCACCAATGCCAACACCTTCGAGCTGTACGGCCAGCTGGGTTATGGCCCCGCGTACATCAAGTACTCGCATTCGACCACCAATCTGTTCGGCGTGGCCGACAGCAAGAACAGCGGCTACCTCGACGTGGGCGCCAACGTCGAGGTGCACGACGGTTACATCTTGAATCTGCACGCCGGGCGCCAGAAGGTAGAACACAACGATTCCCTCAGCTACAGCGATTACAAGATCGGCGTGACCAAGGACTTCGGCATGGCGACCGTTGCCCTGGCGGTCGTCAAGGCCAATATCGTATCGCTGGCACCGAATGGCAAGAATCTGGCGAAATCCGGTCTCGTGCTGACCGTATCGAAAACCTTTTAAGCGAGACAGCCATGAAAATGATTACTGCAATCATTAAACCGTTCAAACTGGACGAAGTACGCGAAGCTTTGTCGGCTATCAATGTGCAAGGCATTACCGTCACGGAAGTCAAGGGTTTCGGCCGCCAGAAAGGTCACACGGAACTCTACCGTGGCGCCGAGTATGTCGTTGATTTCTTGCCAAAAACCAAGATTGAAGCGGCCGTCGATGACGCCATTGTCGACCAGGCCATCGAAGCGATCGAAGGCGCCGCGCGTACCGGTAAAATCGGTGATGGCAAGATTTTCGTCTACAACCTGGAACAGGTCATCCGCATCCGTACCGGTGAAACCGGCAACGAAGCGCTCTAAGGGGAATATTGATGCATAAAAATATAACAAAATTGCTAGCCGGGATAGCCTGTCTGTGTGCGTTTGGCGTCGCCACGCCGAGCTTTGCCGATGCGCCCGCCAAGACGGAGGCGGCCACGACCGCGGCCGTTGCCGCCCCGGCTGTGACGCCCGTGCCTGACGCAGCCGCTCCGGCTGCCGCCGCTCCAGCCCCGGCCGCTGCCGCGCCAGCCGCCGCGCCCGTTGCCAACAAGGGCGACACCAGTTTCATGATGATCAGCACCTTGCTGGTGATCTTGATGACGATCCCCGGCCTGGCCCTGTTCTACGGCGGCCTGGTGCGCTCGAAAAACATGCTGTCGGTGCTGATGCAAGTGTTCATGGTGTTCGCGCTGGTCATCGTCCTGTGGTGCATCTACGGCTACTCGATTGCCTTCACGGAAAAAACCGCCTTCTTCGGTGGCTTCGACCGCCTGTTCCTGAACGGCATCTGGGATCCGGCCAAGGGCACGTTTGCCGCCGCCGCCACCTTCAGCAAGGGTGTCGTCATTCCCGAGTTCGTCTTCGTCGCTTTCCAGGGCACGTTTGCCGCCATCACCTGCGCGCTGATCGTCGGCGCCTTTGCCGAGCGCGCCAAGTTTGCCGCCGTGCTGGCCTTCGTCGTGCTGTGGTTCACGTTCGCCTACCTGCCAGCGGCCCACATGGTGTGGTTCTGGACCGGTCCGGACCTGATCACCAACGCCGCCACCTCGGCCAGCGAAGCCCTGAAGGCGGGCTGGATCTGGCAAAAAGGCGCGCTGGACTTCGCCGGCGGCACCGTGGTGCACATCAACGCCGCTGTCGCCGGCCTGGTGGGGGCCATCATGATCGGCAAGCGCGTCGGTTACGGCCGCGAATCGATGGCGCCGCACTCGCTGACGATGACCATGATCGGCGCGTCGCTGCTGTGGGTGGGCTGGTTCGGTTTCAATGCCGGTTCCTCGCTGGAAGCAGGCGACGTGGCGGCTTTGGCTTTCGTCAATACCTTGCTGGCAACGGCCGCCGCCACCCTGTCGTGGGTGTTTGGCGAATGGATTTCCAAGGGCAAGCCTTCCATGCTCGGTGGCGCGTCCGGCGCCGTGGCCGGCCTGGTGGCGATCACCCCGGCGGCCGGCTTTGTCGGCCCGATGGGCGGCCTGGTCATCGGCTTGCTGGCCGGTGTCGTCTGCCTGTGGGGCGTGAATGGCCTGAAACGCCTGATCGGCGCCGACGATTCGCTCGACGTATTCGGCGTGCATGGCGTGGGCGGTATCCTGGGCGCCTTGCTGACGGGTGTGTTTGCTGCACCACAACTGGGCGGCCAGGGCATCTTCGACTATGTCACCAACAAGATGTCGGCGGATCCGTACTCGATCGGCCACCAGGTGTGGGTGCAGGCGCAAGCGGTCGGCACCACCATCGTCTGGTCGGCCCTGGTTTCCCTCGTTGCCTATAAACTGGTCGACATCGTCATCGGCCTGCGCGTACCGGAAGAAGAAGAGCGCGAAGGCCTCGATATCACCAGCCACGGCGAGCAAGCGTATCATGGCTAAATAGCAATTATCTGGCATGCCAGCGCCCCGGCGCGGCATGTCCTGCTGGAAAAGGCGCCTCATTGAGGTGCCTTTTTTTCGTTGTGGGAATGGAAAAGGTCTTTAAAACAAGGCTTTTGCCCCGATTTGGGGTACTTACACGGTAATATAGTCGGCAGTTCTGTGTGCTTTTTTGAATACTGCACATAATTTAAGGATGTAACTATGGTTCCCCATCTCGTCACGGCCCTGACCGGACCGCTGCTCGACCTCGAAAAAAAGATTCTGGCCGCGACGCCGGCCATTGAGCGCTGGTTTCGCATGGAGTGGCAAGAGCACACGCCGCCCTTCTATTGCTCGGTAGACTTGCGTAATGCGGGCTACAAGCTGGCGCCCGTCGATACCAATCTGTTCCCTGGCGGTTTCCACAACCTGGCGACGGAAATGCTGCCCTTGTCCGTGCAGGCGGCCATGGCCGCCATCGACAAGTATTGCCCGGATGCCCGCAACCTGCTGATCGTGCCGGAATTGCACAACACCACGCCGCAATACCTGCAGAACGTGGCGCGATTGATGCAGATATTCCGCCAGACGGGGCTGCACGTGCGCTTCGGCTCGTGGTCGCCCGACATCACCCAGCCGACACCGTTGGCGTTGCCAGATGGCAACATGCTCGTCATCGAGCCCCTCGTGCGCCTGAACAATGGCCGCCGCCTGGGCTTGAAGGATTTCGACCCGTGCACGATTCTTCTGAATAACGACTTGTCGGACGGCATTCCCGATATCTTGCAAAATATTCATGAGCAAAGCCTGCTGCCGCCCTTGCATGCGGGCTGGGCCTTGCGCCGCAAGAGCAACCACTACACGGCCTACGATGAAGTGGTGAAAAAATTCGGCAAGATGATCGATGTCGACCCGTGGATGCTCAACCCCTTCCACGCCAAGTGCAGCGACGTGAACTTCCAGGAAGGCGAGGGCGAAGATGCGCTGGCCGCCAGCGTCGACGTGCTGCTGGCCAAGATCCGCAAGAAATACAAGGAATACGGCATCAAGGAAAAGCCCTTCGTCATCGTCAAGCCCGATGCGGGCACGTATGGCACGGGCATCATGACGGTGCGCGACGCCAGCGAAGTGCGTGACCTGTCGCGCAAGCAGCGCGACAAGATGTCCATTGTCAAGGACGGCAAGGTTGTCACCGATGTCATCATCCAGGAAGGCGTGCCGACCTTTGAAAGCATCAAGGATGCCGTGGCCGAGCCGGTCGTGTACATGATCGACCGCTATGTGGTGGGCGGTTTCTACCGCGTGCACGCGGAAAAGGGCGTGGACCAGAACCTGAACGCGCCCGGCTCGCAGTACGTGCCGCTGGCATTTGCCCAGCAGCATGCCGTGCCGGACTTGAAGGCCAAGCCGGGCACGGCCGCGCCGAACCGCTTCTATGTGTATGGCGTGGTGGCGCGCCTGGCCTTGCTGGCCGCGTCGCTGGAAATGGAGCGCACGGACCCGAATCCCGAGGTGTATTGATCCATCCCTGCGGCTTGCCGGGCGCGGTGACTACCGCGCCCGGCGATCTCGGCTAGAATCAAGCATTCCTTATCCAGGCTCCCCGATTGGACGCACCATGAAAATTGCATTCCTTGCCGACCCGCTGGCAGGCTTCAAGACTTACAAAGATTCCACCTTCGCCATGATGCGCGAGGCGGCCAAACGCGGCCACGCCGTGTACGCCTTCGAACAGAAGGACATGGCGCTGGAAGAGGGCATCGTCACGGCACTGGTGAAACATATCGAGCTGACGGGCGACGAGCACGACTGGTACAAGGTCGTTTCCACCGAAGAAGTGCGCCTGTCGGCCCTGGACGCCATCATCGAGCGCAAGGACCCGCCGTTCGACATGGAGTACGTGTACGGTACGTATCTGCTGGAACTGGCGGAAAAGCAGGGCGCGCACGTCTTCAACAAGCCGTCCGCCATCCGCGACAACAATGAAAAGCTGGCCATTGCCCAGTTTTCCGAATTCACCTCGCCGACCCTGGTGACGTCGAACGAAGCGCGCCTGCGCGCTTTCCACGCCAAGCACCAGGACGTCATCTTCAAGCCGCTCGACGGCATGGGCGGCACGGGCATCTTCCGCGTCAAGGCCGATGGCCTGAACCTGGGCGCCATCATCGAGACCCTGAGCGAGAACGGCGCGCAGACCATCATGGCGCAGCGGTTTATTCCCGACATCGTCAAGGGCGACAAGCGCATCCTCGTCATCGGCGGCAAGCCGGTGCCGTTTTCGCTGGCGCGTATCCCGCAGGCGGGGGAAGTGCGGGGCAACCTGGCCGCCGGCGGCACGGGCGTGGCGCAACCCTTGACGGCGCGCGACCTGGAAATCGCGGAAAAGCTGGGCCCGATCCTGGCCGCGCGTGGCCTGATGCTGGTAGGATTGGACGTGATCGGCGACTATCTGACGGAAGTCAATGTCACCAGCCCGACTTGCTTCCAGGAAATCATGCAGCAGACGGGCTTTGACGTGGCGGCCATGTTTGTCGACGCCGTCGAGCATGGCGTTGCGCAAGCGCAGCAGCGCTAGAAGGTGAAATGACTATGGTAGGGATTTTGCTCATGACACATGCACCGCTGGGACAGGCCTTCATCGCCGCCTGCGCGCATGTGTTTCGCGGGCCAACGGAACGGTTTGAAGCCATCGACGTCGTCGCCGACCAGGACCTGGCGGAAGTGCAAAAGCTGGCGTCGGACGCCATCTGCCGCCTCGACGACGGCTCCGGCGTGCTGGTGATTACCGACGTGAAGGGCGGCACGCCGTCGAACTGCTGCAACAAGCTGGCCGATGCGGGGCGGGTGGAAGTCATCGCCGGCATCAGCCTGCCGATGCTGCTGCGCGCCATCACGTATCGCCGCGACACGCTCGACGTGGTGGTGGAGATGGCGCTGGCCGGTGCGCAAAGCGGCGCCGTGCGCGTCGATAACCGTATCCGCGTGGGAGAATAAGGAAGTGCATGGCCGCCGCCCTGAAGGCGGCGGTTTTTATAGGCCAAGATTGTCATCAGCGTAGTGCATTCAGGGATAGAGACCATACAAAAATGATTCAAAGAGAACTCGAAATCATCAACAAGCTGGGATTGCACGCACGCGCCTCCGCCAAATTTACCCAGCTCGCCGCCAAGTTCAAGAGCGACGTCTGGCTGACCCGCAACGCGCGCCGCATCAACGCCAAGTCCATCATGGGCGTGATGATGCTGGCCGCCGGCAAGGGCGCAAAAGTGACCCTGGAAGCCGAGGGCGATGATGAGCAGGCATGTGTCGATGCGCTCACCGCCCTGATTAATGACAGGTTTGGCGAAGGCGAGTAATGCCCGCCGAACGCAGCCGCAGCCGCATTCCGACAGGTCACCCCATGGCATCTTTCACGCTCCACGGCATCCCGGTCTCCCGCGGCATCGCCATTGGCCGCGCGCATCTGCTGGCGCCGGCCGCCCTTGACGTCAAACACTACCTGGTCGCCCAGGAACAGATCGAAGCGGAAGTCCAGCGTTTGCAAAACGCCATCGCCGCCGTCCACAAGGAGCTGCAAACCCTGTGGAACGAGCTGCCGAAGGACGCCCCCACGGAACTGGGCGCGTTCATCGACGTGCATGCGTTGATCCTGTCGGACCCGATGATCGCCGAAGCGCCGCTCGACATCATCCGTTCGCGCCACTACAACGCCGAATGGGCGCTGTTGACGCAGATTGATGAATTATCGGCGCAGTTCGATGAAATCGAAGACCCGTATTTGCGCGAACGCAAGGCCGACATCCAGCAAGTGGCCGAACGCGTGCTGAAGGTCTTGCTGGGCACGGAACAGCTGCTGCCGAAAGCGCCCGCCGACGATGAATTGCTGGCGCAGATGATCGTCGTCGCCCACGATATCTCGCCGGCCGACATGCTGCAGTTCCGCGACCGCTCCTTCATCGGCTTCATCACCGACGTGGGCGGTCAGAACTCGCACACGGCCATCGTCGCGCGCAGCCTGGATATCCCGGCCGCCGTCGGCATGTCGCAGGCGTCGATGCTGATCGAGCAGGACGACTGGCTGATCATCGACGGCGACGCAGGCGTGGTGATCGCCAACCCCAGTCCCCTGGTGCTGGAACAGTACCGCGAGCGCCAGGTGGCCATGCAGCGCGCGCGCAAGAAGCTGGGCAAGCTGAAGAAGACGCCGGCCGTCACCAGGTGCGGCACGCCGATTACCCTGCTGGCGAATATCGAACTGCCCGAGGATTGCCCGTTCGCGCTGGAATCGGGCGCCAGCGGCGTGGGCCTGTTCCGCTCCGAATTCCTGTTCATGGGCCGCGCGCACAAGATTCCCACCGAGGACGAGCAGTTCGAGGCTTACCGCAACACGGTGCAATCGATGAAAGGGCGCGTGGTGACCATCCGCACGCTCGACATCGGCGCCGACAAGCCGCTCGACCAGTCCGACCATACGGCCTTGAATCCCGCCCTGGGCTTGCGCGCCATCCGCTACTGCCTGGCCGAGCCGCAGCTGTTCCTGACGCAGCTGCGCGCCATTTTGCGCGCCTCCGCCTTCGGCAAGGTGCGCATCCTGATTCCCATGCTGGCGCATGCGTTCGAGATCGACCAGTCGCTGGCCATGATCGCGCAAGCGAAGGCCAGCCTGCGCGAGGACGGCGTCAAGTTCGACGACGAGGTCGAAGTGGGCGCCATGATCGAGATTCCTGCAGCCGCGCTGGCCTTGCCCATGTTCGTCAAGCGCATGGATTTCCTGTCGATCGGCACGAATGACCTGATCCAGTACACCTTGGCCATCGACCGCGTAGACTATGAAGTGGCGCATTTGTACAATCCGCTGCACCCGGCCGTGCTGCAACTGATCTCCATGACGATCGCCGCCGGCCACAAGGCGGGCATCGACGTGGCAGTCTGCGGCGAGATGGCGGGCGACGTGAAGCTCACGCGCTTGCTGCTGGGCATGGGGCTGCGCGAGTTTTCCATGCATCCGGCCCAGCTGTTGGCGGTCAAGCAAGAGATACTCAACAGCGATCTTGGCCTGATTGCGCCACAAATGCGCAAAATTATGCGTTCCATGGAACCAAATGTGATCGCGGAAGCTGTCCAGCAACTGCAGCTCATGTAAACTGTCACCTTATCAGCATCAGGACACCTCGCGCGCGGCAAGAGGTGCCCTGATGCTAAAGTTGCAGCACCTATCATCGCGGTGCTGCATCGACCATGGCCCGTGGGGCCGCCCCCCTTTTATAAACCGACACACATGTCATCCATTGGAATTGTTTCGCCGCAAACCATGTATTTTGCGCAACCCTTGCAGCTGCAAAGCGGAGCATCGCTGCAAGACTATATGTTGATGTATGAAACCTACGGCACCTTGAACGCCGACAAATCGAACGCGGTGCTGGTCTGCCACGCCCTGAACGCCTCGCACCACGTGGCTGGCGTGTATGCGGACGAGCCGAAAAGCACGGGCTGGTGGGACAATATGGTGGGACCGGGCAAGCCGCTCGACACCAACAAATTCTTCGTCATCGGCGTCAACAACCTGGGTTCCTGCTTCGGTTCGACGGGCCCCATGCACACCAATCCCGCCACCGGCAAGCCGTACGGCGCCTCCTTCCCCGTTGTCACGGTGGAAGACTGGGTCAGCGCGCAGGCGCGCCTGGCCGATGAACTGGGCATCACACAGTTTGCCGCCGTGATGGGCGGTTCGCTGGGCGGCATGCAGGCGCTGGCGTGGAGCATCATGTTCCCCGAGCGCCTGCGCCACTGCGTGGTGATCGCCTCGACCGCCAAGCTGTCGGCGCAAAACATCGCTTTCAATGACGTGGCCCGCCAGGCCATCCTGTCCGACCCCGATTACCATGGCGGCGACTTCTATGCCCACGGCGTGGTGCCGAAGAACGGCTTGCGTGTGGCGCGCATGGTGGGTCATATCACCTATCTGTCGAATGACGACATGGCCGAGAAATTCGGCCGCAAGCTGCGCGATGCGGCGCAGACGGGCGATTACAAGTTCGGCTTCGGCATCGACTTCGAGATCGAATCGTATTTGCGCTACCAGGGCGACAAATTCTCCGAATACTTCGACGCCAACACGTATCTGTTGATCACCAAGGCGCTCGATTATTTCGACCCGGCGCGCGCACACGGCGGCGACCTGGCCAAGGCCCTGTCGGGCACCAAGGCCAAGTTCTTCCTCGCCTCGTTTTCCACCGACTGGCGCTTCTCGCCCGAGCGCAGCCGCGAAATCGTCGAAGCGCTCGTCTGCAACCGCCGCCAGGTCACGTATGCGGAAATCGACGCGCCGCACGGCCACGACGCCTTCCTGCTGGAAGATGCGCGCTACATGAACATGGTGCGCGCCTACTATGGCCAGGTATGGAACGACATCGGGGCGGGCTTGCCCGCTCCTGCACAGCACACCGCCGTCCGCCAGGGCGCGAAGGAGACCGCATGACTTTTGACGAATTGAGCGCGCTGCGCCCCGACCTGGCCTTCATCGCCCACTGGGTGCCGGACAACGCGCATGTGCTGGACGTGGGCTGCGGCGACGGCGTGATGCTGCAGTACCTGCAAAGCGACAAGGAGTGCAGCGGTTACGGCATCGAGATCGCCGACGACAAGGTATTGGCCAGTACTTTGCGCGGCGTCAATGTGATCCAGCAGGACATGGAAAAAGGCCTGGCCGTCTTTGGCGACAACAGCTTCGATACGGTGCTGTGCCTGTCGTCCCTGCAGATGATGAAGCAGGTCGAGCCGCTGCTGCGCGACATCGTGCGCGTGGGCGCCGAAGCCATCGTCTCGTTCCCCAACTTCGCCTACTGGCCGCACCGCGTGGCATTGCTGAAAGGGCGCATGCCCGTGTCGAAATCGTTGCCCTACCAGTGGTACGACACGCCCAACGTGCGCTGCGCAACGATCAACGACTTCCGCGAACTGGCCGAGGAATGCGGCCTGGAAGTGATCGAATGCGTGGCCCTGGCCGAAGGCAAGATGGTTTCCGTGCTGCCAAACCTGCGCGGCGACCTGGCCGTCTTCCGCCTGCGTAAAAAAGCGGTGCATTGATGAGCACAATCCCGGCGCCAGGCTGGCGTTCCTATGCCAATGGCCGCATGCTGGCCGTGCTGGTGCTGGGCTTCAGTTCCGGCCTGCCCCTGTTCATCCTGCTGTACCTGCTGCAGGCATGGCTGGCCAAGTCGGGATTGAACGTCAAGGCGCTGGGGCTGTTCGCCCTGGTGCAGTTCCCGTATATCTGGAAATTCCTGTGGGCGCCCCTGATGGACCGCTACCGCATCCTGGGCCTGGGACGCCGGCGCGGCTGGATGGCCCTGACGCAGGTGGCGCTGTTCTTTTCCATCGGCGGCATGGGCATGCTCGATCCGCTCACGCAGATCGGCCTGATCGCGGCCGCTGCCGGCGGCGTGGCTTTTCTGTCTGCCAGCCAGGATATCGTCATCGACGCCTACCGGCGCGAAATCCTCAGCGATAACGAGCAGGGCCTGGGCGCCGCCGTCATCGTCAACGCGTACAAGGTGGCGGGCATGGTGCCGGGCGCGCTGTCGCTGATCCTGGCCGACCGCATGCCGTGGCAGCCCGTGTTCTGGATCACGGCCGCCTTCATGCTGCCGGGCCTCGTGTGCACTTTGTTGATCAGGGAGCCGACCGTGTATGGCTCGCCGCCGAAGACCATGCGCGAAGCGATCATCTTGCCATTCCAGGAATTCATCGCGCGTGATGGTTGGCGTAACGCAATGTGGATTCTCGCTTTCGTATTACTCTATAAAATCGGCGACAGCATGGCCACGGCGCTGGCGACGAAGTTTTACCTGGACCTGGGCTTTTCCATGACGCAGATCGGCCTGGCCGCCAACACCACGGGTTTCTGGGCCAGCCTGGCCGGCGGCGTGGTGGGCGGCGTGTGGATGCTCAAGCTGGGCATCAACCGGGGCCTGTGGGTGTTTGGCGCGCTGCAGGCGATTGCGATTCTGGGATTTGCCTGGCTGGCGCAGGTGGGGCCGAACACCATGCTATTGAGCGCCGTGATCGGTTTTGAAGCTTTCGCCAGCCTGGGCCTGGGTGCAGCCGCCTTTGTCGCGTTCCTGTCGCGCACCACGGACCCGCGCTACACGGCCACGCAATATGCGCTGTTTTCCAGCCTGAGCGCCGTGCCGCGCACCCTGATCAATGCCTCGGTGGGCTTCCTGGTCGCCGAGCTGGGCTGGTTCTCGTTTTTCATCGTGTGCTTCTTCCTGGCCTTCCCGGCCATGATGATGCTGCCTAAAATCGCTCCATGGAGGTCTGCCAATGGCACCAATATCCCTTAAACGTTACACCGTCCTGGCCAGCCTGTGCGCGGTCACGGCGCTGGCGCCCCTGTCCGTCTACGCCCAGCAGGCAACGGTACAGGATGGCATCAAGGTGCGTCCCTTGTCGACGTCGCGCATTTTTGCCGGCGGCACCGATTTCAATGCGGAATCGAAGCAGCAATATACGCAGTTGGTCAACGAAGCGAAGGAAAAAAACGCGCTGGTGCCGGACAGCGATCCGCAAGTGAAACGCCTGCGCGCCATCGCCCAGCGCATCATCCCGTTTGCCACGCGCTGGAACGATGCGGCGGCCAACTGGAACTGGCAGATCAACCTGCTCAACTCGGACGAGGTCAACGCCTTTTGCATGCCGGGCGGGCAAATCGCTTTTTACAGCGGGATCATCACCAAACTGAACCTGACCGACGATGAAGTGGCCGTCGTCATGGGCCATGAAATTTCGCACGCCTTGCGCGAACACTCGCAAGCGCAGGCTGGCAAGGGCAACCTGGCTGCCGTCGGCTCGAAGCTGGTGGGTGCCGGCCTGTCAGCCTGGCTCGGCGTCGACCCGAATCTGACCAGCACCGCCACGAACATGGCGGCCAAGGGCGTGATGCTGAAGTTTTCGCGCGACGATGAACGTGAAGCGGACCTGATCGGCATGGATCTGGCCGCGCGCGCCGGTTTCGATCCGCGCGCCGGCGTGGTGCTGTGGCAGAAGATGGCGGCCGTGAGCGCGGGCGCGCCGCCGGAATTCCTCTCGACTCACCCGTCGGGCAAGGACCGCATCTCGCAGATGAACAGCCACATGGCGCAAGTGCTGCCCCTGTACGCGCGCAGCAAGGGCGTCAGCGTGGACGCCCTGCCGCCATACCGCAGCAATGCCATCGCGCAGCGCTAGGATGTCTGTACGCAGTCCCGGCAACAAGCCGGCAGCGGCGCCGTTGCCCATGCGCGACGGCGTGGCGCCCAGTTACCTGTGGCTGCCGGAAGGGCAGTGGCCCGACATGCTGTCGTTTCTGCTGGAGCGCTATCCGCAGATCAGCGCCGCGCAATGGCGGGACCGCATGGCGCGCGGCGAAGTGGTGAACGGCGACGGTGCGGTGCTGGGCCCTGGCAGCGCCTACAAGCGCGGCATGCGCATTTTTTACTACCGCGAGCTGGAGCGGGAAACGCCGATCCCCTTCCAGGAAGAGATCCTGTTCCAGGATGAACACCTGGTGGTGGTCGACAAGCCGCACTTCCTGCCCATGACGCCGGCCGGACGCTTCGTGCAGGAGACCCTGCTGACGCGCCTGAAGAAAACCCTGGACTGCGCCGACCTGACGCCGATCCACCGCCTCGACCGCGAGACGGCTGGCGTGGTGATTTTTTCGCGCCAGGTGGCCAGTCGCGGCGCCTATCAATCGCTGTTCCAGCGCCGCGAAGTGCGCAAGACGTACGAGGCGCTGGCGCCGCGCCTCGATGGCCGCGATTTTCCATTTACCTACCGCAGCCGCATGGTCGAGGGTGAGCAGTTTTTCCTCATGCGCGAGGAAGCGGGCGAGCCGAACTCGGAAACCGTCATCGACGTGATCGAGCGGCGTGGCGAGTTGAATCTGTACCGGCTGCAGCCGCACACGGGGCGCAAGCATCAGCTGCGCGTGCACCTGGCGTCGCTGGGCATCCCCATCGTCAACGATGCGTTTTACCCGGTGGCCCTGCCGTGCAAGGAGGACGATATGTCGCAGCCCTTGCAGCTGCTGGCGCGCGCGATCGATTTCACGGACCCGTTGAGCGGCGCGCCGCGCCATTTTGAAAGCCGGCGCAGCCTGTAGCGGCGCTTACGCCTTGAGCGTGTAGTCGATGATCAGCGGCGCGTGGTCGGAGAAGCGCTCGTCCTTGTAGACGCTGACCGTATGCGCCTGGGCCGCGATGCCGGGCGTGGCGACGTGGTAGTCGATGCGCCAGCCCACGTTTTTCGCGTAGGCTTGTCCGCGGTTGCTCCACCACGTGTACTGGTCTTCGCGCTTGTCCAGGCCGCGGTGTACGTCGACAAAGCCCACTTCGTCGAAGACGCGCGTCAGCCAGGCGCGTTCTTCCGGCAGGAAGCCGGAATTTTTCTTGTTACCCTTCCAGTTCTTCAGGTCGATTTCGTGGTGGGCGATATTCCAGTCGCCGCAGATGACCACTTCGCGGCCCAGCGCCTTCAATTCCAGCAAATGCGGCAGGAACAGTTCCATGAAGCGGAACTTGGCTTCCTGGCGCTCCGGGCCGGACGAACCGGACGGGCAGTACACGGAAATGATGGACAGGTTGCCAAAATCACAGCGCACGTAGCGGCCTTCGGCGTCGAATTCAGGGCTGCCGAAGCCGATATGCACGGCGTCCGGTTCCACCTTGCTGTACACGCCCGTGCCGGAATAGCCCTTTTTCTCGGCGTAGTGGAAATGGCCATGATAGCCGTGCGGGTTGAGGAATTCCGGCGTCATGTCGGGCAGTTGCGCCTTCAATTCCTGCACGCAGATGAAATCGGCCGTCTGCGTGCCCATCCAGTTGAAAAAGCCTTTTTTGGCGGCGGAACGGATGCCGTTCAGGTTGGCGGAGATAATTTTTGGCATAGGTCTAGAGTGAAAGGGCGCTGGACGGGGCCGGCGGGCGCGGCATGGCGATTGTCTCGCCGGTGCGCGCGGATTAAAATACAGGCACTTTTAAAAAATGAGGCTAATGTGAATAATTTACGCCAGCAGTTTATCGCGTTTTCAGTATCCAAGGGAGTCTTGCGGTTTGGCGAGTTCACCACCAAGGCCGGACGCCAGTCGCCGTACTTCTTCAATGCGGGCCTGTTCCACGACGGCGCCACCCTGGCCGAGCTGGCGCAGTTCTACGCGCAGACCCTGCTCGATTCGGGCGTGGAATTCGACATGCTGTTCGGTCCCGCCTACAAGGGCATCACCCTGGCCTCGGCCACCGCCGTGGCGCTGGCTGGCAAGGGCCGCAACACTTCGTTCGCCTTCAACCGCAAGGAAGCCAAGGACCATGGCGAAGGCGGCACCATCGTCGGCGCCAAATTGCATGGCAAAGTTGTCATCATTGACGATGTGATCTCGGCCGGTACCTCGGTGCGCGAATCGGTGGACATGATCCGCGCCGCCGGCGCCGAGCCATGCGCCGTGCTGATCGCCCTGGACCGCATGGAGCGCTCGGGCCCGGATGGCCAGCTGTCGCCAAGTTCGGCGGTGCAGGAAGTGTCGAAACAGTATGGCATCCCCGTCATCTCGATCGGCAACCTGGACGATTTGTTCGGCTACCTGAATGGTGCGGGCGCCGATCCGGAACTGTTGAAGCATAAAGAGGCTGTTTCGGCATACCGCGCCAAGTATGGGATTTAAGTAGTCTTGTCCAGCAGGGCCCGCAGCCGCGGGTCGCTGCAGGCGGCGCTGGCCTGCGGATGGCATTGCAATAACCGCCGCAGCAGTGCGCCGCCGATGCCGCGCCGGCGGAACGGCGGTTTCACGAACAGCATGTTCACCGTCACCCCGTTCGCGCACTTGCTGATGTCGAGCATGGCCACCTGCTGGCCGTCGATCCACGCGCACAGCGCGCTGTCCCCTTGCCAGTCTATCTGCATCACGCCAGCCATGGTTTGAGCGCCGCATGCAAACCCAGGGCGAACAGGCCGATAAAAAAGCATCGCTTGAATACCGGTTGCGCGATGCGCCCGCGCAGCCATTGACCGCCCAGCATGCCGGCCAGCGCCGGCAGCAGCGCATACGCCGACGCGCCGGCCGCACCGAGACTGAAGTCGCCGTGCAAGGCCAGGCTGGCCGCCAGCGCCACGGTCGACGCCGTAAACGCCAGGCCCAGCGCCTGCACCAGCGCATCGCGCGCCAGCCCCAGTCCCTGCAGATACGGCACGGCGGGGATGACGAAGACACCCGTGGCGGCCGTCACCAGTCCCGTTACCGCGCCTGCCACGGGCCCCAGCCACGCTTCGTGCCGCGCGGGCACGCGCAACTGCAGCGAGAACAGGCCCGCCAGCGCATACAGCATCAGCGCCACGCCCAGCGCGACGATGGCCCAGGCGCCGCTGTCGGCCGGCAGCAGGGCACCGCCGGCCAGCGTGCCCGCCATGACGGCGGTCAGCATGGGCCACAAGCGCCGCAGCAGGGCGCGCAGGCCGGGGCCGGCCGCCAGTTGCCAGACATTCGTCACCATCGACGGCACGATCAGCAGGGCGGCTGCCTGCACGGGCGGCATGACGAGGCTGAGCGTGCCCATGGCCACCGTCGGCAGCCCCAGGCCGACTACGCCCTTGACGAAGCCAGCGACGAGGAAACTGGCGCCAACAGCCAGCAGAAATGACGTCTCCATCTTTTTCATCCCACAGTGATTTTGCGTGGATTCTGCGCGCGCTTGCGGATTTCGCCAAGGTGGATTATTTTGAGTCAGCCTTAGTAAAATACGAAGGCTGATAAGATGGCGAAAAGGAGAGCCGCCATGCGCTTTGATCTGGTCGATTTGCAGCTGTTTGTCAACGTGGTGGAGGCGGGCAGCCTGACGGCGGGCGCCGCGCGCAGTCACCTGGCGCTGGCCTCAAGCAGTGCGCGCGTGCGCGGCATGGAAGAGATGCTGGGCATGCCCTTGCTGCTGCGCGGGCGGCGCGGCGTGGAGCCGACCCCCGTGGGCCAGACCTTGCTGCATCACGCGCGCCTCGTTTTACTACAAATGGAGAAAATGCGCGGCGAGCTTGGAGAGTTTGCGCGCGGCTTGAAAGGGCAGTTGCGGCTGCTGTGCAATACGGCGGCGCTCAGCGAATTCCTGCCCGAGGCGCTCGGCGCTTTTCTCGACCGCCATCCGAACCTGACCATCGACCTGGAAGAACGCCTCAGTTACGATATCGTCAAGGCCGTCTCGGAAGGACTGGCCGACATGGGCATCGTGTCCGATTCGGTGGACATGCGCGGCTTGCAGACGTTTTTGTTTCGCCCCGACCGCCTGGTGGTGATCGCCGCGGCCGACGGCGTGCACCACCAGGCGCTGGGCCAGGATGGTGTCGTCGCGTTCTCCACGCTGCTGGATCACGATTTCATCGGCCTGGCCGACGACAGCGCGATGCAGCAGTATCTGGGCATGCATGCGGCGCGCCTGGGCCGCCCGTTGAAGGTGCGCGTGCGCCTGCGCAGCTTCGATGCCGTGTGCCGCATGGTGGCCAGCGGCGTGGGCATCAGCGTGGTGCCGCTGGCGGCTGCCAGCCGCTGCCAGCAGACGATGGCACTGCGCTGCCTGGAATTATCCGATCCCTGGTCGGTACGCAATCTGACGATTTGCGTGCGCCAGTTCAGTGAATTACCCCTGTATGCGCGCCAGTTGATCGATCATCTGAAGGCGTGACAGGGCATGACAGGAGCAGCGATGCGTTTTTCAGAAGACAAGATGGCCAGCCTGCGGTGCAGCGACCAGGTCGAGCGGCCCATCCACATCTGGCAGCCGCCAGGGTCACAACAGCCACGTGCCGTGATCCTGGCGATCCACGGCGGCATGGCGCATGCGGGCGATTATGTCACGCCGGCGCTGTACTTCCGCCAGCACGCCATCGCCACCGTCAGCTTCGACATGGTGGGCCACGATGGCCAGCGCAAGGTCGATATCCCATCGTTCGAGGCTTTCCTCGACGACGAAGAGCTGTTCCTCGCCTGGGTCAAGCAGGCGTATCCAGGCGTGCCGATTTTCGTCATGGGCCATTCCATGGGCGGCTTGATCGCCACGCATCTGGGGCTGCGGCGCTTTGCGGGCGACCCGGCCATCAAGGGTTTTGTCATCTCATCGCCGTATTACGTGAATGCGATTCCCGTGCCGAAGGTGCTGCAGATGCTGTCGGGCTGGCTGGCGCAGCGCTTCCCCACGATGAAGGTGCCGCTGGGGAACCTGACCATGCTGCTCACGCACGACCAGACCATCACCGCGCGCCATTTCCAGGATGAGCGCGACGGCATCCGCGCCAGTGCCGCCTCGGTGCGTTTCGCCCATGCCTTGACGTCGGCGCAAAAGGAATTGGCGGGAGGCTTGTCGGGCTGGCGTTTCCCCCTGTTTGCCGTGGTGGCCGGTGACGACAAGCTGGCCGACAGCCGCGCCACGGAGAGCATGCTGCGCAGCGTGCCCGATGGCTTGCTCGACTATCACTACTATCCGGCCAATTATCACGAGAATTTCAATGAACTGAACCGCGAGGAGATCTTCGCCGCCATCCTGGCGTGGATGGAAAAACAACTGGCACCCGCGCCGCGTGAGGCGCAGGTATCGTTATAATCAGGTCAATGGATTTTACCGCCGCATGCCGGCCCGGTCCCCGCGGCGCAGGGGAATACTGAAGGAACGAACGATGCGCTTGCTGATTGCCCTGATATTCCCGTGGCTGACCTTTTTCACGATCGGTCGTCCGATCGCCGGCATCATTTGCCTGATCCTGCAAATCACCTTGATCGGCTGGCTGCCAGCGACGATCTGGGCCGTGTATTCGCTGAGCCAGTTCAAGACGGACCAGAAGATCGCCGAGGCCATGCGCCGGCGTTGATGGTTTCCTAAGTCCTGCCTAAGCTGCGCTTCCTATCTTGATTCAACCGACATGAGGAGAGTGAGATGGCATCAAACAGACGCGGTACCCTGGGCCTGGCGGCGGCAATGCTGGCCGCCGGGCTGTTGCTGGGAAGTGCGGCGCAGGCGCAAACGGATAACGCACTACCGCCCGTGCAGAAGAGCGGGGCGGTGGAGTACCTGAGCGGCGGCATCGGCCTCGACGAGTCGACGGCCATCAAGAGCGCCAGCCGGCATTGGCCCCTGAGCCTGGTGTTTTCCGTGCAGGCGGCAGGCAAGGCGGAATTTGCCTCCGACGTGAAGCTGCAGATCAGCGATGCCAAGGGGATGTCGGTGCTGGAAACGACGGCCAGCGGACCGTTCCTGCTGGCGAAACTGCCGCCGGGCAGCTACCGCTTGCGCGCCACCCTGGCCGGCAAGACGTTGGAACGCAAGGTGCAGGTCAAGGCGGGCAGCTCCGCGCGCGTGGAGCTGGTCTGGCCGGCGGGAACGAATCAGGGCCGGCCTTGATGCCGGGCGATGGCAAGGCGCCCGAGCGGGGCGTGCCGGCGCGCGGTTTGTCTGCCCATATCCTGCCCACGTCGGCGACGATGGTCGGCGTATGCATGACGGTGCTGTCGATCGGGCACCTGGCGCCGCGCGGCGAGGTGCGCGTGGCGATCGACAAGCTGCTGGCCGTCGATGCCATCGTCTTTCTCGTCAGCGCCGTGCTTTCGTTCATGTCGCTGCGCCCCGGCCAGTCGCGCTTGCGCTACGAATTGTGGGGCGAACTGCTGTTCATTTGTGGCCTGGCCCTGCTGGCGCTGGGCGCCGTGGTGCTGGCCTTCGTCATCAACTGACCTTGAGTACGCGCCCTTCGGTGGCGCTTTGCAGCGCCAGTTCGATCAGGCGTATCGTCGCCGCCGCATCTTCGGCTGCCACGGGCGCCGGTGCGCCGTGGCGGATGGCGTCGGCCATGCCCTGGTAAAAGTCCTGGTAGCGGCCCGCTTGCATCTCGAGGTGTTCGAAATGGCCGTCCGGCTGCGTGCCCAGGTGCAGGGCGCCGCGCACGGGATCCACGCCCCAGCCGGGTTGGTCCGGCCTGCCGCCTGCCTTCAGGGCGTCTTCCTGCGGGTCGAGGCCAAACTTCACAAAACTGCCTTTGTCGCCATGCACGGCGAAGCGCGCCGTCGGCGCCTTTACCAGGCAACCCGCTTGCAGCACCACGCGCAGCCGGTCGTAGTACAGCACAAGGTGCATATAATCTACAGCCTGCGCGCCGTCGCGCTGCAGGGCGATATCGGCGTACAGTTTTTCCGGCTGACCGAACAGCTGCATGGCCTGGTCCAGCATGTGCGGACCCAGGTCGTACAGCAAGCCGCCGCCCGGTGCGCCAGACTCGCGCCAGCGCTGGCGGATATCGGGACGGAAGCGGTCGAAATGCGACTCGACGCTGGCGATGCGCCCCAGGGTACCCTGCGCCAGCAGCGTTTTGAGGGTCAGGAAGTCGCCATCCCAGCGCCGGTTGTGATACACGCTGAGCACCAGCTTGCGCTCTTTGGCCAGCGCGATCAGGCTCTGTGCTTCAAAGCTGGAAATGGTAAAGGGCTTGTCCACCACCACGTGCTTGCCCGCCTGCAGGGCCGCTTGCGCCAGGCTGAAATGCGCCTCATTGGGCGCGGCGATGACGACCAGTTCGATGGACGGATCGGCAAACAGCTGCGCGGGCTCGGCATACACGGTCGCGTGCGGCCAATCCTTGTGCACGAGCTCCGGTTTGCTGGAAGCGACGGCGGCCAGTTCCAGGGCCTCGATGGCGGACAGCACGGGAGCGTGGAAGGTAGAGCCGGCAAAGCCGTAGCCGACCAGGCCGGTTTTGATCTTGTTCATGGCGTATTCACAGGTGCGTGGAAGAATCCATGATCATACTGCAAGCGGGCGGCGCATAAAAAAAGGACGCCGCAGCGTCCTTTTGCATGCCTCTCGCGAAGATTACCCCGCCAGTTTGGCCTTCAGCAGTTCCGTCAGCTGGGCCGGGTTGGCCTTGCCCTTGGACGCTTTCATGGCCTGGCCGATCAGCGCGTTAATCGCCGCTTCCTTGCCGGCGCGGTACTGTTCCACCGACTTGGCATTCGCCGCCAGCACTTCATCGACGATGGCTTCCAGGGCGCCCGAGTCCGAGATCTGCTTCAGGCCCTTGGCGTCGATGATGGTGTCGACCAGATTTTCGTCGTCCGACTTCGCTTCCCACATGCCGGCAAAGACTTCCTTTGCCGCCTTGTTCGAGATCGTGCCGTCGGCGATGCGCTTGAGCATGGCGGCCAGCTGCGCGGCGGAGACGGGGGCGTCGTCCAGGTCCACGCCTTCGCGGTTCAGGGTCGACGACACGTCGCCCATCAGCCAGTTGGCGGCGGCCTTGGCGTTTTCCTTGCCAGCCTTGTCGACCACGGCGACGAAGTAGGTGGCCATGGCTTTCGACTGCGTCAGCACCAGCGCGTCGTATTCCGGCAGCGCGTATTCGCTGATGAAGCGGGCGCGCATGGCGGCCGGCAGTTCCGGCATCGAGGCCTTGACCGTGTCGATCCACGCTTGCGAGATGACCAGCGGCGGCAGGTCAGGGTCCGGGAAGTAGCGGTAATCCTGCGCGTCTTCCTTGCTGCGCATTTCGCGCGTTTCCTTGCGGTCCGGATCGTACAGGCGCGTCGCCTGCACGACCTTGCCGCCTTCTTCGATCAGTTCGATCTGGCGGCGCACTTCCACGTGCACGGCTTCCTCGATGAAGCGGAAGGAGTTCAGGTTCTTGATTTCGCAGCGGGTGCCGAATTCCTTCTGGCCGACGGGGCGCACGGAAACGTTGACGTCGCAGCGGAACGAGCCTTCCTGCATGTTGCCGTCGCAAACGCCCAGCCACATGACCAGCGAGTGCAGGGCCTTGGCATAGGCCACGGCTTCGGCGGCGCTGCGGATTTCCGGTTCCGAGACGATTTCCAGCAGCGGCGTGCCGGCGCGGTTCAAGTCGATGCCGCTCATGCCCGCGTAATCTTCGTGCAGCGATTTGCCCGCGTCTTCTTCCAAGTGGGCGCGCGTCAGGTTGACCGTCTTGGTGACGAATTCGCCATCCTTTTCATAGCCGAAGGTCAGGGCGCCACCGATGACGACGGGGTCTTCGAATTGGCTGATCTGGTAACCCTTGGGCGAATCGGGATAAAAATAGTTTTTGCGCGCGAAGACCGAGTGCGGCGCGACGGTGGCGCCGACGGCCAGGCCGAAGCGGATGGCGCGGTCGACGGCTTGCTTGTTCATCACCGGCAGCACGCCTGGCAGCGCCAGGTCGACGGGACTGGCTTGCGTGTTGGCTTCGGCGCCGTACTTGATCGGCGAACCGCTGAAAATTTTGGATTCGGTCGTGAGCTGCACGTGGTTCTCAAGACCGATGACGACTTCCCATTGCATAGTGTTCTCGCTTATTTTTTGGTGGCGCCGCCTGGGCGGCGCGAATTATTTCTTAAATGCCTGCCGGGCTGCGCGTATGCCAGTCCGTCACTTGCTGGAACTGGTGGGCGATATTGAGCAGCCTGGCTTCGCCAAAGTAATTGCCGATGATTTGCAGGCCGACGGGGCGCTTGGCGTTCTTTTCGCCCTCGCCGAAACCACACGGGATCGACATGCCGGGCAGGCCGGCCAGGCTGGTCGACAGGGTGTAGATGTCGGCCAGGTAGTTCGCCACCGGGTCGTCCGTCTTGTCGCCCAGGTCCCAGGCGACGGTCGGCGCGACGGGGCCCATGATGACGTCGCAGACGGCGTTCGGGCCATTGAGCACGGCGTCGAAATCCTGCGCGATCAGGCGGCGGATCTTTTGCGCCTTCAGGTAATAGGCGTCGTAGTAGCCGTGGCACAGCACATAGGTGCCGACCATGATGCGGCGCTGTACTTCGGGTCCGAAGCCCTGCGCGCGCGACTTCTTGTACATGTCCTGCAAGTCCTTGTACTCGGTAGCGCGGTGGCCGTAGCGCACGCCGTCGTAGCGCGACAGGTTCGACGACGCTTCGGCCGGCGCGATCATGTAATAGGCGGGAATCGACAGGGCGGTGTTCGGCAGCGAGATGTCGACCAGGGTGGCGCCCAGCTTTTCATACTGCGCCAGCGCGCCGCGCACGGCCGCTTCCACGTCCTTGGCCAGGCCTTCGCCGAAGTACTCGCGTGGCACGCCGATGCGCAAGCCTGTCAATGGCTGGCCCAGTTCACGCGAAAAATCTTCCGCCACGCCGCCCTGTTCCGGCGACAGGCTGGTCGAGTCGCGCTCGTCGAAGCCGGCCATGGCGCTCAAGAGCAGGGCGCAGTCTTCGGCCGAGCGGGCCATCGGGCCGCCCTGGTCCAGCGACGAGGCAAAGGCGATCATGCCGAAGCGCGAGACGCGGCCATACGTGGGCTTGATGCCGGTGATGCCGCAAAACGCGGCTGGCTGGCGGATCGAGCCGCCCGTGTCGGTGCCGGTGGCGGCCGGCGTCAGGCCAGCCGCCACGGCGGCGGCCGAGCCGCCGGACGAGCCGCCTGGTACGGCCGTCTTGTCCCACGGGTTTTGCACGGCGCCGAAGGCCGAGTTCTCATTGCCGGAGCCCATGGCGAATTCATCGCAATTGACCTTGCCCAGAGTGACCATGCCGGCGGCCTGGAATTTTTCCACCACGGTAGCGTCAAACGGGCTGGCGTAGTCGGCCAGCATTTTCGAGCCGGCCGTCGTGCGCCAGCCTTTCGTGACGAACAAATCCTTGTGCGCGATCGGCACGCCCGTCAAGGGCGTGGCCGTGCCGGCGGCGATGCGCGCGTCGGCCTCGGCAGCTTGCGCCAGGGTCAGGGCACGGTCGACGTGCAGGAAGGCGTTCGAGGTGTCCGCTTCGATGCGGTCGAGGAAATGCGTCGCCAGTGCAACGGCGGAAATTTCCTTGTTCTGCAAAAGCGTGGACAGCTGTTTGATGGATTTTGTATGCATGGCGTTTCTATTTTGATATTCGGCAAAAAGGCGGGAACAGCGCTACGGCGTGTTTACTCGATGACCTTGGGCACGAGATACAGGCCATCCTGTACCTTCGGCGCCACGGCCTGGTAGGCATCGCGGCGGTTCTGTTCCGTGGCGATATCGTCGCGCAGGCGCAGGGCAATATTGTCCATGTGGGCGGCCAGCGGGTGGCTCAGGGGCGCCACGCCATCGGTATTGACGGCTTGCATTTGTTCCGCGAGTGCAAAAATCTTGTTCAATTGGGCCAAAGACGTGACGGCCTGGTCGTCGGCCATTTCAAGTTGGGCCAGGTGGGCGATGCGTTTTACGTCGGAGAGTGTCAGGGACATGGCGAATGGCGCGGAGTGCCGCGCATTAGTATTAAGTTGGCGTTTTGATAAAACGCGGGTATTTACTGCTATTTTGCTCACAAAAATCGAGGAATGCCGCGTAACTCGCGGCTGCAAGAGTCGCACTTTTCCATGGTTTTTGAGCAAATCGCATTCAAATTATAAGGTAGAATGGCGGGTTAATGCGTTGCCGGCGCTGATGGACTGCTGCCGCAGCATAGAAAAGATTGCGCAAGCGCCAAGCGAAACCCGGAAAAATCGCCTTTTGGATTTTCAGGGTGCCTGAAAGCGCCCGCTTTGAAACTCCCCATAAACAGCTTTTGCGCAGCTCGATGCGCTACAGGACACTCATGTTTGGTTTTTTACGCAGGTATATCTCCACCGATCTGGCCATTGACTTGGGCACGGCCAACACCCTTATTTATGTACGCGGCCTCGGTATCGTCCTGGACGAGCCATCCGTCGTCGCCATCCGCCAGGAAGGCGGTCCGAATGGCAAGAAGACCATTCAGGCAGTCGGCAAGGAAGCCAAGCAGATGCTGGGCAAGGTGCCGGGCAATATCGAAGCGATTCGTCCGATGAAAGATGGCGTGATCGCCGACTTCACCGTGACCGAACAGATGCTCAAGCAATTCATCCGCATGGTGCACGACTCGAAATTCTTCCGTCCATCGCCGCGCATCATCATTTGCGTGCCGTGCGGTTCGACCCAGGTCGAACGCCGCGCCATCCGTGAATCGGCCCTGGGTGCCGGCGCCTCGCAGGTGTACCTGATCGAAGAACCGATGGCAGCGGCCATCGGCGCGGGCTTGCCCGTGTCCGAAGCGACCGGCTCGATGGTGGTCGACATCGGCGGCGGCACCACCGAAGTGGGCATCATCTCGCTGGGCGGCATGGTCTACAAGGGTTCCGTGCGCGTCGGCGGCGACAAGTTCGATGAAGCCATCGTCAACTACATCCGCCGCAACTACGGCATGCTGATCGGCGAACAGACGGCTGAAGCCATCAAGAAAGCCATCGGTTCGGCCTTTCCTGGCTCGGAAGTGAAGGAAATGGAAGTCAAGGGCCGCAACCTGTCCGAAGGCATCCCGCGCTCGTTCACTATTTCCAGCAACGAGATCCTCGAAGCGCTGACCGACCCGCTGAACAACATCGTCTCGGCCGTGAAAAACGCGCTGGAACAGACGCCGCCGGAACTGGGCGCCGACATCGCCGAAAAAGGCATGATGCTGACGGGCGGCGGCGCACTGCTGCGCGACCTGGACCGCCTGCTGATGGAGGAAACCGGCCTGCCGGTGCTGGTGGCCGAGGACCCGCTCACCTGCGTGGTGCGCGGTTCCGGGATGGCACTGGAACGTATGGACAAGCTCGGCTCGATCTTCTCCTACGAATAATCTGACAGAAGGGCCGGAAACCAACTCCGGCCTTTTTTTGGTTTTGGCACCGGCGTCTGACCGGGGCCTGCACGTTGGCGCACTGCGCCTGGCCTGATTATTGGAAGTCATGGAATACAGTCCTCCGCCACTTTTCAAACAAGGCGCCTCCGCCCGCGTCAAGATGATGGTGTTCGCCGGCATTTCAATCGCCCTGCTGCTGGTCGATTCGCGCATGCACGCGCTGACGGCCGTGCGCCAGGCCGTCGGCACCGTGCTGTATCCGGTGCAGATGGCGGCCCTGGTGCCGCGCGATGTGGCGCTTGGCGTCGGCAATTACTTTTCTTCGCTGTCCGCCCTGGAAAAACAGGTGCGCGACCTGAAACACGAGCAAATCGCCTCGGCGCAGATCCTGCAGCAGGCGCAGCTCAACATCGTTGAAAACAACCACTTGCGCAAATTGATGGAAGCGCGCGAGCGCGTTCCCGTCAAGACCATGATGGCCGAAGTCCTGTATGACACGCGCGATTCGGCCACGCGCAAGATCGTGCTCGATCGCGGAATCCAGCATGGCGTCGAACTGGGCCGCCCTGTGATCGACAACCTCGGCGTGGTGGGGCAAGTCACGCGCGTGTTCCCGTTCACCTCCGAAGTGACCCTGCTGACCGATGAAGAGCAAGCCATTCCCGTGCAGCTGCTGCGCAACGGCGTGCGCAGCGTGGCCATCGGCCGTGGCAAGTCCGGCACCATGGAGCTGCGCTTCACGGCCCCCAGCGCCGACATCCAGATCGGCGACATCGTCATTACCTCGGGCCTCGACGGCCTGTACCCGGCGGGCCTGGCCGTGGCGCGCGTGACCCTGGTCGAGCGCAATGCGCATGGCCCGTTCGGCCGCGTCGTGTGCCAGCCGCTGGCCGGCATCGAGCGCAACACCCAGCTGCTCATCTTGATGACGTCGCCGGACATTCCACCGCGTCCGCCCGCCGAAGAAGTCAAGACGGGCCGCAAGATCGCCGGCAAGATGGCGCCGATCAAGGACCCTGCCAAGGAGCCTGCGGCTGCCGCTGCGACACCACCTGCCGCCAATACGGCCGCAGTGCCGGCCGCGAAACCGCCTGCGAGCCCTGCGCCGAAACCGGCGGCGCCTGCAGGACCTGTACCAACGCCTGTACCAACACCTGCCGCCGTGCCACCGAAGGAAGCGACACGATGAACCGCCCGCATTACATCCTGCTGCCGGTCAGCCCCCTGTTCATCGGTTTTTCCCTGCTGTGTGCTTTTTTGCTGAACCTGCTGCCGTGGGGGCAGTTCGTCGGCGTTCCCGATTTCGTCGCCCTGGTGCTGGTCTTCTGGGGTATCCACCAGCCGCGCAAGGTCGGCATCGGCGTGGCGTTCTTCATGGGCCTGATGATGGACGTGCACGATTCGACCCTGCTGGGCGAGAATGCGCTGGCCTACACCTTGCTCTCGTATTTCGCCATCATGATGCACCGCCGCGTGCTGTGGTTCCCCATCCTGACGCAGGCGCTGCACGTGCTGCCGCTGCTGTTGCTGACGCAGGCGCTGCAATTGCTGACGCGGCTGATCGTCTCGGGCCGTTTCCCCGGCTGGCTCAGTTTCATCGAGAGCTTCGTCGCCGTGGCCCTGTGGCCCCTCGTCACGTGGATCCTGCTGGCGCCGCAGCGCCGTGCCGTGGACCGTGACCACAACCGGCCGATCTGACGAGCGCCTGCAATGACTGAACTGAAGAACACCGAGCGCGAACTGCATTTTTTCCGCATGCGCCTGACCATCCTGGGCGGGCTCGTCTTCGTCTGCTTTTCGCTGCTGCTGGCGCGCTTCATCTGGCTGCAGGTGATCAAGCACGAGGATTATGCGACCAAGGCCGAAGACAACCGCATCGCCGTGGTCCCCATCGTGCCCACGCGCGGCCTGATCCTCGACCGCAATGGCGTGGTATTGGCGCGCAATTACTCGGCCTATACGCTGGAAATCACGCCATCGAAATTGAGCGCCAGTCTCGATTCCGTGATCGACGAGCTGTCGACCCTGGTGCAGATCGACATCAAGGACCGCCGCCGCTTCAAGAAGCTGCTGGAAGAGTCGAAGAATTTCGTCAGCGTGCCGCTGCGCACGCGCCTGACGGACGAGGAAGTGGCGCGCTTCACGGCGCAGCGCTTCCGCTTCCCTGGCGTCGAGGTGCAGGCGCGCCTGTTCCGCCAGTATCCGATGGGCGAAATCGCCTCGCACGTGGTGGGTTTTATCGGCCGCATCAACCGCAATGAAGCGAAGGCGCTGGAAGAGGGCGAGGACGCGGCCAACTACAACGGCACCGACCATATCGGTAAGGAAGGCCTGGAAAAAAGCTACGAGAAGCAGCTGCATGGCACCACCGGTTACGAGGAGGTGGAAGTGTCGGCCGGCGGGCGCGCCATGCGCACCCTGTCGCGCACGGCGGCCACCCCGGGCAACAACCTGATCCTGTCGATCGACATCGAACTGCAAAAAGTGGTCGAGGAAGCGTTCGGCGAATGGCGCGGCGCGGCCGTGGCCATCGATCCGGCCACGGGCGACATCCTCGCCTACGTCTCCAAGCCAGGTTATGACCCCAACCTGTTCGTCGACGGCATCGACCAGCAAAGCTGGAATGAGCTCAATACCTCGCTGGACCGGCCGATGGTCAACCGCCCCCTGTCCGGCACCTACGCGCCCGGCTCGACCTTCAAGCCCTTCATGGCGCTGGCCGCGCTGGAATTGGGCAAACGCACGCCGAGCCAGTCGATTTCCGATCCCGGTTTCTTCATTCTCGGCGGGCATACCTTCCGCGACGATAAGGTGGGCGGCCATGGCACGGTGGACATGCACAAGTCCATCGTCGTCTCGTGCAACACCTATTACTATCAGCTGGGCCGCGACATGGGCATCGACGCCATCCACGACTTCATGAAGCCTTTCGGGTTCGGCCAGTTGACGGGTATCGACCTGAATAACGAAAAGACGGGCGTGCTGCCATCGACGGAATGGAAGCGCAATCGCTTCAAGACGCCGCAGCAGAAAAAATGGGTGGGCGGCGACACGATTTCGGTGAGTAACGGCTCCGGCTACAACTCGTATACGCCGCTGCAGATCGCCCACGCGACGGCCAACCTGGCCAATAACGGTGTGGTGATGAAACCGCATCTGGTGAAGATCATCGAAGACGCCGCCACGCGCGCGCGCACCCTGACGGTGCCGAAGGAAAGCTACCGCATCGCGCTCAAGCAGGAAAACATCGACATCATCAAGCGCGCCATGGTGGGCGTGACCAGCGAGCAAGGCGGCACGGCCGCACGCATCTTCACCGGCGTGCAGTACACGGTGGGCGGCAAGACGGGTACGGCGCAGGTGGTGGGCATCAAGAAAAATGAGAAGTACAATGCCAAGCTGCTGGCCGAACGCCTGCGTGACAACGCCTTGTTTACGGCCTTCGCGCCGGCCGACAAGCCGCGCATCGCGATTGCCATCGTGGTGGAAAACGCGGGCTTCGGCGCCGGCGTGGCCGCGCCGATCGCGCGCAAGGCGCTCGACTACTACCTGCTGGGCAAGCGCCCGAGCGACAAGGAAAAGGACACCACCAAGGTGCCCAAGGAAGATGTCGACGAAGTGCGCACCCTGGAAGAAATCACGGACGAGCAAGCAGCCCCGACGGCACCTGCCAGACAATAAGGAAGCACATGCCCATTAACGAGAGGCGCTCGCTGTGGCGGCGCGCCAAACCCTATCTGGCGGTGTTCGATCCGCCGCTGATGATCATCATCCTGATGCTGCTCAGCACCAGCCTGCTGACCCTGTATTCGGCCAGCATCGGCATCCCCGGCAAGATCGAAGACCATTTGCGCAATATTCTGCTGTGCTTTTTCGTCATGTGGGTGGCGGCCAACGTCACGCCGCAGATGATGATGCGCATCGCCGTACCCGCCTATACGGTGTCGGTGATCTTGCTGGTGGCCGTGGCGCTGTTCGGCACCATCAAGCTCGGTGCGCGGCGCTGGCTGCATATCGGCGTGATCGACATCCAGCCGTCCGAATTCCTGAAGATCGCCACGCCGCTGATGCTGGCCTGGTTCTTCCAGCATAATGCGGGCGCCCTGCGCTGGAAATCGTTCGTGATGGCGGCCGTGCTGTTGCTGGCGCCCGTCTATCTGATCGCGCGCCAGCCCGACCTGGGCACGGCGCTGCTGGTGGTGGCGGCCGGCTTTACCGTCATCTTCCTGGCCGGCCTGTCGTGGAAGGTGCTGGCCGGCTTGCTGATCACTTTTGTTTCCTGCCTGCCGATCGCCTGGTCGCACCTGCATGATTACCAGCGCGACCGCGTGATGATGCTGATCGACCCCACCAAGGACCCGCTGGGCAAGGGCTTCCATATCATCCAGTCCATCATCGCCATCGGTTCCGGCGGCATGACGGGCAAGGGCTGGACGCACGGCACGCAAGCCCACCTGGAGTTTGTTCCGGAACGCACGACCGATTTTATTTTTGCCGTATATTCCGAGGAATTCGGCCTGGTCGGTAACTTGATCCTGATGCTGATGTATTTGCTGCTGGTGGGACGGGGGCTGATGATCGCCGCCAACGCCCCCAGTTTTTTCACTCGCCTGCTGGCAGGAGCGATCACTATGATTTTCTTTACTTACGCCTTCGTCAACATGGGCATGGTCAGCGGCATCGTGCCGGTGGTCGGCGTCCCCTTGCCATTCCTTAGCTATGGCGGCACCGCGCTGCTGACCTTGGGCGTGGCCACCGGTATCCTGATGAGCATTCAGCGCCACCGCAAGCTGGTGCAGACCTGATGCGCGCGCCTTTCGATACCTTCGCCATGCGCGGGTTGGGCTTGACGGTCTTGCTGACCCTGGCCGCTTGCGGCACGACGCCGCAAAAGCCCGCATCGAATAACGTGCCGCTGCCGTCCGGCGGCAAGGTCAAGTCCCCTGTGCGCCAGGATCCCACCTTGCCTGCGCTGCCGGCGGCCGGTTCCGGGCGTGGCGGCTACTACAAGGATGACGGCCCGGGCGACAATCCGCCGGCCAACCTGCGCGACGTGCCCGATGCGGAAGTGCGCAACGAGCCGTATTCCACGCGCTCGAACCGCCCGTATGTCGTCTTCGGCAAGACCTACACGCCGATCACCGATAACGAACCGTTCAAGCAGAAGGGCACGGGTACCTGGTATGGCAAGAAATTCCATGGCCAGCGTACCTCGTCCGGTGAAATCTACGATATGTACAAGATGACGGCGGCCCATCCGACCTTGCCGATTCCATCGTATGCGCGCGTGACGAGCATCGACAGCGGCGAGCAGGTGATCGTGCGCATCAACGACCGCGGACCGTTTCACGCCACGCGCGTGATCGACGTGTCCTACACGGCGGCGCTGAAGCTGGGCTTCCTCGGCAAGGGTAGCCACCAGGTGGTCGTCGAACGGCTGCTGCCGGCAGATATCGACGCCATCCTGGCGGCCCGTGCGGCGCCCAAGCCGGTGCCGTCCGTGGTGGCCATCTCCATCGACACGCCTGTGGAAACGGGCGCCGTGGTGCAGCCGGAAGTGTCGACGCAGATGCTGCCCGTCGATGCGACGGTGGCCATGCCGGCGCCGGCGGCGCTGGCCAGCGGCTTCTACTTGCAACTGGGTGCTTATTCGCGCGCCGACAATGCGGAATCGGGACGTTCGCGCCTGGCGCCATACGCGGCAGCCCTAGGGACCCTGGGCGTGGTGCAGGCCGGTAACCTGTTCCGCCTGTACGGCGGACCGTTCTCCAGCCGCGCCGAGGCGGCCCGCGCGGCGGCGAACTTGCCGGAATCGACAGGCATCAAGCCTATCGTCATCCAGCGATAGGCTCGCCTGATGCTGCAAAGCACCTGATAAAACCGTAGCGAGCGGCAGCGATTTGTGGCTAAGAAGCGCAGCTGTTCTGGAGCACAGCGAGCATCGCAGGCCGCAATGCGCGACGCGCAGTAGGTTTAGTCAGGTGCTTATTTGCAGTTGCGCAGTTCCTGGTCAGGGAACTGCGTTTTGATCTTTTCCAGACGCGCGCGCGTGACGGCGTCGAGATCGCGGAACTGGTAAGCCATCTGCTTGCTGGCGCTGTAGCGCGGTGCGACGCGGGCGCTGTGCACGCCTTGTTTGTTGAGCGATGCCAGCTGGCTTTGCGCGCTGGTTTCCGACTTGAACACACCCAGTGAAATGCCCCAGCGTAGCGGGCTGCTTTCATTCATGATGAAGTAATTCGTCACGCCCAGCTGCTTCAATTCGCCCGCCTTGCGGTCGGCGCCTTCTTTGCTGCCCTGCGGCGGGATGTACACCATGTAGCTGGAAATCTCCTGGCCGGCCACGTTGCGGCGCGACTGGCGGTCGCCCAGGTCCAGCGACGCCACTTGCGCTTCGAAGCGGCGCCCGTCAGCCAGCAGGAAATTGCCCACTTCCGTACAGGCATACGATAGCGGTGGCGCCGGTGCGGCCGCCGCCGGCGTCACTGCTTCTTCCGCGGCAGGCGGCGCGGCGGGCGCCATGGCCTGCTCCTGCGTCAGCAAGGTGAGCTTGGTCGCCTGCAGCTGGTTTTTCAGGCGCGCCGGTTCGCGCGTCTCCGTACGAAAACTGCCCAGATAACCCTGGCCGATGGCCAGCACCAGCAGGTTGACGCCGGCCAGCAGCCAGAAGACGAATTTCAGCATGGGTGGTTTCCTTGTGTTCCTGCAGCCCCGGCGCGCGCGGCCGCCTGCAGGCCGAGCATGACGATATTGTCGACCAGGTGCAGCGGTACCGCCAGCGCCAGCGCCGGTGCGATGCGCGATGCGGCGCCGCCCGACAGCAGGCAGGCGCTGGCGCCGTGCATGCGCACGGCCCGTTCGATGGCGCCCGCCTGGGCCGCCAGGCAGCCGGAGAGGATGGCGTCATCCGTGTTGTCGGCAAAGCCGGCCGGCAGCAGGGCGTCGCTGGCGATTTGCGGCAGCTGCGCCGTGTTGCGCGCCAGCGAGCTGGCCATCAGTCCCAGTCCCGGCAAGATCATCCCGCCGAGGAAAATGCCATCGGCCGTGATGGCGTCGATGGTGGTGGCGGTGCCGCAATTGGCGACGATGACGGCCTGGCCAGGCGCCTGCGCGTGCGCGCCGATGGCGGCGGCAAAACGGTCGCAGCCCAGCTGCGACGGCATGCGGTAGCCATTTTTTAGTCCCGCCAGCTGCGGCAGCGAGACAAAGTCGCGGGCAACGACCGGCAGCATGGCGCGCAGGCGCGTGCCGATGACGGCGCCTGCCACGTTCGACAGCAGTGCCTCGCTGATGGCGAGTGACGCCCACTGCGCGGCCAGGGTGTCGATCTGCGCATGCGTGACGGCGCCGCTGGCCAGCCAGCCGCCGGCGGCGCTGTCGGCGGCCACGAGCGCCCATTTGATGCGTGTATTGCCGGCGTCGATCAGCAGCAGCATGCGCTTACTCCCCCGTCAGGCGCAGGGACACGTCGCCGGACATGATGTGCTGCAAGCCGTCCTCGCCGCGCAGCAGCAGCCGGCCCAGTTCATCCACGCCTGCCGCCACGCCTTGCTGCAGCAACTGGCCGTTGTCGAGGATTTTCACGTGCTGGCCTTGCCATGCATGCAGTGCGTTCCAGCGTTCCGTGAAGGGCGCAAAGCCCGTGTCGTCGAATTCGGCCAGCACGCCGGCCAGGCGGCTGAGCAGGGCCGCCACCAGGGTATTGCGCTCCATCTGCGCCAGCCAGGGCACGGCCGAGACGCTGCGGCCGATCTGCCGTTCCAGCGCATCGGGCATCAGCAGATTGATGCCGCAGCCGATGACGGCCCACACGCCACCGTCTGGCGTCTGCTGCGTCTCGACGAGGATACCGGCCAGTTTATGTCCATCCTTGAGCAGGTCGTTTGGCCACTTCAGCTGCACCGGCACGCCCAGCGCTGTCATGGTTTCGGCCAGCGCCACGCCGACGGCCAGCGGCAGGCCGACCAGCCGGTGCAGCGGTCCCTTGAAGCGCCAGGCCAGCGAGAACATCAGGCTGGCGTCCGGTTGTGACACCCAGGGCCGCCCGGCGCGTCCCCGTCCGGCCGTTTGCTGGCCGGCGATGCGCAGGGTGGGGCCGGCCAGGGTGGCGCAGCGCGCCAGCAGGTCGGCGTTGGTCGATCCCGTTTCGTCGACCACTTCGATGGCCACGTGGGAGGCGCCTGTGGCGCAATGGGCGGCGATGGCCGCGCTGTTCAGGTCTGAGTGCTTCGTCATGGTGGTCAGTTCAGTTGCGCGCCTTGTGCGGCGCATTCGCGAAGGCCCGGTCGTAGACGGCATTGGGCAGCGCGCGCAGCAGCTTGGCGACGACGCCCATCTGCCACGGGATCACGCGGTAGCTGTCGCCGTCGGCGATGGCGCGCGCGGCGCGCACGGCGAATTTTTCGGCCGGCATCAGGAAGGGCATGCGGTAGGCGTTATGGCGCGTCATCGGCGTGTCGATGTAGCCGGGCGTGATGGTGACGACCTTGATGCCTGCCGGTTTGAGTTCGAGGCGCAGCGATTCGCAGTAGCTGATCACGGCCGCCTTCGAAGCGCTGTAGGCTTCCGCGCCGGGCAGGCCGCGGATGCCGGCCACGCTGCCGATGCCCACCAGGCGTCCGCTACCCTGGCTTTTCATGGTGGCGATGAAGGGGGCGAAGGTGGCGACGGTGGCCGTGACGTTGATGGCCATCAAACGGGCGAAGGCGTCGAGGTCTTCCGCATGTTCGGTCAAGGTGCCGTACGACACGCCGGCGCTGGCGATGACGACGTCGATGCCGCCGGCATGGGCGATGAAGTCGCCGGCCGCGCTTTTCAGGGCGGCGTGGTCGCACACATCGACGGCGTAGGCGCGGTGGCGTTCAGGGTGGGGCAGGGAGGCGATCAGTTGCTGCAGGGTGTCGCCGCGGCGGGCCAGCAAGCCCAGATGGGCGCCCTGGCGCGCGTACTGCAGCGCCAGGGCGGCGCCCAGTCCGCTCGACGCGCCCGTGATGAAAACGCGATGCATCAGGCGATGCCCGGGCGCGCCAGGGAAGTGGCCATGCTTATTTCTTTTCCGCTTTGGCTTTCGCGACCAGCACGTCCATCACGCTGAGCGCCTGGGCGTTCAGCTGCTCTTCGTTCTTGGCCGACTTGCTGCCCTGGTCGGCCTGCGAAGGGGAGGTGATGTAGCGGCCATCGATGGCGATCATGGGCCAGAACGTCACGTTATAACCCTGCATCATGGCGTCCGCGCGGCGCACGCGGGCCGAGACACCCATCGAACGGTAGGTGTCGATGAACTTCTGGCGGTCCACGCCCTGCTTGGCGACGAAGTCGAAGACGGCGTCGTCGGTGTTCAGGCGGTTGCGTTCAGCGTGCATGGCGTGGAAGACGCCGGTGTGCAGCTTGTCGACCAGGCCCATGGCTTGCAGGGTGAAGAACAAGCGCTGCTGCGGCGCCACGCTGTCATCGCGCGACACGTGCACGCGCTTGAAGACGATGTTGTCGCCCTGTTTCTTGACCCAGGCCGCCAGCTGCGGTTCGAGCACATTGCAATGGGGGCAGTAATAGGCGAAGAATTCCGTCACTTCGATTTTCTTGCCCGATTCCGTCGCCTGCGGCGTGGGCAGGGTTTCGTACTCGACGCCGTTCTTGGGCTCGGCCGGCGAGGCCGACGCCCCCATGGCGGCGGTGAACAGGGCGGCGGCGATCAGGATTTTCTTCAGAAAACGCATGCTGGTTCCTTATTTTTGGTTACGGACGACGGCGACATCGATGCCGTTTTCAGACAGTTTGGTGCGTGCGCGGTTCATCGCCTCGAGCTGGTTGAACGGCCCGACCCGTACGCGGTGCAGCACGCCCGCATCGGTGCTGCGGTCGCTGATGGCCGCTTCGAAGCCGAGCAGCGCCAGTTTTCCGCGCGTGCTTTCGGCGTCCGACATGTCATGGAAGGCGCCGGCCTGCAGATAGTAAATCCATTTGTCGCTGGCTGCATCGGCCTTGGCCTCTTTCGCGTCGGCCTTGGCTTGCGGCGCGGGAGCCGCTGGTGCTGCCGCCGGCGTTTTCGGCGCCGGCTTGTCCTTCAATGTACCGATCAATTCCTGCAGCGCGTCCGGCGGCGGCGCCTTCGGCTGCTGCGCGGTGGCGGGCGCGGGCGCCGGTGCGGCAGGCTGCGTCGGCGTGGTGATCTCGCGTGGTTCCTTGGAGAAGTCGCGCGCCGCTTCCTTGGCCGCTTCCTTGTTGCCGTACATCGGCTTGTTCGGGTCGGCGATCTGACCGGCCGTCGGCTCGGCCGATTTGCCGGCCTTGCCCGACTTGTCGGTGAAGGGCGAGGCGCCCTTGGTGATCACCAGGGCGACCACCACGGCGATGCCCAGGCCGATGACCAGGCCGATGATGATGCCGACCAGGGTATTGCCCTGCTGGCGCCGGGACGAAGAGTAGCGGGAAGCGTGATTCATTGACGGTTTGACCTTCGCGATTACATTTTGTTTGGCGCGGACACGCCGATCAGTGCCAGGCCGTTGCGCAGTACCTGGCGCGCGGCGATGACGAGGGCCAGGCGGGCCATCTTGACGGCTTCGTCCTCGACCAGCACTTTTTCGGCGAAGTAGAAGCTGTGCAGGTTGGCGGCCAGGTCGCGCAGGTAGAAGGCGACCTGGTGCGGTCCCAGTTCGGCTTGCGCGCGCGCCAGCATTTCAGGGTAGGCGGCCAGGGTCGCCAGCAGGGTCGCTTCGGTTGGCGCCGTCAGCGGGGAAAGGTCGACGCTGGCGACCGTGCTGGCATCGCCGCCCCAGTTTTCCAGGATGCGGCAGATGCGCGCATGCGCGTATTGCACGTAATAGACCGGGTTTTCATCGGTGGTTTTCAGCGCCACGTCGACGTCGAAGACGAATTCCGTGTCCGCCTTGCGCGAGATCAGGAAGAAGCGCACGGCGTCGCGGCCCTTGGCGATGTCGCCGCCGCCCGACCATTCGATCAGGTCGCGCACGGTCACGTAGGAGCCGGCGCGCTTCGAAATCTTGACTTCTTCGCCATCCTTCATGACGGTGACCATCTTGTGCAGCACGTAGTCGGGGTAGCCTTGCGGGATGCCCATGTCGACCGCCTGCAGGCCAGCGCGCACGCGCGCGATGGTGCCGTGGTGGTCGCTGCCCTGGATATTGATGGCTTGCACGAAGCCGCGCTGCCATTTCACCAGGTGATACGCGACGTCCGGCACAAAATACGTGTAGGTGCCGTCCGTCTTGCGCATGACGCGGTCCTTGTCGTCGCCGAAGTCGGTGGTGCGCAGCCACAGCGCGCCATCCTGCTCATACGTGTGGCCCGCCTGGATCAGGGTTTCCACGGCGCTGTTGACCTTGCCGTCCGCATACAGCGACGATTCCAGGTAGTAATTGTCGAACTTCACGCCAAACGCCTGCAAGTCGATGTCTTGCTCGTTGCGCAGGTAGGTGACGGCGAACGGGCGGATCGAATCGATGTCTTCCACGTTGCCATTGGCCGTGGCAGGCTGGCCATCGCTGGCCGAAACCGTCTTGCCGGCCTTGAAGTCGTTGGCGATATCGGCGATGTAGTCGCCGTTGTAGGCGGACTCAGGCCATTCGGCGTCGCCCGGCTTGAAGCCGCGCGCGCGCGCCTGCACGGAATTGGCCAGGGTCTGGATCTGCACGCCCGCGTCGTTGTAGTAGAACTCGCGCGTGACCTGGTAGCCTTGCGCGTCGAACAGCGAGGACAGGGCGTCGCCCAGGGCTGCCTGGCGGCCATGGCCCACGTGCAGCGGACCGGTCGGGTTGGCCGAGACGAATTCCAGGATGACTTGCTTGCCGGCGCCTGCCGTGCTGCGGCCATAGCTGTCGGCCTCGCTCAAGATGGTTTTCACCACGGCTTGCTTGGCGGCGGCGGAGACGCGCACGTTGATGAAGCCGGGACCGGCGATTTCCACTGCCTCGACCAGGCCCTTGCCGGCCGGATTGGCCAGCACGGCCGTCACGATGGTTTGCGCCAGTTCGCGGGGATTCTGTTTCAGCTGCTTGGCCAGTTGCATGGCGATATTGCAGGCGATGTCGCCATGCGATGCATCGCGTGGTCGCTCGAGCACTACGCTAGGCGCAAGCGAGGTGCCGGCCAGGACGGGAGCGAGGGCGGCCTGGAACAGGGCGATGATTTCTTGTTTCTGTTGGGCGAGCATGAGCAGGATGGCGGTGGAACCGCGTTAAGAATGAATAGAATGAATCAAAAAGCAAAACGGACGGCCAGTACCCAAGCCGCCCAGACTGCGTTAATTATACTGGTTTGCTGCCGGGAACAATACGCCAGCCGGCAGTGTGCCCGTGCCGGCACTTTTCACGATATTATCAGGACAGCATGCCTATGTTGGTGCATGAAAACATCAGCATGGCGCATTCTGCTTGTATATATGCAGTTTTTTGCCGCAATTTACATGTATCGCTGCAATCGCTTGGGCCAGAGGGCGCCACAAACGCTACAATCGACCCTTTATTGATGACGCGCGGCCGCGACTTTGCCACCATGCAGCCCGCCGCGCGCAGCCACACCGGATAACTATGAACAAGCGCCCCACGCTGAAATTGAAAACCAAGCCGGCGCCAGGCCAGGCTCCTGCCGCACCGAAATTGCGTCCCAGCTACCATCCCGACCTGAAACCGGTCTTGCAGCCAGGCTTCCAACCCGATTTGCGCGCCGACTCGCTGGCGTTTTGCCTGCTCGGTGCGGCCAATGCCGTGGCGCAAGTGCGCACGGGCACGGCCCTGCCGCAGGCGCTGGCCAAGGTGTTTACGCAATCGAACGCCAGCCCGCAGGCGCGCGGCGCCATCCAGGATATTTCCTACCGTACCATGCGCCAGCTGGGCCGCAGCGAAACCCTGGTCGGCCTGATGACGTCGAAGGCGCCCGAGCCGCCGATGCTGGCCGCCCTGCTGTGCTGCGCGCTGGCGCTGATGTCGGCCGAGCCGGGCGAGCAGCCGTACGAAGAGTTTACCGTTGTCGACCAGGCTGTCACAGTGGCCACTTCGCACCCTGACCTGGCGCATGCCAAGGGCATGGTAAATGCCGTCTTGCGCCGTTTCTTGCGCGAGCGCAAATCCTTGCTGGAAGCGGCCCTGAAGCAACCGTTGGCGCAATGGAATTATCCGCAGTGGTGGATCGACTCGCTGCGCCTGGCTTACCCGCGCGATTGGCAAGCCATTCTGACGGCCGGCAATGCCGTGCCGCCCTTGACTTTGCGCGTGAATCGCCGCAAGAGCACGGTCGAAGCGTATCTGGCCGTGCTGGCGGAGGCGGGCATCGCCGCGCGCCAGGTGGGACCGTTTGCCGTGCGCTTGGACAAACCGATCGGCGTGGCGCTGATCCCCGGCTTCGAGCAGGGCGTCGTTTCCGTGCAAGATGCTGGTGCGCAATTGGCCGCGCCGCTGCTGGACTTGCAAGATGGCATGCGCGTGCTGGACGCCTGCGCCGCGCCCGGCGGCAAGACGTGCCACATCCTGGAACTGGCCGACGTGCAAGTGACGGCCATCGATGCGGACGCCAAGCGCCTGCCGCGCATCGCGGAAAACCTCGAGCGCCTGGGCCTGGACGCCACCCTGAAGGCGCAGGATGCGCAATCGAGCGCGTGGTGGGACGGCCAGCAGTACGACCGCATCCTGGCCGACGTGCCGTGCACGGCCTCGGGCATCGTGCGCCGCCATCCCGACATTCGCTGGTTGCGCCGCAAGGGGGATGCGTTCCAACTTGCAACACTTTCCTCCAAAATTCTGGACAACCTGTGGCAGATGCTGCGCCCCGATGGTAAATTGCTGTTCGTGACATGTTCATTGTGGCCGCAGGAGTCCGAGGCACAGGCGGCGGCATTTGCGGTACGCAATAATGCGACCCGATTGACAGCGCCTGGCCAGCTGTTGCCGACTGGCAGCGCGGAGCAGGACCACGACGGTTTGTTCTATGCGCTATTCCAAAAAAATGCGGCTTGAGCGATTCGTCGAACCTTATCTTACGGACACTACCGGCACACTTGTGACAACACGACTCTTCCGACTCCTGGCCCTGCTGCTGATGCTGACATGTAACATGCCACGCGCGCATGCCGCCGACATGGTCGAGATCACCCGTGCCTATATCGAGTCGGGCGAAGAGGGCTACAAGCTGGCCGCCACGTATTCCTTCGAGCTCAATCACGACCTCGATGATGCGGTACAGCATGGCGTGCCGTTGTATTTCACGACAGAAATCGAACTGACCCGGCCCCGCTGGTACTGGTTCGATGAAAAAGCCATCGTGGCGCGCCAGACCAGCAAGCTGTCCTATAACGTGCTGACGCGCCAGTATCATGTGTCGGGCGGCGGCTTGCAGCAAAGCTTTCCCACCCTCGACGATGCGCTCTTCCTGATCCGCCGTCCCAGCCGCTGGCTGGTGGCGCGGCGCGGCGAGCTGAAAGTGGGGCAGACGTACAACGTCACCTTGCGCATGGGCATGGACCGCGACTACCTGCCCAAGCCGATACAGGTCAATGCCTTCAATAACAGCGACTGGCGCCTGGCTTCGAATAAAAAAACCTTCTTGTATACGGCGGAGTAGTGAGTCAAGCATTGCGCTATTTGCTGGTGGTGGGCGGCGGCATTGTCAGTATCCTGCTGTTCCTGCTGGCGTCGGCTTCCGACAATTCCGGCTTTTTCGACCGCTATTACACCTGGCTGCTGGGCCTGAACGCGGCCGTCGCCGTGTCCCTGCTGGCGCTGGTGGGCATTTCCCTGGCGCGCCTGTACGCGCGCTACAAGAGCGGCAAGTTCGGCTCCAAGCTGATGACGCGCCTGGTGATGCTGTTCGCCGCCGTCGGCATCCTGCCGGGTCTGGTGATTTTCCTTGTCTCAGTGCAATTCGTCTCCCACTCCATCGAATCCTGGTTCAACGTCAAGATCGAAGCGGCGCTGGAATCGGGGATTGAGCTGGGCCGTGCCGGCCTCGATGCGGCCCTGGTCGAGCTTGACCACCGGGGCCACAAGGCCGTCGAAGAACTGGGCGCCGACCCGGTGGCCGGTCCGGCCGTGCTGACCAGCCTGCTGCGCGAAGAGGGCATGCAAAATGTCATGCTCGTCAGCGGCGACGGCGTGCTGCTGGCCAGCGCCGGGCCGCACAGTGCGGCCGACTTGCCGACGCCGCCCATGCTGGTGCAGGCAGCCTTGCCGGCCGGCTATGCCTCCGCCGAGGGCGGACTGGAGTTGCACGACGATGGCACGGAATCGGGCGGTGGCGGTTTCCGCTCGGGCTTGCCAGCGTCGCTGGAAACGGCGGCCAGCCTGCGCCTGCGCGTGCTGGTGGCCGTGCCGGGGCCTTCCGTCTCGCCCCGCTATTTGCAACTGCTGCAATCGGTGCCGCCCAAGCTGGCGACGAATGGCGAAGTGCTGCGCGCCGCCTACAGCGAATACAAGGAACGTTTCGTCGCGCGCGTGGGACTGCGCAAGATGTACATGGAAATCCTCACCCTGACCTTGCTGCTGGCTATTTTCGGCGCCATCGGCAGCGCTTTCCTGATCGCCGGTAATTTGGCCCAGCCCCTGCTGCTGCTGGCCGAAGGCACGCGCGCCGTGGCCGAGGGCGACCTGTCGCCGCGCCCCATCGTCGCCACCAAGGATGAACTGGGCACCCTGACGCAGTCGTTCAACATCATGACGCGCCAGTTGCTCGATGCGCGCACGGCCGTGGAAAGCAACCGCGCCGCCTTGCAAAACGCCAAGGCCCACCTGGAATCGGTGCTGGCGAACATGTCGGCCGGCGTGATGGTGCTCGACGGCGATTTCAAGCTGGTGACCTGCAATGAGTCGGTCGAGCGCATCCTGCAGCATTCTGGCATGAGCATGGTGGGCCAGCCGCTGGCGAATATTGCTGGAATGGAAGAGTTCGGCGGCGCCATCATCAGCGCCTTCACGGCGCAAAGCGCGCAATCGGCGTCGGGCCGTAACCAGCAGCGCCTGCACTGGCAGCGCCAGATCGAGATTCCGCGCCGCCTGGGCAGCAGTGCCGACGAGCATGACATTACCTTGCTGGCGCGCGGTTCGCGCCTGCCGCTGGAGTCCGGCAGCGGCTACATCGTCGTCTTCGACGATATTTCCGACGTAATTTCCGCGCAGCGCTCGATCGCCTGGGGCGAGGTGGCGCGCCGCCTGGCGCATGAAATCAAGAATCCGCTCACGCCCATCCAGCTGTCGGCCGAGCGCCTGCAGATGAAGCTCGAAGGCAAGTTGGAGCAGCCCGATGCCGACTTGCTCAGCCGCGCCACCACCACCATCGTCAAGCAGGTCGATGCGATGAAGCGCATGGTTGACGACTTCCGCGACTATGCGCGCACGCCGCCGGCCGTGCTCACGCCGCTGCGCCTGAACGAGCTGATCGAAGAGATACTGAACCTGTACCTGCGCGGCGACGATGGCGACATCATCCACCCGCTGCTGGCGCCGAACCTGCCGATGGTGATGGGCGATCCGACCCAGTTGCGCCAGGTGATACACAACTTGCTGCAGAACGCGCAGGACGCCATGGCCGACCTGCCGCCGGACTCGCCGCATCCGCGGATTGACGTAAGGACGGAAGCAATTCATTATCGCAGTGCGGACGGCGGCGTGAATATCGCCGTGCGGCTGGCCATCAGCGACAATGGCCCTGGTTTCGCGCCAAAAATCCTGGCGCGCGCCTTCGAGCCCTACGTGACCTCGAAGGCGCGCGGCACGGGATTGGGCCTGGCGATGGTCAAGAAAATTATCGATGAACACGGCGGACGCATCGATATCGAGAACCGGGTCGACGGCAATGGCGCTTCGGTGGTCATTTTGCTGTTAAAGTTAGCTCCCGACACTCCTGCCCAGGAATTCCTGGCGTGAGGGTCTGGTTTAGTATTTAAAACACTAATAAAATCATAGTTGTCCGCCGTGTGCATCTTGTGCGCGACGGCCGGCGAAATGAGGAAGGCAAGACACGAATGGCAAACATACTCGTAGTGGATGATGAAATGGGTATCCGTGAGTTGCTCTCGGAAATTTTGGGCGACGAAGGACATGCTATCCAGCTGGCCGAAAATGCGCAGCAGGCGCGCGAAGCGCGTGCCGCCGGTGCGCCGGATCTGGTATTGCTGGATATCTGGATGCCCGACACCGATGGCGTCACCCTGCTCAAGGAATGGCAGCGCGACGGCTTGCTGACCATGCCGGTGATCATGATGTCGGGCCACGCCACCATCGATACGGCGGTCGAGGCGACGCGCATCGGCGCCATGAACTTCCTGGAAAAACCGATTGCCCTGCAAAAACTGCTGAAGGCAGTCCAGCAAGGCTTGACGCGGGCACAGGAAACCGTGCGCGCGCCGAGCGTGGCGCCGCGCCCCGTGGCGCCCGTGGTGGCCGAGGAAAGCAGCCATCCCGTACCGAGCTTTGGCGGCAGCGCGCCGCAACAGCTGATGGTGCGCCCAGGCATCGCCGTACCGGCGGTGGCCGAAGGCCATGGCTACAACCTGTCGTTCGACTTGCCGCTGCGCGAGGCACGCGACGCGTTCGAGCGCATGTATTTCGAACATCACCTGGGACGCGAAGGCGGCAGCATGACCCGCGTGGCGGAAAAAACGGGCCTCGAGCGCACCCATTTGTACCGCAAGCTGAAACAGCTGGGCGTCGAACCGGGCAAGCTGGCCAAGAAAAGCCTGTGACGGCAGCCGTGCGGCGTCCGACGCCGCTGACCCTGGTCAGCGGTGGACGCGCCGCCGGGCGCGAAGCGGCCATCGCGCAAGCCTTGCCGCCTGGCCAGCCGGCCGCCGTGATCCTGGAAGGATTGGCTGACGGCAACACCATCCTGGCCGACCTGGCCGGGCAAGTTTCTCCTTCTCCATCATTTCCATTGCAACTGTTGCGCATCGCGCCAGGTTGCCTGTGCTGCAGCGGCAATCTCGTATTGCGTGTAACATTGAATCGTCTGCTGCGCCATCCACCCGCACACTTGTTCATCAGCCTGGCCGACGCCACGCACATCGACCAATTGCGCACCTGGCTCACCGCCAGTCCCTACGATGCCCTGCTGGCGCTGCAAGCAGACATGGTGGTTTCCTGACGATTTTTTGATCGCCTTACCGCAGTCGTAGTTTGCATCTCGTTACAACTCTGTAGCCCGCAGGGTGGCATGGCCGCTTGAAATGGCGCCGTGTGAACCCCACCTCTGTTCTGACACCGCAGGAGCTTCTCCTGCTTGAGCGAAGGATGCAAAATGAACCTGATCTATAACAGCGAACAATACAGCGTCGTGGAATTCGGCGTCGACGGCGACCTCGAAGCCCTGCGCTTTGGCGGCTATGAAATCGTCGACAAGGGGGGCAAGCGGGAAACGTTTATCGCCGGCATCCTTGCGCAACACTTCCGCCGCGACGTCACGGAGCTGATCGCCAGCGAACCCAGCATGGAAGAGATCGATGAATTTTTGGGCAGCTATGATTCCCTCATGAGCCAGCCCGTCCTGTTGCACTGACCGGATGGCTATCGCCACCATACCAATCCGTCTGACGGCATGGTATGGTGGTTGTGTTATTCAGCTGCAAACAGACCATGTGCCAACTTCTCGGAATGAATTGCAATGTCCCCACGGACATTGTCTTTAGTTTTACCGGCTTCGCCATGCGCGGCGGCCATACCGATACCCACCATGACGGCTGGGGTATCGCCTTTTTCGAAGGCGCCGGCGTGCGCCATTTCGTCGACCACCAGGCGGCCATCGCCTCGCCCGTGGCCGAACTGATCAAACGCTACCCGATCAAGTCGCGCAATGTCATCGCGCATATCCGCAAGGCGACGCAAGGCCAGGTGGCGCTGGAAAATTGCCACCCGTTCGTGCGCGAACTGTGGGGCCGCTACTGGGTCTTTGCCCACAATGGCGATTTGAAGGATTTCAACCCCGTGCTGACGGGCAGTTACCGCCCCGTCGGCTGCACGGACAGCGAACGGGCTTTCTGCTACCTGCTGCAGGAACTGCACGCGCGCTTTGGCGATGCCCCGCCGGCATTGCCGCAACTGCATGCGGCCCTGGCGGAGTTGCTGCCCAGCATCGCGGCCCACGGCACTTTCAACATGATGCTGTCGAGCGGCGAGGCGCTGTTTGCCCATTGCTCGACCAGCTTGCACTATCTGGTGCGACAACATCCGTTTCCAACTGCTAAACTCTCCGATGAAGACCTGAGCGTGGACTTTTCCCAGGTGACGACACCCCAGGACCGCGTGGCCGTGATTGTTACCCAGCCGCTGACGACAAATGAGCAATGGACGGCGTTTGCGCCGGGCGAATTGAAATTATTTGTCGACGGGATGGTGCAAGACACGCCAGTCGCCTAATTTGTTGACGACAATAAACTGGATTGCTGCCAAAATACCCACAGCGCGGGCGGAATTCAGCTAAAGTATTGTCAATAGTGAACCTTGATGCGGGCGCGGCGCGGCCGGTGTCACTCGACGTGATTGATGAAGAGTTAATGATCGATATTTCCAGCAACGACATCACCCCGAAACCCTTGCGCGTGCGCGAGTTCTATCTGGGGCGACAACCTATCCTTGACCGTAATCAAGCCCTGTTTGGCTATGAGTTGCTATTCCGCAACGCTCCGGTCGGTCCCGCCAACATTACCAGCGATCTGTCCGCCACGGCCTCTGTCATCGCCCACGCTTCCCAGCTGGGCATGGAAAAGGTCATCGGCGACGCGCTCGGTTTCGTCAACGTCGATGCCGACGTGATCATGAGCGACATCTTCGTGTTCCTGCCGCGTGAAAAAGTCGTGCTGGAAATCGTCGAATCGATGCCCGTCACGCCGGAAGTGCGCGCGCGCATCAGCGAACTGGTGGGCCATGGCTTCACCTTCGCGCTGGAAAACGTCGTCTCCGACACGGCGCAAGTGCAGGAACTGTTGCCGCTGGTGCAATACGTCAAGATGGACATGAGCACGGTCGACCCGAAAGTGCTGGCAGCCCTGGCGCCCCGTTTCAAGCAGGAAAACAAGAAACTGGTGGCGGAAAAGGTCGAGACGCGCGAAGAATTCAAGTCGGGCCTGGACCTGGGCTTCGATTACTTCCAGGGTTATTACTTTGCCAAGCCCGCCATCATGACGGGCAAGAAACTGTCGCCGTCGCAACTGGCCGTCATGGAACTGATGACCCTGGTGACGTCGGATGCCGACAACATGGACATCGAGCGCGCCATCAAGCGCGACGTGTCGCTGGCCCTGAACCTGCTGCGCCTGGTCAATACGCCGGCCGTGGGCGCGCGCCAGCGCATCGATTCGCTGAGCCAGGCCGTGACCGTGCTGGGCCGCCGCCAATTGCAGCGCTGGCTGCAAATCATGCTGTATGCGGAACCAAGCAAGCGCGGCCATAGCATGACGCCGCTGCTGATGCTGGCCACCACGCGCGGCCGTTTGCTGGAATTGCTCGCGCATAAACTGCGCCCGAACCACGCCCATTCGGCCGATATCGCCTTTACGGTCGGCATCATGTCGCTGATGGATACCTTGTTCGGCGTGCCGATGTCGGAAATCCTCGGCCAGATCGAAGTGATCGACGAAGTGGCCGAAGCGCTGCTGTCGCGCGAAGGCTTCTACGGCGACCTGCTGCGCCTGGCCGAGTGCATCGAGCGCATCGAAGACATGGAAGGCGAGATCGTGCCAACCTTGCGCGACCTGGCCATGTCGCCGGACGACCTGGTGGAGCTGGAAATGGCCGCCTACGAATGGAGCGATAACGTTGTCAGATACGCCCTGTAATTGGCATAGCTAGCCATATCAAGAACCCCGCCCGGCAGTGCCCGGCGGGGTTTTTTTACGCCGGTAGCTGCACTACGCCGCGGCGCCGGGCCAGTGCTTGTGCAGTTCGGGGTCGGTGCGCAGTTCCCACAGGGCCAGGACGACGACGGCGATACCGACGATGAGCTCGTTCCACAGGACGACGCGCTGTTCGGCCAGCCGCAGTATCCACGGCGAGGCGGCGACCCAGACGCCCACCAGCAGGTTGACGACGACGGCCCAGAAATACGTCTTGTACAGGTCGAAGGCGGCCAGGATGGCGATCACGAGGCCCGAGACAAAGGCGTTGATCATCTGCGGCGAGCCTTCGGGATAGGAAAACGCCCAGGGCGAGACGACGAGCCACAGGCCCAGCAACAGGATCACCTGATCCTGCCAGCGTTTCAGTTTGAAATTGGTTGCCATATATCCTCCTTGCCGGTTGGGAACGGGCCGGAGCGGGCATGCAGCATGCCGACCGGCATACTGCGTTAGTGCGCTTCGGCGCGCGATAAGTTCCGCGCGCCTTGTGCTTATATTATGGCATTACGACAGGTTCGGCGCCAGCCAGCGTTCCACGTCCTCGATGCTGACGCCACGGCGCTTGGCCATGTCTTCCACCTGGTCCATGCCGATCTTGCCGACGACGAAGTATTTCGACTCCGGGTGGGCAAAATAGAAGCCGGACACGGCCGCGCCGGGGAACATGGCATACGATTCCGTCAACTGCATGCCGATTTCCTCGGCTTGCATGACTTCGAACATCTCTTTCTTGACGGTATGCTCGGGGCAGGCAGGGTAGCCGGGCGCCGGACGGATGCCGACGTATTTCTCCGCGATCATGTCGTCGTTGCCCAGGTGCTCGTCCGGCACGTAGCCCCACAGGTCCTTGCGCACGCGCTCGTGCAGGTATTCGGCGAACGCTTCGGCCAGGCGGTCGGCCAGCGATTTGAGCATGATGGACGAGTAATCGTCGTGCGCATCCTCGAAGCGTTTTTCGTATTTCTCGATGCCCAGGCCGGACGTCACGGCGAACATGCCGATGTAATCCTTTACGCCCGATGCCTTCGGCGCGATGAAGTCGGCCAGGCACTGGTTCGGACGCTGCACGCCGTCGACCACGGGTTTGACGCCCTGCTGACGCATGCCGTAATACGTGAACGCCACGCTACTGCGCGTATCGTCGGTGTACACCTCGATATCGTCGTCATTGACGCTGTTGGCCGGCAGCAAGGACACGACGCCGTTGGCCGTCAGCCAGCGTCCGTCGATGAGTTTTTTCAGCAAGGCCTGGCCTTCCGCGTAGACCTTGGTGGCCGCGTCGCCCACCACTTCATCCGTCAGGATGGCGGGGAAGGGGCCGGCCAGGTCCCAGGTCTGGAAGAACGGGCCCCAGTCGATGTAGTTGGCCAGCGTGGCCAGGTCGACGTTTTTAAACACGCGGCGGCCGATGAACTTCGGTTTCACGGGCGTGCGGGCGCCGTCGAACGGCACGAGCATCTTGTTGGCGCGCGCCTGCGCCAGCGGCAAAATCGGCAGCGCCTTCTTGTTGGCGTGCTGCTCGCGGATGCGCGCGTAGTCGAGTTCGATGTCTTCCACGTACTTGTCGCGCTGTTCCGGCGTCAGCAAGGATTGCGCCACGGACACGGAACGCGAGGCGTCCGGCACGTAGATCACGGGGCCTTCGTAGTTGTGGGCGATTTTCACGGCCGTGTGGGCGCGGCTGGTGGTGGCACCGCCGATCAAGAGGGGAATCTTCAGCATGCGGAAGTGTTCGTCGCGCTGCATTTCCTTGGCGACATAGGCCATTTCTTCCAGCGATGGCGTGATCAAGCCCGACAGGCCGATGATGTCGGCGTTTTCCACCTTGGCGCGGGCGAGGATTTCCGAGCACGGCACCATCACGCCCATGTTCACCACTTCGAAGTTATTGCATTGCAGAACGACGGTGACGATGTTCTTGCCGATGTCATGCACGTCGCCTTTCACGGTCGCCATGATGATCTTGCCCTTCGGCTTGGCGACGATGCCCGTACGCTTTTCTTCCAGCAGCTTTTCTTCCTCGATAAATGGAATCAGATGGGCCACGGCCTGTTTCATGACGCGCGCCGATTTGACCACTTGCGGCAGGAACATCTTGCCCTGGCCAAACAGGTCGCCGACCACGTCCATGCCGGCCATCAGCGGGCCCTCGATCACGTGGATGGGGCGTCCGCCATTGTGCAGCAGCTCCTGGCGCGCTTCTTCCGTGTCTTCCACGATGAATTGCGTGATGCCGTGCACCAGCGCGTGCGACAGCCGTTCCTGCACCGTGCCTTCGCGCCAGGCCAGGGTTTGCGCCTCCGCCTTGCCGCCCGCCTTCAGGGTGCCGGCAAATTCGATCATGCGCTCGGTCGAGTCTTCGCGGCGGTTCAGCACCACGTCTTCCACGCGCTCGCGCAATTCCGGGTCCAGGTTGTCGTACACGCCCACCATGCCGGCGTTGACGATGCCCATGGTCATGCCGGCCTTGATGGCGTGGTACAGGAATACGGTATGGATGGCTTCGCGGGCTGGATCGTTGCCGCGGAAACTGAAGGACACGTTCGACACGCCGCCCGAAATCTTCGCGTACGGCAGGTTTTCCTTGATCCAGCGCGTGGCGTTGATGAAGTCGACGGCGTAATTATTGTGCTCTTCGATGCCTGTGGCGACGGCAAAGATGTTCGGATCGAAAATAATGTCTTCCGGCGGGAAGTCCAGCGCATCGATCAATAAATGGTATGCGCGCGCGCAAATCTCGATCTTGCGCTCGAAGGTGTCGGCCTGGCCCTTCTCATCGAAGGCCATGACGATGACGGCCGCGCCGTAGCGGCGGCACAGCTTGGCCTGGCGCAGGAATTCCTCTTCGCCTTCCTTCATGGAAATCGAGTTGACGATGGCCTTGCCTTGCACGCATTTCAGGCCCGCTTCGATGACCGACCATTTCGACGAGTCGACCATGATGGGCACGCGCGAAATGTCGGGTTCCGAGGCGATCAGGTTCAGGAAGCGCGTCATGGCGGCCAGCGAGTCGAGCATGGCTTCATCCATATTGATATCGATCACTTGCGCGCCGTTTTCCACTTGCTGGCGCGCCACGGACAAGGCTTCGTCGTATTGCTCGTTGAGAATCATGCGCGCAAACGCCTTCGAGCCCGTGACGTTGGTGCGCTCGCCCACGTTGACGAACAGCGACTCGTCATTGACGACGAACGGTTCCAGGCCCGCCAGGCGCAAGTCGTGCGATGGGGCCGGCACGGTGCGCGGGGTGTTTTTCGACAGCAACTCGCCAATGGCGGCGATGTGCTCGGGCGTGGTGCCGCAGCAGCCGCCCGCCATGTTCAGGAAGCCCGCGTCGGCAAATTCGCGCAGCAGGGCGGACGTGTCGGCTGGCAACTCGTCGAAACCCGTGTCGCTCATGGGGTTGGGCAAGCCCGCGTTCGGGTAGATGCACACGAAGGTGTCGGCGATCTTGGCCAGCTCTTCCGCGTACGGGCGCATCAGGGCGGCGCCCAGCGCGCAGTTCAGGCCGATGGTCAGCGGTTTCGCGTGGCGCACGGAATTCCAGAAGGCGGGCACGGTCTGGCCCGACAAGATGCGGCCCGACGCGTCCGTGACGGTGCCCGAAATCATCAGCGGCAGGCGCACGACATCCGGGTTTTGCTCGTAGAACAGGTCGATGGCGAACAGGGCCGCCTTGCAGTTCAAGGTATCGAAGATGGTTTCCACCAGCAATACGTCGGCGCCGCCTTCCACCAGACCCTGCGTCTGCTGCAGGTAGGCGGCCACCAGTTGGTCGAAGGTGACGTTGCGCGCGGCCGGGTCGTTCACGTCTGGCGAGATCGACGCCGTCTTCGGCGTGGGCCCGAGGGCGCCGGCGACGAAGCGCGGCTTGTCCGGCGTGGAATATTTATCGCAGGCGGCGCGCGCCAGCTTGGCCGCCTGGACGTTCATTTCATAGGCCAGGTGGGCCATGTGGTAATCGTCTTGCGCGATCGTCGTGGCGCCGAAGGTATTCGTTTCGATCAGGTCGGCGCCGGCCGCCAGGTAGCGCTCGTGGATTTCCTGGATGATGTGCGGCTGCGTCAGGGTCAGCAACTCATTATTGCCCTTGACGAACAGTTCGCGCGCGCCACTGTCGGCCGGCGCGGCGAAATCGATGAAGCGGCCGGCGGGGCCGCCGCGGTACGCTTCTTCGTCGAGCTTGTATTGCTGGATGATCGTGCCCATGGCGCCGTCGAGAATCATGATCCGCTGCGCCAGAATGGCGCGCAAGGTGGCTTCGGTCGGGGACATGGCGGGGATCACGGTATCGTTCATTTCATGCTTTCAATAGGCAAACGGGCGGCGGCGCGGCGACAAGACGTTACGAGGCGGATGCGGGTCAGCAGGATCAGCTGACGGAGAGTTGCCGGCCGGGTAGGGCAGGCAGAAGGTGGCAATCGCCTGATTTCACCGGGTCTAAAATTATACGGCATCAGGCTGCTTTGGTTTTAAGCAAAAGCGGCCGTTCGCCCCACGGCAGGCCTTCTTGCAACACATCGCCTGCCGCCACGCCTGCTTCTGAAAATTACATTCCTGAAAATCTTACTCAAAACGTTAATTCTTCCAGCAAAGTTGGCAGAACAGTATGGCGTCTAGGCTGTGGAAAAATTTCCACATTATTTGCGCCGCATCAGCATATTTTTAATGAGTCGAATGGCAATAGCTGCAAAGGAAAGTAATTTTGATTTTAGCCAACACAGAGTGAGGGGAGTAATGCTCAGAATAAAGTTTGCCAAGCAGATATTTTAATTATTATCAAAACCAATTGAATCAAAAGCATTAATAGTTGTCTTTGGGAATCGAACTAAACCATAATATTGGTTCTTCGAAATTAAATTCTCACCAAAAGTCACCAATATGTCACATTTATCTCGTGTCCTTCCCGGCATCGCGCTGCATCAACATGGTTGCCAGCCATGAAAAACCATCTGCTTGTCGCATTGTTTGTCATGCTGGGCCTGTCCGCCTGCGGCGGTGGTGGCGGTGGGGGCGGCGACACGGTGGTGGCGACCACGTCGGGTACGCCCGTGCTGCTGCCTGCCGTGACGGCCGTTTCGGCGGCGAATGTCGCCGTCGGTGGCAGCCTGGTGCTTACAGGCACGAATCTGAGCCGCGTGACGGCTTTCCAGGTGGGCGGCGTGACCGTTGCCACCAGCGCCGCCAGCGACACCAGCATCACCCTGACCATGCCGGGCGTGCCCGTATCGGGCGCCTTGAACCTCGTCAGCGCCAGCGGCACGGCGGCCACCAGCTATAACGTCAATGTGTACCTGCCATTGAGCGTGGGCAGCGTCGCACCGGCGACGGGCGGCGTCGGTTCCAGCGTGACGATCACGGGCGGCGGCATGGGCGCCGTGACGGCGGTGCAGTTTGGCAATGGTGCGGCGGCAACGCCGCAAAGCCAGACGGCCGGCAGCGTGACGGTGCTGGTGCCTGCGGGCGCGGCGACAGGCGCGCTGACGGTGCGCGGTCCCTACAATGATGTGCTCAGCGGCGACACGTACACGGTGCTGGCCAGCGTGACGGTGACGTCGATCACCTCGGCCGTCAACAACGGACGCTTGTCCGTGACGGTGCAGGGCAGCAATCTTGACCAGGTCACTTCGGCGTCGGTGGGCAATACGCCGGCCGTCATCGTCAGTGCCACTGCCAGCCAGCTGGTATTGTCTGCACCAGACTCGGCAACGGGCAACGTGATGCTGGCGGCGGCGTCGCGCATCGCCGTGAATGCGGGCACGGTGTCGGCCTTTACCCTGGGCAGCATTGATTTCGCGCAAGTACTGAATTTGAATGCCAGCAATACGGCCTTGCGCCTGACGCGCGGCAAGCCGGCCGCCGTGCGCGTGTCCGTGCTGGCCGCGCAGGCGGGTCAGGCCAGCCCGGCGGTCACCTTGAATGCGACCGCCGCCAATGGCAGCAACCTGGGCAGCATCGCGATGACGGGGCCGGCGCTCTTGCCGACGACGAAGCACGATGACAGTTTCAACGGCAATTTCAGTGCCGTCCTGCCTGCAGGCTGGATCTTGCCCGGCGTGCGCGTGAGCGTGACGGCCGTCGGCAATGACGGCGTGCAAGTGAGCCAGGAAGCGGCGCCCGTGGTGGCCAGCCTGGCCAAGATCCGTCTGGTGCTCGTGCCCTTGAGCACCGATGATGGCGTGGCGCAACTGCCTGACGCCGAGGTGATCCGCGCCGCGCTGCTGCGCGTGTATCCGTATGCGACAGAAAATATCAGCATCACGACGCGCGCCGCACTGAGCATGCCGGGCAGCAGCACGGCCGACAGCTGGTGGAGCGATGCCCTGGGCAAGCTGGAAAACCGGCGCGCGCTGGAAGACAGCGGCGCCTACTATTATGGTTTCGTGCCGAAGATGTCCGTCACCAACGCCGCCGGCCTGGCCTACATCAACCAGCGCAGCAGCGGCAACGACTTTACGTCGGCCATCGGCCTCGATGCCCAGTCCAATAGCATCGCGGCGGTCGACCCATTCTCCAATCAATGGCCTCTGTGGCTGACTACGCTCGTGCATGAGCTGGGCCATAATCACTCGCTGCAGCACGTTCCCTGCGGCGGTCCGGCTGGCGCTGCTGTCGACTACCCATATGCGAATGGCAATCTGGGCCCGCAACCGCTGTACAACAGCAACTATGCAGGCAGCATCGGCCAGCTGAGCAAGGCAGTCTATGGCAACACGCCGATGAAGGACGTGATGAGCTATTGCAGCGGCGCCTGGTTCTCCGACTACAGCTATGCGCGGGTGCAGCAATTCCTGGAAAAACGCAGCACGCAGATTACGGGCAGCAATGTGCTGGCCGCCAGCATGGCCGTGGCCGAGAACGGCTACCTGACCATTTCCGGCCGCATTACGCCTGGCGGCGTGGCCCTGCGCCCGGCCGTTGCCTCGTCGGCGCGCATCGGCACCGCTGCCAGCGGCAGCGGCCATGCTTATACCTTGCGCGTGTTGACGGCGTCCGGACAGACTATCGACTTGCCCTTCGATGGCGTCTCCGTGGCCGACCATGGCGGCAACGCCATGAGCCACTTCCGCGTCAGCTTCGCCAATCCGGGCGAAATCAGCGATGTGCAAGTGTTGGCAAATGGCAAGGCTTTGGCCAAGCTGGAACGTCCGGCGCGCCGCAGCAAGGCCGCCGCCAACGATGCCACGTTTGATGCGACGCAAAGCGGCGGCCAGCTGGTGCTGGTCTGGAATGCCGAGGCGGAACCGTATGCCGCCGTCATGCACGTGGCTGCCGATGGCCGCAAGACGGTGGTCGCCAGTGACTTGACGGGTGGCAAAGCCAATGTCGACGTGAGCGCCTTGCCGGCCGGCGGCCGTTTCGAGGTTAGCCTGTCGTCGTCTCTGGGCGCACGCCTGATGAAGGTGCAGCGCCGCTAAGCTAGCGGGGCGGATGCAAAAAAGGCTTGCCGCGGCAAGCCTTTTTTTATGGCCATCGGGATGATGGCGCGGTGCGATCCGGTGAACTTAGGCGAAGCGCTTGCCTTCGAGGGGGAAACCCTTGATGAATTCGGCCGCAGGCAGGCGCTTGCCGCCCGGTTTTTGCAGTTCCGTCAGGCGCAGCGAGCCATTGCCGCAGGCCACGACGATGCCGTGCTGGGCGTCGGCCGCCAGCACCTGGCCTGGCGCTTCCTTGCTGTCCGCCTCGAGCACGTCGGCGGCCCAGATCTTGATGGTGGTGCCATCGACCTGGCCGCAGGCGCCGGGAAATGGATTGAAGGCGCGGATTTTCAGGCCCAGTTCCAGCGCCGGCAGGCTGAAATCGAGCGCCGCTTCTTCCTTGGCGATCTTTGCCGCATAGGTGACGCCCGCTTCAGGCTGGGGCACGGCTTCCAGCGCTTGCTGCTGCATCTTGCGCAGGGTCTCGACGATCATCTTGCCGCCCAGGGTGGCCAGCTTGTCGTGCAGGCTGGCGGTGGAATCGCCCGCTTCGATGGGCGTGCGCTCGATGGCCAGCATGGGGCCCGTATCGAGGCCTTCTTCCATCTGCATGATGGTCACGCCCGTTTCATCGTCGCCGGCTTCGATGGCGCGGTGGATGGGCGCGGCGCCGCGCCAGCGCGGCAGCAATGAACCGTGGATATTGATGCAGGGTTTGATGTCGAGGGTGCTGCGCGGCAAGATCAAGCCGTAGGCCGCCACCACCATCACGTCGTAGTCGGTGGCCAGCAGGCGCTCGTGCGCTGCTTTTGCCTCGGCGGCGCGCTGCGGGTCCTTGCTGTCCATGCGCAGCGACAAGGGCTGCAGCACCTCGATGCCGTGCTGCTGTGCATATTGCTTGACGGCCGAGGCGTGCAATTGCATGCCGCGTCCGGCAGGGCGGTCGGGCTGGGTCAGCACCAGCGGAATCTCGAATCCCGCTTCGTGCAAGTCTTTCAGGGCCGTGGCGGCAAATTCAGGCGTGCCTGCGAAGATCACTTTCATATGGTTCCTTGACGTGAGGTGCGCAGGCCCGCGCCGGAGGCGCCAGGCTGGCAGGGTGTTACGGTCAGTCTATCAGCAGTACTGTAAAAGCGGCTTAGAAACGGCGGTTCTGTGCGCGCAGGCTCGCTTCGCGCTCGAGACCACGGATTTCCTTGATCATCTTGGTCTTGATGCGGTTGCGCTTGAGCGGCGACAGGTATTCGACGAATACCTTGCCCAGCAAGTGATCCATCTCATGCTGGATGCAGACGGCCAGCAAGCCGTCGGCTTCCAGTTCGAACTGCTTGCCGTGGCGGTCCAGGGCGCGCACCTTGATGCGGGCCGGACGCTCGACGCCGTCGTAGACGCCAGGCACGGACAAACAGCCTTCGTCGTAGACCTGCTTTTCCTCGCTGGCCCAGGTGATTTCCGGGTTGATGAACACTTGCAGCTGGTTTTTTTCTTCGGTGATGTCGATCACCATCATCTGGATATGCGCGTCCACTTGCGACGCGGCCAGGCCGACGCCCGGGGCGTCGTACATGGTTTCAGCCATGTCGTCGATCAGGGTTTGCAGGCGCGCGTCAAATTCGGTGACGGGCTTGGCGATCGTGTGCAGGCGAGGATCGGGGTAACGCAGGATATTTAATATGGACATACGGATTCGACTGGTTAAGGTGGGCGCCGGTGCGCCGGATTATTCATGCCTGGGCCATGCGAACGATGGCAGGGCTATTTTCTGTTGGGTACGCCATGCTTGGGCGCGTATGGCACAACGGCGCGGCAGATGCGTTTGCCAGTGCGCTAATCGTTTGCTGCAAAGGGAAATTTTATCACAGACGCCCATGCTCCTGTGGATGGGGGGCCGTTTTGCACACGCATTGCACGCATCCTTGCGCGCGTCGGTATCGCGTGCGCGCCATCGCGCTAGCATGGGAGGGCACAGTACACAGCGAGGTGGTCATGCATGCACTTGCAACGACGGCAGACACGGCCACGGAATTGGCAGGCTGGCTGCGCCTGCAGCATCTGCCCGGCGTGGGGCCGGTGGCGGCGCGCGCCTTGCTGGCCCGCTTCGGCTTGCCGCCGGAGATTTTCGCCATGCCCTTCGATGCCTTGCGCGAAGCGGTGCCGGCCAGCGTGGCGCGCGCCATCGTGCAGCCGCCCAAGCCCGTGGCCAACAGCCAGCTGGAACTCACCCTGCAGTGGCTGCAGCGGCCCGGCAACGCCGTGCTGACCCTGGCCGACGCCGCGTATCCGCCCCTGCTGCTGGAAATCGCCGATCCGCCGCTGTTGTTATATGTACGGGGGCGGGCGGAACTGCTATCGCGTCCCGGCGTGGCCATCATCGGCAGCCGCAATGCCAGCGCGCAAGGCATGCAGAATGCGGCCGCTTTCGCGCAAGCGCTGAGCATGGCGGGCCTGACCATCATTTCCGGGCTGGCGCTGGGCATCGATACGCACGCGCACGAGGGCGGCTTGCGCGGCGCGGGCGCTACCGTCGCCGTGATCGGCACGGGCGCCGATCTGGTGTATCCCCGACGTAACCTTGATCTAGCGCAAAGAATTGCCGAACAGGGTTGCATCGTCAGCGAGTACGCGCTGGGCTTGCCCGCCATGCCAGCTAACTTTCCGCGGCGCAACCGCCTGATCAGCGGCCTGGCGCGCGGCGTGCTGGTGATCGAGGCGGCCGCGCAATCGGGTTCATTGATCACGGCGCGCCTGGCCGGCGAGCAGGGGCGCGATGTGTATGCCTTGCCCGGTTCCATCCATGCGACCCTGGCCAAGGGCTGTCATGCATTGATCAAGCAGGGCGCCAAGCTGGTCGAGTCGGCCGATGACGTGCTGCAAGAGTTGCAATGGCTGGGCGGCGTGCCCCAGGTGCCGCCAGCGGTGGAAGACGAAGCGCCGCTGCTGGCCGCGCTGGGCCACGATCCCCTCGATGCCGACACCCTGGCCGCGCGCAGCGGCCTGGCCATGGGTGTGCTGATGGGGGAATTGCTGGCGCTGGAGCTGGCGGGCCGGGTGGAACGCTTGCCGGGAGGACTGTTTCAACGCTGTAAATGACAGCTTGTCACTTGTGTGGCGGCCTTGCCGCACGGGGGCGCTTTGTCGGCGCACACCCTTGTGTCGCAGCGAACTTAGCTGATAGAGTAGAGCCATGTTCGATATCCTGGTGTACCTCTACGAGACTTACTATCGCCCCGATGCCTGCCCCGAGCCGGCAGTCCTGGCGCGCAAACTGTCGGCCGTCGGTTTCGACGACGTGGAGATTTCCGAAGCGCTCGTCTGGCTGACGGACTTGAACGCCATGGCCGGCGTCGAACAAACCCTGACGGCCAGCTCCACGGGCACGCGCTTCTATGTGCAGCAGGAAAGCGACGTGCTGGGCACGGCCGCCGTCGGTTTCATCCAGTTCCTGGAAAGCGCCAAGGTGCTGTCGCCGCTGCAGCGCGAAATCGTCATCGAACGGGCGCTGGCGCTCGACGAGGCACCCGTTTCGCTGGGCAAGCTGAAAGTCATCGTGCTGATGCTGCTGTGGAGCCAGGGCAAGGAACCGGACGCCCTGATGTTCGACGATCTGTTTGTCGACGACGAAGACCTCCCGCCGCGCTTATTGCACTAATATATAGACGTCGCTGGCGGCCGCTGTCGCTGCCTGCCTGACCCTGGCGCCGCTGCCGCGCCATCCCCATTACCATGTGCTGCACCAGCACGCCCGCCAGCCAGTTGTGTTTGCGCTTGCGCATTCTTGCTTGCAGATAACTTGCCGAATTCTTCAATAGGCGCTTATCATTGGCCGCTTGACAAGACCACAAGTCACAAGGCTTTGCGCAGACAAAAGCGTCGGCGCCTGGCAATGCACTGTATGATGCGCATGCTGAAACTATCCTAGAGCATTTTTCGAGACTAAAAAATATGACAAAAACCCTCATCATCGCCGAGAAGCCTTCTGTCGCGAACGATATCGCGAAGACGCTTGGCGGCTTTACCAAGCACGATGAGTACTTTGAATCGGATGAATACGTCCTGTCGTCGGCGGTCGGCCACTTGCTGGAGATCGCCGTGCCGGAAGAATTCGACGTGAAGCGCGGCAAATGGAGTTTCGCGCACTTGCCGATGATTCCACCGTATTTCGCGCTGAACCCGATCGCCAAGACGGAAGCGCGCCTCAAAGTATTAAACAAGCTGATCAAACGCAAAGACGTCACCACCCTCATCAACGCATGCGATGCGGGGCGCGAAGGCGAGCTGATTTTCCGCCTGATCGCGCAAAACGCGAAAGCCAAGCAACCGGTCAAGCGCCTGTGGCTGCAGTCGATGACGCCGGGCGCCATCCGCGACGGTTTCTCGCACCTGCGCAGCGATGAAGAAATGCTGCCGCTGGCCGATGCGGCCCGCTGCCGTTCGGAAGCCGATTGGTTGATCGGTATCAATGGCACGCGCGCCATGACGGCGTTTAATTCGAAAGAAGGCGGTTTTTATCTGACCACCGTGGGTCGCGTGCAAACGCCGACCCTGTCCATCGTGGTCGAACGCGAAGACAAGATCAAGAAATTCGTGCCGCGCGACTTCTGGGAAGTGCGCGCCGAATTCGTTTGCGCGGCCGGCATCTATGAAGGCCGCTGGCTCGACACGAAGTTCAAGAAGGACGAGAACGACCCCGAGAAGCGCGCCGAGCGCCTGTGGAGCAAGACGGCTGCCGACTCGATCGCCACCGCCTGCCGCGGCCGCCAAGGCAATGTCACGGAAGAATCGAAACCGACCACCTCGATGGCACCGGGCCTGTTCGACCTGACCAGCCTGCAGCGCGAAGCGAACTCGCGTTTCGGCTTCTCGGCCAAGAACACCCTGGGCCTGGCCCAGGCGCTGTATGAAAAGCACAAGGTACTGACGTATCCGCGTACCGATTCGCGCCACCTGCCGGAAGACTACATGCCGACCGTGCTGCAGGCGCTGGAAACGGTCAAGGACAACAGCAACTACCACCAGTTCGCCAAGCAGATCATCGACAAGGGCTGGGTCAAGCCGAACAAGCGCATTTTCGACAACACCAAGATCTCGGATCACTTCGCGATCATCCCGACGACGATCGCGCCGAAAAACCTGTCCGAGCCGGAACAGAAGCTGTATGACCTCGTCACGCGCCGCTTCATGGCCGTGTTCTTCCCGCCTGCGGAATTCCAGGTCACCACGCGCTACACGGAAGTGTCCGGCCATCAGTTCAAGACTGAAGGCAAGGTCATGACCAATCCGGGCTGGCTGGCCATCTACGGCAAGGAAGCGTCGACGGACGCCGACAAGGAAAGCAATGGCAACGGCAACTTGGTGCCCGTCGCCAAGGGCGAGAAAGTGCAGACGGAAAGCGTCAACGCCAACGGCCTGGTGACGAAGCCGCCTGCGCGCTTCACGGAGGCGACCTTGCTGTCGGCCATGGAAGGCGCCGGCAAGCTGATCGACGACGACGAGCTGCGCGATGCGATGGCCGGCAAGGGTCTCGGTACCCCGGCGACGCGCGCGGCCACCATCGAGGGCTTGCTGACGGAACGTTACCTGATCCGCGAAGGCCGCGAATTGATTCCGACGGCCAAGGCATCGCAGCTGATGACTTTGCTCAAAGGCCTGGGCGTCAATGAATTGACGGCGCCGGAGCTGACGGGCGAGTGGGAATACAAGCTGTCGCAGATGGAAAAAGGCAAGATTTCGCGCGAAGAATTCATGCGCGAAATCGCGCAGATGACGCAGATCATCGTCAAGCGCGCCAAGGAATACGATAATGACACCATTCCCGGCGACTACGCGACCCTGGAAACGCCCTGCCCGAATTGCAGCGGCGTGGTGAAGGAAAACTACCGTCGTTTCGCCTGCACCAAATGCGAATTCTCGATGAGCAAGACACCGGGTTCGCGCCAGTTCGAAATCGCCGAAGTGGAACAATTGCTGAAGGACCGCACCATCGGCCCGCTGCAAGGCTTCCGCTCGAAGATGGGCCGTCCGTTCGCCGCCATCCTGCGCATCGTGCGCGATGAAGAGATCAAGAATTTCAAGCTGGAATTCGATTTCGGCCAGAACGACGAGAGCGAAGATGGCGAAGGCGTCGATTTCACGGGCCAGACGCCCGTGGGACCGTGCCCCAAGTGCAACGCCGGCGTGTACGAAATGGGCCTGGCCTATGTGTGCGAACACAGCGTGGCCAAGCCGAAGACGTGCGATTTCCGCAGCGGCCGTATCATCTTGCAGCAGGAAATCTTGCCGGAACAAATGGCAAAACTGCTCAACGATGGCAAGACGGACTTGCTGCCGGGCTTTGTTTCGCAGCGTACCCGTCGCCCGTTCAAGGCATTCCTCGTGCGCGGCAAGGATGGCAAGGTGAGCTTCGAGTTTGAAGAGCGCAAGGCCAAGCCGGGCGCCAAGACGAAGGCGGCAGCGGCCGAGGCCGAAGGCGAAGAAGGCGCGGCACCAGCGAAGAAAACGGCCGTCAAGAAAGCGGCAGCCGTCAAAAAAGCGCCGGCCAAGAAAGCTGCGGCCGTGAAAAAGCCGGCCGCCAAGAAGGCGCCGGCGAAGAAGGCGGCAGCGGCGGAGTAATCCGGCGCCCGCCAGTCAGGCAAACAAAAGCCAGGGATTTCCCTGGCTTTTTTTACGTCCCGAGGACTCTTAGTCCAGGTAGTCCGAATACTCGCGCTGCGCGTAGTTCTGCAAGTTGGCCCACGGCTGCGCCTTGCTGACGGTGGGCTGCAGCTTGACGTCGACCCGGCGATAGAAGGTATTCGCGCGGTCGCCGCTCTCGATGATCAGCGGAATCTGTTTTTGCTCATCCCACAGGATGCGCTGGAACACGCCATTCTTTTCCACTTCGCGCCAGCGCGCGCCCGTCACGTTCGATGCCTGTTTCGACAGCGGCATGGCGGCCACCAGTTTCGGGTCCAGCAGATAAAAACTGTTTTCCCAGGAACCGTCGAAATTGACGTTTTCGTACTCGGCCTTGGGGATGGCGACGACGATCTTGTCATGCGCATCGATGTATTCCACGCGCACGGTGTTCTTTTCCAGCATCACGTGGCGCGGTATCAGCACGGGATTGAAGTGCTTGTGCTCATGCTGCGTGGCCGCGGTCGACGTTTTCAATGCCACTTTCTTGTTTTCACCGTGCTTGTGGCCCGCATGCGCATCGGTCGACGGCGCCAGCACGCGCTCGACCCACACGTGGCCGGGGCGGCGCAGCATCTTTTCTTCGTAGCGGCTTTCGCGCGTCACGCCTTCCGGCGTCAGGACGCGGCTGTAATAGGTGATGCCCAGGTCCAGATCGGCAGGAGCGGAAGGCGTGGCAGGAGCGGCTTGCGCGCTGGCGGCAAAGCCGGCGGCCAGGAGGACGGCGATCAGGGACGATTTCATGGTGTTGCCTTTACGTGCAGAGGGGCGGAGGGCATACGCCATCCGCCCCGGTGGGGTTACCGTGTTGATGTGGATCAGAAGCCGAAGGCCGCCTTCAGCAGGTCAAACACCTTGGTGTTGTCCAGGGTGCCCTTGAAGGCCTTCGCGCCGGCGCCCGTGGCCAGCAGCTTGACGTCGCCGCCGCCGTGGGTTTCGCTGGCCAGACGCACGCCTGTTTCTTGCAGGTAGTTGTCTTTCAGGGCCGTGGCGCTGTCGACGTTGCTGCGCAGGGCAGGGCGGTTCGGGCCATTGCCGAACACCAGGGTGGTGTAGGTATTGCCATCGGCATCCTTGCTTGGCTGGTTATCTTTGTAGCCGCGGTTGATGTCGAGGATGTGGTTGCCGCGCTTGCCGTAGCCGTTGAAGGCCAGGGTGTGGTCATGGTCGGCCGTGACGACGATCAGGGTGTTGGCCAGCGTCGGATCGGTTTCCTTGATCTTGGCGATGGCCACCTTGATGGCGTCGTCGAAGGCGATGGTGTCCGTCAGCGCGCGCTTGGCGTTGATGCCGTGCAAGGCGTGGTCGATGCGGCCGCCTTCGACCATCAGGAAGTAGCCGTTCGCGTTTTTCGACAGCAAGTCGATGGCTTTCAGCGTCATTTCCGACAGGCTAGGCTGGGTCGCGCCTTCGCCCAGCGGCGGCGTGGCGGTGCGGTCCAGTTCATATTCCAGGTGGCTGCGGGTGCTGTACAGGCCGATGAATTTCTTGCCGCTCTGCGCCGCGGCCATTTCCGCCTTGTTGGCGGCCACGGTGTAGCCCTTGGCGGCAAATTCCGTCAACAGGTTGCGGCCATCGGCGCGGCCATACTTGTTGCTGGCCGACCAAGGCGTAAAGTGGTTGCGGCCGCCACCCATCAGCACGTCGACGCCGTCGCCTAGGGCCGCGTTGTAGCCCGTGCCGCCCGGCACCGTTTGTGCAGCGATCGCGTATTGCGCATTGCGGTTGCAGATGTGCGAGAAAGTCGTCGCCGGCGTGGCGTGCGTCAGTTCCGTGGTGGTGATGGCGCCCACGGCCTTGCCCTTGGCTTTCGCCAGTTCCAGGATGGTCGGCGCGCTCTTGCCGCCGGCCGGGCAGTTATCCACGCCCAGGTTGCCGTTGACGTCGCGGCTCGGTTCCTTGGCGATGGTGTCCTGCGCCATCGAGATGACTTCATTGTTCATCTTGACGCCGGTCATGTAGGCGGCCATCGATGGCGCGCTGTCCGTCGTTTGCGCATCGTTCGAGAACGTCTTGATGCGCGCCGTGCGCTCCAGCGTGTCCATCGTCAGGTTGCCGTCTTCCTGGTACTGGTAGATGCGCGCTGCCGTCACGACGGACGGGCCCATGCCGTCGCCGAGGAAGAAGATGACGTTCTTGGCGTCGGCGGCGTAGGCGCTGGCGACGCTGGCGGCCACGAGCGTGGTCAGCAAGGAGAGTTTCAGGGCCGATTTCAGTGCGGCGGGTGTCGATGCAAGTTTCATGTGCTTGTCCAATTCTTGTCTCTTGGGGATTACAGACCGCCGGCGGTCTTGACCAGGCCGAATACTTTGGTGTTTTCGATGGTGCCAAGGAAGGTTTCCGAACCCTTGCCGATGGCGCCCAGGAAGACGTCGGTGCCGCCGTGGGTTTCATTGCCGACCGCGGTGCGGATCACTGCTTCCTGGTGGTAATTATTGGCGCTGGTGACGGTTTCATCGAGGCTGGCCATGGCGGCGCGGCTCGATTGCGTGCGGTTTTCGCCATTGCCGAAGCCGATGATCGAATACGGTGCGCCATCCAGGTCTTTCTCGACCGCGCCGGTCACGTAGTTCTTCACCACGCCCAGCACGCCAGGGTTGCCGGCAGCCGTCTTGCCCGTGCGCTTGGCGTAGCCGTTCAGCACCAGCGTGTGGTCATGGTCGGCCGTGACGACGATCAGGGTATTGGCCAGGGTCGGATCGGTCAGCTTGGCTTTTTCGATGGCGGCCTTGATGGCGTTGTCGAACGCGACGGTGTCTTGCAGCGCTTTCTTGGCGGTCGTTTCGTGCAGCGCATGGTCGATGCGGCCGCCTTCGACCATCAGGAAGTAACCCTTCTTGTTCTTCGCCAGCACGTCCATGGCCTTGGTGGTCATTTCCGCCAGGCTAGGTTCCTTCGCTGCGTCGCGGTCCAGGTCGTAGCTCATGTGGCTGGACGTGAACACGCCGAACAAACGCTCCGTCTTGGCCGCATCGACGGCCTTGAAGTCGGTGGCGTTGTTGGCGACCGTGTAGCTTTTGGCTTTCAATTCGGCGATCAGGTCGCGGCCGTCGGAACGCTTGCCGCCATCCTTGAATTGCGTGAAGAATTGCGCGCCGCCACCGAGGACCACTTCCAGGCCGGTGGTGCCCAGGGCGCTGTTGTAGCCCGTGCCGCCCGGCACCAAGGCCGCGGCGATATCGTTTTCCAGGTCGCGGTGGCAGATGTGCGAGTAGGTTGCGGCCGGCGTGGCGTGCGTCACGCGCGCCGTGCTGACGACGCCGGCGGCGAAGCCCTTGGCCTTGGCCAGTTCCAGCAAGGTGGTGGCGGGCGTGCCGTTGCCGGTGCCGCATTTGTTGACCAGCTTGTTGTTATTCGCATCCGTGCCCGGATCGATGGCGACCGTGTTGGCCGACATGGAAATGACTTCATTGTTCATCTTGACGCCGGTCATGTAGGCGGCCATCGATGGCGCGCTGTCCGTCACTTGCGCGTCGTTCGAGTACGTTTTCACGAAGGCCGTTTCCGGCAGGGTGTCCATGGTCAGCGCACCCTCTTCGCCCACGGAATAGATGCGCGCGGCCGTCATGGTGGTCAGGCCCATGCCATCGCCAAGGAAGAAGATGACGTTTTTCGGCGGCGCTTCAGCCACTGCCTCTTCTTTTTTTGCGTCGCTGCCGCAGGCGGCCAGCATCAGGGTGATGGCGACGCTGCAGCCAGCGACGGAAATTTTTCTGCGTGTCATGTGGTTCATCCGGCTAGGTTTGAAAGAGCTAGCAAGATAACAATCCAATGTGACACCCTCATGACGCTGTGACACATTTTGCGACGGCACTACGCCGCCGCAGTGGCGTGACTTTGGCGCGCGCCGTCGTTTGAAAAATACGCCGTAGCGTGTTCGTCATCGGGTGATTACATCGATATAAGCAACAAACTATTGCGCTTTACCTAGTTTTTCTACCGCTTTGAGCAACGTAAGATGCAGTCATCCCAATCATCTTGTGAAGGCGCATCATGTTCTCCAAATCCATCAGCAGCGTTTTTGTCTCCACCCTGTTTGCCGCCGGCGCCGCCTCGGCCGCCGCCAGCGCACCCCTGACCCTGGAAGTCTTCAACCCGGGCGAAGCGGCCATCTTTCCCGTCGCTTCCGTGCTGGTCGCGGGCAAGCATGACGCCGTGCTGATCGATGCGCAATTTTCGCGCGCCGAAGCGCAAAAACTGGTGGAAAAGATCCGCGCCAGCGGCAAGAAACTGACGACCGTGTACATCAGCCACAGCGATCCCGATTTTTACTTTGGCCTCGACGTGATCAAGGCTGCGTTCCCGCAGGCGAAAATCGTTGCCACGCCAGAAACCGTCGCGGAAATCCGCCGCAAGGCTGACGCCAAGGTCGCCTACTGGGGCCCGATCCTGAAAGACAACGCGCCGCACGGCATCGTCATCCCCGACGCGCTGAAGGGCAAGCGCATCAGCCTGGAAGGCCAGTCGCTGGACATCGCCGGCCCGACGCCAGCGCGCACCTATGTGTGGATTCCATCGATCAAGGCCGTCGTCGGTGGCGTGGTGCTGTTTGGCAACTTGCACGTGTGGACGGCCGATACGCAAAGCCTGCAATCGCGCCAGGACTGGCTCAAGACCCTGGACGGCATCGCCGCCCTGAAACCCGTCACCGTCGTACCGGGCCACTTCAAGGTCGGTTCGCCCCTGACGCCGGACAGCATCGGTTTTACGCGTGACTACCTGGTGACGTTCGAAGCGGAAACGGCCAAGGCCGCCAATTCGGCCGCCCTGATCGAAGCGATGAAACAGCATTACCCGAGCCTGGGCCTCGATGGCGCCCTGGAGACCAGCGCGAAGGTCGCCAAAGGCGAAATGAAATGGTAAAAACCTACTGCGCGACGCGATTTCCGGCCTGCGATGCTCACTGCCTCGGCGGCCCCGTGCCTAGCACAGTTGCGCTTCTCAGCCAGAACTAGCGCCGCTCGCTACGGTTTTTCAAGTCATCTGTTTTAGTTTTATAAAGGATAGGGTCATGCCCACACTGCACTATATTTTCGACCCCCTGTGTGGCTGGTGCTACGGCGCCGCGCCGCTGGTCGAGGCGGCGCGCGCCGTGCCCGGACTGACGCTGGCCTTCCACGCCGGCGGCATGATGACGGGCAGCAATCGCCGCCAGATCACGCCCGCCTGGCGCGGCTATGTGCTGCCGCATGACCGGCGCATCGAGCAATTGTCTGGCCAGCCGTTTGGCGATGCCTATGTCAACGGCTTGCTGAACGACACGACGGCCATGATGGATTCCGAACCGCCGATCACGGCCATCCTGGCGGCCGAATCGCTGGCTGGCAAGGGCCTGGACATGCTGCAACGCGTGCAACGGGCCCATTACGTGGACGGCTTGCGCATCGCCGACCTGCCCGTGCTGGTGGCGCTGGCGCAAGAACTGGGCATGGACGGCGCCGCCTTCGAGGCCGCGTATGCGCAACAGGCGGGCGCCGCCACGCAGCGGCATATCGACGCCAGCCGCGCCTTGCTGGCGCAGGTGGGCGGCCAGGGCTTTCCCACGTTCGTACTCGACGATGGCAGCGGCAAGCTGTCCGTGATCGATATCGGCGGCTTCCTGGGCCAGCCGGCGAAACTGCAGGCGCAACTGGGCGGCGTGTGCGACGCCCATGGCTGTGCATTGTAAATATCTATCGGTTCGATAAAATCAATTAGCTTTTCCTTTGTTGTTGACCTCGTTACACTAGCTCTATTAGTCAACAACGAAGGAAAAGCAGCCATGAGCCAACAGCCGCCATTCAGTACCGCCTCGGGCATCCCGGTCGCCGACAACCAGAATTCCCTCAGCGCCGGCCCCCGTGGCCCCTTGCTGCTGCAAGACTTCCACCTGATCGAAAAACTCCAGCATTTCAACCGCGAGCGCATCCCCGAACGCGTGGTGCACGCAAAAGGTTCGGGCGCCTATGGCACCTTTACCGTCACGCACGACATTTCGCGCCATACCAAGGCCAAGCTGTTCAGTGAAGTGGGCAAGCAGACGGCCACCTTCGCGCGCTTTTCCACCGTCGGTGGCGAACGCGGCAGCGCCGACACGGAACGCGACCCGCGCGGTTTCGCCGTGCGCTTCTATACGGAAGAGGGCAACTGGGACTTGGTTGGCAACAACACGCCCATGTTCTTCATCAAGGACCCGATCAAGTTCCCCGACTTTGTCCACACGCAAAAGCGCGATCCGCAAAGCAACTTGAAATCGGCGGAAATGATGTTCGATTTCTGGAGCCATGCGCCGGAAAGCTTGCACCAGGTCACCATGCTGTTCTCGGACCGGGGCACGCCGGACGGCTACCGCCACATGGATGGCTTCGGCAGCCACACGTATAGCCTGATCAATGCCGACGGCCAGCGCGTGTACGTGAAATGGCACTTCAAGACGCGCCAGGGCATCAGGAACCTGCCTGCCGCGGAGGCGGGCCGCCTGGCTGGTGCCGACCCCGACTACGCCCAGCGCGACTTGTTCGGCGCCATCGAGCGCGGCGATTTCCCCCAGTGGGAAGTCAAGCTGCAGGTGGCGACGCAGGAGCAACTCGATGCATGGGAGCAGCGCACGGGCTGGAACCCGTTCGATTTGACGAAAGTGTGGCCGCATGCGGACTTCCCGCTGCTGCCAGTCGGTATTTTCGAGCTGAACCGCAACCCTGACAATTACCACGCGGAAGTCGAGCAAGCGGCCTTTTCACCGGCCAACGCCGTGCCCGGCATGGGGTATTCACCGGACAAGATGCTGCAAGGCCGCTTGTTCGCCTACCATGACGCCCAGCTGTACCGGGTCGGCACGAACCACCAGCACTTGCCCGTGAATGCGGCCCGCTGCCCCTTCCACAACCAGCAGCGCGATGGCGGCATGGCGATCAACAATGGCGGCGCGGCGCGCAACTATGCGAACGTGGCGGCGGCCGGCACGCAGCCGCAAGGGCTGGGCCACGGCGAGCCGGCGCTGGACCTGGCCGGCGGCGCGGCGCGCTACGATGGCCGCGGCGTGGAAGATGACTTTACGCAAGCCGGCAATCTGTTCCGCTTGATGTCGGTGCAGGCGAAGCAAAACCTGTTCGACAACCTGGCCGGTCCCTTGAGCCAGGTGCGGCCGGAAACCCTGCAGCGTCAGCTGGGCCACTTCGACCGTGCCGATGCCGCGTATGGCGCCGGCGTGCGGGCCGCCTTGCAGGCGCGTGGCGTGGTGCTGTAATTATGTGTTGCAGGCGGAACAAGCTTGTTCCGCCTGTTGTTGATACAGCACAAATTAGAGGGAGATACCAAATATTGCCGTATGGACATATTTGCCGCCCATGCGTAGACTTGTCGGTCTGATGATCGCGCGGCCTTCCTGGCAGCGTCCTGACTAGAAAGTCTTGTAATATGAATATGGCGAAGCTGTCGGTGCATGGGGACGACCCCACGCTCAAATCCATCCTCGAAGTCTTGCCCACGGATCCGGAACGGCAATGGCGCAAGGGCGAGGCGAAGGGCGCGGGCCGCGTACATCTCGATTCCGGCTTCGAGGTGCTGATCGCGCAGGCATCCAAATCGCAAGTATTGCCCTCGCGCATACGCAGCTACCTGGCCGAATGCCGCTCGCGCGGCGTCAGCTTCACCATGCCGCGTATCGTTGCCGAACTGCAATTAGAGCTGAATGGCGACGACACGGTCGACTCTCCGCTGGATCTGACCCTGGCCGACATGCAGCACCTGACGGAAATGGGCATCAGCCTGAGCCTGGTGACGCGTTGCGCCGAGGCTTGATGAGCGCCTGAGAATAAAAAAAATGGCCACCTATCCAGGGTGGCCATTTTTTGTCATGGTTCGGCGATGTCGACGGTGACCATATTGTCATCGGGCTTGCGGTCGATCAGCTTGTTGTCCGGATCGATGCCCGCCTTGCCGGGACGGCTGCCGACGATGACGGTATAGCTCGCTTCGCGCGCCGTCATGCGCAGGCGTTCGCGCAGCAGCGGATGGCCGTTCGCGTCGTCGACGCCGATCTCGATCCAGTCGTGCAGGGGCGCGTCGTGCTCCTCTCCCTGTTCGCCGGCCGTCAACTTGCTCGCCTGCACTTTCACGGTGACGGCGTACTTGCCGTCGCTGCGTTTCGTGGCCGTGGCCGACAGGGCGCGGTTGTCGAACAGCACGATTTTCTCGAACAGGTCGTCGATCAGGTAAGCTTGCTCGGGCGGCGTGACCTGGCGCAAGCCGGCAATCAGGGCCGTCACGCTGGCATACGGCGGGCCTTTCTGGCCATGCGTCTTCAGCAATTCGCGCAGCACGCCGTTGACCTTGTCTTCGCCGATGATGTCTTGCAGCAAGTACATGGCCAGGCTGCCCTTGTTGTAGTGGATGTAGGGCTGGTTTTCATTCTCGGCCAGCGGCAATTCCTTCTTGCGTTCCTCGCTGCGCCCCATCAGGTATTGATTCAGGTCATAGCGCAGGAAGCGGCGCATCTTGGCCGGCCCCACGGTTTTCTTCATCACCATCAGGGCCGAATATTCGGCCAGGGTTTCGCTGAGCACGGTAGCGCCCCGTGTATTGCCGCCCACCAATTGATGCGCCCACCATTGGTGCGCCACTTCATGCGCCGTCACGTAGAACGGATAATCGATATCCTTGGGATTCTTGTCATCGACCCTGGCGATGAAGCCCAGCCCTTCCGAGTACGGTATCGTGTTCGGGAACGATTGCGCAAACGTGGCGTAGCGGGGGAATTCGACGATGCGCAGGACCTTGTGCTGGTAGGGGCCGAAGTTCTTCGTGTAGTACTCGAGCGCTTCCTTGCTGCCGCGCACGAAGCGATCGAGGTTGTATTCATGGCCAGGGTGGTAATACACGTCGATGGCCACGTCTTGCCAGCGCTCGTGCTTGACGGCGTAGCGGGCCGACTGGAACGCGTAAAAATTCAGGATCGGCTGTTCCATCGTGTAATGGAAGTAATGGCGGCCCTTGGCGATCCAGTCGTTGTCCAGCATGCCCGGCGCGATGGCCGTCTGGCCGTCAACGGTACTGACGGTGGCGTCGAAGTTGATGCGGTCGGCGTCGTTGCTGATGTAATTGTCGGCGAGCCCCCGTGCATCGTCGCGCGGCAAGGCCCGTTCGCGCGCCGGCAAGCCGTGTTTCTTGCGGTCGCGCGGATCCGTCAATTCCTGCTGCGGCTGGTAGCCGATGTGGGGCAGCACGGCATTCGTGAAGAAGGTGCCGTTGGCCACCACGGGCGTGTCCTGGCCCAGGCCGAAGATGCCGCGCGGCGCAAAGCGGACGTCGAAATCGAGGCCCAGGGTGGCGCCCGGCGCCAGCGGCGCGGCCAGGCGGTAGCTGTAAAAGCCCAGCTTGCCGTCATCGAGGCCGGGATGCACGCGCGCGTCAAAACGCAGGCGCATGGTGGAGCTCGGATCTTGCTGCACAAAAATATGGCTGATCGGCAGGCTGGTCTTGTTTTGCAGCACATAGCGGCCCGTGACGGCCAGGGTGCGCTGCGCCGGGTAGATGGCCACGTCGAGTTTCACGTCGGTGATTCTCGGCTGCGGCGTGGCGGCAAACTTGCGGTACTGGCGCTCGACTGTGGCGCGGTCCGCATCGCGCGCGAATTCGGACTTGTAATCGTTGGCCACGTGGTAGACGTAGAACAGGACCGCGCCGGCGCCGACGAAGATCAGGGCGCCGCCGGCAAAGCTGGCCAGCACGCCCTGCGTCAGGCCGTGGCGCGCCAGGCGCAGGCGGATGCGCCAGCTGTCCTGCGCGCCGCGGGGCCAGAACAGCAGCGACAGCACCGTCAGCATGACGGCCGCGCCGCTCCAGTACAGCAAGTACCAGCGTTCGCGCAACAGATAGTGGCCGGCGCCGTTCATGGCCGAATACACGAAGTCCGGCGTGTTGCCGTACAGCAGCAGCGGGTCGCCCAGGCCCAGCGAGGAAAAGCTGATGCTGGCGATGTGGTACAGGATCATGGCGAAATACGCCAAATACTTGTGATTGATCAACACCTGCAAAAAGATGGCCAGCACGGCGATCAGCGCGTAGGACGGCAGGTGCGACAGGAACAGCGATTCCAGGTACAGGCCGGGGTCGAGGCGGTAATAACCCTTGAAAACCTGGATCGACATGCCGCACAGCATGATTACCAGGCTCAGCAAGGCCTGCAGGCCGATCAGCGCAAACAGCTTCGACAGCAGGGGCAGCCAGTTCGGCACGGGCAGGGCGTCGAGCATCAAGTGCGTGCCCGCCTCGCGTTCGCGCCACACCAGTTCGCCCGCATAGAAAGTGGTAATGATCAGCATGAACAGGGCGAACGAGGCGCTGACCATGTCCAGCACCCTTTCCGTCACGGGATAGGTATTCGTGCCATAGATGGAACCCATGTCGAGCGCGCCGCCATACATGGTCAGCACGCCGGCCAGCACAATGACGACAAAATAGATGTTCTTGATGGTTTCGCGCAGATTCAGCCAGCTCATCTTGAGGAGCAGGGCGGCCAGGTTGCGCTGCGCGAAGTCCGGTGTTTCCTGCGTGGACAGTGAAGCGTTCGACAGGCGCAGCGGGACGTCGCCCTCGCTGCGGCGCTTGCCGGCGCCCGCGTCCGTCGTGGCGTGGAACTGGAAGCGCCAGTAGCCGAGCAGCAATGCCACCAGGGCGAAGCCGGACCAGATGGCGCGGTTCAGCAAATACACGCCTTCCAGGGTCACCAGGCGCGTGTTGCGCTCCGCGTTCGGCCAGTATTCCGTCAGGCGTATCAGCGCCGTGGTGCCGAAGGGGTCGATCAGGGCGGCCAGGGTCTTGTAGTCGAGGTCGCGCGCCAGGGACGGGGCCACCAGGTAGCCGATCAGCATGACCACCGAGCTGATGTAGACAGGCAGCATGCGCCGCGTCAGGGCCGCGATGACGAAGAAGATGGCGCCAAAGATGAACAGGTTCGGCAGCAGGGTAAACACATACGGCATCAGGTAGGCCAGCGCCCGTTGCGGCCCCAGCCGTTCCGGGTCGATGCCGGGCAGCCAGGCGCCCAGCCAGGCACCGATGACGATGCTGGAAAACACGACAGCCAGCACCAGCCAGGCGCCAAGGAAGCGGCCGAACACGTACTGGTATTTCCGGATCGGCGCGCTGAAGAAGAAATGCTGCATGCCGTATTCGAAATCCTGCTGCACCGAGCGGCCCATCATGGCGGCCACCACGACGGCGCCGAAACAGCCCAGCAGGCTGCACGTAAACGCCAGCGAGCGGGGCGCGTTGATCAGGAACTTGCCGCCGAAACTGATGCTCGCTTCCTTGAAGACGCCGCCGGCGGCGGCCATCCACAGCATGGCCAGCGCCAGGAACATGGCGAAATACACCCAGGTGGACAGCAGCTTGAGCCGCTGTCGCGCTTCAAAGCGGGCGATGGCAAACATGGCGCGCCCCTCAGTCGCACTGCGGGGCGACGCGGTGGCGCCCGGCAATGGTGGCGAAATACAGGTCTTCCAGGTCGCCGATGGCTTCCTCGAAGCCGTCGCCCGGGTCGTCGTCGCTGTAGACGTGGATCAAGGTGCGGCCCGACAGCAAGCGCGTGGAAATGACGGCGTGGCGCTGCTGGAAGCTGGCCAGCTCTTTCTTCTCGACGAAGCGCGCCCAGATCTTGCAGCTGACTTCGTCGATCAGTTCCTGGGTCTTGCCGCACAGCAGCAAATGGCCCTTGTTGATGATGGCCATGTTGGCGCACAGGTCGGCCACGTCGGACACGATGTGGGTCGACAGGATCACCGTCTTGTCTTCGCCGATGTCGGACAGCAAGTTATGGAAGCGGACTCTTTCCTGCGGGTCGAGGCCCGCCGTCGGCTCGTCGACGATGATCAGTTTCGGGTCGCCCAGCAGGGCTTGCGCGATGCCGAAGCGCTGGCGCATGCCGCCGGAAAAGCTGCCCAGGCGCTGGTGGCGCACGTCGAACAGGTTGGTTTGCTGCAACAGGCCATCGACGACCTCGCGCCGGCGCGCCCGCTGCGACAGGCCTTTCAAGGTGGCGAAGTGGTCGAGCAGCTCGTAGGCCGTCACTTTCGGGTACAGGCCGAAGTCCTGCGGCAGGTAGCCGAGCATGCGGCGGATCTCGTCCTTGTCGTCGAGCACGTCGTAGTCGCCGAAGAAGACCGAGCCGGAATCGCATTCCTGCAAGGTGGCCAGGGTGCGCATCAGGGTCGACTTGCCGGCGCCATTCGGGCCCAGCAAGCCAAACATCCCGGGCGGTATCGTCAGCGACACGTTATCCAGCGCCACCACGCCATTCGCGTAGGTCTTCGACAATTTGCGAATCTGCAATTCCATACAACTCCTAACTCATGCGTTGCAGCCCGATGGTGCAGGGCTTCTGTATGCTGGCATTGTATTGAATTTAAGACGTACTGGGCAGTTGCATGCGATACACGGCATTTTCGCGTGACCAGAGTGCAATTGGGCGGGGTGGACGGCGCGCCCGTATGGGGCTTCCGTGGGGGGCCGTTTCGCCCCGCTGGCGCGCCGCGTGACTTTCAATTACGGAATAGCACCGATTCGCGGTTAAACCACCAGCGGCACAGCATCAGCAGGGCGCCTGCGATTACCGTGGTCGAGGCGAGGATCACGCCGAACATGCGGTAATCCATGGTGCCCTTGACCAATTCCTTCATGGCCAGCGACACGTTGGTCAGCGGCACCATGGCCCACATCCAGTTCAGCTCGACGCCGGGCAGCATGGCCGCTACCGTGGGCAGGATGACGAACAGCATCAATGGTGTGATCATGCCGGCCGCTTCCTTGTAGCTTTTCGCGTAGATCGAGATCGACAGCAGCAGCGAGGCGAAGATGGCGGCCGTTGGCACCAGCATCAGGGTCACCATGGCCAGGTCGGGCAAGCCGATGCTGCGCACCATGACGGCCATGTTGCCTTCCAGCGAACTGCCGAAGATGGCCAGCAGGGCGCCCATGCTGCCCACCATCAGCACGGCCGACGTCATGCCCACCGTAAACAGCACGAGGAATTTGGCCAGCACGATGGCGCTGCGCGGCACGGGCGCCAGCAGCAGGGTTTCCAGCGTGCCACGCTCCTTTTCGCCGGCGCCCAGGTCGATGGCCGGATACATGGCCGCCGTCAGGCACACCATCAGCAGCAAATAGGGCAGCATGCCGCCGACGATGGCGCCCATCTGCTCGCGCTCGTTGGCCGTCGACTGTTTGTCGAGCACGATGGGGTGCAGGGCAAAGGCCAGCTGGGCCGGACTCAGGTTCAGGGCCGACAGCGCGCTTTCGCGCAGGCTGGCGTTGTACGCCTCGACGATCTCGCGCACCCGCTGCTGGGTCACGTCGACCGTGCTGGCGCTGTTGTAGTGCAGCACTACCTTCGTTTGCTGCTGTTGCTGCAGCGATGCTTCAAAATGCGGCGGAATGACGACGGCGAACTTGATGGTGTCGTCGCCGATGGCGCGGCGGATGTCGCCCTCGCTGGCCAGCGGCACTTCGCGCAGGTTGTGCTGTTGGGCAAAACGCCCGCTCAAGCCGGGCGAATGGTCCTTGCCGAACAGGGCGTAGCGCATTTCCGCCGTTTTCGCGTTCTTGAACATATTGCTTGAAACATAAGCGAAGCCGCCAAAGATCAGCGGCATGGCAAAGATGGGGATGAGGATGGTGAAGATCAGCGTCTTGCGGTCGCGCGTGAGTTCCAGCAACTCTTTCACATAAATGGTCCACATGGCTCAGGCTCCCTGGTTGATGACGCTGACAAAGGCGTCGTACAGATCGGCACTGCCGCCCAGGTGGCGCAGTTCGCTGACCGTGCCATTGAAGGCGGTGGTGCCGCGGTTGATGATGCAGACGCGGTCGCACAGCTTTTCCACCTCGTGCAGGTGGTGCGTGGAAAAGATCAGCGGCACGCGCAGCGCCTTGTAGCTGGCGATGAAGTCGAGCAAGATCTTGGCCGACATCACGTCCAGGCCCGTCGTCGGTTCGTCGAGGATCACCACCTGCGGTTCGTGCACGACGGTGCGGGCGATCGCGCACTTCTGTTTCATGCCCGTCGACAATTGATCGGCCCGCTTACCGCCGTATTCCTCCATTTGCAGCAGGGAAAACAGTTCGTCGCAGCGGCGTTTCAGCTTGTCGGCCGGCATGCCATGCAGGCGGCCGAAGTATTCCACGTTCTCGCGCGCCGTCAGGCGGCCATACAAGCCTGTCGAGCCGGACAGGAAGCCGATGCTCTGGCGCGCCACCAGCGGCTGGCGCAGCACGTCGACGCCGTTGACGAGGGCGCTGCCCGCGTCCGCCTGCAAGGCCGTCGACAGCAGGCGCAAGGTGGTGGTCTTGCCGGCGCCATTCGGGCCCAGCAGGCCCAGCACTTCGCCGGGGGCGCAGCTGAAACTGACGTCGCGCACGGCGTGAAACCAGCCCTCGTGTTCGCGCGGATCGCTGACGTGCACGGCCTTGCCCTTGTGGGGCGGCATGCGGAAACGTTTTGCCAGGTGCTTGACCTCAATCATGTGCTTCATCCATTTAACGGTGAAGAATGAGAGTAGCATGCAAAAAATGTAACTTGCAAGGTGGAAATATCGTTTGGTCTATTGAAAAAAACAGCATCTTCATGCAAGCTGGCCCGGTGGGCGCCGGCGGACGGCGCGGGAGAGCGCAATGCAAACGATCGATCAGGCGATGCAGGACAAGGTACTGGCCGTGGCGCGCGCCGGCATGACCAGTGCCGAAGCCATCGGTTTCTTCCGCGTCAGCCTGGGGTTGTACTACCTGGCGGGCCTGATGACGGAGGAAACCCTCGATTTCAAGCAGATCGACGCGAAGTACAACCGTTTTATCTACCACTCGATCGGTGGCGGGCACAGCATCGCCAGCGTGTTGCAATTCATGAGCGGCGAGAAAGTCTTGCGCGTGCTGCAAGCGGAGCGTTTTCGCGCCGCGTTTGCCGAACATTGCCCGGACATCCCCGTCGACAGCATTTCCTTCCTGATTTCACTGAACCTGGGCGTGGCGAAAAGCCTGTCCGGCCTGGACGCCGTCGGCCCCGTGGTGGACTGGATCGAGCGGGAAAAAGCGCGCACAAGTCAATAAAGCCCCGTTCACCCTGCGCGCGGCGTGGGTACGGCTGGCCCTGATCGTCCTATAATCCATGTTTTCCCTTACATGAATAGCCACGATGACCGCGAACCGCCACTTTGACCCCCTGGATCGTTTGATTGTTGGCGCCGACAAGGCCCTGCGCGTCATGGCGGGCGTGGCCTCGGCCTCGCGCCCCACGCCGGCCGCGCATGCGCCCGATGCGGAACTGAGCCCGGCCGAACAGCGCCACAGCGCCGGCTTGATGCGCGTCAACCATGTGGGCGAAGTGTGCGCGCAAGCCCTGTACAACTCGCAGGCGCGCTATGCGCACAGCCCGGCTATCCGCGCCCAGTTCGACGAAGCGGGACGCGAAGAGGAAGACCATCTGGCCTGGACGGCGCAGCGCTTGACGGAGCTGGGCTCGCGTCTGAGTCTGCTCAATCCCCTGTGGTATGCGGGTTCGTTTGCGCTGGGTACCATCGCCGCGCGCATGGGCGACGGCCGCAGCCTGGGTTTCGTGGTGGAAACGGAACGCCAGGTGGAAGCGCACCTGGCCAGCCACTTGCAGGAATTGCCGCCGCAGGACGCCAAGTCGCGCGCCATTGTGAAACAGATGGCCATCGATGAAGTGGAACACGGCGCCGCCGCCCAGCGATTGGGCGCCATCGACACCCCGGCGCCCGTGAAGGCGTTGATGGGCATCATGGGGAAAGTGATGACGAAAACCGCGTATTACATTTAAAACAAAGGCGCTCTGAAGAGCGCCTTTTTTATGCATGCCTGAGCCGTGAAACGCCAGACAAAACCGTAGCGAGCGGAAGGGAGAGGTGGTCGAGAAGCGCAACCGTGCTGGAGCACGGTGAGCATCGCAGGCCGCCTATACCGACGCGCAGTAGGTTTGGTCAGGCGCTTTCTTCGATGATCTCGAAGGAATGGGTGATTTCCGCCGTCTTGGCCAGCATGATAGACGCCGAGCAATATTTGTCATGCGACAAGGCCACGGCCCGTTCGACTGCCGTGGGTTTCAGGGCCTTGCCGCGCACGGTGAAGTGGAAGTGGATCTTGGTAAACACTTTCGGGTCGGTGTCGGCGCGGTCGGCCTTCAGGGTCACTTCGCAGCCGCTGACGGCTTCGCGCCCGCGTTTCAGGATCAGCACCACGTCATAGGCGGTGCAGCCGCCCGTGCCAAGCAAGACCATTTCCATGGGGCGCGGCGCCAGGTTGTGGCCGCCGCCGTCGGGCGCGCCATCCATGGTTACCAGGTGGCCGGAACCCGTTTCTGCCCGAAAACTCATGCCCGACGGGCCATTCCAGCTGACTTTGCATTCCATCGTACTCTCCGAAAATTGTAAGCGTTTTGTATTGTAATAGAGGAATGCTCATCCATGTGCCGCCCGCCGGGCCGCAGCCGGCCTCGATTGCAGCTTGACGCGGCAAGGCAAAGCCGCTTATACTTGTCGGCTTTCCGTTCGCTCAGGAAAAGTAAATAAGGCAGAGTCCGCATAGCAGCATCGGCGGAACCACCATTTGAGCGTGTAATCTATTAGGAAGTCAACATGAAAACATTTTCCGCTAAAGGACATGAAGTCCAGCGCGATTGGTTCGTGGTTGACGCGACGGACAAAGTCCTCGGACGTGTTGCCAGCGAAGTGGCACTCCGACTGCGCGGCAAACACAAACCAGAATTTACTCCTCACGTCGATACCGGCGACTTCATCGTCGTCATCAACGCAGGCAAACTGCGTGTGACCGGTACCAAAGCTACTGAGAAAATTTACTACCGTCACTCTGGCTATCCAGGCGGCATCTACGAAACCAACTTCCAGAAAATGCAACAGCGTTTTCCAGGTCGCGCGCTTGAGAAAGCGGTCAAAGGCATGCTGCCTAAAGGCCCACTCGGCTACGCAATGATCAAGAAGCTGAAAGTGTACGCGGAAGGTTCCCATCCGCACGCTGCTCAGCAACCTAAAGCACTTGTTCTCTAAGGAACTGACATGATCGGTAATTACAATTATGGAACCGGCCGTCGCAAAAGTGCAGTGGCTCGGGTTTTTATCAAAGTTGGCACAGGCTTGATCGTTGTTAACGGCAAACCAGCAAACGAATACTTTTCGCGCGAAACGGGTCTGATGGTCATCCGTCAACCACTGGAACTGACCGGCAATGTCGAGCGTTTCGACATCAAAGTCAACGTCCATGGCGGCGGTGAGTCGGGCCAGGCTGGTGCAGTTCGTCACGGCATCACCCGCGCTCTGATCGACTACGATGCAGCGTTGAAACCGGAACTGGCGAAAGCCGGCTTCGTGACCCGCGATGCACGTGAAGTCGAGCGTAAAAAAGTTGGTCTGCGCAAAGCACGTCGCGCAAAGCAATTCTCGAAGCGTTAATTTCTACGCTACAGCACCTTCCGGGGTGCTGGTCGAAAAGCCGCTGGACTTCGGTCTCGCGGCTTTTTTGCATTTCAGCGTGACTCGGCGTTGCGCTGTAAAATACGCGGAAATCCCGCGGGGACTGTCTCCCCTCCATCTCTATGCAATATATACACAAGGAAAGAACATGATCAAAGTTGGCATCGTCGGCGGCACTGGATACACGGGCGTGGAATTGCTGCGCTTGCTCGCTACCCATCCAGATGTCGAGTTGACGGCGATTACTTCGCGCAAGGAAGATGGCTTGCCCGTTGCTGACATGTATCCTTCCCTGCGTGGCCACGTGAAACTGGCGTTTTCCTCGCCCGACAAAGCCAATCTGGAGCAGTGCGACGTGGTCTTCTTTGCCACCCCGCACGGTGTTGCGATGGCGCAAGCTCCAGCCCTGCTGGCCGCCGGCGTGAAAGTCATCGACCTGGCCGCCGACTTCCGCCTGAAAGACCAGGCCAAGTTCGAGCAATGGTACAAGATTCCCCACACGGCGCCTGAACTGATCGAACAGGCCGTGTACGGCTTGCCGGAACTGAACCGCGAAGACATCAAGCAAGCGAAGCTGATCGCCAACCCCGGTTGCTACCCGACCACCATGCAGCTGGGCTTTTACCCGCTGCTCAAGGCAGGCCTGGTCAATGCGGGCGGCTTGATCGCCGACTGCAAGTCGGGCGTGTCCGGCGCCGGCCGCAAGGCGGAAATCGGCATCCTGTTCTCGGAGGCAAGCGACAGCTTCAAGGCCTACGGCGTGGCCGGCCACCGCCACTTGCCGGAAACGACGGCGCAATTGCAGCGTTTCACGGACGAGAAAGTGGCGCTGACCTTCACGCCGCACCTGGTGCCGATGATCCGCGGCATGCATTCGACCCTGTACGCGCAGCTGAACAAGGATGTCAGCAATGAAGAATTGCAATCCTTGTTCGAAGAGCAATACAAGGATGAGCCTTTCGTCGACGTGATGCCGTTCGGCTCGCACCCGGAAACCCGCTCCACGCGCGGCTCGAACATGCTGCGCCTGGCCTTGCACCGTCCCGAAGGCGGCAATACCGTCGTGGTGCTGGTGGTGCAGGACAACCTGGTCAAGGGCGCAGCGGGCCAGGCCGTGCAATGCATGAACTTGATGTTTGGCCTGAAAGAAACGGCCGGTTTGCAACATATCGCCGTGATGCCTTAAATATAGGCACAGGCGTTTGCGCAGGTCCGGCGCCTTTTTGCCGGACCTGTGATAAATTGGACTGCCACGTACCCCGACAGGATGACGTTCATGTTCGAGCGCAACGCGAAAAACCCCATCGATACCCTGATCGGCGCTTCCACGCGGATCGAGGGCGACTTGCTGTTTTGCGGCGGTCTGCGCATCGACGGCCATGTGCGCGGCAACGTCACGGGCGAGCCGGGCGACCCCACCTATGTGGTGCTGGGCGAGGCGGGCCGCATCGATGGCGAGGTGCGCTGCTCGAGCCTCGTTGTCAGCGGCGAGATCAACGGCCCCGTGTATGTGTCCGAAATGCTTGAAATCCAGCCAAAAGCCCGCATTGTAGGAGAGGTCTATTACAAGGTGCTGGAAATGCACAGCGGCGCGCAAGTCCAGGGCAAGCTCAGTCGCCACGACAGCGCCGACCCCGTGCTGCACCTGGCCGTGTCGGAAATGTGAGCAGGAACAACACCCGCCAGCCGCGCCAGCGGCGGCCGCAGCGTGACTTGCGCCAACAGTCTATAATGAGGCTATGTTTTCTGAGGAGTCTGAAATGAATGCAGTCGCTGAAATGCAAGATGTGATCCCTTCGCCTATCATCTTTACCGATAGCGCCGCCGAAAAAGTCGCGCAGCTGATCGAGGAAGAAGGCAATCCCGACCTGAAATTGCGCGTGTTCGTGCAGGGTGGCGGCTGTTCCGGCTTCCAGTACGGCTTCACCTTCGACGAAATCGTCAACGAAGATGACACCACCATGGTCAAGAACGGCGTCCAGCTGTTGATCGACTCCATGAGCTACCAGTACCTGGTCGGCGCGGAAATCGACTACAAGGATGACCTGGAAGGCGCGCAGTTCGTGATTAAAAACCCTACCGCGACGTCCACCTGCGGTTGCGGTTCGTCTTTCTCGGTATAAGCACACCCGAGAAAACGCCCATGGCGGCGTTGCATTGCCTCGCCGTACTATCCGTACTGTCTTCGGCAATGCGCCTTGCCCTGGACGTCTTTCAGGTGCGCCGGTTTACAGGCGCAGCGTAAAAATAGCGGATCGATGATCCGCTATTTGTGTTTCTGGAACACTTGTTCCTGATCAACGCGGTATCAACGCGGGTATAGCGCGCCCAGTACCCGCAAGCCCTGTGCGCCTGTCACGGCCGGCAAGTTGCCCGGCTTGCGCTGCGTAAAGCGCCAGGCCAGCCACGCAAAGGCCAGCGCCTCGACCTGGCTGGGCGCCACGCCCAATGCTTGCGTGGACTCCGCCGCCATGCCCGGCAATTCGGCGGCCAGCGCCGCCATCAGGCTGGCGTTCTGCGCCCCGCCGCCGCACACATACACGGTTTCCGCCTGCGCCCCGTCGCGTAGGATGGCGCGCGCCAGGCTGGCAGCCGTCAGCTGGGTCAGCGTTGCCTGCACGTCGGCGGGCAGGGCGGTGGGGTAATCGGCCAGCTTGGCGCTGAGCCAGTCGGCATGGAACAGGTCGCGGCCCGTGCTTTTCGGCGCCGGCAAGTCAAAATAGGGCTCGTCGAGCAAATCCGCCAGCAGGGCGGGGATGACCTGGCCCGTGGCGGCCCAGGCGCCGTTGGCGTCGTAGGGCTGGCCCAGATGCCGCAAGACCCAGCCATCCATCAGCGCATTGCCGGGACCCGTGTCGTAGCCCGTCACCGTGCCATCCGCATGCAGCACGCTGATATTGCTGATGCCGCCGATATTGGCCAGCACGCGCGTGTGGCCCGGCAGATTGAAGATGGCCTGGTGAAAGGCCGGCACCAGCGGCGCGCCCTGGCCGCCGGCCGCCACGTCGCGGCTGCGCAAGTCCGCGATGACGTCGATGCCCGTCAATTCGGCCAGTAGGGCCGGATTGTTTAGCTGGCGCGTAAAACCCAGCTCGGGGCGGTGGCGGATGGTCTGGCCATGCGCGCCGATGGCGGCGATGGCGTCCGCGACGATGCCCGCGTTGCTTAAAAGCATGGCGACGCAATCGGCGTAATGGCGCACGAGTTGATTGGCCGCCAGCGCTTCGCGTTCGATTTCATTCTGACCGGCACTTTGCAAGGCCATCAGGTCGGCGCGCAGGCTGGCGGGGAAGGGAATGTACGCATCGCCCAGGCTGCGCGTGCCCTCGTCGGAAAAGTCGACCAGCGCGCCGTCGACGCCATCGAGGCTGGTACCCGACATTAAACCGATATACAGCATGGGTTTTTCCTTGAATACGTAAGTGGTGAGGTGCATTGTGCCGCATTTGTGCCGCACGCAAAAGCGCGCGGGGAAAACAAAAGCACGCGGGAAAAAACAAAGGCACCGGCCATCTGCATGGGCGGTGCCTTTATTGTTGCCCGAAGGCAGTCTTGCTTAACGCGACGCCAGGGCCGTGTCGTTCGGACGCAGCAGGGTGAAGCGGTGCATCATGTCATTGGATACCATGCGGAAGCGGCTCAGCTCGGCGGCCGTCAATGGCGCCTGGGCTTGCACATTCAGCTTGCTTGGGTCTTGCGCCACGCCGCCAACGCGGAATTCATAGTGCAAATGGGCGCCCGTGGACCAGCCGGTGGTGCCGACGTAGCCGATCACATCGCCCTGGCTCACTTTTTGACCTTTTTTCAGGCCCGAAGCGAAGCGGCTCATGTGCGCATAGGCGGTCGTGTAGTTGGCCCAATGTTTCAGGACAACAACATTGCCGTAGCCGTTTTGGCTGCCGACGGAATCGACCACGCCGTCGCCCGAAGCGCGGATAGGCGTGCCCGTTGCTGCAGCGAAATCGATGCCCTTGTGCGCTTTCCAGTTGCCGGAAATCGGGTGCACGCGCATGGAGAAGCCGGACGAGATGCGGGAGAATTCGAGGGGGGATTTCAGGAAGGCTTTTTTGAGGGACTTGCCGTCGAAACTGTAGTAACCGCCGCCTTGCTTGCTGGCTGGGTCTTCGAACCAAACGGACTGGTAAGTCGTGCCGCGGTTGGTGAATTCACCGGCCAGGATGCGGCCCGCTCGGACAAATTCGCCATCTTGCCAGAATGTTTCGTAGACAACATTGAACGAGTCGCCGCGTTTCAGGTCGGAGCGGAAGTCGATATTGGTGGAGAACATTTCCACGATTTGCGCGGAAATCGAGTCTGGCAGGCGGGTGCCGTCCAGGCTGGAGTCGGTGGCGGCGAACAGGGTGGAGGTAATCTTGCGCGCGTGCATTTCAACGCGGCGTTCCAGCTGGGCTGCCACTTCCGTTGCCACGAACTTGTCGCCCTTGCGGGTGATCAGGATGTTCTTGACCGATTTGTCCGTGCCGTCGACGAGGGTGGCGCGCATCCAGTTGAGGTCGCCGTTTTCGGACGTTTGCGCTTGCACGCGCTTGCCCGATTTCAGCAACATCACGCCGCGCGCGATCTTGTCGGTTTTGATGAAATTGGCGGCCACCGGATCATCCACGCCGAGACGGGTCAGCAGGGTGGCGAGGGTATCGCCGGCGCGGACTTTTTCTTCGTGGGTGAAATTCTGGTCTACCTGTTCCATCGCGGAAATTTGCGAGGCGAGATCAGGCATTTCCAGGTTTTGGGCGATGGACGTGACCGGCAAATCGGATGCGTCGGGCGCCATGGGCGACACAGCGACCGCGCCGAAGGCGGCCACGGCGAGCAGCACTGCGGAGGCACCGATAATGCGTGCCTTGCGTGTCGTCGTCAGCTGTGTGTACAAGCGTGAGCCTGTGATTTTATGTATAGGGTTCATGCAATCAGTTAAAATTTGCCCTTGAACGATTCGTGAACTAGTGCTCTTTGTTATTGTTATTTTGGTTCGTTTTCATACGGCAAGATTGATGGGATCGAGCATTATAGCAAACTCCGCAAACCTACTACCATTTTGAGATCTACAGTCAAATTTTATGGAAATCAACACCACCGCATCGCCTACAAAGGCTAACGCCGCTCAGACCGCGCTTCCGCTGTCGGACAGAGTACAAGAAGCCCTCGCGATTACCAAGCGTGGCGTCGACGAACTCTTGATCGAAAGCGAATTTGCGCAAAAATTAGCACGCTCCGAGAAAACCGGTGTTCCACTGCGCATCAAACTGGGCCTGGACCCGACCGCACCCGACTTGCATCTGGGCCATACTGTCGTCCTGAACAAGATGCGCCAGCTGCAAAACCTCGGCCATCAAGTCATTTTCCTCATCGGCGACTTCACGTCCATGATCGGCGACCCTTCGGGCCGCAACGTCACGCGTCCGCCCCTGACCAAGGAACAGATCGAGATTAACGCGATGACGTATTTCGCGCAAGCATCTTTAGTGTTGGACGCCAGCAAGACCGAAATCCGCTATAACTCCGAGTGGTGCGATCCGCTGGGCGCGCGCGGCATCATCCAGCTCGCTTCCCACTACACTGTGGCGCGCATGATCGAGCGCGACGACTTCACCAAGCGCTTCCAGGGCGGCATTCCTATTTCCGTACATGAATTCCTGTACCCGCTGATGCAGGGCTACGACTCGGTGGCCCTGAAATCGGACCTGGAACTGGGCGGCACGGACCAGAAGTTCAACCTGCTGGTGGGCCGCGAACTGCAAAAGCAGTACGGACAGGAGCAGCAGTGTATTTTGACCATGCCTCTGCTGGAAGGTTTGGACGGCGTGGAAAAAATGTCCAAGTCGAAGAATAACTACATCGGCATCACGGAACCGGGCAACACCATGTTCGCCAAGCTGATGAGCATTTCCGACGTCATGATGTGGCGCTACTACGAGCTGCTGTCATGGCGCTCGATCGCCGAACTGGCGCAGCTGAAGCGCGAAGTCGAGGAAGGCCGCAATCCGCGCGATGCCAAGGTTGCGCTGGCGCAAGAGATCGTCGCCCGCTTCCACTCGCAGCAGGCGGCGGAAGATGCGCTGGCCGACTTCGTCAACCGCTCGAAGGGCGGCATCCCCGACGATATCCCGGAAGTGACCTTGGCCGGCGCGCCGCTGGGCATTTCGCAACTGCTGAAACAGGCGGGCCTGTGCCCATCGGCGTCGGAAGCCATGCGCAAGATCGACCAGGGCGGCGTGCGCATCGACGGCACCGTCATCAGCGACAAGGGCTTGCAAGTGGCAGCCGGTCAGTTCGTGTTGCAAGTTGGCAAGCGCAGCTTTGCGCGCGTCACCTTGACGGCATGATCGCGCTGCTGCAGCGCGTCACGCAGGCGAAGGTCGACGTGGCCGGCGCCACCATCGGCGCCATCGACGCCGGCCTGATGGTGCTCGTGTGCGCGGAGCGGGGCGATACGGAGAAGGAAGCGGACGCCCTGCTGGCCAAGTTGCTCGGCTATCGCGTGTTTGCCGACGACGCGGGCAAGATGAACCGCAGCGTGACGGACGTGGCCGGCGGCTTGCTGCTGGTGCCGCAGTTCACCCTGGCGGCCGACACCAAGTCCGGCACGCGCCCGTCGTTTACGCCGGCGGCCGCGCCGCAGGACGGCTTGCGCCTGTTCACGCATTTCGTGGACCAGGCGCGCAGCCGCCATGCGACCGTGCAGACGGGGCAGTTTGGCGCCGACATGCAGGTGTCGCTGACGAATGACGGCCCGGTGACCTTCTGGCTGCAAGTGAACGCCAAACAATAACTACAAGAGGAGCAAGCGATGAAATTGTGGAGCGAGACGTTTCGTGATGGCGGCCTGATGCCGGCCGATCATGCCTTTGCCGAGATCGATCCGGCCAGCCGCGTGCGCCTCGCCGGCAACCGCAATCCCCATCTGGCCTGGGACGAGGTGCCGAACGGCACCGAGTCGCTGGCCCTGTTCTGCCTCGACCCCGATGCGCCGCAAGACGCCAGCCTGGTCAATGTTGAAGGCCAGGCCCTGCCGCTGACGGCGCCGCGCGGCGACTTTTATCACTGGAGCTTGCTCGACTTGCCGCCTGCCATGCGGGTTATTGCCGCCGGAGAGTTTTCCAGCGGCATCACGCCGCGCGGCAAGGCTGCCGGGACTGCTACTGGGCTGCGCCAGGGCTTGAACGACTACACGGGCTGGTTTGCCGCCGACCCGGACATGGCCGGCGACTATTACGGCTACGATGGCCCGTGCCCGCCGTGGAATGACGAGCGCATCCACCACTACATTTTCCGCCTGTATGCGCTCGACGTGCCGCAACTGGCCTTGCCCGAGCGTTTTACGGGGCAGCAGGCGCATGCCGCCCTGTACGGCCACATCCTCGACGAAGCCCAGCTCGTCGTCGCCTATTCGCTTCACCCCGAGTTGGCACTTACCCTGAAGAAATAACGCATGAGCACCACGATTTTACTGATACGCCATGGCGAAACGGCCTGGAATGCGGGCCGCCGCCTGCAGGGCCATATCGACATCGCCCTGAACGAGGCGGGCCTGGCGCAAGCGGGGGCGCTGGGGCAGGCGCTGGCGGACGAACCGCTGGCCGCCATCATCGCCAGCGACTTGCAACGCGCGCAGCAGACGGCGCAAGCCGTGGCCGACGTGAAAGATTTACCCGTGCAAACGGATTCCTTGCTGCGCGAGCGTTGCTACGGCGCCTTCGAAGGCTTGCTGTATGCGGACATCGCCGCGCGCTATCCGCACGAGTATGCGCAGTGGCAATCGCGCCAGATCGACGCCGTGATGCCGTCGGGCGAGCGCCAGGCCGAAAGCTTCCGCCAGTTCTATGCGCGCGCAAATGGTGCCATCGCCCGCTGGGCCAGGCAATATGACGGCCAGACGATCGCCATCGTGGCCCACGGCGGCGTGCTCGAGTGCGCCTACCGCGAGGCGGTCGGCATGACGCTCGACAGTCCGCGCGACTTCCAGGTCAAAAATGCCAGCGTCAACCGTTTTTCTTACGCCGACGGCAAGCTGCATTTGGTGCACTGGGGAAATATCGAACACTTGAGCGCGCCCGCGATGGACGAACTGGGCTAAGCGGTCCCTCCTCACTCTGACGCACTGAGCAAAAAAATAGTGCTTATTAATTAGGCAGGGAATCGGTTAAAATAGCAGGTTCCTCCGTCCATTCCAGGTTCTTCAGTGCAAATCGGCCCTCACATTCTGCGCAACAACGTTTTCGTCGCTCCCATGGCGGGTGTGACGGATCGGCCTTTCCGCCAGTTGTGCAAGCAGTTGGGCGCCGGTTACGCCGTGTCGGAGATGGCGGCGTCGAATCCGCGCCTGTGGGCGACGGAAAAAAGCTCGCGCCGCACGGACCATGCAGGCGAAATGGAGCCGAAGGCCGTGCAGATCGCCGGCGCCGATCCGCAAGACCTGGCCGACTGCGCCAAGTTCAACGTGGACCGGGGCGCGCAGATCATCGACATCAACATGGGTTGCCCCGTCAAAAAGGTGTGCAACAGCTGGTGCGGTTCGGCCTTGCTGCAAAACGAAAGCCTGGTCGAGAGGATCTTGCACGCCGTCGTCAACGCCGTCGACGTGCCCGTCACCCTGAAATTTCGCACGGGCTGGAACCGCGAAAACAAGAATGCCTTGAAAATCGCCCGCATCGCCGAGCAAGCCGGCATCCAGATGCTGACCCTGCACGGCCGCACGCGCGCCGATGGCTACAAGGGCGATGCCGAATATGAAACTATTGCCGCCGTAAAAGCATCGGTGGGCATTCCCGTGGTGGCCAACGGCGACATTGCCAGTCCTGAGAAGGCCCGCTTTGTGCTGGATCAAACTGGCGCCGATGCCGTCATGATCGGCCGCGCGGCGCAGGGCCGGCCGTGGATTTGCCGCGAGATCGACCACTTCCTGCGCACCGGCACCTTGTTGCCGGCGCCTTACGTGGATGAAGTCCGCACCCTGATGGATGAGCATTTGCGCGCCCATTACGCGTTTTATGGGGGATTTCTCGGCGTGCGCACGGCGCGCAAGCATATCGGCTGGTATGTCAAGGATCTGGAAGGCGGCGAAGCGTTCCGACAGCAAATGAACTTGCTGGAGTCGACGGAAGCGCAGTTGCTGGCCGTCGATCAATTTTTTGAGTCGCAATGGAAATTTGGCGAACGGTTACAATACCGCCTCTCCGAATCCAGTGAAAGTGGCCTGATCGATGTGATCGAACCTGCGGCCACGGCAGCATGAGCAGATAGCAACAAGCAGCATAAATCAGTGACCAGCAGTACAAGGGCGAGCGCCTATATACAGAGCGTCATGCAATATTAATTACAACACCGAGGCAAGAGGGCAGCACGCGGACCGCATGAGCGACGCGGCACCGGATAGCCAGGTGTTCAGCCGGTTGAAGCATACAAATGAGCAAAGAAAGCATTCAGGAAGTCGTACAGAAAAGTCTAGAAGATTACTTCAATGACCTGGGCGAACAGCAAGCATCGAATATCTATGACATGGTCGTGCTGACCGTGGAAAAGCCCATCCTGGAAGTCGTGATGACACGCGCCGATGGCAACCAGTCGCACGCCGCGCAGATGCTGGGCATCAACCGCAATACCCTGCGCAAGAAATTGCAGGAGCACGGTTTGCTGTAATGCCGGCATGCAAGTGACGCCAAGATTTGAATCCGCCGCCGCCTCAGCCAGACGACTGAGCGGCGCCATTCGCCAAGAACACTTAACCACCTAGCCACAGCCATGATCAAACAAGCTCTCCTCTCCGTTTCCGACAAGACCGGCGTTCTCGAATTCGCCCGCGCCCTGTCCGCCCTTGGCGTCAACCTCCTGTCCACGGGCGGTACCGCAAAATTGCTGGCAGACAACGGTGTTCCCGTCACGGAAGTTGCCGATTACACGGGTTTCCCGGAGATGCTCGATGGCCGTGTGAAGACCCTGCACCCGAAAGTGCACGGCGGTATCCTGGCGCGCCGCGATTTCCCTGAGCACATGTCGAAACTGGTCGAGCACGACATGCCGACCATCGACATGGTGGTGGTCAACCTGTACCCGTTCCAGGGCACGGTCGCCAAGGCCGATTGCACCCTGGAAGACGCGATCGAAAACATCGATATCGGCGGCCCGACCATGCTGCGTTCGGCGGCCAAGAACCACAAGGACGTGGTCGTCATCTGCGACCCGAGCGACTACGACGCCGTGCTGGCGGAAATGCGCTCGGCCGACGGCAAGGCCGGCGACGTGAGCTACGACACCAAATTCATGCTGGCGAAGAAAGTCTTTGCGCACACGGCGCAATACGATGGCGCCATCACCAATTACCTGACCAGCCTGGGCCCGACGAAAGTGCACGCCGAGCGCGGCGCCTACCCGCAAATCCTCAACGTTGCATTTGAGAAAGTGCAAGACATGCGCTACGGTGAAAACCCGCACCAGAGCGCCGCCTTCTACCGCGACCTGGTCACCACCGATGGCGCGCTGGCCAACTACCGCCAGCTGCAAGGCAAGGAATTGTCGTACAACAACATCGCCGATGCGGATGCGGCCTGGGAATGCGTGAAGAGCATGGGCGGCTTCGAGCAAAGCGCTGCTTGCGTCATCGTCAAGCATGCGAACCCATGCGGCGTAGCGCTGGGCAAGAATGCGGCGGAAGCGTATGCGCGCGCCCTGCAGACGGACCCGACCTCGGCATTCGGCGGCATCATCGCGTTTAATACCGAACTCGACGGCGCCACGGCCGGCGAAATCGCCAAGCTGTTCGTCGAAGTGCTGATCGCTCCATCGTTCTCCGCCGAAGCGAAACAGATTCTGTCGAGCAAGCAAAACGTGCGCATGCTGGAAATCCCGCTGGGCGGCGGCGTGCACGCCATGGACTTCAAGCGCGTCGGTGGCGGCTTGCTGGTGCAATCGCCGGATGCGAAAAACGTCGGTATCGGCGACTTGCGCGTGGTCAGCAAGCTGCAGCCAACGCCGCAGCAATTGGCCGACCTGATGTTCGCCTGGAAAGTGGCGAAATTCGTCAAGTCGAACGCCATCGTCTTCTGCGGCAATAACATGACCCTGGGCGTGGGCGCAGGCCAGATGAGCCGTATCGACTCGGCCCGCATCGCGTCCATCAAGGCGCAAAACGCCGGCCTGAGCCTGACCGGCTCCGTGGTGGCGTCGGACGCCTTCTTCCCGTTCCGCGACGGCCTCGACGTCGTCGTCGACGCCGGCGCGACCTGCGTCATCCACCCGGGCGGCTCGATGCGCGACCAGGAAGTGATCGATGCGGCGGACGAGCGCGGCGTTGTCATGTTGTATACCGGAACCCGTCACTTCCGTCATTGATCTGGAACAGGCCGGGATTCAATACCCCGGCTGGCAGTAACTCAGCGGCAGGCACCGGTTATTCACCGGTGCCTGCCGTATTCATTATAGAATCTGGCGATGATTATTCTTGGCATCGATCCTGGCCTGCGCACGACCGGCTTTGGGGTCATTGAAAAACACGGCAACAAGCTGCGCTATATCGCGTCGGGTACCGTCAAGACGGGTTCCGAAGGGGAATTGCCGCCGCGCCTGAAGGTCATCTTGCAAGGCGTGGGCGAAATCGTCGGCACCTACCAGCCCGATTGCGCGGCCATCGAAAAAGTGTTTGTCAACGTCAATCCCCAATCGACCCTGCTGCTGGGTCAGGCGCGTGGCGCGGCCATCTGCGCGCTGGTCAACGCCGACCTGTCGGTGGCCGAATACACGGCGCTGCAAGTGAAGCAGGCCGTCACGGGCCACGGCAAGGCGGCCAAGGAACAGGTGCAGGAAATGGTGTCGCGCCTGCTGTCCTTGCCCGGCTTGCCCGGCACGGATGCGGCCGATGCCCTGGGCGTGGCCATTTGCCATGCCAACAGCATCGATGCGCTGGCCATGCTCGGCGCGCTGGCGCCCCAGCTGCAGGGGCTGCGCATGAAGCGCGGCCGTTTAGTGGGATAGCTGCATGGCCCTCATATATATACACAACATTAGGAACACGCGATGATAGGCCGTCTCTCCGGTATTTTGCTTGAAAAGAATCCGCCACAATTGCTGGTCGATTGCCAGGGCGTCGGCTATGAAGTCGACGTGCCGATGAGCACTTTTTACAACTTGCCCCACGTGGGCGAAAAAGTCGTGCTGTTCACGCACCAGGCCATCCGCGAAGATGCGCATTTGCTGTTTGGTTTCGGCAATGCGGCCGAGCGTGCCGTATTCCGCCAGTTGATCAAGATCACGGGCGTGGGCGCGCGCATGGCCCTGTCCATCCTGTCCGGCATGACGATCGCCGACCTGGCGCAAGCGATTACCCTGCAGGATTCCGGCCGCCTCGTGAAAGTACCTGGCATCGGCAAGAAGACGGCCGAACGTTTATTACTGGAATTGAAGGGCAAGATCGGTGCCGATCTTGGCCCGCTGGGCGCGCATGCGGCGCCGGACGCCCAATCGGATATCCTCAACGCGCTGGTCGCGCTTGGCTATTCGGACAAGGAAGCGCTGGCCGCCGTGAAAAACGTGCCGGCTGGCAGCGGCGTGTCCGATGGCATCAAACTGGCGCTGAAAGCGCTGTCGAAAGGCTGATAGGGCATGAGCATCCAGACCGACAGCTTCACGGAACAGCGCATCATCGATGCGGCGCCCATTTCGCACAACGAAGAGGCGATCGAACGGGCCTTGCGCCCGAAGCAACTCGATGAATATGTGGGGCAGGAAAAGATCCGCGACCAGCTGGAAATTTTTATTACGGCCGCACGCCAGCGCAAGGAAGCGCTCGACCACACTTTGTTGTTCGGCCCGCCTGGCCTGGGCAAGACGACCCTGGCGCACATCATCGCGCGCGAAATGGGCGTCAATCTGCGCCAGACCTCCGGCCCCGTGCTGGAGCGTCCGGGCGACCTGGCGGCGATCCTGACGAACCTGGAAGCGAACGACGTCCTGTTCATCGATGAAATCCATCGGCTGTCGCCCGTCGTGGAAGAGATTTTGTATCCGGCGCTTGAGGATTATCAAATCGATATCATGATCGGCGAAGGCCCGGCCGCCCGTTCCGTAAAACTCGATTTGCAGCCGTTTACATTAGTGGGCGCCACCACGCGCGCCGGCATGCTGACCAATCCGCTGCGCGACCGCTTCGGCATCGTGGCGCGCCTGGAGTTCTACAACACGGGCGAATTGACGAAGATCGTCACGCGCAGCGCCGCCTTGCTGAAGGCGCCCATCGATCCGGAAGGCGCGCATGAAATCGCCCAGCGCGCGCGCGGCACGCCCCGCATCGCCAACCGCCTGCTGCGCCGCGTGCGCGATTTCGCGGAAGTCAAAAGCAATGGCGAGATCACCAAGGTGGTGGCCGACCGCGCGCTGGCCATGCTCGACGTCGATTCCGCCGGCTTTGATGTGATGGACCGCAAGCTGCTCGAAGCCGTGCTGTTCAAGTTCGGCGGCGGCCCCGTCGGCATCGGCAACCTGGCGGCGGCCATCGGCGAAGCGGCCGATACCATCGAAGACGTGCTGGAACCGTACCTGATACAGCAAGGTTTCCTGCAGCGCACGCCCCGTGGCCGTGTCGCCACGCCGGCCGCGTACCTGCACTTCGGCGTCAGCGCGCCGCGCATGGGTCCCGGCGGCGAAGCGTGGGAACTGTGATGGCGGAAGGCAGCCAACAGACTGCGCCGGGCATGCAGATCTGGATCGACGCCGACGCCTGTCCCGTCGTCATCAAGGAAATCCTGTACCGCGTGGCCGACCGCCTGGAGCTGCCGCTCACCCTGGTGGCCAACCAGGGCTTGCGCGTGCCACCTTCGCGTTTCATCCGTACCGTGCAAGTGCCGTCCGGCGCCGACGTGGCCGACCAGGAAATCGTGCGCCTGCTCAATCCGGGCGACCTCGTCATCACGGGCGACATCCCGCTGGCCGCCGACGTGCTGACCAAGGGCGGTTTTGCGCTGAACCCCCGTGGCGAGTTTTACACGAAGGACAATATCGCCCAGCAACTGACGATGCGCGCCTTCATGGAAGAATTGCGCAGCGGCGGCGTCGACACGGGCGGCCCGGCCGCCTTCAGCCAGTCGGACCGGCAACAGTTCGCCAACAGCCTGGACCGGCATCTGAGCAAGCATCACCGCAAGCCGGCGTAAAGCGGCAGGCTTTAAAAAAACCGGCGCAAGCCGGTTTTTTTAAAGCCAATTTGATCTAGCGCACAACTTTTCTCGTACCCACCACTTCCACCGTCACGCGGCGGTTCTTGGCGCGCCCGGCGGCGCTCGTGTTGTCGGCCACGGGCTGCGTTTCTCCCTTGCCTTCCGTGTAGACGCGGTTCGTTTCCACGCCTTGCGCCACCAGGTAAGCCTTGACGGCTTCGGCGCGGCGCTGCGACAGTTTCTGGTTGTAGGCATCCGGACCGACGGCATCCGTATGGCCCACCGTGACGATGACTTCCAGGTCCATGCCATTCAACTGGCCCAGCAACTGGTCCAGCGCCGCCTTGCCTTGCGGCTTGAGCGTCGATTGATCGAAATCAAACAATGCCTCCGAAGCAAACGACACTTTTTCCGCTACTGGTGTTGGCGCCGGCGCGGCCACGATGACAGGCGCCGGCATGGCGACGACAGGGGCGACGTCGGGCGCCGGCTGGTAGGCGGGCGTGGCGCTGGCCGGGCGGCCCAGTTTATACACGAGGCTGACGGAATACAGGTCCGCATCGCCGCGGTTGCCCACGGCGTCGTTCAAGCGATAGCGCTCGACTTCGCCGCGCAGGGCCAGCGCTTCGCTGAACTTGTATTCCAGGCCCAGGCCCAGCTTGGCATTGAGCTTGCGCTCGCTGGCATGCGTATTGGCCGAACCCAGCAGGCGGTTGCCGCTGAACTCCGTACTCGTCTTGGTGTAGTGCATGCCGACCCGGCCCAGCAGGGACAGGCGCTGCGACAGCGGCAGCTGGCCCAGCAAGTCCAGGTTCACGCCGCGAAAGCCCGCTTCACCGTTGAGTACGCCGTTGCCGCTGGTGGTCGACTGGAAATTGAACTTGCCCAGGTCAAAGTAACCGCCTTCCACGGCGAAGTACTGGTTCAGTTGCCGGCCGACAAACAGTTTATAGCCCGTGTCGCGCTGGTCCTTGGCAAAACCGGTGACGGTTTCGCCGTTGGCGGCCAGGCTGGCGCGCAGGCGCGGCTCGTCGATGGTGGCGCGCGACTGGCCTACGCCCGCGCCGAGGTACCAGGCGCTGTTGGCCCAGTCCGGGTTGATGAAAGTGTTGTCCTGCGCCTGCGCCGCTTGCGCCGCCAGCAAGGCGCCGGCCATCACGCTCAGGGCGCCCAGTGTGTGTGCGATAGTCATGGTCATGTCCCGGTTATTTGGTGATCTGGTTGTTGCGCAGGGTAACGGCGGCAGCCGTCAGCACGCGGCCATTGAGCAGGGTCGTGTTGTCGCCCACCGTGATGGCGGCCGACTGGCCCAGGATATTGCCCTTGAAGACGCTGTTCGCGGCCAGGGTGGTGGGGCCGACGGGCAGCCAGCTGACGTTGTCGGCCGTGGCGCCATTGTTCAGGGCAACCACCGAGTTGACGGTCGAATTCAAGGTCAGCGCCGTGCGGAAGATGTACACGCCGGGACCGTTCAGGGTCAGCGTACCCGTGATGCTGATGGCGCCCGCATAGCAATACACGCCGGGGCCGAAGGTCTGGCCGCCGAGGTCGATGCCGCCGGCAAAGCTGACGTCGCAAGTGCGGCTGTTGCCGTCCGTGATCGCCGCTTGCAAATCCGTCATGGCGCCGGCCAGGATGGCGCCCGATTTGTAGTTGGTAAAACCGGCCGCCTGGGTCGGGTCGACCGTTTGCGACGGCGCACCGACGTCGCCCGTGATCAGGGTGGTGCCGCCAGAATTGTTGGTGATCGAGGTGCCGGCCAGCACGCCGAATGGCGCCGCGCGGCCCAGGATGATCGGGTTCAGGACGGGCGGGATGGCGACGGCGGTGACGGTCAGCAGCGCGCTGCCCGACTGGCCGCCGGCCGTGGCCGTGATATTGCTGGTGCCGACGGCGATGCCTGTGGCGACGCCCGTGTTCAATACCGTGGCATTGGCGACCGTAGCCGACGTCCAGACGGCGCTATTGGTGATGATGGCGTTCGAGCTGTCCGAATACGTTGCCGTGGCAACGAATTGCTGCGTGGCGCCGACAGCGATGCTGGCGGTGGCCGGCGTGACGGCGATGCTGGCCAGGGTGAGGGCAGGCACGGTGACGGTGGTGCTGGCCGTCTTGCCGTTGAAGCTGGCATTCATGACGCTGTTACCAAACGCAACGCCGGTGACGAGGCCATTGCTGGCGACGCTGGCGAAAGCGGGCGTGGCGGCAACGAAGCTGCTGCCGGCCGTGACGTCGGCGGTGCTGCCATCCGAATACGTGGCAAGGACGGCCAGCTGGCGCGTCGCGGCGACGGGGATGATGGGGTTTTGCGGCGTGACTGCAATAGCCAGCAAGGTCGCTGGCGTGACGGTCAGCATGCTGCTGGCGCTCTTGCCACCAAATGCGGCAGCGATAGCCGAGGTGCCGGCAGCGATGCCGGTGCTCAAGCCAGTGGCGGCATTGACCGTAGCGCTGGCCGGCGTGGCCGACGTCCAGGCCGCCTTGGCGCTGACGTCTTGCGCCGAGCCGTCGCTGTACGTGGCGATGGCCGTGAATTGCTGGCCCGCGCCGATGGCGACGGTGGCCGTGGCGGGCGTGACTGCCAGGCTGGACAGGGTGGCGCCCGGCAAGCCGAGGATGGGATCGCGCCCCTGGTCACCGCCGCCGCAGCCGGCGAGGGCAGTCATGGCCAACAAACCTGCCGAGACGAGCAGCGGGGTCAGATATCGCTTGAAGAGATTCATATAGTTCCTTTGTGCATGGCAGTCATTGCCGGGCATCCGCGGATGGGGTCATCCGGCAGAGCCATGCCGCCTTTCGCTACAGGGCGATGGCGTCACAGGCATGCACTATTTCATTTAGGAAACTTCAAGTATGTTCGGTGGCGCGCATAGCTTGCCCGCACGTGGAAATACGCGGGAATGGGAGCAATTCGGCCTGGAAAACAACAGGTTTGCCGCAGGAGGGACGAAAAAAAGCCGGCGCAGGGCCGGCTTCATCAGGGCAGGGCGGGCGTTGTTTACTCTTCGCGCACCCACGTTTGCGAGCGGCCAAACATCGGCACGCCGACATAGCCGCGCACTTGCAGCTTGGTGCCGCCTTCGATCAGCTCGGCCTTGCTCTTGTAGACCTTGCCGCTGGCCGGGTCCGTGATTTCGCCGCCCGTCCATTCCTTGCCGTCATATTTCAGGCCGGACAGGATCACCAGGCCGATGATGGGCTGGTCCTTGTTGGCGCCCGTGCACTTGTCGCACTTGGGATTTTGCTCTTCGTTCGGGCCGCGGAACAGCTTTTCGATCTTGCCTTGCAAGACGCCGTTGCTTTCCGTGATGACGACGAGGGATTTCGGCTTGCCGCTGGCATCGTCGATGGTTTTCCACGTGCCGACGGGGGTGTAGTTGCCGTCGCGCGCGGCGGCGCTGCCGGCGATGGCCAGGGCGGCCATCATGATGCTTGCTGTGACGCTTGCTTTGAAAATTTTATGCATTGCTAGTCTCCAATGGTTTTTTTGATCGGGTCACGAACAGTGTATATACCAAGGCAAGACCAGCCATCCTGCGCGGCGTCACGGATGACGCCGCGCAATCTTTCCAAACTTGCCTTATGCGCTGGCTAGTTTAGCAAACTGTTCGCGCAGTTTTTCAATTGTCGCCGAAAAACTGAGCAAACGCTCGTTTTCTTGCGCAACGATGGCGGCAGGGGCGCGCGCGACGAAACTTTCATTGCCCAATTTGCTGTTGACCTTGGCAATTTCCGCTTCGATGCGGGCGATTTCCTTGCCCAGGCGCTCGCGTTCGGCGGCCACGTCGATTTCCACTTTCAGCATCAGCTTGGTGGTGCCGACGATGGCGACGGCCGCTGGCGAGTCCGGCAACGCATCGACGATCTGCACCTCGGCCAGCTTGCCCAGCGACTGGATGTACGGTGCGTACGACGCCAGCGCTTCTTTCTCGCTGGCATTGCCTGCCTCGACGATCAGCGGCACGCGCACGGATGGCGAGATCTGCATTTCGCCGCGCAGGTTGCGCGTCGCGTCCGTCAAGGCTTTCAGCTGCTGCATCCACGCTTCGGCCGACTCGTCGATCTTGTCGGTGTTGGCGATAGGATACGGCTGCATCATGATCGAATCGCCCTCTGGCTTGAGCGTCTTGCCGGCCAGTGGCGCCACTGTCTGCCACAGCGCTTCCGTGACGAAGGGGATGATCGGATGGGCCAGGCGCAGCACCACTTCCAGCACGCGCAGCAGGGTGTGGCGGGTGGCGCGCTGCTGGCCTTCCGTGCCTTGCTGTACTTGCACCTTGGCGACTTCCAGGTACCAGTCGCAATACTCGTCCCACACGAATTTGTAGATCGATGCGGCGATATTGTCGAAACGGAAGTCTTCGAAGCCCTTGGCCACGTCCAGTTCCGCTTTTTGCAGCAGGGAAATAATCCACTTGTCGGCTTGCGACAGATCAACGTCATTTGCCGTGCAATCCTTGCCTTCCGTGTTCATCATGACGAAACGGGTGGCGTTCCACATCTTGTTGCAGAAGTTGCGGTAGCCTTCGCAGCGGCCCAGGTCGAAATTGATGTTGCGGCCCAGCGATGCATAGCTGGCCATGGTGAAGCGCACGGCGTCCGTGCCGTAGGCCGAAATGCCTTCCGGGAATTCCTTGCGCGTGGCCTTGGTGATCTTTTCCGCGTCGCGCGGGTTCATCAGGCCCGTGGTGCGCTTGACGATCAAGCCTTCCAGGTCGATGCCGTCGATCAAGTCGATCGGGTCCAGCGTGTTGCCCTTCGACTTGGACATCTTTTGCCCTGTCGAATCGCGCACGAGGCCGTGCACGTAGACGGTTTCAAACGGCACCTTGCCCGTGAAGTGTGCCGTCATCATGACCATGCGCGCGACCCAGAAGAAGATGATGTCGAAACCCGTCACCAGCACGGACGACGGCAGGAAGGCCTTCATGTCCGGGGTTTCTTCAGGCCAACCCATGGTCGAGAACGGCACCAGGGCCGACGAGAACCACGTGTCGAGCACGTCGTCGTCGCGCTTCAAGGGACCCGTGCTGCCGGCGGCCAGTGCCTTGGCTTCCGCTTCGGCTTGCGTTTTCGCAACAAAGATATTGCCGGCGTCGTCGTACCACGCCGGGATTTGATGGCCCCACCACAGTTGGCGCGAGATGCACCAGTCCTGGATGTTGTTGAGCCACTGGTTGTAGGTGGTGCTCCAGTTTTCCGGCACGAACTTGATTTCGCCGTTGGCGACCTTGTCCAGCGCCGTTTCCGCGATCGACTTGCCTGGGAAGAAAGTACCTTCCGGGGCCGGCTTGCTCATGGCGACAAACCACTGGTCCGTCAGCATCGGCTCGATGACGACGCCCGTGCGGTCGCCGCGCGGCACCATCAGTTTATGGGGCTTGACTTGCTCCAGCAAGCCTTGCGCATCGAGGTCGGCGACGATCTGCTTGCGCGCGGCGAAGCGGTCCATGCCGCGGTAGGCCTCGGGCGCATCGTCCGTGATCTTCGCGTCCAGGGTCAGGATGACGATCTGCGCCAGCTTGTGGCGTTGGCCCACGGCGTAATCGTTCATGTCGTGTGCAGGCGTAATCTTCACGCAGCCCGTGCCGAATTCCTTGTCGACGTATTCGTCGGCGATGATGGGGATTTCGCGGTCCGTCAGCGGCAGTTTCAGCATCTTGCCCACCAGCGCCGTGTAGCGCTCGTCTGTCGGATCGACGGCCACGGCCACGTCGCCCAGCATGGTTTCAGGACGGGTGGTGGCCACCGTCAGGAAGCCGCTGCCGTCGGCCAGCGGGTATTTGATGTACCACATGGAACCGTCTTCTTCCTCGGACACCACTTCCAGATCCGAGACAGCCGTGCCCAGCACGGGGTCCCAGTTGACGAGGCGCTTGCCGCGGTAGATCAAGCCTTGCTCGAACAGGCGCACGAAGACGTCGGTGACGACTTTCGAGCGCGGTTCATCCATCGTGAAGTATTCGCGCTGCCAGTCGGCCGAGGCGCCCAGGCGGCGCATCTGGCCGGTGATGATGGAACCGGATTTTTCTTTCCATTCCCACACTTTTTCCACAAATTTCTCGCGGCCCAGGTCATGGCGCGAAATCTTTTGCGCGTCCAGCTGGCGTTGCACGACGATTTGCGTGGCGATGCCCGCGTGGTCGGTGCCGGGAATCCAGGCCGTGTTGTGGCCCAGCATGCGGTGGTAGCGGGTCAGGCCATCCATGATGGTCTGGTTGAACGCATGGCCCATGTGCAGGGTGCCGGTGACGTTCGGCGGCGGCAACTGGATGCTGAAGGAAGGTTTTCCGGCATCGAGGGTGGCGGTGAAGTAACCGCGCTGTTCCCACTCGGTGCGCCAGAATTGTTCAATGTCGGCGGGCTCGAAAGACTTGGCTAATTCCATGATTTGGCGTGTGATTGGCAAAAGGAACCATTATAAGGGGTGCATAAAGCATGCGCAGCAAATAGCGGCCCTGGATGCGCCGAAAAGCCGCGCACGATTGAGCAATATTGCTTCATTGTATTTTTTCTAAGCTATCATCTTTGCAACATTATTTGAAAGTCCAGAAGATCATGAAGAGATTGTGGCAATTGGCCGTGCTCGGCGCTGGATTGGCTGCCGGGGAAGCATGCGCCGGCGTTCCTGAGGGGATGGCGGCTTTCCAGCGCGGGCGTTGCATCGATGCCGTGGCGCAATTGCGGGGACCGGCACAGGGCGGCAATATCAAGGCGCAAAAGGTTCTCGGCGATATCTACCTGGGCGAGGAGCGATGTGCGGACGTGGCGCGCAGCGATGCCGAAGCCGGGCGCTGGTATCTGCTGGCTGCGAAGGGCGGCGATCGCGTTGCGCAGGAGGCACTGGTTTCCCTGTATACGAGCTGGTCGGGCAGCCTGCGCAATCCGGCGCGCGCGCTGCCCTGGCTGCGCAGTCTGGCATCGCAGGGCGCCGGCGAACCGATGGCGCAACTGGCGCAAATGTATGAACGGGGCGAAGGCGTGCCGGCCGACAAGGTGGTGTCGTATGCGCTCAGACTGCTGGCGCTGCAAGACAAGAAATGGAAGGGCGCGGCCGAGCTGGAGACGTATCTGCCGGCGCGCCGCCGCGCGATGTCGCCGGACCAGGTCGACGAGGCCGTGCGCCTGGCCGGCCGCTGGAAGCGCGGCGCGTCCCTGCCGGCGACGTCGCAGACGGGACGGCGCTCGCCGCAGGACTGGTACCGCCGCGCCGCCGAGGGCGGCGACATGGACGCCGCCTACCAGCTGGGCATGCTGTGCTGCAACGGGGCAGATGGCCTGGATGAAAAGGAGGCCGCCCGCTGGCTGCGCAAGGCGGCCGAAAGCGGCAACGCCAAGGCCCAGCTGCAGCTGGCCACGGTGTACGGCCTGGATCGGGGCGTGCCGCAGGACTATGTGCTCGCTTCCATGCTGAGCCAGCTGGCGGCGGCGGGCGGGGAAGCGGGGGCCGCCGCCGCCGTGGCCGGCTGGGCAAAGGCGATGAACGCGGCGCAAAACGCCGAGGCGGACCGGCTGGCGCGGGCGTGGAAGGTGGGCATGCCGCTGCCGCAGCTTACCGTGCACGGCATGGAACGGGTGATCCATTATGTGCGCGAGGCGCGCGACAAGCTGCCGCCGACGCCCGAGGTGCGAGCGCTGTTCGACGCCGCCAGCGAGGGCGATGAAGCCGCTTTCGGCAAGCTGCTGGCCGGCGTCGCCTCGCCGGGCGCCTACCGGAGCGGCGAGAATACCTTGCTGCACGTCTTGATCTTGCCCGCGTACAGCCTGGTCGAAGCGGAACAGGCGTGGCAGAAGGCGCAACCGCGTCTGGACGATGAGTTGCTGCAACAGATGCAGCGGCGGGCGCACCGCGAGGCGCAACGCGAGCGGCACGCCGCGCTGCTGCCGGCCAGGCTGCGCATGATGACGCTGCTGTTGCAGCGCGGCGTGCCGGTCGATGAAGGCACCGGGGGCAGGAGCGTCGCGCCCCTGCACCTGGCGGCCATGTATGGCAACGCCGCGATGGTGCGGCTGTTGCTGGCCCATGGCGCCGACGTCCGGCACTATGGCGCCGGAAACGACACCTTGGCGCCGCTGGAATACGCGCTGCAGCAGGAAGCTGCGGACACTCTGCCGGAATTGCTCGACGCGGATGAGCGTACGGCGAACATGGTCGCCTTGCTGGACGCGGGTTCCGGCCTGCCGTATCTGGTGGGCGACCAGCGCATGGCAGAGCTGCGCCAGGCACAGAAGACGAAAGACGGCGCGGCGCGGCCGGCCGAACGGCCGCAGGCCGATGACGTGCTGTGGAGCCGCTTGCTGGGCCTGACGCGCGGCACCGAAGTGCTCGATAAAATGCTGGCCACCGGCACCACGCCCGAGATCGACGACAAGGGCAAGTCGCTGTACGCCTACGCCGCCGAAGCGGGCAACGCCGGCGCGCTGGACTGGCTCAAGCAGCGCGTGCCCCGGCATGATGCAAAAGGCAATGACCGCTGGCTCGATGCCGCGATGCGCGCCATGTACCAGCACCAACCGGCGTCCGAGGACGTGCTGCGCCAGTTGGTGATGCCCGGCATGCCGTGGGTGCAAGTCGGCCCCGCAGCCGAAGGGTTGCACATGAGAAAACTGACGACGCTCGATACGCTGCACCTGGAAACGGAGACGCTGCTGTGGCATGCCGTGCGCAGCCAGCGGCCCGACTGGGTCGCCCGCCTGGCCGCGATGGGCGCGCCCGTCGTCAGCGACGGCTATCGTCCCCCCTTGCTCGCGGCCGTCGAAAATGGCGATGCGGCAATGGTCAAGCTGCTGCTGGACTTGGGCGCCGATCCGCTGGGCGGGGAATTCCCCGTCTTGCGGACGGCGCTGAAACTGAAGCCGACGCCGGAAAGCAATTCGGTGCTGACCTTGTTGCTGGCCGCTGTCGCGGCGCGCCAGCCGCCAGCAGACCTCAAGTGGTCGCCGCTGGACGAGGCGCTGCGTTCCGTGCGTGATGCGGCCGGCGTCGAACGGGTACGCCTGATGCTGGCGGCAGGCTTGCCGGCCAGCCAGTTGAGCAATAACGCCGCCATGCTCGCCGTGGCCTCGCCGCAGCGCGCACTGGCGCCACTGTTGCTGGAGCACGGCATGTTGCGGCGCGCCGACGGCGTGCGGCGCGCGCCGGGCGATGCGGCGGTGCTGCGCCAGGCGCTGCGGGCGCGGCGCGGCGATCTGCTGCCGCGTCTGCTGGACCTGGGACTGGACCCGAACTGGCGCGGCGCCAATCAGAAGAGTGCGCTGGAGCAAGCCATCGTCAGCGGCGAGACCGAGGCCGTGCGCCTGTTCATCGCGCGCGGTGCGCGGATCGATGACAGCACGGGGCACGCATGGGGCAGCGCGCTGGACCTGGCCGCCGCCAGCCTCGACGCCGATATGCTGGCCCTCGTCACGCGCGGCTCGACGCTGCCGCTGGACAAGGTGTGCCTGCCGGATACGTCGAACCTGGTCAACATCGTCATGAACGCATCCGACGCGTACTGGAACTTGCTGCTCCAGCAGGGTTTTGCCGCCGCGCCGCAGCAGTGCGAGCACGCCATGGCGCCGCGCCTGATCACCGCCTTTGCCGACGAACCGGGGGGCATACTGGCCGGCTGGCTGGGCCAGCGCTTTGCCGCGCGCCTGCCGCGCCTGGCTGGCGGCCTGCGGCAACTCGCGCCGCAGGACTGGAGCGCGCTGCGCACCGCGGGGCGCGACGACATGCTGGCCATCCTGGCGGCCGGTGGCTGGCAGGTGCCGCCCGCCGCAGTTGCGGCCGCGCCCGTACACAAGGACAAGGCTGCCGACCTGGCGCTGCAACAGCGTTTGCCGGGGCGCTATGCGCTGGGGCGCAAGACCGAGGTCGCGTCGCAGATCGTCCTGCGCGCCGACGGGCGTTTCAGCTACGGGATGGTGTATGGCGTCGATGAGCAAGCTGCGCAGGGGCGCTGGTCGGTGCTGGACGGCGAGTTGCTGCTGCAGGGCGATGGGGCATCGCCCGATGCGCCATTTGCGTTGTTGCCGCCGCGCCCGGGCGACGCCACCACCGGCCCGGCCCGCATCATCGTCGAGTATCGCGACGAGGCCGTAGCCGATATCGGCCTGGCGGCGCTGGGCGATGCGCCCGCGTTTGCCAAAGGCGTCAGCGGCAAGCAGCCGTGGCAGGTGCCGTTTGGCGGGCCGCTACGGCATCTGGTGCTGTCCCATCCGGAAGCGGGCATCGCCACGGTGGCGCTGCCGGCCCGGCAAGGCCTGTTGCGTTTTGCGCTGTATCCGCCGCGCTCGGGCATGCGCGATTTCCACGCCGTCATCGGCATAGAGGAGGGCCAGCTGGCCTGGAATCGCGACGGGCAAATGCTGTCGTACGACAAGGTGAAGTAAGCGCGGCCGTCGCCTGGGCAGGGCGACCGTCCCGGCATCGGGAGGGGGCCGTAAGCCCGTGTTTTGGCGGCCTGGCGAGTCGTTTTACTGCAACAGAACGGGGATCAAGGCGCTGCCGATGCTATAATGCCGGCCTCGGCGCCTCCTGCCTCATCCTTGCGGACGGCGCCTGCAGACGCGGTTGTACCAACGTTTCATATCCAACACGCGCCCGCGTCTCAAGGCCAGCGCATCCGCGATGCCAGCCACCTTCAGCGCGTCCCCTTCGGGCCGGGCGCCTGAGCCACGCGCACCGCCAGCGGTGCACCATTCACGGCGGAATACCGCGCGCCATCGTCTTTATCGGCCGCGCCGCCACAGCTTAGCCAGGAATGTTGTTATCTGGCCCGTCGTCTTTCGATACGGCATGTAACTACGGCGCGCCTTGACGCCTGTGGCCGCGCCATGGCCGCGCGCTTTCCTGGTTTTGCCTTTACAAGGAAACCAGCATGAAAAAACTCTCGATCAGTGTCGGCCTCGTTTCGACCATCGCCACCCTGGGCGCCTTGCCTGCCGCCCACGCCCAGTCGTCAGTCACCCTATATGGCTTGATGGATGCGGGCCTGGTGCAGGAAGGCGGCGTCAGCAAGCTCACCAGCGGTGTATCGGCCGGCTCGCGCCTGGGCTTGCGCGGCACGGAATCCCTGGGCAATGGCTTGCACGCCGTGTTCACGCTGGAAGCGGGCGTCCTGAGCGACTCGGGCCGCTCCGACCAGGGGGGGCAATTGTTCGGCCGCCAGGCGTTTGTCGGCATCGACAGCCCGTTGGGCATGCTGACCGTGGGCCGCCAGTACAACCTGCAAAGCCAGGCGCTGACCGACGTGGCCGATCCGTTCGAGGGCGGCCTGGCCGGCGCGGCGACCAACCTGGCCGGCTATTCGGCCACGCGCATCGACAATACCGTGCGCTACACCTCGCCGGAATGGCGCGGCGTGACGGGCACCGTCATGTATGGTGCCGGCGAGCACACGGGGATTGCGGCAGATCAACGTTCGCTGGGCCTGGCATTGGGTTATGTCAACGGTCCCCTGACCTTGCGCCTGGCGCGCCAGAGCCGTGCCGGCGAGCCGGGCAAGGCCGACGTGAATAACACCATTCTGGCCGGCAATTACAACTTTGGCGTGGCCACGGCGTTTGCCGGCTATGGCCGCAACACGGGCGATGGCAGCAGCATGTTCTTTGCGGAAAATCCGTACGGCGCGGCGCAGGCGCCGGCCCAGTCCACCGACAGCCGCGACGCCATCGTCGGCGTCTCCGTGCCGCTCGGTGCGACGACCCTGCTGGCCTCGTATGTGCGCAAGGATGACCGCGATGCGGCCAACCGCGACGCGCAGCAGCTGGCCATCGGCGCCACGTATGCCTTGTCCAAGCGCAGCAAGGTGTATGTTGCCTACGCGCATATCCGCAACCGCAACGACGCCGCCTACATGGTGGGCAATGCAACCGAAGTGGGCAGCGGCAACCGCGCCTTCAACATCGGCCTGCGCCACGCTTTTTAAGCGGGCAGCATGTTGCCTTCGAGCAGCAATGTCTCGAAAGCGGCGGCGGCCAGGGGGCGGCTGAACAAATAGCCCTGCATCTGGTCGCAGCCGTGCTGGCGCAGGAAGTCCAGCTGCTGCGCCGTTTCCACGCCTTCCGCGATCACTTTCAGGCGCAGGCTGTGCGCCAGTGAAATGATGGCGCGCACGATGGCCGCGTCGTCCATGCTGTGCGTGATGTCGCTGACGAAGGTTTTGTCGATTTTCAATACGTCGATGGGGAAGTGGCGCAGGTAGGCCAGGCTGGAGTAGCCGGTGCCGAAGTCATCGATGGACAGTTGCACGCCCAGTCCCTTCAGCTTGGCCATGATGACCGTGGCTTGTTCCACGTCATGCATGACCATGCTTTCCGTCAACTCCAGTTCCAGATGGGCCGCAGCGAGTCCCGTGTCCGCCAGCGCCTGCGCCACCGCGTGCAGCAGGTTCTTTTGCTTGAATTGCCTCGCCGACAGATTGACGGCCAGGCGCAGCGGGCCATGGCCGGCCAGCTGCCAGGCGCGCGCCTGGGCGCATGCCGTGCGCAGCACCCAGTCGCCGATGGGCGTGATCAAGCCCATTTCCTCGGCCAGGCCGATGAAGCTGGCCGGCGGAATCCGTCCCAGCTGCGGGTGGGTCCAGCGCAGCAGCGCTTCCATGCCCACCACCGTGCCGCTGGCCAGGTCCAGCTGGGGCTGGTATTCGAGGTGGAATTGCCCCCGCTCCAGGGCGTGGCGCAGCTCGCTCTCCAGTCCCAGCCGTTCCAGGGTGCCCGTATTCATGCTCGCGGCATAGAATTGCCAGTGGCCCCGTCCCTGTTCCTTCGCGCGGTACATGGCGATGTCGGCGTGCTTGATCAGCGTGTCGGCATCGTCGCCATCGTCGGGATACACGGCCACGCCCATGCAGCAGCTGAGGAAAAATTCATATTCGCCCAGTTGCAACGGTTGCGTCACGGCGTCCTGGATGCGCTGCAGGATGGCCACGCCCGGTTCGCCATTGCCGTGCTGGGGCAGCAGCAGCACGAATTCGTCGCCGCCCAGGCGCGCCACGGTGTCGACTTCGCGCGTCGCGTCGCGCAGGCGCTCGGCCACGCTTTTCAGCACCAGGTCGCCCGCATCGTGGCCCAGGGTATCGTTGACGAATTTAAAGCGGTCGAGGTCGATGAAAACCACCCACAGGGGCAGGCCGCTGCGCCGCGTCACGGCCATCGCCTGCTCCAGCCTTTCGCGCAGCAGGGCCCGGTTGGCCAGGCCCGTCAGGATATCGTGCCTGGCCTGGAATTCCAGTTCCTGTTCGAAACGCATGACGGTGCTGATGTCGTATTGCGCTACGACAAAGTGGCTGACGGGGCCATCGCCATCGTCGCGCACGGGAGCGACGAACAGCTCGCTCCAGTAGCAGCTGCCATCCTTGCGGAAATTGCGCACGATGGCCTTGCCTTCGCGCTGTTCGCGCAGGGCCGCCGTAATGGCGTGCATGTCTTGCCGCCCTTGCTCCGGACCTTGCAAGTCTTCCAGACGCTGGCCGATGACTTCGCCGGCCGCATAGCCGGTGATGCGTTCGAAGGCGGGGTTGACGTATTCGATCAGGTAGCCGGGCGCGTCGGCGCTGCACAGGATGATGGCATTGGCCGACACTTCGATGATGCGTTCGCGCAGCCGCAGCGACTTTTCATTGTGCATGCGCGCGGCGATGTCTTCGGACAGGCGCAAATTGGCAAACTGCAGCGCCGCCGTGCGTTCGCCCGTGATGCGGGCAATCACGGAATTGCGCGACACCAGCTGATACACATACGCGGCCGCCAGCAGGCTCGACAGCAAACCGCCCAGCAGCACATACAGCGAGCCGCGGTGGTTGGCGTCCAGGCCCATGCCTTTGGCCGGCAGCAGGGCGGCGCCCAAGGTGTGTGCGCTGGCGTGGTACTGCAGCAGCAGCCGGGTGCTTTCCGACTCGATCTGGCGCGCCGAGGCGTAGCACAGGGCCGTCAGACACAGTCCGAACGCCAGGGTGAGCAGGGCCGAAGTGGAAACGGAAATGGAGATGCGCTTGAAGAATGATTGCATGGTGACGTCCCGTGGCAGCGCCGGTGCCGATCCATGATCAGGCAGGCCGGGCAGTGACTGACTGTAGGGCGGGCGGCGAAATACCGTCCGTTCGCTACCGAACGGACGGCCATGCCGGCAAGAAATATAGTCGGGGCACCGTGCCAGCGCTGTGTTACGCTGCACCACATGGCGGCCCTCGTTCGGACGCCTTTCATCGATCCCCTAGCTGACGACTGGAAACCAGGAAACCTGCCCATGTCGAGTCCGCATGCCCAGCTGCACAACCCGAATCAAAACCATTTGCTTGCCGCCATGCTCGACGCCGATTTCGCGCGCCTGGCCCCGTACCTGGAGCAAGTGTCGATGCTGCTCGGCGACGTGATCTACGATTCGGGCGACAAGCTGCAGCATGTGTATTTCCCCACCACGGCCATCGTTTCCATTCATTACCTGCTGGAAAATGGCGGTTCGTCGGAAATTGCCGGTGTCGGCAATGAAGGCGTCGTGGGCGTGTCGCTGTTTATGGGCGGCAACTCGACACCGAGCCGCGCCGTCGTGCAGACGGGCGGCGTCGGCTACCGGCTGAAGGCCCATTTGCTGATGGAAGAGTTCGACCGCGCGGGGCCCGTCATGCGCTTGCTGCTGCGCTATACGCAGGCGCTGATCACGCAAATGTCGCAGACGGCCGTGTGCAACCGCCACCATACGGTGGAGCAGCAGCTGTGCCGCTGGCTGCTGCTGACCATGGACCGCTTGCCGAACCGCGAGCTGACCATGACGCAGGAGTTGATCGCCAACATGCTGGGCGTGCGCCGCGAAGGCGTGACGGAAGCGGCCGGGCGCCTGCAGCAGCACGGCTTCATCAGCTACCGGCGCGGCCATATTTCCGTGCTGGACCGCGCCGGCCTCGAAGGCCATGTGTGCGAATGCTATGGCGTGGTCAAAAAGGAATTTGCGCGCCTGCTGTCGGACGTGCGCCAGCGCCAGTCTTCCTGAAGACCGCACTGCCTCGTATTCTTATCGTTGTCATAGCCCGGGCTACCTCATGCAATCTGTCGAAAACATTCCCCCGCGCGCACCGTCGCGCTGGCCCATGGCGCTGGCGTTTTCCTTCAGCGCCGTCGCGCTGCTGGCCGTCGGCGTGCTGGCCTGGCGCGCGCCGTTCGAGACGGCTTGCGTCATCGACGCGCTGGTCTTCTTGCTGCTGATGCTGCTCGTGGCGCTGTACCGGCGCACGGTGGCGGCCAGCCTGCCGCGCCAACTGCTCAAGGCGGGCGCCTTGCAGGATGCGATCTTCAACAGCGCCAATTTCTCGTGCATCGCCACCGATGCGCAGGGCGTGATCCAGATTTTCAATGTGGGCGCCGAACGCATGCTCGGTTATGCGGCGAGCGACGTGGTGGACAAGCTGACGCCGGCTGGCATTTCCGATGCGCAAGAAATCGTCGCGCGCGCGGCCGCCCTCAGCGCCGAACTCGACACCGTCATCACGCCCGGCGTGGAAGCGCTCGTCTTCAAGGCCACGCGCGGCATCGAAGACATCTATGAACTGACCTACATCCGCAACGATGGCAGCCGCTTCCCCGCCATCGTTTCCGTGACGGCCTTGCGCGATGCGCAGAGCAAGGTCATCGGCTACTTGCTGATCGGCACCGACAATACGGCACGCAAGCAGGTCGAGGCGGAACAGGCGCTGCTGGACCAGCGCCTGCGCGAACAGCAGGCGTACACGCGCTCGCTCGTCGAAACCAACAATGCCGAGCTGAAGAAGGCGCGCCTGGTGGCGGAAAAGGCCAACCGCGCCAAGTCCGAATTCCTGTCGAGCATGAGCCACGAATTGCGCACGCCCCTGAATGCCGTGCTGGGCTTTGCGCAGCTGATGGCGTCCGACGTGCCGCCGCCCACCGTGCCGCAGCAGCGCTCGATCGAACAGATCCTCAAGGGAGGCTGGTATCTCTTGCGCTTGATCAATGAAATCCTCGACCTGGCCATGATCGAATCGGGCAAGGTGACGTTGTCGCAGGAAGCGATGTCGCTGCTCGACGTGCTGCAGGATTGCCAGGCGATGATCGCGCCGCAGGCGGAAAAGCGCGGCATCAGCCTGCATTTCCCCCGCTGCGGCGAAGCCTACTTCGTGCATGCGGACCGCACGCGCGTGAAACAGGTGATGATCAACCTGTTGTCGAACGCCATCAAATACAACCAGGGCGGCGGTTCCGTCACCGTCGACTGCAGCCAGCGCGGCGCCAAGGTGCGCGTCAGCGTGCGCGACAGCGGCGCCGGCCTCGATGCGGGGCAGGTGGCGCAGCTGTTCCAGCCTTTCAACCGCCTGGGACAGGAAAACAGCACGGAAGAGGGCACGGGCATCGGCCTCGTCGTCACCAAGCAGCTGGTCGAGCTGATGGGCGGCGCCATCGGCGTCGACAGCACGGTGGGCGTGGGCACCACCTTCTGGTTCGAGCTGGCCGCCAGCAGCGCGCCGGCACTGATGCTGGGCGACGGCGATGCGCTGCCGCAGGCGCAGGAAGCGCAGGAAAGCCAGCGCACCTTGCTGTACGTGGAAGACAATCCCGCGAACCTGGCGCTGGTCGAGCAATTGATCGCCCGCCGCAGCGACTTGAAGCTGCTGACGGCCATCGATGCGCACCTGGGCATCGACCTGGCGCGCACGTATCAGCCGGACGTGATCTTGATGGATATCAACCTGCCCGGCATCAGCGGCTATGGCGCCCTGCATATCCTGCACGACGATCCGCTCACGAAACATATTCCCGTGATGGCCCTGTCGGCCAACGCTGTGCCGCGCGACATCGAAAAGGGCCTGGAAGCGGGCTTCTTCCGCTACCTGACCAAGCCGATCAAGGTCGTCGAATTCATGGATGCGCTCGACGTGGCCCTGCATTATGCGGCCGCGCACGGCCTGGCCGACGACACTCATGCAGTACGCTAATTCAGCATTTATTTTTAGGAATACCGCCATGCTTCAAGCCACCGAGATCCTGAACGCCAGCATCCTCATCGTCGATGACCAGGAGGCCAACGTCATGCTGCTGGAACAGGTGCTGCGCAATGCCGGCTATACGCGCATCACCTCCACCATGGACCCGCAAGCCGTGCGCGCGCTGCACCAGCAGCACCGCTACGACCTGATCCTGCTCGACTTGCAGATGCCGGAAATGGATGGTTTCGAGGTCATGGAAGGCTTGCGCGACCTCGAGGCGGGCAGCTATCTGCCCGTGCTGGTGATCACGGCCCAGCCGGGCCACAAGCTGCGCGCGCTGCAGGCGGGCGCCAAGGATTTCGTCAGCAAGCCCTTCGACCTGGTGGAAGTCAAGACGCGCATCCACAACATGCTGGAAGTGCGATTGCTGTACCAGAAGCTGGCCGAATACAACAAGTCGCTGGAACAGATGGTGGAAGTGCGCACGGCGGAGTTGCGCGAAAGCGAAGCGCGCTTCCAGCGTTTCACGGAACTGTCGTCCGACTGGTACTGGGAACAGGATGCGCAGGGCAACCTGACGCGCTTTTCCGGCCCCGTGGCTGAAATGCTGGGCATCGGCAGCGAGGAAGAGCCGCAGCGCTGGAACGCGGCCGAGCGTGCCTTGCTCGACGCCAAGATTGCCGCACGGGAACCGTTTCTCGACTTTATCTACAGCCGCGCCAACCTCGACGGCAGCACGCAATACCTGCAGGTCAGCGGCGAACCGATGTTCGACACGGGCAGCCGCTTCATCGGCTACCGCGGCATCGGCCTCGATGTCACGGAGCGCCATCGCAGTGCCTGATTTATACTGGGCGCCATCGATACAGACCAGGAAAAATCATGACCGACAAATCTCCCTCCTACTGGTTCCCCGCCAAGACCTATGGCTGGGGCTGGGGCTTGCCCATCACCTGGCAAGGCTGGCTGGTGTTCCTGGCCGCGCTGGCGCTGTTCGCCTGCGGCGCCTTCCTGTTCCCTCCGCAAACCATGCTGGTCGGCTACATCGTCTATGAAGTGGCCATCGTTGCCGTGCTCATTTTCATCTGCCAGCTGAAGGGCGAACCGACCAGCTGGCGCTGGGGCAAGAAGAAATAAGCGCGCTGCCGTCTGTTGCAATGCAGCAGATGCGCAAAGACGACACCTGCAAGAAATCATCTGGCCACGCGGCGCGAACCGCGTATAATTGGCTCGCTGCCGCAAGGCGGCAAACGCTAGGGGTCCTGCCTTTCGCTGTGGAAACACGGTGCAAGCGCGGGTGAGAAATACCCTCCGAACCTGATCTGGATAATGCCAGCGAAGGGAAGCTTTAGGATGACTGCACCCCGCTTTTCCGCGTGCGCAATTCCGAACCTCCTTAGCTGGCTCCAGGCTGAAAAATAGTCTAGCCAAGGAGCCAAAATGAACGCCAATCCGAAATTCCTTTCCGCCACCGCCACGGTCGACGAAGCCGCCATCGCGCCGCTGCCCAATTCGCGCAAGATCTACGTGCAAGGCAGCCGCCCCGACATCCGCGTGCCCATGCGCGAGATCAGCCAGTCCGACACGGAAGCGTCGTTCGGCGGCGAAAAGAATCCGCCGATCTACGTCTATGACACATCCGGCCCGTACACGGACCCGGACGTGAATATCGACATCCGCTCCGGCCTCGATACGCCGCGCCTGCCATGGATCATGGAGCGTGCCGACACGGAAGAATTGCCCGGCCCCACCTCCGACTACGGCATCGCCCGCCTGGCGGACCCGAAACTGGCCGAGCTGCGTTTCAATTTGCACCGCAAGCCGCGCCGCGCCATCGCCGGCAAGAACGTGACGCAGATGCATTACGCGCGCCAGGGCATCATCACGCCGGAAATGGAATTCGTTGCCATCCGCGAAAACATGCGCCGCCAGGAGTATTTGCGCGAACTCAAGGCTTCCGGCCCCATGGGCGAGCGCCTGGCCGACCTGATGGGCCGCCAGCATCCGGGCCAGTCCTTCGGCGCCAGCATCCCGGTCGAAATCACGCCGGAATTCGTGCGCGAGGAAATCGCCCGCGGTCGCGCCATCATTCCCGCCAATATCAACCACCCGGAAGTGGAGCCGATGATTATCGGCCGCAATTTCCTGGTGAAAATCAATGCGAATATCGGCAATTCCGCCGTGACGTCTTCCATCGGCGAGGAAGTGGAAAAGATGACCTGGGCCATCCGCTGGGGCGGCGATAACGTGATGGACTTGTCGACCGGCAAGCACATCCACGAGACGCGCGAATGGATCGTGCGCAACAGCCCCGTGCCCATCGGCACCGTGCCCATCTACCAGGCGCTGGAAAAGGTCAATGGCAAGGCGGAAGATCTGACGTGGGAAATCTTCCGCGACACCCTGATCGAGCAGGCCGAGCAGGGCGTCGATTACTTCACCATCCACGCGGGCGTGCTGCTGCGCTATGTGCCGATGACAGCCAAGCGCCTGACGGGCATCGTTTCGCGCGGCGGCTCCATCATGGCGAAATGGTGTCTGGCGCACCACCAGGAATCGTTCCTCTACACGCATTTCGAAGAAATTTGCGAAATCATGAAGGCGTATGACGTGTCGTTCTCGCTGGGCGACGGCTTGCGCCCCGGCTCCATCTACGACGCCAATGACGAGGCGCAGCTGGGCGAATTGAAAACCCTGGGCGAGCTGACGCAAGTTGCCTGGAAGCACGACGTGCAAGTGATGATCGAAGGTCCGGGCCACGTGCCCATGCAATTGATCAAGGAAAACATGGACTTGCAGCTGGAACAGTGCGGCGAGGCGCCGTTCTACACCTTGGGGCCGCTGACGACGGATATCGCGCCCGGCTACGACCACATCACCTCGGGCATCGGCGCGGCCATGATCGGCTGGTATGGCACGGCCATGCTGTGTTACGTGACGCCGAAGGAACACCTGGGCTTGCCGAACAAGGCGGACGTCAAGGACGGCATCATCACGTACAAGATCGCCGCGCACGCGGCCGACCTGGCGAAAGGCCATCCGGGCGCGCAAATCCGCGACAACGCGCTGTCGAAAGCCCGTTTCGAATTCCGCTGGGACGACCAGTTCAACATCGGCCTGGACCCGGACAAGGCGCGCGAATTCCACGATGAAACCTTGCCCAAGGATTCGGCCAAGGTGGCGCATTTCTGCTCCATGTGCGGCCCGCATTTCTGCTCGATGAAGATCACGCAGGAAGTGCGCGAATACGCGGCCGGCATGGGCATCGCGGAAGACAAGGCGCTGCAGCAGGGGATGGAGGTGAAAGCCATCGAATTCATCAAGAACGGCGCCGAGCTGTACCGCAAGGTCTGAAGGAGGGCGTGATGACTGCATTGATCGACATCACGCTCAACGGCGCGCCGCACCAGGTGCCGCCGGGGCAAACCCTGGACCAATTGATCGCCGCGCTGTCGCTGGAGAACCAGGCGCTGGCGCTGGCCGTCAACCGCAGCGTCGTGCCGCGCAAGGCGTGGCACGACCGGGTCCTGGAAATTCAAGACCAGGTGGAAATCGTACGCGCGATTGGCGGCGGTTAAGTTGAGAATAGACAAGGAAACGCACATGCATACCGCAACAAACAACGACCTGCTGACCATCGCAGGCAAACAGTATCGATCGCGCCTGCTGGTGGGCAGCGGCAAGTACAAGGATTTGCCGCAGACGCGCGAAGCGACGGACGCGGCCGAGGCGCAGATCATCACGGTGGCGATCCGCAGGGTGAATATCGGGCAAGATCCGAACGCGCCCAGCCTGCTGGACTTCGTGCCGCCCGAGCAGTACACGATCTTGCCGAACACGGCCGGCTGCTACAACGCCAAGGATGCCGTCTACACCCTGCAACTGGCGCGGGAACTCCTGGGCGGGCGCAATCTGGTGAAACTGGAAGTGCTGGGCGATGAAAAGACGCTGTTTCCGCACATGCCGGAAACCCTGGTCGCGGCCGAAGCGCTGGTCAAGGATGGCTTCGACGTGATGGTCTACTGCAGCGACGATCCCATCCAGGCGAAGATTCTGGAAGACATCGGCTGCGTGGCCGTCATGCCGCTGGCGTCCCTGATCGGCTCGGGCATGGGCATCTTGAACCCGTGGAACTTGTCCTTGATCATCGACCAGGCGAAAGTGCCCGTACTCGTCGATGCGGGCGTGGGCACGGCGTCGGACGCGGCCATCGCGATGGAACTCGGTTGCGATGGCGTGCTGATGAATACAGCCATTGCCGGCGCGCGCGACCCCGTGCGCATGGCGCATGCGATGAAACTGGCCGTGCGGGCCGGGCGCGAAGCGTTTTTGGCGGGGCGCATGCCGCGCAAGTTCGCCGCCTCGCCTTCGTCGCCGATGGCGGGCCGGCTGGCGTGATGGAGCGACGGCGTCCCACCGTGCTCGTGTTTGCCGGCGCCGACCCGTCGGGCGGCGCCGGCATCGCCGCCGATATTCTAGCGATTGCGGCGCAGGGCGCGCATGCCTTGCCCGTGATCACGGCGCTGACGGTGCAGGACAACGACCGCGTGTTTGCTGTCGAGCCCGTGGCGCCGGAATTGCTGCGCCGCCAGGCGCAGGCGCTGATCGCCAAGGTCGCCATCGATGCCGTGAAAATCGGCATCCCCGGCAGCGCGGCGAATGCGGCCGTCATCGCGCAACTGATCGCCCAATTGCGGTTGTCCCGCCCAAGCTTGCCTGTCGTGCTCGATCCCGTACTGGCCAGCGGCCATGGCGACGTGCTCAGCCGGGACGACGCCGTGCTGGCGCTGGTGCCCTTGCTGCCCGTGACTACCGTCATCGTACCGAACGGGCCGGAAGCGCTGGCCCTGGGCGGCGAAGACAACTTGCGCGCGCAAGGCTGTGGACACGTGCTGGTGACGGGCGGCCACGGCGACGGCGAGGAGATCGTCAACCGCTGGCTGGACGGTGACGGGCGCGCGCGCGAGTGGCGCTGGCCGCGCCTGCCCGGCGAGTTTCATGGCAGCGGCTGCACGTTGGCGTCGGCCATCGCGGCCCGCCTGGCATTGGGCCAGCCGCTGGCGCAAGCGCTTGACCGGGCGCAAGCCTATTGCCATGCGGCCCTGGCCGGCGCGTATGCGATTGCGCCAGGTCAACTCATGCCGCAACGATTCATTGAATAAGGAAAACATCATGCGTGGACTGTATCTGGTCACCCCGAACTGGGATGACACCGACCGCCTGCTCGATATCACGGAGCAGGCTTTGCATGGCGGCGTGGCCCTGCTGCAATACCGCCACAAGAGCGCCGACGCGGAGCAGCGGCGCGAACAGGCGGGCGCCTTGCTGGCCCTGGCCCGCAAGTATGGCGTGCCTTTCATCATCAACGATTTTCTCGAGCTGTGCGAAGAGCTGGACGCGGACGGCGTGCACGTGGGCGGCACGGACGCGTCCGTGGCGCAGGTACGCGCGCGCTTGGGCAAGGACAAGCTCGTCGGCGCTTCGTGCTATGGCGACATGGCCCTGGCGCGCACGGCAGCAGAGGGCGGCGCCAGCTACGTGGCCTTCGGCGGCTTTTATCCATCGCTGGTGAAAAAGTATCCGGTGACGACGCCCCTGGATATCGTGCTGCAGGCGAAACGCGAAATCGCCTTGCCCTGCGTGGTGATCGGCGGCATGACGCCGGAGAACGCGGCGCCGCTGGTGGCGCGCGGGGCCGACATGGTGGCGGCGATCAGCAGCGTATTTGGGAAGGGATCTCAGGCGGACGATGTGGATATTGCAGTGCAGCAATTCAATCTGCTGTTTGCGCAGGCCGGGGAGGCGTGAGGGGGCGGATTTGGCGGATAATCGGCATATAATAAGGGCATCATTCATTACCGAGGTCCCTTTACCCATGAGTCAGCCAGCCGCCGCGAAACGCCTTATCCTGATCGTTGACGATGACCAGCTCCTGTTGGAATTCCTTGGCGAAGTCCTGCGCCATGCCGGCTACGAGACGGCCCTGGCCCATTCGGCCGAAGTGGCGCTGCAGCTGATCGCCCAGCGCGAGCCTGACCTGGCCTTGCTCGACATCCACATGCCGGGCATGTCCGGCCTGGAACTGGCCAAGCGCCTGCACGGCGAAACGGCCGTGCCATTCATGTTCCTGTCCGGCAGCGGCGACAGCGAATCGGGCAAGCAGGCGGCCGCCTACGGCGCCGTCGGCTATGTCGTCAAACCCGTCGACGAAGGCCGCTTGATGCCGGCGTTCGAAGCGGGCCTGGCGCGCGCCGATGAAATCCGCCAGCTGCGCCGCACCGAGCTGAACCTGAACGCGGCCCTGGCCGCCGGCCGGGAAACGAGCCTGGCCGTCGGTTTGCTGATGGGCAAGTTCCAGACGGACCGCAACACGGCGTTCGAAGTGCTGCGCGACCACGCCCGCTCCAGCCGCCGCAAGATCAATGAAATCGCCAGCCAGCTGCTGCTGGCCGAGGAAACCCTGAACGGCTTGCACGGCGCCTTTTTGAATCGCGCGAAAACCAAGTAAGAGTTTCAAGTAAGCGTTGCACCGGCGCCGGCGTGGCATGTCGGCGCCTGCCTTGTTATGATGTGACGATACGGCGCGCTGGCGCGCCTGGTTCAACCATACACAGGACACACATGAAAACCAAAGCAGCGATTGCATGGAAGGCGGGCGCGCCTTTGACCATCGAGGAAGTCGACCTGGCCGGCCCGCGCGAGGGCGAGGTACTGGTCGAGATCAAGGCCACCGGCATTTGCCACACCGATTACTACACCCTGTCGGGCGCCGATCCGGAAGGCATCTTCCCATCCATCCTCGGCCATGAAGGCGCCGGCATCGTCGTCGACGTGGGGCCTGGCGTGAAAAGCCTGAAGAAGGATGACCACGTCATCCCCCTGTACACGCCGGAATGCCGCCAGTGCAAATTCTGCCTGTCGCAAAAGACCAACCTGTGCCAGTCGATCCGCTCGACCCAGGGCCGCGGCCTGATGCCGGACGCGACGTCGCGCTTTTCCATCGACGGCAAGCCCATCTTCCACTACATGGGCACCTCCACCTTCTCGAACTACATCGTCGTGCCGGAAATCGCCCTGGCGAAGATCCGCGAAGATGCGCCCTTCGACAAGGTCTGCTACATCGGTTGCGGCGTGACGACGGGCGTGGGCGCCGTGCTGTTTACGGCCAAGGTCGAGGCGGGCGCCAACGTGGTCGTGTTCGGCCTGGGCGGCATCGGCTTGAACGTGATCCAGGCGGCGAAGATGGTGGGCGCCGACAAAATCATCGGCGTGGACATCAACCCGGCGCGCCAGGCCATCGCGCGCAAGTTCGGCATGACGCATTTCGTCAACGCCAACGAGGTGGAAAACGTTGTCGATACCATCGTGCAGCTGACGGACGGCGGCGCCGACTATTCGTTCGAATGCATCGGCAACACCACCACGATGCGCCAGTCGCTCGAGTGCTGCCACAAGGGCTGGGGCCAGTCCATCATCATCGGCGTGGCGGCGGCCGGCCAGGAAATTTCCACGCGTCCGTTCCAGCTGGTGACGGGGCGCGTGTGGAAAGGTTCCGCCTTCGGCGGCGCGCGCGGCCGCACGGACGTGCCGAAGATCGTCGACTGGTACATGGAAGGCAAGCTCAATATCGATGATTTGATCACACACAGGCTGAAGCTCGATGATATCAATCAAGGTTTTGACTTGATGAAGAGCGGTGAATCGATCCGCTCCGTCGTGCTGTATTAATGAATTGAAATACGCCGTACCACGGCGTTTTTGCGGAGGCTGCGGCCTCCGTTTTTTTTTGCCCGGCATGCCATCCATCGCCCGTGTTTGCCATCCAGGCAGGTCTTTTTGCAGCCTGTCGCACGGCGCTGGAGGCCAGGTCCGCTTGCCGCTACAGTCAACGCTCCACTACTTTTGCGACGAGGCAGCCATGACCACTTCCCATCGTTTGATCCTCAGCCTGGCCGGTATCCTGCTTGGCGGCAGCGCGCTGGCCGTGCAGCCGCCGCAACCGCCCGCGCCACCGGCCCCGCCTGCCGCGCCCAGCGTGCAGGTCAGCCGTTCGCTCGACAAGGGCGAAAGCTATGCGCTGGTCGATGGCACCAGGGATAGCGAGGGCGTCATCGTCGTCGACAGCGATATTCACTCGGAGCAGGTGGAAAAACTCAAGCGCTCGATCAAGGGGCCGTTCCTGTGGTTCCGCGATCAGGGGCAGGCCTATGTGCTGCAGGATGCGGCCTTGCTGGGCAAGGTGCGCACGGCATGGGAACCCTCGAGACAGCTGGGCAAGGAGATGAGCGCGCTTGGCGATCAAATGGGCGCGCATGGCAAGGCCATGGGTGAAATGGGCCGCAAGATGGGCGCCCGCAGCCTAGAAAAAGGCAGCGCGCGCGAATCGGAACAGTTGCGCGTGCTGGGCCGCCAGCAGCAGGAGCTGGGCCGCAAGCTCGGCGACGCCTCGCGCCGCCAGGCGCTGGCGACGAGCGACACGGCGCGCCGCGCGGCCGAGCGCGACGTGGAAGGCCTGCAGCAGCAGATGGAAGATGCGCAGGACAAAATGGAAGAGATCAACGACCGCATCGCCGACGTACACGAGCGCGAGGCCGAGAAAATGGAGCAGATGTCGCGCCAGATGGAGCAGCGCGGCAAGCCGATGGAAGCGCTGGGCAAGCAAATGGGCGACCTGGGCCGCCAGCAGGAAAAAGTCGTCAAGATCGCGGACAAGACCACGCGCCAGGTGATCGCCCAGGCGCTCAGCGAAGGCAAGGCCAAGCTGGTGCGCTGAAGGATGTGCTCAATTAGCAGGCCAGTGGCTTGCGCATCAGGCAGCGCAGCGCCGGATCGTGTCCGTCCTGCGCTTCGCGCGCCAGCTTGAGCGCGTGGCCTGCGCCCAGCGCCGCGGCCCCGATTTCGCTGAAACCATGGCGCGCATAGTAGGGTGCGTTCCATGGCAGGTGGCGATACGTGCTGAGCGTCAGGCCGGCGCAGCCCTGCGCCCGGGCATGGGCCGCTGCCGCGTCGAGCAAGCGCGCGCCCACGCCCTGCCGTTGATGCGGCAGGGCAACGGACAATTCCACGATGAACAGTTGCCCGTCGAGCGGTTCGGCGGCCAGGAAGCCTGCCGGCTCAGCGTGCCCATCGGCGGCCACCCATACGCCGCCCTCGCGCTGCAGCGCCTGTAAGGTGCTCAATGGTAAGGGTTCTCCCTGCGCCAGCCACGCCAGTCCGGGGCCGGCCTGCGCAAACAGGGCCGCGGCGCTGCGCTCGACCTGGGCCAGCAGGGGCAGGTCGGCGCTGCCGGCTGTGCGGATGGCGTACTTCACGGCGTATGCCACGCGGCGGTCACGGTGCGGTATTGCGCCGGCAACTGCCTGGCGTCGTCCTCGCTGGCATATGCGTCATCCTGCACCGTGTCCCAGCGCGCGTCGCAGCTGAAACGGTAGACTTGCGCCTCGTCCCTGTAGCGGCACACGGCCAGGCCGTGGATGGCGATGGGGGCGGCGCCATCTTCAGCGGCAACATGGCCGAAAGGCAAGTCGGACCAGGCCCAGGCCAGTACGCGGGCGCCGTCGAGGTGGCTGGGAGGTGTCATGGGCGTTGTTTCCATCGGCTGTGCAGTGGTGCCGATTGTAGCGCGCACGCGGCGAATCCGGCGTGACCGCTGGACAAATGCACAGTATTTTTAGCCATGCCGGTATAATCACGGCATGCAAAATCTTCTTCACAACCTCAATCCCGAACAATTGGCTGCCGTCACCTTGCCGGCGCAGCATGCGTTGATCCTGGCGGGCGCCGGTTCGGGCAAGACCCGCGTGCTGACCACCCGCATCGCGTGGCTGATCCAGACCCAGCAGGTATCGCCGCCCGGCATCCTGGCCGTGACGTTTACCAACAAAGCCGCCAAGGAAATGCTCACGCGCCTGTCGGCCATGCTGCCGATTAACACGCGCGGCATGTGGATCGGCACCTTCCACGGCCTGTGCAACCGCTTGCTGCGCACGCATTACCGCGACGCAGCCTTGCCGCAGACCTTCCAGATCCTCGATTCCCAGGATCAATTGTCCGTGATCAAGCGTTTGTTGAAGGCAAACAATATCGATGATGAAAAATTCCCGCCGAAGACGGTGATGTATTTCATCAACAACGCCAAGGACCAGGGCTTGCGCGCCACGGATGTGGAAGCGTACGACGCGCACGAGCGCAAGATGGTCGAGCTGTACCAGCTGTACGACGACCAGTGCCAGCGCGAAGGCGTCGTCGACTTCGCGGAATTGCTGCTGCGCACGTATGAATTGCTCAGCCGCAACCAGCCCTTGCGCGAACACTACCAGGCGCGCTTCCGCCATATTTTGGTGGACGAGTTCCAGGATACGAACAACCTGCAATACAACTGGCTCAAATTGCTGGCCGGCCACGGCAGCCGCGATGGCGGCGCCCTGTTTGCCGTCGGCGACGATGACCAGAGCATCTATGCGTTCCGCGGCGCCAACGTGGGCAACATGAGTGCCTTCGAGCATGAGTTCCAGGTGAAGAACTTGATCAAGCTGGAGCAGAACTACCGCTCGCATGGCCACATCCTCGACAGCGCCAACGTATTGATCGCGAACAATAGCAAGCGCCTGGGCAAGAATCTGCGCACGGACGCGGGCCATGGCGAGCAGGTGCGTGTGTATGAAGCCAGTTCCGACTTGCAGGAAGCGCAATGGATCATCGAAGAGGCGAAAAGCCTGATCGCCGATGGCGCGTCGCGCAGTGAAATCGCCATCTTGTACCGCTCGAATGCGCAGTCGCGCGTGATCGAACACGCGCTGTTCTCGGCCGCCATTCCGTACCACGTGTATGGCGGCCAGCGCTACTTCCAGCGCGCCGAGGTCAAGCACGCGATTGCCTATTTGCAATTGATGGACAATCCGCACAACGATTCGGCCTTCTTGCGCGTGGTCAATTTCCCCACGCGGGGCATCGGCATGCGCTCGATCGAGCAATTGCAGGCCGCGTCGGAACAGTACGGCATTTCGCTGTATGCGGCCGTGCCGTACGTGGCCGGCAAGGCGGGCAGCGTGCTGGCCGGCTTCGTCAAGCTGATCGAAGGCGTGCGTTTCGAAACGCAGCAATTGTCCTTGCCGGAAATGGTCAGAGTGGTGCTGGAAGCGAGTACCTTGCTGCAACATTATCAGAATGAAAAGGAAGGTGCCGACCGCATCGAGAACCTGGAGCAGATGGTCAGCGCGGCCAGCCAGTTCATTTCCGAAGAAGGTTTTGGCCAGGGCGCACCCGCGCATTTGGGGCCAGCGGCCCAGGCGCAGTCGGGCGCGCCCGTCGTCAACCAGGATGGCATCGAAATCCTGGATGCGGACGCGCCGCTGCCGGCCGTGATGTCGCCGCTCTCCGCCTTCCTGTCGCACGCGTCGCTGGAAGCGGGCGACAACCAGGCGCAGGCGGGCCAGGATGCGCTGCAGATGATGACGGTGCACTCGGCCAAGGGCCTGGAATTCGACAACGTCTTCATTACCGGCCTGGAAGAGGGCCTGTTCCCGCACGAAAGCAGCTCGAAGGAAGACAACGGCGTGGAAGAGGAACGCCGGCTCATGTACGTGGCTATCACGCGCGCGCGCAAGCGCTTATATATGAGCTTTTCGCAGACGCGCATGCTGCACGGCCAGACGCGCTACAACATGAAGTCGCGCTTCTTCGACGAATTGCCGGAAGAATCGCTGAAATGGCTGTCGCCGAAGGTGCAGGCGAACTGGTTCGGCAACCGCAAGTCGGCCTGGGACGAGGCGCCGAAGCTGGCCAGCCTGGGTTCGGACAATGCGATTGCGCAAAAGATCGCGCAAAAAGCCACGGGTGGCGGCTGGCGCATCGGCGAATCGGTGGCGCACGCCAAGTTCGGCGAAGGCGTGATCGTCAATATCGAAGGCGGCGGCGGCAATGCGCGCGCGCAAATCAACTTCGGCCAGCACGGCATGAAGGTGCTCGACCTGGGCATCGCCAAGCTGGAGCGATTGGGGCGTTGAGACACGAGCGGCCATAAAAAAGGGCAGCCTGCGCAGGCTGCCCTTTTTTCATGCGGCGTGAAAATCAGTCGTTGGGCTTGTCCAGCGACACCGTCTTGCTCTCATCGACGGGCAAGCCGAAGATCTGGCGGTAGGCGGCGTAGAACGAGCAATGCATGATGATGGTCAAGATCATCGACAGCGGCATCATCAGTTGCATCATCAGCGGCGTGCGGCCAAAGATGACGGCCAGCAACTGGCTGGTGACGACGCTGATGGCGAACCAGGTGGCGGCGAAGACGATGAAGGCCGACAGCGAACGCCAGACGGCGAAAAAGCTGAAGAACAGCGCCTTGCCCAGCCCGGTTTGTTTCCAGTAGATCAGCGGTGCGGCAAAGCAGAAGGCCATGGCGGCCGGCACGTACAGCACGATGGCCAGCAGGATGCCGAGGCCCAGGCGCGATTCGGGGATGGCGGTGCGCGCCGCTTCTTCCGTCAATTGCCCCGTGACCAGTTGCCACAGCAAGCCGTCGTCCACCAAAGTCGAGGCGCCGATGGCCACGATGGCCATCAGGATGTACAGCACGCCCAGGCCGAACAGGGAAGGAAAGGCCGGCTTGCGGAAGCCCGAGATCAACAGGCTGGGCAAGACGCGCTTGCCCTGGTCGATGTTCAGGCAGCCTTGCACGAAGGCGACGGAAAACACGGGGACGAGGATGACGGGCAGCATCTGGCCGAGCACGGGCACGATGCTGACGGCCAGCATGCAGAACATATAGCCGAGAAACAGCATCGACATGCCGCCAGGTTGCTTGCGAAACAGGGCGAAGCCTTGTTTCACCCATTGCCAACCTGTACTTGCAGGTAATTTTTCCATGTTTAAAACAGTTCCGGAGCAGGTGTGGCGATACGTTCGCGCAGAATGCGTTCGAAATGCGTGGGATCGTGCGGGGTCAGCATTTCCGCTTCGCGCGGCTGGTAATAATCGTACAGGCGCGACAGCCAGAAGCGCAGCGCGGCGGCGCGCAGCATCGGTTGCCATGCCGTCTGTTCTTCATGCGTAAACGGACGCACGGCCTGGTAGGCGTCGAGCAGGGCGCGCACTCTTGCCGTGTCGAGCACGCCCGTGGCCAGGTCCACGCACCAGTCGTTGACGGTGACGGCCACGTCGAACAGCCAGGTGTCGCAGCCGGCAAAGTAAAAGTCGAAAAAGCCCGTCAGTTGTTCGCCGTCAAACATGACATTGTTGCGGAACAAGTCGGCATGCACGGGACCGCGCGGGATGGCTTTATAGGTATCGCAGGCAGCAAAGGCGTCCTGGAAGTGGATTTCCGCGCGCAGCAAATGGGCTTTGGCATCGTCGAGGTGGTGCAGGACGAGCGGCGTGGTGGTGTTCCACCAGTCCAGGCCCCGCAGATTCGGCTGTTGCAGGGGGAAATCCTGCGCCGCCAGGTGCATCTTCGCCAGCATGGCGCCCACGGCCGCGCAATGCACGGCTTGCGGCGCCATCTGCGAGCTGCCGTCGAGTTTGCTGACGATGGCGGCCGGCTTGCCTTGCAAGGCCGTCACCAGTTCGCCGTCCGCATTGGCGATCGGCGCCGGCACCAGTACGCCCCGGTCCGCCAAATGGCGCATCAGTTGCAGATAAAACGGCAATTGTTCGAAGCTGAGGTTTTCAAAGATCGTCAGCACATACTCGCCGCGCTCCGTGCTCAGGAAGAAATTGCTGTTCTCGATGCCGGACGCGATGCCCTTGAGCGCCAGAGGTTTGCCGAGTGGAAATTGCGTGATCCACTGGCCGATATCGTCCAGGTGTAGCGCGGTAAAAACTGCCATGGGAAAGAGAGGAATGGTCTAAAAGGTCAAAAAAAGCCGGCTGCCCCGCAGGTGGCCGGGGCAGGGCAGAAGAGAGTGGCTGCTTACTTCGCTGGTGCGGGCGGCGCTGGCGCGTCCGCGGCCTCTTCGTCGCGTTGTTTCTGTTTCTTCTTGCCCAGATCAAATTCCAGTACTTTCCATTGCGGGCCGCGCAGGGCGCCGCTGTGGGCCTGGTCGCCGCCGGCGGCCGGCTTCATGTAATAGGTGCTGCCGCCGCTCGTCACTTTCACTTCGGACGTCACGCCCGCTTCGCGTTTTTCGGTAATCTGCTGCTTGGCCGCGGCCGGCGCCACGGTGATGGGCGCTTCGCCCATTTCCTCGATGCGTTCCAGTTGTGGCGGCGCGTCGCTCGGTTTGGCCGGCGTCTGGGCGCTGGCGATGGCCGAACATGCCAGCAGGGGCAGGGCGAGGAATGTCCAGAGTGTCGATGTACGCATCATGATGGGTTCGCTTCCATGTGAGGGACTGCAGCGCGTGCAGTAGTGTAATGCCGTCAATTTATCTATAAGGCATTGTAACAAACTGGTAGGCAATGCTGTTTAATACGGCTGATTAATGTGCCGAAATGGCCGGCAGTGGCGGCCCGCGCGCCCGCACGGGGCCGCCAGGGCGGCAAAAACGCCGGAAACGGCAGGCGTTGCGGCCGGTGGCGCGGCCCTAAACTCTGCGATAATTGGGCGATATTCCGTCCGCCCGCCGCTGTTTCTTCCCGGCTGGCGCGGCTCACCTTATTTTATTGGCATTATGCAAAACACCCTGCTGTTAGTCGACGGTTCCAGTTACCTCTATCGTGCCTTCCATGCGCTGCCCGACCTGCGCAGTCCGGACGGTTATCCCACGGGCGCCATGCACGGCATGGTCAACATGCTGCGCCGCCTGCGCGCCGATTACCCGGCCGCCTATATCGCCTGCGTTTTCGATGCCAAAGGCAAAACTTTCCGTGATGACATGTATCCGGAATACAAGGCCACGCGCGCCTCGATGCCGGACGACCTGCGCCTGCAGATCGAACCGATCCACGAAGCCGTGCGCGCCATGGGCTGGCCGATATTGATGGTCGACGGCGTGGAAGCGGACGACGTGATCGGCACCCTGGCCGTGCAGGCGGCCGCCGCCGGCATGGACGTGGTGGTGTCGACGGGCGACAAAGACCTGGCGCAGCTGGTCAACAGCCAGGTGACCCTGATCAATACCATGAGCAATGAAAAGCTCGATGAAGCGGCCGTGCTGGTCAAGTTCGGTGTGCCGCCCAACCGCATCATCGATTACTTGTCGCTGATCGGCGATACGGTCGACAACGTGCCGGGCGTCTCGAAGTGCGGCCCGAAGACGGCCGTCAAATGGCTGACCTTGTACGACAGCCTGGAAGGCGTGATGGAAAACGCGGCCAAGGTGGGCGGCGCCGTGGGCGAAAACCTGCGCACGGCCCTGCCATGGCTGCCGCAGGCGCGCGCCTTGATCACCGTCAAGACCGATTGCGACTTGTCCGAACACATGACGACCATCGCCGACTCGCTGGTGGCGAAACACGAAGACAAGGAAGCGCTGCTGGCCTTCTTCCAGCGCTACGGCTTCAAGGCCCTGCTGCGCGAACTGGGCGCCACGCCGCCGCCGATGTCGCCCGTTGGCGCACCGGCACCTGGCGGCGCTGCCGCCAACACGACGGGCGACATGTTTGCCGATGCCGCTCCGGCAGTGGAAGCCGTGTATGAAACCGTGCTGACGGACGAGCAGCTGGACAAATGGATCGCCCTGATCGATGCGGCGGCCTTGACGGCCGTCGACACGGAAACCACGTCGCTGGAACCGATGACGGCGCAAATGGTCGGCATTTCCCTCTCCGTGGCAGAGCACGCCGCCTGCTACATCCCGCTGGCCCACGATTACGCGGGCGCGCCGGAACAGTTGACGCGCGAACACGTGCTGGCGAAGCTGCGCCCATGGCTGGAAGATGCGAACAAGCCCAAGCTGGGCCAGAACCTCAAGTATGACAGCCACATCTTCGCCAACCACGGCGTGACGTTGCGCGGCATCGCCCACGATACCTTGCTCGAATCGTATGTGTTCGAATCGCACAAGAAGCACGACATGGACAGCCTGGCCCTGCGCCATCTGAATTACACGACCATCCCGTTCGAGGACGTGTGCGGCAAGGGCGCCAAGCAGATCACGTTCAACCAGGTGGAAGTGGAGCAGGCGGCGAAATACGCGGCCGAGGATGCGGACGTCACCTTGCGTTTGCACAATGCCATGTGGGGCAATGTGGCGAATGATGAGAAGCTGACCTTCATCTATGAAAAGATCGAGATGCCGACGGCCGTGGTCTTGCAAAAGATCGAGCGCAACGGCGTGCTGATCGATGACGAATTGCTCAACATCCAGTCGGCCGAGCTGGCCGTCAAGATTCTCGAACTGGAAAAGAAGGCGTATGAACTGGCCGAGCAGCCGTTTAATCTAGGCTCGCCCAAGCAGATCGGCGAAATTTTCTTTGAGAAATTGAAACTGCCGGTGGTCAAGAAAACCCCGACGGGCGCGCCGTCGACGGATGAAGAAGTGCTGCAAAAGCTGGCCGAGGATTATCCGCTGCCCAAAGTGCTGCTCGAATACCGCGGTATGGCCAAGCTGAAATCGACTTACACGGATAAGCTGCCGAAGATGATCAACGTCACGACGGGGCGCGTGCACACGAACTATGCGCAAGCCGTGGCCGTCACGGGCCGCCTGGCGTCGAACGACCCGAACTTGCAGAATATTCCCATCCGCAGCGCGGAAGGCCGCCGCATCCGCGAAGCCTTTATTGCGCCGCCGGGCAGCCACATCGTTTCGGCCGACTATTCGCAGATCGAATTGCGCATCATGGCGCACATCTCGGGCGATGAAGCCATGCTGCGCGCGTTTGCCGACGGCATCGACATTCACCGCGCCACGGCCGCCGAAATCTTTGGCGTGCCGGCCGCGGAAGTGCAGAGCGAACAGCGCCGCTACGCCAAGGTCATCAACTTTGGTTTGATCTACGGCATGAGCGCATTCGGCCTGGCCGGTAACCTGGGTGTGGACCGCACGGCCGCGCAAAGCTATATCGACCGCTACTTTGCCCGTTTTTCCGGCGTGAAACAGTACATGGAAGACACGCGCCAGCAAGCGAAGGCGCGCGGCTACGTGGAAACCGTGTTCGGCCGCCGTTTGTGGTTGCCGGAAATCAATTCGCCGAACGGCCCCCGCCGTCAGGGCGCGGAACGGGCGGCGATCAACGCGCCCATGCAGGGCACGGCCGCCGACCTGATCAAGCTGGCCATGATCGCCGTGCAAGGCTGGCTGGAAGCGGACGGCTTGCAGACGAAGATGATCATGCAGGTGCACGATGAACTGGTGCTGGAAGTGCCGGACGCCGAGCTGGAACTGGTCAAGCGCAAGCTGCCGGAACTGATGGCGGGCGTGGCCGCGCTGAAAGTGCCGCTGACGGCCGAGGTGGGAATTGGTAAAAACTGGGACGAAGCGCATTAATTAAACGCAACATTTTCAGGAGAAACGCATGAGCGACATGATCACCGATTGTGAAAGTTTGCTGGGCCAGAGCAGCTTGTCCGGGCCGGACGGCCGGCGTGGTTTCCTGAAGGTGGCGCTGGGCACGGGTTTTGCCGTGGCCGTGCTGCCCGTGGCGGCGCAAAACGTCGTCAAGACGGATTCTGCCGGACTCGTCACGGGCAGCATGTCGGTGATGGTCGATGGCCAGGCCGTGCCCGTGTATGCGGCGCAGCCGGAAGGCAAGACGGGTTTGCCCGTGGTATTGGTCATTTCGGAAATCTTTGGCGTGCATGAACATATCGCCGACATGGCGCGCCGCTTCGCCAAGCAGGGCTATCTGGCGCTGGCGCCCGACCTGTTCGTGCGCCAGGGCGATGCCACCAAGGTGGCCAGCATTGCCGATTTAATGAAGGGCATCATCGCCAAGACGCCGGACGCGCAAGTGATGGCGGACCTCGATGCGGTGGTGGCATGGGCAAAACAGAATGGCGGCGACACGAGCCGTTTGGGCATCACGGGTTTTTGCTGGGGCGGGCGTATCACGTGGCTGTACGCGGCGCACAATCCGGCCGTCAAGGCGGGCGTAGCCTGGTATGGCCGCCTCGTCGGCGAACCGACTGCCTTGCAGCCGAGCAACCCCATCGATATCGCCGCCAGCCTGAAAGTCCCCGTGCTGGGCTTGTATGGCGGCAAGGATACGGGCATCAGCCAGGAATCGATCGGCAAGATGAAGGATGCGCTGGCCAAGGGCGGCAACCAATCCGAGTTTGTCGTGTATCCCGATGCGGGCCACGCCTTCAATGCCGATTACCGCCCCAGCTATGTGGCGGCCGATGCGAAAGACGGTTATGCGCGTTGCCTGGCCTGGTTCAAAAAGCACGGCGTGGCGTGATGCCGCAACAGAAAAATACCGCATTTCCCAGAAATTGACGCGCAAGCCGCACCGGGCTGTAAAATGCCCGGTGCGCGCCAATGCAGTACAATTGCATCTTCATCGCGCGACGCTGCCGCCAGACGCGCAAAAAATTAAACAATAGATAACAACGCATTCATCAGGCCAGACGCCAGCATCGCGGGCGCCAGTGACCCGGCGCCATTTTGAGGTAAGAAAATCATCGATCCCGTCCTTATATCCATTTTGCTCGCGACCACGATCGCGGGCGTGTTCAGCATTACCGCGGCGGCGATCTTTTCGTTTGCATTCCTCTCCAAAGTGGTCGAGCGCATGGTCAGCTTGTCCGTCGGCATCATGTTGTCGACGTCCCTGCTGCACGCCTTGCCCGAAGCGTTCGAATCGCAGGCAGACCCGCGCAGCCTGTTCGCCACCTTGCTGGCGGGCTTGCTGGCCTTTTTCATGTTGGAAAAATTCGCGATTTTGCGCCATTCGCACCACCACGAAGGCGACGGCCACCACCATGCGCACGGCCACGACAAGCACGAAGCGGGCAAGTCCGGCTGGATGATTTTAGTGGGCGACGGCATGCACAACTTTACGGACGGCATCTTGATCGCCGCCGCCTTCCTGGCCGACCCGAAGCTGGGCCTGGTCACGGGCCTGGCCATCATCGCGCATGAAATCCCGCAGGAAATCGGCGACTTCATCGTGCTGCTCAACGCGGGTTTCTCGCGCCTGCGCGCCTACATCTTCAATCTGCTGTGCAGCCTGATGGCGGTGGCGGGCGGCTTGCTCGGCTATTTCACCCTGGACCGCGCCAGCAACCTGATTCCTTACGTGCTCGTGTTTGCCTCGTCCGGCTTCATCTACATCGCCTTGAGCGACCTGATGCCGCAGATGCAGCGCCGCGCCACCTTGCGCGAAACCATCCCGCAAGTGCTGCTGATCGCGCTGGGCGTGTGCATCGTGCTGTTCCTGACGCATAAGCGCCACGGCGGTTGATGCCCGGCACTGCCGGCGCAGTGTTACCTATGCTATATTGCCTTTCTGACTAACTTGTACAGAAAGGAGGAAAATATCATGGAAGAAAACTTGTTGTTCGCCGTATGGCGCGCACGCTCTTTAAGCGCATTTGCCAGCTCTTGCCCACGTTCTATCGCGCTGCGATAACCTGGCCAGAGCAAAGTCACCCTCCCAGACGAGTCCTTTCCTGGTACTCCGTTGTCGTTAGCGCTCCTGTTAACGCGGATGCTTGCATCCCGAACAAAGACAAGAGCCATGACTACCCTGATCTCGACACAAGCTTTACAACTGGATACCCACGACGGTTTCCTCTTCAATGAACTCGCCTTTACCTTGCGCCAGGGCGACCGCATCGGCTTGATCGGCCACAATGGCTGCGGCAAATCCACCTTGCTGGACTTGCTCAGCGGCACGCGTGCAGCGACGTCCGGCACCATCCATTATTCCCGTGCCTGCCGCTTGCAGCACGTGGAGCAGCACTTGCCGCCGGAACTTGCCAAGCTGAGCCTGTACGACGCCTTGCTGGCGCCCGTGCTGGAGCAGCCGGAACTGCATTGGCGGGTCGACAGCCTCTTGGCCGAACTGGGTTTTGATGTTGATACGGCGCAAGTGCCCGTGCATTCCCTGTCCGGCGGCCAGCACACGCGATTGCTGCTGGGGCGTGCCCTGCTGCAGGAGCCGAACGTGCTGCTGCTCGACGAGCCGAGCAATCACCTGGACTTGCCGTCGCTGCTGTGGCTGGAGCAATTCCTGCTGGCCTGGCGCGGCGCCTTCATCCTCGTCTCGCACGACCAGCGCCTGCTCGACAACGTGGCCACGCGCAGCTGGATCTTGCGCGATAGCCGCCTCTACGATTTCGACTTGCCCTGCGGCCCCGCGCTGGCGGCGCTGGCCGAGGCGGACGTGGCCGCCGCCGCCCGGCATGCGGCCGAACAGAAGGAAATCGACCGCCTGTCTGCCAGCAGCGCCCGCCTGGCCCTGTGGGGCCGCACCTATGACAATGAAGACCTGGCGCGCAAGGCCAAGACCATGCAGCGGCGCATCGACAAGTTGAAGGATGAGCAATCGTTCGTCAGCGATGGCGCGCCGTGGCGCTTGAGTCTGCGCGGCAAGGCGCTGGCGGCCGACCAGCTGCTGGCGCTCGATGGCCTGGACGTGCGCGCCGTGCCTACGTCTCCCGTGCTGTTCCACGTCGGCCAGCTGTGGCTGAAACCGGGCGACCGCATCGCCTTGCTGGGTGCCAACGGCAGCGGCAAGTCGTCGCTGCTGCGCCTGTGCTGGCAAGCGATCCAGGCGCAGGAGGAACGTGCGGACTTGCGCTACCACAAGGCGGCCAACATCGGCTATTACGACCAGTCGCTCAAGCAACTGGCCGATACGGCCGACCTGTCCGACGCCCTGTACCCGTTCGCCGTGCAAAACGAGGCTGCGCGCAGCCAGGTGGCGCGCAAGCAGGCGTTGATAGCGGCCGGTTTTCCGTATGCACGCCATGGCCAGACGGTGGCCACCCTGAGTGGCGGCGAGCGGGCGCGGCTGCTGTTCCTGGGCCTCTCCTTGGCCAGTTATCATTTATTGCTGCTGGACGAGCCCAGCAACCACCTGGACATGCAGGGCAAGGCGGAGCTGGGGCAAGCGCTGCGCGGCTTTGCGGGCGGCTGCCTGCTGGTGTCGCACGACCGCGACTTGATCGAGACGGCGTGCAACCGCTACTGGGTGGTGGCCGATGGCGGGCTGGAAGAGTGGCCCGATGCAGCCAGCGCGTATGCACGGCTGAGTCTTGAGGATGGGCAAGCGCCGGCGTCCGCGCCGTGCGTGGAAACGGCTGCGCTTGCGCCAGCGCAAACCGACGTCGACGTCCAGCTGGAACGCTTGTGCGAACTGGAACAATTGCTGGCGGAAGACCTGGCGAGAAAACCGCGCCACCAGAAGCCGGCCAGCCAGCAGGCGTGGCAGGCGGAACTGGAGCAGTTGAATCAAGCGCTGGGGATAACGTCGTAGTTACCCACAGCGCATAAAAAAGCGGACCGAGGTCCGCTTTTTTTTAGTTACCCGTCGCCACGGGCCGCGCCGGATCCGCGCACCATTCGCTCCACGAGCCCGGGTACAGGGCCGCGCCAGGCAAGCCCGCCACTTCCAGGGCCAGCAAGTTGTGGCAAGCCGTCACGCCGGAGCCGCATTGCAGGATGGCCGCTTGCGGTGCATCAAACAATGCGCTGAAATCGCGCCGTAATTCCTCGGCGCCTTTGAAACGGCCATCCGCTTGTAAATTATCCTTGAAGAAACGGTTTTTCGCGCCGGGAATATGGCCGCCGACGGGGTCGATGGTTTCGTTTTCGCCCCGGTAGCGGTCGGGGGCGCGCGCGTCGATCACCGTCAAGGCCCGGGTTTCCAGGTTGGCGATGACGTCTTGCACGGTGACCGTGCGCGTCAGGCTGGCTTTTTCCGTGAGCTTGCCGGCAGGGCGGGGCGCCACGGGCGTGACCAGCGGCAAGCCCTGTGCTTGCCAGACGGCCAGGCCGCCGTCGAGTACGGCCACGGCTGGATGGCCGACCCAGCGCAGCAGCCACCACAAACGGGCGGCGAACATGCCGCCTTGCCCGTCATAGGCGACCACTTGCGTATCGTCATCGATGCCCCAGCTGCGCAGGGTGGCCAGCAGGGCGTTGCGGTCAGGCAAGGGATGCCGGCCCGTGAAGGCCGCGCCGCGCGCCGTCTTGGGGCCGGACAGGGCCGTGTCGATATCGGCGAACTGGGCGTTCTGGATGTGGCCGGCGGCAAACGCGTCGCTGCCGGCCGTCGGGTTGAGCAAGTCGTGGCGGCAATCGAGAATGACCCAGTTGCTGTCATTCACGTGGCTGGACAAATCATTGCTGTTGATCAAGGTCGTATACAAGGTCATGACTCCTTACACTTCGCTGGCGATGGGATCCGTGCGCGCGATCGCCGCGCCACGGGCCGTGTTGCGGGTATTGTAATAGGTTGCCGCGATGCCGGAAGCGAGAATGATGCCGATGCCGGCCCAGCCATGCCAGTCGAACAGGTCGCCAAAGATCACCACGCCCCAGAAGCTGGAAAAGACGATGCCTGTGTATTGCAGATTCGCCACCACGAGGGTCTTGCCCAGGCGATAGGCGCGCGTCATGGCCATCTGCGCCATGGTGGCGCACAGGCCGATGGCGGCCAGCAAGCCGATGCCGTAGCCGCTCGTGTGCGCATGCCAGACGACGGGGCCGCCGCCGGCGCTGGCCACGTGGCCGATCACGCCGGCGAGGAAATTGACGACCGAGAAATAGAACACGACCCGGTATTCGGGTTCGCCCAGCAAGCCCAACTTGCGCACCTGCAGGTAGGCGAGGGCCGATAGCATGCCGGAAATCAAGGCCGTGATGGCGCCGGCCGCCTGGTCCGTCTCGAATACGGGTTGCAGCAGCAGGGTCACGCCGACAAAGCTCATCGCAATGGCCGCCACCAGCGGCCACTCGACTTGCTGCGTCGCCTTCCACCAGCCGCCGGCCAGCAGGATCACGGCGATCCAGATGGGCGCCATGTAATTGAGCGTCATGGCCGTGGCCAGCGGCAGGATGGCGATGGCGTAAAACCACAGCCACAGGGCGATCACGCCCACCACGCCGCGCCACAGATGCTGGCCCGGCATCGTGGTTTTAAAACTGCCGCCCTGGTACAAAATCGTGCAGCTCATGACGGTCATGCCGATGATGCCGCGATACATGACGATTTCAGACGTCGAATACATCTCCGACGCCAATTTGACGCACACGCCCATGATGGCAAACATGAAACTTGCAAACAGCATCCAAAGAGATTGCATCTGATTCCTGAAAAACGCGGGGATAAAAAAAGGCCGCACGAGGCGGCCCTTGAGGGATTACAGTTCGATATTGTTGCGGTACCACTCGTGGAAATGCTGCATGCCATCTTCCATCGGCGACTGGTAAGGACCCACTTCGCTCACGCCGCGCGCCATCAGGGCCTTGCGGCCCGCATCCATGCGCTGGGCGATTTCATCGTCCTCGACGCAGGTTTCCATGTAGGCAGCCCGTTCCGCTTCGACGAAGTCGCGCTCGAACAACACAATTTCTTCTGGGTAATAGAACTCCACCACGTTGCGCGTCTTTTGCGGGCCGTCGGGCCACAGGGTCGAGACAACCAGCACGTGCGGATACCATTCGACCATGATGTTCGGATACAGGGTCAGCCAGATGGCGCCATACGGCGGCACTTCGCCGCCGCGGAATTGCAGCACCTGCTCCTGCCATTTCTTGTAGGCAGGCGAGCCGGCTTGCTGCAGGCCGCGGTGCACGCCCACCGTCTGCACGCTGTAATCCTTGCCGAATTCCCAGCGCAGGTCGTCGCAGCTGACGAAGCTGCCCAGGCCCGGGTGGAACGGTTCCACGTGATAGTCTTCCAGATAGACTTCGATGAAAGTCTTCCAGTTATAGTCGCACTCGTGGATTTCCACGTGGTCGAACATGTAGCCGGAAAAGTCGAGGTCTTTCGAGACGGACAAATCTTTCAATTTTTCCATCACGTTGTAGCCATTTTGCTCGAACAGCAAGCCATTCCAGCTTTGCAGCGGCGTTTTCGACAGGTTCAGGCACGGCGTCTCGGGGAAATGCGGCGCGCCGATCAGTTCACCCTTGAGGTCGTAGGTCCAGCGGTGCAGCGGGCAGACGATATGGTTCGCATTGCCGCGGCCATTGAACATCAGCGCCTGCCGGTGGCGGCACACGTTGGACAGCACTTCGATGCCATTGGCGTTGCGCACGAGCATGCGCCCTTCGTTCTCAGACGCCAGGGTCGCAAAATCGCCGGTTTCCGGCACCATCAGCTCGTGCCCGACATAGCGCGGGCCGGCTTGGAACAATTGTTGCATTTCACGCTGCAACAGCGTTTCGTCAAAATAGACGTGGACCGGAAGTTGCGCGTTTGAGCGCGCCAGCTTGGCGTGAGTAGCCAGATCGGACATCCCAACCCCCCATAAATGTACAACGGTCAGCAGTGCCCCAGGCCATTCCCTGGGCAACCGCTACAGAGAGAAAGAATCCGCAAAGACCTGAATTCAAATTTGTTGAAACGGTATTTCGGACAGAACCGGCGATTATAGCGCGGATCGGCCTCGGCATTATCAAAACCCCCCGGCAAATAGGCTTTTAATGAGAAACATTGTCATTTGGCGCGCAATTTCCGGCGCAGAGGGGCGATTCGGCTAAAATCTACTGACAAGCTGGCAACGCTATTGACTTTGAGCGCGTCGATTGCGCTTTAGTTTTCACTTAATAGTGTGGTTTGTTCTAAAATAACGCTTCTATGCTGGCCGGGAATCCCCGGCGTCTCCCTACAAGCCCCTCGTGCCACGAAGAGATCTGAGTCTATGTCGAAGAAATTAACTGCCGCTGCCGCAGTGCCGGCCTCGTTTGAAGAGGCAATGGCGGAACTGGCGCAGCTGGTAACGCAAATGGAAGCGGGCCAGTTGCCGCTGGAAGCATCGGTCGCGGCGTATCAGCGCGGCTCGGAACTGGTCAAGTATTGCGCTACCCAGCTCGACAGTGTCGAAGCGCAGGTGAAAGTACTCGAAGGCGACATGTTGAAACCGTTCACGGATGCCGGCGAGGCCGCCCAATGATGGCCAGCATGCAACAAGACGGCGTTACCTTCGGCGACTGGATGCAAAGCACCCAGTCCGGCGTGGAAGGCCGGCTCGACCAGTTCCTGCCGGCGGCGGACGCCGTGCCGCACAAGCTGCACGCTGCCATGCGCTATGCGCTTCTGGGCGGCGGCAAGCGCGTGCGCCCGCTGCTGGTGATGGCGGCTGGCGAACTGTTTGATGCCGATCAAGATACCCTCGCGCGCGCTGCTTGCGCGCTGGAAATGATTCACGTGTATTCGCTCGTGCATGACGACATGCCCTGCATGGATGACGATGCCTTGCGCCGTGGCAAGCCCACCGTGCACATCGCCTACGACGAGGCGACGGCCCTGCTGGTCGGTGACGCGCTGCAATCGCAGGCGTTCATGCTGCTGGCCGACGGCGCGGCGATTCCTCCCGCGCGGCAAATGGCCATGATCAAGCTGCTGGCGCACGCCTCCGGTTCGGCCGGCATGTGCGGCGGCCAGGCGATCGACCTCGACAGCGTCGGCCTGGCCTTGACCTTGCCGCAGCTGGAACAGATGCATCAACTCAAGACGGGCGCCTTGCTGCGCGCGGCCGTGATTCTCGGCGCGCTGGCCGGCAAGGACTTGACGGCGGACGACATGACGGCGCTGAACGCGTATGCGCGCGCCGTGGGCCTGGCGTTCCAGGTGGTCGACGACGTGCTCGACGCAACGGCCGATTCGGCCACCCTGGGCAAGACGGCAGGCAAGGATGCGGCCGCCAACAAGCCCACCTACGTATCGATACTGGGGCTGGAACCATCGAAAGCCCTGGCAGAACAATTGCGGTGCGACGCCCATGCGGCGCTGGCGCCATTCGGGGACAAGGCACGCCGTCTGCGCGAGCTGGCGGACCTGGTCGTGCAGCGGAAGGCATAAATGAAACTGTTAGAAACCATCAATGAACCAGCGCAAGTGCGCAAGCTGGCCCGCTCGCAACTGGTGCCGCTGGCGCAGGAATTGCGCAGCTTCCTGCTCGATTCCGTTTCCAAGACGGGCGGCCACCTGTCGTCCAACCTGGGCACGGTCGAGCTGACCGTCGCGCTGCATTACGTCTTCAACACGCCGCACGACCGCATCGTCTGGGACGTGGGCCACCAGACCTATTCGCACAAGATCCTCACGGGCCGCCGCGAGCGCATGCACACCCTGCGCCAGAAAGACGGCATTTCCGGCTTCCCGAAGCGCGACGAAAGCGAATACGACACCTTCGGCACGGCGCACTCGTCGACGTCCATTTCCGCCGCGCTGGGCATGGCGCAAGCTGCCAAGATCAAGGGCGACCCGCTGCACGCGATCGCCGTGATCGGCGACGGCTCGATGACGGCCGGCATGGCTTTCGAGGCGATGAACAATGCGGGCGTGCAGGAAGACGTCAATTTGCTGGTGATTTTGAACGACAACGACATGTCGATCTCGCCGCCCGTGGGCGCGCTGAACCGCCACCTGGCGCGATTGATGTCGGGCCAGTTCTATGCGGCCGCGAAAAACGTCGGCAAGTCCGTCTTGCCCGGCCCCGTGCTGGAACTGGCGAAGCGCTTTGAAGAGCATGCCAAGGGCATGGTCGTGCCCGCCACCATGTTCGAAGAATTCGGTTTCAACTACATCGGCCCCATCGACGGCCATGACCTCGATTCGCTGATCCCGACCTTGCAAAATATCAAGCAATTGAAGGGTCCGCAATTCCTGCACGTGGTGACCAAGAAGGGGCAGGGCTACAAGCTGGCCGAAGCGGAACCGATTTTGTACCACGGCACGGGCAAGTTTAACCCGGCCGAAGGCATCAAGCCGGCCACGGCGCCCGCCAAGATGACGTACACGGAAGTGTTCGGCAACTGGCTGTGCGACATGGCCGCGCACGACAAGCGCCTGGTGGGCATCACGCCGGCCATGCGCGAAGGCTCGGGCATGGTCAAGTTCGAACAGAAGTTTCCGACCCGCTACTTCGACGTCGGCATTGCCGAGCAGCATTCCGTGACGTTCGGTGCGGGCCTGGCTTGCGAAGGCTTGAAACCCGTCGTGGCCATCTATTCGACCTTCCTGCAGCGCGCCTACGACCAGCTGATCCACGATGTGGCCCTGCAAAACCTGGACGTGACGTTCGCGCTGGACCGCGCCGGCCTCGTGGGCGCCGACGGCGCCACGCACGCGGGCAACTACGACATGGCGTTCCTGCGCTGCATCCCGAACATGGTCATCATGGCCGCGTCGGATGAAAACGAATGCCGCCAAATGCTGACCACGGGCTACCACTATCCTGGCCCGGCCGCCATCCGCTATCCGCGCGGCGCCGGCGCGGGTGTGGCCATCGTGCCGGAACTGACCAGCATCGAGATCGGCAAGGGCGAGATCAAGCGCCAGGGCCAGCGCATCGCCATCCTGGCCTTCGGTTCGATGGTGGCGACTAGCGTGGCGGCGGGCGAGAAGCTCGACGCGACGGTGGCCAACATGCGCTTCGTCAAGCCGCTCGACGTGGCATTGGTGAAACAGCTGGCTGCCGAGCACGATTACCTGGTGACGGTGGAAGAGGGCTGCATCATGGGCGGCGCCGGCTCGGCCGTGGCCGAGGCCCTGGCGGCGGAGGGCATCGTCAAGCCTATCCTGATGCTGGGCTTGCCCGACACCTTCATCGACCATGGCGACCCCGTGCAGCTGCTGAAAAGCGTGGGCCTGGACGCCAGCGGCATCGCCGCCTCGATCGAACAGCGTTTTGGCGGCACGCAGCCGCCGCGCCTGGCAGCTGTCAGCTAAGCTGGCTTGCATACGGAAAAGCGACACCGCGGTGTCGCTTTTTTTTCGCTCCCGGGGATTTTACGCTGCACTGCAACATTTTTCGCTCGGGAATGCTACGATGACGCTTTGATACCCTTTCAAAGTCCAACTTGTATCTCAGGAAACTTCACCGCCGTTCGCGCGCACTGGCCGGCCGCTGGCTGACGGGCGTGCACGCCTATACCGACACCCTGGCGCAGCGCCGTCCCCTGTGGATGGTCAGCCTGGCCATCGATGAAACGAACCTGTCCGAAGGCTTGCGGGCCGCGTGCGCCTCGAGCGCCATGCTGCTGCTGGGCCTGCTGTTCGACCATCCCGATTTTTCCTGGGCCGCCATCGGCGCCTTCTGGACGTGCCTGGCCGACGCGGCCGGCACGCGGCGCATGCGCTTCGTCTCGATGGTGGGCTTCGGCTTGCTGTCGACCGTGGCCGGCGGCCTGACGGCGCTGGCGGCCGGCCATGGCGTGGCGACGGCCGCCATCGCCGTGCTGCTGTTTTCCTGGGCCGGCGCGCTGGCGCGCATCTGGGGCGCGGCCACGGCGCAGGTGGCCATCCTGGCCGCCACGGCGTGCGTGGTGATGGTCACGCATCCGCTGGCATCGATGACGCAGACGGCGCCTTTCCTGGGCCTGTACATGTTCGGCTGCCTGTTCGCCACCGTGCTCAGTTTTACCGTCTGGCGCATCCACCCATTCGGCCCGAGCCGGCGCGCCATCCGCGCCGCGTATTCGCGCCTGGCCGGCATCGCGCGCGACAATGCGCGCTTCCTCGCACATGATGCGGCGCAGGCGGACGTTGCCGCGCATGGCGCCAGCTACCGTTCGCAGGCGCGCGCCGCGCTGGAAGCGGCGCGCGTGGCGCTGGCCGCCGTACCGCCCGCGCGCGCGGGCCGCAGCGCCCTGTACGACAACCTGCTGCTGGCGCTCAGCGACGCCGAGCGCATCTTCGCCTATCTGATCGCCGTCACGCATACGTGCGAGCGCGAGCAGCAGCGCCTGCGCCAGGACCCGCGCGCGCGGCGCAGCCTGGAAGTGATGGCCGTGCTGCTGCGCCGCCTGGGGCAAGCCGTGCAGCGCCAGCCGGAAACGCCGCCCCTGGAATTGCAGCGCCGCCTGGCTGGCTGCGGACGGCGCCTGGAAGCGGCGCTGGGCGCCTTGCTGCCGCTGCGCCTGAACGTGGACTTCATGGAGCTGGGCTTGCCGCGCGCGGCGCAGCTGCCGTGGCGCGAGGCGGCTTTCCTGGCGCTGGGGCAGGCGTGGCAGACGGCGAAAGTCAACGCCACGCCGCAGTCGCTGAGCTGGCGCCATGCGGCGCGCGTGTCGCTGGCGACGACGGCCGGCTTCCTGCTGGTCGAGGCCTTGCACATTCCGTTCGGCTACTGGGCCACCATGGCGACCTTATTGATACTGCAGCCGTCCGTGTCGACCACCTGGCCGCGCGGCATCGAGCGGGTGGCGGGCAGCGTGCTGGGCGCCGTGCTGGCCGTGCTGATCGGCCTGGTCATTTACACGCCGCTGGGCATCTCGCTCGTGGTGTTTCCCTTGATCGTCGCCACCATGGCCTTGCGCCGCGTCAGCTACAGCCTGCACGTGCTGTTCATGACACCCGCCTTCGTGCTGGTGGCCGACTATGCGGCGCCGGCCAGCGAGATGGTGTATGCGATGAGTCGTCTGGGCAACAATGTGCTGGGCTGCGTGCTGGCCTTGCTGGCCACGTTTTTCCTGTGGCCCGACCGCGAGGCGGACGACCTGGACCAGCGCCTGGCCAAGGCCGTGTCGGCCAACCTGAAATACCTGCTGGCCGTGCTGGCGGCGGGCGGCAAATGGGACAGCGCCATCGCGCGCCTGCGCCGCGAGGCGGGGCTGGCCAGCAATAACGCGGAACAGGTCTTGCAGCGCTTGCGCATCGAGCGCCGCCTGGACCGCAGCAGCGGCGTGGGCCTCGCGGCGCTGCGCACCCTGCCGCTGTTGCGCCGCGTGGCGGGCAGCACGGCGCGCATCAGCCTGAGTCCTCAGGCCGAGCCGGCGCCGCCCGCACTGCAGCAGTGGATCGCCGGCGTCAGCGGGGAAATCGATGCCTTGCTGCGCGGCGCCGCCGACGCCAGCGCGCCTGGTCCCTGCATTGCCGACAGCCTGACGCCGCTGCAGGCCGATGCCGTGGCGCAGGTGCAGTTGCTGCGCGGCTTGCTGCGCGAACATGTGCGGGCGCAGGCGGAAGAAACGCCGGGAAAATTGACGCAGATCGCCGAATAGACAAGCCCTGTCCCCTTTCGCTGTGCTGCTGCCATGTTGCTGGTTATCATTGCTCGAAGCCAGCGTACAAGAGAGGAATGAGCGACGTGTATAGATTTACAGCAGGAAAGACCGGATGGGTGGCCGCAGCGCTGCTGGCCATGACAGTGGGATTGCCTGCAGGAGGGGATGCGGCGGCGCGCGAAGCCACTACCACCGTTTGCGCCACGCCGGCGGGCTGGAATTCAGCCTGTCTGCGCCAGGCGTATGCCCGTCCTATTGCCGACTGGCCCCGTCCGCACCTGCCCGTCGGCGTGGCCGCCGCGGAAATGGCACCCGTCTCGGCCATACCTGTGCCGCCCGTGGCACCGGCCGTCGCGGCGCTGGGGCAGCGCTTGTTCAACGACCCGCGCTTGTCGCGCGCGAACGCGGTGGCCTGCATCAGCTGCCACAGTCCCGCCCACAGCTTTGCCGACAGCAAGCGCACCTCCGTCGGCCACGAAGGCCGGCAGGGCCAGCGCAATGCGCCGGGCCTGCTGGGCGTGGCGCAGGTCAGGATGCTGTTCTGGGATGGCCGCGCCAGCACCCTGGAAGAGCAGGCGCTGGGCCCCTTGCAGCATCCGGATGAAATGGCGGCCGTGGCTGCGCAATTGCCCGCCAAGCTGGCCGCACAGGGCGACTACCCGGCGCAGTTCGACGCGGCTTTTGGCCAGGGCGCCGGCGTGACCTTGCCGCGCATCCTGACGGCGCTGGCCGACTACCAGCGCACCCTGCTGCCGCCCGTCACGCGTTTCGATACCTTCCTGGAGGGCGAACGCACGGCCTTGAACGACCGCGAGCTGCTGGGCCTGCACCTGTTCCGCACCAAGGCGCGTTGCATGACTTGCCACAGCGGCGCCTTGCTGACGGACCAGCAATTCCACAACCTCGGGCTGAGCAATTACGGCAGCCGCAAGTATGAAGACCTGGGGCGCTATCTGGTGACGGGCAAGAATGAGGATGTGGGCAAGTTCCGCACGCCCGGTTTGCGCGGCGTGGCGCAATCGGGGCCGTGGATGCACAATGGCGCGTTCGCGCAGATGGTGGGCATGTTGAACATGTATAACGCGGGCATGTCGCGCCCCGTGCCGCAGAACGCGCAGCAGGCGGCCGATCCGAAATTCCCCGTCACGTCGCCCCTGCTGCAGCGCTTGCAGCTGACGTCCGATGAAATCATTGCGTTGAAGAGTTTTCTGGAAGTGCTGTAGCCGCTCGGCCGGCTGCGCCCGCAGCCGGCCTTTACCTGCTTGCGGCGCCGACATTGTATAGACGTTTGGCGCCTCCCAATCTCTCCAAATTCCACATTCATGGGGCTTTCCCGATATATTTTCCAAATTGGAAATTTATCGGAAGGAAACGTTGACTCTAAAATAAGTGCGGTCTATATTCGATTTTGTACGATATAAATTCTATAAGGTAATAAGCAGTTAAGCGCAAGTGGCATTGTTTTTCCACGTCAATCGAAAGGTAGAAAATGTTTAAGAAGATCGCACTTTTCCTGTTCGCCGTCGGTGTCAGCGCGTCCTATTCGGTGGGAGCAGCCGGCAATGGTTTGAGCGACTGCCAGCGCGAGTGCTATGGCAGCTTTACCGATTGCCTCGATTCTGGCCATTCCAGCAACACGTGCAAGGATTTGTTAAATGCATGCAAGGCCGATTGCGCCTTGAATTAAGAAAACCAGGTGTGCCGGGGCGCAAGCATTGCTCCGGCTTGGAAGTAACGACGTCAAGGTGGCTTCATGATGCAAAAGAAAATTAAAACCATCGCCATGTATTGCGTGATTCTGGCCGCCGGCCTGGGCAGCGGTTATGGCCTGTCTTTATTGCCTGGTTTATTCAAATCGACTTACACGGAAGGCAATTACGCCGCGTATTTCCCGAATGCCCAGGCAAAGGTGGTGTTGTACGGCACGGACTGGTGCGGCTATTGCGCCAAGACGCGCGCGTACTTCAAGGAAAACAAGATCGACTTTGTCGATCTCGATATCGAGAAATCGCCGGAAGCGAGAAAAGCCCATGAAGAACTCGGCGGCGGCGGCGTGCCCGTGGTGTTGATCGGCAACCGCAAGATCCAGGGTTTCAATACGGGCGCGCTGGAAGCGGCGCTGAAGAAAATCTGATTGCCGGATGGCGCGTAAGAGACGGCGCGCCATGGATGTTGCCCCTCGTCTGACATTTCTGCAAAGGAGTACCGATGTTTAAAAAACTGGGTTTCTTTTTGTTTGCCATGGGCCTCAGCGCCTCGTACGCGATCGCCGGCGGGGAGCCGGAATGCTATTCGCAATGCGATGAAGGGCTGGACCAGTGCATGACCGACCATCCAAGGTCGCCAGGCGCCTGCACCAAGATTCATCAGATGTGCTACAACAGCTGCGCGCAAGAGTAGCATTCAATAAAGTTTGCCGGCAGGCCAGTACGCTGGTCAGGCCGGCGTAGGCGGCTTATCCCCGCGTGCGGTCATGCCGCCACAGCACGTCGCTGCCGCCGGCAAAGCGGTTCAGCACGCGCGACAGTACGAACAGCAGGTCCGACAGGCGGTTCACGTACTGGCGCGGATGTTCGTGCAGCGGTTCCGCATTGGCCAGCGCGACGATGCTGCGCTCGGCGCGGCGGCACACGGTGCGGCACACATGCGCCAGCGAGGCGGCGCGCGAACCGGCCGGCAGGATGAATTCGCTCAAGGCCGGCAAGTCCGCATTGTATTTCGCCAGCAAGTCGTCGAGGTGCAGCACGTGCTCTTCCTTGATCAACTGGTAGCCGGGGATGCAGATTTCGCCGCCCAGGTCGAACAGATCGTGCTGGATGGCCACCAGTTCGTCGCGCAAGGCGTCGGGCATGGCTTCGCACAGCAGCAATCCCAGATTCGAATTGAGTTCGTCCACGTCGCCCATGGCGTGGATGCGGACACTGTCCTTGCTGGTGCGGCTGCCGTCGCCCAGGCCGGTGCTGCCATTGTCGCCCGTGCGCGTGGCGATTTTCGAAAGTCGGTTGCCCATGATGTCGATCCTGTAAAGAAGAATGGGGGCAGCATACGACACCGCGCGCCGCCTGGCCCCGGATTTGCCCGCAAATAGGACAAAAAATGCGCTGCGCGCCGCTTTTGTGCTTACAATCGTTGCACGCCCATGCACTTTTGCTCACATCCTATGCTCAATGCCGCCCCTGAATCCGGATTGACCGCCGCGCGCCAGCAAGCCGTCGTCGCGGCCCTGTTGGCCGTGCTGCCGGCCCGCTGCGTGCTGTCCGACGCCGAAGATACGCGCCCGTACGAATGCGATGGCCTGGCCGCCTACCGCCAGCTGCCGATGGTGGTGACGTTGCCCGATACGGAAGAACAGGTCATCGCCATTCTCGGCGTCTGCCGCGCGTTGAAGGTGCCGATCGTGCCGCGCGGCGCGGGCACGGGCCTGTCGGGCGGCGCCTTGCCCATCGCCGACGGCGTGGTGCTGTCGACGGCGCGTTTGAACCGCATCGTGCGCCTTGATGCGTATGCGCGCACGGCCGTGGTGCAGCCGGGCGTGCGCAATCTGGCCATTTCCGAAGCGGCGGCGCAACATGCCTTGTACTACGCGCCCGACCCGTCCTCGCAAATCGCCTGCAGCATCGGCGGCAACGTGGCGGAAAACTCGGGCGGCGTGCATTGCCTGAAATACGGCTTGACCGTGCACAATGTGCTGCGCGTGCGGGTTGTTACCATTGACGGTGACGTGCTGGAACTGGGCGGCGAATGCCTGGACTCGCCCGGCCTCGACCTGCTGGCCGTCTTCATCGGCTCCGAAGGCATGCTGGGCATCGTCACGGAAGTGACGGTCAAGCTGATCCCGAAGCCGGCCACGGCGAGGGTCATCATGGCGTCCTTTGACGACGTCGTCACGGGCGGCAATGCCGTGGCCAACGTGATCGCGGCCGGCATCATCCCGGCCGGCCTGGAAATGATGGACCGGACGTCGTCGCGCATGGTCGAACCGTTCGTCAAGGCCGGCTACGACATCGACGCGGCCGCCATCTTGCTGTGCGAAGCGGATGGCACGCACGAGGAAGTGGAAGAGGAAATCGCCCGCATGACGGCCGTGCTGGAAGGGGCGGGCGCCAGCGCCATCGCCGTGTCGCAGTCGGAAGCGGAGCGCATGAAATTCTGGTCCGGCCGCAAGAACGCCTTTCCCGCGGCGGGACGCATCTCGCCCGACTACTACTGCATGGACGGCACCATCCCGCGCAAGCGCCTGGCCGAAGTCCTGACGGGCATCGCCGGCATGGAAACGACGCATGGCTTGCGCTGCGCCAACGTGTTCCACGCGGGCGACGGCAATTTGCACCCCTTGATCCTGTTCGACGCCAACATGCCCGGCGAATTCGAGCGCGCCGAAGCGTTTGGCGCGGACATCCTGGCCCTGTGCGTGGCCGTGGGCGGCACCATCACGGGCGAACATGGCGTGGGCATGGAAAAGATCAATTCCATGTGCGTGCAATTTACGCGCGCCGAACTCGATGCCTTCTTTGCCGTCAAGCGCGCCTTCGATCCCCATGCCTTGCTGAACCCGGACAAGGCGATTCCCACCTTGAACCGCTGCGCCGAATTCGGCAAGATGCATGTGACGGCGGGACGCCTGCCGTTCGCCAACCTGCCCCGTTTTTAATTTTCCGGAGACTCTTTTGCAAGCGATAGCGGAACAATTCAGGCAGCAGATCCTGGCGGCCAGCGCGGCAGGCCGCCCCTTGCGCCTGCGCGGCGGCGGCACAAAAGACTGGTATGGCCAGCAGCTGGCAGGCGAGGTGCTCGATACGCGCGCGTATGCGGGCATCATCGACTATGAACCGACGGAACTGGTGATCACGGCCCGCTGCGGCACGCCGCTTGCCGAGATCGAGGCGGCGCTGGCCGCGCGCAACCAGATGCTGGCCTTCGAGCCGCCCCATTTCGGGCCGGGCGCCACGGTGGGCGGCGTCGTCGCCAGCGCCCTGTCCGGCCCGCGCCGCGCCAGCGCGGGAGCCTTGCGCGACTTTGTGCTGGGCGCAGTGCTGATGGATGGCCACGGCCAGCGCCTGGCCTTCGGCGGACAAGTGATGAAAAACGTGGCCGGCTACGATGTCTCGCGCCTGCTGGCGGGCTCGCTGGGCACCCTGGGCCTGATCCTGGAAGTGTCGCTGAAGGTGCTGCCCTTGCCGCTGCGCGAAGCGACCTTGCGCCTGGAATGCGCGGAAATCGCCGCCTTGCGCTTGCTCAATGAATGGGCGGGCAAGCCGCTGCCCATTTCCGCCAGTTGCTGGCATGACGACGTCTTGAGCGTGCGGCTGTCCGGCGCCGAGGCGGCCGTGTCGGCGGCCCTGCAATCCTTGAATGGCGAGTTGCTGGCGCAGGAAGACGCTGCCGCCTTCTGGCTGTCCGTGCGCGAACAGACGCACGCTTTCTTCGCGGGCGCGGGCAGCCTGTGGCGCCTGTCGCTGCCGCCGCACGCCAGCGCCGTGATTTTAAAGGGGCGCCAGCTGATCGAATGGGGCGGGGCGCAGCGCTGGCTCAAGCTCGACGGCGACGCCGATGCGGCAGGCAGCCAGCACATCCGCCAGGCCGTGGCCGCGCTTGGGGGCCACGCCACCCTGTTCCGCGGCGGCGACAAGGCCGTGGGCGTGTTCCACCCGCTGGCGCCAGCCATTGAAAAAATCCACCAGCGCCTGCGGCATGCTTTCGACCCGGCCGGCATCTTCAACCCGCACAGAATGACTTGAGCGCATGCAAACCAATCTCGCCGATTTCATCAAGAATACGCCGGCAGGCGACGAAGCCGAAGCCATTCTGCGCGCCTGCGTGCATTGCGGCTTTTGCACGGCCACCTGTCCCACCTACCAGTTGCTGGGCGATGAACTCGATGGCCCGCGCGGACGCATCTACCTGATCAAGCAAGTGCTCGAAGGCGCGCCCGTCACGGCCAAGACGCAGACGCACCTGGACCGCTGTCTGACCTGCCGCAACTGCGAATCGACCTGTCCGTCCGGGGTGCAGTACGGGCGCCTGGTCGACATCGGCCGCAACGTCGTCGAACAGCGCGTGCAGCGCCCCTTGCGCGAACGGGCGCTGCGCTTCGCCCTGAAGGAAGCCTTGCCGCGCCGCTGGCTGTTTACGCCCGTGTACAAGGCGGGGCAGGCGCTGCGGCCCCTGCTGTCGAAAGGCTTGCAGGACAAGCTGCGCCCGGGCGCAGCCGCCGGGGCATGGCCCGCGCGCCGGCATGCGCGCACCATGCTGCTGCTCGACGGCTGCGTGCAGCCGGCCATGTCGCCGAACATCAACGCGGCCACGGCGCGCGTGCTCGACGCCCTCGGCGTGCAGCTGATTGTCGCGACTAAGGCGGGCTGCTGCGGCGCGCTGCGCCATCACTTGAACGACCAGGAAGCGGCGCTGGACGACATGCGCCGCAATATCGACGCCTGGTGGCCCTATGTCGACTGCGTGGACAGCGCGGAAGCCATCGTCATGACGGCCTCCGGCTGCGGCGCCACGGTGAAGGAATATGGCCATCTGCTGGCGCACGACGCCCGCTATGCGGACAAGGCGCGGCGCATCGCGGCATTGACGCGCGACTTGTCCGAGATCATGCCCGCGTTCGAAGCGGAGCTGGTGGCGCTGCTGCAGGGGCGCATCGGCAAAAAAGTGGCGTACCACCCGCCGTGCACCCTGCAGCACGGCCAGCAGGTGCGCGGCAAGGTGGAGCAGGTGCTGCGCGCCGTCGGCGTTGACGTGCACCTGTGCGCCGACAGCCATCTGTGCTGCGGTTCGGCGGGCACGTATTCGATCCTGCAGCCGGCTCTGTCGCAACAGTTGCGCGACAACAAGGTGGCGAACCTGGAAGCGTGCGAGCCGGAGATGATCGTGTCGGCGAATATCGGCTGCCTGAGCCACCTGCAGTCGGGCACGGAGACGCCCGTGCGGCACTGGATCGAACTGATCGACTCCGCCTTGACCCCGGTCAAATAGGCACTTCGCTGTATTGGGCGATGCGCCACTGCGGCGCCGGGATGAAATTGTTGGCCCATTCCAGCACGGCGTCGGCCGGCATGGGGCGGGCGATGCCGTAGCCTTGCGCCAGGTCGCAGCCCAGCTGGATCAGGCGCGCGCCATGCTCGACGCTTTCCACGCCTTCGGCGATCACCGTCAAGCTGAAGGAGCGGGCCAGGCCGATGACGGCGCGCACCAGGTGCAGGTCGTCGCGGTCGTTGAGCATGTTGCGCACGAAGCTCTGGTCGATCTTGACGATATTCGCCGGTAGGCGTTTCAGGTATGACATCGACGAGTAGCCGGTGCCGAAATCGTCGAGCGCGAAGGTGATGCCCAGCGCCTGGCAGGCGCGGATGATGCGGCGCACGTCTTCGATGTCGTGCAGGGCCGACGATTCGAGGATTTCCAGTTCCAGCATGCTGGCGCGCACGCCGGGAAATTCGCCGAGGATGGTTTCCAGGCGCGAGACGAAGTCCGGTTGCTGGAAGTGGCGCGCCGCGATATTCACGCTGACGACCCAGTGCTTGCCGCAAGCGACCCAGCGCTGCATCTGCCACAGGGCCTGGCGCAGCACCCATTCGCCGATGTCGATGATCAAATCCGTCTGTTCCACCAGCGGCAGGAATTGCGCGGGCGCCAGCACGCCGCGGCGCGGGTGCTGCCAGCGCAGCAGCGCTTCCATGCCCACCACCGTGCCGGCGCGCATGTTCACCTTGGGCTGGTAGTACAGCCGCAGTTCGCCATTGATCAGGGCCTGGCGCACTTCCGTGCGCTGGTTGTGGTGGGTGCGCACTTCTTCATCGAGGTTGGTGTCGAAGAAGTGGTACTGGTTGCGCCCCGTCAGTTTCGCCTGGTAGACGGCGTGGTCGGCGTGGCGCAGCAGGCTTTCCGTATTCAAGTCCTTGCCCGCGTAGACGGCGATGCCGACGCTGGCCGTCACGTGCAGCGCCTGCTGGTCGCCCTGGTAGGGGCGGCTCAGTTCCTGCAGCAATTGCGTGATGTTCTGTTCGATGCTGGCGATGCTGGCCTGGCCGCACAGCAGCAGGACGAATTCATCGCCGCCCAGGCGCGCCGCGTAGTGGATCTGGCCCGTAAAGCCGTGCAGGCGGCCGGCCACCTGCTTGAGGATTTCATCGCCCGCTTCGGCGCCGTAGCGGTCGTTGATGGCCTGGAAGTGGTCGAGGTCGAACAGGCAGACGGCCAGCAGGCGCTGGCGTTCGCGCGCCAGGAACAGCTCCTGTTCGAAGCGGGCGGCCAGCGCGGCGCGGTTGGGCAGGCCCGTCAGCACGTCATTGTAGTTTTGCCATGACAGCTTTTGCAGCGCCTGCTGCATGTGCACGGTTTCGTTCAACTGCTCGCCCAGCTGGCGCTGGCTGGTCTTCAGCGAGGTCAGCAATTCTTCGATATCGCCGGCCATGCCGTTGAACGACTGCGACACGGCTTGCGCTTCGGGCGTGGTGCCGGCCGCCAGGCGCACGGCGAAGTTGCCATCGCGGAAGCGGTCCGTCGCCTGCACGAGCCGCGCCAGCAGCTTGCGGTGCGACGCCAGGATCAAGCCCAGCAGGAGGAAGACGAGGACGATGTTGATGGTGCTGAGGACGGCTTGCCCGCGCACCCGTTGCCATACCTGCGCCAGGGGCAGGCCGGGCGTGTAATGCACGTCCAGGATGCCGTCGCCGCCATCCGGCAGCGCCACCGTCAGGCGGCTGCGGATGGCCGCCATGCCCGCCAGGCGTGCAAACCACGCCGGCACGCCGTCGGCCAGCGTGTCGGTCAGCTTGTTGTCGGCCAGCACTTCGACATGCGCGCCAGCCGTATCCCAGCGCATGGCGGCGAGGCTGCGGTTCAGCGGCAGGGCGCTGCGCAGCACTTGCCGCACGCTGTCGTGCATCGCATGCCGGTCCGTATGCACGGCCAGCGGCAGCACGCTATTGGCCAGGAACAGGTCGAGTTGCCGGGCTTCGCTCTGGTAGCGGGCATTGGCCAGCGCCGTTTCCGTCCCGAGCAGGGCGTGATAGCGAAAGGCGGAAACGGCGAGTATCAGGAAGGTAATAGGGATGAAGAGGCGGGAATAACTGCCCATCCGCATCCATGTAGATAATATTTTCCCAAAGACTGGCATCGTTTTATGATCGATATCTGCGAATAATTATGTAAACATTATCACCGATATTTGCTATTTGAAACACAATATTGATATCAAGCATGAAATAAATACAGTTTTATTGATTTCGCATGATTGTTGTCTTAAGTCAAAGTATTGCACTTCTACTCTTGTAGCAATTGCCGTATATCGGCCGCTAGGCTGGCCGGCTTGCTGGCCGTCGCGTAGCGGCGAAATACGCTGCCATCCTTGCGCACCAAAAACTTGGTGAAATTCCATTTGATCGATTGCGTGCCCAATATGCCGGGCGCCGCCTGTTTTAATTGCGCAAAGACGGGATGGGTATGCGGGCCATTCACGTCGATCTTGGCAAACAGGGGAAAGGTGACGCCGAAGTTTTTTTCGCAAAAGGCGCCAATTTCCTCGTTCGAGCCCGGTTCCTGCTGGCGGAATTGATTGCAGGGAAAACCCAGCACGACCAGGCCCTGGTCGTGGAATTCGCGGTACAGCGCTTCGAGCCCCTCGTATTGCGGCGTGAAGCCGCAGGCGCTGGCCGTATTGACGATCAGCAGTACTTTGCCCTTGTAGCGCGCCAGGTCGATCGGCGTGCCGTCCAGTGCCTCTGCCTGGAAATCGTGGATGCTGGTCATGTCAGAGTAGTCCCAGTTTGGTGGCGCCCGCCTGCGGGGCCGGTTCCGGCGCCGCTGCGCCCTTGAGCTTGATCGTCAGGCGCAGGTCGTTGACGGAATCCGCATTGCGCAGCGCGTCTTCATAGCTGATGGCGCCCGCCTCGTGCAGGTCGAACAGGGCCTGGTCGAAAGTCTGCATGCCATGCTCGCGCGATTTTTTCATCAATTCCTTGATCTCGTGCACCTGGCCCTTGAAGATCAGGTCGCTCATCAGCGGCGAATTGAGCAGGATTTCCAGCGCCGCCTGGCGCCCGCCGCCATCCTTGTTGGGGATCAGCCGCTGCGAAATCATGCCCTTCAAATTCAGCGACAGGTCCATCAGCAACTGCTGGCGCCGTTCTTCGGGGAAGAAATTGATGATGCGGTCCAGCGCCTGGTTGGCGTTGTTCGCGTGCAAGGTCGCCAGGCACAGATGGCCCGTCTCGGCAAACGCGATGGCGTGGTCCATGGTGTCGCGGTCGCGGATTTCGCCGATCTGTATCACGTCGGGCGCCTGGCGCAGGGTGTTTTTCAGGGCCGTGGCCCAGTCGTCCGTATCGACGCCCACTTCGCGCTGGGTGACGATACAGTTGCCATGCGGATGGATGAATTCCACGGGGTCTTCGATGGTGATGATGTGGCCGTGGCTGTGGGCGTTGCGGTGGCCCACCATGGCCGCCAGGGTGGTCGATTTGCCGCAGCCCGTGGCGCCCACCATGATGACGAGGCCCCGCTTGCTCATCACGATGTCTTGCAGGATCGCGGGCAAACCCAGCCCATCGAGGGTGGGGATGGCGGTATTGATCAACCGCAAGACCATGCCTGCCTGGCCCATCTGCACGAAGGCGGATACGCGGAAACGCCCCAGTCCTTCCGGGCTGATGGCGAAATTGGCTTCGCGGCTGGACTCGAACTCGGCCGCCTGGCGCTCGTTCATGACGGCGCGCACGTAGCCGGCCGCCTGGGCCGCGTCAAGCGCGCCGCCAGCCAGCGGCGTCAGCTTGCCGTCGAGCTTGATGGCGGCGGGAAAGCCGGCCGTGATGAACAGGTCGGAGCCGCCCCGTGCGCGCATCTGCGCCAGCAGCGCATGCATGGCGCCATAGTGTTCGTGCGTCGTCTGCATGGCTTATCCGGGGAAGTTTTCAGGGGACTTGGCGGCCGAGCGGGCCGTTTCCGCCGAGATCGTGCCGCGCCGCACCAAGTCGGTGAGGCACTGGTCCAGGGTTTGCATGCCCACGTTGCTGCCCGTCTGGATGGCCGAATACATTTGCGCCACTTTCGCTTCGCGGATCAGGTTGCGCACGGCAGGCGTGGCCAGCATGATTTCATGCGCGGCCACGCGGCCCGCGCCATCCTTGGTTTTCAGCAAGTTTTGCGAGATGACGGCTTGCAAGGATTCGGACAGCATGGCGCGCACCATTTCCTTTTCTTCGGCGGGGAAGACGTCGATGATGCGGTCGATCGACTTCGCCGCCGACGAGGTGTGCAGGGTGCCGAACACCAGGTGGCCCGTCTCGGCCGCCGTCAGCGCCAGGCGGATGGTTTCCAGGTCGCGCAATTCGCCCACCAAAATCACGTCCGGGTCTTCGCGCAGGGCCGAGCGCAGCGCATTGCTGAACGAATGCGTGTGCGAACCGACTTCGCGCTGATTGATCAGGCATTTCTTCGGTTCATGCACGAATTCGATCGGGTCTTCGATGGTCAATATATGGTGGTTCAGGCGCTCGTTGACGTGGTTCACCATGGCCGCCAGGGTGGTCGACTTGCCGGAACCCGTCGGGCCCGTCACCAGCACGAGTCCCCGCGGGCGCATGGCCAGCTCGCCGAAGATGCGCGGCGCGTTGAGTTCTTCCAAGGTCATCACCTTGGAGGGAATCGTGCGCAGCACGGCCGAGGCACCCCGTTCCTGGTTGTAGGCGTTGACGCGGAAGCGGGCCAGGCCGGGAATCTCGAACGAAAAATCGCATTCCAGCGCTTCTTCATACGCCTTGCGCTGGCTGTCGTTCATGATGTCGTAGATCATGCTGTGCACTTCCTTGTGCTCGAGCGGCGCCACGTTCAGGCGGCGCACGTCGCCATTGACCCGTATCATCGGCGGCAGGCCGGAAGACAGGTGCAGGTCGGAAGCCTTGTTGCTGACGGAGAAAGCGAGTAGTTCGGAGATGTCCATTTATAATCCCTGTGCCTGCATTGATGGGCTGGCGCACTGTGCCGCCGCCCCTATACACTAGAAAATGATTATGTCCACAATCGAACAGAACTTGCAAGCCGTGCGCGACAGTATTGCGCAGGCCGCCGCGGACGCGCGGCGCGCCCCTGGTGACGTGACCCTGCTGGCCGTGTCGAAAACCTTCGGCGCGGACGCCGTGCTGGCAGCCATGCGCGCAGGCCAGACGGCGTTTGGCGAAAATTACCTGCAGGAAGCGCTCGACAAGATTAACGCCATCAAGCTTGCGCTGCCGCAAGGCGCACCCGTCTGGCATTTCATCGGCCCCATCCAGAGCAACAAGACGCGCCCCATCGCCGAACATTTCGACTGGGTGCATACGGTGGAACGGGAAAAGATCGCCGCCCGCCTGTCCGAACAGCGCCCGGCAGGCTTGCTGGACCTGAATATCTGCCTGCAAGTCAATATCAGCGGCGAAGCCAGCAAGAGCGGCGTGACGCCGGCCGACTTGCCGGCGCTGGCGCATGCCGTGGCGCAACTGCCCCGTTTGCGCCTGCGCGGCCTGATGGCCATTCCCGAGCCGGAAACGGAGATCAACCTGCAGCGCGCCGCCTTTGCGCAATTGCGCGCGCTGTGCGACCAATTGAAGGCGGACGGCCTGGCGCTCGATACCTTGTCGATGGGCATGTCGGCCGACTTGCGCGCCGCCGTGCTGGAAGGCGCCACCATCGTGCGCGTGGGCAGCGCCATCTTTGGTTCCCGCACTTACTCTTAACTGATTGATAGAAAGCATAGCCATGACGACAGAATTGAATATCGCCTTTGTGGGCGGAGGCAACATGGCGGCGGCCCTGATCGCCGGCCTGGCGGGTAAATTGACCCTGGGCGGCAACATCCACGTGATCGACCCGCATGCGCCCGCGCTGGAAAAACTGCAGGCGCAATTCGGCGTGACGACGGCTTCCGCCGCCGGCGACGCGCTGCGCGGCGTGGACGTGATCGTGCTGGCCGTGAAGCCGCAAAGCATGCGCGAGGTGGCGGCGCAGTTGCTGCCCTTCCTCGACGGAAACAAGGCGCCATTGATCCTGTCGATCGCGGCCGGCATCCGCGCGGCCGACCTGTCGCGCTGGCTGGGCGATTATCGCGCCATCGTGCGCTGCATGCCGAACACGCCAGCCCTGATCGGCATGGGCATCACGGGCATGGTGGCCAGCAGCGGCGTGAGCGATGAGCAAAAGAAGACGGCGGACGCCATTCTGCGCGCCGTCGGCCAGACCGTCTGGCTCGATGACGAAGCGAAGATCGACCCTGTGACGGCCGTGTCCGGCAGCGGTCCCGCCTATGTGTTTTACTTTATCGAAGCGATGCAGCAGGCGGCCGCCGAGCTGGGCCTGACGCCGGAGCAGGGCACGCAGCTGGCGATTGCCACGTTTACGGGCGCGGCGCAGCTGGCGGCGAACTCCAGCGAACCCGTGTCCTTGCTGCGCGAGCGGGTCACGTCGAAGGGCGGCACGACGTATGCGGCGCTCACCAGCATGGAAGAGAGCGGCGTGAAGGCGGCCATCGTCAAGGGCATCAAGGCGGCCGCGCAGCGGGGGCGCGAGATGGGTGATGAGCTGTCGAAGTAATTAGATCACCTTGACGGCGCGGCCGATGTATAAAACCGGTCCCGTCGGCCGGCCCGTGGGCGAGCCCGTTGCCGGTTCCAGGGTGATTTCAAACAGTTGCTCCGGCTGCAGCGGCGGCAGTTTGTCCAATGTCAACTTGAGGCTTTGTCCCGGCTTGACCAGGCCCAGCGAGACGGGCGCACCCCAGTCCTTGCCCTTGGTCCAGAATTGCAGGGCCTTTTGCTGCGGCACGCTGGTTGGTCCCAGCGGGATCAGGCTCAGGTCGCGGTTCTTGCCGCCGCGTCCGCCAGCCTGCACGATCCAGCCCGGCGATTTATCCTGCGGCGCCACCAGCACCACCAGATAGCCGGGTCCGCCTGGCGCTTGCAGCTGCACGCTGACCAGCACGGCCAGCGCGGTCGTGGCCGCCAAGCCGCCGCCCGCCAGCACTCTCCAGAACGCCAGGCTGTTCCACCACGCTTGCCAGCCGCCCGCCTGCCGCACGGCCGAAGGCGTCAACAGGCTGGCGCTGATGCGCGGCCACAGTTGCGCCGAGGGCGTTTCGGGCGGCGCCAGGGTCGTCAAGGGCAGCAGACGCCGCTCCCAGGCTTCGACGGCGTCGCGCAAGGCTGCGTCGCGCGGCAAGCGCTGTTCCACTTCCGCCCGTTCGGCCAGCTCCAGGGTGCCCAGCACGTATTCGCTGGCCAGCCTGTGCAATTCCTCGTCGCCGTTGATCATCCCATGCACTCCCGCAAGGCGGCCAGGCCCCGCTTGACCCATGCCTTGACGGTGCCCAGCGGCGCTTGCAGGCGCTGCGCGATTTCGCTGTGGGAACAGCCATCGACGTAGGCGTACAGGATGCTGTTGCGCTTCGATTCGTCCAGGTGGCCGAGGCAATCGTGCAGCTTGCCCAGGTTCGCCTGGTCGGCATAGGCCTCGCCCGCATCGTGGCTGTGGCGTTCGTGCAGCAGGTTTTCCACGGTATCCTCGTCGGCCGGTACTTCATGGGCGCGGGCGCGCGCCACGTCCAGCGCCTGGTGCCGCACCACCACATAGATCCAGCCCTTGCCGCTGCCGCGCGTGGCGTCGAAACTGCCGGCGCGGCGCCAGATATTCAGGAAGGCGTCGTGCAGCACGTCTTCGGCCAAGGCCCGCTGGCGCACGATGCGCAGGGCCACGCCCAGCAGGTAGCGGCTTTCCTGCTGGTACAGGCCGTGCAATGCCTGCTGCTCGCCCCTGGCGCAGGCGCGCAGGGCGGCATCGTAATCGAACGGAGTGGCTAGCGTTGGCAAGGTCGGCGCAATCGTCAGGAATAAACGGTTAGCAAGTTTTCAAGGCCGAGTATAGGCCAGAAACCCGCTTGCCAACCGTTGTTTTCCTGTTTTACAACGCCTAACAAAACCGTCGCGAGCGGAAGGGAGAGGTGGCTAAGAAGCGCAACCGTACTTTTTAGTACGGTGAGCATCGCAGGCCGCCTATCACGACGCGCAGTAGGTTTTGATAGGTGTGTTCATGCGGCTTTCCAGAAGATATAGTCGGCCTGATAGGGCACCCATTGCTTGGCGCCGATGCTTTCCATGCCGCAGGGGCTGCTTGGCGCCACGCCGCCGCTGGTGGCCACGCGCTGGATGTAGCTGACGCCCTGCATGGCGCCGCTGCCCGTGGCCGGGTTGGCCTTCACCAGCTGGTATGGGATATTGCCCGCGCCGGCCGGCGCCACGGCCACTTGCGTGGCCGTCACTTTCGAGCCGTCCAGGTTGGCCCAGGTGGCCGGTGGACCGACATACGTGCCCACCTGCATGCCGCTGCGGTCGTTCAAGGCGGCGTCCGGTCCCACGAAAACCCATTCATGGCCCGTCATGTCTTTCTTGGCCTTGCATTCGTAGGCGATCTTGCCCACGCCCACGGTCTGCATGGCCACCTGGTGGCCATCGGGTACCTTGACGGCGTTCGGTAATTGTTCTTGCGAATAGCGCGCGCTCATGGGGGCGCAAGCGCTCAGCAGCAGGGCGGCGCCCAGCACAGCGAGGGCGGGAACGGCGTGGCGTGGGGCGGTGAAGGCAAGCATGGCGAACTCCTGGTAGTTGGCTCAACCGGCTGGTTGATACCATTACTACGCATGGGTCTGCCATTTGGATGCAGCCAGGTCAAAATATTTTATGACGGCGTTTCTTTCTTGCTGAAACGCTGCGCCAGCGCCAGCAGGACGGGCATGGCCGTGGTGGCGTGCTTGAGCAGCGCGCCGCTGGCCCGCAGCAGCGGCAGGATGCGGCGCGGACGTACCAGCGCCAAGCCCAGCACGGCGCCACCCACCATCAGGGGAATTTTGAAACGCGTGGCCAGGGTGTGGCGCAGATTGCCGCCCGTGAGCGGTTCCAGCAACTGGCGCGTCTGCACGCCCAGGGCCAGGCGCTGCAGCGCGCATTCGGCCAGCAGCGCGTCGCGCCGCTGCGCCAGGCTGGCGGCCGTGTGGACGCTGGACAATTTGGTGGGGTGCGTGGTCATGGCCGCTCCGATCCCCGGCGCGCCAGCAATTGCAGCTCGTCCAGGTCTTTGTTCAGTTCGGAAAGTGTAAAAGAAAGCAGTTTCGGCTTGCTGCGGAAACTGGCGCGCACGCCCAGCAGGGTGGCGATGGCGGCGACGATGAAGACGGCGGCCGTGATGGCGATGGCGGCGATGCGGTGCGTATCCCAGAACAGCACGATGACGAGGAACACGATCAAGACGAGGCCGACAAACAGGCACAACAGTGCCAGCATGGCCAGCGCCAGATAGGACAGGAAGCGCAGCGACTCTTCTTCCATTTCCACGGCCGCCAGGGCCAGACGGGTCTGGACGATGGCGGCGAGGGTCGCTGCGACTTGGGCGACATGGTGCAGGATAGCCATATGCTGCCTTTCGCGTCAGGGGAGACGGCTTGCGCCGTCGGTGCTACCTAGCGGCGCGACGAGGAAAGCAGCAGACCGAACAGCACGCCGACGACGGCGCCCGCGCCCACGGCTTTCCAGGGATTGTCCTGCACGTATTCGTCGGTGGCCTTGGCCGCCTTCTTGGTGCGTTCGAGCAAGTCTTCTTCCAGCTTGATCAAGTCCTTCTTGGCCGTTTCCAGGGTGGCGATGAACTTGTCCTTGACGGCTTTGACATTCTCGCCCGTCTGATCCTTGGCGCCATCGAGCCAGCCTTCCGCTTCATCGATGACGGTCTTCAAGTCGCCGACCAGTTTGTCGCGGGCCTTGTCGGCGTCGGCGAGGATGCTGTCGCTGCTGGATTTTCCGGTATGTATCGAGCTCATGTATTACCTCATGGAAGTGAAACTGCACAGTGAAATACCAGTGTAGGCAGCTGCGGCCAGGCTTGTCTTGCGCCGCCTCAAGGGCTGCCGCGGCGCAAGGGTCATTGCTTAACGGAAAGCAAAGTCCAGTACCACGCCCGCAAATACCGCCGCTCCTAGCCAGTTATTATGCCGGAATGCCGCAAAACACGGCATACGCTCGCGTGCGCGGATCAGGGTGTAGTGATAAACGGCACAGCCTGCCGCCACCAGCAAGCCCGCGACGAACCAGTAACGCAAGCCCAGATACCAGCCGCATGCCAGCCACAGCAGCAGGAAAACGGCATAGCAGGCCATGACGATGGCCACGTCGTAGCGGCCAAAGGTGATGGCCGAGGTCTTGATGCCGATTTTTAAATCGTCGTCGCGGTCGACCATCGCGTATTCCGTATCGTAGGCCACGGCCCAGAAGACATTGCCCAGCAGCAGCAGCCAGGCGACGATGGGCACGGCATCCGTGATGGCGGCAAAGCCCATGGGGATGCCGAAGCCGAAGGCGATGCCGAGATACGCTTGCGGAATCGCAAAGAAACGCTTGAAATAGGGATAGGTGCCGGCGATGATGACGGCCGCCACGGACAGCTGCTTGGTCAGCGCGTTGAGGGGCAGGATCAGGCAAAAGGCCAGCACGGTCAGCACGCCTGCCACGGCCAGCGCTTCCTTGCCGCTGATGCGTCCGCTGGTGATGGGACGCTCGGCCGTGCGCTTGACGAATTTGTCGATATCCTGGTCGGCGTAGTCATTGATGGCGCAGCCTGCCGAGCGCATCAGGAAAGTGCCGAGGGTAAAGATGAGCAGCAGCCGCCAGTCCGGCACGCCCTGCTGCGCCAGCCACAGCGCGCACAGGGTAGGCCACAGCAGCAATACGGTACCGATAGGCTTGTCCAGCCGTATCAGGCGGAAATACAGCGCCAGCTTGTTCATGGAAGACTCGATCTTGTTGAAGAGAAAGGTCGATTATCGCAAATAGTATGTAAATGTACTATTTTGCGCCTGGGGCGCTAGTCTTCATCCTCGCACAGCGGCGTAATGCCGGGCAAGTTGCAGCTGGCGATGGCCGCGCACAGGGCGTCGATGGCGGCCTTGCGCGTGAAACTCTTGCGCCACAGCATGACCACGCGGCGCGAGGGCACGGGGGCGGCGAAGGGCCGGTATTCGAGCATGCCGTCGGTGGCGTGCATATTGGCGACGGAGGCGCGCGGCAAGACCGTCAGGCCGATGCCGCTGGCCACCATGTGGCGGATGGTTTCCAGCGAGGAACCCTCAAACGTGCGCTGCATGCCATTGCCGGGCGAGGAAAAACGCGCCATTTCGGGGCACACTTCCAGCACCTGGTCGCGGAAACAGTGGCCATTGCCCAGCAGCAGCATGGTTTCCGATTTCAAGTCTTGCGCGGCGATTTTCTCGCGCGCCGTCCATGGATGCTGGCGCGGCATGGCGACGACGAACGGTTCGTCATACAGTTCCTGCATGGCCATGCCGTGTTCGGGCAGGGGCAGGGCCATGATGGCCACGTCCAGTTCGCCCTGGCGCAGCAATTCGAGCAGGCGAACCGTGAAGTTTTCCTGCAAGATCAAGGGCATCTGCGGTACCTGGTCTATCATGGCCTTGACCAGGGGCGGCAGCAGGTAGGGGCCGATCGTGTAGATCACGCCCAGGCGCAGGGGGCCGGCCAGCGGGTCCTTGTTTTGCTTGGCGAGTTCCTTGATGGCGGCCGTCTGTTCCAGCACGCGCTCGGCTTGCGCAATGATCTGCGCGCCCAGGGGCGTGACGGAGATTTCCGCGCCGCCCCGTTCGAACAGGACCACGCCCAATTCGTCTTCGAGTTTCTTGATGGCCACTGACAGGGTGGGCTGGGCAACGAAGCAGGCTTCGGCGGCGTGGCCGAAGTGCTTCGCTCGCGCGACTGCAACGATATATTTCAGTTCAGTCAGTGTCATAGGTTGATTGAAACACAGGAAGTACTTACTTGCAATGAATGAAAGGTGGCGCAAACGTGAAACTGTGGCGCCGATGGCGTATTGTAGCGGATCGCCCCCTATAATGCGGGACCGGGCGTCGAAGGGAGATGGCGATGGAACTGCGGATGCAGGCGCTGGAAGCGGCGATCAATTACTGGCGTGCCAGGCAACCGGCGCGCGGCAACGAATATGCACTGTCGCCGCCCGTCAGCCGCCTGGCCGGCGTGTATGCGCTGATGATTTACTACCGGCAAGATCGCATCGCCGAAGAGACCCTGGAACCGGCCGTCGTGGCCCTGATCGATGCCTGGCGCCGGGATGCCGGCGGCATCCAAGGCGATAGCCACGCCTGAGTGCGACCATGGCGTGACCCCATTTAACCCAACCAGAGATATCCATGCCTGATTTTGAAAACAAACTGTGCGGCCGCGACGAATTGCGCGCCCGCGCCGCAGCCCTGCCGAAACCGGTGGTGGTGACGAACGGCGTGTTCGACATTTTGCACCGCGGCCACGTGACCTACCTGGCGCAGGCGCGCGCGCTGGGCGCCTCGCTGATCGTTGCCGTGAATACCGATGCCTCGGTGAAACGCCTGGGCAAGGGCGACGACCGTCCCCTGAACAGCTGCGAAGACCGCATGGCCGTGCTGGCCGCGCTGGAAGCGGTGAGCCTGGTCGTGCCGTTCTCGGAAGACAGCGCCCTGGAAGTGGTGCTGGACATCGAACCGGAAATCTATGCCAAGGGCGGCGACTACGACATGGCGGCCATTCCAGAAGGCAAGGCCGTGCTGGCGTATGGCGGCCAGGCCGTGGCCATCGATTTCGAGCATGACCGCTCGACCACCAAGCTGTTGACGAAAGTGCGGACGCAGCAAGGCTGAGGAAGCTCGTCAATGTTTCCATACAGATAAAAAGACGTTACTATGAGAACTGCCAGGGCTGCGACTTCGTTTCGTCAGCCCCAGCACGTTACACCGTCTGAATGCATTGCTAGTCATAGAAAATAAATGGATCATAAAACTTCTGGGGATTGGCCACTGCCTTCCGGCGCCTGGCACGTGGATGACGAGGGCGCGTGGACCATGCAGCGCAGCGCGGATGGCCAGAATGTCTCGCCCTTGGTGAGCCATGCCGATATCGGCAAGCTGATGCATGCGCGGCGCCTGCCCGCAGCAGCCGGTGCGCCCGTGCGCCAGTTTCCGCCCGAATTCGCGTTCGACCCCGCCTCGGGCGCGGCCTTGCAAGTGCCGCCCGACACGGCCGCCACGCCGCCCTGGGTGCCGCCCTACGGCGCATCTCCCGTCAGCGACGTGCCGCCAACGGGCCCGGCCGGCTTGCGCCAGGCCAGCGCGCCCCTGAAACTGGCCGACCAGCGCGCGCGCGAAGAGCATGCGCAGGCCGATGTCTCGTTGCCCATGCCGCCGCCCGGCGAATACGAATTCTTTTCCGCCCAGTTCGGCACCAGCGCGCCCGCGCTGCTGGCGCTCGACCCGCGCAAGGCCGTCTTGCACGCCTGGTTGCCCGCCTCGAAACGCTGGCTGGCGCTGGACCCCGACTATGGCAGCTTGCTGGCCGAATCGGACCTGGCCCACGGCGCCTGGCGCGCCGAGCTGGTGCCGGAGTTCAACAGCGTGCTGGTCTTGCCGACCAGCCATGGCCTGGCCTGCATCCGTCCCGACGTGCCGTCGCTGACCTATGTGGTCGAGCACGTGGGCGGCGCGCCGTGCGCAGCCGCGCCCGTCTGGTTCCAGAGCCGTCTGTGGGCGCCGCTGCGCGACGACGATGGCCGCCTCCGCTTCGTCAACCTTGATGCGCAACAAAAGCCGGGCAGCGACGTGCTGCTCGACGGCCTGTTTGACCTGGGCACCGTCAGCGCGCCCGTCGCCTACAACCGCATGGCCGTGTGGCCGTGCGCCAACGGCCAGCTGCGCCTGCAATTGCAGCCGGACGGCAACGTGGCCGCCTCGTTCACCCCCTGGCCCGAAGGGCTGGTGCCGCATTTCGAGTTCGGCAGCCCCTACGTGTCGCGCGACGGCGGCTTGTGGCAGCTGTGCTTCGAGCGCAGCCGCGGCACCTATGTCTACGTGAAACTGGGCGCGCAGTCCGAACGGGCCGATGCGCTGGCGCCGCGCCTGTGCTCGGGCAGCTTCAATTACCGCTTCGCCACCAAGCTGAAAACGGCGCCGTGGGAAGAGCCGGAACACGGCGACGACGGCGGCAAGAACCAGGCCGTCATGCCGCTGCTGGAATCGAGTGTGGGCAACAGCGTCTTCGGCGTGAAGTTTGCCACCAGCGCCGGCCTGTCGAGCGTGCTGCGCTCGAACGATCGCCTGGCGGCCCAGTTGGTGCAGGACGACGAATTGCGCGAAAACGTGTTCCATACCTTTGCCGTCAGCGAACCGTGGCGCGTGCGCCTGTTTGTGCATGAAGGTACGCTGTGGGCTTACCACCCGCTGCTGTCGCGTATCGATGGCTGGGCCTTGCAGGCATGAAAGCGCGCGTCCTGATCGCGGCCGGCGCCGCCTTCCTCGCCTTCGCCAGCGCCAGCGTGCAGGCCGCCGGCATCCAGCAAGCGTTCCTCGTGCAGAATTCGGGCTGGATGGAGCCGTTTTACACGGATGAACACTCGCAGCTGAAAGCCCTGGTGGGCGCCGTGGCGCAGGCTGCCACAAACCCGTCCGATAAAGTGTATACCCTGGCCTTCAGCCAGAGCAGCGGCGCGCACGTGTCGCCGTCGCTGCTGGGACAAGGGCAGGGCGGCGCCGGCGTGGCGGGCCAGCTGGCCAGCCTGGGCCTGGCGCGCAAGGGCGCCGGCGGCGCGCTGGCCGACACGGATTTCCAGGAAGCCGTGACAAAAACCATCACGGGCCCGTTCCAGTCCGCGTCCGGCATCGTGTGGATCTTTACCAATAACAAGAACAGCCCGAACAACGACAGCCAGACGGCCGAGCGCAACCGCGACTTTTACCGCCTGCTGCACCTGGAACCGTCGATCACCAAGACGGTGGTGTTTCCGCTGCGCATGCCCGTGCAGGGCAAGCTGTACAGCGCCAAGGGCTTGATGGTGTATGCGCTCGCGTATGGCCAGCCGGCGTCGGAGGCTTTGAACCGCATCCTGGCCGAAGGGCGGCTGTCGCAAGTGCTGACGCGTCCGCCCGCGCGATTGAAACCGGTGGACCAGGATGCCGTGCGCATCGTGCCGCAATCCGTCAAGAACAGCGCCAACGTGCACGCCAGCCTGGACCGCGACGGACGCACCATCGTGCTCGACGTCGATGCGGCGAACCTGGTGCCGCAAGTGGTGCTGCAGGCATCCTTGCAAAACATGTTTTTCCCGTACGTGATCGACAGCGCCAGGGTGCACGCCAGCCTGGCCGGGCAGAACGCGCCCTTGCACGTTGCGCCAGATCAAATCCGCCAGCTGCAGCCGGGCGCCAGCCAGTCCGTGCAAGTGCAGTTCGCGCTGCCGATGGCGCAGATCCCGTCGCCGTGGTCGGCGCAGGCGATCGCCGCCATGGGCAAGCAGGTGCTGCTGCCCATGCAGGCGCAGGTGGGCCTGTCGGAACAGCGGCTGGCGCTGGCGTCCAGCTTCGGCAAGGATTTGCAGGAATTGTTCCCTGGCGACCCGATCTCGGGCATGTTTACGCCGCCCGACAGCGTGCGCGCGTCGCAGGCGACGATACCGCTGCTGGTGCGCATCCAGTATCCGCTGCTGCCCGTGCTGGTGATACTGGGCGGCGTGCTGGCGCTCGTGCTGGGCTTGCTGGCGCTGGGCCTGGTCGGCACGCGCGCCACGCGCTACAAGGTGATGGCCGACGGCGTGCAGCGGCAAGTGTTATTAAAACCATTTAAAAGCGTGCAGATCCGCGACGATGACGGCCGCGACATTGGCGAACTCAAGCGTGGCTTGGGCAAGCCGTCCGTCGTGCGCGTGGCCGAAGGCCATGCCTTGACCCTGGCCTGAACACAGAGTCCTTAAAAATTCCTTCCATTCAATAGAGGCATACCATGGCGCAAGACACTCCAAAAGACAACGCAGGTTTTACCTTGCCGGCCCCGGTAACGGCCCCGGCGTCGGCGCCGCCCGCCGCGGACGCTGCCGCCGCGGCCAGCGCCGCCACCGCAACGACCGAAGCTGCGCCCGCGTTTGACGCTGCCGGCACGACCGATACCTCGTCGCGCGACACCCTGGTCGGCGGCGTGGTGCTGTTGCTGCTGTTCATCGCCTTTTTCTTTGCCAAGAATGCCTATGCGAATGGCCTGGTGGCCAAGCGCGTGCCGCCGAACAAGGCCAATGCCTCGGGCTGGTGGCTGTTCATCTTCCTGGCCAGCCTGGCGACGGGCGTCGTGCTGGCTGCCGTGAATGCGCATAAATTCCTTGCGCCACTGTTCATGGGCCCGCTGGTGCTGGTGGGCCTCGTTGCACTGTTGTTGACCTTTACCTCCAGCCGCCGCTAAGAACACGTCGTTGCACGCATCATCGAAGGAATCACCATGGCAGAGAACCTGAACCAAACCATCACCGGCGGCGCCAGCGAGCGCAAGCAGGACAAGATCATCGAACTGCGCCCGACCCTGTTCATCGGCATCGGCGGCACGGGCATGCAAGTGCTGATGCGCGTGCGCCGGCGCATCCTCAACACCCTGTGGGGCGGCGCGGGCAACCGCACGCGCATCGAGGGCTTGGCGGACTTTCCCATCGCGCAATTCATCCATTTCGACCTCGACAATGGCGCCGTGATCGAAAGCGGCGAGTCGCAGGCGAAGGACTTGCAGTTCGACCAGGTGAAGTTCACGGATGACGACAAGGTGGTCGAATCGTTCGACATGGACAAGTACAGCCGTGATGAAGATTCTCTGGAGAAATATCCCCACATCAAGGAATGGCTGCCGCTGACGCCGCAGCGCATCCGCGAATTGCGCTTCGACATGAGCAGCGGCGCCGGCCAGATCCGCGCCGTGTCGCGCCTGTATTTCTTCGACAAGTACGCGAAGATCCGCGACAAGATCCGTCTGAAATTGAAAGCCTTGAAGGCGGGCCTGTCGCACGAGCGCCAGCTGGCCGAACTGGGTCTGCGCATGGAAACGAACCGTTTCCGCATCGTCATCGTCGGCTCCGTCGCAGGCGGCACGGGTTCCGGTTCCTTCCTGGACATGGGCTTGCTGGCACGCTGGCTGGCGCGCAGCGAAGTGGGCGCGGCCGACGTGGAGCTGATGCTGTTCTTGCCGACCGGCTACACCAAGGCCAACAAGGACCGGGTCGAAGCCAACGGCTACGCGGCGCTGATGGAGCTGGAATCGGCGATGATGGGCAACAAGGGCTATGTGGGCCGCTGGGATGCGTATGACCGCCCGGAACTGACGCGCGAACCGTACAGCGAGGTTTACCTGATCGATTCGGGCAATCTTGCCCAGCAGCACACCAAGGATGTCAGCGACGTCTACCACATGGTGGCCGATTCGCTGTTCGAGGATTTCGCCTCGGCCGACTTCGCGCGCGCCAAGCGTTCGATCGCCGTCAACCAGGCGCAGCACAAGAATTCGCTGTACAACGCGCCCGTGCCACAAGACCGCTTCGGCGACATGCGCCTGTATTTTTCGAAACGCTTTTCCTCGTTCGGCATGGCCGTGCTCGATACGCGCCAGGAAGCGGCGCGCGACGAGCGGGCCCACCGCTGGGCCGGCGCCATGCTGCAAGCGTTCTTTGGCGTGGGCGGCACGGATGCGGGCGCTAACCGGGCCACGGATACGCAGCGCGATAATTTCCTCGCCGCTAATATGTTCCTGAAGGGCACGCCGTTCAGCGATTTCCCCGAGTTTTCCGACAAGAGCATCGAACTGAAGCGCTCCAGCGGCGACTTCATCGATTTCCGCGTCGTCGACGAATTGCTGGAAGACCGCCACGGCCACTTGCTGGCCGGCGTGGAAAACCGCGTCAATACGCGCATCAACGATATCCGCACGGGTTTCGACCGCAGCGAATGGCCGGCGCAGGTGCGCGACGCCATGAAGCATTTGGAACGCGACGCCGTGCGCGACCAGGATTCCACGGCCGACACGACGGAAGACCGCATCAGTAAGCGGCGCCGCGAAGTGCTGGAAGACGTCAAGAAAGTCGTGCGCGACCAGCTGTATGGCTATCTTGATAACAAGGAGTTCGGCGGCCTGGAATACGTGCTGTCGCTGGTGGAACAGATCAAGGACCGCATCGAGGCGCCGGGCAGCGGCTTGACGGCGCAGATCGGCAACAATGCCGAGCGTTACCGCGAAATCAAGGAAGCCGTGCGCTCGCGCGAATACGAGCGCCTGTTGAACAACCTGGAACAGACGCGCAGCACCTTCGGTTTCCTCAGCAATGGCGAAAAGCAGGCGGGCGTGGTGATGGACCATTTACGCACGGAAATGGCGAATGCGCTGAAATTCCATTTACGGGCCAAGGCGGCAGACGAGTCCGTCCTCCTGCTGGGCGAGCTGTCGCGCTGGCTGGGCAACCGGGTCGGCGTCGATGCGCAAGGCCGCGCCCAGTGGAATGGCCTGGTGGGCGAGCTGCAATCGGGCCGCGAAGGCGTGCTGGCCATGCTGACGGAGTTGAAAACGGCCAATACCATCCTGCAAAAGGACCTGGACAAGGAACACGCGACCCTGATCGTCATTCCCGTCACGGAAAAAGACATCGCGCTGCCGTCGGCGGCCACCTTGCGCCAGTGGGCCGATGAAGCGTTCAAGGACATGGGCGGCTCGAAAGCGCTGTTCCCCATGTTGGGCGAACCGGCGCAACGGGCCTTGATCCTGGCCAAGGTTACGCGCATGGCGGAAAACATGATCGCTACTGCCGGCCTGGCGGAAGGGGCGACGAGCACGCCCGACCCGTTGTTCGAGGCGCTGGAACAGATGGATGTGTCCGAACGCCTGGACCGCTTCCGCAAGCTGCTGGCCTGCTCCATGCCGTGGATCGACGCCAATATGGCGGGCGACTTCACGGTCGTGTCGGACCAGTTCAAGTGCGTGATCGGCGTGGCCAACGCGGCCGCCTTCAAGGCGAAGTTCGGCGCCGAGCTCGAATCGTGCGTGCCGACCCAGGTGGGCATCACGGTGAGCCAGCTGGAAATCGTCGAAACGGGCATCCGCGGGCGCGCCGTCTGCTATTGCGAACTGGCAGGCGTGCCGATGACGGTGCTGCGCGGCCTGGAAGGCTGGCGCACCAGCTACCGCAAGGAAGGCGACAACGACAAGGCGCCGACCCACACGCATATTGATCCAACGCAATTCACGCACCCGATCGCGCCGAACACGGACGAGATGAAGCGCCTGGCGGAAGACTTCGGCGAATTCCTGCAAGCGATCATGCTGGGCGTGCTAACGCGCCACACGGGCCGCGTCGTGCCGCCGGGCCAGTACCAGTTTGCCGTCGAGCCGGGCGACTTGCGCCGCATCGGCAACGAACGGGCCATCCGCCAGAACGGCATGCCCGCCTCGTACGAGAAAAATATCGCCTTGCGCATCGAAGAAAAATTGACGGCGCTTGACGCCGTGCAGACGGCGGCCATGGCGGCGCTGGCAAAATACTACGAGCGGGGCGTGTATGCGCCCAAGCTGGTGGCGCAAGCCGATGGCTCGCAGCTGCCCTACATCGGCTTTGGCAGCGCCATTTCCGCCGAAGTGGGCACGCGCCTGCGCGAGTCGGCGCGCCGCAAGGGCATGGCCAGCGACGAGCTCGACCGCACGGTGCAAGCCTTGCTGGGCCGGCTGAAGGAGTGGGCCAACGTCATCGGCGACTCCGATAGCGATGCCTACGACTGGGAAGTGCGCGAACCGGAAGCGGACGGCCAGCCGCGCCTGAAGTATGCGATCAAGCCGGAAATGCTGGAAGCGGGGCGCCTGGAGCAATTGCTGCGTCCGGCCGGCGCGGCGGCTGCGCCGGCGGCCGCGTTCGGCATGGCGCCGCCACCACTGGGCGGCATGCCGCCGCCGCTGGTGGAATACCAGTACTTCCTGGGCATCAACGGCCAGCAGCAGGGACCGTTCACGGCCCAGCAGATCGTGCAGTACGTGCAGGCGGGACAGGTCGTGCCAGCCACGACCAAGGTGTGGCGCGCCGGTTTGCCGGCCTGGGCCGACCTGGCCCAGTTCCCCGAACTGGCGCCTTTGTTCCTCGGCGCGCCGCCACCGTTGATGCCGCCGCCCTTGTGAACGCTGGAATGACGTTGGAATGAAGGATTAGTTTTGGATATCTGCAACAAATGCAAGACGGGCCTGTGGACCGTTGTCAGCCATTGCCCGTACTGCGGTCACGCCATGGCGGGCGCTGCCAAGCCAGCCGCGGCCGTGCCGCCGCCGCTGCCCGTCCCTGCGCCTGCGCCGGTAGCGCCGCCAGTGGCACCCAAGCCGCCGCCCGTGCCGGTGACGCCTGCGCCTGCGCCGAAAGCGCCGCCGAAGCCGGTGCCAGTACCGCCAGCCAAGCCGGTACCGCCGCAAGCGGCGCCGAAGCCCGTGCCCGCGCCTGTGCTTCCACCGGCGCCTGCCCCGGCAACACCGGTGCCGCCGCCACCGCCGCGCAAATGGTTGCGCTGGCTGGGCGCCGCCGCTGTGCTGGCGGCCGTCATCGTCTACATGAATGGCAAGCCGGGCGGCAAGAATGAATCGGCTTGCAACGACGCCATCGACAGCGGCTTGAAGCTGGTGGCAAATGGCAGCCTGGACGGCGCCCGGCAAAAGCTGGCGACGGCCAAGAATGTATGCACGGGCAAGTCCAGCGCCAAGGCGGACGATTTGCAGGCGGCGATCGGCAAGGCCGGCGCCGCATCGGGCAGTTGCCAGCGGGGCGTGCGCGCCATCGAACGCCATATTGATGGCCATCAATTGCAAAGCGCGGCCAGGGGCATCGCCGCGCTCGACGCCGATTGCGCGGGCGCTGCCAGCGTGGATTCCCTGCGCAAGCAGCTGGCGCGCCAGCAGGCGGCTGCCGCGTCCGTGCTGGTGGGCGTGCGCCAGGCGCTCGACGGCAAGGATGCGACGGCGGCCGGCAATGGCATCGCCAGGCTGGAAGCCATCGACCGCGAAGCGGCGGAATTGCCGCAGTTGAGGGCCGAGGTGCAGGCGCTGTCGGCGCCCGCGTCCGTTGTCGCACCGGTCCCGGCACCGGTGGAAACGGCACCGGCCCGCGTCGTGCCCACGGAACCGGCGCCCGCGCGCGCGGTCGAACGATCAGCGGTGGCCGAGCGCCGCCCGCAGGAAACGACGCCCGTCGACAGCGGCGCGGCCATGCGTAGCGAGATGGCGCAAGCGTTCTTGCGCGATGCCGAGCGTTCTTTGCTGGAAGGTAAGTTCGATGCGGCCAAGACGTATCTGGAAAGCGCGCGTCGCGTCGATCCGGGCAATGCGCGCATCGACAATCTGTCGCGCCGCATCCGCGAGCGCGAACGGCAAGTGCTGCAGACGGAAACAACGATCAATTAGTCATCTGGAGAGTCACCATGCTGAATCACACCACCTTGCGGACGGCCGCCGCGCTGACCATCGTGGCCATGCTGGCCGGCTGCGCCACGGCGCCGATGAGCCCGAACGGCGTGCGGCAGGACAGTTCCTATCCGCAAGGTGGCGCCCAGGCTGCCACGGATGAGGACCCGTGCAGCGTGGGCGCGACGGCCGCTGCCGGCGCGGCCGTGGGGGCATTGCTGGGTGCGTTGGCGGGCGGCAAGAATGGCGCGCTGAAGGGGGCCGCCATCGGTGGCGGCCTGGCGGCGGCCGGTTGCCTGGCCATCAATGTCAATTCGCGCCAGACCAAGACGGCGGCGCAGGCGGACCGCGATTACATCCGCACGCGCGGCGCGTTGCCGCGCGAGCCGCAAGTGGTGTCGTACACCCCACAGCTGAGCGCGTCGACCGTCAAGCGCGGCCAGCCGTTCAAGGTCAATTCCGTGGTGGAGCTGGTCAACGGCAGCGCGCAAAGCGTCAACGACGTGCGCGAAGAGCTGGTGGTGCTCGACCCGCAAGGCCAGCCTTTCAAGTCCGGTTCGAAAGCCTTGGCCAGCAGCAACAAGTCGGGCGGGCGCTTTGAAAACTCGTTCGAGCTGACCTTGCCGGCCGGCGTGTCGCAAGGCGTGTACGGCGTCAAGACGAATTTGTACGTGAACGGCAAGCTGGCCGCCACGCGCGACCTGCGCACGCAGCTGGTGATGCTGGATGACAATAGCGGCGCGGCGCAGCAATTGGCGCAGCGGTAAAGGGAGATTGCAGGAGTCTCAACATCTCATCCAGTCGTAGCGAGCGGCGATGATTTGTGGCCGAGAAGCGCAGCGCTACTTTAGTAGCGCGAGCATCGCCGGCGCGCAAAGCGCGCCGCGCAGTAGACTGGGTGAGGTGTCAGCTACGCGCCGCCGGCGTATCCATGCTGGCGCCACGCTTCATACACGACGACGGCCACCGTATTCGACAGATTCAAGCTGCGGTTGTCGGGGCGCATCGGCAGGCGGATGCGTTGCTCGGCAGGAAAACCGTCGCGCAGGGCCGGGTCCAGGCCTTTTGTTTCCGAGCCGAACACGAACACGTCGCCCGGCAAGAAGGCCACGTCGCCGAACGGACGCGAGCCACGCGTCGTCATGGCGAACATGCGGGCCGGGTCGGGCTGGGTGTCGGCCAGGAACGCTGCCCAGTTCTTGTGCACCTTCATGTTGGCGTAATCGTGGTAATCGAGGCCGGCGCGCTTCATCTTGGAATCGTCGAGCGGAAAGCCCAGCGGTTCAACCAGGTGCAGCTGCGCGCCCGTGTTCGCGCACAGGCGGATGACGTTGCCCGTATTGGGCGGGATTTCAGGTTCTACCAAAACAACGTGAAACAAAATGCTCTCCTCATATATATAGCGAATCTGATGCGGTTCTAGTGCGGCGGCGTGCGCGCCACGACCAGGATGCTGACCCTGGCCGCCCCTGCGCTTTTGCAGGCGGTGGCCAGCGCGTGGACGGTATGGCCGCTGCTCATCACGTCGTCGACGATGCCGACATGGCATCCTTGCAACAAAGCCCCATGTTCGGGCGCGATGGCAAACGCGTGCGCCAGGTTGGCTTGCCGTTCCTGCGGCGCCACGCCGCTTTGCGCCCGGGTTTCGCGCACGCGCAGCGCCAGGCGCGGTTGCAAAGGCACGTCCAGCAGGCGCGCCAGCGGACGGGCAACTTCCAGCGCCTGGTTAAAACCCCGTTCGGCCAGCCGGGCCGGGCCCAGCGGTACGGGGCACAGCAGTTGCGGCGCTTCCCACGCTTGTTGTTGCTGAATGGCAACATACAGCAGTTCTGCCAACAGGGGCGCCAGCGCCAGGCGCGCGCCGAATTTCAGCTGCAGCAGCAACTGGTCGACGGGCGCCGCATAATCAAACGCCGTGACGGTGGCGTCATACGCGGGCCGCTGGCGCAAACAGCGTCCGCACAGCAGCGCCGCATCGTCGAGCGGATTGGCGCACTGGCGGCAGCGGGGGCGCCCTTGCGTCAGATATTGGGCGCGGCAGGGCGAACACAGCACTTCCGGGCAGCCCATGCCGCACAGCGCGCATTGCGCCGGCAGCACCGTGGCGCCCAGCCACAGGCGCAGCGCCTGCCAGGCGGCGTCAAGGCGGTGCCGGGTGGCGGTCCGCATCGCGATGGCGTCGTTCCATGTACACTGCCGACATTATCTCACCTCACCCGATTCAACATGCCAGTTCCCACCAGTCCGCCCAAAATGAGTGCGCCCATCGATGCGGTGCAAGTACGCGATTTCTTTTCCCGTCCGGCGCGCGTCGCGCCGTCGGACTTCCTGCGCCGCGAAGTGTCGGCACGCATGCACGAGCGCCTGGAGCTGGTGAAAATCACGCCGCACCGTGTGCTCGACGCGGGCTGCGGCCCCGGCGCGGATCTGGCGCAGTTGCAAAAGGATTATCCCGCAGCGCAGATTATCGGTCTCGATGCAGCGCAAGCGATGATGCAGGCGGCGCGCGCGCCCGCGTCGAAACTGGCCAGCCTGAACCAGTTCCTCAGCAAACTCTTGCCGGCCAAGGCGGGCGTGGATTTATTGTGCGGCGACCTGGGCGACCTGCCGCTGGCGCAGGGCAGCATCGACCTCGTGTGGTCCAACCTGGCGCTGCACTGGCATGCCCAGCCCGACCGCGTGTTTGCCGAATGGCGGCGCGCGCTGCGCCTCGATGGCTTGCTGATGTTTTCCTGTTTCGGCCCCGACACCTTCCGCGAAGTGCGCGACGCCTTCGCCGAGGCGGACTTGTACCCGCACGCCTTGCCCTTTGTCGACATGCACGACTTTGGCGACATGCTCGTCGAGACGGGCTTTTCCACGCCCGTGCTGGACATGGAAATCATCACCGTCACCTACGACACGGCGGAAAAACTGCTGGCGGACGTGCGCGCCTTCGGCGGCAACCCGCTGACCACGCGCCGGCGCGGGCTGATGGGCAAGGTGGCCTGGCAGCGCATGCTGGACGCGCTGGAAAAGAGGCGCCGTCCCGATGGCAAGCTGGGCCTGAGTTTCGAGGTGATCTATGGCCACGCCTTCCGTCCCGCACCGCGCGTGACGCGCAATGGCGAAGCCATCATCCGCTTTGATTTACCGCGCAAGCCTAAATAAAAGCATAAAGAAACCGACACTTGGTCGCCATCCGCGCATGGATGTTGCAGCAACCGTTGCAAAGCGCGCGGCGGCCGGGAGAAGGGTGCGCACAAAGCCGATTATTGCTTGATGGATTCAAGTTTACTTGATTATAATCGTTGATTGTTTGTCAGCTTGTTAAGTAGAAAAAACAAGGGCTGCATACAAAATAAAAAAAACAAAGCAAGACTAATTCGAAGTTACTGCATTAGTATAGTAACCATCTTCCACACGAGGCCATTTCAGTGTGGGGAAGAAAAACAGGGTTCCAGCATGGTTGCGCGCCGCCGTTTTTGCTGCCGCAGCCAGCATGGAATTCGCTGGTGCTTGACGCACATGGCCGCATTCCGGCCGTGTTGCTTTCATGGAGGAGCGGCAGCGGTCCAGTACGGAGAAGTCCGCAGCCGTTTAAAATATCATTATTTTTGGGTGGTTGGGGAAAACATGACACATGCAAAGCGACTTCAATCGTTGCTGCTCGGGCTGTCTTTGACAGCGTTTGGCATCGGGCGATGGGCCACGGCGGCACCGGCTGCCAGCACCTATCCCGGCACCGGCGGTCCCGTGCCGTTCGAAATGAATCTGCAACCGCCGGCGACACAGATCGCCCATGAAATCTACGATTTGCACACCCTGATGATGATCATCTGCTTGGTGATCTTCGTGGCCGTGTTCGGCGTCATGTTTTATTCCATCTTCAAGCACCGCAAGTCCCTGGGCCACAAACCGGCCACTTTCCACGAAAGCACCACCGTCGAGATCGCCTGGACCGTCGTGCCTTTCCTGATCGTCATCGGCATGGCCCTGCCTGCCACGCGCACCGTCGTCGGCATGAAGGACACGTCGAACGCCGACATCACCATCAAGGCCACCGGCATGCAGTGGAAATGGGGCTATGACTACCTGAAAGGCGAGGGCGAAGGCATTTCCTTCCTTTCCAACCTGGCCACGCCGCGTTCGCAAGTGGGTGCGCCGGGCGCGCCGCCGACGGAAAAACGGGGCGAAAACTACCTGATCGAAGTCGACAATGAAGTCGTCGTGCCGGTCAACAAGAAGATCCGCGTAGTGCTGACAGCCAACGACGTCATCCACGCCTGGTCCGTGCCTGCCTTTGGCGTCAAGCAAGATGCGATTCCCGGTTTCGTGCGCGACACCTGGTTCAAGGCCGACCATATCGGCACTTTCCGCGGCAATTGCGCCGAGCTGTGCGGCAAGGAACATGCATTCATGCCCATCGTCGTCAAGGTCGTCTCGGCAGATGATTACAAGGCATGGGTTGATGTAAAACAAAAGGAAATGGCCGCATTGGCTGATGATCCAAGCAAGGTGTGGACCATCGACGAATTGAAGGTCAAGGGCGAGAAAGTGTATGCGGCCAACTGCGTGGTCTGCCACCAGGCGACAGGCAAGGGCGTGCCCGGTGCGTTTGCACCGCTGGATGGCTCGGCCGTGGTAAACGGTCCGAAAGCGGATCAGATCCACGTCTTGCTGAACGGGCAAAAGAGCGGCAAGTATCCCGCTGAAATGCCAGCATGGAAACAGCTGTCCGACACGGAAATTGCCGCAGTGATCACTTACACGCGCAATACCTGGTCGAACAAGGCCGCAGAGAACATCGTTCAACCAGCCGAAGTCGTGGCTGCACGCAAGTAATTAGGAGCCGCAGATGAGTACTAGCACGAGCACGAGTACCTTGGACCACGCCGATCACGACCATGCCCACGATCACCCGACCGGCTACCGCCGCTGGCTGTTTGCCACCAACCACAAGGATATCGGTACCTTGTACCTGTGGTTTTCGTTCATCATGCTGCTGTCGGGCGGCGTGCTGGCCCTGATGATCCGTACGGAACTGTTTCACCCAGGCTTGCAATTTTTCCACCCAGAATTTTTTAATCAACTGACCACCATGCACGGCCTGGTGATGGTGTTTGGCGCCATCATGCCGGCCTTCGTCGGCTACGCCAACTGGATGATCCCGCTGCAAGTGGGCGCGTCCGACATGGCGTTTGCCCGCATGAACAACTTCTCGTTCTGGCTGCTGCCACCGGCCGCGCTGCTGCTGGCCACGTCCTTCCTCGTGCCGGGCGGCGCCACCGCCGCCGGCTGGACCCTGTATGCGCCGCTGTCGACGCAGATGGGCCCTGGCATGGACATGGCCATTTTTGCCATGCATCTGATGGGCGCCTCGTCCATCATGGGTTCGATCAACATCATCGTCACCATCCTGAACATGCGCGCCCCTGGCATGACCCTGATGAAAATGCCGATGTTCTGCTGGACCTGGCTGATTACCGCGTATCTGTTGATCGCCGTCATGCCGGTGCTGGCTGGCGCCATTACCATGACCCTGACGGACCGCCATTTCGGCACGTCCTTCTTTAACGCGGCAGGCGGCGGCGATCCCGTCATGTACCAGCACATCTTCTGGTTCTTCGGCCATCCCGAGGTCTACATCATGATTCTGCCGGCTTTCGGCATCGTCTCGCAGATCCTGCCCGCGTTTGCCCGCAAGCCCCTGTTCGGCTATGCCTCGATGGTGTACGCCACGGCCTCGATCGCGATCCTGTCCTTCATCGTCTGGGCGCATCACATGTTTACTACCGGCATGCCGGTGACGAGCCAGCTGTTCTTCATGTACGCGACCATGCTGATCGCCGTGCCGACGGGCGTGAAAGTGTTCAACTGGATCGCCACGATGTGGAAGGGTTCCATGACGTTCGAGACGCCGATGCTGTTCTCGGTGGGCTTCATCTTCGTGTTTACCATGGGCGGCTTCACGGGCCTGATCCTGGCCGTGACGCCGATCGACATCCAGCTGCAGGATACCTATTATGTGGTGGCGCATTTCCACTACGTGCTGGTGGCCGGTTCGCTGTTTGCCCTGTTCGCCGGCTTCTACTACTGGTCGCCGAAATGGACGGGCCATATGTACAACGAGACGCGCGGCAAGATCCACTTCTGGCTGTCGCTGATCACGTTCAACGTGACCTTCTTCCCGATGCACTTCCTGGGCCTGGCCGGCATGCCGCGCCGCTACGCCGACTATCCGGCGCAGTTCACGGACTTCAACATGATCGCCTCGATCGGCGGCTTCGGTTTCGGCCTGATGCAGGTGTACTTCCTGTTCTTCGTTGTCTTGCCGACCATCCGCGGCGGCAAGGCTGCACCGGCGAAACCATGGGAAGGCGCGGAAGGCCTGGAATGGACCGTGCCGAGCCCGGCGCCTTTCCACACGTTTGAAACGCCGCCGACCGTCAAGTAGTCATCCTCAAGTAATGCCAGTGTCACGGGCCGGCGCCGCTGCCGGCCCCTTTGAATAGAGTGCCTGCCATGACCGAAGTGAAAACTGAGCGCAAGAAACCGAACAACCTGCGTACGGGACTGATACTGGGGGCCCTGGCGGCCTTCTTCTTCCTGTCCGTCTTCGCCAAGCGGCTGTGGCTGTCGTGACGACGCCCCACCAACAGGAAACACGCGGCCTGAACCGCAAGATGCTGGGCAAGCTGCTCGTCATTGCCGTGCTGATGTTTGGCTTTGGCTATGCCCTGATTCCCGTCTACAAGCAGATTTGCGAAGTGATGGGCATCAACGTGCTGACGCAAAAAGATGGCACGGTGGCGTACGACAACAATACGCAGGTCGACACGACGCGCAGCATCACCGTCGAGTTCGACGGCAATGCGCAGGGGCCATGGCGCTTCCGCCCGACCGTGTCGAGCATGCAAGTACATCCGGGCGAACTGGTGACCGTCATGTATGAAGTGGTCAACACGCAAGACCGCGTCGTCAATGCGCAAGCCATCCCCAGTTACGCGCCGCAGAGCGCCACGCCGCATTTCAAGAAGGTCGAGTGCTTCTGCTTCAAGCAGCAGACCTTGAAACCGAAGGAGGCGCGGCAGATGCCGGTGGTGTTCTTCCTCGATCCGGCCCTGCCGAAAGAGGTCAAGACCATCACCCTGTCGTACACGTTTTTCGAGATTGCCGGTCTGAGCCAGGCTCAGACGCCGGCCGTCCAATAGGAGAGTGCCATGGGCGAATCCGCCAAACCGGAAAAAGCGTCGTTCCTGTATTCGCTGCGGGCCGTCGTGTGGTCATTCACGGGTCTGCGCCGCAAGAGCGATTTCGACACGGATTCGGCCAAGCTCAATCCCGTGCACATCGTCATCGCCGGCTTCCTGGTGGTGGCTTGCCTGATCGGCATCTTGATTTCAATTGTTAAATTCGTCGTTTTATAAATTATAAAAAACCACCCTATAAGTTTTTGAGGAGATGATGATGAGTTCCAACCACGCCGCCGTACCCTATTATTTCGTGCCCGGCCCGTCGCGCTGGCCCATGCTGGGCGGCGCCAGCCTGCTGCTGACCATGATCGGCGCCTCGGCCTGGGTCAACGACGTCTCCTGGGGCCCGTACGTGAATTACCTGGGCATCGCCGGCATCCTGCTGGTGCTGTATTTCTGGTTCGGCGACGCCATCAGCGAATCGGAGCAGGGCCTGTACAGCGAGCGCATCGATCACTCCTTCCGCTGGAGCATGAGCTGGTTCATCTTTTCGGAAGTCATGTTCTTCGCCGCCTTCTTCGGCGCCCTGTTCTATGCGCGCAGCATCTCCATGCCGTGGCTGGCTGACCTCGACCACAAGGTGATCTGGCCCGACTTCGCTGCCCACTGGGGCAATACGGGCCCGGCCGGCACGGTGCAGGAATTCACCACCATGACGCCGTTCTGGATTCCGACCATCAACACGGCCTTGCTGCTGACGTCGGGCGTCACGCTGACCATCTCGCACCACGCCTTGCGCGCCGGTCACCGCGCCATGACGGCCCTGTTCCTGTTTGCCACCATCGTGCTGGGCGCCATCTTCATGGGCTTCCAGGTGTATGAATACATCCACGCTTACAGCGAACTGAACTTGAAATTGACGTCGGGCATCTACGGCGCCACCTTCTTCATGCTGACGGGTTTCCACGGCTTCCACGTGACCCTGGGCGCCATCATGCTGTCCGTCATCCTGTACCGCGTATTGAAAGGCCACTTCACGCCCGAGCACCACTTCGGCTTCGAAGGCGCCGCCTGGTACTGGCACTTTGTCGACGTCGTCTGGCTGGGCCTGTACGTGGTCGTGTATTGGTTATAATGGCGGGGCAGGGCGCGCGTGGTTGTTAGGCGCGCCGGCACCATAAAAAAAGCCGTACCGGGACATCCTGGGTACGGCTTTTTTTCTGAGGAATGGATTTTTGCCATAGAGGCAAGAGAATGCTGACCCCAGTATTTGTCCTTGGGTTTAATGAATTCCCGTCGGCTGGATGTAGCCCAGATGATGCGCCAGCAGGATCAGCAAAAACAGGGTGATCGACAAGCCCACGCGCAGGGCCAGCGCCTGCACGGTGCGGTTGCTCTTGCCCTTGTCGCGCATGAGGAAGAACAGGGCCGAGCCCAGGCTGCCCAGGATCAGGATGAAGGCAATGGCAACGAGGATTTTCATGGATGGTAGCGCCAGGCTTGAGGAGGTTTCATTGTAATGCGTATCCGCTTCCATTTTAGATGGATTCCATTTGTTGTAATGCTGCTACTGGTGGCCCTGGGGATATCCCTGGCGCAATGGCAGCAGCGCCGTGGCGATGAGAAAGTCGCCCGCGCCGCCCGCCTGGAAGCGGGCAACGTGGCCGCGCCGCTGTCCTTGACGGCCGCGCCCCTGTTGCCGGCCGACGCGCAAGCGATCGAATACCGCAGGGGCACCGTCACGGGCCATTTTCTTCCCGCCTGGACCGTGTACCTGGACAACCGCCCCTACAAGGGGCAAGCGGGCTTTCACGTGCTCACGCCGTTCCAGATCGACGGTTCCCCTATGCACGTGCTGGTGGCGCAGGGCTGGTTGCCGCGCAACAATGCCGAGCGCACGCGCATCCCCGACTACGCCACGCCCACGGGCACCGTCACCATTACCGGCATCGCGCGCCTGAACGCGGGCCATGTGATGGAGCTGGGCACGGCGCCGCCCCTGGCGCCGCATGCCATCGTGCAAAATGCCGATATCGCCCAGCTGGCCCAGGCCAGCGGCCTGGCCTTGCAACCTTTTATCCTTGAACAAACAGCTGATCCAGTCGATTCGGCAGCCACGACGCCAGCGTCCAGCCAGCTTCCCGTGCGCGACTGGCCGGCGCCGGACCTGGGCGCCGACAAGCACCGCGGCTATGCATTCCAGTGGTATGCACTGGCACTGATGGCTTTTCTATTTTTTGTCTTTACAGGATTTCGACGTGCAAACAAACAGCCCTGAAGCAACGCAAGACAGCAGCAATAAACAGGTACAAGGACGGTGGAAACTGCTGGCTGTGGTGGCCGTATGCGCCTTTCCCATCATCGCTTCGTATTTCACGTATTACATCATCAAGCCCACGGGCCGCAACAACTACGGCGCCCTGATCGACCCCCGTCTGTACCCGATACCGGAAGCCCAGCTGCAGGTGGCGGAACTGGACGGCAAGGCGTCGCCGCTGGCCCAGTTCAAGGGCAAGTGGGTGCTGCTGCAAACTGGACCGTCCGATTGCCAGGAAACATGCAAGAAGCAATTGTTTGACATGCAACAACTGCGCCTCATGCAGGGCAAGGAGCGCGAACGTCTGGAACGGGTCTGGCTGGTGACGGATGCGCAGCCGCTCGACACCCTCGTGATGCGCGAATTCGACGGCACCAGCATGCTGCGCGTCAATAGCGACGCCTTGAAAGCGTGGCTGCCCGTGGAGCCGGGCGGCAAGACCAGCGACCATCTGTATTTGATCGATCCGCTGGGCAATCTGATGATGCGCTTCCCGAAAGACGCGGATCCGAACAAGATCAAGAAAGACATCGCCAAGCTGCTCAAAGCTTCGGCGATCGGTTGAGGGGACCGCATGCCGACGATGCATCTCTCCGCGCTGGCCCAGCTGGGCTTGACTGGTCTGCTGGTGGCGCTGCTGCCGCTGACCATGGTCTGGGTGTCCGCGGACGCCAACAAGTACCGCAAGCTCGTATGGATCGCCGTCTTCCTGACGGTCGACCTGATCATGTTTGGCGGTTTTACGCGCCTGTCCGATTCCGGCCTGGGTTGCCCTGACTGGCCTGGCTGTTATGGTTCTGCCAATCCTTTCCTCGCGCACGAGCACATCGTGGCGGCGGAAACCCTGATGCCGACGGGCCCCGTGACGGTGGTCAAGGCGTGGATCGAAATGACGCACCGCTACCTGGCCATGGCCATTGGCGTCTTGATCGTGGCGATGATGGTGCAGGCGTGGCGCCAGTGGAAGAAAAGCAAGCGGCAGGAATTCGCCCCCGCGCTGCCGACGGCGCTGTTCCTGTTCGTCTGCCTGCAGGGCGCGTTCGGCGCCTGGACCGTCACCCTGAAGCTGCAACCGGTGATCGTCACCATCCACTTGCTGCTGGGCATGGGCTTGCTGGCCATGCTGACGTGGCTGGGCGGACGCCAGGACCATGCCGTGGCGCCTATCAAGCGGGCCGATGCGGACGCGTCCGTGCTGCGCCCCGTGCGCGCGCTGGCCGTCATGTCGCTCGTGCTGTTGACGGTGCAGATCGCGCTGGGCGGCTGGGTGAGCACCAACTACGCCACCCTGGCGTGCACGGATTTCCCCCTGTGCGGCGGCAAGGTGATTCCGGAAATGGATTTCGAGCATGGTTTTCATTTGTGGCGCGAACTGGGCAAGACGGCCGCCGGCCATTACTTGCCGTTTTCCGCGCTGACGGCCATCCACTGGGTGCACCGCAATTTCGCCTTCATCGTGCTGGCCGGCATCGGCTATACCGTGTTTCGCGCATGGAAACTGCCGTCCTTGCGCGGCACGGCCCGTTGGGTGGCGCTGGTGCTGGCCCTGCAGGCGGCCACGGGCCTGGCGACCATCTACCTGAGCTGGCCGCTGTCGATTGCCGTCATGCATAACGGCGGGGCGGCGCTGCTCGTGTTATTGCTGACCATGTTAAACTACAAGGCTAAATTCCAACTCGATGTCGCGCGCAATGTTCAGCGCGCTTGCGCCGCCGCGCCAGTGCCCTCGGCACCAGCCAGTCCTTCCCGTACCGCATAAATGACTACTCAGACCATCAGCCGTAAACCCTCCCCCCGCATCGCCCAGTATTGGGCGCTGACCAAGCCCCGCGTGACGCAGTTGGCCGTGTTTTGTGCCGTCATCGGCATGTTCCTGGCCAGCGAAGAGTTGCCCGACTGGCACGCGGTGGTGTTCGGCACCATCGGCATCTGGCTGCTGGCCGGCGCCGCGTTTGCCGTCAATTGCCTGGCCGAGCGCGAAATCGACGCGCGCATGGCCCGCACGGCGCGCCGCCCCATGGCCATGGGCGACATCACGGTGAAACAGACGGTCGTGTTCGCGCTGGTGATCGGCGGCCTGGGCATGGCGATTCTGTACCACCTCGTCAATCCGCTGACCATGTGGCTGACTTTTGTCACCTTTGTCGGCTATGCCTTGATCTATACCATGGTGCTCAAACCGGCCACGCCGCAAAATATCGTCATCGGCGGCCTGTCCGGCGCCATGCCGCCCGCGCTGGGCTGGGCGGCCGTCGCCAACGACGTGCCGATGCAGGCCTGGCTGCTGGTCTTGATCATTTTCGTCTGGACGCCGCCGCACTTCTGGGCGCTGGCCATGTACCGCCGCGACGATTACGCGCGCTCGGGCTTGCCCATGCTGCCCGTCACGCACGGCTTGAAGTTCACGCAATTTCACGTCTGGCTGTACTCGATCGCGCTGGCCGCCACCACCTTGCTGCCGTATGCCGTGCGCATGAGCGGCCTGATCTACCTGGCTTCGGCCGTGGTGCTCAACGCCGGCTTCCTGTATTACGCGTGGAAGATGTACCGCCACTACACGGACTTGATCGCGCGCAAGGCCTTTACGTTTTCCATCATCTACCTGGCCTTGCTGTTCGCGGCTTTGCTGGTCGACCACTACATTCCCCTCGGAACATGAAAAAAACCCTGACACTGTTGCTGGCGGCCGCACTGGTCGCCATCCTGGCCGGCTGCGGCAAGCCGGCCGCGCCCAAGCTGGCCTTCAAGAACACGGACGTGACGGGCCTCGGCTATGCGCGCGAGTTCGCGCTGACGGACCACACGGGCCACCCGCGCACCCTGGCCGACTACAAGGGCAAGCTGGTGCTGATGTTCTTCGGCTACACGCAATGCCCGGACGTCTGCCCCACCACCATGGCCGACATGGCCCAGGTGATGCAGGAAATGGGTCCGCAGGCGGAGCAGGTGCAAGTGCTGTTCGTCACCGTCGACCCCGAGCGCGACACGCAGCAATTGCTGGCGCAGTACGTGCCCGCCTTCGACAAGCGTTTCGTCGGCCTGTACGGCGATGCGGCCGCGACGGCCAAGGTGGCCAAGGAATTCAAGGTGTATTACGCCAAGGTCGAGGGCGAGACGGACGAAAGCTACACGGTCGACCACACGGCCGGCACCTATGTCTTCGACCGCGAAGGCAAGATCCGCCTGTTCGTGCGCCACGGCGAAAAGCCGGCCGCCATCGCGCACGATCTTAAACTTCTGCTATCCTGACCTGGTCGCGCCCCCGGGCGCCATCTTCAGGATACGCAGTACATGGATAAACGTTTCGAGCCCCACGCCCGTCTGGCAGCCATCATCTTTTTGTTGATCGGCTGCTTTTTCGTCTTGCGGCCCTTCCTCGCCGCCATGCTGTTTGCCGCCTGCGTGGGCATTTCCAGCTGGCCCCTGTATCTGCTCCTGCTCGAACGCCTGAAAGGCCGGCGCAACTGGGCCGCCGCCATCATGACCCTGTCCCTGATCCTGGTCATCGTGCTGCCGCTGGCCCTCGTCACCTACAACCTGGCCGACAATGTGTCGCGCATCTATGAACAGCTGCGCGCGGCGCTGGAATCGGGCGGCCTGCATCCGCCGGCCTGGCTGGCCAGCATTCCCGTGGTGGGCGAAACCATCGACGGCTATGTGCAGCGCCTGCTGGCTGACCGCGAGGAATTATTGAATTTGGGTAAGACCATGCTGGAACCGGCGCGCCACTTCCTCGCTTCCGGCGGCATCCTGCTGGGCACGGGCCTGGCGCAGACCAGCCTGGCCGTGTTCGTCAGCTTCTTCCTCTACCGCGACGGCCAGCAGCTGAGCCGCGCCCTGATGACGGGCGCCGGCCGCATCATCGGCGACAGCGCGCCCGGCGTGGGCCTGACCATCAGCCGCACCGTGCGCGGCGTCATGTACGGCTTGCTGGGCACGGCGCTGGCGCAAGCGCTGGTGGCGGTGGTGGGTTTCCTGATCGCCGGCGTGCCGGCCGTGGCGCTGCTGGGCGTGGCCACCTTCATCTTTTCGCTGATCCCCGTGGGCCCGCCCCTGATCTGGGGCGGCGCCGCCATCTGGCTGTTTACCGACGGGCAGACGGGCTGGGGCATCTTCATGCTGGTGTGGGGCGCGCTGCTGATCAGCGGCGTGGACAACGTGGTCAAACCCATGCTGATCAGCCGCGGCAGCAGCTTGCCCTTCCTGCTGGTGCTGCTGGGCGTGCTGGGAGGCGTGCTGGCCTTCGGCTTCGTCGGCATCTTTATCGGCCCGACCCTGCTGGCGGTACTGTACAGCTTGCTGCAAACGTGGACGGTGGGCGAAACCACCGTGCCGCAGGGTAAGGATACGCTTACCTTGAAAAAAGATTAATCGCGCAAGTCCGCATCGAGGTCGCGTTCCTGTTTCGGGATCACCTTGATCAGCACGATGCGGGGCCCGTTCATCTTCTTGACGACGATGTCGAAGTCGACGAAGGTGATGCGCTGGCCCTGCTTTGGAATATCTCCCAGCTTGACCATGATCAAGCCGCCCACCGATTCCACGTCGTCCAGCCCCAGTTCCTCGTTTTCGATATCGATGCCGAGGATGCGTTCGAGCGAGAAGATGGGCAGGCTGGCCTTGCCGATCAGGGTGCCGTCGCTTTGCTTGAGCCAGTCGTTTTCATTGCGGCGGAATTCATCGCGGATTTCACCGACCATGGCGCCGAGCAAGTTATCCAGGGTGATGAACCCCAGCGGGCGCTTGCCCTTTTCGCCGATCAGGGCGAAGTGGGGCGCGCCGTCGCGAAAGCGGCGGAACAGTTCCAGCGCCGGCGTGCGCGCGGAAATGACGTCGACGGGACGCAGGAAGGGCGTGAGCGAGGTGATCGGTTTACCCGCCTGCTGGGCAAAGAACAGGTCCTTCAGGTGCACCACGCCCAGCACGTCGTCTTCATTCGTGTCGAAATACGGGTAGCGGCTGAAGCGGTTGCGCAGCACCGTGTCGAGGTTTTCTTCCAGCGTGTTGGACGCGTGCAGGGCGATCACTTCATTGATCGGGCGCATCAGGTCCGACACCGTCATTTGTTCGAAATCAAGCGACTGCGCCAGGATGTTGCGCTCGTCGCGCGTAAATTTCTCGCCCGGCTGGCTGGTGCGCAGGATCAGTTTCAGTTCTTCGGACGAATAATGGGCGTCGTGGCCGCCCTTGCCGGACAGGCCCGCCAGGCGCAGCACCCAGTTGGCGCTGGCGTTGAGCAGGTAGATGGCCGGGTACATGGTCCAGTAAAAGCCGTACAGGGGAATCGCGCTCCACAGGCCGACGGCTTCCGGGTTGCGGATGGCCATCGATTTGGGCGCCAGTTCGCCTACGACGATGTGCAGGAAGGAAATCACGCTGAAGGCGACGACGAAGGACACGCCGTGGATCAGCTCTTGCGAGGTGACGCCGATGGCGCCGAACAGGGGCTCGAGCAAGCCGGCGAAGGCCGGTTCGCCGACCCAGCCCAGGCCCAGCGACGCGAGGGTGATGCCCAGCTGGCAGGCGGACAGGTAGGCGTCCAGCTGGCCATGCACCTTGGCCAGGATGCGGCCCCGCAGCCCCTGTGTCTTGGCGATGGCGCGGATGCGCGTGCGCCGCAAGGTGACGATGCCAAACTCGGCGGCAACAAAAAAACCGTTCAGCGCGACCAGGAAGAGGGCGAGCAGGACTAGCAAGACATTGTGCATGGGGGCGCTGAAGATGGGCTGTAAAAACGACATCTTAAACGACGAAGGGCGCCATAGCCTAATTTAGCCGCGCTCGCCGCCCGTGCAGGCAGGCGGGCGCGGCAGGTTTTTCACGCTCGTTCAGCCTTTGGCCGCCGTTTGCGGCCCGCCGCGCATGGCAAACACCATGACGGCCGAGACCACCGCCGGGATGGCGACGACGAGGAAAATCGTGCTGTTGGGCCAGTTCAGGCGGATCAGTTCGCCACCGAGCACGGGGCCGATGATGGAGCCGATGCGGCCCACGCCCAGGCTCCAGCCGATGCCCGTCGAGCGCAGGGTGGTCGGATAGTAGCTGGCCGCCAGGGCGTTGACGGCCGGCTGGCCGCCCACCACGCAAAAGCCGGCGATGAAGATCGTGATGAACAGGAAGGCCAGCGACACGTCCGGGCGGCCGATCAGGGCAATGGCGACTGCGGCGACGAGGAAGCAGGGCAGCAGGATGCGGCGGAAGCTGGAGCGGTCGATCAGCTGGCCCATGACGAGGGTGCCGATGGTGCCGCCCACCTGCAGGGCCGTGCCGGCCAGCACGGCGTTGGCCGTCGACAGGCCCGCTTCCTTGGCAATCGTCGGCAGCCAGTTCGACAGGAAATACAAGTTCAGCAAGTTCATGAAGTTGATGACCCACAATAAAATCGTCATCTTCGCGCGGCCGCCCGTAAACAATTGCAGCACGGGCGCGCCCTTGTGTTCCTTCTCATGCACGACGTATTGCGTCTCGGCCGTGATGCTGACCGTCGGGTCGATGCGCTTGAGCCACTTGGCGACTTTATCCAGCTTGCGTTTCTTCAATACCAGGAATTGCATCGATTCCGGCAGCAGGAAGAACATCAGCACGCCGATCACCAGCGGCACCACGCCGCCCACGTAAAACACGGACTGCCAGCCGAACGCGGGAATCAGCGCGGCGGACAATAAACCGCCCAGCACGGCGCCCAGGGTAAAGCCGCACGAGACGAGCATCATCAAGGTGACTTTCTTACGCAGGGGGCTGTATTCGCCGGCCAGCGCCATGGCGTTCGGCATCACGGCGCCCAGGCCCAGGCCCGTGATGAAACGGATCAGCTGCAATTGTTCGATGGTGGTGGCCAGCGGCGTGACGAGCATGCACAGCGAAAAGAAGATGGTCGAGCCGATCAGCACGGGACGGCGGCCGAACTTGTCGGCCGTGATGCTGAAGACGAGCGAGCCGACCAGCATGCCCAGCAAGCCCGCGCCGAACACGGGCCCCAGGTTGGCTTTGCTCACGTACCAGTCGGCAATGATGGCGGGCGCCACATAGCCCATCGCTTGCACGTCGAAGCCATCCATGATGACGCACAGCCCGCACAGGATCAGCATGCCGATCTGGAAGGAACCGATCTTGTTGTTGTTGATGAGATCGGGAATATCGATCGTCTTGCCTGCCGTGGACATGGTGCCGCTCCTGTTTTTTTATGGTGGTCGCGCCCTGCCGGCGAGGGAGGGGCGCGTGTTTGTCTCAGGCTTCATTACAATCGCTTTTGATTAATTATTCAAACGTTATTTTCGAATGGATTTATCAGGTTTCCTTGTGAATCTTCGGCTGGCCCTGGATGGCCGCGAGGATGACGTCGAGGGCCGGATGCATGATCTTGCGCTCGTTGGAAATGACGTAAAACTGCTCGCGCAGGGACGAGGCGTCGCCCACCAGCACGGCGCCGAATTGTTCTTCGATATCGGCCGCCAGGCTGGCGGAGGCGAAGAACAGGCCCAGGCCCTTGCGGCCGAACGCGTTGAGCATGGCGTTGTCCTCGAATTCGCCGACCACGTCGGGACGCACGCCTTGCTGCACCATCCACTCGTCGATGCGCCCGCGCAAGGCGTTGTTGCGCGCGGGCAGTAAAAAGGGTGCGCCGTGCAGGCTGTGCGGGAAATTGTCGCGGTACTGGGCGGCCAGCGCGGGAATGCCGAACAGCTTCATGGCGCTCTCGCCCCACAGGTGGCTGGACACGCGCAGGCTGGCGCCGGCCGGCACGGCGCGGTCCGTCAACACCAGGTCCAGCTTGTGCAGGGCCAGGTCGGCCAGCAAGGACTCGAATTCATCTTCCAGGCACACCAGCTTGACGGGCTTGTCCAGGCTGCGCGTGGCGTCGAGCATGCGGTACGCCATCAGTTTCGGCAAGGAATCGGAAATGCCCACCGTCAGGCGCATCTTTTCCGCGTCGGTGTCGGCCAGCGCTTCCTGCATCTGCTCGCCCAGCAGGAAAATCTGGTCCGCGTAGCCGAGCGCCAGCCGGCCCGCTTCCGTCGGCACCAGGCGCCGCCCCTGCGGCTGCAGCAGCGACTTGCCCAGCTCCTTTTCCAGCAGGGCCAGCTGGGTGCTGATGGTTTGCACGGCCAGTCCCAGCCGTTCAGCCGCGCGCGTCACGCCGCCTTCCTTGGCGACCACCCAAAAGAAGTACAAATGGCGGTAATTGAAACCGGTGGTTTTCATCGCTGCATCCTCTATCTTCTGTTTTTACGAAGTAATACTTCCATTATCTTCTATTTTTAAATGTGTCACACGTCCCTATACTACGTTCCATTGAATTTGGATAAAGGGGAACTATCGATGAAACATTTCAGAGTGTCATTTTTAGTGACATTTATCTGCCTGGGCATTTCCGCCTGGTGGGGTTACACGCACGGCGGCGTGCAGACGATGCTGGCGGCGCTCGGTATCGCGGTGATCCTGGGCGTGATGGAAGTCTCGCTGTCGTTCGACAACGCGGTGGTCAACGCCTCGGTGCTGAAGAACTGGGACAAGTTCTGGCAGGGCTTGTTCCTGGGCGTCGGCATCATCATCGCCGTCTTTGGCATGCGTCTGGTGTTCCCGCTGGTCATCGTGGCGCAAGCGGCCGACCTGGGCTTGATGGAAGTATGGAATCTGGCACTGAGCAATCCTGAACAGTATTCGATGCACCTGACGAATCACCATGCGGAAGTGGCGGCCTTCGGCGGCATCTTCCTGCTGCTGGTGTTCCTGAACTTCCTGCTGGACTCGGAGAAGGAAACGCACTGGCTGGGCCGTATTGAAGAAAAACTGGGCGCGCTGGGCAAGATTTCGTCGATTTCCGTGATGATCGCGCTGGGCACCCTGATGGCCAGCCTGTCGATGATCGAAGAAGGCCAGAAACTGGTGGTGCTGACGGCCGGCCTGTGGGGTATTTTGACCTACGTGGGCGTCGATGTGGTCAGCGGCTTGCTGGAAGGTGATAACGGCGACGGCAACGTGGGCGACATCGTCAAGCGCGGCGGCATTGGCGGCTTCCTGTACCTGGAAGTGCTCGACGCCTCGTTCAGCTTTGACGGCGTGATCGGCGCGTTTGCCATCACCAAGGATGTCGTGATCATCATGCTGGGCCTGGCTATCGGCGCGATGTTCGTGCGTTCGATGACGGTGTTCCTGGTGCGCAAGGGCACGCTCGACGAGTTCGTTTATCTGGAGCACGGCGCGCACTATGCGATCGGTATCCTGGCCGTGATCATGTTGGTCAGCATGAAGTTCCACATTCCCGAGATTTTCACGGGTCTGATCGGCGTGGCCTTCATCCTCGCCTCGCTGTGGTCGTCGATCCGCTACAAGCGCAGGATGGCCCTCGAAGAAGGCCGGCCGGAAGCGCTGGAAGCGGTCAAGGCAGTGTAAAGAATGCGCGACAAACGACTACACCCGTTTGTCGGCAAGTTGTAGCAAGCGTCGCCGCCGGCCTGGGGAGTCAGGCCGGTGGAGGACGCCAGGTGTTTGGTCTTACACAACCCACATAGGAGTAATACATCATGGCAATCAGTCTGCAAAAAGGCGGCAACGTCAACCTGAGCAAGGAAGCCCCTGGCATTTCGAAGATGATCATCGGCCTGGGCTGGGATGCCCGCGCCACCGACGGCGCCGCGTTCGACATCGACGGTTCCGTGTTCCTGCTGAAGGCCGACGGCAAGGTTCGCGCCGACGTCGACATGATTTTCTACAACAACCTGAAATCGAGCGACGGCTCCGTCACCCACTCGGGCGACAACACCACGGGCGCCGGCGATGGCGACGATGAAACCGTCGTCGTCGACCTGGCCACGGTGCCAGCCGAGATCGACAAGATCGCCGTCTGCGTCACGATTCATGATGCCGAAGCGCGCAAGCAAAACTTTGGTATGGTATCGAAGGCGTACGTGCGTTGCGTGAATGCCAACGGCAACACGGAAATCGCCCGCTTCGACCTGTCGGAAGACGGTTCGGCGGAAACGGCCATGGTCTTCGGCGAAATCTACCGCAATGGCGGCGATTGGAAATTCAAGGCCATCGGACAGGGATATAAAGGCGGCCTGGGCCCCCTGGCAGCGTCGTTCGGCGTCGGCGTCTAAGGTAACCACACCAAACCTACTGCGCGGTGCGCTTTGCGGCCGGCGATGCTCACCGTACTAAAGTACGGTTGCGCTTCTCAGCCACAAATCACATCCGCTCGCTACGGTTTTGTGCGGTACCGTTACGCTGCATTAAGGGTGGTTCACTATGTAGACCGCCGCCATCACCATCATCGTTGAGGAAGGAATAGGTATGCCAGTTTTCAATATTACCGGGGACGTCGACCCGTTCCTGCATGTGTCGCTTGCCAAGGGCGAGAAGATTTATTGCGAATCCAATGCGATGGTGATGATGGAAACCAATCTTGAGCTGAAAGGCAAGATGACGGGCGGCATAGGCGCCGCGCTGATGCGCACCTTTGCCAACGGGGAATCGTTCTTTCAGCAGCATATCGAGGCCATGCGGGGCGACGGCGATTGTCTGCTGTCGCCCACCTTGCCCGGCGCGATGCGGGTGCTCGAGGTTGGCGCCCAGCAATACATGATCAGCGACGGCGCCTTCGTGGCGGCCACGTCTGGCGTGGAATTGAAGGTGCGCACGCAAAGCCTTGGCAATGCGCTGTTTGCCCAGAGCGGTGGTTTTTTCATCACCGAGACGGCAGGCAGCGGCCAGTTGGCGGTATCCGGTTTTGGCGCGATGTCGATACTCGAAGTGACGCCTGGCAAGGACGTGGTGATCGATAACTCGCACGTCGTGTGCTGGGACAACCGCCTGCAATACGAAATTTCCATGACGACCGGCAGCAGCGGCGGCTTTCTGGGTAACCTGATCAACAGCCAGACCAGCGGCGAGGGCATGGTACTGAAGTTTTCAGGCACGGGAAAAATCCTCGTGTGTTCGCGCAACCGCGCAGCCTTCCTCGCCTGGACCCAAAGCAAGCCGGCGTAATCAAGCAGTAATCAACCAAACAGGAGCTATGCGTATGTCTGTCAATTTGAGCAAGGGCCAGAAGATTTCTCTGGACAAAGAAGCTGGTACCACCCTGACCCGTATCACCATGGGCCTGGGCTGGGATGCGGCCAAGACCAAGGGTTTCCTCGGTTTCGGTTCGAAGACGGAAGCCGTCGACCTGGACGCTTCGTGCGTCATGTTCGATGACAACAAGAGCACGTCCGACATCGTCTGGTTCCGCCAGCTGAAAAGCAAGGACGGCAGCATCGTCCACACGGGCGACAACCGCACGGGCGCGGGCGATGGCGACGACGAACAGATCAATGTCGATCTGTCGAAAGTGCCGGCGCACGTGAAGAGCCTCGTCTTCACCGTCAACAGCTTTACTGGCCAGAACTTCTCGCAGGTGGAAAACGCCTATTGCCGCATCTTGAATGCCAGCAATAACCAGGAAGTCGCGCGTTTCAACCTGTCTGTGCAAGGTTCCCACACGGCACAGATCATGGCCAAGCTGTACCGCCATAACGGCGAATGGAAGATGCACGCCATCGGAGAAAACGGCAACGGTCGCACCTTTGACGACTTAATGCCCCAAATTTCCGTGCATCTATAAAGGTCTGGCCAAATCTGCTGCGCGCCGCGATTTGCGGCCTGTGATGCTCACTGTGCATTCGCACAGCTGCGCTTCTCGGCCGCAACTCGCATTCGCTCGCGACGATTTTGCCAGACTTTATTAAGGAGCAGTACGCAGCGGGCGGGGGACGGACCGGATACCGGCCTTTGTCCGCTGCTCTATATTGAAGGAGAGTATGTCGTGATGCGATTGCTGATAGCCTTGCTACTTCCGTGTCTCACGTTTTTCATGCTGGGGCGCCCGCTGGCCGGTGCCGCCGCCTTGATCTTGCAGTGCACTGTGATCGGCTGGGCGCCGGCGGCCCTGTGGGCCCTGTACACGGTGAACCAGCATAAGACGGAGCAGGAACTGGAAGGTGCGTTAAGCCGCAGCTACATGCGCAGGCGTAGTCGGTTGATCTAAATCAACCGGGCGCCAGGTATCCTTGCGCTAAAGCCCGCACGAGCGATCGTGCGGGCTTTTTTGTGCGCGCTCACTTCTTGCAGCGGATCGGCACGTTCACGGAATTGCCGTCCGAACTCAGATTGCGGTACTGCAAATCTTCGCTTTCGATGGCGAAGCGGGGCACGGCGTGGACATAGCGCTGCTTGCAGACGGTGTCGTCATTGATCAGCTGGCCTGCCAGCATGTAGTCGCACAGGGCGAAGCGCGATTCCTCATCGTCGAGGATCAGCACGCGCGCGGCGCTGTACAGGGCCGATTGCAACACTTCCGGGCTGCAATTTTCCGGGCCCGTCAGCTTCAGATGGGTTTTCGTCTGCGTGGCCAGCCGTTGCAGCTTGACGAGGGCGGCGCGCTCTTCCTTGCGGGCACTGTCGACGTGCACGTCTTCGCTGGCCAGGCGCAGCGCCAGCGAGGCAATTTGATCGATGGAAATGTGCCAGGCAAAGCCTTCCAGCCGCGTGCGGATCTGGCCCGGCAAGGGATCGGCCGCATCGACTTCGCAGCGGTACTGGCCCAGGTGGGGGCGGCACAGCACGGGGATGGCAAAGGCCGAGGTGCGCTTGCTCTTGACGAATTTCTGGCTCAGGTCGCCAAAGTTTTCATGCGTGATGGTATCGAAGCGGGCTTGGCCAAAGCCCATCTTGACGAGGTTTTCCTTGCGCTGGCGCGAAAACAGGGCGTCGACGGCGTCGTAGATATTCTTGTTGAAGATGCGGTCCAGCGGCTGGCGCTCGTCCGACATCTTTTCAAACACGGCGCTGGAATTGGGCGCGTTGGCATCGATGGAAATGAGGATGAAGGGCTTGCTGTTCAGGCGCGGCGGCACGACGGCCATGTCGTTGCCGTACAGCTGAGTCAGGGCCACGTCCCACAGGGTTTCCACGCCCAGGTTGTCGGCCGCGCCGCCGTCGAACAGGTGCACGTAGGACGGCGATTCGCGCGACTCGGAACCGAGTTCCGGCACGAAACTGTTTTTCGGACGGAAACGCTCGAAGGTGACAGAATCGAACACGCCGGGAAAGGCGGCCGAGGTGGCTACGGCTGTTGCCAGGCGGATATCCTGGATCGGCGAATGCAGGGTGCTGTAGAAATACTCGTAGGAAAACACCACGCGCTTGCCGCCATCCGTGGCGTCCGTCGCGTTGGCCAGGAAGATGGGGCCGCCGTGCGGCAAGTCCTGGTAGGTTTTCTTGTCGTACAGCACATCATCCAGCACGTCGGACAGGAACGAGGTGCGCGTCTTGTTCGTCAACAACATCGTCGTCAGGTTGGCGGGTTTCAAGATGGTCTGGCCAAAGAAATCCGTTTTCAGCTTGCTGCGCAGCAAGGGCCAGTCCGTCTGCTTGCCATGCAGCGCATAGTAGCCGCCCGCGATGGCGCCGCCCGAGACGCCGGAAATGGCCGAGGCGCCGCTGACGAGGCCGAACTGCTCCAGCTGTTCCAGCGAGGCGGCCGAGAAATTGGCTGCACGGCTGCCTCCGCCGGACAGGGCGATGCCGATGAAGTGGTCGTTGGGCATGGGATTCTGGATGCGTGCCTTGGGCGCGTCGATGCGCAGGCGCGGGGTTTCCTGCACGGCAAATGTGCGGTTTTCGACGCCGCTGTTGGGGCGCAGGGCGAGTACCGTGCAGCCGCTCAGCAGCGCAACGAGGATAAATGGGGCGAACAAACGTGGATGCATGCGTGATCTGTGCGTAGTCAGGGGTTGGGATACGGACGGAAACGTGTGCGATTCTAGCAAACCCGGCAACAATCAGCTATTCAGCTGATAAGCGGACAGGGCAGCGCTGCTGCGCGCCCAGGCATGGCCCGTGCGCCAGCACGCCCAGAGCCAGCGGCCACAAGCCATCGTCATTGATCTGCATCAATGGTGGAGCGTCCGCTGGCAGCAGGACCGCCGGAGCGCCTCTTGGTGGCGTAGCTTAATGCCGCAGCATCACGCCGATGGCGATGCAGGCCACGATCGCCAGGCTCATGGCGAGGCTGTAGGCGACCATCAGCAGCAACCAGCGGCAGACGGTGGCGAGTTTGCCGCTTGGATACACGCGCCACATGGCCCAGGGCAGGTAGGCCAGCAGCCAGGCGCCGAGCACGAGGCGGACCAGGTCGACGGGGATGAGGAGCATCAGCGCCATCGTGATGAAGGCGAAGGCATTCGTATGCAAGGCGAACAGGAAGTGCTCGCCATAGCGCCGTCCACTGCCCAGGTAGAGGATTTTCAGGAACAGGGCGAACAGCGGCATCAGGCAAAACATGGCGTACGGCGCGTAATGGAAAAAGCTTTCCACCACGAGTTTTTGTTTCTCGGCCGTGGGCAGTTGCTCAAAGTCTTGCCATTGGCGCGGCAGGGTGGGCGTCTGGCCCAAAATGCTGACCTGCATGGCCGACGTCTGGTTTTCCGGAGCTTGGCGGGGGCCATGGGCGCCTACCTGGGCTTGCTGGTCGTGGACGGTGAGGAACATGTCGGGGCTGCTGAACTTGAGGATGGCAAAGAACAGGATGCTGAAGGTCAGGTAGACGCGCAGCGGCTCGACGTAGCGCACGCGGCGTCCCGCGAGGTATTCGTTGCTGAGTGCGCCAGGGCGGAACAGCAGCAGGGCCAAGGTACGCCAGAGCTTGCCTTCGAGCGCCACATAATGGGCGATAAATTCATGCAGGAATTCGCGCGCGCTGGGCATGTGCACGGCCGTTGTCTGGCCACAGGCGCTGCAGAAGTTGCCTGGCGCATCGGTATGGCAGTTATGGCAGGTGCTGGCGGGATGCGTGCTGGATGACACTGTTTTCAAGATGGACTCTTTCCATGGCCGAAAGGTAAAGATGATCGCTCAAGGGCGCAGCATATGATGAATGAAAACAATGATAAAAGCGCATTTTTTTCGCGTTCTAGTTGCTTCCGAGATACAAAATCCTGCGCCGGTCAGGCGCCACGGAAGGCGGCCAGCAGGCGTTGTTCACCGGCCGGCGTGAGGCGCAGGGCGCGGCTGTCGAGTTCGCGCTCGGCCCAGCGCTGGCGCAGGGCCAGCTGCAGCAGGGCCGCCCCCAGCGCGCCGCCCAGATGGGCACGCCGTTCGCTCCAGTCCAGGCAGGCACAGGCGAAGCGGCGGCGCAGGCGCTGCAATTGCGGCACGTCGATGCCCAGGGCCGCCATGCCAGCCGCGCCCGCTTCCGACAAACGATATTCTCCGCCATCGTCCAGCAGCCAGCCTTGCGCGCGCAACTGGTCATGCAGGACGACGGCCACCGTGCCGGCCATGTGGTCGTAGCAGGTGCGCGCATGGCGCAGGCGGTCCGGCGTGGTGGGCGTAAACGGCGTCGCCGCCACGCCGGCCACCACCAGCAGCGCTTCGAGGGCCTGGCCCACCTCCATGCTGGCCAGGCGGTAGTAGCGGTGCTTGCCCTGCGCCAGCATCGACAGCAAGCCGTCGTCGCGCAGCCGGCTCAGATGGGCGCTGGCCGTCGAAGCGCCCACCTCGGCCAGCGCCGCCAATTCCGTGGCCGTGCGCGCATGGCCGTCGAGCAGGCTGCACAGCATGCGCGCGCGGGCCGGTTCGGCGATGGCGCCGGCCAGTTGCGCCAGTCCCATGTCGGCCGTGCGGGCTTGATGCTTGTCATCCATGATTCGTCCGTTAGCGAAGTGTTGTGGTGGAAGGGCCAGCATACTCTGCTCCCTACCTCACTGCAATGGAAGCCGCATGCCGCTCACCGATTCTGTTACCGACCCCGTGGACCCTTTCTCTGCCGTCACCCACGCGGCGCCGTACGATTACTATCGCCGCCTGGCGGACGGCCCGCCGCTGCGATTCGATGCGCAGCTCGACTGCTGGCTGGCGACGGGCGCGGCCGGCGTGCGCGCCGTGCTGGCGCATCCCGCCTGCCGCGTGCGGCCAGCGGACCTGGGCGTGCCGCACAACCTGGCGGGCACGCCGTGCGGCGCGATCTTTGCCGAACTGGTGCGTATGAACGATGGCGAACGGCATGCCTTGCCAAAACAGGTGCTGGCGCGCGCGCTGGGCCAGGTGGATATGGCGCGCTTGCAGTGGCGGGCGCTGCACCTTGCCGGCGACCGGGTGCCCGGCAGCGCCGCCCAGCTGAACGATGCACTGTTCGAGCTGCCCCTGTTCGCCATGGCGGACTTGCTGGGCTTTGCGCCAGCGCAATGGCCGGCGCTGGCCGCCTGGACGCGCGCTTTTGTCGCCTGCCTGTCGCCGCTGAGCAATGCCGAGCAACTGGCCGGTGCGCAAGTGGCGGCCGAGGCCTTGCTGCAAAGTTTTGGCCGTCTGCTGCGCGAGGGCGACGTGAAGCCCGGCAGCATGCTGGCCGCCATCGTGGCCGAGGCGGATGCCTTGGGTTGGCAAGCGTCGGGCGGTGTGCTGGCCAACCTCGTGGGCTTGCTGTCGCAGACGTGCGACGCCACGGCCGGCTTGCTGGGCAATACCATCGTGGCCTTGCGCACGCAGCGGGATTTGCTGCCGCAACTGCGCGCCGCGCCCGAGCTGTGGCCAGCCATGCTGCGCGAAGTCAGCCTGCGCGATCCCGCCATCCACAACACGCGCCGCTACACGGCGGAAGATACGGAGTGCAATGGCGTGCGCGTGCCGGCCGGGCAGATGATTCTCGTCGTGCTGGCCAGCGCCGGCCAGGCGGAGTCGGGTTTTGGTCATGGCCGCCACGTTTGTCCGGGCCAGGCCATCGCGCTCGCCATCGCCACGGCCTGTCTGCAGGCGTGGGCCGGGGCTTTGGAAGGCTTGCCACTGGCGTGGCGTTATCTGCCGTCGCTGAACGCGCGCATCCCCGTGTTTGCGCAAGGAGAAAACGCATGATCGCCGTGATTTTCGAGGTGTGGCCCAGCGCCGCAGGACGCCAGCAGTACCTGGACCTGGCAGCGTCCCTGCGGCCCCTGCTCGATGAAGTGGACGGTTTCATTTCCATCGAGCGCTTCAGCAGCCTGAGCGAGCCAGGAAAACTGCTGTCGCTATCGTTCTTTCGCGATGAGGCGGCGCTGGCGCAGTGGCGGCAGCTGGAAGCGCACCGCGCGGCGCAATCGGCCGGCCGGCACGGCGTGTTCGACGATTACCGGCTGCGCATCGCCGCTGTCGTGCGCGATTACGGCTTGCTGGAGCGGCAGCAGGCGCCCGAAGACAGCCAGCGGCGCCACGATGCCTAGCCTTTAGCGGGGCAGCGCGCCCTGCGTGATTTTCACCTTGACCCGGTAGGTGGGCTCGGCCGCATTCAGGGCCGGCGGCGTGGCCGGGTCGACGTCGAGCAGGGTGAACGTCAGGTGGTTGACGGTGACGGAACTGGCGGCGCCGGGCATGGAATCGGATAGGACGATGTCGGTCGCGCCCGCGCTGTTGAGCAGGCTGAAACTGTAGCTGACGTAGCCTTTCCACACGCACACGGCGCCCTTGCGGCAGCGGCTGTCGTTGACGCGTTCGAGTTTCAGGGTATCGGTGGCCGTGATGGCCACCTGTTCGCCCGGCGAAAGCACGTGGGTGACGCTGCGCGGCGTGTTTTCCGCGTCGCCGGCGCTGCCGGCCGCGCCGCAGCCCGCCAGCATGGCCAGGCAGGCGAAGAACAGGGGAAGCAGCACGGTGCGATAAGAGCGGTTCAGAGTAGACATGTTTTTCCTTTCAGGTGGAGCGTCCCCGGCGTGCTTGTTCACGCGTGGGATAAAATGATAGTAACAAAATGATATTTTTCCGGCGCACTATTGGCGTGCTGCCGATGAATTGAGGCGCGAGCCACGCGGCGCGCCGATTACTGCGTAGAATGGCTGTTTTGAAAATCAGGAAACAACCATGAAAAAAACCGACCTGGCCAAAAGCGATGCCAAGAAACTGATGGGAAAGATGAATGTTCCCGGCGCCGGTGCATTCGGTAAGGAAGCGGTGGTCGTCGACCGCCGCGAACAGCGCAAGCGCGACCAGGCCCTGGGCCTGGTGCCATTCGCCGTCAAGCTGAACAGCGATCTGGTGTTGCAATTGCAGACCCTGGCCAAGGAGCGCGGCGCGGATCTGAATGAAGTCGTTGCTGAATTGATCAGCAAGGGCCTGGCTGCAGCTTAACTGGCTGCCATGTTTATCTGTTGATAAACATCAAGTTGTAAAACTAAAAGGCGCCTTGCGGCGCCTTTTACATTGCGGCATTGCTGGCGATTACACGTAGGCCGCCAGCGCGCCCTTCATTTTTTTCAGCGCCGCCACTTCGATCTGGCGGATGCGCTCGGCCGATACGCCGAACTCTTCCGCCAGCGCGTGCAGGGTGGCGCCGGAACCGTCGTCGTTGGCCAGCCAGCGCGCTTCGATGATGCGGCGCGAACGGGCGTCCAGCTTGGACAGGGCCGTTTCCAGGCCTTCCGATTGCAGGCGCGTCACTTGTTCCGCTTCCAGCACCTTGGTCGGCTCGCTTTGCTCCGACGACAGGTAGGCGATCGGCGAAAACTTGTCGTCTTCATCGTCGGTCGGCGATTCCAGAGCAATGTCGCGGCCGCTCAAACGCGTTTCCATCTCGATCACTTCTTCGCGTTTCACGTCGAGCAGCTTGGCCAGCGCATCGATCTGCTTCGGCGTCATCGCGTCCAGGCCCGTCTTGTGGCTGCGCAGGTTGAAGAACAGCTTGCGCTGCGCCTTCGTCGTCGCGACCTTGACCAGGCGCCAGTTTTTCAGGATGTACTCATGCATCTCGGCTTTCACCCAGTGCATGGCGTACGACACCAGGCGCACGCCCTGGTCCGGATCGAAACGTTTCACGGCTTTCATCAAGCCGATATTGCCTTCCTGAATCAGGTCGGCGTGCGGCAAGCCATAGCCCAGATAGCCGCGGGCAATCGAGACTACCAGGCGCAGGTGCGACAGCACCAGTTCTTGCGCGGCGGCCAGGTCATTTTTTTCGCGCAGGCGTGTCGCCAGCGAAATTTCTTCGTCGTGGGTCAACATGGGCAGGCGGTTCACGGCCGAAATATAGGCGTCGATATTGCCCAGATTGCCAGTGAACCCGAGGCCCAGCGCATTACTTTTGGTCGGAACCAATGCGGACGTTGCGGACATCATAGTCATGTTTTCTCCCTCGTAGTCTTGCTTTGTTCCAGTTGGCCACGTCACGCGACGTGGCAGCTTGTATCGTCGTTTTTGCGTATTCGGTCTTGCACTTTGCAGATCGCGGCACCATCTTGATCTGGCGTCCATGGCGGTTCTGCTGTTGGTATGTCCCTATATTAGCACTCTCTGCTTGAGAGTGCCAATCAGCACATTTAATCGATCTGATAGCCTAAATGCTATGGCGAATGAATGCCTGATAAATATGTCTGAATAGCGATCTGAACAGCACTGCAGGCCGCTTCACGACAACGTAGCCAGTCTACGGCCTCTGGCTGAAGCGAACCTTAAGAATACTTGCTTAATATCAAGATAACAGCAGTATGGGGAGGGCGCATGGCGGTACCGGAGGCGCCGCCATGGGAAAGAAGATCAGTTCAGGCGCGCCAGGTGGCGCTGCACGCACAGGAAGGCGCCAATCAGGCCCAGGCCGGCGCTGACGGCCAGCAAGCCGGCCATCGGCAGCGGCGCCAGCGGCACCAGCTGGAATTCGGACGCATACAGGCGGGCAAACTCAGCAATCGCCGTGTTCAGCGGCTGCAAGGCCAGCGCCACGGCGCCCAGCGCCAGCGCACCGGCGCACAAGCCCAGCAGCGCGCCCGTATAATAGAAGGGACGGTGGATGAAGGTGTCCGTCGCGCCGATCAATTTCGAGATGCTGATTTCATCGCGCTGCTGCATCACTTGCAGGCGGATGGTGTTGAAGACGACGGCGATCACGGCCACGCCCAGGGTAATGGCCAGCAGCAGCAGCACCAGGCGCAGCACGCCCAGCAGGGCCGCCAGGCGCTTGACCCAGGCCGAATCGACTTGCGCCGACTCTACGCCGGGCAAGTGGCGCAGCTGTTCCGCCACCGCATCGACATCCTGCGCTTCGCTGGCGCTGCTGAAGGCGTCGAGTTTCAGCACATAGCTGTCGGGCAGGGGATTGTCGCCCAGGGTGCTCAGCACGTCGGCCAGGCCGTTCTTGTTTTTCAGCGAATCCAGCGCCTGTTCGCGCGGGATGAAGACGATCTTCGCCTTTTGCTCGCCGACAATCTTGCGCATGGCGCCGGCCAGGCCCACGGCTTGCTCGCGCGGCGTGTCGATCTTCAGGAAGACGCTGATTTCCGGGTCGACCGACATCTGTTCCGACATGGGACGGACATTGTCGAGCATGGTCAAGCCGGCGAACGGCAGCGACAGGGCGATGGCGACGACGAGCACGTTCAATAAGAAGCCGCCCGGCGACTTGCGCAAGTGGATCAGCGCCGAACCGAGGGCGAAGCGATGTTGACGGAACCAGCCTCTCATGCCTGTTCTCCCGCGTCATCTCCGGCGCCGGGGGCGAAATCGGGATCGGGCGGCGCGAACACGGGCGCCTGCGTGGCCTTGTCGATGGCCACCAGCTGGCCGTTTTTCAGGTGGATCACGCGGGCGGCGGCGTCGAGCATCTGTTCGTCATGGCTGGAAATGAGACAAGTCACGCCTACGGAGTGGAACGCTTTCAGGGCGTCGAGCACCTTGTTGGCGCTGGCGCGGTCCAGGTTGGCCGTCGGTTCGTCGGCCAGGATGATCTGCGGCCGGTTGACGATGGCGCGCGCGATCGACACGCGCTGCTGCTCGCCGCCCGACAGCGACAGGGGACGCGCCATGGCGCGGTCCAGCAAGCCGACTTTATCGAGCGCGGCGCGCGCGCGCTGTTCGGCGGCCGTCTTGTGGGCGCCGACGACGAGCAGCGGCAGCATGACGTTGGCCAGGATGGAGCGGTCGTTGAGCAATTTTTGCTGCTGGAAGATCAGGCCCATGTTGCGGCGCAGGAAGGGCACGCCGGCCGGCTTGATCTTCGCCATGTCCTGGCCATTGACGATCAGCTTGCCCGACGTGGGGCGTTCCATGGCGGCGATCATTTTCAGCAAGGTGGATTTGCCGGCGCCGGACGGGCCCGCTAAAAACACCAGCTCGCCTTTGGCAATATTGAGGGAAATGTCGCTGAGCGCCACGGCGTCGGCGGAGTATTGCTTGGAGACGTGCTGAAATTCAATCATGTATAGGCTTATCCTAGCAGCGCTTCGACAAATTCGGCAGCCACGAAAGGCTGCAAGTCTTCAATTTTCTCACCGATGCCGATGAAATACACGGGCACGGGACGCACGCGGGCGATCGCCGCCAGCACGCCGCCCTTGGCGGTACCGTCCAGCTTGGTAATCACCAGGCCGCTCAGCTGCAGGGCATCGTCGAAGGCCTTCACTTGCGTGAGGGCATTCTGGCCCGTGTTACCGTCGATCACAAGCAGGGTTTCATGCGGCGCGCCATCCATGCCCTTGCCGATCACGCGCTTGATTTTCTTCAATTCTTCCATCAGGTGCAACTGTGTCGGCAAGCGTCCCGCCGTGTCGACCATCACCACGTCGATGCCGCGCGCCTTCGCCGATTGCACGGAGTCGTAGGCCACGGCGGCCGGATCGCCCGATTCCTGCGAAATCACGGTGACGTTGTTGCGTTCGCCCCAGACCATCAACTGTTCGCGCGCGGCGGCGCGGAAGGTGTCGCCCGCGGCCAGCAGCACGGACTGGTTATTCGACTGCATGTGCTTGGCCAGCTTGCCGATGGTGGTCGTCTTGCCTGCGCCATTCACGCCGGAAATCATCATCACCAGCGGCTTGTGGCGGCCCAGCTCGAAGCGCTTTTCCAGCGGCGAGAGCAGGTCGATCAGCAGCACTTTCAGGGCGGCCTTGACGGCGGCCGCGTCGAGCAGCTTGTCTTCCTTGACCTTTTTCTTCAATTCCGTCAGCAGGAATTCCGTGGCGTCGATGCCGGCGTCCGACATCAGCAGCGCCGCTTCCAGCTCTTCGTACAGGGCGTCATCGATCTTCGCGCCGACGAACAGCACGGACAGGGTGTTCGAGGTTTTCGACAGGCCGGCCTTCAGGCGCGTCATCCACGATTTTTTCTCGGGTTCGGCTGCCACGATCACGGGCACGAGCTCGGCAGGTGCGCCGCTCAGGGGCGTGGCGGCAGGCTGCGGTGCAGGCGGCGTGGCGGCGGGAAGGACGAGGGGCTCGGCTGGTGCAGCCTCGGGAGCGATGGGTTTTTTCTTGAAGAAACTAAACATGGATGTGTGGTGGCGGGTGCTGACCTAAGGCCCGGCGGCGCCGGACACTGTGTTACGGGCTATTCTACCAGAGCGCGCCCGGCCCTTCATGCTTTACTGTTCGATTGGCAACATTGCGCCGCTATCCACGGAGATCGCCGCAGTTGCCGCGCTTTTCCGCCGGTTCAGTGGGTTTGCAGGGCCAGCGCCTGGTGGCGGCGGCGCCAGTCGGCGATGCTTTCGTCGACTTGCCGCAAGTCCAGCACATGCAAGAAGGGTGGCGGCTGCCTGGTCAGCACGGGACTGCGTCCCCCTGCCCACAATTCCATGCTTGGAGGCAAGCTCGCATGTAGCTGCTGCAGGCTGTCGCGCGTCTGCCGTTGCTTGCTGGCGCTGGAAAACGATAGCGCGACGATGTCGGCCCGCTGCGCGCGGGCGGCCGCGACGATGTCCGTCAGCGGCGTTTCCACGCCCAGCGACATGCAATGGGCGCCGGCCGCCGCACACAGCGCTTCGGCCATCAGCAGCCCCAGGCCGTGACGCTCTTGCGGCAAGGTACTGAGGACGATGCGCGGCGAGCGCATGGACGGGCTGCTTGCTTGCGGCAGGGAAAAGATGGCGTGCCGCATCACCGTCTGCAAGGTTTCGCTATACAGATGCTCTTCGTACACGGCCAGTTCGCCACACGCCCACGCTTCACCCACCATGCCGGTAAGGGGGGCGATGACGTCGATGGTGAACGCTTTCAAGCCCAGCACGGCCAGCGCCTGGCGCAGGGCGTCGCCCAGTTCCGCCATCTGGTGGCTGCGGCACAGGGCCAGGTAGTGTTCGAGCTGGGGGGCCGGCGGCGGCGGCGTGCTGCCGGCGCTGGCCAGCTGCTGCAGTTGCGCGGTGCTGTGCTGCATGATTTTTCCCGGACGAAATCCGAGGTCCAGCAGGCGTTTGACCATGCGCAACTTTTGCACTTGCTCGGCTGGATAGCTGCGCTCGCCAAAGGCGTCGCGCCGCGGCTGGGGGAAGTCGTAGCGGCGCTCCCACACGCGCAAGGTTTCCTTGGCCAGCCCGGTGTCGCGTTCGACATCGCCGATGCTGAAGGCAGGAGATAGTTGCAGGTCAGTATCCATACCAGTGGGGTTGCTCGCATGCCAAAAAGAACGTTACTGGCATTCTACGCCTTCCGCCGCCCCGTACCAAATAGCTGAATCCGATTGGATATTGCTCGCGTATAAGTTTGTGAACGACAACAGGTGCTCATTGACATAGATCAATATTTGACTGACTATCGATGTAGCTTGTTTTGTCCAGGACAAACATAACACGGGTGCACTCATGAAAATTGCCGTCGTCGGAGCAGGAATCGCAGGATTGTCGTGTGCCTATCGCCTGGCGCAATCGGGCCAGGACGTCACCTTGTACGAGGCGGGCGATTACTTTGGCGGCCACAGCCATACGGTGGATGTCACGCTCGATGGCGTCACGCATGGGGTCGACACGGGTTTTCTCGTGTTTAACCACGCCACCTACCCGCAGCTGGTGCAACTGTTTGACGAACTGGGCGTCGAGGCGGCCGACAGCGACATGTCGTTTTCCGTGAAGATGCCGCTGGGCGCTGCGCCCGATGCCCGCGTGCTGGAATGGGCGGGCGCCAACCTGGACACCGTGTTTGCCCAGCGCAGCAATCTGCTGCGCCCCGCCTTCCTGCGCATGTTGCGCGACATTCTGCGCTTCAACCGCCAGGCCAGCGCCCTGGCCACGGCTGCCTTGCCGGCGCCGGCCCTGTCGCTGGGAGAATTCCTCGACCTGCACGGCTACGGCGACGAATTCCGTCACTGGTATCTGTTGCCGATGGCCGCCTGCATCTGGTCGTGTCCGGCGCGCCAGATGCTGGCCTTTCCCTTGGCCACGTTCATCCGTTTCTGCCACAACCATGGCTTGCTGCAAGTGAGCGACCGGCCCCAATGGCGCACGGTGCGGGGCGGCTCGCGCGTGTACGTGGAAAAATTGCTGGCGGGCATACCGCAGCAGCGCCTGGCGTGCCCCGTGCTGGCCGTGCGCCGCCAGGGGCACGGCGGCGCGCGCATGGTCGAGCTGCATACGGCCGCCGGCGTCGAGCATGTCGATCACGTCGTGCTCGCTTGCCACAGCGACCAGTCGCTGGCCCTGCTGGGAGATATCCGCGACGACGAGCGCTCCGTGCTCGAAGCCGTGCGCTACCAGCCGAACCGGGCTGTGCTGCACACGGATGCTTCCTGCCTGCCGCAACGCCGCCGTGCCTGGTCCGCCTGGAATTACCAGGGACGGCCGGCAGCGGGGGAGGGCGAAGCGCCGCAAGTGTGCGTGCATTATTTGCTGAACCAGCTGCAGCCGCTGCCGTTCATCACGCCCGTCATCGTCTCGCTCAATCCGCTCGACGAGCCCGATCCGGCAAGCATCATCGACGAGTTTTCGTATGCCCACCCCGTGTTTGATGGCGCGGCCATTGCCGCCCAGACGCGCCTGGCCGGCTTCCAGGGCGCGCAGCACACGTGGTTCGCGGGCGCCTGGACGGGCTATGGCTTCCATGAAGACGGCTTGAAGTCGGGCCTGGGTGTGGCGCAGGCTCTGAACGGTCTGGCGTCGGCGGAGCTCGGCCATGCCGCGTGATCCCACGCAGCCGCTCCGGCCGCAGCCCCAGCTGTGCCTGGGACAGGTGCGCCATGCGCGGCTGCGTCCGCGCGCGCATGCTTTTGCTTATGGCATGTTTTATCTGCGCCTGCCCTTGCGCAGCCTGGGCGCGCACGATTTTCCTGCCCGTTTGATTTCGCGCAACGGCGCCAATGTGCTGTCCTTCCGCGACAGCGACCATGGCGATGGCACGACACCGCTGCTGGACTGGATCGACGGCTTGCTGCGCCAGCATGGCGTGGTCGACGCGGGCGGCGAAATCTGGCTGCAAACCATGCCGCGCATGTTCGGCTATGTCTTCAATCCCGTCAGTTTCTGGTTTTGTCACGGGCTTGACGGTGCGCTGCGGGCCGTGCTCTGCGACGTGCGCAATACCTTTGGCGAGCGCCATCTGTACTTGCTCGAGCAGGGCGGCGCCATCGCGTATGGCAGCGAACTGGTCGCCAAGAAAATCTTTCACGTGTCGCCGTTTTGCAAGGTGGAAGGCCAGTACCGCTTCCGTTTCCTGCGCAACAACGACCAGGATGGCGAGCGCCACCTGGCCCGGGTCGATTACGACGACCTCGACGGCCCGCTGCTGCAGACGAGCTTGTCCGGCACGGCGCAGCCGCTGCGCGATGGCGCCATCGCCTGGGCCTTGCTGCGCTATCCCCTGATGACGTTCGGCGTGATGGCGCGCATCCATTGGCAAGCCTTGCGCCTGTGGCTGCGCCGCGTGCCGTTTTTCAGCAAACCCCACCCTCCACAAGAAAAGGTGTCCCGATGAGCTCCGATTCCCTGCCGACCGGCCTGCATGCGCGCAGCAGTTCCACTCCCTTGCATGGGCATGCGCACGTGGACATGCCCGCTGCCGGGCGCATGATCGTGCGCCTGCTGGAAAAATTGCAATACGGCGCGCTGCGCCTGCGCACGCCGGACGGCAGCATCTTGCTGTACGGCGATGGCAGCCATCCCGTCACCCTGGACTTGCACAACTGGCGCCTGTGTGCGGCCGTCCTGCGCTCGGGTGACATCGGCTTTGCGGAAACGTTTATCGCCGGCGACTGGCGCACGGACAATTTGCCGGGCTTGATCGAGTTGATGATACGCAACCGCGCGCACATCGAGTCATTGATCTATGGCAACTGGTGGGGCAACCTGGTCTACAAGGTCCGGCATTTGCTCAACCGCAATTCGCGCGCGGGCAGCAAGAAGAATATCCACGCCCACTACGATATCGGCAACGCCTTCTATCAGCTGTGGCTGGACCCGTCGATGACGTACTCGAGCGCGCTGTTCACCGAAGGCGCCAGCCTGGAGCAGGCGCAAGGGGCGAAATACGCGCGCATCGCGGACCAGTTGCAACTGCAGCCGGGCGCGCGCGTGCTGGAAATCGGTTGCGGCTGGGGTGGCTTTGCGGAAACGGCGGCGCGCGACTGCGGCGCGCACGTGACGGGCCTGACCTTGTCGACCGAACAGCTCGCCTATGCGCGCCAGCGCCTGCAGGACGCGGGCCTGGCAGGGCAGGCCGACTTGCAGCTGTGCGATTACCGCGACAGCGCAGGCCAGTATGACGCCATCGCCTCGATCGAGATGTTCGAAGCCGTGGGACAAAGCTACTGGCCCGGCTATTTCGCGTGCGTGGCGCGCAACCTGAAGCCGGGCGGACGCGCCTGCATCCAGACCATCGTCATTGCCGACGACTTGTTCGAGCGCTACAGCAAGAGCACGGATTTTATTCAACAGTACATTTTCCCGGGCGGCATGCTGCCCTCGCCGGCCGAATTCCGCCGCGCCGCCGAGGCGCAGGGCTTGCGCGTGGAAGACGCCTTCAGCTTTGGCCTCGATTACGCGGAAACCTTGCGCCAGTGGCGCGCCAGCTTCCTGGCCCAGCGCACGGCGCTGGAAAAGCAGGGTTTCGACGGCCGTTTCCTGCTCACCTGGGAGTTTTACCTCGCGTATTGCGAGGCCGCCTTCCAGGCGCACAACACGGATGTGATGCAATTTACCCTGATCAAGGAGTGATGATGCGCCAGCTGCTTGTCGCCGCTTTGCTGTCGTTGACCATGTTGGGCGCCGCGGCAGCGCCGCCGGCCTTTATCGCGGCCGACGTGCCCGAAGCCCGCCTGGCGGGCGAGGGGGAATACACGTGGTTCGGCATGCGTATTTATCGGGCGCAACTTTGGGTGGGCGCGAACGGTTACCAGGGCGCGGCGTCGGCAACGGCGCCCTTCGTGCTGGAATTGCGTTACGCGCGTTCGCTCGACGGCAAGAAGATCGCCGAAGCCAGTTATGAACAGATGCAGAAAATCGGCGCCGGCACGCCGGAGCAGCGCCTGGCGTGGCTGGCCACCATGCAGCGCATCTTTCCTGACGTCAAGGAAGACCAGCGCATCGCGGGCGCCTACCGGGCCGGCATCGCGCCCGGCGTGCGCTTTTATCTCGATGGCAAGGTGCTGGCCGACGTGAACGATGGCGACTTCGCGCGCGCCTTCTTCGCCATCTGGCTGTCGCCGTCGAGCACGGCGCCGAAGCTGCGCGCAGCCTTGCTGCAGAGTGCGGCGCCGCTGCCATGAACGCCGGGGCCAGCGCCTTGAGCTTGCCGGCCTTGTTCAGTTATGGCCTGTTCGGCTTGCCGCTGGCCATGCTGGCGCTGCCCATCTATATATATGTGGCGCCGTTTTATGCGCAGCGCAGCAGCCTTGATCTGGCGCAAATCGGCGCAGTGCTGCTGGCGGCGCGCATTGCCGCCGCCTTCATCGACCCGGCCCTCGGCGCCTGGATGGCGCGCGGCGGGCGCAGCTATGCCGTGCTGGTCGGCGCATCGCTGCCGCTGCTGTTGCTGGGCTTTGGCGCCCTGTTCCATCCGCCGGCCATGCCGCAAGCGGCCACCCTGGCCTGGTTCCTGGCTGCCTTGCTGCTCGTGTACGCCGCCTATGGCCTGGCCGGCATCGCGCATCAGAGCTGGGGCGCGGCCTTGAGCCAGGCGCGCGCGCAGCGGGCGCGGGTGACGGCCGTGCGCGAAGGTTGCGGCTTGCTCGGCGTGATCCTGGCGGCGGGGCTGACGTCCGTGCTCGGCTATGACGGCCTGTCGCTGGCCTTTGCCGGCTGCCTGCTGGCGGCAGGTGCGTTGCTGCTGGCGCGCGCGCCGCGTCCGGTTTTGCGCCAAGGCACGACGGCGCTGCCCGCTGGCGCCTGGCGCCTGCCATTTCGCCAGCGCGCGTTTCGCTGGCTGTTTGCCGTCCTGCTCGTCAATGGCGTGGCTGCCGCCATTCCCGCCACCCTGTTCCTGTTCTTTGCCAGCGACTATTTGCGTCTGGGCCAATACGCGGGACCGTTCCTGATCGTCTACTTTTGCGCGGCGGCCGCCTCCATGCCCGTGTGGGTGGTCCTGGCGCGCCGCTTTGGCGAGGCGCGCGCCTGGGGCGGCGCCATGCTGCTGGCCGCCAGCGTGTTTGTCTGGGCGTATGGCCTGGGCGAGGGCGCCGCCTGGGGTTTTGCCGCCATCTGCCTGCTGTCGGGCCTGGCGCTGGGCGCCGACCTGGCCTTGCCGCCGGCCCTGCTGGCAGGGTTGATCGGCGCGGCCGGCCATGCCGGGCGGCACGAAGCGGCGTATTTCGGCTGGTGGAACTGGGGCGTGCAAATGAGCCTGGCGCTGGCGGCCGGCATCGCCTTGCCCCTGCTGGCCTGGCTCGGCTATGTGCCGGGCAGCGGCAGCGGCGGCTTGCCGGCCCTGTCTGCCGCCTACGCCGTGCTGCCCTGTGTTTTGAAACTGCTGGCGGCGCTCATGCTGTGGCGCGCGCCGCTACAACATATATATAGTGACCATCGGGAGAATCGCGCATGCGCTTCATGACTTATTGCAAACGTTGCCTGCCGCTGGCCGCCTTGCTGCTGGCGCTGGCCGCCTGTTCCACGCCGCCCACGCCGGCCACGTACGCGCAGGAATTGCCCATACTGGATCTGCAACAGTATTTCAACGGCACGCTCGATGCCCACGGCATCTTCCAGGACCGCTCCGGCAAGGTGGTGAAACGTTTCACCGTGGTGATGCGGGCCAGCTGGGTGGGCGAGACGGGGACCCTGGACGAGGATTTCACGTATGCGGACGGCAGCCGGCAACGGCGCGTGTGGACCTTGCGCAAGACGGCGCCCGGGCGCTTCATCGGCACGGCGCCCGACGTGATCGGGGAAGCCATCGGCGAAGTGGCGGGCAATGCGCTGCGCTGGCAATACGTGCTGGCGCTGCCCGTCGATGGCACGGTCTACCACGTCGACTTCGAAGACTGGATGTTCTTGATGGATGACAAGGTCATGCTCAACCGCGCCGCCATGAGCAAGTTCGGCTTCAGCCTGGGCGCCGTCACCTTATCGTTCAGCAAGCGTCCACAGGCGGCACCATGAATCGCAAGATCAGCAATTGGGCCGGCAAGCGCGTGTGGATCATCGGCGCGTCCAGCGGCATCGGCGCCGCGTGCGCCACCTTGCTGCTGGAGCAGGGCGCGTGCGTGGCCTTGTCTGCCCGCCACCGCGCCAGCCTGGAACAGCTGTGCGAGGGACAGCCGCTGGCGCAGGCCTTGCCGCTCGATATCACGCAGCATGCGCAAGTGCGGGCCGTCTGCATGCAATTGCAGCAGCAGTGGACGCATATCGACCTGATATTGGTGGTCGCTGGCGGGTATCAGGCCATGCGCGCCGATAGCTTCGACCTCGAGGCGGCCCAGGGCTTGCTGGCCCTGAACGTGGGCGGCGTCTTCAATTGCCTGGAGCCTGCCTTGCCGTGGCTGTTGCGCCAGGGCAGCGGCGGCATCGGCATCGTCGGCTCGGTGGCCGGCTATGGCGGCTTGCCCAAGGCGCTCGCGTATGGCGCCAGCAAGGCTGCGCTGATCAACCTGACGGAGTCGTTGTATTTGGACTTGCATCCGCGTGGGATTGATGTGTATCAAATCAACCCTGGTTTTGTCGCTACGCCTTTGACGGCGAACAATGATTTCACCATGCCGGCCCTGATGACGGCGCAGGACGCGGCCGCCGCCATGCTTGACGGGATCGAACGGGGGCAATTCCACATCCACTTTCCGAAACGCTTTACCAATACCATGCGCCTGGCGCGGCTGTTGCCGTACCGCGCCTATTTTTGGCTGATCCGCAAGGTGACGGGCCTATGAGCGCAACCATGGAAGGTGCGCTGGCGCGCCTGGTGGCGTTTTACGAGCACCTGAGCCTGGAGAGCCTGGCCCAGCTGGGTGCCGTGTACGCGCCAGACGCCCATTTCAAGGACCCGTTCAACGAGGTGGAGGGCCATGCCGCCATCCTGGCCATCTTCGAGCACATGTTCGTGCAAGTCGATGCCCCGCGGTTTGTCGTGCTGGAAAGCCTGGGGCAGGGGGAGCAAGCGTTCCTGACGTGGGAGTTTCGCTTTCGCATGAAACGCCTGCTATCTGGCGAACAATGTATTCGTGGAGCAACACATGTGCGTTTCGACGGGTTGGGGCGGGTGGTATTGCACCGCGACTATTGGGATGCGGCGGAAGAATTGTATGAAAAATTGCCGGTGCTGGGCTCTTTCATGCGCATGCTCCGGCGCGCAAGCCGGCGCTAAGCATGTTTCTTGATGCTTTTAAGCAAAAAAAGCGAAAAAGAAAAAGTAAATTGTGTGGAATTGGGTTGGCGAAAACTTGATTTCGATCAATGTGTCGTTTTTATGACACAAATATGTCAAAATATTGAGAAGGCAACATTGTAAGAAATTGTTTCAACTGATGCGAAATTTACAAGCAAGAGTCGTCCTCATCCGTTCCAAGCGGGCACCCGGCGCGCGTGCCGGAAAACATGGAAAACATTTCTATGTGAGCAATTTAAGTTACCGGAAAGTCAGTAATTGTATTGATACTCTGCCTATTTTCCCCACGCGCGCGCCGACATCGAAAATCGCGCCTACGCCCCTGAATAATGCGGCAACGCACCAAAACAGGGCGTCATATTTCCCATTTGCGGGCATGCGGCAGCAAACATTGGCGATGCCGTGTATGCTTCGTCCCGTTTATCCATTATCGCCTGACAAATTGTGCGCTTTGTCGCGTAAATCATGCAGGGCAAATGGCGGGTAAAGCATGTTGACGTTTTAATCATGCGCCTGATACTGTTGCACTAATACAACGGGTGTCGACAAGGCATGCGTTATGATGGAATGGTCAATCAGGCCAATGCATTGGTTGGCAAGGGGCACTGGCTCTGTCGCGTAGTACGGTTGGCGATGACCGGGATGCCTGAAAACGCACTCGGCCTGGTACCGGAAGTAACATGTTGGAACTTGATGGAATGTGAAACGGTCGTTATAGTGCCGCTTCCGGTGCCCTTTGAGCACCGAACCGGCGCATGAAAATACGGTCGCTCTGCAGCCTTCAAGCTTATCGGTGCAATAGCGTGCCGATACCGATATGAATTGTTCCCCTGACCGGAACAGCAATGTGGCAGGTGGAGACCTTGCCCTCACTCATAAAAAGCGCTCTGTTAGAGCGCAGCTCGAGATGCATAGGCTGTATTACTTTTTGCTTCAAAATTAAAGGAAATCGCAATGAAAAAAACTCTGATCACCCTGGCAGTTCTGGCAGCAGCCACCGGCGTAGCCCAAGCTCAATCGAGCGTTGTTATCTACGGTACCGTTGACGCTGGTTTCGTCAGCGAGCGCGGCGGCAAAGCTGGCTCCGTAAATAAACTGGACAGCGGCGTTGCTTCGGCTTCCCGTCTGGGCTTCAAAGGTACCGAAGATCTGGGCAGCGGCCTGTCGGCTCTGTTCGTTCTGGAAGCTGGTTTCGGCGTGGACAACGGCGCGCAAGGTAAAGACGAAGGCCTGTTCGGTCGTCAATCTTACGTAGGTCTGAGCAGCAAAACGAGCGGTACCCTGACCCTGGGTCGTCAATACACCCCTTGGTACAACACCCTGTCGAAAGTTGCTGATCCATTCGCAGTGGGCTACGCTGGTTCCGCCAAGAACCTGTTCCCAGCGAACACCCGCACCAGCAACACCGTGCTGTACACCTCGCCAAACTTCAACGGCTTTGACGCTGACGTGGCTTACACCTTCGGCGAAAAAGCTGAGTCGAACAAGTACGGCCGTCAAATCGGCGCGTCGGCTGGCTACTCGAACGGTCCTTTGAACGCACGTCTGGCTTACAACAACACCAGCAACGACGACATCGGCGTTCAAGCCGCTAGCGCACGTAACTGGTTGGCTGCAGCTAACTACGACTTCGCAGTTGTTAAAGCTTACGTCGCATACGGCGCAAACAAAGGCCTGAAGAGCGCCCAGTTGAATAACAAAGGTGTTGATGCTAACGGCAACAACTACTACAACTACGCTCCAGCTGCTGCTAGCACCGACAGCAACAACATCCTGGTCGGCGCAACCGTACCTGTTGGCCCAGCTGGCACCGTGATGGCTTCGTTCATCCGCACGAACGACAAAACCGCTGCTAACGCTGATGCTGATCAATGGGCAGTGGGCTACTCGTACGCTCTGTCGAAGCGCACCAGCACCTACGCTTCGTACGCCAAGATCAAGAACAAAAACAACGCTACCTACACTGTTGGTAACAACAGCAACGTTGGTTCGGGCGACAAAGCCTTCAACGTTGGTGTTCGTCACTCGTTCTAATATTCGCGCAAGCGAAGCTTAGTACCGCTGTCAGCATCCCTTCGGGGATGCTGATAAGCAAGGAAACGCGTCTCCAGGCTAGTCCTGGCGGCGCGTTTTTGCATTGGCGGCGCCAGTTATAATGGCGCCGTTACTCAAGTAAAGGAATGCCATGTATTCATCCACTTCGCCGCGCCTGGCTGTCTTGCTGGCCGCGCTGCTGTTCGCTGGCGCCACAGGCGCCTCTGTCGCTGCCGTCAAGGGCAAGAAGCCGGCCGGACTGGAGCGCTATGGCGTGGCCGTCTATTCCGACTTGTGCCTGCAAAAGGATAGTGGCGAAATCGGCGGCCAGCGCGTGACGCTGCATCGCTTCGCCGAGGCCGATTCCGTCATCTATGAATTCACGGCAGGCGCCCTGAGCTGGCCCATCGTGGCCAACGACGTCAACCTGGACGCCGCCACGGGCGCCTTCGACTTCACCATCGCCGGCGCCGACAGCGAAGAGCGCACCATCGTCGGCAAGTTTTCCAAGGACGGCCAGACCCTGACCCTGGAAGGCGATTATTGCGGCGGCAACGTGCGCATGCCCATGAAGCTGAGCCGCGTGCGCGATTTCGGCCGTCCTTTAAAAAACTGCACGCCATGCCCGCCGATGCCGCAGGCGCCCGCCGAGGCAGTGCCTGCCGAGGAAAGCGTGCCAGCGCCCGCTGCCTGAGCGATTGCCGCTGTGAAAAAGAAAAAGGCCCGGTATCGACCGGGCCTTTGCTATTTTCAGCGCTGCAAGGGGCTTATTTGGCCGCTTGCGCCTTTTCCGCCGTGGCGCGGATGGTGGCCAGGGTCGCGTTCGGCGTGATCAGGTTGCCGTCGTAGCGCAGCTCGATCAAGGCCGGCAAGTTGTTGGCCTTGGCGTGTGCCAGCGCCCGCCGCAGGGCAGGAGCGAACTCTTCTGTCGTAGCCACCACTTCGCCATGTGCGCCATACGCTTGCGCCAGCGCCGCAAAATCCGGGTTGTGCAGGGTCGTGCCCGATACACGGCCCGGGTAATCGCGTTCCTGGTGCATGCGGATGGTGCCGAACATCTGGTTATTGAAGACGATGATGACCACGCCCGCCTGGTATTGCACGGCGGTGGCCAATTCCTGGCCATTCATCATGTATTCGCCGTCGCCTGCGAAGGTGATCACGGTGCGCTCGGGGTGCACGATCTTCGCCGCCACGCCGGACGGCACGCCATAGCCCATGGCGCCGTTGGTCGGCGCCAGCTGCGTGCGCATGGCGCCGTAGCGGTAAAAGCGGTGCGCCCACGAGGCGTAATTGCCGGCGCCGTTCGTCAGGATGGTATCGAGAGGTGCCTGCGCCATGATCTCTTGTGTCACTTGCCACAGGTCCAGCGGCGCCCGGCCATCCTGGAAGATGGGCGGGCGCTCCTGGTAGGCGGCCAGCTCGGCCTTCGCTTCGGCCGGCGTATGTTTCCATGCGGCAGCATCGACGGGCGCCATGGCGGCCAGCATGGCGCACACTTGCGGCATGCCGCTGTTGATCATCAGTTCGGCCTGGTAGACGCTGCCCAGCTCCTCGGCATCCGTATGGATGTGCACCAGGCGCTGGCGCGGCACGGGCGAGTCGAACAGGGTGTAGCCGCCCGTCGTCATTTCGCCCAGGCGCGGGCCGATGGCGATGACCAGGTCGGCATTTTTCACGCGCGCGGCCAGTTTCGGGTTGATGCCGATGCCGACGTCGCCGATGTAGTTCGGGTGGGCATTGTCGAGCAAGTCCTGGAAACGGAAGGCGCAGGCGACGGGCAGGTGATTGCTTTCCGCGAACTGTTGCAGGTCGGCGCACGCTTGCGGCGTCCAGGTGGTGCCGCCCAGCAAGACCAGCGGCTGTTTCGCGGTGGCCAGCATGCTGCGCAGCTGCTGCAGCTGGGCGTCCGATGGCGCCGCCTGCACCGGCTGGTAGGCGCGCGTGTCGGCCACCGTGGCCAGCGAAATGAGCATGTCTTCCGGCAAGGCCAGCACGACGGGGCCGGGACGCCCGCTGGTGGCCACCTGGAAGGCGCGCGCCAGGTATTCGGGGATGCGCTCGGCGCGGTCGATCTGCGCCACCCACTTGGCCATCTGGCCGTACATGCGGCGGTAGTCGATTTCCTGGAACGCTTCGCGGTCGACGAAATCATTGCCCACCTGGCCGATGAACAGGATCATTGGCGTGGAATCCTGGTAGGCCGTGTGCACGCCGATCGAGGCGTTGGTGGCGCCCGGTCCGCGCGTGACGAAGCAGATGCCCGGCTTGCCCGTCAGCTTGCCATAGGCTTCGGCCATGAAGGCGGCGCCGCCTTCCTGGCGGTTGATGATGAAGCGGATGCCCGAGTCGTGCAGGGCGTCGAGCACGTCGAGGTAGCTTTCGCCAGGCACGCCAAAGGCGGTGTCGACACCGTGGATCTGCAGGGCATCGACCAGGATCTGGCCGCCGGTACGGGATTGTTGCGTCATGTTCGGCTCTTTATATTCTAGTGGGTGGCAAAGAAATGGGGCAAGCGGTGCGCATGCGCTTGCATGCAAGCAGCTTGCCTCATTCTATGTGAGCCGATTTGGCCCGGCTTTTGAAATGGCGACACCGAATTACACAATCCCCCGGGGTGACGACGAGGGCGCCCGGCGGGCGGCGCCGCGCCTGTACCGGCCTTTTTGCAGAAACATGCTGCGGCGCGGTACAATGGCGGGTGAAGCAGGCCAGACAGTCGCTGGCCGGCGCAGCAATGCGCTGGCGGGAGGAAGGTCCGGACTCCATAGAGCGGGGTGACGGTTAACGGCCGTCCGTCGAAAGCCGCAAGGTATAAGGCGAGGAATAGGGCCACAGAGACGAGCGTATTAAGTTACGGTGAAACGCGGTAACCTCCACCTGGTGCAATTTCAAATAGGCACGCGATGATGCTGCTCGCGGAGCGTGCGGGTAGAAAGCTTGAGCGCCCGAGTAATCTGGCGCCTAGAGGAATGACTGTCATAGCGCCGACCTGCAAGGGAAGGCGCCGTAACAAAATCCGGCCTACCGGCCTGCTTCACTTGAATTCCTGCTCCCTGGCTTGCCAGGGAGCACCTCGGCAGCGGCTGCTTTTCCTGCTGCGCGCCACGCAAAAGCCCCCGCAACGGGGCTTTTTTTGTTTCTAAAAGTATAGCACTTAAGATAAAGTTGTATATACAACTAAAAGTGAATAATTGGTTAAAGTTTCTTATTTGCAATTAATTGCTGCATTGCAAAAATAGTTTTCCTGCGTCAGGCCAACCCCTGAAAACAGGGCCGATACGCGCCGTGGACGATTATTTTTTGCTTTAAACCAAGTCTTACGTTGCGGCTGATTGCTGTTGTGTCTGGATGACGAAATTATTGTCATGCGTCAACTAACTGTAAAAAATTCAATTTTTCGATTTCGTTTTTTTCGATGTTTACGGTAGGAAAACACATGTGTGCAGATGAGGTAGCACATTCACTATCTTTCATAAGTATCTAATTTATCGATATATTTTTATTTGAGACTCCTTCAACGATATGCGCTAAGTCCTTAATTTCATTAATAAAATTCCTGTTTTGCCAATCGGAAACCGCTTGACCACTATCTTTGCTTCCTCTAAAGTGGGCAACTGTGTGAAAAAGTGTGTTTTTGTGGGAAATTTTCCCTTTTCATCATGATGCGCAAGCGTCGCAACCCAAGCTCAAAAAAGGTCTTCCGTGTTTCAAGGCGCGTCCGCAATCAATCTCGATGCCAAAGGCAGGATGTCTATCCCTGCCAAGCACCGTGACGCGCTGGCGATTCAATGCGAAGGCCGCTTGACCCTGACCAAACACCCTGATGGCTGCCTGCTGTTTTTCCCCCGTCCCGTGTGGGAAAGCCACCGCCAGCAAATCGCCGCCTGGCCCATGTCGGCGCGCGCCTGGCAGCGCATCTTCCTCGGCAACGCCGTCGACGTCGAGCTGGACTCGGCCGGCCGCGTGCTGATCTCGCCTGAATTGCGCAACGCCGTCGGGCTGGCGCGCGAAGTCATGATGATCGGCATGGGCAGCCACTTTGAAATATGGGATGCCGCCAAGTTGGCCGACAAAGAACAGCAGGCGATCGATGCCGGCACCCCCGATGTACTTTCCAATTTTTCTTTCTAAGGCTCCGTAATGACACAACTCACGGTGCCGGAATTTCAGCATCGCACGGTGCTGCTCGATGAAGCGGTCGATGCGCTCGACCTGTCGGGCGACCGCGCGCACGGCGTTTACGTCGACGGCACGTTTGGCCGCGGCGGCCATAGCCGATTGATCCTGTCGCGCCTGGCCGCCGATGCGCGCCTGATCGGCTTCGACAAGGATTTGCAGGCGATCGCCACGGCCGAGCAGATCGGCGACCCCCGCTTCGAAATCGTCCACGACAGCTTTGCCACCATGACGGCCAGCCTGGCCGAACGCGGCGTGCAGCAGGTGGACGGCATCCTGCTCGACCTGGGCATCTCGTCGCCGCAGGTCGACGACGCGGCGCGCGGTTTCAGCTTCCGCAACGACGGACCGCTGGACATGCGCATGGATACCACGCGCGGCATCTCCGCGGCCGAATGGCTGGCGGTGGAAACCGAGCAGAATTTAGAGAAAGTGATACGCGATTATGGGGAAGAACGGTTTGCTTTTCAGATTGCAAAGGCGATTGTTGCTGGCCGGGCAGTCCAGCCAATTTCAAGCACACGACAGCTTGCCGGCATCGTGGCAGGCGCCGTCAAGACCCGCGAGAAGGGTAAGGACCCCGCTACCCGCACCTTTCAGGCCATACGCATTTTCATTAACAAAGAGCTCGAGGATCTCGAGATCGGCCTGAACCAGGCGTATGCCTGCCTGGCGCCCGGCGCGCGCATGGCCGTGATCAGTTTCCATTCGCTGGAAGACCGCATGGTCAAGCGCTTCTTCGCCTCGAAGGCGAACGTGGAGCAGCCTGACCGCCGCCTGCCGATCCGCGCGGTGGACTTGCCGCAGCCGGAAATGAAGCTGATTTCGAAGATGAAGCCGTCCGACGCCGAGATCGAGGGCAACCCCCGTTCGCGTTCGGCCGTGATGCGCGTGGCGCAGCGCCTGCCGCTGGCCGCCCCTGCAAACGGCGGCGCCCGATGACTGGCAAGCTGTGTGTCGTGCTGTCGGCCCTGCTGGTGTGCTGCGGCCTGTCGCTGGTGAACGCGCAATACCAGTCGCGCCACCTGTTGATCGACCTGGAGCGCGCGCAAGCGCTGTCGCGCCAGCTCGACATCGACTGGGCGCAACTGCAGCTGGACCAGTCCACTTTGGGCAAGCATGAACGCATCGAATCGATCGCGCGGCGCGACCTGAGCATGACGCCGCTGACGGCGGCGCGTACGCAATACCTGACGGAGGGCGAATAATGAAGTTGGGCGGTAACAGCAACGGCCGGGTGGCGGCATCGAAAGGTGTGCCATTCTCGAAGAACCCCGTACTGGCGGTGCGCCTGCCCGTCTGGCGTTCGCGCGTCGTGCTGTTCCTGCTGTTCTTCGCTTTCGCCGGCCTGGGCGCGCGCGCGCTGTGGCTGCAGGGCGTCTCGACGCAGTTCCTGCAAAAGCAGGGCAAGGCGCGCTATGAGCGCACGCTGGAATTGCCGGCCACGCGCGGCAAGATCACCGACCGCAATGGCCAGGTGCTCGCCTCGTCCGTCCCCGTGAAAGCCATCTGGGCCATTCCCGACGACGTGCTGCAGGCATCGCCCGAAAAAATCAATGCGCTGGCCGGTCTGCTGGAAATGAACGTCAACGAATTGCGCAAGAAACTCGATTCGGACCGCAGCTTCGTTTACCTGAAACGCCAGGTCGAGATGGACGTGGCCGACAAGATTTCCAAGCTGGGCATCGACGGCATCGACGAACGCAAGGAATACAAGCGCTTTTATCCACAGGGCGAAGTGATGACCCACGTGGTGGGCTTTACCAACGTGGAAGACGTGGGCCAGGAAAGCATGGAGCTGGCGCAGCAGAAGACCCTCGTCGGCACCACCGGCAGCCGCCGTGTGATCAAGGACCGCCTGGGCCACATCGTCGAAGACATCGGCTTCATCCACGAACCGCACGATGGCAAGGACCTGACCCTGTCCGTCGACAGCAAGATCCAGTACATCGCCTTCACGCAGTTGAAGGAAGCGGTGGAAAAATTCAATGCCAAGGCCGGCGGCGCCGTGGTGCTCGACGTGCACACGGGCGAAGTGCTGGCCCTGGCCAATTACCCCAGCTACGACCCGAACGACCGCCGCAAGCTCACGGGCCAGCAGCTGCGCAACCGCGTCATGACCGATACTTTTGAGCCGGGTTCGACCCTGAAGCCGATTACGGTCTCGCTGGCGCTCGACACGGGCCGCGTCAAGCCGGGCACCCTGATCGACACTGGGCCGGGCCGCTATACCATCGCCGACCGCACGATCACCGACACCAAGCCGCATGGCGTGATCAATGTCTCCGAAATCATCGAAATGTCGTCGAACATCGGCACCTCGAAGATCGCGCTGGGCATGCCGTCGCAGGAAATGTGGGAAATGTTTACCAAGGTGGGCTTCGGCCAGCAGCCGAAATGGGGTTTTCCCGGCGCCGTGGCCGGCCGCGTGCGTCCGTATAAATCGTGGCGCCCTGTGGAACAGGCGACCATGAGCTACGGTAACGGCATTTCCGTCTCGCTGATCCAGCTGGCGCGCTCGTACATGATGTTCGCGCGCGACGGCGACACGATTCCCCTGTCGTTCCAGAAGGTCAATGAACTGCCCGTGGGGCAGCAAGTGATCAAGCCGAAGACGGCCGCCGAAATGCGCGCCATGCTGGAACTGGTGGTCTCCGGCGCGCACGGCTCGGCCAAGCGCGCCCAGGTCGCCGGCTACCGCGTGGGCGGCAAGACGGGTACCGCCTATAAAGTGGAAAACGGCCGCTATGCGATGCCGCGCAAATATATCGGCTCGTTCGTGGGCATGGTGCCGATGTCGGCACCGCGCTTCATCATTGCCGTGATGATCGATGAACCGACCGGCCCTGCCCACTATGGCGGCCAGGTTGCCGCTCCCGCTTTCGCGGCGATTGCGACCAACGCGCTGCGCGCGATGAACGTACCGCCCGATTCCTCCGTTACCGAAATCGTGGTCCCGGCCAATGCCGGTCCGGAGGCCATGTGAAGTCACTCATGACCATACAAGACATCAGTTTGTGGATCAAAGCGGCTGCCCCGTCCGGGCAGCTGACGTCCGACTCGCGCCGCGTGCAGCGCGGCGACGTGTTTTTCGCCTATGCGGACGCCACCCATTTCATCGACGCCGCCATCGAGCAGGGCGCCGCTGCCATCGTGCATGACGCCGTTGAATGGAACGCCGCATGGAATGTGCCGCATCTGCTGGTCGGCGACCTGAAACGCCTGGCTGGCCCCGTGGCGCATGCTGTTTACGACATGCCCGACAGCGCCATGTTCAGCGCCGGCGTCACGGGCACGAACGGCAAGACCTCGTGCGCGCTGTGGCTGGCGCAAGCTCTGGCACGCCTGGGTGAAACGTCGTCCGTCATCGGCACCCTGGGCGTGGGCCTGTGCAAGCCGCGCGGCGCCATCGAATTCGACGTGACCGGCTACACCACGCCCGACGCCGTGCTGCTGGCGCGCAAACTCGCCGCCATGCGCGACGCCGGCGCCAAGGCCGTCGCCATCGAAGTGTCGTCGATCGGCCTGGACCAGGAACGCGCGGCCGGCATGCATTTCGATGTCGCCATGTTTACCAATTTGACGCGCGACCACCTCGACTACCATGGCGACATGGCAGCCTACGAGGCGGCCAAGGTCAAGCTGTTCGACTGGCCCGGCCTGAAAACGGCCGTCATCAACCTGGACGACCCCATGGGCTTGCGCCTGGTCCGCCACGTGGACGGCAAGCTGGCGGGCGAGTATCCGGTCATCGGCTATACCTTGCAGGATGCCGCCGCCTTGCCCGATTTGCCCGGTGTGCTGATGCTGCGCGCCAGCCAGTTCCGCAGCCGTAATGCCGGCACCGACTTCCATCTGGAATGCGCGCTGGGCGTTGCGCTGATCAAGACGCAGCTGGTGGGCCACTTCAATATCAGCAACGCGCTGGCCGTGCTGGGCGCCTTGCTGGCGCACGGAACCGGTCTGCGCGCCGCCATCGACGGCATCGAATCCCTGCAGCCGGCCCCGGGCCGCATGCAGCAGGTGGGCGGCCAGGAAGCGCCGATGGTCGTCATCGATTACGCGCATACGCCTGACGCGCTGGAAAAAACCCTGGCTGCCTTGCGCCAGGTGGCGCAGGAGCGGGGCGGCCAGCTGTGGTGCGTGTTCGGCTGCGGCGGCGACCGCGATCCGGGCAAGCGTCCGCAGATGGGCGCCATCGCGCAGCTGGCCGATCACGTGCTGGTCACCAGCGACAATCCGCGCAGCGAAGACCCGCACGCCATCATCGCGCAGATCGTCGCCGGCATGCGTGCCGACGGTCCGCAGCCGCAAGCCATCGAAGACCGCGCCGGGGCCATTTTGTCGGCCATCAAGCACGCGGCCAAGCCGGACGTGATCCTGTTGGCGGGCAAGGGCCATGAGCCGTACCAGGAAATCAAGGGCAAGAAACTGCCGTTCTCCGATGCCGACCATGCGCAGCTGGCCCTGTCCGCGCGCCTGACGATGATGAGGACGAATTGATGGATAGCCTGATGCACGCAAGCCTGGCTGAATTGATGCCGTCGCTGGACGGCGCACAGCTGACGGGCGACGCCGTTTTTGACGGCGTGTCCACCGACAGCCGCAGCGCCCAAGCCGGTTCGCTGTTCGTGGCCCTGCGTGGCGAGAGTTTCGATGCCCACGATTTCCTCGACCAGGTGGCCGCGCGCGGCGTCGCCGCCGTGGTGGTCGAGCGCCTGCCGGCGGGCTGGGACAGCGACAAGGTGCCGGCCATCGTAGTCGCCGATACCCTGGCCGCGCTGGGCCGCATCGCCAACCACTGGCGCTGCCGTTTCAATTTGCCCGTCATCGGCGTCACCGGCAGCAATGGCAAGACCACCGTCAAGGAGATGATTTCATCCATCCTGGCGGCAGCCTTTGGTGAAGAGGCGCGCCTGGCCACGCGCGGCAACCTGAATAACGAGATCGGCGTGCCCCTGACCCTGTTCCGCCTGAGCGAACAGCATAAGGCAGCCGTCATCGAGATGGGCATGAACCATCCGGGCGAGATCGCCCGCCTGGCGGCGATTGCCGCGCCGACCCTGGCAATGGTCAACAATGCGCAGCGCGAGCACCAGGAATTCATGCACACGGTGGTAGCGGTGGCGCGCGAGAACGGCGCCGCGCTGGCAGCCCTGGCGCATGACGGCGTGGCCGTCTTCCCGCATGGCGACGAGTTCACGCCCGTGTGGCGCGAACTGGCCGGCGCGCGCGCCGTCATTACCTTCGGCCTGTCGAAAGAGGCGGATGTCAGCTGCACGCACCGCGCGGCCGAGGATTTTGGCAGCGATCTGTTCGTCAGCGTGCGCGCACAGGACGGCGGCTTGCGCCAGTTCTTCGTGGGCTTGCAGGCGGCAGGCGAACACAATGTGCGCAATGCGCTGGCGGCCGTGGCATGCGCTATCGGCGCAGGCATCGCGCCAGAACATATCAAGCAGGGCCTGGAGGCGTTTTCTCCCGTGAACGGCCGGCTGCAGAAAAAACGCGCCGCCAATGGCGCCACCATCATCGACGACACGTATAACGCCAATCCGGATTCGGCGCGCGCGGCCATCGATGTGCTGGCGCAGGCAGCGGCACCGCGCATCCTGGTGCTGGGCGAGATGGGAGAAGTCGGCACGCAGGGGCAGCAGTTCCACGAAGAGATCGGCGCCTACGCCGCCGCCAAAGGCATCGAACACGTGCTGGCGACGGGCGGTCTGGCGCGCCATCTGGTCAATCCGGCGCAGGCAGCCGCGAGCCAGGAATCAGGCACGGTCGTGGAGTATTTCGAACAGTTCGACGGTTTGCTGGCGGCGCTCGATGCGCATTTGTCCGGCCGTTCGGATGCAACAGTATTAATCAAGGGCTCCCGTTTCATGAAGATGGAACGGGCCGTGCAGCATTTGATTGGTTCAAACAACAATAACAAGGAAGCTCACTAATCATGCTGCTCTGGCTCGCTCATTATTTCCAGGACGACATTGGCCCATTGCGGGTCTTTAACTTCATCACGTTCCGCGCCGTCTTCGCCACCCTGACGGCGATCTTGATCGGCCTGTGCGCCGGTCCTGCCGTGATCCGCATGCTCACGCGCATGAAGGTTGGCCAGGCCGTGCGTACGGATGGCCCGCAAACGCATCTGAAAAAACACGGCACCCCCACCATGGGCGGTGTGCTGATCCTTATCGCCATCGGCATTTCCACCTTGCTGTGGGCCGACCTGTCGAACCGTTTCATCTGGCCCGTGTTGATCGTCACCTTGGGCTTTGGCGCCGTCGGCTGGGCCGACGACTACCGCAAGGTGGTGCACCAGGATCCGGAAGGCATGCGCTCGCGCGAAAAATACTTCTGGCAGTCGCTGATCGGCATCGCCGCCGCGTTTTACCTGGCGTTTTCCGTCTCCATCTCCGAGCCCAATGCCGGCCAGGTGTGGAATCTGATCTACGCCTGGGTGCAGTCGGGCTTCGCCATGGACTTGCCGCCGAAGGCCGATCTGATCGTCCCGTTCTTCAAGACCATCAGCTATCCGCTGGGTGTGTGGGGCTTCATCGCGCTGACGTATTGCGTCATCGTCGGCACCAGCAACGCCGTCAATTTCACCGATGGACTTGACGGCCTGGCCATCATGCCGACCGTGATGGTGGGCACGGCCCTGGGGCTGTTCGCCTACCTGACGGGTAATGCCACGTATGCGCGCTACCTGTTCATCCCGCACATCCCGGGCGCCGGCGAACTGGTGATCTTCTGCGGCGCGCTGGCCGGTTCCGGCCTGGCCTTCCTTTGGTATAACACCCACCCCGCGAAAGTATTCATGGGCGACGTGGGCGCGCTGGCACTGGGCGGCGCACTGGGTACCATCGCCGTCATCGTGCGCCAGGAAATCGTCCTGTTCATCATGGGCGGCATCTTCGTGGTTGAAACGCTGTCCGTGATCATCCAGGTCGTCTGGTTCAAGTACACCAAGAAGCGCTTTGGCGTTGGCCGCCGCGTCTTCCTGATGGCGCCATTGCATCACCATTTTGAACAAAAAGGCTGGAAGGAGACGCAGGTTGTCGTGCGTTTCTGGATCATCACCATGATGCTGGTGCTGCTCGGCCTGACCACCTTGAAGCTGCGCTGATGATGTACGACGCTAAAACCGCACTGGTACTGGGCCTCGGGGAGTCAGGCCTGGCCATGGCCCTGTGGCTGGCCCGCAGTGGTGCGACCGTGCGCGTGGCCGACACAAGGGAGGCCCCGGAGCGCCTTGCCGCGTTGCGGGCCGCCGTGCCGCAGGCGCAGTTCATCGCCGGCGCCTTCACGGCCGACTTGCTTGACGGCGTGGACTTTGTCACCGTCAGCCCAGGCCTCGCGCCGGGCCGCGAACTGGCGCAGATTGCGCCGGCCGCTACTGAGAAAAACATCCCCGTGTGGGGCGAAATCGAACTGTTCGCGCAGGCGCTGGCCGCCTTGAAGGCAGAACGCGGCTATGCGCCGAAAGTCATCGCCATCACGGGAACGAATGGCAAGACGACCGTCACCAGCCTGGTAGGCTTGCTGTGCGAACGCGCCGGCCTTGCCACGCGCGTGGCCGGCAATATCAGCCCGGCCGCGCTGGACGTGCTGCGCGAAGTGCTCGATGCCGAGCCTGCGCCGCAGCCGGTGGATGCGGAAGCTGACGTGACGGAACCCGCCGCCAGCACTTTGCCGCAAGCGTGGATCCTGGAATTATCCAGCTTCCAGTTGCACACGACGTTCAGCCTGCAGGCCGATGCGGCCACGGTCTTGAATTTGTCACAGGACCATCTGGACTGGCATGGCGACATGGCCGCCTACGCCGCAGACAAGGCGCGCATCTTCGGCGACCTGACCGTGCGCATATTGAACCGCGACGATGCGGCCGTGATGCACATGGCCGACCCGTTGGTCGAAACCATCACCTTCGGCACGGGCGAACCGGCGGAAGTCGACAGCTTTGGCCTGGTCAATGAACGGGGCATCTTCTGGCTGGCGCAAGCCGTACCCAGCGAAGAAGTGATCGAGAAAAAACGCAAGAAGAACGATCCGGCGCCGGAACCGGTGCCGACGATGGCGAAAAAGCTGATGCCGGCCGACGCGCTGAAAATCCGCGGCCAGCACAATGCCTCGAATGCGCTGGCGGCGCTGGCCCTGTGTCGCGCCATCGGCCTGCCATTCGCGCCGCTGCTGCATGGTTTGCGCGAATACCAGGGCGAGCCGCATCGGGTGGAGCTGATCACGGCGGTCAATGAAGTCGAGTACTACGACGACAGCAAGGGTACGAATGTGGGCGCGACCGTGGCGGCCCTGTTCGGCCTGGGCAAGGCGTTTGGCGGCGCGGAACAGCGTCTGGTGCTGATCGCCGGTGGCGATGGCAAGGGACAGGATTTCTCGCCGCTGGCCGAACCTGTATCGCGCTACGTGCGCTCCGTGGTGCTGATCGGACGCGATGCACCGGCCTTGCGCGCGGCCCTCGAGCCGGCCGGCGTGGACATCGTCGACTGCGCCACCTTGCCGGAAGCCGTCAAGCGCGCCAGCAGCCTGGCGCTGGCTGGCGATGCCGTGCTGCTGTCGCCCGCGTGCGCCAGCCTGGACATGTTCAAGAACTATGCGCACCGCGCGCAGGTGTTTGTCGACGCCGTGCGCGACATCGCGCTGGAAAACGGACAGGATATCTGATGGCTTTCCAACTGCCCTTCAGCTTTGGTTCCGGCTCGGCTGCCAAGCCGCTGGATAGCCGCGCGCGGCAATCGAAGATGATGGACTATGACAAGCCGCTGGTATGGGTCGTCCTGCTGCTCATGTTGCTGGGCATGGTGATGGTGTATTCGGCGTCGATCTCGCTGTCGGATGCGCGCAAGTTTGCCGCCTACACGAACAATTATTTTGTCGTGCGCCAGGCGCTGTTCATCGGCGTGTCGATCATCGTCGGCGCGATGGTGTTCCGCATCCCCGTCGCGACCTGGCAAAAGATGGCGCCGTGGCTGTTCATCGCCACCCTGGTGCTGCTGGTGATGGTGCTGATACCTGGTCTGGGCGTGTCGGTCAACGGCGGCCGCCGCTGGCTGAACCTGCCGGGCCTGCGGCCGCAGCCGTCCGAGCTGATGAAGGTGGTGATGGTGCTGTATGCGGCCGATTACACGGTGCGCAAGCAGGAATACATGCACAAGCTGACCAAGGGCTTCATGCCGATGGCGCTGGCCGTCAGCTTCGTCGGCCTGCTGCTGCTGATGGAGCCCGATCTGGGCGCCTTCGGTGTGATCGTCTGCATCGCCATGGGTATCCTGTTCCTGGGTGGTGTCAACGCCATCTGGTTCGGCGGCATAGGCGCCATGCTGACGGCGATCTTTGTCACCATCATCGCTCTGTCGAAATTCCGCCGTGAGCGGTTTTTTGCGTATCTCGACCCGTGGCAGGAAGACAATGCCCTGAACAAGGCTTACCAGTTGACACACTCGCTGATCGCCTTCGGGCGCGGCGAACTGTTTGGCGTGGGATTGGGCGGCAGCGTGGAAAAACTGCATTACCTGCCCGAAGCCCACACGGACTTTTTGCTGGCCGTGATCGGCGAGGAGCTGGGCCTGGTGGGCGTGCTGGTCGTGATCGGCATGTTTTACTGGATTATCAAGCGGGCGTTCGACATCGGCCGCCAGGCGATCGCCATCGACCAAACCTTCGCGGGACTGACGGCGAAAGGCATCGCCATCTGGATCGGCGTGCAGACCTTCATCAACATGGGCGTTAACCTGGGCCTGCTGCCGACCAAGGGCCTGACCTTGCCCTTGATGAGTTATGGCGGCACGGGCGTACTGATTAACTGTATCGGCCTGGCGATTTTGCTGCGCATCGATTACGAAAACCGGATCCTCATGCGGGGAGGCCGGCTATGAACAACGCGACGAACTTGAAAACGACGAAAAGACTGATGATCATGGCGGCCGGTACCGGCGGCCATATTTTCCCTGGCCTGGCGATTGCGCAGACGATGCGCGCGCGCGGCTGGGAAGTGAGCTGGCTGGGCACGACCCACGGCATGGAGCAGGAGCTGGTGCCGAAGAGCGGCATTCCCATGGATGCCATCGCATTTTCCGGCATGCGCGGCAAGGGCCTGGCGCATACCATTCAAGGCGGCTTCAAGATGCTGGCCAGCTTCTTTGCCATCCGCCGTTTCATCGCCAGCCGCAAGCCTGACGTGGTGATGGGCATGGGCGGCTACGTCACCGTGCCGGGTGGCCTGATGGCGCGCCTGAAAGGCGTGCCGTTAGTGCTGGTCAATGCCGACGCGGCGCTGCTGTTGTCGAACAAGACCCTGGTGCCGCTGGCGCAGCAAGTGTGCTTCGGCTTTCCCGCCGATTTCGGCAGCGCCGCCGGCAAGGCCGTCGTGACGGGCAATCCCGTGCGCGCGGAAATCCTCGCCATGGAGCCGCCGGCGCCGCGCTTTGCGGGCCGCAGCGGCCCATTGCGCATCCTCGTGGTAGGTGGCAGCCTGGGTGCGAAGGCGCTGAACGACAGCTTGCCTGCCGCGCTGGCGCTGATGCCGGAAGGCGAGCGTCCGCTGGTCACGCACCAGTCGGGCAAGAAGAATATCGACGCCCTGCATGCCGCGTATGCGCAGGCGGGCGTGCAAGCCAATGTGGTCGATTTCATCGACGACATGGCCAAAGCGTATACCGAGGCCGACCTGGTGATTTGCCGCGCTGGCGCCATCACCCTGTCGGAATTGACGGCGGCCGGCGTGGCCAGCGTGCTCGTGCCGCTGGTGGCGTCGACCACCAGCCACCAGCGCGACAACGCGCAATGGATGGCGCAGCAAGGCGCGGCGATTCATCTGCCGCAAACGGAAATGAGTGCCGCGTCGCTGAGCGCACTGCTGGCGTCGCTGAGCCGCGACAGCTGCCAGCAGATGGCGCAAGCGGCACTGGCAGCAGGCAAGCGCGACGCCAATGAGGCGATCGCACACGTATTGGAAAAACTGGCATGAGGTTAGCTCTGTGAAGCATAAAGTAAACAATATCCACTTTGTCGGCATTGGCGGCAGCGGCATGAGCGGCATCGCCGAAGTGCTGGTCAACCTGGGCTACAAGGTGTCGGGCTCCGACCTGGGCAGCAATGCGGCGACGCAGCGCCTAGCGAGCCTGGGCGCGACCGTCATGCTCGGTCACGCCGCAGAAAATATCGGCGACGCCGATGCGGTGGTGACGTCGGGCGCCGTCCCGCAAGACAATCCGGAAGTGGCGGCTGCGCGTGCGCGCAAGATTCCGCTGGTGCCGCGCGCCGTGATGCTCGGCGAGTTGATGCGCCTGAAACGCGGTATCGCCATCGCCGGCACGCATGGCAAGACGACGACGACCAGCCTGGTCGCTTCCGTGCTGGCGCAGGGCGGTCTCGATCCGACCTTCGTCATCGGCGGCCGCCTGACCAGCGCAGGCGCGAACGCCAAGCTGGGTTCGGGCGACTACCTAGTGGCCGAAGCCGATGAATCGGACGCCTCGTTCCTGAATCTCACGCCGATGATCGAAGTGATCACGAATATCGACGCCGATCACATGGACACCTACGAGCACGATTTCGAAAAGCTCAAGCAAGCCTTCGTGCAGTTCACGCACCGCTTGCCGTTCTATGGCCGCGCCATGCTGTGCATCGACGATCCGCACGTGCGCGCCATCATCCCGTCCGTCACCAAGCCCGTCACCACCTACGGTTTCGCGGAAGACGCGCAAGTGCGCGCCATCAACGCGCGCGCCGTGGGCCTGGAAATGCATTTCACCGTGCTGCAGGAAGGTTACCCGGACCTGGACGTGGTGCTGAACCAGCCCGGCATGCACAATGTGCAGAATGCCTGCTCGGCGATTGCCATCGCGCGCGAAATTGGCATCGCCGACAGCGCCACGCAGCAGGGCCTGGCCGAGTTTTCCGGCGTGGGCCGGCGCTTCACGCGCTATGGCGACGTGGCGCTGCCGAACGGCGGCACCTTTGCGCTGGTCGACGATTTCGGCCACCATCCGGTGGAAACGGAAGTGACGCTGGCCGCCGCGCGCGCCGCCTATCCGGGCCGTCGCCTGGTGCTGGCGTTCCAGCCGCACCGCTACAGCCGTACGCGTGACCTGTTCGAGGATTTCGTGAAGGTGCTGGGCGCACCCGACGTGCTGCTGCTGTCCGAAGTGTATGCGGCGGGCGAAGCGCCTATCGTCGCCGCCGACGGCCGCGCCCTGGCGCATGCGCTGCGCGCGCGCGGCAAAATCGAACCGATTTTCGTCGAATCCATGAAAGACATGGCCGACACCATCATGAGCGTGGCGCGCGACGGCGACGTCGTGCTGACCATGGGAGCCGGCTCGATCAGCGGCATCCCGCAACAACTGACAACGTATCAATCTCACACTGTAAAGGCCTGACGTGAACCAAGCTTCAGCTATCGACGTTAAACAATTGGGCAAGGTCGGCGTCCTGTTCGGCGGCCGTTCGGCCGAGCGCGAAGTGTCGCTGATGTCCGGCGCGGGCGTGCTGGCAGCCCTGAAAAGCCATGGCGTGGATGCGCATGGCTTCGATACGGGCGAACGCAGCCTGGCCGAATTGGCCGCTGAGCAATTTGACCGCGTCTTCATCGCGCTGCACGGCCGCTTCGGCGAAGACGGCAGCCTGCAGGGCGCGCTGGAACAACTGGGCATTCCATACACGGGCAGCGGCGTGATGGCCTGCTCGGTGGGCATGGACAAGGTTTATACCAAGATGATCTGGCTGATGCACCAGCTGCCGACGCCAAAGTACGCGGTACTGGACGACAGTTCCGACTTGGCCAAGGTCACCGCGGAACTGGGCTTGCCGCTGATCGTCAAGCCGCCGCATGAAGGCTCGAGCATCGGCATCACGACCGTCAACGAAGCGTCGGCCTTCCAGGCCGCCTACGACATCGCCGCCGGCCTCGATGATTCGGTACTGGCCGAGGAATTCATCAAGGGCCGCGAATTCACCGTCGCGATCCTGGGCAAGGGCGCCACGGCGCGCGCGTTGCCGCCGATCGAAATCGTCGCGCCGCAAGGCAATTACGACTACCAGAACAAGTACTTCACGGACGACACGCAGTATTTCTGCCCGCCGCAGCTCGATGGCGCGATCATCGCAGAGATGGAACGCATCGCCCTGGCCGCCTACCGCGCCCTGGGCTGCGAAGGCTGGGGACGGGTCGATGTCCTGATGCGCGCGGCAGACAGCGCGTTGTTCCTGCTGGAGGTAAATACCTCGCCCGGCATGACGGGGCACTCGCTCGTGCCGATGGCGGCGCGCGCGGAAGGCACCAGCTATGAAGACCTGTGCCTGGAAATCGTCGCCGGCGCAAGCCTGAAAATGCACAAGGGACAGCGCTGATATGTGGCATGACGCTAAAAGCCTCAATACGACTGCCAACGGCTTGCTGGCCGCGGTTCTGGTCGTGTGCGTGGCCGCCGGCGTCTGGTGGGTGTCGCAGCGTCCCATGTTCGACCTGCGCACGATCAAGGTGGAAAGCGCGGACGACAAGGGCCTGCGCCACGTGAATTACCTGACCCTGCGCAGTGGCACGCTGGGCCGCATCAAGGGTAATTTCTTCACGACCAACCTGGAAAGCGTGCGCGGCGTGTTCGAATCGGTGCCCTGGGTGCGCCGTGCCAGCGTACGGCGCGAGTGGCCGAACCAGCTGATCGTGGCGCTGGAAGAACATGAGGCGCTGGGTACCTGGGGCGAGGACGGGCGCTTGCTGTCAGTCAAGGGCGACGTGTTTACGGCGAATGTGGCCGAGGCGGAAGACGACCATGAATTGCCTGCGTTTGCCGGCCCCGATGGCAGCGAAAAGGAAGTGCTGGCGACCTACGTGCAGCTGGCAAAGTGGTTTGCGCCGTTGAAGATGGTGCCGGAAACCCTGTCGCTGTCGAGCCGCTATGCGTGGACCGTAAAACTGGATAACGGCATGAGCGTGGCGCTGGGGCGCGAACAGAATCATACGACACTGAAGGCGCGGGTTGACCGGCTGGTGGGCATTTACCCGCAGCTGGCGAGCCGGCTGGAAAATATCGACACGATCGATATGCGTTACCAGAATGGCCTGGCGCTCAGTTCCGCCGGCCTGGTGATACCGGCCGAAGGCAAGGATGGCAGGCCGGCAGCGGCAATCAAGAAGAAAAATGGCAGTCCGATTAAAAAACCGACTTAACCGAATAATCAATTAATCAATTAATCAATTAATAGCCCAAAAAACTAGGCGAAAGAAATGACAAAAGACGCGAAAAACCTGATCGTCGGCCTCGACATCGGCACCTCGAAAGTGGTGGCGGTGGTAGCCGAAGTGATGTCCGACGGGCGCCACGAAGTGATCGGGCTGGGCCAGCACGAATCGAAGGGCCTGAAAAAGGGCGTGGTGGTCAATATCGAGGCCACGGTGGAGTCCATCCAGCGCGCGCTGGAAGAGGCCGAGCTGATGGCCGACTGCAAGATCCGTAATGTGTATGCGGGCATTGCGGGCAGCCATATCCGCAGCTTCAATTCCAGCGGCATGGTGGCCATCAAGGACAAGGAAGTGACGGCGACCGACGTGGCGCGCGTCATCGAGACGGCAAAAGCGGTTAACATTCCGACCGATCAGCAATTGCTGCACACGGTGCCGCAGGAGTTCATCGTCGACAGCCAGGAAGATGTGCGCGAGCCTATCGGCATGAGCGGCATCCGCCTGGAGGTGAAGGTGCATATCGTCACCGGCGCCGTGTCGGCAGTGCAGAACATCGTCAAGTGCGTGCGCCGCTGCGGCCTGGAAGTGTCGGACCTGATCCTGCAGCCGATGGCGTCCGCCGATGCGGTGCTCACGCCCGACGAGAAGGAACTGGGCGTGGTGCTGATCGACATCGGCGGCGGCACGACCGATGTGGCGGTATTCTCCGATGGCGCGATCCGCCATACGGCAGTCATTCCCATCGCCGGCGACCAGATCACCAACGACATCGCCATGGCCTTGCGCACCCCGACCGCGGAAGCGGAAGAAATCAAGATCCGCTATGGCGTGGCCAAGCAGGTCCTGGCCGATCCCGGCGAATCGCTGGAAGTGCCTGGTCTGGGCGACCGCGGCCCGCGCAACCTGTCGCGCCAGGCGCTGGCGGCAGTGATCGAGCCACGCGTCGAAGAGCTGTTCGCGATGGTGCACCAGGTGGTACGTGAATCCGGCTACGAAGGCGTGCTGTCGTCGGGCATCGTGCTCACGGGCGGCACCTCCATCATGCCCGGCATGGTGGAAATGGCGGAAGACATTTTCCTGAAACCGGCGCGCCTTGGCACGCCCGAGTATCGGGGCCAGCTGGCCGACGTGGTGCGCAGTCCGCGCTATGCCACGGTATTGGGCCTGCTGCTGGAAGCGAAGAAGCAATACCTGCGCGGCCACATCGTGACGCGTCAGGACGGCTCGGTGAAGGCAGTCTGGCAGCGCATGAAGGAATGGTTTTTAGGGAATTTTTAAGGGCTTGATTTACGCCCGGCAGGTCAGGTTTTTTGGCAGCATCGCAGGTACACACATAACTTTATTTTATATTTAACCGCAGTTTTCAATCTCCAGTTCTCCTACCAATATGAGGCCTGGCGCTTGGAAACCGCATCTGATAGGAGCACATCATGGAGTTCGATATGGTCGATAACACAGCTTTAGGTACCGTCATCAAGGTCGTCGGCGTCGGCGGTGCGGGTGGCAATGCAGTCCAACACATGATCAACAAAGGCATGTCGGGTGTGGAGTTCATTGCCGCCAACACCGACGCACAGGCCCTGTCGACATCGAAGGCCCACAACATCATCCAGATCGGCGATACCGGTCTGGGCGCCGGCATGAAACCTGCCGTTGGCCGCCAGCTGGCGGAAGAATCGCGCACGCGCATCGCCGATTCGCTGCGCGGCGCGCACATGGTCTTCATCGCTGCCGGCATGGGCGGCGGTACGGGCACGGGCGCCGCTCCTATCGTGGCTGAAGTGGCCAAGGAACTGGGCGCGCTGACGGTGGCCGTGGTTTCCAAGCCATTCTCGTATGAAGGCCAGAAGTGCATGGACATCGCCGACGAAGGCCTGGAGCAGCTGTCCCTGCACGTCGATTCGCTGATCATCATCCTCAACGAAAAACTGGAAGAGATCTACGAAGACGAAAGCATGCTGGAATGGATGCAGCATGCCGATGATGTGCTCAACAACGCGGTGGCCGGCATTGCCGAGATCATCAACGTGCCAGGCCATATCAACGTCGACTTCAACGACGTGAAAACCATCATGGGCGAGCAGGGCAAGGCCATGATGGGCACGGCGACGGCTTCCGGCGTCGACCGCGCACGCATCGCCGCGGAACAGGCTGTCGCTTCGCCGCTGTTGGACGGCATCGACCTGTCCGGCGCGCGCGGCGTGTTGGTCAACGTCACGGCCAGCCGTGGCTTGAAAGGTAAAGAAATCAAGGAAGTCATGGCCGCCGTGCGCGCGTTTGCCGCACCGGATGCGTCGATCGCGCAAGGTATCGCCTACGACGACGCCATGGGCGACGACATCCGCGTTACCGTGGTGGCCACGGGCCTGGGCCGCGCGAAGAAAAACATCCAGCTGGTACCGCAGCAAGTGCTGCGCACCGGTACGCACAACAGCCCGTTGACCCCATCGGCTGCCATGGGTAGCGCGCAAGCGGCGACGACGACAGTTGGCGTGGCTACGCCGGCTGCCGGTTTCGACGGCATGAAGGCGCCGGCAGTATGGCGTCGCGAATCGGCTTCCGAGCAGGTGCGCGCGATGGAAAAGAATGGTATGGAGACGTACGATATTCCAGCCTTCCTGCGCAAACAGGCCGACTAAGGTGATGTGATGCATGTAACGATGACGGCGGCCTGAGGGCCGCCGTTTTTTTTTGCCGGCTTTTGACTTTTGACTTTGCCTTTTCGGCCGTTTTCTGCACAAATACGGCAAGTCAGGCATACTATCGCGCAGTGTCGGCATCATGCCGGCAGCATCCTCAACCGACAGTACACAAGGAGTCAACATGACCATCAAGATCGGCGACACCCTGCCAGAAGGCACCCTGGCTGAATTCATCGAAAGCGAAACCGAAGGCTGCGCACTGGGTCCGAACACGTTCAACGTGCAAGACCTGGTCAAGGGCAAGAAGATCGCCATCTTCGGCCTGCCAGGCGCCTACACCCCGACCTGCTCCGCACAGCACGTGCCGGGCTACGTCAAGCACGCCGCGGACCTGAAAGCCAAGGGCGTCGATGAAATCTGGTGCATCTCCGTCAACGACGCGTTCGTGATGGGCGCCTGGGGCCGCGACCAGAAAGCTACCGGCGTCGTGCGCATGATGGCTGACGGCAACGCCGCCTACAGCAAGGCCCTGGGCCTGGACGCCGATTTTTCCAAGCACGGCATGGGCACGCGCTCGCAGCGCTACTCGCTGCTGGTCGACAATGGCGTCGTGACGCAATTGAACATCGAGCAAGGCGGCAAGTTTGAAGTGTCGAACGCGGAAACCTTGCTGGGCCAACTGGCTTAAGTCCCTGAGAAAAAGTCCATGGCGGTGTTGCACTGCCTTGGCGTACTACTCGTACTGCCTGCGGCAATGCGCCTTGCCCTGAACATTTTTCAGGGACTTGTCCTTTTTTGACGTAAAAACGGCGCCATCGGCGCCGTTTTTTTATTGTACCGACGGCTTGCTCGCCTCGAACATGGCCGCATCGATGCTGAACGAATAATCGTCCTGCAGTGCGAAATACCGGCGCGCTTCCTCGGGCGCGCCATCGAACAGGTTGCGGATGGCCGCCACTCTTTCGCTTGGCGTGCGCATGCGGGCCACCCACTCGTCGAACTGCATGGTCAGTTTCCACACGCTGCGCAAGCTGTGCGTAAAACCTGCGTTGTCAAACTTGGCGCCCCATTCGCAGCTGCGGTAGTCGCGTACGTGGGACGCGTCGCGCAGCATTTCCACCGCCTGCAAGGTGCTGTCGTAGAGGGCCGTCTTGGGCGCGACGATGTCGACCACTAATAAGGTGCCGTTCGGGCGCAGCACGCGCCACGCTTCTGCCAGGGCTCCCGCCACGTCGTTCCAGTGGTGCGCGGAAAAGCGCGTGACGACCATGTCGAAGCTGGCGTCGGCAAACGGCAGGCGGGCCACGTCGCCTTGTTGCGTGCTGATATTGTGCAAGCCGCGCTGCACCCTGGCGCAGTCGACCACGTCGAGCATGGGCTGCGCCAGGTCATAGGCGACCACCGATTGCGCCACGGGGGCGACGGCGAAGCTGGCGTGGCCGGCGCCGCAGCCCAGGTCCAGTACCACCGGCTTGCCGTGGCGGCGCGCGCATTCCTGCATCAGCACCAGGTCGGCGCCTTGCGCGTGTACGGCGCTGCTCAGGTAGGCATTGGCCGTCTTGCCAAACTGTTCGGTAACGACATCGTGCTGCTGCATGGTTTTCTCCTGTGGATGGCTGAGTTCCTGCAGAATAGGGATAAAATTATCCTGTAACAAGACCATAACTTATACTGGTATATCTACTACCATGCTTCCCCGTCATGTCGAACAAACTTGCTGAATTCATCCGCGCCCGGCGCGAAACCGTCACCCCCGCCATGGCCGGCTTGCCCGGCGGCGGACGGCGGCGCACGCCTGGCTTGCGGCGCGAAGAGCTGGCACAGCTGTGCGATGTCAGTCCCACCTGGCTGACGTGGCTGGAGCAGGGGCGGCCCGTGTCGGCATCGGCCAAGATGCTGGCGCGCCTGGCGCAGGTGCTGCAGCTGAGCGCGGCCGAGCGCGCCTACCTGTTCGAGGTGGCAGACAAGCATGACCCCAGCCATGGCGCAGGCGAGGGCGGGGGACCTGCCGCCGCCGAGTTGGCCGCCATCGTCGCCGCCATCGACGCGCCCGCGTATATCCTGGACCGCGCATGGAATGCCGTGGCGTGGAACGGGGCGGCGTCCACGCTGTTTACGGGCTGGCTGCACGGCGACGGGGACGCGCCGAACCAGTTGCGCTTCATGTTCCTGGAACCTGGTGCGCGCGATCTGGTCGTCGGCTGGCCCGAGCGGGCGCAGCGCCTGGTGGCGGAGTTTCGCGCCGATATCGGCCGGCAGGCGGACCAGGCGCCGCTGGCTGGCCTGATCGCCGAACTGGCCGATGCCAGCCCTGAATTTCGCCAGTGGTGGGGCGCGCAGCAGGTGCAGGGCCGCGATGGCGGCCTGCGCCAGTTCCGGCATGCGCAACAGGGCCTGCTTGCGTTCAATCAAGTGACCCTGCACCTGGCGCGCCAGCACGACTTGAAACTGGTGATGCTGTTGCCTGTGTCATAAGGTAAAACGGCCGCGCTTGTTATAATCGGGCTGACCGCCTGGCCCTGCCTTTCCAGACCATGCTGTCCTGGCTCCGGCCGTCGCCATGATGACGGTCCCGCTCTTTCGCCAGGAGTCTGTCCTGTTACCCCACAATCCCAACCTGCGCAGCATCTATGTGATGCTGGTCGCCGTCGCCATGTTTTCCCTGATGGACACAGCCATGAAGCTGTTGTCCGCCCATTACCCGCCGATGCAGGTGACGGCCTTGCGCGCCCTGTCGTCGTTGCCGCTCGTCTGCCTGTACCTGCTGTACCGCGGCGCCTTCAAGAACGTGCTGAAGGTGCGCTGGCCGCTGCACCTGTTGCGCGGCGTCCTGGGTGTGCTGATGATCACCCTGTTTGCCTACGGCCTGAAGCGCATGTCGCTGGCCGAGACGTATGCGCTGTTTTTCGTCGCCCCCTTGCTGATCACCGTCCTGTCGGTTTTTATCCTGAAGGAAAAAGTGGACTTCGCGCGCTGGTGCGCCATCGCCGTGGGTTTGCTGGGCGTGCTGGTGGCGCTGCGCCCCGACGGTTCGGGATTCTTTTCGGTGGCCGGGCTGGCCGTGCTGGGCTCGGCCGCCTGTTACGCCATTTCCGCCGTCACGGGCCGCATCCTCAGCCGCACGGACGCCAGCGAAAGCATGGTCTTTTGGCTGATGGTGATGATGGCCCTCGGCGGCGTGGCCCTGTCGGCGCACGAGTGGGTGAGCATCCGCCGCGAAGACTGGTGGCTGCTGGCGGGCTTGTCGCTGAGTGGCTTCCTGGGGCAGCTGGCGATTACGGAAGCGTTTCGCCATGGCAAGGCGTCCAGCGTGGCGCCATTCGAATACTCGGCCCTGGCCTGGGGCATGGCCCTGGACTGGATGCTGTGGCGCGCCTTGCCCGACGAATACACCCTGATCGGTGCGGCCATCATCATCGGCAGCGGCATTTACCTCGTGCGCAGGGAGGCTGTCCACGCCGAGAGTGAGCATCCATGAGTAGCGGTTGTGGTATTTCTGGCGTGGGCCATGCCGCGCCGCAACGAAAATCCGGCAAATAGATATAATCGACAGATGTTAAAACAACGCACCATCAAACAACAGGTCCGCACCATCGGTGTCGGTTTGCATTCTGGCACCAAGGTCGAGCTGACTCTGCGTCCTGCCGCGATCGACACGGGCATCGTGTTTCGCCGCATCGACCTCGATCCCATCGTCGAGTTCCCCGCCAGCGCCATGGCCGTGGGCGATACGCGCATGGCTTCCGTGCTGATCAAGGATGGCGCCAGGGTTTCTACAGTGGAACACCTGATGTCGGCTGCGGCCGGCCTGGGCGTCGACAATATGTATATCGACGTGAATGCGGAAGAAATCCCCATCATGGACGGTTCCGCCTCGTCCTTCGTCTACCTGCTGCAGCAGGCTGGCGTGGAAGAGCAGCAAGCGCCAAAGAAATTCATCAAGGTCATCAAGCCCGTGGAAGTGCGTCACGGCAAGGGTGACGCGGAGAAATGGGCGCGCTTGTCGCCGTATGACGGCTTCAAGCTCGATTTCTTTATCGAATTCAATCACCCGGCCGTCGATGGCACGATGCAGCGCGCCTCCGTCGACTTTGGCGACGTGTCGTATGTGCACGACGTGGCGCGCGCACGCACGTTTGGCTTCATGCAGGACGTGGAAAGCTTGCGCGGCATGGGTCTGGCGCGTGGCGGTTCGCTGGAAAACGCCATCGTGATGGACGAGTACCGCATCCTCAACGCCGATGGCTTGCGCTATGAAGACGAGTTCGTGCGCCACAAGATCCTCGACGCCATCGGCGACCTGTACCTGGTGGGCCACCCCTTGCTCGCGTATTACACGGCGCACAAGTCAGGCCATGCGCTGAACAACCAGCTGCTGCTGGCGCTGCTGGAACAGCCGGAATCGTATGAAATCGTTTCCTTCGATACCAATGAGGCGGCGCCGCAATCGTACCTGCGTCAAATGGAGCGCGAGTGGTCTTTGACCTGAGTTAATCCTTAGGTTCGCGGTGGTGGCGCACCATATTGCGCAGCGCCGCGATCAGCTGCTCGTTCTGCTTCGACGCTGGCAGGGCCGTGCTCAGCTCTTCCAGGGCCGACATGGCTTTTTCCGGCAAGACCAGCGCCCGCGTATGCACGATGGGCGCGATGCTCTTGATGACCTGCACTTTCAGCTTGATGCCTGAAATCTGCCAGCCTTTTCTTTCCAGTTCCCCTTGCAACTTTGGCAATTGCTGCTTGAGCTTGGCCGCCAGCGCCGCGTTCGGCGTGGCCAGCACCAGTTGGCCGCTCTCGAATTGCAGGATGTCGCAATGCTCGAACATGGCCGGCAAGGCCTTGGCGCAATCTTTTTGCAGGGCGGCCAGACGCGTGACGGTGGGCATCAGGGAAGCCATCGTCGCATTGCCGCGCAGAAAATCGGTTGCGCCCGTGACGGCCGGGCCGGAGCGGGCAAAGCCGTAGCCGCGGCGCGGTGCCGGAGAATAAGTGGGAGTTCGCATGGCCGAAACATAGCACACTCGCCCCCGCGTGACGAGTGCGGCGGCGGGTGCGGTGCAGGCGGGCGGACCGTATTGCCTTACAGTATGGAAAATGTCCGCAATTTCTGCTATTTGTTTGTCATTAAGCTATTGTTATATGGCGCATTACCCCAACCATGTCGGGAACGCATGATAAAATCATCGTCTTTTGCCATAGTCGAACTCCGTGCGGTGACGCGATTACTACCGCGTTGTTCCCTACCGAGCTTTTTTTAACGGCGTTTTTTCAAGAATTCAAGCATGTCATTACTGACCCAGATTTTCGGTAGCCGCAACCAGCGGCTGCTCAAGCAATACCAAAAAACGGTACGCGAGATCAATGCGCTCGAGCCGGCCATCGAAAAGCTGTCGGATGCCGAGCTGCAAGCGAAGACGCCTGCCTTCAAGGAACGCATCGCCGCGGGCGAATCGCTCGATGCCTTGCTGCCGGAAGCCTTTGCCGTCTGCCGCGAGGCCAGCAAGCGCGTCCTGCGCATGCGCCATTTCGATGTGCAGATGATCGGCGGCATGGTCTTGCATTTCGGCAAGATCGCGGAGATGGGCACGGGCGAGGGCAAGACCCTGATGGCAACCTTGCCAGCCTACCTGAATGCCTTGTCGGGCAAGGGTGTGCATATCGTCACCGTCAATGACTACCTGGCGCAGCGCGATGCCGAAACCATGGGCCGCCTGTATGCATGGCTGGGCCTGTCGACTGGCGTAAACATGTCGCAGATGGAGCACAGCGCCAAGCAGCAGGCGTACAACTCCGACATCACGTATGGCACGAATAACGAATTCGGTTTCGACTTCCTGCGCGACAACATGGTCTACGAAGCGCGCGAGCGCGTGCAGCGCAGCCTGAACTTCGGCATCGTCGATGAAGTCGACTCGATCCTGATCGATGAAGCGCGTACGCCGCTGATCATTTCGGGCCAGGCCGAGAACCATACGGACCTGTATCACAAGATCAATGAAGTGCCTGCGCGCCTGACTTTGCAGATCGGCGAAGAAACGCCGGACGGCAAGGGCAAGGTTGAAGTGCCGGGCGACTACACCAAGGATGAAAAAGCGCACCAGGTGCTGCTGACGGAAGCCGGCCACGAAAAGGCCGAAGGCATCCTGATGGAGATGGGCCTGCTGCCGGAAGGCGCCTCGCTGTACGACTCGGCCAACATCACCCTCGTGCATCACCTGTATGCGGCCCTGCGCGCGCATGCGCTGTACTTCAAGGATCAGCACTATGTGGTGCAGAACAATGAAGTGGTGATCGTCGATGAATTCACGGGCCGTCTGATGACGGGCCGCCGCTGGTCCGATGGCTTGCACCAGGCCGTCGAAGCGAAAGAGGGCGTCAAGATCCAGAACGAGAACCAGACCCTGGCCTCGATCACCTTCCAGAACTACTTCCGCATGTACGCCAAGCTGGCCGGCATGACGGGTACGGCCGATACGGAAGCGTACGAATTCCAGGAAATCTACGGCTTGGAAACGGTTGTGATTCCGCAAAACCGTCCGCTGCAGCGCAAGGACCGTCAGGATCAGGTCTATAAATCGTCGGCGGAAAAATACAACGCGATGTTGAACGACATCCGCGACTGCTACGAGCGCGGCCAGCCCGTGCTGGTGGGTACCACCTCGATCGAGAACTCGGAACTGCTGTCGGGCATCCTGACCAAGGCCGGTTTGCCGCATAACGTGCTGAACGCGAAACAGCATGCGCGCGAAGCGGAAATCATCGCCCAGGCAGGCCGTCCGAAAGCCATCACCATCGCCACCAACATGGCCGGTCGCGGTACGGACATCGTGTTGGGCGGTAACGTCGAGAACCAGATCAAGTTCATCGAAGCCAATCCTGAGCTGAGCGACGCCGACAAGGCAGCCCAGTCGCAGACCTTGCGCGATGAATGGCAATCCCTGCACGACCACGTGGTCAATGCGGGCGGCTTGCACATCATCGGCACCGAACGCCACGAATCGCGCCGCGTCGACAATCAGCTGCGTGGCCGTGCCGGCCGCCAGGGTGATCCGGGTTCGTCGCGCTTCTACCTGTCGCTCGACGACGCGCTGCTGCGCATCTTCGCCGGCGACCGCGTACGCGCCGTGATGGACCGTTTGAAAATGCCGGAAGGCGAACCGATCGAGGCAGGCATTGTCTCGCGTTCGATCGAATCGGCCCAACGCAAGGTTGAAGCGCGCAACTTCGATATCCGCAAGCAATTGCTGGAATACGATGACGTCGCCAACGACCAGCGCAAGGTGATCTACCAGCAGCGTAACGAGCTGCTGGAAACGACCGATATTTCCGACATGATCGCTTCCTTGCGTCATGGCGTGTTCACCGACCTGGTGCACGAGTACGTGCCGCATGAATCGGTGGAAGAACAGTGGGATATCAAGGGCCTGGAAAATACCCTGGCGAGCGAATGGCAGCTGGACTTGCCGCTGCATGAAATGCTGGAAGCCGATTCGACCCTGACGGACGAAGAGATCCTGGAAAAAGTGCTGGCCGCGGCCGATGCCGTGTACCAGTCGAAGATCGATATCGTCGGCAAGGAATCGTTTGGCGGCTTCGAACGCAATGTCATGCTGCAAAGCGTGGACAGCCACTGGCGTGAACACCTGGCGGCGCTCGATCACCTGCGTCAGGGCATTCACCTGCGCGGTTATGCGCAGAAGAATCCGAAACAGGAATACAAGCGCGAAGCGTTTGAACTGTTTGGCCAGATGCTCGACATGATCAAGAACGACGTCACGAAACACGTGATGACGGTGCGTATCCAGTCGCGCGAAGAAGTCGATGCGGCCGAACAGGCGATGCAGCAGTCGCACGTGGAAAACGTGCACTACCAGCACGCCGAATTCGACCCGAACGCGGCGCCGGAAGAACTGCTGGCTCCTTCGGCCGGCGGCAACATGGACAACGTCGACGACATGAGCGTGAGCATGGGTGTTAAAGTGGGCCGTAACGACCCATGCCCTTGCGGCAGCGGCAAGAAGTACAAGGCTTGCCACGGCAAGCTGGCGTAAAGCCCGCTGCATGGCCTGAACAAAAACGGAGACCGCGGTCTCCGTTTTTTTATGTCCGGCATGCCTTGCCCGGCCCCGGCTCAGGGAAAGGCCCAGTATTGCGGCGCCTGCGAGGGAATGCCCTTCAAGCCGCCGCGGTTTTTTGCCCGTTGGCCCGTCTTGATCATGGTGGCGATATCGGTCAGCAAGACGCGGTTGCTGGCGAAGTAATCGTGCCCCATGAAGTTCATGATGACGGCTGAGGCATCGACGAGCTCCATGCCGGGAATGCCGACGACGGGGCCGCGGATATCGCCTATCCTGTCCCAGTCGGCAAAATTGTAGGAAGCGCGGATGGCCTTGTCGTTCGCGGACGCGTACAGGGTGGCGGAGAGCTTGAGGCTGGCAAAGCGGGGGGCGATCTGGTCGCGGAAGACATCGGCATTGATGTCCGGCGCCGCCAGCACCACCTGCTTGAACAGGGGCAGCAGGTCGGGGCGCTTTTCCAGCAGGTTGGCCAGGGCCACGGTCATCGGACGGTTGCCCATGCTGTGGGCGATGAGGTAGATATCGGTGGCCGAGGAGTGCTCCGCGAAATCGGCCAGGAACGCCTGCAGGTGCGCCTGCGTCCATTCGGCGGAATTCTGGTCGTATTCGTAGCCGGCCATCGAGCCTTTCGATGGCCAGCTGTAGAACACGGGCAGGGCGCCGATATCGAGGTCGACCGCCATCTGCGCCGTGCGCCGGGCGGCGTCGTCAAAGGAATTGCTGTAGCCGTGGATATAGATGAAGGCGGCGCGGCGTTCCGGTGCGGCTTGAATGCTTGCCTTGACGGTAGCGAGGAAATCCGCGCGCGACAGGCGCGTGGTTCCCTTGATCAGCACATATTTTTGCGCATCGTCGCCGGACAGGATGGCGTACCACGGCGGCAGCGGCAGTTCGCCCGGCGCTCTTTTTTCCGGGATGCTGACGAGGACGCTGCCGTAGCTCAGGTGGGGCGCGGCGCGGTTGGGCTGCCAGCCATAGCTGCGGCTGCTGGCCTGGTATTGCCTGTCGGTGGCGTAGTACACGGTGACGTGCACGGCGCCGGCCGGCGGTGGATCGTTGCCAGGCTTGGCCATGCCGCTGCTGCCCGTGAGCATGCCGCTGCTGCCGGCCAGGTTGCCCAGATTGCCGACCAAGCCGCCGATGCCTAACCATGAGCTGTTCCATGGGAAGGTTGGCGGTGGTCGTCCCACCCCGGTCGCGGGTGGAAATTCTGCCGCTGGCGGCGTTTCAGCGGCCGGCGGCGCTGTGGATGCCAGATCGGTGGCGTGGCCGATGGCATGATCGGCCGGTTCGCCTGGCAGCGTACAGGCCATCAACGAGGCAAGCAGGCAAAGCAGGCAGCATAAACACCATAGACGCAACGGGCGTGACGAGCCTGAATCGCTGCGATGCATGCGGTAGGATTTTCCATGCGCCATGACATTCCCTCCCCGGGCGCTTGTGCGAGACGCGTGATCGTCTGTTCCTATACCTTAGCGCCGCCAGGCGGCGGCGTTCTGATAAATCGCAAGCCTGGTCATGTTGCCGACCCGCTTCGCGACTGCCCTGGCCGGCGCGACTATTCCCTTGCCGCATGTTCACCGGCGCCGCGAAGGCGCTACAATAGCGCTTCCCTTTTCCCTCGCAGAAGAAATCACCATGGCCGTCAATTCCCCCAAGCCCGTCGCCGCCGACTTGAAAGCCGTCGCTGGCATTGAAATCGGTGTTGCCGAAGCCGGCATCAAGAAACCCAACCGCAAGGATTTGCTGGTATTGAAACTGGCGCCGACGGCCACCGTGGCCGGCGTGTTCACCTTGAACCGCTTCTGCGCCGCGCCCGTGCAAATCTCGAAGGCCAACCTGGCCGCCGTGACGGCCGGCGCCGCGCCGATCCGCGCGCTGCTGGTCAATACGGGCAACGCGAATGCGGGCACGGGCGAATCGGGCCTGGCCGACGCGCAGGCCAGCTGCGCCGCGCTGGCCGAGCTGCTGGGCTGCACGCCGCAGCAAATCCTGCCGTTTTCCACCGGCGTGATCCTGGAACCCTTGCCCGTGCAGCGCCTGGTCGCCGGCTTGCCGCAAGCCGTGGCCGCACTGACGCCGGACAACTGGTTCTCGGCCGCCGAAGCCATCATGACCACCGACACGCAGCCGAAAGCCGGTTCGCGCACGGTCACCATCGGTGGCCACACGGTGACCCTGACGGGCATCAGCAAGGGCGCCGGCATGATCAAGCCGAACATGGCCACGATGCTGGGTTTCCTCGCGTTTGACGCCACCGTGGCGCAACCGGTGCTCGACCAATTGGTGAAGCAGGCGGCCGATAAATCGTTCAACTGCATCACCATCGACGGCGACACCTCCACCAATGACTCGTTCATGCTGGTAGCCACGGGCGCCGGCAGCCTGGTCATCGATTCCATCGATTCGCCGCACTATGCGGAACTGGCCGCTGCCGTGACCGAACTGTCTACTTTTCTCGCGCAAGCCATCGTGCGCGACGGCGAAGGCGCGACGAAATTCATGACCGTGACCGTGGAAGACGGCCGCAACGTGGAAGAGTGCCGCAAGATCGCCTATTCCATCGCCCATTCGCCGCTGGTGAAAACGGCGTTCTTTGCCTCCGACCCGAACCTGGGCCGCATCCTGGCCGCCATCGGCTACGCGGGCGTGGACGACCTTGATGTGGGTCAATTGAACCTGTATCTGGACGACGTGTGGGTGGCCAAGAACGGCGGCCGCAACCCGGACTACCAGGAACAGGATGGCCAGCGCGTGATGCAGCAAAGCGAAATCACCATCCGCGTGAAACTGGCGCGCGGCGATGCCACGGCTACCCTGTGGACGTGCGATTTGTCGCATGACTACGTGTCGATCAACGCCGACTACCGCTCATGACCGGCCTCGATCAATTCCTGATCCGCGCCGAACGGGTACTGGCGCGCCTCGAGTCGATCTTGCCGCCGGCCTTGCCGGCGACGGACTGGAACAGCTTTGCCTTCCGCTGGCGCCGGCGCCAGGGCGCGGCCAGCCATCTGCAGGCCGTGGCCCACGTGTCGTCCATCGCCTTGGATGACTTGCACAATATCGGCACGCAAAAGGCGCAGATCGAGCAAAATACGCGCCAGTTCGTCAGCGGACGTCCCGCCAACAACGTGTTGCTGACGGGCGCGCGTGGCACGGGCAAGTCGTCGCTGATCAAGGCATGCCTGAACCAGTTCGCCGATCAAGGCCTGCGCCTGATCGAAGTGGACAAGGCGGATCTTGCCGACTTGCCCGACATCGTCGACCTGGTGGCAGCGCGCCCCGAGCGCTTCATCATCTTTTGCGACGACCTGTCGTTCGAAGAGGGCGAGAGCGGCTACAAGGCGCTGAAAGTGGCGCTCGACGGCAGCATCGCCGCGCAATCGGACAATGTGCTGATCTACGCCACGTCGAACCGCCGTCACCTGATGCCGGAACGCATGTCCGACAACAGCAGCTACAAGACGGACGATGACGGCGATTTGCATCCGGGCGAGACGGTGGAAGAGAAAATCTCGCTGTCCGAGCGCTTTGGCCTGTGGCTGTCGTTCTACCCGTTCAAGCAGGATGACTACCTCGATATCGCAGCGCACTGGCTCGCTTCGTTCGGCTGCACGCCGGAACAGATCGCGCAGGCGCGCGGCGACGCCCTGCGCTGGGCCTTGCAGCGCGGTTCCCGTTCGGGCCGGGTGGCGTGGCAATTCGCACGCGATTATGCTGGGAAACTACCTGCGGGAAAGTTGCCGCAATGAGTGATATGAAAGTGACACCGGTGGATGTCGCCGTCGGCATTCTGATGAAACCGAATGGCGACGTGTTGCTGGGCCAGCGCCCGGCTGGCAAGCCGTATGACGGCTATTGGGAGTTTCCTGGCGGCAAAGTCGAGCCGGGCGAAGCCATTTTTGACGCCTTGAAGCGCGAGTTTGTCGAGGAACTGGGTTTATATATCGACAGTGCCGAGGCCTGGTGCGGCGTCGAATATGTGTATCCGCACGCCCACGTGCGCCTGCATTTCTATATCAGCCGCGAGTGGCGGGGCGAGCCGCAAAGCCTGGAAGGGCAGGCGTTTGCCTGGCAGGGCACGGTCGGCGTGGAACCCTTGCTGCCGGCCACCATTCCCTTGCTGGAATGGCTCGACGAGGTACGCCGGGAATCGCTGGCGCTTGCCTGATTGACACTTGTGCCAGCGGGCAGCACCATGCTGCGTGCTGGCGCAAGCTTTCCTGTGACTTTCCTTGTATCGCGCGCGCTTTGCGCTACAGTGCTTTCATCTAGCATTGGGAGTTGCGCATGCCGCTGACACTGACCTTTACCGATACCGATGAATTGCTGATTGCCGCCCTGCACAAGCGTGCGCGCGCGCATGGCCGCAGCATCGAAGACGAGCACCGCGACATTCTGCGCAGCGCCTTGCGGCCGCTGCCGAAGCGTCCGCTCGACGATATTTTGCGCGGCATGCCCGACGTGGGGCTTGATGCGGATTTCGAGCGCCGCACTTGACGTGCGATGTCCGCCTACCTGCTCGACACGGATGTGATCGTTGCGGCGCGCAAGGGCAGCGCTGCGCCGGAGGGCGTGCGCACTTTTTTCGAACGGGTGGCGCCGGAAATGCGCTATGTGCCGGTACAGGTGATCGCGCAGTTGCGCGCAGGCATACAGCGCAGCTGGCTGCGCGAAGCGGCGCTGGAAGCACTGGCGCTGGAAGGCTGGCTGGAAGCAGTGCTGGCGGACTATGCGCCGCGGCTGCTGGAATTCGACCTCGATTGCGCCCTCGTGTGCGCCCGCCTGTGTGAGCGGGGCCATGCGCATGGCGTCGATGGGCAGATCGCGGCGATGGGTATCGCCTATGGCTTGACGGTGGTCAGTGGCAGGCTCGACAGTTTCGCGGCGCAGGGGCTGCGCCTGGAAAATCCGTTTCGCTGAGAATTATTGCGGCTTGTTGTCTTCGTCTGCCAGCGGATCTTCGAACGGGTCGGCGGCGGGGATCGTGTATTTCTCTTCGGCCCAGGCACCCAAGTCGATCTGCTTGCAGCGTTCCGAGCAGAAGGGGCGGAATTTGTTGGCTTCAGTCCATTCGACTTTGGCGGCACAGGTAGGGCAATTAACGACGGTCATGATGGGGCAAATAAGTAACAGTTAAAAATTACAGAGCGTGAGCTCGAATGGGACATCTTCTTCCAGCGGCTTGGGCTTCAAGTCGCCGCCCTGGGTAGTGAAGCGCACCCACAGCATATATTTATTGGCGGAAATTTCCGGGATGGCGCCGCTGCTTTCATCCAGGCTCAGGCGCAGCATCTGGTATACCTTGCCTTGCAGCATTTGCTGGTAGCTGCCGCCATTGGCGATCAGTTTAACGGGGCCGCCGGAATCGCGCAGCAGGCGCAAAACCAGGGCCAGCGCGTCGAACAGCGGAGCGAGCGGGGCGAACCAGGCGTGGATATCGGTCAAGCGCTGTTCCGAGCTGCGTTTTTGCCAGGCAAAGTAGGATGGCAAGTCGAATTCGCAGGCGCCGCCGGGGATGATGGTGCGGCCGCGGATGCTCATCAGCCATTCATTGTCGCGGATATTCTGCCCCGTCTTGCCTTGCGCCGCCACCAGAGCGCCGCTGACACTGTCGAGTTCGCCAAGGATGGCATCGAGCGTTTCCGGTTCCACATTTGGATTGCTGCGGTAACCGAGCAGGCTTTGGCGCTGGCGCTCGAGTTCCTGCAGCAGGTCGGACTTCAGGTCGGCGCGGCCAGCCACTTCGAGCATATCGAAAATAGTTGCCAAGGCAACATGGTGTTGCATTGCATGCTCTTGCTGGATGAAGAACTTGAATTTGTCGTACAGGTCTTCCAGCCGCAACAAGGTACGTATGCGTTCGTTGAAAGGGTATTCGTAGACAATCAAAATAATTCCCTTAAGTAAGGACCTGCAAACAATCCCGTGATTTTGAACCAAGCGTCGACAAATTACAAACGTTGCGACCCGATTCCGGCCATTCTTTTTGAAAATGCCAGATATAAATCGTGCAACTGGGCAATCTGCGGCGCCAGGGCGGCCAAATCGCCATTATTGTCGATCACATCGTCCGCCGCCGCCAGGCGCATGGCGCGCGTGGCCTGCGTCGCCATGATGGCTTTGACTTGTTCTTCCGATAAGCCATTGCGCGCCATCACGCGCGACACTTGCAGGCTTTCCAGGCAATCGATGACGAGCACCCGGTTGACGCGTTCCACCCATCCGCCGGACTCGACGAGCAGGGGGACGGCAAAGATCACGTAGCTGCCCGTCGCTTCGGCGGCGGCCGCCAGGGTCGCCTGGCGGATGCGCGGGTGCAGGATGGCTTCCAGTTTTGCCTTGGCGGCGGCGTCGGCGAATACGAGGTTGCGCATTTTTGAGCGGTCGAGGGCGCCGCGCGCATCGGCGTAGTCGGGGCCAAATTCCGCCACCAGGGCCGGCATGGCCGCGCCATTGGGCGCCGTCAGGCTGTGCGCGATCTGGTCCGTGTCGACGATGGAGGCGCCCAGCGCGGCGAACTGGTCGGCCACCGTGCTCTTGCCGCAACCGATGCCGCCGGTGAGACCCACGCTGAAATACGGTGCGTTATGAAGTTGCATGTGTTTTTCCATAGGGGCAGTGTTGCGCGGGTCAGCTGGTCAGGCCCAGCGTGAGGCGCGACAGGGGCGTGCCGTACAGCAGCGCGATCAGGCCTGCCGCCGCCAGATAGGGGCCGAACGGAATCGGTTTGTCGCGCCCCCGCTTGGCAAACACGATCAGGCCGATGCCGACCACGGCGCCCACCAGCGACGACAACAAGATGATCGTCGGCAGCATGGTCCAGCCCAGCCACGCACCGAGCGCCGCCAGCAATTTGAAGTCACCATAGCCCATTCCCTCCTTGCCTGTCGCCAGCTTGAAGGCCCAGTACACGGCCCACAGGGCCAGATAGCCGGCGGCAGCGCCGATGACGGCGTCCTGCAGGGGTACGAAAGTGCCATTGATATTGATCAGCAAGCCCGCCCACAGCAGGGGGAAGGTGAGGTCGTCCGGCAGCATTTGCGTATCGGCGTCGATGAAGGTCATGGCGATCAGCAGCCAGGCAAACACGAGCGTTGCCAGGCCCGTCCAGCCGCTGCCGAAGTGCCAGACCAGGAGGGCCGACAGCGCGCCCGTCAGCAGCTCGACCAGCGGATAGCGTACGGAGATCGGTGCCTTGCAGGCGCTGCATTTGCCGCGCAGCAGCAGATAGCTGATGACGGGAATGTTTTCCATGGCCGTGATGCGGTGGCCGCAAGCGGTGCAGTTCGAATGCGGCAGCATCAGGTTGTAGCGGTCCGTGTGCGGCAAGGGCAAGCCGCTTTCTTCCGCCACATAATTATCGGATTCGCGCTGCATCATTTTCGGCACGCGGTGGATCACCACATTCAGGAAGCTGCCGACGATCAGGCCGAACAGGGCGGCAACGAGGGCGACGGGCAGATTGCCGGGCGCGGCGAACAACAGGGTATCTTGCAGCATGGTGAACTTGTCTGAGGTGATGAATGTTGCCGTGCAAACATTGCCTGGCACTGCCGCAGTGTAAAACATCCGCCGGCACATGGGGACGTTTTAGGCGGGTGAATGGTCAAATCACGGCCCCCAGCTTGAAAATCGGCAAATACAGGGCGATCACGAGGGAACCGACGAGCACGCCAAGCACCACCATCAGCGCCGGTTCCAGCAGCGTGGAAAGGGTGGCCACGGTGGCGTCGATATCGGCCTCGATGATGTCGGCCGCGCGCGACAGCATGGCGTCGAGCGCGCCGGACTCCTCGCCGATCAGGGTCAGCTGCGTCAGCAAGGGAGGGAACACGCCGCTGTGTTCCATGGCCAGGGCCAGGCTGCCGCCGGCGCGGATTTCGCGTTCGATGCGCGTCGTCGCTTCCTGGTACAGCGCGTGGCCGGAGGCGGCGCCCACCAGACCGAGCGAGTCGAGCAGCGGTACGCCGGCGGCGAACATGGCGGCCAGGGTGCGCGTCCAGCGGGCGATCGCCGCTTTGCGCAAGAGGGAGCCGAACACGGGCAGGCGCAGCGCCCGCAGTTGCGTGTTGCGCCGCCACGCGGGAGAGCGGCGCCAGGCCAGGTGCAGCAGCACGCAAGCGAGCACGAGCACCGCCAGCAAGGCCAGCCAGTAGCGGACAACAAAGGCGGACACGCCCATGACGAGCAGGGTGGGCAGCGGCAAGGGCGCGCCGAAGCTGTCGAAGACCTGGCGGAAAGCGGGCACGACCACGCTCATGATGATGGCCGTGACGACGATGGCGACGAGCACGATGGCCAGCGGATACATCAGCGCGCCGCGCACCTTCCGCCGCAGGGCGATGGCCTTTTCCTGGTGCGTGGCCAGGCGCGCCAGCAAGTCTTGCACGATGCCTGCCTGTTCGCCTGCCGCCAGCAGGTTGCAATACAGTTCGTCAAACAGCAGCGGGAACTGGCGGAACGCCTGCTGCAGGCTGCTGCCCGCTTCGATGTCGTGGCGCAAGTCGCGCATCAGCGCCGTGATCGCAGGCTTGGCATGGCCCTTGCCGGCGATGTCGAAGGCGTGCAGCAGCGGCACGCCAGCCGCCATCATGGTCGACAGCTGGCGCGTAAACAGCGCGATATCCTTGCGCGTGATGGCCTTGCCGGGTGCGCTGCGCGCAGCCTGCACCCGGGTGGCCAGGATGCCCTGGCTTCTCAATATTGCCTTGGCAGCGCAGGCGTCGGCGGCGCGCAAAACGCCGTCGACCGGCTTGCCATGGCGGTCCGTGCCCTTCCACGCAAAGCGCCGCTCGGCCGCCATGTGCACCTCCTGTCATCACGATAGCAGCGTCAGGAAAAAGTACCAGCGGCGCTGGCGGCAAGCTTGATGTGGCTCAGCCTTTCGTGGTTTGCACTTCCGTCTGCACAGCGGCCTGGGCCTTGACGTCGGCCGCATCCTCCTCGTCGCTGTCCGTGCCCTTGCTGATGCTTTCGCCATCGTCGCGGCGCAAGGTCCAGAAGGTCAGCGAGGACAGCACCGTCAGGGCGGCCAAGGTGAGGAAGGCGTGATGCAGGGCCGTGCTGAGCATGGCGCGGTCCGACTGCGGCATGTCGCCCAGGTACCAGCCCGTGATCAGTGAACCGAAGGCGAGGCCAAAGCTCATCGACAGTTGCTGCATCGAGCTGGCGATCGTGCTGGCCATGCTCGAATCGTTCTTGTCGACGTCGGCATACGCGATGGTATTCATGCTGGAAAACTGCAGTGAATTGAAAAAGCCCATGCACAGGCTGATGGCGACGATGACGTACAGGGACGTGCCCGCGCTCACCTGCGAAAACATGGCGATGGTCACGCCGATCAGCACGGTGTTGACGATCAGTACCTGGCGGTAGCCGAAGCGGGCCAGCACGCGCGCGGAAATGAATTTCATGCCCATGGCGGCAGCGGCCGACGGCATCATCAGCAAGCCCGATTGCCAGGCGGGCAAGCCCAGGCCCAACTGGTACAGCAGCGGCAGCAGGAAGGGCAGGCCACCCACGCCCAGGCGCGTGACGAAGCCGCCCACCACGGAGACGCGGAAGGTGCGGATCTTGAACAGGGTCAGGCGCAGCAGCGGATGCAGCACTTCGCTCGAATGCCAGACATACGCGGCCAGCAGGCTGATGGAGATGAACAGCAGCACGGCAAACGAGGTGCCGTCGATGCGGTGTTCGCCAAAAATTTCCAGCAGCCATGACAGCAGCGCGATGCCCGTGCCGAACAGCACGAGGCCGATCAGGTCCAGCGGACGGGGCTTGTCGCCGTAGTAATCGGGCATGTAGCGGTGCGCCAGGTACAGCGCCGCCAGGCCGACGGGCACGTTGACGAAGAAAATCTCGCGCCACGACAGCCAGTGCACGATCAGCCCGCCGACCGTGGGGCCCAGCAGGGGACCGATCAACGCGGGGATGATGACGAAATTCATGGCCGCCAGCAGTTGCGACTTGGGAAAGGTGCGGATGATGGTGAGCCGGCCCACCGGCATCATCATCGCCGCGCCTACCCCTTGCAGCAGGCGCGCGGCCACCAGCATGGGCGCGTTCACGGACAGGCCGCACAGGATGGAGGCGAGGGTAAAGATGGCGACGGCGGCGGAAAACACGCGCCGCGTGCCGAAGCGGTCGGCCATCCAGCCGCTGATGGGAATGCACACGGCCAGGCTCAGGATGTAGCTGGTGACGACGGCTTTCAGGCTCAGCGGCGTAACGTTGAGGCTGGCGGCCATGGCGGGGATGGCGGTGTTGACGATGGTGGAGTCGAGTTGCTCCATGAACAAGGCGGTGGCGACCACCCAGGGAAGGTAGCTTTTAATGGGGGAACTGGTCATGGATGTGAGCCTGAGGAGGAGAAACGGAGCCGACAGTACGATGAATTGTCACATAAATGGCGCCCGCGTGCCGCCCGCGCCCGTCATTCTGGCAGCGTGCCGGGGGCTCAGTCCATGGAACATTTGTTCTATGGCAATAGATTGCGGGCAAGGCTAGCATGTGTTTTCTGACAGCGTCGGCCTCCTCTTTCCCGAAAGTCACACCACATGAAAAATGCACTTACGTTCCTTGTCCTGGGCGCGGCCCTGTCCGCATGCGGTGGAGGCAGCGATGGCGGCACGCCAGCGACGCCGGTGACACCGCCGGCCGTCGTGACGCCTCCCGTCGTTCCCGCCGACAGCGTGACGGTGGCGTCAGTTGCCGTGGCCAGGGACGCCGGCTTGAGCGTCATTGCCGGTGCCAGCGTCGATGAAAGCGTGTATGACGTGGCTGCCGATATCGGCGACACCTGGCGCATCACGTTCGACAGCGTCAAGAAAACCTACACTATCCGCGTGCTGTCGACGCAGTTCGGCTTGAGCGACCGCAGCGGCACGTTTACCGCGTCCACCACCGGCAATTTCACCACCTACACGGCAACGGATTTCAGCGTCACCGTCGATGCGCGCACGCGTCTTCTGTCTGGCAATATCAAATTGGGCAACATGGTCTCGACCGTCAGCGGCACCGGCTATGCGGTGGGTGATGTGGCCAAGCTGGCCGGCAACTATATCTTCCTGGGCGGCATGCGCAATGCCTCGAACGGCGGTGACCGTTTCAATCCGAAAGGCAGTCTCAGGATCGCTGCCGACGGGGCGGCCCAACTGTGCAATGGCGGCGTGTTCAATGCGCAAGGCGTGTGCTCGCCAGTATCGCCGCTGCTGGAAGCGGAAAACGCCAGCCTGACCCTGGTCAAGGATGCGAAGAACGGCTTGCTCGTCGCCCGCCAGGGCAGCCAGGACTTCGGCATCGTGCACGTGCATGCGGGGGACCGGGGGCTGGCGCTGTTCATCGACCGCTACAGCCGCAATCAGGAAAACGTCCTGCGCGTGGGCACCATCGTGGCGGCCAGACAGCAGAAAATCGGCACGGAAATCAATGGCAGCTACGCCTGTGCGGCGCAGGGTGGCACGACGGGCAAGATCGACATCGCCAGCAATGCGGCGACCATCACAAATAACGGCACGGGCAAGGTGCACGCGGAAAACGTGACCCTGAACAAGCTGGGCCTGGGTGCGCAGGCCGTCGATGTCGATGGCATCGCCGTGTTCAAGGACCCCGCCGACGTGCCGGCCGACTATTCGATGTTCATGCCCGTGTCATCGAGCATGGCCGTCGAATTTTCGACCGACCGCTCGTACATGGGCATGTGCCTGAAAAAATAATCGTTAGCGATTGATGCGATCCAGGGCCGCCAGCAGCGGGATGGCCGCATCGGCGATGCGTTCGAGGCTGGCCTCGCGCAGGGCGGCGGTATCCACCGTGTGGCCGGAGTCCAGCCCCGCCCAGCGCAGCAGCGCCGCACACGCGGCGGGCGTGTCGAACATGCCGTGCAAATAGCTGCCGAGGATTTGCCCGTCGCCCGATACCGCCCCTTCCGGACGGCCGTCGATGACAAAAGCCGGCTGCGCCAGCGCCGCGCCATGCGAAATGCCCATGTGGATTTCATAGCCTGCCACGGGCGCATCGGCCGCGCCGGCAAACGCGCAGTGGCCGCGCACCTGTTCCAGCCGCTTGTCGCGCGTCAGCTCCGTCGCCATGTCGAACATACCCAGCCCCGCCGACTCTCCCGCCGCGCCTTCCACGCCCAGCGGATCGAGTACGGACTGCCCCAGCATCTGGAAGCCGCCGCAAATGCCGAGCACCTTGCCGCCATAGCGCAGGTGTTTCGCCAGGTAGGCGGGCCAGCCTTGCTGCTGCAGCCACGCCAGGTCGCCGCGCGTGTTCTTGCTGCCGGGGAGGATCACCAGGTCGGCCGCTGGAATCGGCTGTCCCTGTTTGATGAATTGCAGGTCGATATCGGGATGGGCGCGCAGCGCGTCGACATCCGTGTGGTTGCTGATGCGCGGCAGTTGCGGCACCACCACCTTGAAGGCGCCGCGTTCGGCCTGCATGGCTTCGACGGCGTCCTCCGCATCGAGGAACAGGCCTTGCAGGTAGGGCAGCACGGCCAGCACGGGTTTGCCCGTCTGCTGTTCCAGCCACTCGATGCCGGGTTGTAGCAGCGAGATATCGCCGCGGAAGCGGTTGATGACGAAGCCAAGGATGCGCGCCCGTTCGCTGTCGGACAAACAGGCCAGGGTGCCGATGATGTGGGCGAAGACGCCGCCACGGTCGATGTCGGCCACCAGGATCACGGGACAGTCGACGGCTTCGGCAAAGCCCATGTTGGCGATGTCGCGCGCGCGCAAATTGACTTCGGCGGGGCTGCCCGCGCCTTCGACGACGACGGCGTCGTACTGCTGGCGCAAGCGCGCGTACGATTCCAGCACGGCGCCCATGGCGATGGTTTTATATTGCTGGTAGTCGCGCGCATCCATCTCGGCGCGCACCTTGCCGTGGATGATCACTTGCGCACCCGTGTTCGACGAAGGCTTCAGCAGCACCGGATTCATGTCCGTGTGCGGCGCGATGCCGCAGGCCAGCGCCTGCAGGGCTTGCGCGCGGCCGATCTCGCCGCCGTCGCTCGTCACCGCGCTATTCAAGGCCATGTTTTGCGGCTTGAACGGCGCGACCGTCACGCCACGGCGTTTCAAGAGGCGGCACAGGGCTGCGACGACGGTGCTCTTGCCCGCGTCCGACGTCGTGCCTTGCACCATCAGGGCGGGGAAGGGACTCTTCATGCCTGCCGCTCTTTCTGATTCTCCTGCCACTGCGCGATGATGTCGCTGATCTGGCGCAAGCCTTGCGTGATGGCGGCTGGACCGGGCGAAAGAATGTCGGGCGACTTGATCTCGAACAGCATGTCATTGCGTATGGCGGGAATCGTATCCCAGCCCGGGCGTGCCGTCAGCTGCGCCGGCTGGAACTTCTTGCCGCACCAGGTGGCGATGATGATGTCGGGCGCGCGCCGCACCACCTCTTGCGGATCGGCGATGATGCGCTCTTTCGCGCCCGGCTGCGCGGACAATTCCGGGAAGGCGTCGGCGCCGCCGGCGATGCCGATCAATTCCGCCGCCCAGCCGATGCCGCTCATCAGCGGATCGTTCCACTCTTCAAAGTAAATCACGGGCTTGCGCGTCCAGGCTGCGGCCCGAGCCCGGGCGGCGGCGATGTCGACGCGCAGGCTGGCGATCAGTTCACGTCCCGCTTCCTCGCGCTGCACCAGTGCGGCCAGCACGCCGATCATGCGCAGGATGCCTTCCACCGTGCGCTGGTTGAACTGGTGCACTTCGATGCCAGCCTTGACGAGGTCGCGGCAGATATCGGCCTGCATGTCACAAAAACCGATCACGAGATCTGGCTGGACGGCCAGGATGCGCTCCAGGCTGGAAGAGGAAAAGCCGCTGATCTTGGTCTTTTCCTCGCGCGCGCGGGGAGGGCGCACGGTAAAGCCGGAAATGCCCGCGATGACGTCTTCCGCGCCCAGCGCATACAGCGTCTCCACGGCTTCCGTCGACAGGCAGGCGATGCGCTGGTAGTGACTCGCTGCGTGACTCATGGCGCGGCCTTGGCGGCGGGCGTGTTGCGGCGCTGGCGGGCCACTTCCAGTTGTTCGCACATGGCGGCCGTGCCCTCGATCATGCGCGGGCCGGCGCGGTTCAGCAGGTCGCCGTTCAGGCGGAACAGGTTATTCTTGCGCACGGCCGTCATCGACGGGAAGGCGCGCCACATGGCCAGGCCGCCTTCGCTGCGCGGATCGCTTTTTTCGCTGGTGCCGAAGATGACTTCCGGGTCTTCCTGCAGCACGCCTTCCGGCGTGACGACGGGCGCCACCACCTTCATCGCGGCAAAGACATTTTGCGCGCCGCACACGCGCATGGAATCGCTGATGATGCTCGCGCCGCTCAAGGTATATAAGGGTTTGTCCCACACCTGGTAAAACACGCGCACGGGCGGGCGCTGCGCGTATTGCGCCGTCAGGCTGGCCAGTTTGGCGCGCAGCTGGGCCGCCGCCGGTTTGGCGGTTTTTTCCGTTCCCATCAGCTGCCCCAGGCGCTCCATGCTGTCGGGGATGTCGGCCAGCTTGCGCGGTTCGCTGTGATAGATGGGCACCTTCAGCTGGCGCAGCATGGCAATCTGGCGCTCGGCGCTGCCATGCATCCACACGACGATCAGGTCCGGCTTCAGGGCGATGATGCGTTCCATGTCGTACTGGCGGTTGTCGCCCACTTGCGTGATCTTCTTTGCAGCTTCCGGGTAGTCGCTATAGCTGACGACACCGGCGATCCTGTCGCCGCCACCGGCCGCGAACAGCAGTTCCGTCACATGCGGCGCCAGCGCCAGAATGCGCCGCGCCGGTTTTTGCACGGTGACGGTATTGCCGTCGTCGTCGCGCACGGTGATGGCTGCCTGCGCCTGCAGCGAGACCAGTCCGGTCAGCAGCAGTGCTGTTTTCAAGTGGTTCATATGTGTTTCCATGTGGTGAGGGCCTGCTGCAGGCGCAGCCAGGAATGTTCGTCGGGGGGCAGGCCCAGGCGGATGCCGTGGGCGGCGTGGCGGAACAGGCGCACCCAGATGCCCGATTCCGCCATGTGGCGCCAGAACGCTTCGGCGCGCTCTTCCGGCCACCACTGGAACAGCGCCGTGCCGCTGCTGGCGATGCCGTGCGCTGCCAATAGCTGGCGCAGGCGCTTGCCTTCGCCGCGCAGGCGCTCGCGCATCGCCACCTGCCAGTGCGTGTCGGCGAGGGCGGCCAGCGCCACGTGCTGCGCCGGGCCGCTGACGGCCCATGGCCCCAGCAGGTCGGCCAGCTGCGCCAGCAAGGCTGGATGGGCGGCGACAAAGCCCAGGCGCAGTCCCGCCAGGCCGAAGAATTTGCCGATGGAGCGCAGCACGATGAGTCCCTGCCGGGCAGAGTGGGAGCCCAGGCTGGCGCACGCTTCCGTGTCGCCAAACGCTTCATCGAGCACCAGCCAGCCGCCGCGCGCGGCCAGCTTGCCTGCCCACTCCAGCAGCAGCTCGGGCGCGATGCGCTCTCCCGTGGGATTGTTCGGATTACAGACCACCAGCACGTCGCAATGCTCCACCGCATCGGCCAGCTGCGCATACTGCACTTGCTGCAACTGGTGGCCGTGCTGGCCCCAGTGGTGCGCATGTTCCGCATACGACGGCGCGGCCACCACCACGCGCGACGGCGCGCGCAGCCGGGGCAGGGCCTGGATGGCGGCCTGCGTGCCGGCCACGGGCAGCATGGCTGGCGCGCTGTAATACGCGCAGGCGGCAGCGGCCAGCGCGGGATCGGCTTCCGGCAGCCGGTGCCAGGCGTTGGCGTTCGGTGCTGGCGCTGCATACCAGTGCGGGTTGATACCGGTCGACAGGTCGATCCAGTCTTCCAGTGGCCTGCCGTATTCGCGCGCGGCGTCGCGTAGGTTGCCGCCATGTTCAAGCAAGGTATTTTCCCTTCAGGTAGAACAGGCCTGCCAGCAGCGCCACCCAGATCAGCCACAGCACGGCCGTTTCGGCCACTAGGCGCCAGGCGCGGTCGATATCGCGCGCTTCGGCGGAACGGCCACTACCCAAAGGCGGGCGGTGTTCCAGCTCGCCGTCGTAGATGGCGTCGCCACCGAGGGCCAGTCCCAGGGCGCCGGCGCCGCTGGCCATCACGGGCCCCGCGTTCGGGCTGCCCCAGTTGGGTGCCTGGCTGCGCCAGCACTGCCACGCGCGTTTTTTGTCGGCCATGGTCTTGCCCAGCAAGACGTAGGACAGGGCCGTCAGGCGCGCCGGCAGATAATTCAACAGGTCGTCGATGCGCGCGGCGCAGCAGCCGAACCAGTTGTAGCGTGTATTGCGGTAGCCCCACATGGCGTCCAGCGTGTTCGCCAGGCGGAACAGCACGGCGCCGGGGCCGCCCGCCACGGCAAACCAGAACAGGGTGCCGAACACGGCGTCGTTGCCGTTTTCCAGCAGGGATTCGGTGCTGGCCTTGGCCAGACTGGCCGCGTCGGCATTGGCCGTGTCGCGGCTGACGATGCGCGCCGTCAGCAGGCGCGCGTTGTCCAGGTCATCGATGGCCAGGGCGTCGGCGATGGGCTGATTGTGGTCGCGCAGGCTGCGCAGGCCCAGACATAGGTACAGCAGGAAAACGTGGAGGGCGGCGCCCGCCAGGCCGCACAGCCAGTAGGCGGCATAGCTGATGGGGAGCACGGCCAGCGACCACGCCAGCACCCCGCGCAGGAAGCGCCCACGGCCCCGGTTCAGCAGGCACTCCAGCGCGCTGGCGAGGCGGCCAAAGCCCACCAGCGGATGCCAGCGGCGCGTCTCGCCCAGCAGCAGGTCGAGCAGCACGCCGGCCGCCATCAAAGCAGCCAGCATGGGCAGCGACAAGCCGCTCAGCATGGGCCGCCTTTCAGGTGCAGCGGCAGGCCGGCGGCGACAAAGACGGCGTTGTCGCACACGGCCGCCACGGCCTGGTTCAAACGGCCCGCTTCATCGGTGAAGCAGCGCGAGATGGCGCCGTAGGGCACGATGCCCATGCCCACTTCGTTCGACACGAGAACGAGGTCGCAGCCGGTGTCTTCGCTTTCGGCCAGCGCATACAGCAGGTGCGCGCGCTCGCTGTGGAACAGTTCAGGCAGGACGATGTCGCCTACGTCCGGATAGGTCTCGCCGCTGGAAAACATCAGATTCGTCAACCACAGGGTCAGGCAGTCGACCAGCAGCAGCCGGCCTGGCAGTGCTTCCCGCAGGATGGCGTCGCCCAGGCGCAGCGGTTCTTCCAGTGTTGTCCATTCGGCCGGGCGCTGCGCTCGGTGGTGCCTGACGCGCGTGGCCATTTCAGCATCGCCCGCCTGCGCGGTGGCGATGTAGATCACTTCCTTGCCGGACTCGCGGGCCAGCGTTTCCGCATGGGCGCTCTTGCCGGAACGGGCGCCGCCGAAGACCAGGGTGCGCGTCATGGCGCTGTTACCACTCGGTGCCGATTTGCGCGCCGATGCCGGCCGCATAGGCATGCTTGACAACGGCCATTTCCGTGACGGTGTCGGCGATGGCGATCAGTTCGTCCGGAGCGCCGCGGCCCGTGATGACCACGTGTTGCATGGCCGGGCGTTCCAGCAGGTCGGCGATGACTTTATGCACGTCGAGGTAGTTGTATTTGAGGGCGATATTGAGCTCGTCGAACAGCACCAGGCCGTAGCTGGGGTCGGCCAGGAAGGTCTTCGCCTGTTCCCACGCCAGTTCGGCCTTTTCGATGTCGCGCTCGCGGTTTTGCGTTTCCCAGGTATAGCCTTCGCCCATCGCATGAAAACTGATTTCATCGGGGAAGCGGCGCAGGAATTTTTCTTCGCCCGTCGACATGGCGCCCTTGATGAACTGCACCACGCCCACTTTCATGCCGTGACCCATGGCGCGGATGGCCATGCCGAAGCCGCTCGAACTCTTGCCCTTGCCATTGCCCGTGTTGACGATGATGATGCCGATTTCCTTGTCGGCCTTGGCGATGGCCGCGTCGATGATGGCTTTTTTGCGTTCCATGCGTACGCGGTGGCGTTCGTTGATGGCCGCGGTGTCCGCATCGATTGTCTTCTTGTCGCTCATGTCAGTCCTCTTTCGGTATGAATATCTTGCGTTTGCCGTGATCGATGATCTCGATCGGGTGACCCAGGTAGTCGCCCAGGATGGATGCCCGCATTACCTCGGCCACTGGACCGGCCAGCCAGCCGCCGTCGCCCATCAGCAGTAGCGCATGGGTCGAGACGCTGTGCGCCAGGTTCAGGTCATGCCCCACCATCACCACGGTTTTATTCTGTTCGCGGCACAGCTTTGACAGCAGGCCCATGACGCTGACCTGGTGCGCCAGGTCCAGCGCATTGGCCGGTTCGTCCAGCAGCAGCAAGGGGGTATCCTGCGCCAGCATGGCGGCGATTGCCACGCGCTGGCGCTCGCCGCCGGACAGGCTGCGCACGTCGCGCTCGGCCAGGTGTTCGACTTCCATCGCCGCCAGCGCCGCCAGGGCGATGCGCTGGTCGTCGCTGCCTTCCCAGTAATGGTTGTCGTGATACGGGTGGCGCGCCGACAGCACGGTTTCGATGACGCGGTACGAGAACGCATCGTGCCGCGCCTGCGCCAGGAAGGCCCGTTCGCGCGCCAGTTCGTCGAGCGGCCAGTCGACCAGGGCGCGGCCCTGTATCGTCACGTGGCCCGCATCCGGTTCGCGCAAGCCGGCCAGGGTGCGCAGCAAGGTGCTTTTTCCCGCGCCATTGCGGCCGATCACGCTCCAGCATTCGCCATCCTTGATGTGCCAGGTGAGGTTTTCCACGAGGGAGCGCGTGCCTGCCTTCAGGCCTAGTTGGTAGGTGCGTATCATGCTTGTTTCATCTCCTGCGCAATCGATGCAGCTGGTACAGGAAGACGGGCGCGCCTATCATGGCCGTGACCACGCCGACGGGCAGCTGTAACGGTGCCAGCACGGTGCGCGCAAGCGTGTCGGCCAGTACGAGGAAGGTGCCGCCGGCCAGCGCGGCAGCCGGTATCAACAGGCGATGGTCGGGGCCGCAGGCAAAGCGCAGCGCGTGCGGCACGATCAGGCCGACAAAGCCCACGCTGCCGGCGCTGGTGACGGCGCTGGCCGTGAGCAGGCCGGAACAGAAGAACAGTCCCTTGCGCAGGGCGCCTACGCGCACGCCCAGGGTGCTGGCCGCTTCCGCGTGCAGCGCCATGACGTTCAGCGAGCGCGCGCAGCGCAGTGCGAAGACCAGGGCGCCTGCCAGGACCAGCCAGGGCATCAGCCGCGCGGGAGCGCCGGACAGGTCGCCGATCATCCAGAACACCATGCTGCGCAAGCGGCTTTCCGGGGCGATGGACAGCATCAGGGTGACGATGGCCATGCAGGCCGAAGCCAGGATCACGCCCGTCAGCAGCAAGAGCGAGGCGCCGCCTTCGGTCGCCGTACCGCCGCGCAGGTCGCGGCGGGCAAAAAAGTATAGCAGCATGGACACCCCGACGGCACCGGCAAAGGCGGCCGCGTCGACGACCCACAACGCGCACATGAACAGCAGCGCGGCCAGCGCGCCGACGGAGGCGCCGGCGGAAATGCCCAGCACATAGGGGTCGGCAAGGGGATTGCGCAGCAGCGCCTGCATCATCAGGCCGGCCAGCGACAGTGCCGCGCCGGTGACAAACGCGGTCAGCGCGCGGCCAAGGCGCAGGTCGAGCAGGGTGGCGGCGAGGGTATCGGTCTTGCCCTGCACGACATGGAACAGGGCGGAAGGCAGGTCGGCGAGCGGGATCGCGATCGAACCGATCATGCCGGAGAAAATCAGGCTGGCAACCGCGCACGCGATCAGCACCGTGAGGATTACGGTGGCGCGGTGGCGCATATTGCGGAAAAATGGGTGCATGTACTGCCTTAAAAACGGGGACTGCAGAACTGCATCTGCGGGCGACGGCATGCCATCGCCCGCAGCTTACATCATTACGACGCGGTTACTTCATGCCGTAGCGTACGCCAACGAAGAGGTTCGAGCGTGGCGTCGCATAGAAACGGCCCAGTTCATAGTCTTTGTTGGTGATGTTGTTCCAGCGTGCCAGCACCGACCAGTCGCGTGCGAACTGGTAGGTGGTGTACAGGTTCAGCAAGCCATAGCCACCGAGGGTGGTCTTGTTGGCAGGATCTGCAAAACGTTTGTCCGACAACTGCCATTCCGTACCGGCGGTCAAAGGACCTGTCGTGTAATCGACAGCGAAATTGGCGTGCTTTTTCGCGCGGAGTGTCAGTTGCTTGTCAATGGATTCATTGCGTGGATATTGCAGGTCGATATTGCCACTGACGTTGAAGGCGCCGAACTTGTGCGCGCCAGCCAGCGTCACGCCTTCGAGCAGGGCTTTGTCGACATTCGTGCTGCAGCCATAGCCTGGTTTCCATCCAATAACTGGGCAAGCCGACACATAGTTGATCATATCGGTAATCTTGTTATGGTAGTAGATCACGCTCAGTTGCGATTGGCCGTCGTTGTAGTGCAATCCAATTTCAGCATTGCGGCCTTTTTCTGGCTTGTTCGTGGGGGTGCCAAAATCAGGGTAGTAGAGATCGTTGAAGGTCGGTGCGCGGAAACTGGTGCCATAGCTGGCGTTGGCGCGCAAGGCATTGCTGAAACGATAGCCATAGGCGACGCTACCCGTGTTGTGCGTACCAAACGCCGAGCTGTCGTCGCGACGGCCGCTGATGCTGGCCAGGTGGGCGCCGCGTACCAGGTTGTACGATGCCGCGAAAGACTTTGTATTGCGTCCGCCGGACAGGCCTTTGGTCGAGCTCACGACATCTTCGTCACGGTATTCACCCAGTAATTGCAAAGTATCACGGCCAATGAGAATATCGTTTTGCCAGCTGATGTCAGTTTGCTTGGTGTCGAACTGGCTTCTGCCGGAGGAGCCGAGCGCGGAAACTGAGGTAAGTTTGTCCTTCGATTCTGCGTAGCGCAGCTCGCTGGTCCAGTTCGGCAAGAACTGGTTCTTCGTGAAGACAGAGGCGCTTTCCTGCTTATTGTAGTTGCGTGCGTCGAAGTTCAAGCCCGCATCGTATTGTGCATCCAGTTTGCTGTTCAGGAAAACCAGGCCGACGTCATGTCCCTTCGCCATCTGATAACCAAACTGGCCGCTGACGCTTTCTTTGTCGTAGCCGTCTTTATCGCCGTTATAGGAAGAATTACCAGGTTTGGTGGCGGAATAGCCATCTGATTTTTCCTTGCCCGCGGTCAGCGCGTAGCTGAAACTGTTGTTGCCACCGGTAGAGCCGGCAACGCTGGCTTCCACCTGGCGGGTGCTGTCGCGGCCGTAGCCGGCGAAGGCGGAAAAGCGCGTCGCGCCGTCGCCTTTCTTGGTAAAGATCTGGATCACGCCGCCGACAGCATCGGCGCCATACATGGTGCTCAGTGGGCCGTAGACGATTTCAACGTGGTCGATGCTCGACAGCGGCAGGGCGCTCCAGTTGGCAGCGCCCGATGTGGCGGAGCCAATGCGCACGCCGTCGACCAGCACGATATTCTGGTTGCTGTTCGCGCCGCGAATGAATACGCTCGAACTTGTGCCTGGGCCGCCATTGCGATTGACTTCGATGCCGCGCTGCTTTTGCAGCAGGTCGATCAGCGTGCCGGCGCCCGAGCGCGCGATGTCTTCCGAGCTGATGGTCTGCGTATCGCTCAATACTTCGCTCAGATGCTGCGGGTAGCGGTTGGCGGTAACGACGATGGGATCGAAGGTGTCTGGCGTGGCTTGGGCGAAAGCGGCAGGCGCGGCAATGGCTAGCGCGAGCGACGTGAGGGCCGCGTGGCGGGAAACAGCATGGGTCATGATAATTTTCAGTAAGTAATATGCAACCAGCCGACGTCCCCGTAGGCCAGATTGAACAGAAGTGGGAACTGAAGATGACGATCGAAGATGGCCATGGGCCATTCGGATCGCGAACATCCCCGTTCGCACACTTCCACCTGTCCTGGCCGGTATCCGGGCTGGCAAGTACGGCTATCTCACCTTCCCATGCTCGATGATTGCAAGCACAGTGGTTGTCAGAGATAGCTTGTCGCCCGTTTCCGGTAGGGAGGGGCGACACTTGCTTACCGTTGCGGGGGCAGCACACGCTCGCCGCGATCGCGGCATCGTGTTTCCCGTTTAACTGCGCTCATGGACATGAACGCGGGCACCAAAACCCCGCCATTATACGTGCAGCAGGCATGGACTGACATGGTCGGCTGGACAATTCAGTATCAGAAATCGACGACGACCGTCGCACCGTAGGCGATTTTATGGGCAGAATGGGCGGCCAGCAGGGCTGTTTCCTCCAATGGCAGCCGGGCTTGCAGTGCCGACAGCAGGCGGATGGTGCCCGCATGGCAGATGATGACGACCGTTTCGTGTTGTTCGCGCAACAGATCGCCTAGAAACGCGTCGATGCGGGCGGCCATCGCCAGCACGTTCTCGCCCCCGCCGGGGCGGTGCCAGGCCAGGTCGGCTGCCCAGGCATCGATTTCCGCGCGCGCAATCGCGTGCCAGGGCTGCATTTCCCACGCGCCGAAATCCATCTCCGCCAGCCGCGCGTCGAAGCGCAGGGCGCTTGCGGGCAAGTCCTGCGCCAAGGCTGTCGCCAGGTCGGCACAGCGGCGCAGCGGACTGGTATACAGCGGTACATGCGGCGGCAAGGTTGCCTGCAAGCTGGCGCGCACCGTGGCCATTTCGTGCGGCGCCACCGCCACGTCGCTGCGGCCATAGCAGGTGCCGCTGGTGACTTGCGGCGCGGGGTGGCGGACGAGGATCAGGCGCATGTTTGTTAATAGAAGCGCAGTGGAGGTTGAAAGCTGGACAGGATGGCCAGATAGACCGCCACTTCCGCCACCTGCTGCACGGCGCCCAGGCAGTCGCCCGTGTAGCCTTGCAGGCGGCGCTGGCATTTGCGGCCCAGCCAGAAAGCGGCAGCTGCCGTCACCACGACGGCAAAGACCAGCGTGGCCCAGTCGAATATCCCCAGAGCGCCGCACACGATGACGGGCAGCAGGCCGCAGACGGTGGCGATGATGAATTCACCCGTGCGCATTTCCTGCGCCATGGGCTTGGACTTGCCTTCGTCGCGTGCATAGTCCATGAACCGGATCAGCGAGACGGCGGCCAGGCGGGACAAAGGATGGGCGATGCACAGTGTCGCCACGACGATGTGTGGCGGCAACGAGGCCAGCGCCGTGCACTTGATGGCCAGCAGGCAGATGATGCCGATGGCGCCATACGCGCCAATGCGCGAGTCCTTCATGATTTCCAGTACACGCTCGCGCGTCAAGCCGCCGCCAAAGCCGTCGCACATGTCGGCGAAACCATCTTCATGGAAGGCGCCCGTCAGGTAAATGCCGGCGGCGATGGCCAGCAGCACGGCCACCGCAGAAGGCAGCAGCCAGCTGGCCAACAGATACACGGCGCCACTGATGGCTGCCACCACCAGACCCACCAGGGGGAAGTAGCGCGAGGCGTGCTGCAGCCAAGCCGGCTCGAAACCCACCCAGCGCGGGATGGGCAGGCGCGTGAAGAACTGCAGCGCGATGAAGAACAGACGGCACTGGTGGATTGCGGCGGAAACGGGATTGGCCATGGTATTAGTCTGGCGTGGACTTTTCGCTGACCTGGGCCGAGGCGAAGGTCGCCATCTCGCGCATGAAGTTGACGGCCGCGTGCAGCAGCGGCAAGGCCAGCGCGGAACCCGTGCCTTCACCGAGGCGCAAATCGAGGTGCAGTAGCGGACGCGCGCCAAGGCTGGCCAGCAGTTGGCGGTGACCGTTTTCATCGGAGCAGTGCGAAAACACGCAGTAATCGAGAATGGCTGGCTGCAAACGGGCTGCCACCAGCAGGGCGCTGCTGACGATGAAGCCATCGATCAGCAGAATCATGCGCCGTTCGGCCGCCTTGAGCATGGCGCCGGCCATCATGGCGATTTCGAAACCGCCGAAGGTGGCCAGCACGTCGAGCGGCTCATCGACTGCCGCATGATGGGCGACGGCCGCTTCGATCACTTGCTGTTTATGTAGTACGCCCTCTTTCGACAGGCCCGTGCCGGCGCCGACGCAATCGGCAACGGGCGTGCCGGTCAGCTTGTGCATCAGTGCTGCCGCGGCCGTGGTGTTGCCGATGCCCATTTCGCCAAAGCCCAGCACATTGCCGTCCAGGCTGGCGACCAGGTCCATTCCCGCCTGCATGGCGGCCAGACACTGCTCCCGGCTCATGGCGGGCTCTTTGGCAAAGTTGCGGGTGCCGGGACCTTGTTTGCGGTCAAGCAAGCCGTCGCGCGGGCCGAAATCGTGGTTCACGCCAGCGTCTACTATATATAAGGCGCAATCGTTCTGGCGGGCAAAGACATTGATGGCGGCGCCATTGCCTAGGAAGTTTTCCACCATCTGCCAGGTCACGCTTTGTGGATAGGCAGAAATGCCTTCGGCAACGACGCCATGGTCGGCAGCGAAAACGATGATGGCGGGCTGGTGCAGCGCCAGTTGCGTACTTTGCTGGATCAGGCCGATTTGACGGGCCAGGGTTTCCAGCATGCCGAGGCTGCCCAATGGCTTGGTCTTGCTGTTGATGGCATGTTCGAGTGCGCTGGCCAGGGCGGGATTGGCGGTGGGGCTGATGTGTGGGATAGGCATGGGAATCTATGTGGATGAGGCAGGGTATGGTCGGCGCTACGATATCACACAGCAATATTTGCCCAACTGCAAAATAGCGCTTGCGGGGCGTGGACGGCTTTGCTATAGTTCGCCTCCCCAATGAGACGCAGTCAAATGCGGCAGTTGAGGATCACCGGAAACGGCGATAAGTAGTAAAGAAGGTGTTGACGGATTTAGCGAAATGCTTCATACTCTTCCTTCTTCGCAGCTGACAAACACAACGCTTTGTCGATAGCGCGAAAGCAGTACCGAATACAGTTCTTTAACAATTAACAGTCGATAAGTGTGGACATTTGATGTAAGTGCAGCAGCGATCTTCG
>NZ_JAPWIA010000005.1:0-268043 GCF_030587335.1 Janthinobacterium sp. SUN176 | reverse complement strand
TACCCTACCAACTAGCTAATCAGATATCGGCCGCTCCACGAGCATGAGGTCTTGCGATCCCCCACTTTCATCCTTAGATCGTATGCGGTATTAGCGTAACTTTCGCTACGTTATCCCCCACTCTAGGGTACGTTCCGATATATTACTCACCCGTTCGCCACTCGCCACCAGAGCAAGCTCCGTGCTGCCGTTCGACTTGCATGTGTAAGGCATGCCGCCAGCGTTCAATCTGAGCCAGGATCAAACTCTTCAGTTTAATCTCTGTTTAATGTCATTTCTGACAGGTCGGACAGTATCGCTACCATCCAAATCTTTTACATTGCAAAAGATTTGCTCACTCAAAAAACTGACAGGCTACTTCCGAAGAAGTATCCTATTTCATTATTTCTTGTGAACATTTGATATATTTTAAGTATTACAGCAATCCTAAGATCGCTGCTGCACTTACATCAAATGCCCACACTTATCGACTGTTAATTGTTAAAGAACTGTATTCGGTTACTGCTTTCGCGCTATCGACAAAGCGTTGTGTTTGTCAGCTGCGAAGAAGGAAGAGTATGAAGCAATTTGCTACGTCCGTCAACCCCGTTTTTCAGCGCATTGCGCTTAAAAACTTTTCTCACTTCACGCTGCATTTGCATGCGTCGTTCAGCGAGGGGGCGAATTATAGCCAAGCAACAGCGTGTCCGCAAGAGCCATTTATGGCAAGACGAATGATTTCACCAAGGTCAATTCGCCGGCGGCCCGCATCGGCACCTGGAAGCTCTGCAGCTTTTCACGTGGCGTGCCTTCGTTGGTGATGACCGATATGCGGGCGACGGTCAGCATGGCGGTGTTCTCGCCGCTGCCGTAGTAATTCACATAGACGTGATAATTACCCTTCACAGGCGCCGAACTGGAGAAAATCTCCGGGCCATAGCCGGTGGTCACGTCCACATCCAGCGCGCCACCATCTTTCAGGACGCGATTGCCGTACCAGGCATGGCCGCCGTCCGGCGTGACCACGTGCATATCGAGGTCGGTGCCGGCGCTGTCCCAGGACAGCACGATGCGCAGGCGCGCCTGGGTCTTGCCCTGGTAGCTGTCAACAAACTGGGCGCGCGCGCGGCTCCGGCCATCCGGCGAGCGCACTTCCACGCTGTTCGAGCCGCTGCCAAAGCCATACGGACGGCCATAGCTGCCATCCTCTCCCACTTCCATCGGCATCGCCACGCCATTGACCACCAAAGTAGCGGGCTTGCCCTTGACGGCGCCTGCGATGCGTCCCCGTATCTGCGCCGTCTCGGCCTGGCCCGGCTGCAGGTTAACCGACGCGGCGGGGTAGTTGACCGCTTGCGTGTATTGCTCGCTGGCGCCGGCCGAATTGCGCCAGCCGCTCCTGGGGGCGTCGATGGTGACCTGGGCCTGCGCCCAGATTGGCAATAGCATTAGCGGAATCGAGCAGCGGATATAAAAACTCACAGGGCCTCCAGGTTAAGGTCGACGAGCCGGCGGGCCAGCCGCTCGACATATTCTTCGTCCTGGCCGCGCGGATGGTTGCGCAGACCAAGATGCAGGTATTCATGGGCCAAGGTGATGCGATCCTCGCGCGTGGCCAGCGGCCGCATGAAGATGCGGTTGCGCGACTGCTCCGAATACGGCGCGCCGCTCTGCAAGGCGCAGACCAGCGGCGCTTGCGACGGCGCCTCGTAGCCGGCCTCCCGCAGCAGCACGCGCTGCCAGCGCGGCACGGACCGCGCCAGCCAGTCCTCGTTCTGCGCCAGGCGCCGGCAACGCGCGCCGGTATTGCCAAAGGTACTCAGCGCGCCACCAGGATACGCCGCCGCCAGCAATTCATCATAGTGCTTGCCTTGTCTGGCCTGGCGCACCGCCTCGCTCCACGCCATCGTCCCCTCGGACGGCTGGTTACTGTGATAGCGCACGGTGACGCCATCGACGATCAGCTGGTCGGTCCAGCGCGCAATCGCCAGCGCCGCCGGCGTGGCGGGGCTGGGACTGACGCGCTGGGTCGCGCTGCTGTCGGCGATCTGCTGGCAGCCCGCCACCGTCACCGCGTTCTGCTGCAGATACGTGCGCGCGGCGATCGCCAGCGCCTTGGCCGCTTCCGGCTCGCCGGCGTTCGCTTCGCGGTCGAGCACGCGCGCCACATATTCATTGACGCCGAAGCGGCCGCGCAATTGCGGGCGGCCGCCCTTTTCCTGCAACAGCATCAGTTCACCGGTGCTGCGCAAGGCGAGGTTCTGGCCATTCTCGAATTGCACATGGTAGCGGCCATTCAGCGGACCAGTTGCGGCCACGCCACGCTCGCCGCGCACGGCGCGGATCGGATAGCGTTTGAAGTAATCGACGACCACGCAGCCGCCATCGTCGGCCGCGCCCAGTTTCGGCAAGCTGGCGGCCAGCCTGGGCGCCCACTGTGCAAAGACATTGCTGCTGCCGCCCGCGCCGCCAAACCAGATCGGCGTGCCGTCGGCCAGCCAGCCGGCCGCGCCGCCGATACGCTCTTCTGCCTGACCCTTTTTCTGCTCGTGCCAGGAATACGTCTTTACGCGCAGCTGGCTGCCGAACCAGCGCGCCGTACCGGCGCCGCGTCCGTCCAGCACCACGCGCAGCAGCGCAGCCTCGGCATCCACGCGGCTGGCGGCCGGGATGCTGTCCAGCGCGCGCAGCAGGCTATCCAGACGCACCGTGTGCGCCGGCGCCATCTGCGCGGGATCCGCCAGCCAGGCAAAGTCGCCGGCCGGCGCGCTCCCCAGACGGCCGGTCCAGTAGTTGCGCCATGCCGCCGGCGCGATCATCAAGCGCCTGGGCGAGAAAAATGGGCCGCAGGACTGCGCCAGCGCCGCATCGTGACCGATGCTCTGGCCCGCATCGCAGCAATACACTTCTTCCGGATCGCGGCCACCGCAGCGGTAATCCGGCATCGCCACCTTGTTATCCGTCGCGTATATATATACGAACAGCTTCCACAGGCTGGCCAGCGGTATTTGCCGCGCGCCGTCAAACGGCGGCGAGAGGGGCTGCGCGGCGCCGCCCTGACGCAGCTGCCGCACTTCGATCTTGCCATCGCGCCACCAGGCCACATCCAGCGATTTTGCCGATGGCTGCGCCCAGGCTGGCGCGGCCAGTAGCAGCGTCACCAACAATGCGGGAATTGCCACACGCATCACTCGACCTTCAGTGCGCGCGTGGTCTTGCCGCCGCCCTCGAACGCTTTCTGCTCCGGCTGATACATGCGGTAAAAGCGCGCAGGCGGCAGCACATAACTGCCCTTCTGCGCAAAGCGCAGCAAATGGCGCACGGTCACGTCGCCGGCCAAAGGCTCGATGGGCACGGCATAGCCGTCGCGGCGTTCGGTGTGGCGCGCGCGTTCCAGCGCAGCCGGCTTGTCACCCGCCATGACCATGCCCCATGTAGTCGATTCGACCATGGCGCCAGGTGGCAGCGCCACTTCCAGCAAACCAAAGCGGTGCTTCGCTCCCGGTGCGGCCTTCAAGGTGATTTCATCGAGATACAGCGCGTCCGTGCTCAGCGCCTCGCCCGGCTTGACCAGCTCCGTCGTGTAGCCGCCCTTGCCCGCCTTCATGCGCAGGATGCGGCGCTCGACGGCAACCGGCAAGGTTTGCGCTTCAACGGCGTGGCTGTCGTACTGCAGCACGGCCACCGTGCCTGCGGGCGCCGGTGCCGCGAGACGCAGTTTGTCGGGCTGGCCCTTGGCGTCGCTCCAGCGCCAGACCGGCTGGCCGCTGCGACTGTCGCGTTTTTGCCAGGCGCCGTCCAGCGTGACGGCCGGCCCCTTGCCGAACGATGCGCCGCCCAGCTTCTTTTGCACCCACATCAACGTCATCGCGCGGTCCAGGGTCGGCATCTCGGCGCGCACGCCGGCCAGCACCGCGTCGGCCTGCGATGGCGGTACTTCGCCGGCCAGCATCAGCAAGGCTTGCGCCACCGGCGCTTTCGATTCGTGCAAGACTTGCCAGGCGCTGGCCACTTGCAGTTGCAGCCCATGCGGCAAGGCGATGCCATTCTGGCCGGCCACCAGCGCCACCAGGCCCAGCGACATCGCTTGCGCTTCGCGGTCAAGGGCTCCGCCCAGCAGCAGGCTGCTACTGTCGCCCGCCTGGCGCGGCTTGCCGCCCAGGACGGCGATGGCGCTGTCGTCCACCAGGCCGGCTGCCAATGTCTGCGTGGGCAAGCCCATTTCGCGCGCCATCCACAGCACCAGCGCGCGGTCGCCCATCGCATCCTTCAAGCCATGTTCGCTGTAGACGGCCAGCAGCTTGTTCCAGTGCTCGGGCGGCAGCTCGATGCGCAGCGCGCGCGCCCCGTACCAGTCCGCGTAATAGGCGTAGGCCGTCATCAAGGCATTGCCGGCCGTGGCGTTGCCCCACCAGCCGAAGACGGCGTTGGGGCCGGCCATCGACACCAATCGCAGGCGCTGCGCCGTCAGCAGCGTTTGCAGACGCTCACCCGCCGCGCCGGCGTCCGGCCCCAGGCTTTGCGTGGCCAGCGCCAGCGGAATCAAACGGCTCGCCGTCTGCTCCACGCAGCCATATGGATAGTCGATCAGGTCGTCGGCGATGCGCGCGAACTGGCTGGCTGCTCCTTGCGCGAACGAGATGCGGATATTGCGCGCGTCCGCCGGCAGCTTGAGTGGAATATCACCGGCGGCGCCATCGAGCGGCAGCACCAGGGTGCGCGGACTGCTCCAGGCGGCAGGCAAGGTGTGCATGGCCGTGTCAAGCGCATCGACCAGCTTGCCGTTCTGTTTCAGCTCCAGGCGCAGCGGCCCGGTAGCGCCAACAGCGAGCGGAAACTCGACGTAGTTGACGCCCGGTTTGGCGGACAGCTTTTCCGTCTTCGGCTGCGCCCCGCCGGAGAGAACGACGTCGAGCGCCTGCTCCTTGCCAGTCTGGTTGAACACGGCCACCGAGGCACGCGGCGCATCGCCGGCGCGCATCCAGTCGGGCGCCGTCCACTTGGCATAGAAGTTCTTGTCCGACCGCAGATAGGCGGTGCGCTGGCCCACGCGCCCCTGCTCGTCCATCGCGCGGCCCGTGATACGCCAGCGGGTCAGCGCGTCCGGCATGGTGAAACTCACGCGCGCATTGCCATTCGCGTCGGTCTTCAGCGACGGCGCCCAGTACGCCGTATCGATATTGTCGCGGCGCGGACGTTCGAGCACCTTGACGCCGCGCTCGTTGTAATTGTGGCGCGCGGGCGCACCGGCGGTGCGGCCCTGCGCCATGTCGTAGCTGATGAAAGACAGGCTGGCCGTGGTGCGCACGTTGTTGCGGCGCGGATGGTAGAAGAAGTCGCCGATGTCCGGCGCGATTTCCGGCTGCAGCACATAAATCATTTCATCGACCACGCCCAGCGCCACCATCGTGCTCAGCGGCTTGCCGTCGAGGGTGGCCTTGACGTCCAGCGTCACCTTCTCGCCAGGCTGGTAGACCTCCTTGTCGCTCTTGAATTGCAGCGCGATGCGCGGCTCGATCACTTGCAGACCCGCATTCTCAAAGACGAAATCGCCATTGCGCGTATACGCCACCGAGAACGTCATGTTCGGGCCGTGCTCCTCCTTGACGGGGATGCGCACGCGCCACTGCCGCGGCGCCACGCGCTTCGCCTGGTACCAATCCGCGGCGCCGGCCATCAAGCCATGGTGCTCCACCTTGTCGCGTTCGAGCGTCAACAGCGCCTGGTCGACCTTGTCCGAGAACGTGATCAAGGCTTCGGCGGTGTCGCCCGGACGATAGCGGGCGCGGTCCAGCACGATCTCGATGCTGCCCGGCGTCGTTTGCACGCCATCGCCGGCGACCCAGTGGCTGGCGGCGGCCAGCAGGTTGCCCCGTTCGTCGCGCAGCGCCAGCTGATACGAGCCCGAAGCGGGGAATGTCACGTCCCAGCCCTTGGCGTTTGGATCGAATGCGCCCTCGGTCTTGCCTTGTTTTTCCAGCTGCACCATCTCCCAGCGCACGGGCTTGGCCGCGCCCTGGCCGTCGGCCAGCAAGTCGAAATGCACGGACTGGCCCGGATCGGAAAACTGGCGCGCGGCCTTCAACTGGTAGCTGCTGCTCGAACGCTCGATCATCAGCTCGCGCGTCGCCTTGACGCGGTAGGCCGCGCCATCGGTCGCCAGCACGGTCAGGATGTAGCGCGAAGGGTCGGCGGCGGGCGGCAAGGTGAAGTCCACATTGCCGCTGCCGTCGCTCGTCACTTCCTCGGTTTTCAAGGCCACGGGGAACAGGCCGCTGTAACGCAACTCGCCCTCGACCATGGTGTTTTGCTGGCCGCGCAGCGACAGGGTCATCTTCGCGTTTTTCACCGGCTTGCCATCGGGGTAGCGCAGCGCGATGCTGCCCTTGACCGCCTCGCCCGTCTTGAATTCCGGCTTCGCTGGCTGGACGTTGATTTCAAAGTGCGGCTTGATGTATTCGGCCACGCGGAAGGCCGCGCCATATGCGCCATCCTTATAATTGAAGCGCAGTTCATAGCCGCCGGCGGTGGCTTCCGTCGGCAGGCGGAAGCGCGTGTCGGCGCCCGTATCGCCGGATAGCTGCAGCGTTTGCGTCAGCAGCGGCGTGCCATTCGGATTGAGCACGGTCAAGCTTAGCGGTGCGCTGGCCGCCGCCTGCGAATTGCGCGCCGACGTGAATTCGCGGCCCACAAACTTGACGTTGACCTCGTCGCCGGGCCGGTACAGGGGCCGGTCCGTCACCGCATAAATCTTGGTGTTATAGATTTCGCTGTCATAGTAAAAATTCTCGGACACGAACACGCCGCCGGCGCGGTCCTGGCCCAGCACATACGTGTGTTCGGGGCTGCCGCGCTCGAGCGATGCGACACCGTCGGCGCCCGTGGTGGCCGACTGCAGCACGCCGGTGCCGTCGGTCCACGCCACGCTGGCGCCGGCCACGGCGGCGCTGTTATCGCGCCGCGCCGTCCACACCAGCATCTGGCCGGACGATACCTTGGTGACGGCCACCGTGTCCGACACGAACACCAGGGTGGTGGCGCGGTGTTCGCCGATGATCGCTTCGATCAGGTACAAACCAGGCTGGCGTTTGCCCAGCGGGATCATCACGTTGCCGGCACCGGCGACGATGAAATCGCTGCTCGATCCATCGAGCTTGACGCCTTTCGGCGGCGTGATGGCCTTGGCTTGCCAGATCGGATAGCGGAAGCTGTCGACCAGCTCCATGCCCTTGATCGGCTTGTATTGCGGATGGTTGGCGAACACAGTGCGCCGGCGGATCGCGTCATTCGTCGCCAATTGCGGCTGTTCCTTCGTTACCGCGAGGCGCGCCTCGCCGGAAAACAGCTTGCGCCAGGCCAGGCGCGACTGCTTCCACCAGCTATCCCACAGAAAGCTCAGGGTATTGGCCAGGCCTTCGCCCTGGTAATTGCCCTCAACCTGGATGCGGTGCAGATTGCGCTGCTTTTTCAGGAATTCCATCGGTTCGGGCACGCGATAGACGACGATGTCGGCGCCCGAATACGCTTCCAGGTTCATGCGCCCCATGTCGCGCCCCGGCACCTCGAGCCGCACGCGCGCTTCATCAAGACTGCCGTAACTGGCGTCCGACAGCAGGAAGAAGGGCTCGCCCTTGAAGGTGGCGTAGTTGCTCGGTTCGCGTTCCTGCGCCGAGGCGCCGCCAATGAGGACCAACGCCAGCAGGCTGGCAAATAACAGTTTCATGAGAAGCTTCATGACAGGAACGCCAGCCGGAACACACCGGCGAAATTCGGATTGTTGACCACAGGTTGCCACCGCGTGTCCTTCCAGCTCGTAAGTTCTTTGATATCGACGGTCCGCAGACCATTGTCGTCGGGGGTGACGGTGCCGGTGTGGTAGGCGATGCGCGCCCCCATCCAGACCATCAGATGCTGTTCGTCGCCCTGGTCGAAAAACAGCAGGTCGCCGGGCAGCGCCTGGCTGATTTCGCGGGCGATGAAACGGCTGTTGTGCTGCACCAGCGCCAGCGCCGTGACGAAGTGGCCGACCTTGCCATCCGTCTGCACCCAGCGGTTGCGCAGGGCCGCCTGGGCCGCGCTCAATTCCAGTTCGGGCGGCAGGCGCCGGTCGCTGGCGATACCGTTCGCGCGCAGCCATTTCGCATCATGCACGGTGAGCGCCTCATTGACGGCAAAGCGCACGAGGCCCGCGCAATCGCGGTGCGTCCAGCGTGGCGACGGTCCCCGTTCGATCTGCACATTGACAATGCGCAACATCCAGGCCTGGAAGGCGCGGCTCTGGGCTTGCGACAGCTGCACTTGCGGTTCGGCGGCCGCGCGCAGGGCCCACGCCCGGGGCACTGTCACGGTGGCGGCGCAAGCCGCCAGCCAGCGCAAGGCAGCGCGGCGCGCGTGCCGCACCGTCATCGCGCAGTCTCCTGCCATTCCAGCGCTTCCCATGCGGTGCCGCTGGCTGGCTGCCGCTTGAGCACCATGCGCAGCGGCGGATATTTTTTCAAGGCGTTCAGGCGCGGCACCAGGTGTTCGTTGGCGGCCGCGCGCAGTACCGGTTCGTTATTCGCCGGCAGGGTATCGAAGGCTTCCAGCTGGATCAGCCGGGCCAGCGATGCCGGGGCGATCAGGCCGATGGTATGCGCGCCATCGGGCAGCAGGTCGCTGGCCGCCGGGGCCTGCTTGCGGCGCACGGCCAGCACCTGGTCCACCAGCTTGCCGTCGGCCGAGAAGACAACCGTATTGCCGGCCACGGCCAGCGCCGGCGTGGACTGGCCCAGTGCCGTGGCGACGCTGCGCTCCCAGCGTACGAACTCACCTTTAGCATCCTTGCCGGTCGTCTTGCGCACGGGGTCCTTGCCGCCGATGGCCGCCTCGAACAGGCTGCCATATGCAGCGTCATCCCCGGCCTGCGCACTGCGCGTGGCGACAAACACCGGCGTATGCAGGCGCGAAGTGCCGTACCAGCAGGCGGCGGCCGGCCCTTGCAAGTGCCCGGCCAGCGGCACCACCGGCTCGGAAGTCTTGCTCCCCAGGCGCTTGAGCACGGGTTGCAGCGCGGCCCAGTCCACCGGCACGCTGAAGCAGGCGCTGGGACTGTGCGGCAGCACGGGCCACAGGGCGCTGCTGTCATAGCCGCCGTTTTTCAGCTTGTCCGCATTGAGCAGCACCTTGGACTGCCAGGCGCCCTTTTGAAAATCGAAGCGCAGCGCTTCGAGCGCGCCGAAGAAGGGCTGGTAGCCGAACGACAGGAAGTCCGCCTTGACGGCGATGCTGTGGCCCTCGGGCGCGGCTCCGTCGAGATGGAATTGCGCATGAAAGACGTTCTGTTTGGCTGCTTCCGGCGCCAGCAGGCTGGCCACGGTTTTCTCGGCCGTGCCATCGCCGCTCTTGCCGTCGCTGCCGCCATACAGCATGCCGGGATGGGACAGGATGACTAGGCGCTGGCCGTGCGCGGCAAACAGCAAGGTGCGCTGGTAGGCGTAGTTGAGCGCATACACGGGCACCTGGCCGCCATCGACGCGCAAGCTGCCGGCCACGCGCATCTGCGTATCCTTCAAGGCGATCTTGCCCGCTTCCTCGAGCAGGCGCGTCAGCTGGTTGCGCGACACGGCGATGGCGAAATGCTTGAGCGAGCCGTCGGCGTCGCGCCACAGGGCCACTTCCGCGGGCTGGTCCAGCACCATGCGCAGCAGCTGGTCGCCCCAGCCCAGTTCATGTTCGTAGGCGATGCGGCGCAAACTGCCCTTGAGCCCCAGCCCGTCTTCGCTCTGCTCGTAATAGAACAGGAAATCCTCGCGCAGCACGTCGCGCGCCAGCGGCACCGTCAGCAAGTCGCGCGGCAAGGTCGACAGGCTTTTCGTGCGGACCAGCGCGTCGGGCCTGGATAAGTCCAGCTTCAGGCCGTTGACCGGCCCCAGCATGCCCCAGCCGAAGACCCGGTAACCGACCAGCGCGGCAGCCACCACGGCCACGCCAGCCAGCGCCCCGAGCAGAACTTTCTTATTGAGTACTTTTTTCGCCAGCACCGTATATCCCTTTTACCCGCCGCAGCATTGACAAGTTAGTAATTATTGACAAATGGTAACATGGCATTTGTGGCCGCAGCGCACAGCTGACGCGACAGCGTAAAATAGCGGTTTCGCCGTTTCAATCGCCTCCCATGACCATCCTGCTCTCCACCCTGAACGCCCGCTACACCCACGCCTCGCTGGGATTGCGCTATTTGCTGGCCAATATGGGGCCGCTGCAAGCGCAGACGCGGCTGCAGGAATTCGTCATCGGCACGAAAACCACGGAACTGGTCGAGCGCATCCTCGTCAACAAGCCGCGCATCATCGGTTTTGGCGTGTATATATGGAACGTCGAGGAAACGACGAAGCTGGTGGCCATGCTCAAGCGCGTGGCGCCTGAAGTCATCATCGTGCTGGGCGGGCCGGAAGTGTCGCATGAGGCGGGCGAGCAAGAGATCGTCAAGCTGGCCGACTACCTGATCACGGGCTGGGGCGACGTCACCTTCCCCAAGCTGTGCGGCGAGATCCTCCACGGGCCCAAGCCGCTGATGAAGATCCATGCGGGCGTGCAAGCCCCGCTGGCGGAACTGCAACTGCCCTACTCCTTGTATACGGACGACGATATCCGCCACCGCACGATTTACGTGGAAGCGTCGCGCGGCTGCCCGTTCAAGTGCGAATTCTGCCTGTCCGCGCTGGACAAGACGGCCTGGCCCTTCGCGCTGGAGAACTTCCTGGCCGAGATGGAGTCCCTGCATGCGCGCGGCGCGCGCCTGTTCAAGTTCGTCGACCGCACCTTCAACCTGAACATCAAGACCAGCCTGAAGATCATGCAGTTCTTCCTGGACAAGATCGAAGCGAATCCGAACGATCCGATCTACGCCCACTTCGAGCTGGTGCCCGACCACTTGCCCGACGCCTTGAAGGAAGGCATCAGCAAATTCCCGCCCGGCGCGCTGCAATTTGAAATTGGCATCCAGAGTTTCAATCCGGACGTGCAATCGCTGGTCAGCCGCAAGCAGGACAATCAAAAGGCGGCCGACAACATCCGCTGGCTGTGCGAAGAATCGAACGCCCACTTGCACGTGGACTTGATCGCCGGCTTGCCGGGCGAGGATGAAGCGAGCTTCGCGGCCGGCTTCAACAAGCTGGTGGCCTTGAAACCGCATGAAATCCAGTTCGGCATATTAAAACGGCTGCGCGGCACGCCCATCATCCGCCATACGGAAAACTATGGCATGGTGTTCGACCCGCACCCGCCGTACACCATCCTGGCGAACAAACAGCTCGATTTCATGAGCATGCAGCGCCTCGTGCGCTTCGCCCGCTACTGGGACCTGGTGGCCAACTCGGGCCGCTTCGCCAATACGGTGCAATGGATGCTGGGCGATGCGCCGTTTGAAAACTTCATGGACTTCTCGAACTGGCTGTACGCCCATACGGACGCCACGCACCGCATCGCCATGGAGCGCCTGGCCAAGCTGGTGGCGCAATGGCTGCAGACGCGCGGCATGAGCGCGCTTGAAGCCAATGCCCTCGTGGCCAGCGACTATGCGGGCGGCGCGCAAGCAGCCGCGCACGCCAAGCCAGCCGAAGTGAGTACTAGCAATGCCAAGGTGCGCCCGGACGTCGCCCTGCCGCAGCGGCAGGCGCGCCACCTGGCGTCCTGAGGGGCCGGCGATTGAACAGCGGTGGCGGTCTGCGCCATTCTCCCTTAAACTGGCACGATGCCGACTGTACAATCGCCGAAACTGACCCTCTCCCAGACCAGCTCCCAACAGGGAGCCCTTGTCACTGCCAGCGGCACCTGGCAGGTGCACGCGCTGGCGCATGACAATGCGATCAAGGCCATCGATGCCCAGCTCAAGCCCTTGCAGGGCGATGCGAAGGCGCAATGGGACCTGTCGGCCATCGACAGCATGGACCATATCGGCGCCCAGCTGTTCTGGAATGCCTGGGGCAAGCAGCGTCCCGCGCAACTGACCCTGGCGCCGTCGCAGGAAGAGTTTTTCCGGCGCATCGAAGAAACGGGGCCGCTGGCAACACCGCCCTCGCGCGCCAACCGCCTCACGCCCGTGATGAAGCTGGGCATGGCTATTTTGCTGTTTTTCCAACATTTAAAGGGGTTTATCGCCCTCGTAGGCCAGGTGACTCAGGATATCGGCCGCTTCGCGCGCCACCCCATGCGCGGACCGTGGCGTGAAATTTCCGCCAATATCTTCCATGCGGGCTTCCAGGCGCTGGGCATCACGGCCCTCGTCGGCTTCCTGATCGGCGTCGTGCTGTCCTATCTGTCCGCGCAGCAACTGCGCGCCTTTGGCGGCGACATTTACCTGGTCAACCTGCTGGGCATGAGCGTCATCCGCGAACTGGGGCCATTGTTGGCCGCCATCCTCGTGGCCGGCCGCTCCGGTTCGTCCATCACGGCCCAGCTGGGCGTCATGCGCGTCACGGAAGAGCTCGACGCCATGCTGGTGATGGGCATTTCGCACGGTTTCCGCCTGATCATGCCGAAAGTGCTGGCCCTGGCCATTTCCATGCCTCTGCTCGTCATCTGGACGGATACGGCCGCGCTGATCGGCGGCATGGTGGCGGCCAAGGTGGAACTGAACCTGTCGGCGCGCTACTTCATCCAGAAGCTGCCGGACGCCGTGCCGCTGGCCAATTACATGATCGGCCTGGGCAAGGGCGTGATTTTCGGCATGCTGATCGCGCTGGTCTCGTGCCATTTCGGCCTGCGCATCAAGGCCAACACGGAAAGCCTGGGGCGCGGCACCACCACCGCCGTCGTCACGGCCATCACCGTGGTGATCCTGGCCGACGCCGTGTTCGCCATCGTCTTCAATGGAGTGGGCTACTGATGGCGGACGACACCAATATCGCTTGCGGCACGGGCAAGGAAGGCCAGTTCAACCTGCATGGCGACGCGCCCGTGGTGGAAATCACCAATCTGTGGACCAAGTTCGGCCGCACCGTCGTGCACCAGGACTTGAACCTGGAAATCGAACGGGGCGAGATCCTTTCCATCGTGGGCGGCTCCGGCACGGGCAAGACGGTGCTGCTGCGCCAGATGCTGGGCCTGGAACATCCGGCGCGCGGCTGCGTCAAAGTCTTTGGCGAAGATATCAACCAGGCAAGTTCCGACCAGCTGCAGCAGTTGCGCAACCACTGGGGCATGCTGTTCCAGCAAGGCGCCCTGTATTCGGCCCTGACTGTGTTCGACAACGTGGCCCAGCCGATGCGCGAATTGCGCGTGCTGCCCGAGGCGCTGGTGCACGACGCGGTACTATTGAAGATGAATATGGTGGGCCTGGGCCCGGAACATGCGCTGAAAATGCCGTCGGACTTGTCGGGCGGCATGATCAAGCGCGTGGCCCTGGCCCGCGCCTTGGCGCTGGAACCGAAGCTGCTGTTCCTCGACGAGCCGACGGCGGGCCTGGATCCGGACCTGTCGGAAAGTTTCGTGTCCCTGATCCAGTCGCTGCACCGCGAACTGGGCTTGACGGTGGTGATGGTCACGCATGACCTCGACACTTTGTTCGCCCTGTCCACGCGCATCGCCGTGCTGGCGGAAAAACACGTGATCGCCATCGGCCCCACGCGCGAGGTGATCGAAGTCGACCACCCGTTCATCAAGCAATTTTTCCTCGGCGACCGCGGCAAGCGCGCGCTGGCCGTCCTCGACGAGAAACAGGCGGCCGGCAAGGCGGCGCAGCCAGGCGACGACGCCGGCACAGACAAGAAAGCGGAGAAGTAATGGAAAACAGATCACATGCCCTGATGACGGGATTTTTTACACTCACCCTGCTGGTGGCCGCCATCCTGTTCGGCGTCTGGTTCAACCGCGACCGCGTGGAACGGGTGCCCTACCTGCTCGCCACCACCCTGTCCGTGCCGGGCCTCAATCCGCAAGCGACCGTGCGCTACCGGGGCCTGGAAGTGGGCAAGGTCGACGCCATCGACTTCGACACGCAAAAAGCGGGGCAAATCCTCGTGCACATCAGCGTGGCGCCCGACACCCCCGTCACCAACACCACCTTTGCCACCCTGGGCTACCAGGGCGTAACCGGTATCGCCTACATCCAGCTCGACGACGAGCACGTGGGCTCGACACTGCTGGGCACCAGCAAGGACAAGCCTTCGCTGATCCCCCTGCGCGCGGGCTTGCTCGACCAGCTGGAAAAGCGCGGCAAGCGCATCCTCGACCAGGCCGAACAGATCACCAACAAGGTGAACAACCTGCTCAGCCCCGACAACCAGGCGGCCATGCTGGGCGCCTTCAACGAAGTGGGCAAGGCGGCCAAGGCCTTCGGCGCCATTCCCCAGCAGCTGGAACCGACCCTGACGCAATTGCCGCAGCTGACGGAACAAACGCGCCAAACCTTGACGGCCGTCAGTACGGCCAGCAAGAACGTGTCGGACTTGACGGCCACGTGGAAAAAGCTGGGCAACGATATCCAGGCGCCCGGCGGCGTGCTCGAGAAAGTCAATGGCACGGTCGACCGGGTCGGCAATTCCGTGGAAACGGTGGCGAATGGCGTGTCGCTGGAAGTCTTGCCGCAGGTAATCGAACTGAGCGGCGAGGCGCGTTCCTCGATGCGCGCCCTGAAAACCACCATGAGCACGCTCAATGAACAGCCGCAGAGCATCTTGTTCGGCGCCCCAGACATTCCGCCCGGCCCGGGCGAGCCCGGTTTTTCGGCGCCGGGCAAATAAGGAGATTGCACGATGAACTTCCCCCGCTTTTCCCCTGTCAGCGTGCTGACCCTGGCCACGGCATTGTTGCTCGGCGGCTGCGCCAGCCGCGGCCCCGTCCCCACTTTCTATGACTTCGGCCCGCCGGCGCCGCAGGCGGCGGCAGTACAACCGGCCGCGCCAGCCGTGCCCGTGCTGGTGATCGCCGACGCCAACGGCCCATCCTGGCTGGACAGCCAGCGCATGTATTACCGATTGCTGTACGCCGACGCGCAGCAATCGCGGCCGTACGCCTACAACCGCTGGAACACGCCGCCGCTGCAACTATTAAGCCAGCGCCTGAAGACGCGCGTGGCGCAAAGCGGCGTGAAAGTGCTGTCGACCACGGACGCGGCCGCCGGCATGCCCCTGCTGCGCATCGACGTCGATGATTTTTCGCAAAACTTCGATACGCAGACGCAGAGCAGCGGCCACGTGTCGCTGCGCGCCTCGCTGTTCCGCGGCCACCGCCTGATCGACCAGAAAACCTTCAGCCGCAGCGGCACGGCAAGCAGCGCCGACGCGCAAGGGGGCGCGCAAGCGCTGGCGGCGGCCTCAGACGCCATCGCCGCCGACCTGCTAACCTGGCTGGGCACGCTGACCATCCCGAAAGAATGACGGCGCCAGCTTCCCCCGCCAGTCCGGCGGCACCACTGCCGCCCGTCCGCTCCTCGCCCGTGTCGCGCGCGACCCTGCTCGCCTACGTCTTCCTGATCGTGTACGCCAGCTGGTTTCCATTCACGGGCTGGCACAGCAATGGCTTGTCGCCGCTGACGTTCCTGGAAAACACGCGCATGCCCCGTTACTGGACGGGCTTCGACGTGGGCATCAACGTCGTCGGCTACATCCCGCTGGGCGCCTTGATCGTGTATTCGCTGTTTCCAAGGATCACGGGTTTCTTTGCCGTCATCGTCGCCAGCCTGTGCGGCGTGCTGATTTCCGGCAGCATGGAAGCCGTGCAAACCTATCTGCCCAGCCGCGTTTCGTCGAACCTGGACTTTTATACGAACTCGGCCGGCTGCTTCATCGGTTCCCTCATCGGCGCCTTGACGGCGCGCAAGCTGCTCGACCATAGCCATTTGTACCGGTTGCGCCAGCGCTGGTTTGCCCAGCACGCCAGCCAGGGCCTGGTGCTGGTGGCCCTGTGGCCGCTGGCGCAAATCTATCCGCAAGGCTATCTGTTCGGCCTGGGCCAGCTGCTGCCTATCCTGTCGGACTGGCTGTCGCGCCTGGCGGGCATGGAGATCGACCTGGCCACGTATCTGCGGCCCGACGTGATCTTAACTGTCGAGCAATATTGGCTTTCAGAAACCATTATCACGGCCTGCGGCATGACGGGCGCCGTGCTCACCTTGCTGTGCCTGCTGCGCCGCGCCGCGCCCCGCGCCGTGCTGATGCTGATCCTCATCGCCGCCGCCCTGACCGTGCGCTCGATGGCCAGCGCGCTGCTGTTTTCGCCGGAAAACGCCTTCGTCTGGATCACGCCGGGCGCCCAGGGCGGTTTCCTGATCGGCCTGATCATGCTGGGCGGCCTGGCGTTCGCGCCCCACGTGGCGCAACGCCGCATCGCGGCCGCCACCTTGCTGTTGAGCCTGGTAATGGTGAATACGACGCCGATCAACCCGTATTTCATGTCGACCTTGCAAGGTTGGGTGCAAGGCAAGTTCCTCAACTTCAATGGCGCGGCGCAATTCCTCGCCTTGCTGTGGCCCTTCATGGCCCTGTGGTTCCTGTGCCTGCCCTCGCACCGCCTGAACCGGCAGGAAGACGCGCAGCGCCAGCGTCGCGAAGACCACCCATAAGCGTTATCATGGCGCATTGATGAATCAGCAGGAGAATAGTATGAGCGACGCACCGTATTTTGAACGCCACGTTTTTTTCTGCATGAATAAACGTGAAGACGGCCGCAACAGCTGCGGCGACCATGGCGCGGAAGCGGCGCAAAAGCATTGCAAGCGCCGCATCAAGGAGCTCGACATGAATGGCGCAGGCAAGATCCGCATCAACCAGGCCGGCTGCATGGACCGCTGCGAAGAAGGCCCGCTGCTGGTGATCTACCCGGAAGCGACCTGGTACACCTATGTCGACACCAGCGATATCGATGAAATCATCGATACGCACCTGGTAGGCGGCAAAATTGTCGAACGCCTCAAGATTTAATGCCAATTTAAGAGATACCCACCAGTATGAGCATCATGAACAGAAACTCGGAAAAATTTACCCTCGCCGGCCATGCAGGCAGCATGGAAGGCTTGCTCGATTTCCCGGCAGACACTCCGCGCGGCATCGCCCTCGTTGCCCACCCGCACCCGCTGTACGGCGGCACGATGGATAACAAGGTCACGCAAACCCTGGCGCGCGCGTTTGTCGCGCTCGGTTACGTGGTGGCGCGCATCAACTTCCGCGGCGTCGGCGCGTCCGAAGGCGTGCACGACCATGGCGTGGGCGAGACGGACGACATGCAATTGCTGTATGAACACATGCGCAGCCTGTATCCGGGCTTGCCCGTGGCCTTGTCCGGTTTCTCGTTCGGCACCTTCGTGCAATCGAAGCTGCAGGAACGCCTGGCCGCCACCGGCACGCCCGCCGAGCGCCTGGCGCTGATCGGCAGCGCGGCCGGCAAGTGGGCCATGGCGGACATTCCCGCCGACACCATCCTAATCCACGGCGAACTGGACGACACGATTCCCCTGTCCGCCGTCTTCGACTGGGCCCGTCCACAAGACATTCCCGTGATCGTGATCCCCGGCGCCGACCATTTTTTCCACCGCAAGCTCAATCACATCAAGAACCTCGTGATTGCCCTGTGGCATGGTGACAAACCCGCAATAGCAGCAGATGATCATTGAAGTGTGGGCTTACTAGCGCCTCCACGGCTATAATTGATCCGTTTTTTCCACGCGGCCATGCAGGTAGCAACAGCATGGCCCTCAGCCTTCATCTTTTTCTCGCAGACCAGCCCCATGAAAAAACTTTTAGCGGCACTGGCCTCCAGTGTATTGTTCTTTTCCGCCGCCTACGCCCAGAGCGTTCCAGCCCCGACCATCGCCGCCAAGTCCTGGCTGTTGCTTGACGCCACCAGTGGCCAGATCATTGCTTCGCAAGATCCGGACGCGCGCATCGAGCCGGCTTCGTTGACCAAGATCATGACGGCTTACCTGACGTTTGCCGCCATCCGCGAAAAGAAACTGGCGCTGGACCAAAAAGTGAATGTGTCCGTGCGTGCCTGGAAAGTCGATTCGAGCAGCTCGAAGATGTTCATCGACCCGGCCACGCCCGTGTCGATCGACGACTTGCTGCATGGCCTGATGATTCAATCGGGTAACGATGCCGCCGTGGCCCTGGCTGAAGCCGTTGCCGGCGATGAAGGCACCTTCGTCGTGCTGATGAACCGCGAAGCGCAACGCATGGGTCTGAAAAACACGCGTTTTGCCAATCCGCATGGCTTGCCTAGCCCAGATAACTATTCCACAGCACAAGACCTGTCCGTGCTGGCCAAGCGCGTGATCGCCGACTACCCGGAATTCTACAAAATCGATTCCGTGAAAAGCTTTACGTACAACAAGATCACCCAGCCTAACCGCAACCGCCTGCTGTGGCTGGACCCAACCGTGGACGGCATGAAGACGGGCCACACGGAAGCGGCCGGCTATTGCATGATCGCCTCGGCCCGCCGTCCAGGCGGCACGGGCGAGCGCCGCCTGATCTCCGTGGTGCTGGGCACCACGTCGGACCAGGCCCGCACGCAGGAAAGCCAGAAGCTGCTGAACTGGGGCTTCCAGAACTTCGATACGGTCAAGCTGTACTCGAAAGGCCAGGCCGTGGCTACGCCGGAAGTGTGGAAGGGCTCGAAAGGCACCGTGAAAATCGGTTTCGCCCGCGATGTGCTCGTCACCGTACCAAAAGGCACGGCTGCCAAGATGAAACCTGTGCTGGAACGCAAGGACCCGCTGGTCGCGCCACTGGCTGAAAACGCGCCTGTCGGCAAGCTGAAAATGATGGTCGACGACAAGGTCTTGCTGGAACTGCCGGTCGTTGCACTGGAAACCATCAACCAGGCCACGATCTTCGGCCGCGCCTGGGATTCGATGCGCCTGTGGTTGAAATAAGCAGTTAGCGTTCCCCATAAAAAATGCCCGCAGATGCTGCGGGCATTTTTTTCGTCTTGCGTTACGTCAATTACTTCGCCGGCGCATCCTTCAAGTGCGGCTGGCGCGCCACGGGCGGGAAGGTGCCGTGGCGGCCTGCCGCAAACGTCGCTTCCGTCTGCGATGGCTCCACCGGCACGGATACCTTGCGCACCTTGGCCACCTGCGCCGCCGTCACGGGCGTGCCGCGGTTGCCCCAGCTGGTCTGGATGAAGGTCACCACCTGGGCAGTCTGCTCATCGTTGAAGATGTCGGCATACGGCGCCATCGTCAGTGCCGACGGCGCCGTGCGCGTGGCGGGCACGGCGCCGCCCGACAGCACGATGTTGATGGCCGACGTGGGATCGTTCGTCTGCAGCACGGCATTGCCGGCCAGCGCAGGGAAAGCCTTGTCGTAGCCCTTGCCGTCGGAACGGTGGCAACCGGCGCAGCGGTCCAGGTACAACTGCGCGCCCGTGGAATGGACGATGCCGCTGAACAATTGCTTGCCCAGCTTGTCGTCCGCCACGAAGGCAGGCGTGGCCGGATTCGATGGCGGCAGGGATTTCAAATATTTCGCCATCGCCGCCAGGTCGCCATCCGTCATGTGCTGCATGGAATGGGCCACCACGTCGTTCATGGCGCCGAACGAGGCCGTATGGCTGTTGCGGCCCGTTTTGAGGAATTCGGCGATCTCCGCCGCGCTCCAGCGCGCCAGGCCGCCGCCGTGTTCATTGCGCAGCGAGGGCACGGACCAGCCGTCGATCACGCCGCCGCCCGCCAGGAAGGTGGTATTGCCCTCGTCCGTCAGCGATTTTTCTTGCATGCCCACGCCGCGCGCCGTATGGCAGGCACCGCAGTGGCCCAGGCCCTGCACCAGGTAGGCGCCGCGCAGCAATTGCGCATCGCCCGTGACCGGCGTTTTATACGGCTGCGGCGTGGGAGCGAAGGCCCAGCGCCAGATGGTCAAGGGGAAACGCATCGACAATGGCCACGGGATGTCGGCCGCCTTGTTCGGCGTCGGGTCCGCCTTCACGCCATGCATGAAATAGGCGTACAGCGCCTGCATGTCCGCCTCGCTCAGGCGCGAGTACGACGGATACGGCATGGCCGGATACACGGTATAGCCGTGCTTGGTCACGCCCGTGCGCATCAGCTTGTCGAAATCGGCAAAGCTCCAGTCGCCGATGCCGGCCTTCTTGTCCGGCGTGATGTTGGTGGAATACACCTTGCCGATCGGCGTTTCCATGCCCAGGCCACCCGCGAACGGACGGCCTTTCGTGCCGGCCGTATGACAGGCGATGCAATCGCCCGCGCGGGCCAGGTATTCGCCCTGGCGTATCAGCTGGGCGTTCGGAGTGGTGGCAGCGGCCGTGGTGGCGGACCAGGCAGTGCCGGAGGCGAGCGCCAGCAGCAGCGCGCCCACGGTATGGGTGAATGTGTTGTTCATCTTCTTGTTCTTTATCAAGCGACCAGGGGACGGGGATCTTTCAGGTATTGCTCGCGGATGGCCTTGGCCGACCAGTAGGTCAGCGCGCAGGCGAGGCCCGTCGGGTTGTAGCCGATGCCGACCGGGAACACGCTGGAGCCGACGGCAAACACGTTGTGCACGTCCCAGCTCTGCAGGTAGCGATTGACGACGCTGGTCTTGCGGTCCGCGCCCATGGCCGTGCCGCCCGCCCAGTGGGTGGTCTGGTAGTTGCGCAAGTCGAGGTGGTCGCCCACGTTCTTGACGGACACCTTGATCGATTCCGGATTCATGGCCTCGGCCACCTTCATCATCTTGTCGGTGACGAAACGGCTCATCTTGATGTCGTTTTCCTTCCAGTCAAAGGTAAAGCGCAGCAATTGCTGGCCATACTTGTCCGTGTAGGTGGGGTCCAGGTCGACATAGCAGTCGCGATACGTCATGTTGGCGCCGTGGCAGTCGAAGGAGACCGTGTTCAGGTAGCTCTTCTTGACGGCCTTTTTCCAGGCCGAACCCCAGGCGGGCGTGCCGTCCGGCGTGGCGATGCCGGAAATCGGCTTCGAGCCGGCCGGGTTGCACCAGGCGGGCGAGCCGCCCACAAAACCCAGCGGGCCATGGTCGAAGTTGTCGCCATTCCAGTCGTCGAGCGCGACGCCGGTGCCGCCGGCGCCGATGAAGGGGTTCGTGTTCGTGTCTTCCTTGAAGAAGGTCTGGATGGTGGACATCATCTGATAGGCGATGTTGCGTCCCACCACGCCTTCATTGCTGACGGGGTCATATGGCTTGCCGATGCCCGACAACAGGAACAGATGCGCATTGTTGTAGGCAAAGGCGCTGGCGATGACCATGTCGGCCGGTTGCTCGACGGCCTTGCCATCCGCATTGATGTAGGTCACGCCCGTCGCGCGTTTTTTGCTGCCGTCGAGGTTGATGCGCACGACGTTGCAGTTGGCGCGCAATTCGAAGTTGGCCACCATGCGCAGGGCCGGCATGATGTTGACGTTGGGCGAAGCCTTGGAATAGTTGTAGCAGGCGTAGCCGGAGCAGAAACCGCAGAAGTTGCACGGTCCCATCTGGCAGCCGTACGGATTCGTGTACGGACCGGATGCGTTCGACGAAGCGTTGACGAACGGGTGGTAGCCGACGGCCTTGGCCGCGCGGCGGAACAGCTCGGCCGTGTACGGCACTTTTTGCGGCGCCAGCGCGTAATTGTCGGAGCGGTCGCCCTCGAACACATTGCCGTCGCCGACGACGATGCCGTTGACCTTATATGCCTGGCCCGAGGTGCCGAAGACTTTTTCCACAAAATCGAAGTGCGGCTCCAGCTCGGCGTAAGTCACGCCAAAGTCCTGGATCGTCATGCCTTCGGGGATGAATTTCTTGCCGTAGCGGCGTTCGTAATGGCTGCGGATCTGCAGCTCTTCCGGCAAGACGCGCCAGTGCATGCCCGACCAGTGCAAGCCCGCGCCGCCCACGCCCGTGCCGGGCTTGAAGGCGCCGATCTGGCGGTAGGGCACGGCCACGCCCGTGATGCTGTGGCGGAAGGTGAACGTGCTTTTCGACATATCCTGGAACAGCTTGCTGCGCTGGATGTAGGTCAGCTCGTCGAGGGTCTTCGGATAGGCGCCGTCGGGATAGGTGTCGCGGTACTCGCCGCGTTCCAACGCGACCACGTTCAGGCCCGCTTCCGTCAATTCCTTGGCCATGATGGCGCCGGTCCAGCCGAAGCCCACAATCACGGCATCGACAGGCTTCATTTTTACATCTGGTTTGATATCACTCATGATGGTTTTTCTTTTTCTTTGATCTGCTACAAAAAGTCTTATGCGATAGAAACAGGGGGCAGTGGGTATTTCTTGCCATACTGTTCCACCCAATCCATGTAGTCGGCGCGCGCGCCGGGGAATCCGACCATCTTCCAGGCCAGCATGTCCTTGTTGCCGCCGTGCACGGGATCGCAAAAGTAACCTTCGCGCGTGTTTTGCAGCAACTGGTTGAAGAAGACCTTGGCCGGCACTGCGCCGATGTCCAACGTTCCCTTTTGCAATTGCGTGATGACGGCGTCGCGCTCGGCCCCGTTCAGCTGCACGAAAGGCTTGCCCGACTGTTTATGGACGGCTGCGTTGACGCCGGCCAGGGCGCTCTTGTACAGCTCGCGCGGCGCCATGTGGAACTGGTAGCCGAACTGTTCGATCGACGGCACGAACGGTCCCTGCATGTACCACAGCGCGCCATACGCGTAGGGCGTGTTCATCTGCGCATCAATGAATTCATGCGCGCCCGATTCCAGCGCGCCCGGCCCTTCGCCGTCGGCGGGGATCAGGCGGTCGACCAGCGCCGTCAGGGTGGCCCATTCGGTGGCGTCGAAAAAGCGCGGTTTGTAGGCAGGCTGGTCCTTGGAGACGGCCATGGCCAGACCGCCGCCGGCGCCGGCCAGCAAGGCCACGGCAGGCGCGGCGCCGACGGCCTTGCGCAGGAAGTTACGCCGCTGGGGCGAAATCCCGATGATTTTCATAGGTTTTCCTCAGGCGGCACGAGCCGCCACAGTGATGGATGTGGGAGTCAGAAAGAAAATGCGGACACGCGCCGCGGAGAGTGCAAATTTCACGTAGAGATGACTGGAGTATCGCGGCGCGGCGTACCTGCCTGTCGGTTAATTGATCAGGATGATTGACAAGCAGTTGCTTTGCATTTACGGTGCGCATCGTACCATAATTAAAAGAAACATTCAGAGACAGGTTAGACGTGATCAAAAAAGAGGCAGTGGCGCGTGGCCGCCCGCGCAAGGCGGGTGTGGAAGATGCGGTATTGGAAGCGATCGTCATGCTGGTGCGCCTGCATGGGCTCGACGCGGTGACGATACAGATGGTGGCCGACGCTGCCGGCGTGGGGCGCCAGACGATCTACCGGCGCTGGCCGCGCCGCGAAGACATGCTGCTCGACGCGCTCGTCAAGCGCACGGCGGAAAAGCTGCAGCGCGCGCTCGACATGCCGGACGGCCAAGAAATCGAGGCGATCTGCGCGCGCATCTTCGACAACCTGAACGCCGACGGCCGCTTCACCTGCGATCTGCTGGTGCTGATCCACAACGATGCGGCGGCGCAGCTGCGCTTTCGCGAGCAGATCGTCGCGCCGTGGATCAGCCTGGTGGTGCAGCGCCTGCTCAACATCGGCGTGCGCGCCGACCTCGACCTGCGCCTGTTCGCCTTCATGCTGCAATCGGCGCTCGTGTACCAGATGCAGCTGGGCGGCCAGCTCGATGCGGCCTTGCAGGAGCGGTGTTGCCGCTTTATCCGCAGCATGCTCTAGATTAGCTGGCTATAATCGTGGCGAGTCCCCTCACGCCACCATCAGAAAGCCAGCCCATGAGCCATGTATTTCCCGCCAGCCTGCAAGCGCCGCGCAGCCGTTTGAGCAGCAACGGTCCCGAACTGTCGCGCATCGTCGCCGGCATGTGGCGCATCGGCGAGTGGAATATGTCTGCGCAGCAACGCCTGGCCTTCATCGAGCAATGCCTGGCGCTGGGCGTATCGAGCTTCGACCATGCCGACATCTATGGCGATTACAGCGCCGAAGGCCTGTTCGGCGAAGCGCTGGCCCTGCAGCCGGGCTTGCGCGACAAGATGGAGCTGGTCAGCAAATGCGGCATCAAGCTGCTGTCGCCGCACCGTCCCGGCCATGCCATCCAGCATTACGACACGAGCGCGGCACACATCACCAGTTCCGTGGAACAGACCTTGCGCCAGTTGCAGACGGACCGCCTGGACTTGCTGCTGATCCACCGTCCCGACCCGCTGATGGATTTCGACGAGATCGCCGGCGCCTTCACGCAATTGAAAGCGGCGGGCAAGGTCTTGCACTTTGGCGTGTCGAATTTCAGCCGCCACCAGTTCGAATGCCTGCACCGGCGCTTCCCGCTGGTGACGAACCAGGTGGAATTTTCGCCGCTGCACGTGACGCCGCTGTTCGATGAAACCTTCGACGGCTTGCAGGACGTGGGCGTGGCGCCGATGATCTGGTCGCCGCTGGCGGGCGGACGGCTGTTCCAGGGCGGCGATGCGAATGTGGAGAACTTGCGCAATGTCATCAAGCAGATCGCGGATGAACTGCAGCGTCCGTTTGCCAGCGTGGTATTCGCCTGGATCATGCAACTGCCATGCCGCCCCCTGCCGCTGACGGGCACGGGCCGCATCGAAGCCGTCGGCGTGGCCGTGGAGGGCACGCAATTTGCGCTCAGCCGCAGCGACTGGTTCGCCATCCTGCGCGCCGCGCGCGGGCACGAGGTGGCTTAGTCTATCTCGTCCGGGTCGTTGAAGACTTGCGGCAACGCAATACCCCGCCAGCCCAGGTGCCACGCCAGGTTGAGCGCCAGGGTGGCGCCGATGTAGACGGCGAAGAACAGCGCGAAGAAGCTGGTCTTCAGCCACACCAGCAGCGCGACGGCGACGATCAGCACCAGCAGCGCGGCCAGGCTTTTCTTTTGCTTGGAGCTGGGGAAGCGCAAGGTCGACACCATCAGGCTGCCCACACCCACCAGCAATAGCATCAGCAGATAGCTGTGCAGCATGGAATCGATGGGTGCCGGCCAGGCCACCACGACGGCCGCCACGCAGGCGGCCCCGGCCGTGATCGGCATGCCGACGAAATACAGGGGATCCGTCCGTCCCACGTTCACATTGAAGCGCGCCAGGCGCATGGCGCCGCAGGCGACAAAGAAGAAGCTGGCCATGCCGCCAAAGCGCAGCAGCAGCGGATCGTGCACGCCCATCTGCACGAAGCCATAGCAGTACAGCAATACGGCCGGGGCGCAGCCGAAATTCATCACGTCGGCGATGGAATCGAGCTGCACGCCGAACTGCGAGCTGGTGTTCGTCAGGCGCGCCACGTAGCCGTCGAGCGCGTCGAACACGCCGGCCAGCACCAGCAGCGCCGCCGCCAGCCGGTAGGCATCCGCGTCGCCGACAGTCGCGTTATCGACGGAAATGACGATGCTGGCAAAACCGCAGGCTATCGAAAGCAAAGTCACCATGCTGGGCAAGGCGTATTTGGCGCGCTGCAGGCGCGACTTGGGCAATGTGTTCAAATTTGTGGGCAATCAAAGTAGCGGAAATGAGGCAACGCAGCGGCAAACGCTGCACTATGCTCATTCTACCCTGTGCAGCTGCGGCACCGTCTGCGCACGAGCACGCGACATATCTTGTCATCGATGCTCTACGGCACATAAAAATGCCTTAGAATCGTTTCACAGGGCAGCACGCCGGCCCCCACCGCTGCCCGCCTACCTATACAGGAGTCAACTTGATTGTCTCGTCACTGCGTTGGAAGTACTGGATACCCGCCCTGCTGAGTGCAGCCCTGCTGAGCGCCTGTGGCGGCGGCGATAACGGCGGCAAGACGTCGCTGAACACCTCGACCCAGGCCGGGCAGCTGACACAGGAGCCGGGCGCTCCCGTCCTCAGCAACAATATCGCCACCGATGGTTTCAACTGGATCAATTACCGGCGCGGCCAGATCGGCCTGGCGCCGCTGGTGCGCAATAGCCAGATCGACAACGCGGCACTCGGCCACTCCAATTATCTGAACAGCAATAATGTGGTGGTGCACAATCAAGTCAAAGGCAAGCCCGGCTTTACCGGCGAAACACTGTATGACCGCCTGACCGCGTCCGGCTATGGCGTCACTTCCGTCTGGGGCGAAGTCATCGCGGGCATGGCGACCAATTCCGGTTTCTACATGGCGGAAAACCTGATCACGGCCGTGTATCACCGCTTCCTCATCTTTGAACCGGTCTTCAAGGAAGGCGGCGCCGGTGCGGCCGTCAACAACAGCGGTTACGCGTATTTCACCACCGACCTGGCGGGCAACAACCGCTACGGTCCCGGCTTGCCGGCCGGACAGATCGTCAGCTACCCGTTCGACGGACAGACCAAGGTCGCCACCAGTTTCGCCAGCAATGAAGAGGAACCCGATCCCGTGCCCAACCAGGACGTGGTCGGCTACCCGATCAGCGTCCATGCGAATTTCGACGCCACCCTCAGCGTGACGACATTCACCGTGCGCCAGCGTGGCGCCGGCGCGGACCTGGCGGTACGCCTGCTCAGCAAGGAAACCGATGCCGTCAATACATCGCGCTCGGTGGCCGCCATCATCCCGCTGGCCCCCCTGCTGGCGGCCACCACCTATGACGTGAGTTTCATCGGCAAAGTCAATGGCGCGAGCGTCACGCGCAGCTGGTCATTCACGACGCGTTAGTCTGGCAGCGTCTGCCAAGCGGACGCAGTAGCGAGGGCAACTGGATGTAAAATAGTGGATATTGCATGAATGCAATTGACAAGTTTTGGGGCCCTCTGCACACCAGGCATGATGAAACCACACGCCACTTGCGATGATGATGCCGCCCTCGCGGCATCCGACATGGTCCGGATTCTCGATGTCGAGAACGGACTGGGCCGCATCATGGGCGACCGCATCCTGTACCTGAAAATCCTGCGCCGCTTCCTGCATGACCACGGCACCACGCCGTGCCAGATCCGCGCCGAATTCGACACGGGCAACTATGCTTCCGCGCGCCTGAAGGCGCATACGCTGAAGGGCGCCGCCGGCATGATCGGCGCGCACCACGTGCACGGCCTGGCAGAAACGCTGGAATCGGCACTGCGCGCGCAGGCGCCCGACCTGGCCCGCCAGATGCTGCAGCTGGAACTGGCGCAAGATCAATTGCTGGGCGCGGTCAGCAGCATGCTGGGCATGCCGGAGGCCACCCATACGGCAGCGCAGGACGTGGCGCCCGATCCGGCCGCGCCCGCCATCCAGCTGCTGCTGGCGCGCCTGGCCAGCCACCTGCGCGAAGGCGACGGCGCGGCCATCGACATCCTGGAAAACTCGGCCAGCCTGCTGGCGGCCAGCCTGGGCGTGCACGTCTACCAGGAAGTGGCGGCTGCCGCGCATGAGTTCGACTACGACGGCGCGCTGGCGGCGCTGCTGCGGCGCCGCTAGCCGCCCCCCCCCCCTCAAGGGTGGTATTGCGCCTCTTCCGCGTAAGCCATGCCACAGCTCTTGCCGCAAAAGCGGCGCACGGCGTCGAGCGGCTTGTCGCAGTACCAGCACGCGCCTTTCGGCGGCAAGGTGGCGATCAATTCCGGCATGGCGGGCAATCGTCGCGCCACGACCTCATCCCCGCATTCCACGACATCCGGCTGTTTGCTGTCCATGGCGCTTCCTTTCCTAGCGGCACTTCAAGGCCGCTCAGCAAGATTACGTCAGCGCAGTTTGAAGCCCATGACATTTCTCAACGGCGGCCACGCTTGCCCCATCGGCGCCTTGAAATTTCCAAACGACAACGTTGTCACTTCACACTACAATCGGTGTTCCGTTCACTTGCGCGCCTGCCATGAAACCCATCCCTCTGCTGCTCTCCTGCTTGCTGCTCAGCGCCTGCGCCACGCGCACGCCCACCGCCTACACCCTCAATTCGGGCGCCGAACGCACGCCGGAACAATTGGCGGTGGTGTTCGAACACGCCGACCTGACCTTGCGCATCGACCCGGCCAGCCGCAGCATCGCCGGCGACGCGCGCCTGACCTTCCTGGCGACGCAGCCGATCTCGCGCTTCGCGCTGGACCTGGACCGCAACCTGCCCGTCGATGCCATCGAAATCGACGGCAAGGCGCTGCGGCCGCAAGACTACGCCAATCCGGACGGACGCCTGAGCATGACCTTGCCGGCCCCCCTCGCGGCCGGCGCGCGCACCACCATCCGCGTCGTCTACCACGGCGTGCCGCACGTCGCCGTGAAGGCGCCGTGGGATGGCGGCATGGTGTGGTCGAGCACGGCAGATGGCGCGCCGTGGATCGCCAGCGCCGTGCAAGGCGAAGGCTGCGACCTGTTCTGGCCCTGCATCGACCACCCGATGGGCAAGGCCCAGCTGATCGACCAGCACATCCAGGTGCCGGCGCCGCTGGTGGCGGCCGGCAACGGCGTCGCGCTTGGCATGGATGAGGCCGACGGCTGGCGCACCTGGCACTGGCGCGCCAAGCACCCGAGCACCTATGGCATCGCCCTCAACGTGGCGCCCTACCGCAGCCTGCAGGGCGAGTATGCCAGCCGCTACGGCAACCGCATCCCCCTGCAATTCTGGTATCTGCCGGAAAGCGAAGCCAAGGCGGGCGCCCTGTTCGCGGAATTGCCGCCCATGCTAGATTTTTTTGAAAGCGTCATCGGCCCCTACCCGTTTGGCGATGAAAAGGTCGGCATCGCCGAAACGCCGCACAAGGGCATGGAGCACCAGACCATCAATGCCTATGGCAACAAATTCGCCAAGACCAGCTATGGCTACGACGAACTGCTGCAGCATGAATTTGCGCACGAATGGTTCGGCAACCAGCTCACCAACAGCAACTGGGACGATATGTGGCTGCACGAAGGTTTCGGCACGTACATGCAACCGCTGTACATGCAATATCTGCGGGGGGAGCAGGAATATTTTGCTGCGTTGCAGCAAATGCGCGCCGGCATCGTCAACAAGGCGCCCATGGTCTCGGGCAAGCCGAAAAGCGAGGAAGAGGTCTACGACCTGAAAAAGGGCGGACCGGGCGGCGACATTTATGTGAAAGGGGCGCTGGTGCTGCACACCTTGCGCGGCCTGATCGGCGACGACGCCTTCTTCCGCGCCGTGCGCCTGCTCGTCTACGGCACGGAACAGCCGCAGCCGGGCCAGTTCCAGCCCCGCTATGGCAGCACGCAGGAATTCATGGCCATCGTCGACAAAGTCACGGGCAGCAATTACGACTGGTTCTTCCAGACCTATCTGTACCAGGCCGCGCTGCCGGAGCTGTCCGCCGTGCGGGACGGCGACACCCTGCGCCTGCTGTGGAAGACGCCTGCCGACCTCGCCTTCCTGATGCCGGTGGAAGTGCGTATCGGCAAGGAAATCCATACCGTTTCCATGGCACTGGGCTTTGGCGAACTGCCCCTGCCGGCTGGCGCCACGTACACGCTCGACCCGCACTCGCGCGTGCTGCGGCGGGCCGAGCATATCGAGACCTTCCAGACATTCAGGGAAGAGCAGGCCAAGCGCAAGAAGAGCTGAGCCGCCGCAAGCCAGGGCAGCCGCTATTTCCGGAAACTGCGCACCGCGTCATTGGCATTATCGGCAATGACTTTTTCCAGCTTCGGCTGTCCCGCATACTTGGCGGACAGCCGCTTCCACTGCCGCTGCGCCTGGCCGCAAAAAGCGGCCACGGCTTGCGTGATCTCGCGCTGGCGCGCCTTGTCGTTGTCATCCCACTCGCCGGCAAAGTGTTCGCACATTTGCGCATGATCAATGAACTGCACCACGTCGCGCGGCAGCTTTTCCTCTGCCTGAGCCAGCAAGGGCAGGCAGCACAGCCAGGCCATTATCAGGATTACCCTTGCCATGCATTTCCCTTCTTTACAGGACATTAGTAGGAGTGCCTAGCCCCAGCAGACACTGAGGCTTCAAAGCAATCAGGTAACTGCGTGTGCCAACTCGCGTACAAAAAAGAAAAGCAACCATCAAGGCAGTAGATGCATTGGAATGCCAATCGTTTTCTACGTCGGATGAGGCCGCGCGCATTTTGCGTAAAACTATTCAGACTTAAGCAAATTATACTGGAGGAACCGATCACGAAACGCTTCTAGTGGCACCTCTACCATTTCCCAAGAACCCTGGCCAGCATTCAATGGGATGTGTCCTTGCAGCACTTCTGGAGTCAAGATTGCAAGGGCAGGCTCATTCAATTTCATAGACCACACGTGAAATAGATGATTCTCGACCTCCTGGGCGCGCCCCCACTCATTGCGCGTTAAGTGCATTGAACCAGCAATTCCCAACGTCGATGTCTTAACCTCTATCGAAAGAGGACGTAGATCCTCGGAATCGACCACGGAAAGAACATCATAGCCGTCTTCGTTATTATCGATTGCAATCCACTTCGGAGGGCGTCCGGTGCGCGCCAACTCATGGGCGATGGAGAGTCGTTCGCCCAGCCGTCCAATCTCTAATAAACGTCCATTTTTCTGACCTCGCGCTAAAGCAGCCATCGAATCCCAAAATGCCACGATTTCATCATCAGTACTACTGGCCAGCCCTGCCTCTACAAAGACTTGTGCTAACTCTCGACCAGCAAATCTGATCACGCGGGATCGTCCATAGGTTGCGTTTTGGACCCAAGGTGGCCGCTCCGTGTCGATGTAGTCAAGCAGGGCCTGACGTAACATGGGCTGATATCCTACGAGGCTAATTAGTCTCGCTCCTGATGGTGAAATTGATGCGATGCCTTCGTCGTTCGCGCGAAGCCAGCCAATCACTTGCGCGGTAGCAACTATTTTTGCAGTTGGCAAACTACCGAAGTATGCGAATGATGCATGTATTTGGGGAAAAGTCAGCGAACTACGGGAAACAATTTCCAGCAATTCAAAACACCCTTGCGCTAGGCCTGGAGAAAAGGCAAGCATCACCCCTCCTTTGACAAATCTCTAAGCAATGCTTGAACATCGTCGGGCAGAAGACCAGTACTGAATTCCTCGAAGTCCTCAATGTCATTGGGGTCTATCGGTATCGGGTCTGGCTTAAGCGACGAATCGTCCAATGCTTCAGCCATTTTTCCGATTTTAAAGCTCAGCCGTTCCCGCACAGTCTCGTCTACGCTGTCGATACACTCCACAATTTCAATTGTTGTCGCTTGATCAGCAGGTAATCCGAAACGGTGAATACGGTCTTCCGATTGAAGATAGTGTGCAGCGTTAAAGGTTCGGTCAAGGTAAATGGCATGATGACAAATCCGGTGCAGGCTTACACCTTCGCTTGCAGCAGCGGGGTTTGCGACCATCACACGCACGTTTGCGTCATCATGAAATAGCTTAATCTTTCCTTCTCGCGTCTCGTCATCGTCCTCATCTCCAGCATCAACACCGCCATGGATATAAACAGCACCAAGGTCAGCTAAACGTTCTGCGATATATTCAACGTTGCGAACAAACGATGACCATATCAAGACTTTCTGACCTTCTCGTGCAAGCTGCCTGACTTTCCTTAAAACGTATTTGAGCTTCGGCCCATCCCCTTCTGCGAGCGCTGCTGCCAGCAAATCAGGATGAGCGAAAGCTAGCTCTGTAGAAAGCAGAGACGGATTTGAGACAAACTGCAAGAGCCGGGCTACGGATCTCCCGAGTGACCGAAATGCCTGCTTATTGCGAATGCTCAGGGCGCTAGCGGCTTCGCGCGCCACTTCAAATTTCATAAGCTTATAAAGCTCATGTTGCATAGGCGCCATGGGAAGTTTCGCGATGACACGTGTTACTGGAGGTAGTCCGAGTTCTGTTTTGTTAGTTCGCACATAGACCGGGCGAATCAGATCGACGACGTTGTCTGTATTCGCCGCTATCTCTGGATAGAGAAACGCAAATTGCGGGATCAAGTCATCGACTGATTGCGGCATCGGTGTACCGGACATAATCAATTTACCAACAGGGAGGCAGGACAGTGCAAGCGCAGCGCGTGCTGTTTGCTTGGCGATACCACTCTTGATGCGATGGCTCTCATCAAGATAAACATGCACTTTATATCGCGCGCAATGCGCTGCCAGCAGATCAGGCACCCGGGCTAGCTGCTGATATGTGATCAGCATAAAACGTGGGTCGTTGTCCAATATCTTGGCAATCTTATCTTTCCCGCTTCGTAGCCGCGCGAACTCTGCGTGCAAGTCCGGCATACAGTCTGCAATCTGCTCATCCCAAGCTGCAAATGCATTCTTCGGTGCAACTACAAGCAAGCGCTCGTCGTCACGTGCACGATAAAAGAAGGTCGCAAGGGCTTCCGTCGTTTTACCCGCGCCTGGCACGGAGAAAGTAGCCGCAGCAGGCAGTGCAGCGATCTTACTCACGTTACGAGCTTGCTCCGGGGATAGACTTCGAGCGAACCCAAGTTCGCTCAGTCTAGCGCGAAGATCGGCCTCGGGAATCGTGTGCGCGGTTGTCGCAAGTGTATATCCATCTGCGGATCGCTTAGATTGTCGCAGCATTTCAGCCGCGGATAAGCTGATGGCGAGACTTTCTCCCGGAGTGAGATCGTAGCCTTTGAAAATCTCCAAAAGCTGATTACGCAAGGCAACGAAGCTCCACCATGGTAGCGAAATCCGATAGCCATCCTCCTGCGTAGCATCGTCAGTGTGATCGAATAGCAAACGACGAAGTACGTCGAGCCATACGGCGCTGGCATCATCTACTCCCCATGCAAGTACCGCACGGCGATCTGATTCCCGGTAGTCAATGTTCAGCATGCTCGGCCAAGTAGGTGCGAATTTTCTCGACTTGCGATTGAATCTGATCAAGCTGTTTGGCGACTCCTGAAAGCCTTGACTCAGGGCGCAATCCGTCCTTCACTGCTGCTGTCAGGGCCGATTGGGCTTTCGCACAGCAATCCAGCAAATAGCCTGCACTCTTCGAATCTTTCTTGAGCTGTCGCTGGCTCTCGATTACTTCAACGATAATTCGCCGTGCTTTTTCAGCGCTTTCAGGTTTTTGAATTTCTTTCGCCAACGGTATATCCAGTAAGGATTCACCCGCAACTGGCAATGCACCACCAAACATATCATCCAGAGAAGCGGCAGTGGGTTCGATCTTTACTTCGAACTCGGCTTGCAGTTTTTCTTTAATTTGATCTAGGCTTTCAACGATTGCTGGAATCGTATCATAAAGCCGTCCACCTGCCTCGTCAGGATTATCAATCAAAGCAAAGGCCGCTTGCTTGAAGACTTCCTGGCTTCCTATTCCTGAAATGCGCGGACGAGAGGAAACAATTTTCTTAAAGGCTTCTTCGTGATAAGAAACCTGTGACCAGAGATTAGATTTTCCGCGACTCCGGAGATATTCATCAGCATACGCACGCATATCCATGAGAACTTGAACTTCGTTTTCCTTCATTCGATAAAGGTCCGCGAGTTCCTTATTTGAAAAGCCATCACGTTTTTGCTTGGCAATCATCATGTTTGCCTCGGCATCCCACGAGTAATCGGCTTTAATGTCTTTTTCAATCTGCAGAGCAGCCTCAAGCCGGTCGATCTCTTTTTCGTCGCAGTGAGGTAAAACTGCGATGTCGATATATAGGAAATGTTGATATTTAACACTATCGGTATGGCACAAGTCGCGCCAAGTGGAAAGACGACGATTCCCATTCACCGCGAACCCATTTTCATCTAAAAGAATCGGTTCAACCTGTTTATTAGATGTATCCTCAAAATACTTCCGCAAATCCGATTGTTTCGCAACCTGCAAGAGCAGCGAGTGCTGAACTTCTTGAGAATCCCATAGCTCGGCGTCCCCCGAAAACAAGTCAGGCTTAGCATCGGGATTGCGTGCGAGATATTCAGCTTGCAGTGAAGTCGTCCGTCCATTTGCCATTCGATATTTCGGCAGGTCAATCGAGACGCGAATAATTGGTATATCCATCGTTTTTCCTTGGAAAACGATTCGAAACGTTGCCCTAGCTGGCAATGCCAACAGCTTCTTAAACTCCTCAATCCGAGCTGGCTTGGGCCAGCCGAATCTGAACGTGGCCGGGATAGTACTGGAAGTGATATCTGTCATTTTTTATTCCAGGGCGAAAACAAGTGTTGGGACGTGGTAAGCCTTCTTGAATATCTCAAGCTCACGCTCAAGACGCTTTGCCTGAGCGATATTACTACCCAGAAGCTTTGCTATTGGATGTGAAGGCAAGACGATTACTGCTGATTTAATGGAATTATCTAAATACATTGCCTGCAACTTCATCAAGTCGGCGTAGATACGTGCCATGTTACCGGTTTGAAGGCAAAGACCCACTCCGTTTTTTAAGGAGGTAATGGTCATATCAGAATCACGTGATACGGAAACTTCGCTGGACCATCCAGAACCTTTGAGACTTTCCAAGAATGAATCTCTCATTTTAGCAGCAGCGCCAACAGCTGGTTTGACCGTTATAGCTGTAATGGCCGCACCGATTTCTTTCTGGAGTACCGTAGGGAGGATTTTATCACCACCACAATGACTATGTATGGCATGCTTCATTCCGAGTCCTCAAATTTGAAACCTTCTGGCGCCTTCGACAGATTGCTTTGTTTATGATCATACAATGGCTTATCATGCGGCCTATATCGAGCTGTGCCATCAAGCGCTTCTTGGATACGCTGTTTTCCGGTTTTGGCATACTCGACCACAGGCTCACATCCCCAGAATCTGCGCCCATGTAGCGCAGCAGCAACGCCCGATGAAGCGACCCCCGAAAACGGATCAAACACTAGGTCGCCAGGATTAGTCAGCGCCAAGACCAGGCGCTCAATCAATCCGACCGGAAATTGGCAAGGATGTTCAGTCTTCTCCACATGATTGCTCTTTACGTTCGGAATGTCCCACACGTCCTCGGGATTCTTCCCAAGTGGATTTCCTGACAATTGACCGGCATTGGGCCCCTTAAAATGTTTTTTCCCAGGATATTTTGCCGCAATCCGCACGGGGTCTAAATTGAAGGTGTAGGTATCCTTCTTTGTATCGGAATGAGTGTACCAAAGCACCACTTCATATCGCCCAGAAAAACGCCGCTGATTATGTAGCCCATGACCAAACTGCCAAATGATGCGGTTACGCAGCCGCAACTTGTGCTTTTTGAAGATCGGTGCAAACTCGATATCTAGCGGAAATATCTCATTATCATCGACATAATTGCCTACTTGCCAACAAATACTGCCGCCTGGTTTCAAGCGAGGAATCAATTCATTGATAATTCCCTCTTGCCATTCAAGATATTTTTCTAGGCCCGTACGTGTCTCGTACTCCTTACCAATATTGTAAGGAGGAGATGTAACAATGAGGTCAAACAATGGTTCCTTAGGTAAACCCTTCAAGAATTTCTCAACATCACCCTGCCACAATGCATAATCCAGCCTCATGATACCGCTTGGCGCTACTGAGTCGTTCTTCTTGCCTGGCTTTAAAAGGACCGCAGCAGCGCGCGGCGACACCGCCTCTTCGGTAGATGCGGCCGGACATGAGTCCATTTTGTAATATTGGAGCGCGCTCTTCGACACCCCTATCTCGAATTCCGTCATGCGCCTTATCTTTGGCATTTGCCATTCTCTTTCCAGTTTTCGTAGTCGCAACATCAACTCCCTCTATATTTGATATCCCATGACTTTGGCAGTAGCCCACCAGGAAAACTTCCTACATGTTCATCATGCTTCTGTTATCGGCATCAGCTACAGCTTTCGATACACTATTGAACGACGGAGCGACGTGTAGACTCAGCGTGTCCGCTTTGTTTCGTCAAAGTGATTGATTTGCCCCAGCTTGCCTGTGCAATTACGTTATTTTAGCGCGAGTTCAACTGGACGGTGCCGTTTAATGTTTCGAGGTTTCCCGGTCGCCTACAAGCGTCTGAGAGCCGGCCGTAGTCAGGTTACAGTAAGGTAAGGCGCCATTGCGGCTCTGCATGGTGCAGGCCACAACCATTCTACTCGCAGCTCGCTGCGCCTGCCTTGCTACCGCTCATTAAGCGCGACATTCCGCTTTTTATGCCGTCATATGAACAATTCGCCTCCCTTGATAACCATGAAATGCTGCGCCCCGGGTTCTAACATGAGGGAACCGACTACTCATCCTTCGCACCCTCCCAGTTGGCTTGAAAAGAAATATAGCCATACATCACAACCTTGAGACCGACGGAGTCTCGCCCTGGTGGCGACTTAACCGGAGCGATCCTAGGTGGCCTTCGATGCTTTCGCTGGGCGCTTCGAGGGAGCGGTGGTGACGAGACTTTGATCGGGTCGGCTTAGGAAAACCAAACCTGTCCTAAACAAGAATACCCATTAAGCTCAGTCCAGCGCTTCAGTCTGCCCGTAAAACGGCCAAAGCGGCACCAATCAATCTTACAATCACCATCAAATAACCCATTACATAGGCCAAATGGTTTAGGTCGGTGCGAAGCCATGGGGGACTCTTGGCATACAGCCCACAAACCAACCATTGATATCTTGGTAAAGAAGACTAGTATCAACTGGAAAATATTCGAGACGCCTGTACATTTCACATGTAACGCTCAAACTGATCTACACAGTCTTTCCGAAGACAATAATCTCAACTATTTCCCTATGCAGAAACGGCTGAAGATCACGCCCAGCAGATCGTCAGGCGAAAACTCGCCCGTGATGCTCGACAGCTGCACCTGCGCCAGGCGCAGTTCTTCCGCAAACAGGTCCAGCGACTGGTCGTCCTGCGCCGCGTGTTCGGCGGCGATGTCCAGGTGCTTGCCGGCCGATTTGAGCGCGATCAAATGGCGTTCGCGCGCCAGGTACAGCGATTCTCCCGTCTGCTGCCAGCCGGCGATGCGCAGCAGCTCGGCACGCAGCAAGTCGATGCCGATGTGCTCGTGCGCGGACAGATACACGTGGGTGGCGTCGGGCAGGCTGTCGACGCTGGGCTTGTGGCCCGACAGGTCGATCTTGTTCCACACGCGCACCACCGGCACGCCTTCCGGGAAGGCGGCGACGATGGTTTCATCGGCCAGGGTCGGGCCGTGGTCGGCATCGAGCAGGTGCAGGATCACATCGGCCTTGCCGATCTCGCCCCAGGTGCGTTCGATGCCGATGCGCTCGACGGCGTCGATGGTGTCGCCCGCGCTGCGGATGCCGGCCGTGTCGATGATGTTGAGCGGAATGCCTTCGATCTGGATGGTTTCGCTGACCTTGTCGCGCGTGGTGCCGGCGATCGGCGTGACGATCGCCACGTCGGCGCCCGCCAGCGCGTTCAGCAACGATGATTTGCCCACGTTCGGCTGGCCCGCCAGCACGACATTGAGGCCTTCGCGCAGCAGCGCGCCCTGCGCCGCCTGCGCAAACACTTTATGCAACGCTGCGATGACGGCTTTCAATTGGCCGCGCGCATTCGATTTTTCCAGGAAGTCGATTTCCTCTTCCGGGAAGTCCAAGGTCGCCTCGACCAGCATGCGCAGTCCCGTCACCTGTTCGACCAGCGCGTGGATGGTGTTCGAAAACGCGCCCGACAGCGATTGCGAAGCGGATTTGGCGGCAGCTTCCGTGGAGGCATCGATCAGGTCGGCCACGGCTTCGGCTTGCGCCAGATCAAGCTTGTCATTCAAAAACGCGCGGCGCGTGAATTCGCCCGGCTCGGCCAGGCGCAAGCCGCTGTCCTTACCCGCTTCCAGCACGCGCGCCAGCAGCAACTGCAGCACCACGGGGCCGCCGTGACCCTGCAATTCCAGCACGTCTTCGCCCGTGTACGAATGCGGGCCCTTGAAATGGATGGCGATGCCTTGGTCGATGATGGCGCCGTCGCTTTCCGTGAATGGCAAATAGGTGGCGTGGCGCGGTTTCAGCGCCTGCGCGCCGAACAGGGCCGTCATTAACGGAGCGAGGTTTTTGCCGGAGGCGCGTACCACGCCGATGCCGCCGCGCCCGGGAGCGGTGGCGATGGCGGCGATAGGGGAAGAGTCGAGTTTCATGGGGATATTGTAGATTATTCGGGGAAGGCTGCAGGAGCCGCGATATTTTCAGCGACAAACCGGGTGCACATGAAGGGGGTCAGTGGAAAACCGGCAAAACCCACTTTTTTTGACATCGTAGCCACTGGGTAGGATGTCAAAAAAAAGCCCGCGCGAGGCGGGCTTTCTGTTCGCTGGCCGGACTTACTTGACGGCAGGCGCGTATTTCTTGGTGATCACCCATTGCTGGCCGATCGACAGGACGTTGTTGACGACCCAGTAGAGTACCAAGCCCGACGGGAAGAAGAAGAACATCACCGAGAATGCCAATGGCATGAACAGCATCATCTTCGCTTGCATCGGATCGGCCGGGGCCGGGTTCAGCTTGGTCGTGATGAACATCGAGATCGCGTACAGCACGGGCAAGATGCACCATGGGTCATGCTGGGCCAGGTCGGTGATCCAGCCGATCCATGGCGCGCCGCGGATTTCCACGGACGCGTTCAAGACCCAGTACAGGGCGATAAAGACGGGCATCTGGATCAGGATCGGCAGGCAGCCGCCCAGCGGATTGATCTTTTCCGTCTTGTACAGCTCCATCGTGGCCTGGTTCATCTTTTGCGGATCGCCCTTGAAGCGTTCGCGGATCGCTTGCATCTTCGGCGTGACCAGTTTCATCTTGGCCATGCTGCGGTAGCCGGCGGCCGACAGCGGGAAGAACAGCAGCTTGATCAGGATCGTGAAGGCGATGATGGTCCAGCCCCAGTTGCCCAGCACGCTGTGGATCTGTTCCATGACCCAGAACATCGGCTTGGCGATGATGGTCAGCCAGCCATAATCCTTGACCAGTTCCAGGCCAGGCGAGACGTTTTCCAGCAGGTGCGCGATTTGCGGACCCGAGTACAGCTTGCTGTCCATGCTGGCCGAAGCGCCTGGCGCCAGGGTAGGCAGGGGCAGCACGTTGCCGATGGCGTACAGATTGGGGCCGACCTTCTTCGTGAAGATGTCGCGCTTGGCGTTCTCAGGCGGAACGAAAGCGGACACGAAGAAGTGTTGCGAAATCGCAAACCAGCCGCCATTCGCCGTCGCCGGGTGCAGGCCCTTCATGGCGTTGTCGTTGCCCTTCTTCTCGTCTTCCAAGGCTGCTTTTTCGATTTTCTCGAACGTCAGCTTCTGGTACTTGTCTTGCGGCGTGTACAGGGTCGGGCCCGTGAAGCTGCTGTTGAAGAAGGAGTCGCCGACCGGCTTGTTGCCGTCATGCGTCAGTTGCAGATACAACTGCGGCGTGACAGGGGCCGCGCCCACGTTGGACACGTCATGGCGCACGTCGATGACGTAATCGCCGCGCTTGAAGGTAAACGTCTTGGTCAGCTTGACGCCGCCTTCGACCGCTTCCATTACCAGTTGAATTTGCTTGCCATCGGCCAGGGTACGCACGCCAGGCTGCACGGTGAAACCGCTCGCATGGGTAGGGAAGGGACCGCCGACCAGGCCCGATTGCGCCAGGTAGGTGTGGTTCGCGCCTTCGTCGAACAGCACTTCGTTTTGCTTGCCGTCGTCCGGCTGGCATACCTTGAACAGGCCGAAGCAGCCGCCAAACCAGCCAGGATTACCCGCGCCCTTGAATTTCAGCAATTCCAGACGCTTGACCTGGCCGCCCAGGGTGTCGATATCGACCTTGATGACGTCGGTGGTGATGGTAATCACTTCGCGCTTGAACGCGGCGGGATCGACAGCGTCACCCGGCAGGGCAGGCACGCCTGCCGCGGCTGGCAAGGCAGCCGTCTTGGCAGGGGTCGCAGGCGCCTTGGCGGTTTGTTCCGTGTTCGCGGAGAACATCGACGGCTTGCCGTTCGAGATCATCCATTCGTTCCAGAGAATTACCAGCGAGACGGAAAACACGATCCACAGGATGGTACGTTTATTGATATCCATTAGGGTATTTGTCAGGAGTGGTTGCAACCGCAAGCGGTCGTTGAAGATTGTTTGCAATCGGCCGGCGGCACCGGGTCGACGCCCCCTTCATTCCAGGGGTGGCAACGGCACAGGCGCTTGGCAGCCAGCAGGCTGCCCTTGGCAGTACCGTGCACGCGCAGCGCTTCCATCGCGTAATGCGAACAGCTCGGATAGAAACGGCAATTCTGTCCCAGCATGGGGCTGATCAGCAACTGATAAGCGCGCAGCAGGAACAGCAGCAGGGTTTTCATGGCGCGGATGGTGGTGGCGCAGCAACAGAACGGGCCTGGGCGGCGATTTGCGCCGCGAACAGGCGGCTCAATTCCTCGCGCAGCTCGGCTTTGAGCTGGGTCGTGGTGGCCGGACCATCCTTGCTGTTGACGGCGCGCGACAAACGCACCACGCAGTCGACCGGCGGCATCGCGCTGTTGCGAAACAGCTCACGCGTGACGCGCTTGATCGTGTTGCGGGTCGCCGCGCGCGGCGCGAAACGCTTGGCCACAACGACGCCCAGCCGCGCATGCGGCAATTGATTGTGTCGGGTGTACAGCACAAAATGCGCTGTTTTTTGCGAAGGGCGCAAACGAAAAACGGATGAAAATTCATCCGTTTTAACGATACGCCGAACGCGCGCGAAGTCGTGTGAACCTTCGCGTTGATTGCCGACTGGAGTACAGCTAGCCACGCGATCAGCTGTCAACGACAAGCCTAGACGGCCAGACGTTTGCGGCCCTTTGCGCGACGTGCGTTGAGCACATCACGGCCACCACGGGTAGCCATACGAGCGCGGAAGCCGTGCGTACGCTTGCGGCGAACGACGGAAGGTTGGTAAGTACGTTTCATGTTGGTCTCGCTAAAAACAAAAAAAATGCAAAATCGGGTCTGACGTCCCGTCAGTTTTTGGTGCCAATGACAATCGCGCACTTATGCCAAGGCACAAGCTGGCCAATCTCATCGCCCGCTTAATCCACGCTTAGTCCATATTGTCGTTCCAAATGAATAAACACGGAATACGGGCGGGGAACCCTGAATTATTCAGCATATGCCCCCCTCTTGTCAAGGATTGCCGTGATCACCCAGAAATTTGCGCGCCGCCCCCCATCTGCCGGCAAGGCCCCGCCACAGGCCGCGCCAGCACTGCCTGTGACGGGATAACCGGGGGATAAGTCGCCTCTTATGCACACGGCGCCCCACCCCGCCACACAAAAATAACAGCCGTGCCTGTGGATAACTTTCGCAGTCGGGAGTAGAATAGCGCGTTACGTGTGGCGAGCCCTCGCGCGACGCCGGCCTTGCAACACGGTGAACGCAGGGCAGAATCGATACGCCCTCCCACACCTTTTCACATAGACATACATGGATAATTTCTGGCAGGCCTGTTCCGCGCAGTTGGAACTGGAGCTGACACCGCAACAATTCAGTGCGTGGATCAAACCGCTTATCCCTCTCGATTACGAAGAGGGCAAGCTGCGCATTGCTGCGCCCAATCGCTTCAAGCTCGATTGGGTCAAGACCCAGTTCGCCAGCCGCATCACTGCCCTGGCCATTCAGTACTTCGAAGCGCCGACGGAAGTGCAGTTCGTGCTCGACCCGCGCCTGGCCTTGCCGAAGAAACCCGTCACCGCCAGCACCCCGGCCAGCGATCCGAATGGCGGCGCGCCCAGCGCGCGCGCCGCGGAGCCGCAGCCGAGCGTGCCGGAACTGAGCATCGGCGCCGCGCCGCGCCGCGAGCAGAGCCGCATCAACACCGACCTGACCTTCGACAGCTTCGTGACGGGTAAGGCCAACCAATTGGCGCGCGCCGCCGCCATCCAGGTGGCGAACAATCCGGGCGTGTCGTACAACCCGCTGTTCTTCTACGGCGGCGTCGGCCTGGGTAAGACCCACTTGATCCACGCCATCGGCAACCAGGTGATGGCCGACAATCCGGGCGCGAAGATCCGCTACATCCACGCAGAACAGTACGTTCGCGACGTAGTGACCGCTTACCAGCGCAAGGGTTTCGACGACTTCAAGCATTACTATCACTCGCTCGACATGCTGCTGATCGATGATATTCAATTCTTTGGCGGCAAGAGCCGCACGCAGGAAGAGTTCTTCTATGCCTTCGAGGCATTAATTGCCGCAAAGAAACAGATCATCATCACCTCGGATACGTATCCGAAGGAAATCACGGGCATGGACGACCGCCTGATCTCGCGCTTCGACTCGGGCCTGACGGTGGCCATCGAACCGCCGGAACTGGAAATGCGCGTGGCGATTCTGTTGAAAAAAGCCAAGCAGGAAGGCGTGACCTTCTCCGACGACGTGGCGTTCTTTGTCGCCAAGCACTTGCGTTCGAACGTGCGCGAGCTGGAAGGCGCGCTGCGCAAGATCCTCGCGTATTCGCGTTTCCATGGCAAAGATATCACCATCGATATCGTCAAGGAAGCGCTAAAGGACTTGCTGTCGGTGCAGAATCGCCAGATTTCCGTGGAAAACATCCAGAAAACGGTGGCCGACTTCTTCAATATCAAGGTTGCCGACATGTATTCGAAGCGCCGCCCCGCGAATATCGCCCGGCCGCGCCAGATCGCCATGTACCTGGCCAAGGAATTGACACAGAAGAGCCTGCCGGAAATCGGCGAGCTGTTCGGCGGCCGCGACCACACCACGGTGCTGCATGCCGTGCGCAAGATCGCGCTGGACCGTACCAAGAACCCGGAATGCAACCATGAATTGCATGTGCTGGAACAAACGTTAAAAGGCTAAGCGCCGCTTGGGCAAGGCTGGCTCAAAACGTGCTTTACCCTTATTATCTGGGAGAGCGCCGCAGCCGGCCTGCCGGGGCTCCCCTTGCAATGATTGTTAAATTACTACGTTAAACTTCATACCTATACATTGAGGATAAATATGCAATTGGTCAAAACCACCCGAGATACCCTTCTCCGGCCACTGCAGATCGTGAGCGGTATTGTCGAGCGTCGGCACACTATGCCGATTCTGGCCAATATCCTCATCCGCAAAGACGGTGAAAATGTCTCCTTCCTGTCGACCGACACCGAAGTGCAGATCACCACGCACGCGGAAATCGGTTCCGGCGCGGACGTCACCGGCACCACCGTGGCCGCGCGCAAGCTGCTGGACATCCTGCGCGCCCTGCCCGAATCGGGCGACGTCACGATGACCCTGCTGAACAAGCGCCTGACCGTGCAAACGGGCAAGTCGCGCTTCGCCCTGCAAACGCTGGCGGCGGAAGAGTTTCCAACCGTGCAACAAGCGGAAAGCTACAACGCGTCCGTCACCCTGCCCCAGAAAACCTTGAAGCACCTGTTCAACATGGTGCATTTCTCGATGGCGCAGCAAGACATCCGCTACTACCTGAACGGCTTGCTGCTGGTTCTGGATGGCAATAATGTGATCGCCGTGGCCACCGATGGCCACCGCCTGGCGTTTTGCCAGGTGGCTACCGAGCAGACGTTTGCTCGCCAGGAAGTGATTATTCCGCGCAAGACCATCATCGAACTGCAGCGCCTGCTGGAAGAGAACGATGAGCCGGTGCAACTGGACATCGCCGCCAACCAGGTGAAACTGACCTTTGCCGACATCGAGCTGATCTCGAAGCTGGTGGAAGGCAAGTTCCCCGACTACACGCGCGTGATTCCTAAAGGCTACAAAAACGACTTCACCATCGGCCGCGATGAACTGCTGCGCTCGCTGCAACGTGCCGCCATCATGACCAGCGACAAGTTCAAGGGCGTGCGCTGCATCATCACCCCGGGCAGCATGAAGATCAGCTCGACCAATGCGGACCAGGAAGAAGCCGTCGAAGAGCTGGAAATCGACTACGGCGGCGATTCCGTCGACATCGGTTTCAACGTGACGTATCTGCTGGACGTGCTGAACAACCTGAAATGCGAATACGTCAACATCGCGCTGGGCGACTCGAACTCGTCCGCCCTGATCTCCATCCCTGACAACGCGGACTTCAAGTACGTTGTCATGCCGATGCGCATTTAAGCGTAACCCAATGCAAAACTGGGGTCTGATCCGACAGGGTCAGGCCCCGCAATCAGCAATCGTTATTTGAGAAAGCAGTCCATGTCCGAGAATCCACAAGACACCCCGATCCAGGCCAAAACGGAAGAATACGGCGCCGCCTCCATCCAGATCCTGGAAGGCCTGGAAGCCGTACGCAAACGCCCGGGCATGTACATTGGCGACACCTCGGACGGCACCGGCTTGCACCATCTGGTATTCGAAGTGCTGGACAACTCGATCGATGAATCGCTGGCCGGCCACTGCACGGAAATCCACGTCACCATCCACAGCGACAATTCGATCTCGATCACCGACAATGGCCGCGGCGTGCCGACCGGCCTGAAAATGGACGACAAGCACGATCCGAAGCGTTCGGCGGCGGAAATCGTCATGACCGAACTGCACGCGGGCGGCAAGTTCGACCAGAACTCGTACAAAGTATCGGGCGGTTTGCATGGCGTGGGTGTGTCCTGCGTCAATGGTCTGTCGAAATTGCTGAAACTGACCATCCGCCGCGATGGCAAAGTGCATCACATGGAATTCGTGCGCGGCGTGCCGCAAGACCGCCAGATCGTCATGGTGGGCGACATCGCCACCTCGCCGATCAAGGTCATCGGCGAAACGGACAAGCGCGGCACCGACGTGCATTTCTGGGCCGACGAAGAGATTTTCACGCACGTGGAATTCCACTACGAAATCCTGGCCAAGCGCATCCGCGAACTGTCCTTCCTGAACAATGGCGTCAACATCAAGTTGTCGGACCAGCGCACGGGCAAGGAAGAAGTGTTCGCCTTCGAAGGCGGCACGCGCGGCTTCGTCGAATACATCAACAAGGCCAAATCGGTCTTGCACCCGACCATTTTCCAGGCCACGGGCGAGCGCATGTCCGACCAGAACACGAACATCTCGGTCGACGTGTCGATGCAGTGGAACGATGCCTACAATGAACAGGTGCTGTGCTTCACGAATAACATCCCGCAACGCGACGGCGGCACCCACCTGACGGGCTTGCGCGCGGCGATGACGCGCGTGATCAACAAATACATTGATGAACACGAGTTCGCCAAGAAGGCGAAAGTGGAAATCAACGGCGACGACATGCGCGAAGGCTTGACCTGCGTCCTGTCCGTGAAAGTGCCGGAACCGAAATTCTCGTCGCAGACGAAAGACAAGCTGGTGTCGTCGGAAGTGCGCGGCCCCGTTGAAGAGATCGTCGCCAAGACCCTGGCTGATTACCTGCAAGAAAAACCTAACGACGCCAAGATCATTTGCGGCAAGATCGTCGAAGCGGCGCGCGCCCGCGAAGCGGCCCGCAAGGCCCGCGACTTGACGCGCCGCAAAGGCATCATGGACGGCCTGGGCCTGTCGGCCAAGCTGGCCGACTGCCAGGAAAAAGACCCCGCCCTGTGCGAACTGTACATCGTCGAGGGTGACTCGGCAGGTGGCTCGGCAAAACAAGGGCGCGACCGCAAGTTCCAGGCGATCCTGCCGCTGCGCGGTAAAGTCTTGAACGTGGAAAAAGCCCGTTTCGAAAAAATGCTGTCGTCGGAGCAGATCACCACCCTGATCGCCACGCTCGGCACCTCGATCGGACCGGACGAATTCAACGTCGAGAAACTGCGCTACCACCGCATCATCATCATGACCGATGCGGACGTCGACGGCGCCCACATCCGTACCCTGCTGCTGACCCTGTTCTACCGCCAGATGCCGCAACTGGTCGAGCGCGGCCACATCTACATCGCGCAACCGCCGCTGTACAAGGTGAAGGCGGGCCGCGACGAGCGCTATCTAAAAGATGACGCCGAGGAAGCGAGCTACATGATGACCGTGGCGCTGAACACGGCCGTGCTGGTGCCGCGCGAAGGCGCGGAAGGCATTTCCGGCGAAACGCTGACGGAACTGGTGCGCAAGTTCAACCTGTCGAACACCATCATGACGCGTCTGACGCGCGTCATCGACCGCGCCGCCCTGACGGCCATCATGACCGGCGTGCAACTGGACCTGTCGACCCTGGACCTGGCGGAAACCTCCGCCCTGGCCCTGCAGACGGCCATCAACGACAGCGCCGTGCGCGTGCATGTGCGTTCCGACGACTTGTCGGAAAAACACAAGCTGCACATCGAGCGCATGTACCACGGTAACGTCAAAGTGACGGCCATCGACGCCGACTTCGTGCAAGGCCCGGACTACGCCGTGCTGAGCAGCGGCGCCGCCACCTTCGAAGGCTTGATCGGCGAAGGTGCGTTTGTCCGCCGCGGCGAAGGCGAGCGCATCAAGGAAATCGCCGTGGTCGATTTCCACCAGGCCATGCAATGGCTGCGCGACGAAGCCGAACGCACCGTCTCGAAACAGCGCTACAAAGGTCTGGGCGAAATGAACCCGGATCAACTGTGGGAAACGACGATGGACCCGACCGTGCGCCGCTTGTTGAAGGTACAGATCGAAGACGCCATTGCGGCGGATCAAATCTTCACGACCTTGATGGGCGACGACGTGGAGCCACGCCGCGCCTTCATCGAAAACAACGCGCTGCGCGCGGGCAATATCGACGTGTAAGCCAGCTTCCCTGGTTTGCGTGACTGCCGAGGCGGCCCTCTTCAGGGCCGCTTTTTTTATGCCTGCCAGAATCCTGCCGCCCTATTGACATACTTGCTTTAAGCAAGCAATAATCTGCCACAAGCAAGTAAATGGAGGTGTCACATGCAGGCGGATCAACTCGGCGAACGCACGGAGATCGTGCGTCGTTTCAACCGTTTCTATACGCGCCAGATTGGCGTGCTGCATGAACACTTGCTGGACAGCGCATTCTCTCTGACGGAAGTGCGCATCCTGTATGAATTGGCACACCGGGAGCAGCTGACCAGCGCGGACCTGTGCCGCGAGCTGGGCTTGAACGCGGGCTATCTGAGCCGGGTCATTGCCGGGTTCGAAAAGCAGGGGCTGATCGCCAAGACGCGCTCGCCCACGGATGCGCGCGCGGCGCAATTGCAGCTGACCGGGCAGGGACAGCGCACCCTCGCCCCCCTGATCGACGCCTCGCGGCGCGAAGTGGCCGCCATGCTGGAACGTTTGCCGCCAACGGCGCAGCAGGAGCTGGTCGCTGCCATGGAGCAAATCCAGGGTTTGCTGGGGGAACCATCGCCCAGCTATCTCCTGCGCAATCCGCAGCCGGGCGACATGGGCTGGATCATCCACCGGCAAGCCGTGCTGTATGCGCAGGAATATGGCTGGAACAATGAATACGAGGCGCTCGTCGCCGACATCCTCGCCAAGTTCGTGCGGGAATTCGACCCGGCCCGTGAGCGCTGCTGGATCGCCGAGAAGGACGGCAAGGTGATCGGTTCGGTCTTCATCGTGCGCCAGGACGACACGACGGCCAAGCTGCGCCTGCTGTATGTCGACCCCTGCGCGCGCGGCCTGGGCATCGGCAGCCACCTGGTCGACGAGTGCCTGCGCTTCAGCCGCCAGGTCGGCTATACGAAAATGGTATTGTGGACCAACAGCATCCTCACCGATGCGCGCCGCATCTACGACAAGGCCGGCTTCCAGCTGGTCGAGGAAGAGGCGCATCACAGCTTTGGCAAGGACTTGATCGGCCAGGTGCTGGCGCGCGACCTGTGACGACCCGCGCTGCCGCCGCCACATGCCACTGTGGCGGCGGCAGGACAGTGTCAGCCGTTTTCCTCGCCACTCTCCCCACGGCCCCCAAGAAACCAGTACACTAGTTCCTGAGCGCAACTAATTTTGTGCGCGCGCCATGCCGCCTGCCGTTGCCGGGAGGCGTCCCTGCCGCAAGGCGTGTTGTCTGCCTGGACAAATGCAATGTTCACTTCGCGCAGCCTGTCTCCTGCCTTCTATTACCTGTTCTTTTCAGGAGAACGGGAGCAGCAGCAGCGCTTTTTCAAGGAACTGCATTTCATTTCGATAGCCATCCTGACGTTTGGCCTGGCTTGCTGGCTGGTCACGTTCAGCCTGACCTTGCCGCGCGCTTCGCTCGATCATGCGCAGGCGGCGCTGGGCTTGACGGGCATGCTGATCGGGCTGCTGCTGACCGTGTATGCAAAGTCCTTGCAAGCCATCATCGCCAGCGGCACCATCAGCGTGCTGTTCATCGGTTTCAGCTTTCGCGTGCTGATGCTGGGCACGGAAGATCCCGCTTTCTGGGTCTTGCCGCTGGGCGTGATGATCACCCTGACGACGGCGCCCATCTTCAGCGGCATCGCGTATTACCTGGGCGTATCGCTGTGCGTGTGGGCCATCCTGGGGCTGGGGCAGTTTCCCGTGCATGCGGGCCAGGCCGACCAGCATTGGCCCGTGCTGGCCGTCACCATCAGCGTGATCATCGGCCTGGCGCTGAATATCTATTTTCTCGTCTTGCGCATCAACAACTACCGCGCCCAGCGCGAGCTGGCGACCATGGCCTACAAGGATGGCTTGACGGGGCTCAACAACCGGCGCATGTTCACGCAAAGCGCCCGTACCTTGCAGCGCACGGCGCATACGCCCGCGTATTTCCTGATGATCGACATCGACGACTTCAAGCAGATCAACGACGTGTACGGCCATGACGTGGGCGACGAGGTGCTGAAAAAGATCGCCGAGGTGATCGGTGAACTGTCGGGCGAGCACCTGTGCGGCCGCCTGGGCGGCGAGGAGTTTGCCGTCATTTACCTGGGTGAAAAGAACGCCGCCTGCGCCTTTGCCGCGCAGCTGGTCGACAGCGTCGAGGCGGCTTTCGTGCCGGAACGCAAGGTATCCGTCAGCATCGGCATGGCGGAACTGATCAAGGAAGCCGACTTGTCGCACAGCTACCGGCGCGCCGATGAATCCTTATACCAGGCCAAGAAAAGCGGCAAGAACCGCTACGTGCTCAACGCCGCCTGAGCGCCACCGTCCGGCACCGCATCGAGCAGCGCCAGCAAGGCTTGCGGCGCAATCTTCCAGGGATCGCGCCGCTCGGGGTCCACTGCATACCAGCTGTCCTGGGGGCCGATCTTGAGGATGGTCAAGGGGATATCCTTGCTCTCGAAGAAGGCCAGCATGCGGCGGATCAAACGGCTCACCTTGGCGTGCTCGTCCGTATACAAGGAGCCCGTATAGAAACAGCCCTTCTCGCCCATGCGCAACAGTTTGGCCGTGCCGAGGCGCGAGCGGCCCAGATATTTGTGCAGGAACTCGGTCACTGCCTCATCGTCGACGGGAATACTGCAGGAAATAGTGATTTGGGCCATGACAACGGGGGACAGTGATTCAATAGCCAAGCTTAGCAGAAAGAGATTCATTCCTGAAATGCTAAGATCGCGGCCCGCGCATGCCGGCAAGCCCTCCGGCATGGCGTCTCGACAAGGATAGCCATTGAATACCCCAGGAAACACCATTTTCCGCATGCTGTCGCTGTGCGCCGCCCTGTGCCTGCCGCTTGCCAGCATGGCGCAAGCCATTCCTGCCGAGGATGCCGCCTTCGTGGCCGCCACCGTGCCCGTGCCGTCGCCGCCGCTGCGCCTGAGCGCGCATCCCGAAATCCGCGCCGACGTCTTGAAACTGCTCGGCTACGCGCGCGGCAGCTATACGCAGGGCAACACCCTGATCGCGCGCCAGGTGCTCGACAGCATGCAGTCGCTCGACGACATCACGCGCACCATGCTGCCCGACGGACGCTCCGTGCTGGCCTCCATCGATGCCAGCACGCGCGGTGCATGGCGCGCCGCCATGCTGTTCGATCCGCAACGCAAGCTGCTGGCCCTGGGCCTCGTCAACGGCCATTGCCGGGCCGCCATCGGCGACGCCGCTCCAGCCTGCCTGCCGTCCACGCACGCCGTGCTGACGGTGTTCCTGCCGCCGGGCGCAGAGGACGAGATGGCCGCGCCGCTGCTCGTGTGGGCGCGGCAACTGCCGGCCATGCTGGCACAGGCCGCGCCGGAACGGCGGCAAAGCATTGCTGCGGTGGAATACATCACGACCCGCCCCGGCCAGCCCGGCTGGGAAGCGCGCGACGTGCCGCCCGGCTTTCCCGCCAGCTTGCTGCACCTGCTGCTGCCGAATGCGGAACTCAACGGCAGTTCCAGCGGCGGCAAGCGCATCGCGCCGGCGGGCCTGGCCGGTTTGCCCATGCGCACGCCCACGGAAGCGGCCGAGGCGGGAGACGAGCCCCTGCCCGATGCCGACATCACCCTGCGCAGCTATGCCGATTTCCACTGGGTGCTCAACACCTACGCCACGCTGGCCAAGGGTGCGCAAGTAAAAGGCCATGACGACAAGGTCGTGTTCACGGGCAGCGATGCGAGCGGCCGCTATACGGTGACCTTGCGCGAACCCGACAAGGACGATGGCGTCTTCATCACCGTCGCCAGCTGGCGGGATAAATAGGCCTGAGGGGAGTCCAGACAGGGGAAAGCATTGCCATTACGCACAAGAACATGGCATTTTGGCATTTTGCGGTATGATTTCCGGCCGTGCGGCGCGGCCCGATCCCTGCCTTGCCCACCCTGCCCTTCAAGCCAGTCACGCTTGCGTCGCATCCTGCCCTAAGGAATTCATATGTTCGGTTTTAACTTGCGCGTTGCCAAGATGGTGTGGACGGCTTTCCTCATCGCCTTCCTGCTCTTTCTTACCTACAAGGTCTCGTCGACCCTGATCGTCGTGGTCTTTGCCATTTTCTTCAGCTACCTCGTGTATCCGCTGATCGGCCTGCTGGAACGCCATGGCCCGAAGCGCTTGCCGCGCACGGCTGCCATCGGCATCGTCTTCCTCGTGGTGATCTTGCTGGTGGCAATACTGGGCTCCATCTTCGGCGCCCGCATCGAGGAAGAAGCCAGCAAACTCAGCGCGCAATTGCCGACCCTGCTCAAGGGCAATAATTTTGCCGAGCGGATTCCTTTGCCGGAATTCATGGAACCGTTGCGCGCGCGCCTGCTGTCGTTCATGCAGACGCAGCTGAGCAGCGGTACGGGACAAGCCATGCCGCTGGCGAAGGAACTGGGCTTGACCGTCATGCATGCGGCCAGCAACCTGATCTATCTGGTGCTGGTGCCCGTGCTGAGCTTTTTGCTGATCAAGGAAGGCCCGGACATGCGCGACGGCTTGCTGTCCCTGCTGAACCGTCCCAACAAGAAGCTGTGGGGCGCCATCATCGACGACCTCGACATCTTGCTGTCGCGCTATGTGCGCGCCCTGCTGCTGTTGTCGATCGCCACCTTTGTGTCCTACAGCATCGCCTTTTCCCTGATGGGCGTGCCGTACAGCCTGCTGCTGGCCGGTGCGGCCGCCTTGCTGGAATTCATCCCGTTTGCCGGCCCGCTGGCGGCCGCCGTCATCGCCGTGGTCGTGGCCGGTTTCAGCGGTTTCGAGCACGTGTTCTGGCTGATCGGCTTTATCGCCGCCTACCGCTTGTTCCAGGATTACGTGGTCAACCCATACTTGATGAGCGAAGGCGTGGAAGTGAGCCCGCTGATGGTGATCGTCGGCTTGCTGGCCGGCGACCAGCTGGGGGGCGTGGTGGGCATCTTCCTGTCCGTGCCCGTGATGGCGGCCATCAAGATCGTCTTCGTGCGCGCCCGGGCGGCGCTGCAAGCGCGCCATGATGCACTGGAGAAAGCGGAACAGGCGGCAGAGGAAGCGCGCGCCCAGGCCCTCGCCGAGGCGGCGCGCTTGCAGGAACAGGGCAGCAAGGTGGCCCTGGAGCAACAATAATCTAGAATCAACAACGCCTAAAAACCGTAGCGAGCGGCAGCAAGTTGTGGCTGAGAAGCGCAACTGTGCTAGAGCACAGTGAGCATCGCAAGCCGCAAATTGCGACGCGCAGTAGGTTTTTAAGTGTTGTTAAAACTCTTCCCACTCGCCGCTGTTGTCTGCGGCAGGCTTGGCCGGACGCGGTTTGGCGGCGGCAGCAGGGGCAGCGGCGGCACCGGCCGGCGCCAGGCGCAACGCCGGGCGTTTCAAGGCCGTGCTGGCGGAGGCCACGACAGGCTTGCGCAAGGCAGGCTTGGCCGCTGCCGGACCGCTATGGTTGGCGTCGAGCTTGAAAATGCTGACCATTTCGGCCAGCGCCGCCGCCTGCTCCTGCATCGATTCCGAGGCCGCCGCCGCTTCTTCCACCAGCGCCGCATTCTGTTGCGTCACGGTATCCATTTCCGCCACAGCTTGATTGATCTGGCCAATGCCCAGTTCCTGCTCACGGCCGGCGGCGCTGATTTCGCCCATGATGTCCGTCACGCGGCGGATGCTGGAGACGATTTCATCCATCGTCGTGCCCGTCTGGCTGACGAGCGCGCTGCCGGCGCCCACGTTCTGCACCGACGCTTCGATGAGCACTTTAATATCCTTGGCGGCGCTGGCCGAGCGGTGCGCCAGGTTGCGCACTTCCGTGGCGACGACGGCAAAGCCACGGCCTTGCTCGCCGGCACGGGCCGCTTCCACGGCCGCGTTCAGGGCCAGAATATTCGTCTGGAAGGCGATGCCATCGATCACGCCGATGATGTCGGCGATCTTTTTCGACGATTCGCTGATGGTGCCCATGGTATCGACCACTTGCGCCACCAGTGCGCCGCCCTTGACGGCCACGTCCGATGCGGAGACGGCCAGCTGGTTCGCCTGGCGCGCATTGTCGGAATTCTGCTTGACGGTCGAAGTCAGCTCTTCCAGCGAGGATGCCGTTTCTTCCAGGCTCGACGCTTGCTGCTCCGTGCGGCTCGACAGATCCAGGTTGCCCGAGGCGATTTCATTGCTGGCCGTGGCGATGGCGCCGCTGCCGTCGCGCACGCCGCGCACGGTGCTCGACAGGCGTTCCTGCATTTTCTGCAAGCCCGTCAGCAAGGCGCCCATCTCGTCGTGGCGCGTGATGACGATGTCGTTGGCCAGGTTACCGTCGGAAATGGCGCCAAAATGGCGCAGGGCCTGGTCCAGCGGGCCAAAGATGGCACGCAGCAGCAGGATGCTGGAAATGATGGTCAGCAAGGCGCCGACGATCATGCCGCCGATGGCCATGGTCACCTGCGTGTGGTAGCTGGACTGGCTTTCCGCATACATCGCGGCGGCCGACGTGGCCTGGTATTGGGTCAATGTTTCGGCGGCCTGGTCCAGGGTGCGGTACAGCGGCGTCAGCCCCTTCATCATCAAGCCGTCCGCTTGCTCGATGTTGCCTTCACGCAAAGCCTTGCTCATGACCAGCACGCCATTGTTGATATAGTCGCTGCGCTTCTTGTCCATGTCGTCGGACAGGCGCTTTTCGTCCGCGCTTTGCGGCAAGCCCAGGTACACCTTCCAGGACTTGTTGGACGCTTCCAGGAATTGTTCCGCGCGGGCCAGGGTATCCTTGGCATCCGGCGCATCCGGGTGCACCATCACGCGATCCATCGTGAAACGGGCGCGGCCCAGGGCAATTTGCGATTCGCCGATCGCTTGCGTCGATGCCAGCTGATTGCTGTAGACCTCGTTGAGGCTGTTGTTGGCCGATTTCAGGCTGATGATACTCATGATGCCCAGTACGGCGATCAACAAGCCCAGCACACTCATGGTGGCGATCAGGCGCATTTTTATTGTTATGTTCGACAACATGCAGTTTCCTTGGTAAGGGCGCAACCATGCCTGCGCATGCCGGACGAGATAGCGGCAAACGCCAGATGGGCGGGTCACGTGAATTGTTCAGGACAGGTCGATACGGCGTGTGCGGCAGCAGGGGGGAAGGCGGCCCGCGCATATCGTCAGGAGTGCAATACAGGGCAACGAGGTTGAGGTTTCCCGTACTTTTAATTTCCTGACTGCAAGATACAGGGAAAGATTACCAGTAGCAACATCCAGCATGGATTTTCACGATTTGTAACAAGTGGATGATGTTTTTTGCGCAGAACTGGCATTCCGCTGTCGTGCGCGGTCGCGGCGGAATGCCATTTATGTTAAGTAACCCGCAATAAATTATTGTGATTTCTGACCTTCATAACCGGCGCTCTGCGGCGTTACCTACTGCTAGCAGTGCTCGCACTGCGTCGCAGCAGGCGCCTTGCATAGCATCCGGTTCTGTTCGTCATAAATTCACAATAATTTCCTGAGGATTACTTAGTCAACAAGTTAATACATGGTTTCTTCGATTAGCTGGCCATCGTCGCGGAAATACTGGAAGCGGCCCGTTTTCCTACCCATGTCGTAGGCGCCGATCTGCTTCGGTTTTCCGTTCTGGAAATTCTCGATGTTGACACCATGCAACACGCCCTGGTGCCAGTTGCGGTGAAATTGTGGCAATTCGCCATCGGGATAAAACAGGGTTTCCGCGCCATCGCGCTCGCCGTCGACAAACGCGCCCTGGTAGCGCCGCTTGCCATCCGGATAAAAACTCTCCATCGGCCCCTCCAGCTTGCCCAGGCGGTAATGTTCGACCAGTTCCAGCTGGCCATCGGCCCCGTATTGTTCCAACTTGCCTTCCGGTTTGCCATCGAGCATGGTCAGCACTTGCCAGCCGCCGTCCGGCGTCGCCTTCTTCCACGGCCCCTGCTTGACGTCGTCGACATAACGGCCGCCACCGCCAGGTTCGACCCACTGGCCCTGCTTCTTGCCGTTCACATAGTTGCCCTGCCATTGCACCACACCATCGATGCGGCGCTCGCTGGGGCCGTCCAGGCGATCTTTCACGAAATGGTCGTAACCGGTGAAGCTGTGCATGTCCGCTTCGCGCCATTCGGCCACGCCAGGGCTTACTTCCCAACGGCCCGTGCGCTGGCCCTTGAGCATCTGTCCCGTCGTCGTTTCATCGCCGCTTTCATACGTCCATGGTCCTTCCGCTTTGTCGTCGACAAAGGCGCCAGACGAGCGGATGGTGTTCGGCTCTTCGTAGTGCCATACGCCGGTACGCTTGCCGTGCGCATACTGGCCGCGGGCAAACACGCTGCCCACGCAGCAATTCACGTCATATTCGATAAACAAGCCATCCTGGCTGGCGGCAAAATGCTGCGGCTGCGTTTCCCAGGTGATCCACTTGGCGTGATAACTGGGCGCGCGCCCCCCTTGCCAGCCCTTGCCCAGCAGATAGGTGACCGTGAGGAAATGACCATCCTTCTCCTGGAAAGTCTTTTTATAGGCAAATGCGGGCTTATCGGCCGGCTTGCCGGGCAATAACTCGCCATCGATATTGAAATAGCCGACCAGCGTGCCATGGCCATGCTCGATGGCGTCGAACTCGGCCACGCCCGTGGGCGCGTAATCGATGCTGTAGTCGATCAGCTGCAAACGGCCCAGCGCGGCGCGCACCCGCGCTTCATCCATGACCTTGGCGCCGCGCACGAGGCCATCCAGGGTGGGCTGCAGGGCGGCGACCTTGAACATCTTGCCGCCGCTGGATTCGTAGCGGTAGGCATGCAAACCATACGCCGTGCCACTGCCAGCGCTGCGGCTAAGCACGAACGTCGTTTCGCCTTCGCTGTCGAGGTCGACCTGGAACACCGCCGCGATGCTGGCCTTGCCATACTTGTCCAGGTTCATGCGCTTGTCGCTGATGCCCTTGCACTGGCAATAGTAGCCGTTGACTTCGCCGTTTTCCCGCAGGAAAGCCAGCACCACGCCGCCGTCGCGGCGCTCGACAACCTTGGCGGTGGCCATGGGGACGCCTTCATAGAAACGCGCCCCCTGCGCCGGCGCCGCATTTCCCAGCGCCAGCAGCGCCGCCATCGTGCTCATCCAAAATGTTTGCCGCATGTCAACTCCACTGCCGAAAAACCGCCATTATGCATGGCTGTTCAGGCAAGACCGGACACGCGAGGACGCTGGCGCCACAGGGGCCGCTGCACCGTCTGCGCCAGCAGCACGCCCAGCAGCGAAATCCCGCCGCCGACCAGGTGGTACACATGCATGCTTTCGTGCAACCAGACGATGGCCAGCAAAGCCGTCAGCAAAGGCAGCAGGTTGACGTAAATGCTGCAGCGGTTCGGCCCCAGCAGTTTTACGCCTTCGATCCACAGGTAGGACAGCACGATGGACGAACCGATGCCCGCATAGCCGATCAGCGGCAAGGTGGTGGCGTCCAGCCTGGCGCTGCCGGGCGGCAACAGCAGGAACAGCGGCAGCATGCAGGCCAGCGCCGCCAGCGCCTGGCAATAAATGGCTTGCCAGGCGGGAATCGATAAACGCCAGCGGCGCAGCAGCACGCCGTACAAAGCAAAGACCAAGCAAGCCAGCAGCATCAGCGCATCGCCCGCATGCACGCCCTGCTGCAGCAAGGCCAGCACGTCGCCGCGCCCCACCAGGTACAGCAAGCCGCCAAACGACAGCACGCCGCCGGCCGCCATGCCCAGCGTCAGGCGTTCGCCCAGCAGCAGCACGCTGAGCAGGGCCGTCATCAGGGGCGCCAGCGCCGTGACGATGGCCATATTCGTCGCCGTCGTCGATTCGGCGGCGCGGTAGGACAGGCTCTGGAACAGGGCCATCGACATCAGGCCGCACAGGGCCAGCTGCCACCACTGGCGGCGCAGGGCGGCGCGGTTGCGCCACAGGGGACGGGCGATAAACGGCGTCATCACCAGCAAGACCAGCACCAGGCGGTAAAAAGTGATGGCCGTGGGGGCGATGCTGGACGCGGCCAGCTTCGAGACGACGACGTTGCCGGCCCACAGCAGCATCGCCAGGAACGGGTACAGATAGGCGCGCACGGGCATGTGTTACTCCGGGAATAGTTGCGGGGAACCATCATGCCGCAGGCGCGCGGCGCCTTCTCGCGCTAAGATGTCCACACCTATCGCAAAACTGACCCTCTTTCATGGATTGTTCCTCGCCCGCCTTTCAGGAATTGCTGCCCGTCACGGCGCGCGCCATGGCGCTGGCCGTCGACTATGCGCATGGCCACGTGATTTCCGTGCACCGCCACACGCATGCGCAATTGCTGTACGCCATCGAAGGGGTGATGACCATCGAAGCGCAGGGCGGGCGCTGGGTGGTGCCGCCCACGCGCGGCGTGTGGCTGCAGCCCGGCATCGCGCACCAGGTGCGCATGAGCGGCGCCGTGAAAATGCGCACCGTCTTCATCGATTGCGCCAGCTCGCCATTGCTGCCGCGCCATAGTTGCGTGCTCGACATCAGCCCCCTGCTGCGGCAACTGATCGTGGCGGCCGTCGACATCGCGCCCGATTTCACGGAAGGCAGCCGCGACTGGCATCTGCTGCAATTGCTGTTGCACGAGCTCGACAGCCTGCCCGTGCTGCCCCTGTACCTGCCGCTGCCCATCGATGCGCGCCTGCGCGGCATTTGCGCGCGGCTGATGGAGCAACCGGGCGAACAGCAGACGGTGGCGTACTGGGCGCAGGAATTGGCGATCACCGAGCGCAGCCTGCACCGCTTGTTCCAGAAACAGACGGGCATGCGCTTTGGCCAGTGGCGCCAGCAGGCGCGCTTGCTGCGGGCGCTGGAACAATTGGCGCACGGCAGCAAGGTCATCGACGTGGCCATGGACAATGGCTACACGAGCCAAAGTGCGTTCACCGCCATGTTCAGGAAGCACTTCGGCACCACGCCCACCGCGTTTTACCAGGCAAAAGTCATCGCTGCGTAAAAAAAATGCTGCTATGCATCAATAATCATGGGCGATAGCCGCCGCTCTTGTTATCATCGCAAGCCTTATCGCACCGCGCCCATCCTGGCAGCGGTGTTGACCTCAATCACACCACCATGACACAGAATTTCTTCCAGACTTTTATCCTGCTCTTGCTCGTCACCGATCCGTTCGGCAACGTTTCCCTGTTCGTCAATGCCCTCAAGCGTGTGCCGGTCGAGCGGCGCTGGAAAGTCGTGGTGCGCGAGTGCATGATCGCCTTCGGCATCTTGCTGCTGTTTATGTTCTTCGGCCGCCATTTCCTGAATGCCTTGCAATTGTCGGAAGTGGCTCTGCGCATCGGCGGTGGCGTGATCCTGTTCCTGATCGCCATGCGCATGGTGTTTCCGCAGCCCAACGCCGGCAATAGCGACCACGAGATGGGCGGCGAACCGTTCATCGTGCCGCTGGCCATCCCCGCGCTGGCCGGCCCGTCGGCCCTGGCGACCGTCTTGCTGTTTTCCTCGCATGAAATGAACGACGTCATCGCCCACGTGGCGGGCTTGACGGCCGTGGCCGCCGTCTGGCTGGCCGTCTTCCTGTGCGCGGAACGCTTGCAACGGGCGCTCGGTCCAAGGGTCATGACGGCGTTCGAGCGCCTGATGGGCTTGATCCTGACGGCGATGGCCATTGAAATGTTGCTCGCCGGCATACGGGCGTTCCTGAAATCCGTTTAACATAGTCATTCATCCACTGAAGGAGTCCAGCATGAGCCGTTGCGCCCACCTTTGTCTGATGGCCGATTACAACCAGTGGATGAATGCCAAGGTCTACGCGGCGGCGGCCAGCCTGCCGCCCGAAGAGCTCAGCCGCGAACGGGGCGCCTTCTTCGGCTCCCTGCTGGCCACCCTGAACCACGTGATGGTGGGCGACACCCTGTGGCTGCAGCGCTATGCGAAGCACCCGGCCGGTTTCCCCCTGCTCGACCCCATCCGCGCCATCACGCCGCCCGCGTCGCTCACGCACCCGCTGTTCGCAGCCGAAGATTTTGCCGCCATGCACGCGCACCGGCAATGGCTGGACCGGCTCATCGTCGACTGGGCCGCCTCCATCCGCGAAGAAGACCTGGACCACTTGCTCGATTATCGCAACAGCAAGGGGCCGAACCGGCGCGAATTTTTCAGCCTGCTCATGCATTTCTTCAATCACCAGACCCATCACCGGGGCCAGGCCAGCACCCTGCTGTCGCAGGCGGGCGTGGACATCGGCGACACGGATCTACTGTTTCGCATCCCCAACCATATTCAAGACTGACGATGGGCGGTAGCGCCACGCCTTGAGCAAGATCAAGCCCAGCGCCAGCGCACCGAACAGCCCGCCGCAAGCCATCGCCCCCTGCATACCGTAGCGGGCGATGGCCACGCCGCCCGCCAGCGCGCCCACCGTCACGCCCAGGTTGATGGCGGCGATATACACGCCGATGGCAAACGCGGGCGCCTCGCGCGCTTCGCTGCTGAGCCACACTTGCGTGACGATCAGTCCGCTCGTGTGCGCCGCGCCCCAGAACAGCAGCAAGACGGCCAGCAGCGCCCAGCCGAGACCAGCTCCCGCATGGCGGTACAGCAGCCAGTACGCCAGCCCCAGCAGCAGTGGCTGCAGCACCACCGTGCGCAGCACATGCGTGCCCAGCTGGCGTCCGGCAAACAGATTGCCCGCCACGCCGCCCACGCCAAACACCACCAGCGCCAGCCCCGTCTGGCGCGCCGACAAGCCCGCCACCTGCTGCAGGTAAGCGGCCGCATATGCATACACGGCAAACATGGCGGCAAACACCAGCACGGCGGCGGCAATGGTGAACCACAGGGCGGGCTTGCGCAGCACGGCCAGCTGGCGGCCATACGCCATCGGCGCTTCGCGCGGCGTGTCCGGCAAGAACAGGAACAGCCCCAGCGCGGCCAGGGCGTTGACGAGGGCGCAGGCAAGGAACGATGCCTCATAGCCATACTGCGCGGCGATCCAGGTGGTGAGCGGAATCCCCAGCACCATGCCCATGCTGGTGCCCGTGAACGCATGCGCGCCGGCCCGCGCCGCCTCGCGTGGCGGATACAGGGCGGCGGTCGCCACCATGGCCAGCGAGAAATACACAGGATGGAACAGGGCCGGCACGATGCGCAGCGCCAGCAGCCACTCGAAGCGGGGCGCATAGGCGGATGCCGCGCTGGCCAGCGCGAACACGAGCAGGGAAACGATCAGCACGCGCTTGCGGCGCCAGCGCGTGGCCAGCAGCACGAGGAAGGGGCCGCCCACGGCGATCATCAGGGCGAACAGGCTCACCAGCGAGCCCGCCTGCGCGGCCGTCACGGCATAACGCTGCATGATCAGCGGCAAGATGCCCACCACGCCAAACTCGATGCAATACACGCCGAACAAGCCCAGCGCGAGGAAAACGATAGGATGCGGGCGCGTCATGGCCGCCGTCATTGCCCCTGCTCCACGCCATACACTGCCTGGCACAGCTCCGTCACGAACGGCCCCGCCATGCCCTCCAATGCCGTATTCGTGAACGCCACCACGGACAATTCTTGCACGGGGTCAACAAACCACGAGTGGCCATACGTGCCGCCCATGCGCCAGCTGCCAGCCGACTCGGGCGTGGCGGCGGCAAGCGGGTCCGTCAGCACGGTAAAACCCAGGCCGAAGCCGCGGCCGGGCCAGAACGGCAAGTCGAAATTCCCCGTCTGATTTTCGCCCATCTGGCGCGCCAGCGCCGGCGGCAACAGCGGTGCGCCGCCCAGCCGCAAGGTTTCCAGCAGGCGCATGAAGTCAGGGGCGGAACCGACCATGCCGGCGCCGCCGGACGGGTAGGCGTGCGCATCGCGGGCACGGGCCGGCGACAAGGTAAAACCTGCCATGCCATCGAGAAACGGCAGATGGTCTTCCCCCGCGTCCAGCAAACGGCGCGGCCGGGATTCTCCCGCTGCGCGGTCCGCATAGGCGACGGCCAGGCGCGCCGGGTCCGCAGTAAAAAAACCCGTGTCGCGCATGGCCAGCGGCGCCGTTACCAGGAATTCCACGGCGTGCGCCAGCGGCAAGCCCGTCACCGCTTCGATCACGGCGCCCAGCACGTCGGTGGCGATCGAATACCCCCAGCGCTCGCCCGGCGCATACGCGAGCGGCACGCTGGCCAGGCGGCGCAGGTTGTCCTCCAGGGAAATACGGGACGCATCCATGCCGTCCGACACTCCCGCCTGCGCATACGCGCCGCCCGGCGGCTGGAAGAAGCCATAGTCGAGGCCAGCCATGTGCGTGAGCAAGTGGCGCACGGTCATCGCCGCCACGGCGCCGTCCGGCTGGCGCGGCGCAAAATACGGCAGCCAGCGCGCCACCAGGTCGTCCAGCCCAAGGCGCTGCTGCCCCACCAGCGCCAGCGCGGCCGTCGAGACGATGGGTTTGCTGACGGACGCCAGGCGAAAGATGGCATCCTCACGCATGGGCGTGCCCGCCTCGCGGTCCAGGTGGCCGGCCGCGCGGCGATACACTTCCTGGCCACGGTGGCACACGAGCACCACGGCGCCCACCAGGCGCTGCTGCTGCAAAACAAGGTCCAACAAGGCATCGATGCGGGCGGACAAGGCCGCAGGAGAGAAGTTGTACATCATGGCTGAGCCTTTCAAATGATCAGGCTGCCAAGGTAAGCCAGGCGCGATCAAAGAAAAACAGGCTATAGTTTCTGTCTGTGCGGACGTTGGCATCCGCAATCAACGGTGATGAAACGGACACGACATGGATAACCTGGCGGGATTCACGGCCTTCGTGCAAGCGGCCGAAACGCGCAGTTTCGTGGCGGCGGGCCGGGTGCTGGGCATTTCCGCCTCGGCCGTGGGCAAGAGCATCGCGCGGCTGGAAGCGCGCCTGGACGTGCGCCTGTTTCACCGCAGCACGCGCAGCATCGCGCTGACGAGCGAAGGCACCGTGTTTCTCGAACGCTGCCGGCGCATCCTGGGCGAGATCGAGGCGGCCGAGCTGGAGTTATCGAACAGCAAGAGCGCGCCCCGAGGCCGGCTGCGCGTCAGCCTGCCGCAAGTGGGCAGCCTGCTCAATCCTGTGCTGGCGGCCTTTGCGCGCGCCTATCCGCTGGTGGAGCTCGACCTCGATTTCAGCGACCGCCGGGTCGATGTCATCGAGGAAGGCTACGACGCCGTCGTACGCGCGGGCGAAAGCGCCGACAGCCGGTTGATGAGCCGCCAGCTGGGTCAGTTCCAGCTGCAACTGGTGGCCGCGCCCGCCTATCTGGCGCGCAACGGCACGCCGGGGCTGCCCGCCGACCTGGCGCAGCACACTTGTTTGCTGTACAAGTTTCCCAGCAGCGGCAAGGTCGAGGCCTGGCCTTTGGCCGAATGGCCCGCCTTGCACGCGGCGGGCTTGCCGGCGCTACTGAACTGCAACAATGTCGAAACCCTGCTGCACTTTGCCGAAAGCGGCCTGGGCATCGCCGCCCTGCCCGACTTTGCCGTGCGCGCGGCGCTCGCTAGCGGCCGCTTGCAGCCGGTGCTGGACGCGCACCGCCGGCACGACGGGACCTTTCGCATCCTGTGGCCCAGCAGCCGCCACCTGACGCCGAAACTGCGCGCCTTCATCGACTTCCTGGCGACGCACGTGTTTCCGGAAAGCTGAGTCCGCATCCTGCGCCGCGCTCGTTGTTTCCACACGACAACTTATTTAATTTGCTACCAATTTTTAAACTTTTCGGGGAATTGATACAAGTTTTTGTATTGCAGTGCGGAATTTTGAGGAACAATTACAGGCTGGTCGCCCTTACGTATAAACCCGTAGCCCTGGCCTGTCGACGTTTTCCTTCACTTCCGCAACACGAAAGCAATCATGTCACTCACACAATTCAAAATCGGCACCCGGCTCGGGATCGGGTTTGCTGTCGTCCTCGGCCTGCTGGTGGCCGTCTTGCTCGTCGGCCTGTATTCCATGGGGCAATTAAGCGCGCGCACGCACGACATCGTGGCCGACAAGAACGTCAAGATGGCGGCCGCCAATACCATGAGCGACAACGTGCGCAACATTACCCTGGCGATCACGAGCATTGTGGTGGCGCCGACGGAAGCGCTGGTGCAGGCGGAACTGGCCAAGATCGGCGAAGCGCGCAAGAAATACGGCGCCGCCAAGGAAACCTTGCAAAAGAAGATTTCGACGGACAAGGAAACGGCGCTGATGGCCGAACTGGACGCGGCCCTGAAATCGGGTGCGCCGCTGAACAACAAGGTCATCGAACTGCGCAATGCGGGCCAGACGGAAGAGGCGATCGCCTTTTTGACGCAGCAGGCGGCACCGAGCCTGAAGATCGTGCTGGGCGCGCTCGACAGCCTGGTCGCGTATGAAGCGCAGCAGGCGGCGCAGGCGGCGACGGACGCCGAAACGCTGAGCACGAGCGCGCGCGCTTCCATGATTGCCCTGGGCAGCGTGGCCGTGCTGCTGGGCGCCTTCGTTGCCTGGATCATCACGCGCTCGATCACCCAGCCCATCAATGCGGCCGTCAGCGTGGCCGAAACCGTGGCCTCGGGCGACTTGTCGTCGCACATCGTCGTCAATTCCAGCGATGAAACGGGCCGCCTGCTGGGCGCCCTGAAAGCCATGAACACGAGCTTGCTGGGCGTGGTGGCGCAAGTACGCAATGGCACGGATGCCATCTCCACGGCGTCGAGCGAAATTGCCGCCGGCAACCTCGACCTGTCATCACGCACGGAAGAGCAAGCCAGTTCGCTGGAAGAAACGGCGTCGGCCATGGAAGAACTGACCTCGACCGTGAAACAGAACGCGGACAATGCGCGCCAGGCGAACCAGCTGGCGAAAAGCGCGTCGGAAGTGGCCGTGCGCGGCGGCAGCATCGTTTCGCAAGTGGTCGACACCATGGGCACCATCAATGCATCGTCGCGCAAGATCGTCGACATCATCGGCGTCATCGACGGCATCGCCTTCCAGACCAACATCCTGGCCTTGAACGCGGCCGTGGAAGCGGCGCGCGCGGGCGAACAGGGACGCGGCTTCGCCGTCGTGGCCACGGAAGTGCGCAACCTGGCCCACCGTTCGGCCTCGGCCGCCAAGGAAATCAAGGAACTGATCGCCGCGTCCGTCGCCAACGTGGACACGGGTTCGCGCCTCGTCAATGAAGCAGGCCAGACCATGGGCGACATCGTCGACAGCATCGTGCGCGTGACCGACATCATGGGCGAAATCACTTCCGCCACGCACGAGCAGACCATCGGCATCGAACAGATCAACATGGCCATTGCCCAGATGGATGAAGTGACGCAGCAAAACGCGGCCCTCGTGGAAGAGGCAGCCGCCGCTTCGCAAAGCATGCAGGAACAGGCGGGCGAGCTGGCCCACGTGGTGGGATTCTTTAAAACCGGCAACCATGTCGCCAGCGCACCCAAGTTGACGCCGGTACGCACCGCAGCGGCACCCGCGGCGGCAAAAATCGCGCCTCCCGCAGCCCGACCCGCGCCCGCGCGCAAGGCCGTGGCGGCCGCGCCGGCACGCCGCAGCAATGCCGGCGCCGAGAGCGAATGGGAAGAGTTTTAACCAATAGCAACATCCTCACCACGGGAAAGCCAGGCAGGAAGTTGCTGCCTGGCTTTTTTTCGTCCGCAATCATCACTTTTTTTGCGGCAAAGCCCGCGCAATAGACAAAAGTGCAAAACGTGCACCGCGCATACGCTTTACAATCCTCGCTCGCTTTACAAAATATTGGTCATCATGAATCAGGCAGAACAGCAGCGCCTCCTGGCTATCCTGGAGTATTGGCACAAGATCGAATTCTTTATCCCGTTTGACCTGAATCAAATCACGGACGTTGAAGACCCGTCCACCGTGCGCCTCCTGCAGCGCGAACAGCTGGCGCAATTGCCGCCGCAGTTCGCCACGCAATGGCAAGTGCCGTCCGACCGCGAGATCGACGGCTTCAGCCTGTTCCTCGGCGTGTTCGACAAGGCCGAAATCAACAAGGCTTGTCCGCCGGCCAACGGCCCGGAAAACATTGCCGAAACAGAAAAAACAGAACTGCTGGGACGCTCGTGCTTTGCCCGCCTGAACCTCAATGCGCTGGGCGAGCCGCAGTTCGATCCCGTCTCCGTGTCGACCTTGCCGTGGGCCCTGGGCCGCGCCCGCACGCCGGACTGGTCCGGCCTGAGCCTGGACGCCTTCAGCGACAGCCAGCTGGCGCTGCAAGACAGCCTGCGCAACTTCGCGGCCAGCCGCGCGCCGCAGCCCGTGACGGACGAGGCGGGCAATGTCTCGTCGCCCCTGTCCGGCATGGAAATCGCCGCGCTGGCCGACCTGCTGATGGACTGGGCCGGTTTCCGCCCGTCCGCCGGCCAGCCGCTGGCCGTGCTGGAATTACGCACGCGCAAGAAACGCGTGGCCGCGACGGACGCCGATACGCTGGAGGCCAGCCAGAACCGCACGCTGGACTTCGGCGACGCGGTGGAACCCTCGATCGATATCCTCAACAGTTTTTACCTGGATGACCTGGAACAGATCATCCGCGCCTTGCGTGGCGGCAAGCTGCCCGCGACGGTCGCCGCCTATTTGACGCCGCTGGCACAGGATGAACGCATCGACCTGTACAGCCCGGCCGGACGCCAGGCGCTGGCCGCCATGCTCAATCCGGCCAACATGAACCGGGGACACTGGCTGGAAGACGCCAGCTACGCCATGAGCCTGATGCAGCAGTTCGCCATCCATGGCGCGCGCACGGGCTTGCACGAACGGGGCATCTTTTCCGTCAATGGCCCGCCGGGCACGGGCAAGACGACCTTGTTGCGTGAATTGTTCGCCGACAACATCGTGCGCCGCGCCGCCGTGCTGTCTTGCCTGGACCGCGCCGGCGACGCCTTCATCGGCAAGGTAGCCGTGGCCTTCGAAGGCGTGCGCGACCCCATCACGATTGCCCGCTTGCGCCCGGAACTGACGGGCTTTGAAATGGTCGTCGCTTCGTCAAACAATGCGGCCGTGGAAAACATTTCCGGCGACCTACCGAAACCCAAGCAGCTGGGCAAGGAATGGGCGCGCACGCGCTATTTTGAAAGCGTGGCGCGCCGGGTCGTGGCGGACGGCAATGGCGCCAACCGCGCACTGGGCGAGGCGGAAGCGCCCTGGGGCTTGATGTCCTGTGCGCTGGGCAACAGCGCGAACCGCCGCCGCTTCGTCAGCAATTTCTATGACGACGACTGGGACAAAACCACGGTGCGCAAGACGCCGAACGCGCAGAGTATCCGCCAGTGGCTGGCCAGCTACCAGGGCGTCAGCTTCGCCCAGGCCGCGCGCGAATTTCGCGAGACGGAACACGTGGTGGAAAAGGCCCTGGCCGAGCACGCCCAATACGCGGCCCTGTGGCAAGCCGTGGGCACCTGCACGGAAGCCGATTTCATCGAGGCCAGCCAGCATGCGCTGATTGCCGCGGAACAAGAAATGGATGCGGCCAACGGCGCCCTGTCCGGCGCGCTGGCGCAGCAGGACACCTTGCTCGCCAGCAAGAAGGATTTGCTGGAAGAGGAACGCCTGGTGGCGCTGACGCAGCCCGGCTTCTTTGCCCGCCTGTTCCGCACGGCCCCGGCGCGTGCCTACAAGGATGCCGTCGTGGCCAATGCCGAAGCGCAGCGCCAGGCCGCGCGCGACGTGTCCGCCATCAAGCTGCTGCTGAAGGGCGAACTGGAGCCGCGCTGCGAGCGCGCCCGCAACAGCTTGCACATCGCCCTGCGCACGGCGCAATCGCGCCAGCGCGAATGGGATGACAGCACGGAACTGCTGCGCCGCGCGCGCATGCGCTTCCCCACCATCGTCGCTCCGGAGTCACTGGAAGCGCTGGACGGCGACGCCCTGCAAATTGGCGGCCTGTGGCATGAACCGGCCCTGGCCCGCCTGCGCTCGCGCCTGTTCGCCAAGGCCCTGGCCCTGCATGAAGCGTGGCTGGCCGAGGTGGCGAAGAAGGGTGGCCCCGGCTTTGGCGGCAACTTGCTGGCCGTCTCCAAATTGCTGAAAAACAAGCGCGCCTACGACCAGTCGCACATCGCCATGGTGTGGCACAGCCTGTTCATGGTGGTGCCCGTCGTGTCGACCACGTTTGCCTCGTTCGCGCGCCAGTTCCAGGGCATGGGTCCCGAATCGCTGGGCTGGCTGTTCATCGATGAAGCGGGCCAGGCAGTGCCGCAAGCGGCGCTGGGCAGCCTGTGGCGCGCCAAGCGCGCCGTCGTCGTGGGCGACCCGCTGCAGATCGAACCCGTGTTCACGGTGCCGGGCCGCCTCGTGCAAACCTTGTCCGCCCTGTCGCCGCACACGCGCGATGGCAGCTATGCGCCAACTTCCGTGTCCGTGCAGACCCTGGCCGACAAGGCCAACCGCTATGGCGCCGTCGTTGGCGCCGGCAGCGCCCAGCCGCTGTGGATAGGCAGCCCCCTGCGCGTGCACCGCCGCTGCGTGGAACCGATGTTTTCGCTGGCCAACAGCATCGCCTACGAAGACAAGATGGTCTACGGGCTGGCCGAGCGCACGCCGCCGGCCGGCGCGCGTGGCCTGACGCGGGGCTCCAGTTGCTGGATCGACGCCGTCGGCCCCGTCAGCTACAAGCAGGTGGTGCCCGTGCAGCTCGATTTCGTGCTGGAAGTGCTGTTGAAGCTGTACCGCCGCGACGGCAAGCTGCCCGACATGTATGTGATCACGCCGTTCAAGGCCGTGCGCAACGAATTGCGTTCGCGCATCGTCGACATGGACTGGGACCGCCGCCTCGGCTATGGCAAGGCGCCGACGGCGCGCGAATTGCGCCAGTGGAGCAGCCAGATGGTGGGCACCGTGCATACCTTCCAGGGCAAGGAACAAAGCGTGGTGATGCTGGTCCTCGGCGCCGATGACAGTACGGCCGGCGCCGCGCAATGGGCGGCGGCTACGCCGAACCTGCTCAACGTGGCCCTGACGCGCGCGCAACACCATGTGTACATCGTCGGCAACCCGCTGCTGTGGGGGCAGTTGCCGCATTTTGCGCCCGCCTGCACGCAATTGCCGCATACGGGCATGCATGAGTTTTTGGTGGAAATGGGGTAAACATCTGAGCAAACCTGCTGCGCGTAGCGGTTTGCCGCCTCCGATGCTCACTGCTTCGGGGGCGCCGAACCTCTCTTGCGCTCGCTACGTTTTATCAGGCGTTCTCAACGGGGAAAACAAGGGTAAACGTCGTGGCGGCCGCGTCGGACGCCACGCTCGCGCTGCCGCCATGCAACTGCATGATGGCCGTGACGATGGCCAGCCCTAATCCCGTGGAAGCGGCCGAATCGCTGCGGGCCGGGTCGGCGCGGTAGAAGCGCTCGAACAGGTGCGGCAGGTGACGCGCGGGGATGGCGGGACCGAGGTTGCTCACGCTCAATTCCACACCCTCGTTCGTCGCGTGCGAACGCAGCAGTATCGTGCTGCCGGGCGCCGCATGGCGGATGGCGTTCGACAGCAAATTGCCCAGCGCGCGGCGCAGCAGTTGCGGCTCGGCCGTTACCGCGCCGCTGCCGTGGCAAGCCAGCGTCAGCTCGCGCTCTTCGGCCAAGCCTTCAAAGAAATCAGCCAACCTTAAAAACTCGTCCTGCACGGGCAAGACTTGCTTGACGAGCACCATTTCATCCTGCTGCGCCCGCGCCAGGAACAGCATGCTGTCGATCATGCGCGACAGCCGCTCCAGCTCTTCCACATTCGACGACACCAGCTGTTCATACTCGTGCGCACTGCGGGGCCGGGCCAGCATGACCTGGCTTTGCCCCAGCAGATTGGTGACGGGCGTGCGGAATTCATGCGCGAGATCGGCGGAAAACTGCGACAGCCGCGCATAGCCTTCCTGCAGCCGCGCCAGCATGGCGTTCAGCGCCTGGATCAAGGGCAAGAGCTCCGTCGGTGCCCCGCGCGCATCGAGTTGCTGCTCCAGCTTGCCCGGCCGCACAAGAGCCGCATGCGCGGCGATATTGCGCAGCGGCCGCAATCCCCGCAACAACATCACGCTGGCCAGCAAGGCCGCCACCAGCGCGCTGACGGCCACCGATACGACGATCTGCCAGCGGTAGGCGGCAAACATGGCCGTGCGATCGCCATAGACCCGGGCGACGGAAATGTCGGCCATCTGCGCGGGATCGCCGATGCGCGCGCTGGCCGCCACGACCCTGGCCGGATAGCCGTCGCGGCTGATCCAGCTGACGATGTCGCCCGCCGTCACGGGGACATCGACGGCCACGGGAACAGCATGCGCCACCATCTCGCCGTGCGGGTTGACATCGATCAAACGCGTGCCATCGGCGCGCACGATGCGGACCAGAGAATTCTCTTGCCCGCTCATGGTGTCGCGGAAATACTGGGGCCGTTCGCGGATAATATCGAGGGTGCCCGCATTGCCCAGCAGTTGCTGGATTTGCCGCAGTTTTCCCAGCAATAAAATGTCGTCGCGGCGCTCGATTTCCGCCACAAATGAACGGTACAGATGCATGCCCAGCCCGGCCGACACGAGCGCCACGATCAGCACGAACACGAGCGTGACGCGCAGGGTCAGCGAGCGGCGCAGTTGCGAGAATTTCATGCGCCGGCGCCGTTGTCGGGTACGGTCGGCGCGCGCAATTCGCAGACATAGCCCATGCCCCGCAAGGTGTGGATCAGCTTGGGTTCGAACGGATCGTCGAGCTTGCTGCGCAGGCGGCGGATGGCCGCGTCGATGACGTTGGTGTCGCTCTCGAAATTGATGTCCCACACTTGCGAGGCGATGATGGAGCGCGACAGCACTTCGCCCTGGCGCCGCGCCAGCAGGTGCAGCAAGCCGAATTCCTTGGCCGTCAGGGTGATGCGCTGGCCTTGCCGGCTGACCTTGCGTTTCATCACATCGATTTCCATGTCGCCGATGCGGATGACGTCGTCTTCACGCGGTGGGCCCCGGCGCAACAGGGTGCGGATGCGCGCCACCAGTTCGGCAAATGCAAACGGTTTCACCAGGTAATCGTCGGCGCCCAGTTCCAGCCCTTTCACGCGGTCCTGCACCTCGTCGCGCGCCGTGAGGAAAATCACGGGCACGTCGGCGCCGCCCTCCTGCAGCCGCAGCGCGCGCAAGACTTGCCAGCCATCCATGATGGGCAGCATGACGTCGAGCACGATCAGATCGGGCGCTTCGCTGCCGGCCATGTGCAGGCCGTCGCGGCCGTTGCGCGCCAGGCTCACCGTGAAACCGGACTCGGCCAGGCCGCGCAGCAGATAGTCGCCCGTCTTCGGTTCGTCTTCAATGACCAGGATGCGCATGGCAGCTTTCTAATGGGAATATGAAACCATTTTACGCCGCACGCACGCCGCCGCGGATGATAAAAATGTCATGCGGCGATCATCTTCCCGTAGGGCAAGCCTGGCCATACTGGCGCCATCTTGTTTCCTGGACGCCACATGAAAACCCTGTTACTCGGCAGTACCCTGCTGTGCCTGCTGGCCAGTCCCGCCTACGCGCAATTGCGCAATATCAATGACCTGTCGCTGGCGGCGGCCAACAAGCTGGCCAGCGCGGCCATGGCCGCGTGCCAGGCGCAGGGCCGGCACATCGTCGTCACCATACTGGACCATGGCGGCAATGTCGTCGCCGTGCAGCGCGCCGACGGCGTCGGACCGCACAACACGGAAGCCAGCCGGCGCAAGGCGTACACGGCCTTGTCCACCAAAAACGATACCTATGCGCTGGCCGTGGCCGCCCGCAACAATCCGGACATGAGCAATTTGACCACCGTGCCGGAACTGTTGCTGCTGGGCGGCGGCTTGCCGTTGATGGCACAGGAGCAGGTGGTCGGCGCCATCGGCGTCGCCGGTGGCGGTGGCGCCCGGCAAGACCGTGCCTGCGCCCGGGCTGCGCTGGCCGCCCTCCCTGAACTCGATTCCACCCCACCTTGAAAGCAACAACGATGACTTGTCTGAAAAAAATCACCGCCGCCCTGGCCTTCGCCAGCCTGTCCAGCACGGCCCTGGCCGCCGCCAATCCCTTGAGCGTGCACATCCTCGACTTGCAAAGCGGCCAGCCGACGGCGGGCGTGACGGTAACCCTGGAGCACAAGAAGGGAGATGACTGGAAGCAATTGAGCAGCGCCGTGACGAATGCGCAGGGGCGCATCGCGGCCATGTATCCGGCTGATGCGCCCATGCAGACGGGCGACTACCGCATCGTGTTCAAAACAGGCGAGCACTATGCGCGCCTGAAACAGGAAACTTTTTTCCCGGAAATCCCCGTGCAATTTCACGTGGAAAAGGCCGACCAGCACTATCACATTCCCTTGCTGCTCAGTCCTTTCGGTTTTTCCACTTACCGAGGAAACTGACCGTCGATCACGCCACCGTCTTCGCCGTCTGTCCGAACAGCACGCTTTTCGCGTCGCCGCTGACGGTGGGCTGCACATTGATTTCGGCCGCCCGCGCATAAGCGCGCACGGTGGCGGGACGGGCGGCGATGGCCGCGAACCAGCGCGCCAGGTGCGGGAAATCTTCCAGCTTCTGGCGCTGGCGGGCGTGCGGCACGATCCACGGGTAGATCGCCATGTCGGCGATGGAATAGTTGTCGCCGGCCACGAATGCACGGTCCGCCAGGCGCTTGTTCAGCACGCCGTACAGCCGGTTCGTTTCATTCACGTAGCGCGTGATGGCGTATTCGATGGGTTCCGGCGCATATTGCACGAAATGGTGGTTTTGCCCGGCCATGGGGCCAAGGCCGCCCATTTGCCAGAACAGCCACTGCATGACTTCGGCGCGTCCCCGCACGTCGTCCGGCAGGAATTGCCCGCTTTTCTCGGCCAGGTATTGCAAAATGGCGCCCGACTCGAACAGGGACAGCGGTGCGCCGCCATCTGCCGGCGCCTGGTCGACGATGGCGGGGATGCGGTTGTTCGGCGCGATGGCGAGAAACTCGGGCTGGAACTGTTCGCCCTTGCCGATATGCACGGGAATAATGTTGTAGGGGATGCCCGCTTCTTCCAGGAACATCGTCACTTTGTGCCCGTTGGGCGTGGTCCAGTAATACAGGTCGATCATCGTGGTCTTTCCAGGTAGATAAGTAGGGCAGGCGGCCTCCGCATCACTATTGTCGCGCCGCAACTGATATGCATGGATATAATGCCACGTAAGCGAAAAACAAGACGGCGCCCAAGCGAGGCAAGCGCCCACTCGCGCCGTTACGCAGGCATCCCGACATTCCAGAGCACAAACAAAGAAAGCCGACCATGCGCAAACTCCTGATCGTCACGCTGTCCGTCCTGCTGTCAGGCTGTGTCCAGGACTTCGCCATCTACATGTTCGATGGACAAGACCACTCCCTGACCGTGCGCCGCCAGCAACGTTATTTTTGGCAAGATACCGTGGAAGTGCAGCTGATGGCCACCAATTTGCCGCAATGCCAGCGCCTGCATACCCTGTCGACGGATGCGCCGGCCGACATCACCGTCGAGCTGTTTGCGGCCGGCGACGGCATATGGAATATCCGCATGGGCAAGCAGCTGTGGCAGGCGGAAACGAATACCTGCAATGAGTTGACGGAAATGGAAAACGACCCGAAAGCCGACCTGGGCCAGCCGATCGGGCAATTCGTGGTCGTCGATGACAAGCTGGAATTCGAACCGGCGCCGCAAGCGGCGGCGCCAGCCCAGTAAGTCCTGAACGAAACCCCTAGCGCGCTGCCAGGCTGCGCAGCGGCTTTTTCGCCACGGCGCGTGGCGCGCCAGCCGAGCTTGCCGCCAGGCGCGGCGCCGTCCCCGATTCCTGCGCCGACAGCTTGAAGCGCGCCACCAGTTGCGCCAGCACGGCCGCCTGGTCTTGCATGCTCGACGCCGCTGCCGCCGCCTCTTCCACCAGTGCCGCATTTTGCTGCGTCACGCTATCCATCTCCGTGATTGCCTGGTTGACGTGGCCGATGCCCGTGCTTTGCTCGTGCGAGGCGGCCGTGATGTCGGCCATGATGTCGGTCACGCGCGAAACGGAAGCGACCACCTGATCCATGGTCGTGCCCGCCTGTGCGACGAGGGTGCTGCCGGCCGCGATACTGTCGACGGAAGCGCCGATCAATTCCTTGATTTCCTTCGCCGCGCCGGCCGAGCGTTGCGCCAGATTGCGCACTTCCGACGCCACCACGGCAAAGCCGCGTCCCTGTTCGCCCGCGCGCGCCGCTTCCACGGCCGCGTTCAAGGCGAGGATATTCGTCTGGAAGGCGATGCCGTCGATGACGCCGATGATGTCGACGATCTTGCGCGACGAAGCGTTGATGGTATCCATGGTGCCGATCACTTGCGCCACCACGGCGCCGCCCTGGCGCGCCACGGCGGAAGCGGACTGCGCCAGCTCATTCGCCTGCACGGCATTGCCCGCGTTCTGGGTCACGGTCGACGTCAATTCCTCCATCGAGGCGGCCGTTTCTTCCAGGGAACTGGCTTGCATTTCCGTGCGCGCCGACAAGTCCATATTGCCGCTGGCAATCTCGCTCGATGCCGTGGCAATCGTCTCGGCGCTGTGGCGGATTTCGCTGATCGCATCGACCAGGTTGGTCTGCATGGTTTTCATCGCGTACAGCACGCTGTGGCGGTCGTTGGCATGCGTGCGCACGACGCCGCTCAAATCGTTATTCGCGATCTTTTCCGCCACGTCGGCCGCATACTCGGGATCGCCGCCCAGCGCATGGCGCAGGCTGCGGTTGATCACCACGACGACGGCCGCCAGCAAGCCGCATACCAGCACCAGCACGCCCAGCGAGGTGAGCAGCGACTGGCGGAAGGCCGCATCGATATCATCCATGTACACGCCCACCACCAGGGTCCAGGCCCATGGCTTGTAAGCCACCACGCGGCTCATCTTCGGTTCGGGGGTTTTCTGGCCGGGACGGGGGAAATAGTAATGGACGAAGCCCTTGCCCGCATCGCTCTTGCCGACGGTAACGATGTCGCGGTACAGATAAGTACCGTTGGCATCTTTAAAATCCGACATGTTCTTGCCGTTCGTTTGCGGCGCGGCGGGATTCATCACGACGACAGCATCGAGGTTGATGATGGACAAATAACCGGTCTCGCCGAAACGCATGCTCTTGATGACGGCCGTGGCTTGCTTCTGCGCCTCTTCCTTCGTCAGGGCGCCGCTGGCGGCCAGGTCGCCGAACATCTTGACGGCGCCCAGGCCCAGGTCGGCGGCATTGCTCAGGTCGGCACTGCGCTCTTCGATGCGGATCTTGCGCACTTCCAGGGCGTTATAGACAAAAATAACGGTGATGCACAACAGGCTGCAAATCAGGGGAATCCATAACTTTTGCTGGAACGTCAATTTCTTCATGCTGTGTCTCCAACTATCTATTTGCGGCAAAGGGGCGTGGCCCGCTTCCAGCTCGGCTGGCCAGGAATGCGGCGGCGACGGTGCTCTGGCGGCACCGTTCAGACTGCTTCAGCATACGCTCGAACGACCGATATTTACAATGCCGGGAAGCAATGAATTTTGCCCAGTGTTGTTAATGCGTTGCGACAATTGATGAGAATTGATGTTGCGTTGCAATAAAATTGGGGCCAGCGGCCGCCGTTCTTTTGCGCTACAGTCACTCCCATTCCCCACCACGCAAGGAGTTCCATGTCGACCACCATGAGCTGGCAAGGCTTTGCCATCCTGTCGGCCGTGTTCGCGGCCCTGACGGCCATCCTGGGCAAGCTGGGCGTGGCCCACCTGAACAGCAACATGGCCACCTTGATACGCACGGGCGTCATCCTGCTGGTGACGGCGGCCATCATCTCGCTGCGCGCGGAATGGCAGCGCCCCGCCGGCGGCAACTGGGTGGGCTGGACTTGCCTGATCGCCTCGGGCGTGGCCACGGGCCTGTCGTGGCTATGCTATTTCCGCGCGCTGCAACTGGGGCCCGTGTCGCTGGTGGCGCCCGTCGACAAGCTTAGCGTGGCGCTGGTGATGCTGGCCGGCTGGCTGGTGCTGGGCGAACCGTTCACGCTGAAAGGGGCCCTCGGTGGCGGCCTGATCGTGCTCGGCTCGCTGATTTTGCTGCTGTGACGCATTCCACGGCACGCGGCGGCGCGCCTGTGTCAGAATGCACGCCGCATAGATCGAATCACGAAAGAACAGCATGACCAAGAATGAAGCCATGAAACGCATCAACGACCGCCTGGGCAAGCCCACCCTGACGGACAAGAACACGCACTTTGCCAGCGTCGCCAGCTATGGCACGGACGAAGGCTGGTGGCTGAAGATCCCCTTCCTGACGTTCAAGCAGGAATTGCACTTCATCCTCAACAATGAAAAAACGAAAAGCTTCCAGCACCTGAAGATCGGCGCCAACCAGATCCTCAGCCCCGGCATGAAGTTCCGCAGCACGGGCGGCGCGGCCGACGCCTTCATGTCGGCCTCGGCGCCGAAACGCCTGGTCGACTTGCTCGACGGCGGCAGCAAGTACAACTTTACAAAACACTTTGTCAACGATTATCGCTACTGATGCACAGCCGTGCTGGCATCGCCCGGCGGCAGTTGCGGCGGCAGCCACGCCCTGAGCAAATGCTGGGCGATGTCGAGTGCGTCGTCGCGGCTGGTGCCGAAATGCAGGGGATAGCCCCAGAACTTGCCAAATAGAACGGCAAAGGCCTTGCCGGCCAGGCGCTTGGCGGCGCTCGGTTCGATCAACACCATGCCCTGGATATACGCGCGAATGGCGGCCTTGTTCTGCTTCATCCACAGCGATGCGCGCTTGCGCTCCTCCTGCGGGTGTTCATGCCCGTCCTCGTCAAAGCCTTCTTCGCTGAGGATGACAAACGCCTGCCGGCGCGCCAGCAGCGCGTCGAACTGGGCAAACAGCACATCGGCCTGGGTATCTGCCGTGCCGTCGCGGCGCATCCAGACGAGGGGGAATGTGGAAAAATCGAGTTGCATGGGATGACTCCTTCAAGGGGGTTGCCGTTCCTCCTCACCTTCATCAGAACACTGGCGGCGGCGGTTGCCGTGGAAGCGGGGCTGCGGATGCCCATACGATAGCGTTGGCAGTGCTGCGCGTCATTGCATAAAATAGCCACAATATTATTCAATCCAGCCAAAGTCTTCCCATGCCCCATCCCCTCTTGCCCAGCATGCTGACGGCCCGCCTGGGCCTGGACGACGACGCCTCCATCCTCGATTTCGACGTCGATGGCGTGCTGCGTCCCTTGCTGGCCGTGGGCCTGGCCAGCGTGCCCGAGGATGCCGAGCAGGCGCCGCACCAGCACCGCAAGGGGCAGCTGCTGTATGCCACGCGGGGCGTGATTCATTGCGAGGTGGAAAGCGGCGTGTGGATCGTGCCGCCCCAGTGCGCCGTGTGGATACCGGGCGGCCTGATGCACGCGGCGCAGGGCGTGGGCGAGGCGCAATGTTATTGCCTGTTTGTCGAGCCAGGCATGGCGCCGGCCTTGCCCGCCGTCTGCTGCACCGTGGCCGTCTCGCCATTGCTGCGCGAACTGATCGCCAAGGCGGCCGGTTTTCCCACCTTGGCCGCGCTGCAGGGCGCGCAGGAACGCCTGGTGCTCACCCTGCTCGATGAATTGGCGGCCGCGCCCGTGGAAGACTTGCATTTGCCGATGCCGCGCGATGCGCGGCTGCGCCGCCTGGCCGCCCTGCTGCTGGCGCAGCCTGCCGATAAACGCACGCTGGCCGAGTGGGCCAGCCGCATCGGCATGAGCGAGCGCAGCATGACCCGGCAATCCCTGGAGGAGATGGGCATGAGCGTGGGCCGCTGGCGCCGGCAATTGCACGTCATCCTGGCCTTGCAACGGCTGGCGCAAGGGCGCAGCGTGAAAGCCGTGGCGCTGGAACTCGGCTATGAAAATACCAGCGGTTTTGTCACCATGTTCCGCAAGGCCGTGGGCAAGCCGCCGGCCCGCTACCTGGCGGAACGGGAATCCAGGAGAATATAAAAACGCATAAAAAAAGGCGGCATATGCCGCCTTCGTCCTGCATCATCGCTTAAATCATCATACTTCGCGCGCCAGTGCCAGGAACTCCGTGCGCAGCGCCAGGTTCGGCTGCATCTCGCCCAGCATGGCCGAGGTGATGGTTTCTTCGCCCGGCGTGCGGATGCCGCGGCTTTCCATGCACAGGTGGCGGCAGCGTACGACCACGCCCACCGACTTCGGTTCCAGCACTTCCATCAAGGCATTGGCGATCTGCATCGTCATGCGTTCCTGCACTTGCAGGCGCTTGGAGAAGCAATCGACGAGGCGCGTCAGTTTCGACAGGCCGACGATCTTGCCGTTGGGCACGTAGCCGATGGTGGCCTTGCCGAAGAACGGCGCCAGATGGTGTTCGCAATGGCTGTAGACGGGGATGCCGCGCACGACGATCAGCTCGTTGTACTGTTCCGCGCCATCTTCAAAGGCTTTCAACAAATCGACCGGGTCCTGGCCATAGCCGGAGGTCCAATGTTTCCAGGCTTTTGCCACGCGCGCCGGCGTTTCCAGCAAGCCAGGACGCTGCGGATCTTCACCAAAGCTGCTGATGAGCCGGCGCCAGTCGTTTTCGGAGAATTCTTGAGACATGCTAAACCACCCTAAAATTTGCAATTGCCGCCAGTATATAGAAAATGCGGCAAGCTGCCTGAGCAGCCCCCGCTTTACGGCACTGCCGGCGGGCGGTGCGCCTGCACCAGCAGCGCGGAAATCGACACGCTGGAACTCGCTTCCGGCCAGGCATCGCCGGGGCCGAACCAGCGCGCCTCGGCGATCTCGTTCTCGTCGAGGCGGATCTCGCCATCGAGGTAATCGGCCGTAAACGCGATCATCAGCGAATGGGGAAACGGCCAGGATTGGCTCATGAAGTACTGCAGGTTATGCACGCGCAAGCCCACCTCTTCCATCACTTCCCGGTGCACGGCTTCCTCGATCGATTCGCCCGCCTCCAGGAAACCGGCCAGGGGACTGAAGCGCTGCGATGGCGAATGCTTGTGCATGGCCAGCAGCACTTGCTCGCCCTTGCGGATGAGTACCATCATGGCGGGCGAAATGCGCGGATACGCGAGCATGCCGCAGGCGGCGCAGGTGAAACAGCGTTCGCCGCGCGTGCGCTGCATGGGCGTGGCGCACACGCCGCAATGACGGTGCGTGCGCGCCCACTCGGCCAGTTGCGCGGCGCGGCTGGCTAGGCCCAGGAAAGCATCGTCGACGGCATGGAACAGCGAGCGCATGCCGTGCCAGGCCAGGGGGCCGTCGGCGGGCAAGGCATCGTCATCCGTCCAGACGGTCTGGCAATAGCGGCCCTGCCACAAGCCCACGGGCTGGGCGCGGCTCAGGTCGATATCGAGCGCGGCCGCCTCGGCGGCAGTGGGCAGGGTCAGCTCGGGCGTGCGCAACAATAAACGCCCGCGGTGAAAGACGAAGGTGAGCGTGTCGGCTGCCGCCGGGGCCGGTTCGGGAGCATCGATCAGGGGGACGAAGGCATCGGGTGTCTGCAGCATGCTTGGCGGAAATTTGTAAAGGTTGCTCATCATACTCCCGCTGCCGGACGCTTGCGCGCGTAGCAGCGGCCATGCAGCAAAGCAAGCATTCATGGGCCATGACAGTGTTTTTTTTACGGCACACCCAATCCGTTGCGTAAACGAGACTGATAACGATTCTCATTTGCGAATTAGCGCCCAATAATTACAATGTCTGCCTACCCGTCCATCGCCAGCCACTTGCCCGCTTGCCACAGCACAGCGTCGCGCAGCCAGCCAGGAACCACTACCTGACCTTATCGAGAGAGCAAGATGGCAATCAAGAGCCGCAAACACGTCCAATCCCGTTTCAACCAGCACATCGGCGCCGCCCTGGCCGTGATGCTGCTGCCCGTTGCCGCCCAGGCCGCCGATCCGGCCGGTCAGAGCGCGCCTGCATCGCAGCAAACCCTGAACGAAGTCAAGGTCATTGGTTCCAAGGAAAATGATTTCAAGGCCGAAAAAGCCTCGTCGCCGAAATACACGGAAGAGTTGGTCAACACGCCGCAAACCATCGTCGTGATCAAGAAGGAATTGATCGAACAGCAAGGCGCGCTGACCCTGACGGACGCGCTGCGCAACACGCCGGGCGTGGGCACTTTCTTCCTCGGTGAAAACGGCAACACGAACACGGGCGACGCCGTCTACATGCGCGGTTTCGATTCGTCCGGCAGCATCTATGTCGATGGCGTGCGCGACGTGGGTTCCATTTCGCGCGACGTCTTCAACATCGAACAGATCGACGTCTTGAAGGGCCCGGCGGGCACCGACAGCGGCCGCGGCTCGCCGACCGGCTCGATCAATCTGGTCAGCAAGACGGCCACCATGGAAAACAAATTCAATTCGCTGCTGACGGCGGGCAGCGGCAAGCAGAAACGCGCCACGGCCGACTGGAACCGCATCCTCGACAGCGATACGGGCACGGCCTTGCGCCTGAACCTGATGACGCAGGACAGCGGCAACCCGGCACGCGATGAAGTCAAGAACAAGCGCTGGGCCTTCGCGCCCACCGTCACCTTCGGCATCGGTAAACCAACGCGCATCACGGCCAGCTACCTGCACGTGGATCAAAACAACGTGCCCGACGGCGGCGTGCCGACCATCGGCTTGCCCGGCTACTCGACACCGGACGTTCCAACGAAGGATCAACCGGTCATCCGCAGCTTCCTGAACAGCGCCGCCAGGGTCGATCCGAAGAATTTCTACGGTTCCACCTCGGACTACGACAAGATCAAGGCCGACATGGGCACCTTGCGCATCGACCATGATTTCTCGCCCAACGTGCAGCTGCAGAACACCACGCGCTACGGCAAGACCCAGCAGGACTACCTGCTGACGGCCTTCATGGGCAGCATGGGCAACCTGAAGACACCGGTCACCACCGATCCGTCGACCTGGACGCTGGAGCGCTCGCTGCGCACCGTGAAGGACCAGGAAAACACGATCCTGACCAACCAGACCGTGGTCAGCGCGCAATTCGACACGGGCGTGCTGAAGCACTCCGTGGTGGCCGGCGCCGAGTTCACCAGCGAAAAACAGACCAACTACAGCTATGTGCCCGCCAGCCTGGGCACCTTGCCGGCAGCGAACCTGTACCACCCGAACCCGCGCGACACCGTCACCGGCCACAACCCCGTGCGCAGCGGCGCCTTCACCGAAGGCGAAGTCAACACGCAAAGCCTGTATGTGTTCGACACCATCAAGTTCGGCGACAAGTGGCTGTTCAACGGCGGCGTGCGCTTCGACCATTTCAACACCACGTATGACGCCGTCGCCCTGCAAGGGGCCGTGACTGCGCCTGCGGTACAGCCATTGCCAGTGGGCACGCTAATTCCCACCCACCTGACCCTGAGCGACACCCTGGCCAACGGCAAGATCTCGGCCATGTACAAGCCGACGCCGGACAGCAGCGTGTACGCCTTGCTGGCCACGTCGAAAGCACCGCCAGGCACCAATTTTGCCCTGAGCACCGCCGCCAGCAGCGCGCAAAACCTGAACTATGACCCACAGGAAACCATCACCAAGGAAATCGGCACCAAGTGGGACTTCCTGAAGCAAAAACTGTCGCTGTCGGCCGCCGTCTACCAGACCACCGTCAAGAATGAAGTGGAGCAAGATCCCGTCATCTCGACCATTTATTACCAGACCGGCAAGAAACGCGTGCAAGGCCTGGAACTGGGCGTGGTGGGCGAAATCATGCCGAACTGGCTGGTCAGCGCCGGCTACACCCGCATGAATACCAAGGTCGAGTCGAACAAGGTCTTCACGGCCAGCGGCGACAAGAACCTCACCTACACGCCAAAACAGGCGTTCACCAGCTGGACTTCGTACACCCTGCCATTCGGCCTGAAGATCGGCGGCGGCGCGCGTTACGTGGGTGAAATGCTGCGCGGCACCGACGGCGCCGTCGGCACGCCGGCCCGCGTGGATGCCTACTGGGTCTTCGACGCCATGGCAACCTACACCGTCAACAAGAACCTCGACGTGCAGTTGAACGCCTACAACCTGGCCGACAAGACCTATGTGGCGGCCATCAACAAATCCGGCTTCCGCTACACCCCGGGCCAGCCACGTTCGTTCAGTCTGACGGCGAATATCAAGTTCTAACGTCAAGAGAACACGCATTGCGTCACATCAAGCCCCTCTTCGGAGGGGCTTTTTTATTGTCCTGATAATCTTGTCTTTTTGGCGCACCGTCGCCCTGCCGCGACTAGCGTATGAAAAGTCATACAGCGATGTCCCGCCGCGTCCAATATTTCGCGCAAGCGCGCCAAGTTGCGACATCTAAACAACAAAAAAGCATCCTTAAATCAACAACTTAAGAAGTTAGGTTCCAAATTCCCATTTCAGGCATATCCTTTGCTATGTACAGGTTTTGCTGCAAATAATCGCTGGCACGCAAGGGCTTGTTTTTGAGAAATATTGACTCCAAGCTTGAGTTGCTCGCTATCAATAATCCGCTCACAGCGGCGTTTCACCGGAGGAGTCAAAATGAAAAAGAAACGGCCATTAACCCTGTACATCCTGATTGCCATGATCCTCGGCATTGCCGTGGGCTATGGATGCAACACCGCTTTCCCTGATGCCAAGCTCAGCGCTCAAATCGCTGGCAATATTTCCATCGTCACCGACGTCTTCCTGCGCCTGATCAAGATGATCATTGCGCTGCTGGTGTTCTCCACCCTGACCGTCGGTATCGCCCACATGGGCGACGGCAAGACGGCAGGCCGCATCGGCCTGAAAGCCATGTGCTGGTTCGTCGTGGCCTCGCTGGTGTCGCTGGCGCTGGGCATGGTGCTGTCGAACCTGATGCAGCTGGGAACCAACCTCGGTTTGCCATTGCCGGACATCCACGCGTCGACCAATCTGAAAACGGCCGCCTTCACCTTGAAAGATTTCTTCACGCACCTGGTGCCGAAGTCGCCGATCGAGGCCATGGCCAACAATGAAATCCTGCAAGTGCTGGTGTTCTCGATCTTCTTCGGCGGCGCACTGGCCGGCCTGGGCGAATCGGGCAAGACCCTGACGGCCGTCGTCGACCAGCTGGCGCAAGTCATGCTGCGCATCACCGGCACCATCATGAACCTGGCCCCGCTGGCCGTGTTCGCCGCGATGGCTTCCGTCATCACCACCCACGGCCTGGGCGTGCTGGTCACGTTTGCCAAGTTCATGGGCGGCTTCTACGTTGGCCTGCTGTGCCTGTGGGCCCTGCTGATCGGCGCCGGCTTCGTGGTCATCGGTCCGCGCATCTTCAAACTGGTCGGCCTGATCCGCGAACCGTTCCTGCTGGCATTCTCGACGGCCAGCTCGGAAGCGGCCTATCCAAAACTGCTGACGGCGCTCGACCAGTTCGGCGTGGACCGCAAGATTTCCAGTTTTGTGTTGCCAATGGGCTACTCCTTCAACCTCGACGGTTCGATGATGTACTGCACCTTTGCCGTGCTGTTCATTGCGCAAGCCTACGGCATCGACCTGTCGATCGGCACCCAGATCACTATGCTGCTGCTGCTGATGCTGACCTCGAAAGGCATGGCCGGCGTGCCGCGCGCCTCGCTGGTGGTGATTGCCGCTACCCTGAACCAGTTCAATATTCCGGAAGCGGGCTTGCTGCTGCTGATGGGCGTCGACCAATTCCTCGACATGGGCCGTTCGGCCACCAACGCGGTCGGCAACGCCGTCGCCACGGCCGTCGTCGCCAAGTGGGAAGGTGGCCTGGCCACCGAGGAAGAAGCCGCCGCGGCCAACGCGGCCAGCCTGAACACGGAAAGCCATTGGGGCGAAGCGGATCACGCTAGCAAAGCCTGATAGCGCCATGGCCCGCCACAAGCGGGCCATTTATTTGTTGTCGATGTTGAGTAACAAGCAGTCAGGTAGTGCGATCAGTAGTCATTCCAACTTATTAGAGAGATTTTCATGAAAAAAGTCCTGTTTACCCTGCTGGCCCTCGGCGCAGCCTCCACTGGCGCCATGGCCCAATCGAGCGTGACCATCTACGGCGTGGCTGACGCCGGCCTGGTGTTCGACAAGGATGCGGCTGGAGACCGCCTGAACCGCGTCGCTTCCGGCGTCGCTTCCGGCTCGCGCATCGGCTTCAAGGGCAAGGAAGACCTGGGCGGCGGCCTGGCCGCTACCTTCGTGCTGGAAAGCGGCTTCAATATCGACACCGGCACCTCGGGCCAGGGCGGTCTGCTGTTCGGCCGCCAGGCATATGTCGGCCTGACCGGCAGCGCCGGCGCCGTCACCCTGGGCCGCCAATATTCCCCGTACTACCTGGCCCTGCGCGACGTGGCCGATCCGTTCGTCATCGGCCTGGCCGGCACGGCATCGAACCTGATGGTGACGAATATCCGCGTCGATAACATGGTGCAATACACCACGCCGACCTGGAGCAAGCTGTCGGCCGACCTGGCGTATGGCTTTGGCGAAGTGGCCGGTGACAATGCAAAAAACCGCAGCATGGGCGGCGCCGTGCATTACATCGACGGTCCGCTGAACGTGACCCTGACGCACCACCGCAAGGAAAATGCGCTGGCGACCCAGCAAACGCGCAACACCCTGCTGGCCACGCGCTACGACTTTGGCGTGCTGCAAGGCAACTTCGGCTACGCCGACAACCGCGCCCTCGACAACAGCAAGAGCAACGACATCCTGGTCGGCTTCAGCGCACCGTTCGGCGCCACCAAGCTGGTCGCGTCCTACATCCGCCACAACGACAAGAGCAATGCCAATCGTGACGCCCAGCAATGGGCCATCGGCGCGTTCTACGCCCTGTCCAAGCGCAGCGACCTGTACACCGGTTACGGCCACATCAGCAACAAGAACGGCGCCACCTTCGTCGTCGGCAATGCCACGGACAATGGCACCGGCAACAGCGGTTTCAACCTGGGCATGCGCCATACATTCTAAGGACGTCGAGCTGTCCGTGACATAGAAGTGTGAGCCGCCGGATGCATATCCGGCGGCTTTTTCTTTTTACGCAATATTTAAATGCGATACTGTGGGTTCTTGCAAGTTGGCAGCTGATTTTATGAATAGCAGTACTACGAAACCCTCCCTTTCCTGGCGCCAGCGCCTGTCGCAACGGTCGGGCCGCGAAACGCTGGCCTGGGGCGTGGTGCTGGCCGCCTGTCTGGCCACCGTCTGGCTCGTGTATTTCTGGACCGAACGCATCGCCATCGGCAAGCTGCAGGCCAGCGGCGCGCAGCGCCTCGAGGTATATGTCAGCAGCCTGGAAAATGCGCTGGAAAAATACGACTTCCTGCCCAAGACGCTGGAACTGAACCGCGACGTCATCCGCCTGCTGCAGCACCCGGAAGACCCGGTGCTGGTCGATACGGTCAACCATTACCTCGAGCAAATGAATGCTCAGGCGAAATCATCGACCATTTTCATCAGCAACCTCGACGGCAACACGCGGGCCGCCAGCAACTGGCAGCAGCCCGATAGCTTTATTGGCGACAATATCTCGTTCCGCCCCTACGCCCAGGACGCGCTGCGCGGCACGCCGGGCCGCTTCTATGGCGTGGGCACGACGCGGCTGGAACCCGGTTATTTCTTTGCCCACGGCATCTACCAGAATGGCCACATGCTGGGCCTGGCAACGGTGAAGGTGAACCTGGAAAACCTGGAAAAACGCTGGGTGCAGGGCGCCGACAAGGTCATGCTGGCCGACGAGCACGGCGTGATCTTCCTCAGCTCCATGGCGGACTGGAAATACAAGACCCTGGCACCGCTGTCGCCCGCCATCGTCGAAGAACTCAACCGCACGCGCCAGTATTATTCGAAGCAGCTGGCAGCCATCCCCTTCGTTTCCGACCGCCAGCTGGGCAATGGCGCCCGCGTGATCAGCGTGCGCGAGCAGGAACACGCCGACACGCCGCCGAAGATCAGCTCCAGCGTCATGACGCAGATCAAGCTCAAGTCCCCGCAAGGCTGGACGTTCATTTACCTGTCCGACCTGGCGCAGGCCAAGGCCAGCGCGCGCGCCGCGGCCGCCTTCTCTTGCGTGCTGCTGGGCTTTTTCATGCTGCTGTTCTTTTACCTGCGCCAGCGCCGCGCGGCCGTGGCGCAAAAATTGCGCGCCCGCGAAGACTTGCAGCATGCGTATGACAACCTGGAAGCCATGGTCGAGGAACGCACGTCGGAACTCAATGCCATGACGCAAAGCCTGAGCCAGGAAATCGACGTGCGCAGCAAGGCCGAGCAAAAACTCCACATCACGCAAAACGAACTGTTTCAAGCCGGCAAGATGGCCGTGCTGGGACAGATGTCCGCCAGCATCACGCATGAACTCAACCAGCCGCTGACGGCGCTGCGCACCATGTCCGACAATGCCGTCATCCTGCTGGAACGGGGACGGCTCGACGACGCGCGGCGCAACCTGGCGAAGATCTCGCAAATTGCGGCCAGGATGGGGACCATTACGGGTCAATTGAAGATTTTTGCGCGCAAGTCGACCACCAGCCTGACCTCCGTCTCGATCCCCACGGCGATCAGCAACGCCCTGTTCCTCGTCGAACGCCGGCTGCAGGTGGAAAATGTGCGTTTTACTTTGCAATTGCCGCCCGAAGACATCTTCGCCATGTGCGAAAGCAACCGCCTGGAACAGGTGCTGGTGAACCTGTACGCCAACGCGCTCGACGCCATGAATGGCAGCGAGGTGCGCAGCCTGCGCGTGGCCGTCGAATGCACGCCCGAGCACGTGCTGATCCACGTGGCCGACACGGGACCGGGCCTGTCGACGGAAGTGTGCGAACACCTGTTCGAACCGTTCTTCACCACCAAGCCGCAAGGCCTGGGACTGGGACTGGGGCTGGCCATTTCCGAACAGATCACGCGCCAGTTCGGCGGCGTGCTGCGCGCCGAAAACGCCCCCGGCGGCGGCGCCATCTTCACCATCGAACTACAGATTGCAACGCAGGAGGAAAAACATGTTTGACGGCTTGAAGGTCTTGCTGGTCGAGGACGACCCCACCGTACGCGAAGGCAGCGAGCAGGCGCTGCAACTGGCCGGCCTGGACGTGCTGGCGTTTCACTCGGCCGAGCTGGCCTATAAACTGCTGACGCCGGATTTCCCCGGCATCGTCGTCAGCGACGTGCGCCTGCCCGGCATGAGCGGCCTGGAATTGCTGCAGGCGGTCAAGACGCTGGACGCCAACCTGCCCGTGATCCTCGTCACGGGCCACGGCGACATTACGATGGCCGTGCACGCCATGCGCACGGGCGCCTACGATTTCATCGAAAAACCGTATTCGTCCGAGCAACTGGTCGACGTCATCCTGCGCGCGCTGGAAACGCGGCGCCTGACCCTGGAAGTGCACAGCCTGCGCCGCCAACTCGAGGACGGTGGCGGCATCGAAGCTCGCCTGCTGGGCAATTCCGTGGCGATGCGCGACATACGGCGCCTGATACTCGACGTTGCCGACGAACCGGCCGACGTGCTGATCTATGGCGACACGGGCACGGGCAAGGAAATGGTGGCGCGCTGCCTGCATGACTTCAGCCACCGCCGCAAGCACAACTTCGTCGCCGTCAACTGCGGCGCGATTCCCGAAAGCATTTTTGAAAGCGAAGTCTTCGGCCACGAACCGGGCGCGTTCACGGGCGCAGCCAAGCGGCAGGTGGGCAAGATCGAGCACGCGGATCAAGGCACTTTCTTCCTCGACGAAATCGAATCTCTGCCCCTGTCCCTGCAAGTCAAATTGCTGCGCGTGTTGCAGGAACGCTATATCGAGCGCCTGGGCTCGAACGTGCCCACGCCCGTCGACGTGCGCGTCATCGCGGCGGCCAAGCTGGACCTGGAAGACTTGTCGCAGCAACAGAAATTCCGCAGCGACCTGTACTACCGCCTGAATCTGATCGTGCTGCATCTGCCGCCGCTGCGCGAACGACGCGAGGACATTCCCATCCTGTTCGAACACTTCGTGCTGGCCGCCGCCGCCCGCTACAACCGCGCCGCGCCCGTCGTCTCCAGCGCGCAGATGCGCAACCTGATGGCACATTCCTGGCCCGGCAATGTGCGCGAGCTGCGCAATATCGCCGACCGCTTCGTGCTGGGCATCGCCGGCGGCGCCTCGAGCTTGCTGGCGGCCGGACTGGCCAGTCCCCTGTCGCTGGCGGAACAGGTCAACGGCTTCGAACGCGCACTGATCGAACAGGAACTGCGCGCATATTCCGGCAACGTCAGCGAAGTGAGCGCAGTGCTCGGCTTGCCGAAGCAAACCTTGTACCACAAGATGCAGAAGTACAACCTGGTGGCCGAAGAGTTCCGCTGATCAGCCGACCCGGCCCGTGCGCAAGGGCGTGACCCAGTCTGGCCGCCCGTTCGCCAGCGCCAGCCGGGCCGCCTTTTCCCAGTCATATGCCACGGCGTGCAACTGCGCCGTCCAGGCACCATCGGCACCCTGCTCGGCGATCGCATAGCGCGCATGCGGCGTGCCGTTTTCCATCACGTGCGGATAACCATGGTCATCGTCGTAGGCTTGCAAGCCCACGCTGCCCGGATTGACGACCAGCCGGCCATCGGGCAAGCGCACCTGGCGCGGCATGTGCGTGTGGCCGCACAGGATCAGGGCCGCGTCCGTCGTCCCCGCGCGTTCGGCCACCTCGTCCGGCGTGGCGGCGCGGCTGCCTTGCCGCGTGACGCTGTCGAGAAAATACACGAGATCGCTTTGCGGCGTGCCATGCACGAGCAACACATCCTTGCGCAAGCGCAAGGTGGCAGGCAGCGCATTGATCCACGCGAGTTGTTCAGGCAGCAGTTGCGCGCGCGCAAAGGCGTCCGACACGCCCATGCGGGCCGGGTCGCCGAACAATTGCCGCTCGTGGTTGCCGCGGATGGTGGGCAAGTCCAGCCCCATCAGGCGCGCCGCCGTGGCGCGCGGCTGCAGATGGCCCGAGACGATATCGCCCAGGTTGACGATCACGTCCACGCCACGCAGGGCGATGTCGGCCAGCACGGCTTCGAGCGCATCGAGGTTGCCGTGGATATCGGAAATGGCGGCGATTTTCATGATGTGACTCCCTCCCGTGCGCACCATTCTGCGCGCGTCAGCCGATACAGGCAATGCGTGCGCAAACGGTGGCCAGGCGGCAGGGCCGGATGCTCGAACGTGGCCGCATCGCGATGCATGCCCAGGCGCCCCATCAGCGCGCTCGAGCGCACGTTGGGCAAGGCGGTGAACGAGACGATTTCCGGCAATTGCAAATGGGTAAAACCCGCCTGCAAGGCGGCCTGCGCCGCTTCCTGCGCGTAGCCTTTGCCCCAGTAATCGAAGGCCAGGCGCCAGCCGATTTCCACGCATGGCGAGCACGGCAATTGCGCGTCGGGAATATGCAGTCCCGTCATGCCGATGAAGGTATTGTTTTCGCGCAAGGACACAGCCCACCATCCCCAACCCCGCTCGGCGATGAGGCCGCGGCAACGCTGCGCCACGGCGTCGCTGGCCTCGCGCGACAGGGTAGCGGGAAAGCAGGCCATCACGCGAGGGTCCCCATTCAGGGCCGCAAATGGCGCCAGGTCGCTGTCGCGCCATTGGCGCAGCAGCAAGCGCGGCGTCGTCAGTTCGATGATCTGTTGCATGTTTTTTCCTCTCTTGACTAATGGTGACATCGGGTAGGACAAGTCCGACGGCCAGTTGCGTCGTGCGGCTACGTGATCCAAAAGTAACAATTGCTACCATTTCCTCATTGCATTACCGCATCACGCCAGCCGCCCCGACGTCGCGGCCCGTTCACTTTATCTTGAGGAGTAGCCCCATGTTTGCCACGCCCGTCCCCGCCCGCCTGACCCCGCCACGTTTGCGCCATCTTGCCTTGCGCAGCACCATGATGCTGGGCGTGCTGGGTGTCGCCACGGCCGCCGCCACGGCGCGGGCGGAACCGTCGCCCGCGCTGGATCGCGTCAGCATCTCGGTAGGGGCGTTTTCCGCCGATCCGCGCATCAATATCGGCGCCGACACGCAGTTTGGCCGCATCGACGCGCCCGAATCGAAGCAAAGCCACACGACCATCCCCCGCATCAAGGCGGACTTGCTGATCGGCGACCGCCATGGCCTGGCATTCGACTACTACCGTTACGACAAATCCTACACGCCAAGCCTGACAGGCGACACCATCATCAATGGCCAGCCCGTCACGGGCACGGCCACGGCGAATGCCGATTTAAAACTGGACCTGGCCAAGCTGGCCTATAAATGGTGGCTGGGCAGCGGCAACGACACCTTCGGCATCGGCCTGGGCGCCGCCTACTACCACGCCAGCCTGAACGGCACAGCCACCGGCATCGTCAATGGCGAGACGGCCACGGCGCGCGATTCCATCGGCGAGCACGCGTTCGCGCCGCTGCTGGAAGTGGGCTGGCGCCACGCGTTTACACCGGACTTGCGCATGTATGCGGAAGCGTCAGGCATCAAGAAAAACGGCGGGCGCATCAACGGCCACATCTACGGCGGCAATATTGGCGTGGAATGGTTTCCGTTCAAAAATATCGGTTTCGTGGCCGACTATGGCATTTCGAAAATCAAGCTGCACCGCGACAGCGAACGCGATGCCGACCTGAACGTGCGCCTGACGGGGCCGTCGGCGTATGTGAAAGTACGCTTCTAAACGCGCTCAAGCCGCCGGTTTCAGCACAGTCAGCTGGAACTGCGGCAAGGCAGGGTCGTCATACGCCTCGACCCTGGCAAACGCCAGGCGCGCAAACGCCTGCTGCCAGAACGCGCAGGCAGCGGCATCGTCGCGAAACGTCGCCACCAGCCACGTCTGCACGCTGTCCAGCAGCACCCTGCGTACCACTTCCAGCGCCACGCCCCGGCGCCGGTATTTCTTCAGGATAAAAAAGTCGCTGAATTCCTGCACCGGCAGCTCACCCGCCATGCCAGGTTCCGTGAGGAAAAAGCCGGCCAGTTCGCCATCGACCTCGATCCAGCTGGCCGTGTGGCCGGCTGCGTGCACATACGACGCCAGTCCTGCGTCGCACACGTCATAGCGGCCATCGGCCAGCAGCGCCTCGCCGCTCCAACTAGCATTGTCGTAACAATACAGCTGGAACAGCCGGGCCAGCGCTGCCTCTTCGCCAGGCACGATGGCGCGCAAAGTCATGTTTCCCGGCGTTGCACGCATATCCCCATCCTTTCCGCACCATGGCGTCATTGAAGCTGGCGAGTGTAGCACCGGGGCATTCATCCCGCCCCTCCGGTATTTCATCCCTGCATTTCCTTCCTTGGTCACAAAACCGTTTTTCCCCTCAAGTTGCCTATATACCATCCCCTTTCATTAACGTCCGCCATCGCGGTTGATAAAGACAAGGGTGATCCCCTTTCACAGGCCGGCAGGCACGCCTCTGCCGGCGTTTAGACCCACGTCCTGGAGAGTGCTGCATGCTAAAGATCAAACAGTTGAACAAAACGTATGCGAATGGCGTCAAGGCCATCAACAATGTCAGCCTGGAAATTCCCAACGGAATGTTCGGCTTGCTGGGGCCGAATGGCGCGGGCAAGTCCTCGCTGATGCGCACCATTGCGACATTGCAATATCCCGATAGCGGCAGCATCCATTTCGATGGCATCGATGTGCTGCAGGACAAGGCCGGCCTGCGCCGCCAGCTCGGCTATCTGCCGCAGGATTTCGGCGTGTATCCGAAGGTCAGCGCGGAAACCCTGCTCAACCACTTTGCCGTCTTGAAAGGCTTGACGGAGAAGGGGCCGCGCAAGGAAGCCGTGGAAGCCCTGTTGCAGCAAACCAATCTGTGGGAAGCGCGCAAGCGCAACCTGGGTACGTATTCGGGCGGCATGCGCCAGCGCTTCGGCATCGCCCAGGCGCTGCTGGGCGCGCCGCGCCTGGTGATCGTCGATGAGCCGACGGCCGGCCTGGACCCGGACGAGCGCAACCGCTTCCTGAACCTGCTGGCGAAGATCGGCGAGCAGGTGGTGGTGATCCTGTCGACGCACATCGTCGACGACGTGACGGACCTGTGCCCGCGCATGGCCATGATCGTCAAGGGGCAAGTGCTGGTGCAAGGCGAGCCGCAGGCGGCCATCGACACCCTGCTCGGCAAGGTGTGGCGCCGCAGCGTCGGCATGGACGAGCTGGCGCAGTACCAGCAGTCGCACAATGTGCTGTCGACGCGCCTGGTGGGCGGCAAGCCGCAAATCAATGTGTATGCCGACAACCAGCCCGACAGCGGCTTCGTGCAGATCGCCCCGGACCTGGAAGACGTGTACTTCCTGCATGTGCGCAACGCTGCCCGCAACGGCGCCGCCGTTCCCGCTGCGGCACCGTCCGCCGTCGCGGCGTAAGGAGCGCGCCATGTGGAAGGAATTTTTCAAGTTTGACCTCGGCTATCAGCTGAAACAGCCGCTGCTGTGGGTATTTGCCGTCATCCTGGCCTTGCTGGCCTTTGGCGCCAGCAGCAGCGATTCGATCCAGATCGGCGGCGCCATCGGCAACATCAACCGCAATGCGCCCACCGTGGTGGCGCAGCTGCTGACGATGTTCAGCCTGCTGTCGATGTTGCTCATCACCATCTTCATCGCCGGCGCCGTGCTGCGCGACAGCGAAGTGGGCATGGCCGACATGCTGTTCGCCACACCCATGCGTAAATGGGATTACCTGTTCGGCCGCTTCGCCGCCGGCTTTGTCGCCTGCCTGGTCATCTTCGCCTGCATCGCCTTCGGCACCATGCTCGGCCCCCTCATGCCCTGGGTCGATGCGCAGCGCGTGGGCGCGTTCCCGCTGCAGGCGTATGCGTGGAGCTTCGCCGTGATGGTGATCCCCAACCTGCTCTTCATCGGCGCCCTGCTGATGCTGCTGGCGGCCACCACGCGCTCGATGATGCTGGTCTACGTGGGCGTGCTGGGCTTTTTCGTGCTGTGGGGCACGGCCGGCGCCTTTACGCGCGACATCAACAACGAATGGATCGCCGTCCTGCTCGACCCGTTCGGCATGCGCGCCCTGGGCCGCATGACGCGCTACTTCACGTCCGCCGAAGCGAACGCGGGGCTGCCGCCGTTTGCCGGCTTCCTGCTGGCCAACCGCCTGCTGTGGCTGGGTATCACGGCGGTGCTGTTCGCCGCCACCGTGATCCTGTTCAAGCCGCAGCGCACGGGCACGGGAAAACGCCTGTTCGGCAAGGCCAAGGCCGTGGCTGCCGCACCGGCCGTCACGGCGCCGCTGCACCTGCCGCGCAGCACTCCCGCATTTACTGCCGCGACAGCCTGGCGCCAGTGCTGGCACATCCTGCGCTTCGACGCCGTCGGCGTCTTCAAGAGCCTGCCCTTCCTCGTCATGCTGCTGTTCGGCATGATCAACCTGATCGCTGCCGCCAATGTCGGCAAGAATATGTATGGCACGGCCGTGTATCCGATGACACATTTGCTGTTACAGCAGATCAGCAACAGCTTCAGCTTCCTCCTGATCATCATCGTCACCTTCTATGCGGGCGAACTGATCTTCAAGGAACGGCAAGCGCGGATCGCCGACGTCAGCGACGCCATGCCCGTGCCCGACTGGGTTCCCCTGCTGGCCAAATGCACGGCCCTGATCGGCGTCATCGCCGGCTACCTGCTGGCGGGCGTCCTCACGGCCATCGGCTTCCAGCTCGTCAAGGGCGGCGCGCCCGTGGAACTGGGGCTGTACCTGAAAGGCACCCTGCTGGGCGCCCTCTTCTTCGTGCTGATGGGCTTGTGCACCCTCACCCTGCAAGTGTTGTCGAATAACAAGTTCATCGGCTACCTGCTGGTGATCCTGCTGATGGTGGCGCAAGCCGTGCAGGGCATGCTGCACTTCGAACACAATCTGTACGCCTTTGGCGGCACGCCGGCCATCCCGTATTCGGACATGAATGGCTATGGCCACTTCTTGACGGGCTGGGCCTGGTTCGCGCTGTACTGGAGCCTGTTTACCGTGGCCCTCGTCATGCTGGCGCAGGCATTTTGGGTGCGCGGCCTGCCGAACGGTTGGCGCGCGCGCGGGGGCCTGGCCCGCCAGCGCCTGCAAGGCCGTGCAGGCGCCGCGCTGGCCATGGTGCTGCTGTGCTGGGCAAGCACGGGCGGCTGGATCTTCTACAACACGAACGTGCTGAACAAGTACGAGACGTCGAACATCGGCATGGACAAGCAGGCGCGCTACGAAAAACTGTACCAGCGCTACCAGCACTTGCCCCAGCCGAAGATCACGGATGTCCAGGCCAATGTGGATATTTATCCTGAGCAACGTAAAGTCTTGATCAAGGGCCATTATGTGCTGCAAAACAAGACGGCGCAGCCGCTCGATACCCTGCGCATCCAGCTCGACCCGCAACTGAAGACGACGTGGTTGAACTTGCCCGCGCACAAGGTCGCACTCGACGACAAGGAGCTCGGTTTCAGCATCCTCAAGCTGGCGCAAGCGCTGGCGCCCGGCGCCACCCTGCCGCTGGACTTCACGGTGGCCGTCACGCACCAGGGTTTCACCAACAGCGGCGCGCCGGACCAGGTCAACCTGAACGGCAGCTTCTTCAACAACCAGGCTTATTTCCCCCACTTCGGCTATGCGAAGGAAATGGAATTGCTTGACCGCAATGAACGCCGCAAGCGGGGCCTGGGCGAACCGCAGCGCATGGCCAAACTGGAAGACACGTCCGCGTATGGCAACACGGTGCTGGGCGGCGATGCCGACTGGATCCATTTCGACACGACGGTGTCCACCAGCGGCGAGCAGATCGCCCTGGCGCCCGGCTATCTGCAAGGCAGCTGGGAAAAGGATGGCCGCCGCTATTACCGCTACAAGATGGACCAGCCGATGCTGCCGTTCTTTGCCTACCTGTCGGCGCGCTGGGAAGTCAAGAAAGGCGAGTGGCGCGGCTTGCCGATCGAAGTTTATTTCGACAAAAAGCATGGCTACAACACGGACCGCATGATCACTTCCGTGCAAAAGTCGCTCGACTATTACAGCACCGAGTTCACGCCCTACCAGCATAAGCAGGTGCGCATCCTGGAATTTCCCGGCTACCAGAGCTTCGCGCAGTCGTTTGCCAATACGATTCCGTATTCGGAAGGCATCGGCTTCATCGCCGACCTGCGCAACAAGGAAGACATCGACTATGTGTTCTACGTCACGGCGCATGAGATGGCGCACCAGTGGTGGGGCCACCAGGTGATCGGCGCCAATGTGCAGGGCGCCAGCATGCTGATGGAATCGCTGGCGCAATACTCGGCCTTGATGGTGATGGAAAAGGAATACGGCCGCGACAAGATGCGCCGCTTCCTGCGCTATGAACTGGACCGCTACCTGAGCGGACGCGGCGGCGAAGCCATCGAGGAATTGCCGCTGGCGCGCGTGGAGGGACAGCAATACATCCACTACAACAAGGGTAGCCTGGTGTTCTACCGCCTGCGCGACGAGCTCGGCGAAGCCGCCCTGAACCGTGCCCTGAAACGCTATCTGCAGGACAAGGGTTACCAGCAGGCACCGTTCACCACGTCGTCGGAATTGCTGGCCTACATCCGCGCCGAAGCACCGCAGGACAAGCAAGCCCTGATCACGGACCTGTTCGAGAAGATCGTCTTCTACGACAACCGCGTCACCCAAGCGACGGCCGTCAAGCGCCCGGATGGCCAGTGGGATGTCACCATGCAACTGCACCTGGCCAAGCTGGAGTCCGACGGCAAGGGCAAGGAAAGCCCGCGCGCCTACGACGAACCGGTGGAGATCGCCATCTTCGCGCGCGCGCCGGGCGCCGGGGAGAAGGATGAAAAAGTCTTGTTTACCGACAAGCGCATGTTGTCGGGCAGCGACCCCGTGCTCACCATCACGGTGAAGGAAAAACCATTTGAAGTGGGTGTCGATCCGTACAACAAGATGATCGACCGGGTCTCGCGCGATAACCGCAAGGAAGTCAGCGTGAATTAAGGCTGCAATGAAACCTTGATGCAACGCAAACAGGCTGCCCTATCCGTGATAGCGCGGCCTGTTTTTTTACGGCGGGCCCGGTACTTTTTCAGGCCAGAAAAAAGATCTGGCGCAGCGCACAGCCCACCTGTACCACACAGAACACCATGGCAAGGAGCAAGAGCCCCAGATGGATTTTTAAAAAGATATCCAGTCGTTCCCGGCCGGCCACGGGCGGCACGGCGGCCGTTTTAAAACGCAGCCCTTTTCCGGCCAGTAGCAACAACACTATGCTGACTGGAAAAGATTGCAGAAAAATACGTCCTGGATACAAAGTCCACGCCAGTCCGATCAGGATGGAAATCAATGCCAGCACATCGCACAAGAGAAATAGATATTTTCTTTTTTGAAAATTCGCCAGCGATGCAAGCAGCCATCCCTTTTCCTTGCCGAATATGCGCTCCAGAACCAGCCATTGTGAACCTGATGAATCGACAGCTATATGCATTGCAAGATTTTTCTTCAATTAAGCCAGTGACATTATCTGCGCACCAATAGCCGCAATATACGCACAGCATATTGCGGCCACGTTACGAGCAGCGGTATATATCAAGCGGGCATGTTCAACCCGCCATTATCTGTCCGCTTATGCCGAACAATAGGAATTATAGGCATACATCACGCCCGCGCCAATCAAGATGCCGCCACCGAGCGCCTGGCCGCCTGGCACGGTAGCCACGCCCGCACCGACAGTGCCGACACCGCCCCAGAAACCTGCCGTGGCGGTATATTCGCTCGAGGACATGCTATCCGAACAAAATGCACGACCGCCCGAGATGTCTTGAATTTCCATTTCCGATAAAACTTGCATTCTTACTCCAGTAATTACATCAGCATGGAAAATGTCCATGCGCCACGTCTGCAGAAAACACGATATCGGTAAATAGCATGCTTTCCATCAGATTCGTATTCATCGCATGCTTGAATTACATGCAATGCATCCCTCCGATAAAATTTATTCATAGAAACATTGCAAACAATATACCACCGCACAAACAATCACCAAAATAACTTTATTGGCGAAATAAACAATGGCAAAGCGATTATTCTCCTTATGCGAAAATATCATAAGAATATTTGCATTTCGTCTTATTCAAACCGGGGCTTGAAGAGAAGCGCAATCCGCACCATGCGATGGAAATGCGGATGGCGCTGCGGTACAGGCAAAGCCTGGCGTAAGATGGACGGTATCGTCGGCGAGTGCGCCGGCACCACGTTCAAGGGGAATTGCTTATGCTGCATCGTCACCTGCCCATCCGCGCCAGCCTGCTGCTGGCGGCCCTCGTTTTCACGGCGCCCGCCTGGAGCGCCGATGCTGTCCACAAGGAAACAGTAGAACTGACGGCAGGCCAGGCTGCGCTCAGTGTGAAAGGCAAGATCAAGGGCTACGCCACGGCCGAATACACGCTGGCAGGCAAGGCGGGTCAGACTCTCGGCGTCAAGCTCAAGACCAATCAACCGTCGAATTATTTCAACCTCCGTCAAGCCGGACAACAGGACGCCCTGTTCATCGGCTCGAGCGGCGGCAACAGTTACGAGGCAGCGCTGCCGGCCGATGGCGAGTACACGGTGCAAGTGTATTTGATGCGCAATGCGGCGCGCAGGAATGCGGTAGCCAGCTACAGCCTGGAGATGCGGCTGCGCAATTGAGTCTCCGCGGCCATGACAGCGCAAGAAGCGCGTTCGCCACCACATGCTCCCCCATGTTATTGCAAGGGGCCAATAAGATGCGGGAGCGTCGCCCCTGTCTTATCTGGCCGGATGCGCGGCCTGGCGCCGGGCGGCCACGAGCGATTCCAGCACCAGGCCCGTCATCACTGTCAGGACCGGCATCATGGGCTCACGGTATCGGAAGATCACGTAAAACAGCATGTGAACGCCCGTGTAGCACGCAAGCGCCAGCCAGAGCAGGGCGACCTGCCGATTCCTGAGCCTGGGCATCAGCACAGTCCCGATAGCACCGGCAATCAGGAGCAGGAACTGTATCGCCCACAGCAGACGTACAAGCTTTTCTGCCGGCGACTGGTTGCCTTTTCCCGCATGCAGGGGAGGCGTCCAGAAGTACGCCGCTTTTTTCACCGCCAATGCCAGGAACGCTGCCGGGTGGGCCTTCGCCCAGGAAATGGCCTCTTGTTTCAAGGTCTCGGAAGCCTGGACTTCCCCCGTTTTCCGAAGGGCATCCCAGGTGGGGCCGCGTGGTGTTTCCGAGATGGAAATGAACATGCCTGTCGCGGCGGGATTGTTACCCAAATACAGATTGAAGCCGCCATTGGTGTTCAAGACAGGTGCGCCTATCACTTGCATGTTCCGGAGCAGCCATGGGCTGGAAATCACCAGCGCCGCTGACAGCGCGAGCATGGCCAAGCTTGCCCGCCGGGCCGTCGATGCGGGAGACAGCAGCAACGCCCATGCAAGGACTGCAAGCAGTGACAAGGCGGCATTGCCCGTCAATGCCAACAGACCGAAGAGTACTCCGCACCCGATCGCCACGCTCTTCGAGGGCTGGCGTGCCAGTCTCAGCGCACACCACATGACACCCAGCATCAGGGGAATCATCAGGTTTTCCTTCGCCAGGTAGATCCCGTAGATACCGCCTGGCAGATAGAGCGCCCAGGCAGCCGCGGCGATGAAACGCCCCGACCGGCCTGCGCCAGCCTCTCTGGCCACCAGGTAGCACAGCACGATTGCCGCGCCTCCCAGGCACATGTTCACCAGGCGAACCGCCAGGAGATCGTCGCCAAAAAGAAAAAAGACAGGCGCGAGTATCAACAGGGGATAGCCCACGTTATACATCGCGCGGTTGCCCATGCTGTCGACGATGCCATTCCCGCCAAGCAAGTTGAGCGCCATGCTCCGGTAAGCAAGTTCATCGCCTTCCGGCACATGCTGGAAGCCCGCAATCGCCGCCGCCCTCAGGGCAAGGCCGATGCCGGCGATGATTGCCAGCCACAGCCAATCTCGCTGTTGTTGGGCATCATGCTTGTCCTTCATCAACTCCTCCCCACCAAAAACACCCCGGCACAAATCAGCGCCACGCCCATCACACGGGGCAGGCTGACCTGCTCGCCCAGCAGGCAGGCGATTGGCAGGGTGAGCACGAATCCCAGGCCTGCCAGGGGATAGGCCTTGCTCACCTCCCATTGCGACAGCACGCCTAGCCAGGCCACCGCTCCCAGGCCATACAGGAGGAATCCCCCCAGCACATACTTGTCCGTGAGGATATGCATGAGGGTCATGAAGGACTTGGGCTGCGCCATCATCGCCTGCACCCCGGCACCGGACATGCCGGTCTTCAATGAGAACTGCGCCATGACGGATAGCGCGATGCTCAGGATGGCAATGCAGAACGTGTTCATGGGTAAGTACCCAACACCAGAAAATGCGCCCCCAGCATGATGGCCACCATGGCGCAGACGGTCATGCGGCTGCCGTGGTCCTTGAGGGCGTAAATCACCGGATCATCGTGCATTTCACCTCGGGAAGTTTTCACCCACAGGCGCGCAAGCCAGTAAATCAATCCCAGGGCAACCAGCCACAGCATCTGCGGGGTGCCGTAGCGCCCCTGCGTTTCCGGCGCACTGATGAACAGTCCGAACACCACCACGGCGGAGAGTGCCGCCCCGCCCCCCAGAGGCCACAACACGGCCAGGTCGCTCACCCGGTAATCCCGTCCACGCGTGGCTGCCTTGCCATTTCCTTCCAGCGTGACCAGCTCCGCACAGCGCTTCACGAGGGCGAGGCTGAGGAACATGAAGACCGAGAAAGCCAGCAACCAGGAACTCGTGGCAGTGCCAATGGCAACGGAACCGGCCAGGATGCGCAAGGTATACAGCAGGGACAGCATGAGCACGTCGATCAGCACGTATTCCTTGAGCACCCAGCTATACGCACTGGTCAGCACCAGGTAAAGCACGAGCATCAGGAGAAAGGCATTCGACACGGACCAGGCCAGAACGAGGGCCAGGAGCAAGGCCCCCGCAGCCACGACCAGGCCCTTCAGAATCGGCAGGCGGCCGCTGGCAAAAGGGCGAAGCCGCTTGCGGGGGTGCGCCCTGTCGCTTTCCAGGTCCCACAGGTCGTTGACCATGTAGGTGGCGGAAGCCGCCAAGGAGAACGCCAGGAAGGCCACGGCCATGGTGCCCATCTTGCCCAGGTCGAGGAAGGAAAATGCCGTCAGCAGGGGCACGAACAGCAGCAGATTCTTTAACCACTGGTGGACGCGCAAGGCTTTGAGCCACACGCCAAGCCCGCCGCTCTCCCCGGGAAACTCGCGTTCGATCGGGACGTGCCGCCGCACGGCTTGGGCCGTATTCCAGGCGACATCCACCAGCACCGCCGCCTCGGCGGCTTGCCAGATGGGAATATCTGCCTTGCTGTCGCCGGCATACACAAAGCATGGCCCGACCTGCTCCCGGATGGCTTGCAGCTTGGCCTTGCCCTTGAGGTTGCGACCGTCCTGCGTCGCCAGCACCTTGTCGAACAGGCCCAGGTGCCCGGCCACGTTGCGGGCAATCGAATGGTGGGCCGCCGTCGCCAGGACAATCATGCGGCCCTTGCGCTTTTCCTCGCTCAGGTAGTCCAGCAGGGACGCGCGGTAAGGGAGATGTTCGCCCGAGATGCCGGCATGCGCCGCAATGGCTTCCTTGAAGCCCGCCCGCCCTCGCATGAGCCAGAACGGCATGCGGAGCACATTGAGCGGGGAGTGCTTCACCACCTGGATGACGGATTCCAGCAGGGTATCGGTTGGCGTCAGCGTTCCGTCAAGATCGACAACCAGGGGCGCTTTGGTCGAAATAGCCACCATTTTCTCCCGATTCTGGTGTGGCATAACAGATGGAGTGCTGAAAGCAGTGATTAAATTATAGGGGGAGCCACGATGGCGATAACCAACATATATCAAGGAAGGGAGCGGTTATCTGCTTGAGCTGAACGCCCGTAGCACCTGAAAGAGACCTGCAAAAAAAAGAAACCCGCAACAACAAATAAAAACGCCTCGCAAATCCAGGATTTGCGAGGCGTTATGCAGCAATGAGCCGTAGTGCGTCTTAAAATGGTTATGCACACCAAAATGTGTTGATAGCATGCGATGTGTGACAGGAAAAAACGCTTTTAGAAAAAAGTTCGTTAGCGAAATGTTGGTACGGGAGCATGAAACAGGCTTTTCTTGGAAAAACATAGTTTTGAGGCGTAATTTGTGGGTAGCGAGACCTCGTGGCGATTCAGTTAGCGCTTATGCTTGCTCGAGTACGGAGATAGAAAATAATTACTTTTTGACCAACAACCTAAGACCAGGTACCGCTCTGTTTAAGCTTGACTCCGCAGGTGCGGAACCAATGCTCACGGGGTGAGACTGTCTTAGTGTCCATGAGGGAAGTCGTTTCAGACGCTCTTCGGCTAGCTCACCGAACACATCTACAACAACACTACGTGGCAGCGACTCGTTGACGATTTTCACACCAGGCATGTCGCGTACCCGAGCAATGTCCTCAACTGGTTTCAAGCCTGAGCCCGCCCAAAAGAGATGAAATCTACCCATTTTCCCGCTCCTAGTAGTTAGGGACACCAGCGCCAACAAGGTCACTGCCAAAACCAAGGTTGTCGCACCTATTGTATAGCAACTCCTTCAGCGCACTGACTCGAGCTGGACCGTGTTTCATGAGCAAGCTCGGTTCGTCAGAGAGGAGTCGCGCAGCGAGGCCAGCCAACACTGGTGTTGCCATTGATGTACCAGACATTGCAACGTAGCCAGACGTTTGTGTCGTGGAAACGATCGCTAGTCCCGGAGCTGCAGTTTGGACCTTGCCTTCTTCAAAGTTAGAGAAATGTGCAACGAAGTGTCCCTCCTCATTAGCTGCCCGGTCCTTATAGAAGCGGTGCGTGCAAGAGCCTGGGAATTTGTTATTAGCGCCAACCGCACCGACTGCGCAAACTTCGTCAAGGCTTGCCGGGAACATAACGCAATTTACACCATCGTTACCGGTCGCAGCTACGACGAAGACGCCTGCCTCCACTGCGCGTTGAATCGATTCAACCACAGGAATGTCTCGCTCTCCTGGATTCTGCCACCCAAGACTAAGATTGATAACGTGTGCTCCATCGTCTACGGCAAAGTCAATTGCTGTCGAAATATCGAGACTCTCCGCGGTTCCGCGGATTCCATCTTTCGGAAAAACCGAATAGCCCATGAGCTCTGCTGCAGGCGCTATGCCGTACCGGCTGCCAGCAATAATTCCTGCAACGTGCGTACCATGCGATAAGTGATTGTCATCACATGCGCCTTCTGTTGAAATTCCATCAACGACAGTGCGTTTAATAGTCAGTTGGGGCAGGTCGTCGTGTTGGTCGACGCCAGTGTCAATGACCGCTACCTTGATGCCCTTTCCATTCTTGCTATTAGACTTTCCCTTGTTGCGGAAGTAGGCAAGTGAATCTTCATATGGCAACACTAGCGGCTCAACAATTAACTTACGAGGAGTTTCAGAGGTGCTCGCATCGTTAACGCTTGTGCACCAGTAATTTTGTCGTGGAAGAGCTGCTACTTGACCAGTCTTCTCAGTTTTCAGATACAGGTGAGCTATTCCAAATTCGTCCGTTTGGGCCTTGGCCTTGAGGTCTTCGCTAAGCGAAACGATGACGGTGGCGCCACTTATCGGTGCACCTTCAGGACTCTCCACCAAAAATTTGTATGGATGTGGCCCGGCTGCTTTATCGTTTGTTGCCTCCGCAGCTGACAGAATCGCGCTGTGCATGGCAGCCACGGAATATTGATTATTCACGTGCAGAGTAACGTTTGCTTGGCTCTCAATCTCTTGCTTTTGCTCTGCGTTTGCTTCGATGAGCACTCGTCGAGAATCTTCAGTGCTCGACACAACTGTCGCATAGCATGCACGTGCTAACGCAGCCACGTCAACATCTTCGGCACCTTGCTCAGAGTTACAGCTCACGAACATTGACATAGGTCGAGCCGCAGTCGACTTATGCGTCGTCACTGGAGCTTTATAAAACAGCCGCATCAAACCCTCATTTGCTCAAAAGTTGCCGAAGGATACATTCTACTCTGTCAATCAGTATCCCCAAAGCATCTTGGTGGCACGAGCTGGCAACTGGTAAGCGTCCAGCCGCCCCACCTGTGTAGCGTGCTTAGGTTTGGATAAAGTCCTGGAATGGCAACAGCGAGTCGATCCGATTGTTGGGGCACGTCGGGAGACATTCCAGTACCTCGGCCAGCCAGCGCGCCAGATCATCCGTATAGCGCTTTGCGGCAGTCAAGTAATTTCGGACACAACAATAGGTACTTGAGTTACCTACCCACAGGACGAGGCCGGTGTCCATAGCAACTGAATCCAGTGGCAAAAATAGCACTATCCAGTTATGCGAGGTGACAATTTATATATTTCCAAATGTAGAATAAAAATCATCGAATCCTTTTGTGATTAATATTTTATTAATTTTCTCTAGGCCATCTTCTCCCAGTGGTGTAGTTGCACTGCCATCATTTATGCGCTGTTGTTGCTTTCTTTTAAGCATCGAATCTACAGCATTCCAGTAGGGACATTTTTTTTGCTCGTCATTTCTTACCACCCAGTAATATTTCCCATCCGGCTCGCCTGGGACGGGGTGATGATGAATGGATTCACTAAGCCAATAAAGCTTAGAATCCAACGTGGCGATCCACGTTTCCTGATTTTTTCCACCGAATTCCACTTCGGAAAGCTCAAGGGCAGCCTTTCCATATTTCAAATCCTGTACAGCATTAAATATATTTCTTTTTCTTTGTATTGGCTTCTCATTACGATCTAGAAAATTATCCTTAATTGCCTGAATTTTATCCTTTAATTCTTGGCTGTAATTTCCACTTTTTGCGCAGAAGCAATACTTGGCGATTTCAGCCTCTACTGCGCTCAGCATGTTGATATTTTTACTTACGTTATCTAAATAAGCGTTAAATTTTTCATGTGGCTGCAGATCCTGCATAGTTTTGTCAATGATATGAATTTGCAACAAAGAATAAAAAGAAACACTATGAAAATATTGCTCACTAACATCAAGTTCTTCAAATCTTACTTTTCGTGTATCATCCAAATCGACTTCTGAATTTCTAGTAGCCGTCGGGTGATCTATCATTTGAGGGCAGAAGGCCGATAGAAAAACCTCAAAGAGTTCAAAGCATCGCTTCTTATACTTTGGATGAACTTCGCTTAATGCAAATCCAGGAGACAAGCAGAGACTTTGTGGTGGGCATTGATTGATGAAGTTGACTAGCTCCATGAGGCCGACATCCACTGGATTTACATTTTTGAGAAATACCTCCTCCATTCTAATCAGGATATTGAGATCAAGAAAGAGCGATGTTTCTGTATTTCGCCTTTTATTGTCAATAACACGCTGCGGTGTCAATATAGGTGAGCTATCGGTTTCTCGGCTCGGCTTAATAAATCGTAGCTTGATTTTTGACATTTGTATGCTCTCTGTTATTTTTTCCAGCTTCTTTCCACTGCCACGCCCCCGACTTAGGATGGACATATTTTAAAATTCTTAATAATTCTATGTACTAATTGCTCGCCAATACCGAATTCCTAAGCAATAAGCATCTGCAGTATTATTTTATTTAAAATATAATTATAAATTTTTTACCAACCTTACTGTGGCCCTAATGTTTGAATATGAGTACGAAGAGCATTAACGGCCGGCGCAATATGAGAACTTTCGTCCTTACCAGGAACATACCTATACCCAATCGTGGTAACCCCTGCTAAGTCACTCGGAAGTTTTACACGTTCCTCTCGCGGTTCCATCAAAATGGCACGAGCTCGCCCAAGTCGCCCCATGAAAAGGCCCAGCTCAAAAATTACGTTGTCACGAGGTACAGGCCAATCAGTACCTCGCTGAGAGGTAATATCATCCCCATAAGCTACGGCAATTGCAAAGTCCGCCTGATTTACTTCGTCTTCTAGGGTTTGTAGCGTGTAATTTGTAACTTTAAAAACCCCCTCACTCCACAAAATGACGTCAAAGTTGTCATGCTGCAGACCACTATGAATCAAACGTGCGACTGGCAATGCCTCTGCAGAGCAAATAATGAACACACGCACTTTGTCATGAGTAGGCCGGACAAATTGGTTACGCTGAAGCAACCTCCGGGCAAGCTCTTGCGCAATCGTTTTATAAAGTATCGGATATCTCTCTCCGAGATCGGTGAAGGCAGACTCACTTATTTTTGCAACTAATGAATCTTGTGATGCCGTGACAGTCGCTGCTCGTTTCTGGGTGGGTTCAATCGCCCCCATCTCACCAACATGATCTCCGGGACCTCGCTTTGCCACCTCACGACCATTGACAATTACCGAAAAAGATCCAAGAAGAATGAAATAGATTTCATTCGTATATTCATCCTGATGAATAATCGAAGACCCTTTATTTACTTCGATTAACTCTACAATGTTCGACAATTCATCTGCGATTGTCGGTTGACAAGCAATCAGTTTTTGAATTCTCAATGCATTAATTAGAAGACGGCGGCCATTTTGCCCCTCAAAACGCTTCATCATAATTTTCCCCACTATCACTAATTAAAACTTGCCGCCTTAATCGCATCGTCAAATTCCTGACGATTCACAACGACTAGCGGATTGTTTGCAGGTTTTTCATTAAAAGAAAAATAGTCTAAGCGCCATTGTTTGTTTAAATAAAATAACAACGCTCGACGAACAGTAAGAACAAGTTTTTCATCGGACATTTCATAGTCCCTAGCAATAGCTTCACGCTGACTGTTACTCAAGTTCGGGTTGGGCTGTAACACTACCTCGAAGTAGCTAGACCAATGTCTATCCATCTCCGGAGTAGCTCCTGGGTCGCCTAACGCTCCGACATCCTGACACCGTGACAATAGAAAATCTTTGAATATCCGATCTTTGTGACAAAACGCTCTAACGTGCCATCGTGCGCCGTCCGATGCTAAGGCATGAGGCGTAATCACTCTCCAAGCAACATCTGGAGTTGAGACATTCATAGATTGATAAAGAACCGAAATGGACGCGCCGGCCTTCATCGCCTTAAGCATTTCACGCAACACTATCGGATCCATCCGTCTCCGTAGTACTGGAATGACATCAATTACAGGAACCTGCGCAACTGATGTAGATGAATCGCTCTCAATTTCCGGATTCGTCAAATGCCTTAGATAGTCCTCTGCCTTAGGTGTAATTAGACGAGGTACGAAGTTTTCTGTTGGCACGTACTGCTTCTGGCTCGAATTGTATTCAATATTTCCAGGAGCCAATTCTTGATATGCACTCAGGTCAGCGGACGCCTGCGGAACCGAGATTCCAAACTGCTCTTTAAGATCGCTGCGATTTACCCCCCCTTCCCAGAACGCCCGGAACTCGATGAACTCCAGGCGCCGCTCGGCCCCCCAACGCATTTTTTGCGGAATAATTTTCATATAAACCAGTATAGTTACTTGACACGTACAGTTTTCATACCCATAATGAAACTATACGCGTTGGCAAGCCCTTTGTCCACGCATTAACGTGGAGAAAGATCATGGCAAACGCATGGAACTACAATCGAGCAGCAGAACACATTGACAGCAAGATTGAAGAGGTACGGAGTATCAATATCAAGGAATACAAACGCGACATGTCGCTCGAGAACATTCCTACCAATACGGCGTACCGCGTTGATGGTGTCCATCTCTATGCTGACATAACGAACCTGGAGGATATCCTCAACGTTACCCAAACTGAAGGCGAGACATGCCACAAACGCGCACTTCGCTTCCTGAACTTGCATTACAGGGCCGTTGACCGCATCCTCAACCAGACGGAAACAAAACGTGTGGACTTCCACAATCAACGTCTGCACGCTTTGATTACGAAACCTTACAACACTGAAGATAATGCGGAAGCTACCCGCGTGCGCAAAGCCGTGGCAATCGCACAAATCATCATCGATGTTCTAGCTGAGACAGGCGAGGAAGACGAACACATTCCAACAGCAAAGGTACGCGTTGGCATCGACACCGGTAAAGCTCTCGCAGTAAACAACGGCCGCAGCGGAAATCGTGAGCCTCTGTTCTTGGGTGAGCCGGCCAATCACGCTGCAAAGCTGGCATCAAATGCAAAACCGTCAGGGATTTATCTGACGAACGACGCTCGTTCTGTAATCGGCCTCCCTAGCGCTGAAAAGCCGGCGCAGTCTCCGCTCACGGTTGCTCAAGTTGACGAATGCATCGAGAAAGCTAACCTCGATATCTCGAAAGACGACATTGTCAAAGACTGGAAGGCCGATCTCATAAAGAATCCAATTGCCACGTTCGAATTTACGCGACACACACCGCCTTTCTGCAATATCGACATTCAAAAGCTTACGCCAGGTAACTCGCGCCGTCAGGAAGCCGTTAGTATTTATGCAGACATTGATGGCTTCACCAACTACGTGGGCCAACACATCGAGGACTCCCCGGAAGACGTGGTACGTGTTCTCCATGTAGTCCGAGCCGAGCTCGAACGCGTTTTGAGCAAGGAATTCCAAGGACGACGAGTGCGGTTTATCGGAGACTGCGTTCACGGACTCATCTGCGAAGGTACAGCGCCAACCACTGATGAAAAAGAGACGATCAGCGCCGCCACGCTCCTTGCCGGCGCCTTCCGCAGCAGCTTTGATCTTGCACTCGAAAGGCTTAAGGCAGAAGACTATGAAACCGGCGAACTGGGTTTGGCGATCGGGTTCGAATACGGACCGATGACTATCACGCGCTTGGGGCTGAAAAGCGACCGGGTTCGTTGCTCTGTCAGTCGCGGAGTACTTGAATCTGAGAAGCAGCAAAAGCGCTGCACCGGTGTTGAAACAGCAATCGGTGAAAATGCCTTGAAGGTGGCATCGGATGCAGTAAAAACGCTATTCGGCTCTCAGCGAAAAGTCAAGAACCTGGACTTCAATGAAGCAGCCGAGGCGCTGTCTGACGCTGGCGACGCGCGCGCTTCTGCCGTTCGGCAGGAAACGTATGCGAAAACGCCAGCTATCCTCGCCGCCACTCAGCGCGAAATCCGTCCTTACTGCAAAAAATGATGCCTAGTCCGCTGCACCTGATCCTTGCACTCGCCGGAGAATTTAACTCGACAGGTGAGTTCACCGGCGAAACCGTTGCAGAGCTTAACATCACGCTCGAACGAATAGATGGCCGTGCGACCGACTATCGTGTTCAAGTAAGGTGCGAGGGTAATAAACTCCGAGCAAGAGAGTCCGGCAGCCAACATCTCCCCTCCTTCTGCCCAGAACGCCATATAAATCCGGACGGATCATTTTGCCTCTACTGGGAAGGTGGCGAACAGTTCGATGTAGTAGACGAGATATCCGCACGAGCTTGGATGGAAACGCTCATCCAGTTCCTACGCCTACAAGAGCGCGCTGCAAAAATTAGGCGATGGCCGTCACTCAAATCTTGGGCCCACGGTAGCGCTGCGAAGTATCAGTTGCAAGCAATGCAGGCAGCGACCGCGCTCGGAAAATCGTTCTTCGCCAAACTTGAAGAAGGCTCTCTATCAATCAAGATCTGGCCCAGCCGCGGACGCAACGCTGAATCCATCGCAGAGGTGCAACAGGATGGTGTACATCTATTTTCGATTTGGCAGTCGCGTCGGATGGTCGTCAATCGTCGAAAAAAATGCTTTTGTGGGATGAGTGATTCACGCCAACCAAAGCGTATCGGCCGCTGTGAGAATCACCATGCTGCTGCCGTAGTCCTTGCAGAAGCATTAATCCGCTGGGGCGAAGCAGATCGGCAATTCTGGGAAGAACTGCAAGGCAGCAAATGCTGCGGTACCTGCGACGAATGTCCTCTAGCACAGCAACTCGACACACCACTAACTTAATTTTTTCTTAATTTTCACTGGAGAATAGCTTTGCGCGACACACTTAACATCACGGCGACTGCTATCCCCAAATCTATGACTCATGAGGAACGCTACAAAGCCTATACAGCATTCGCGGAAATCAGCAGGAAATGGGTTACGGTTATGGATACTAAAGCGGGCTTTATCGCTGCTTTAAATCTCGGCCTTCTTGGTTTCTTGTGGACTGGGGCAAAGCTCTTTAGCTTTGAAGGCCTGACGCGCTGGCTTACGCTATCGTCAACTGTCCTTGCTTTGATCTCGTTGTTGGCGGCAATCTTAGTTGTCTTGCCTAGAGAGACTTTGCAGGAAATATTTGGCAAGAAGATACGATGGGATGAGTCTAACCGCCCTGTCAGTTTTTATGGCTACGTCGCCTCCCAATACGAAACCAGCGACTTCAAAAAATTTGAGCGATATGTTTCTGGTCTAGACTACGAGCAGCTTGCGCAAGAGACGCTGAAACAGCATTTCGTAATTTGCCACTCGATTGCCAAAAAGTCGCGTCCACTTCGAATTGCAGGGAGATTTTTGATCTCTGCGTTGATCTGCCTAGCCATAGCCCTGGGGCATCGCATCCTGGCGGAGAACGATGTTGCTGTTAGTTTGAACAATGGAGAAATTTCGACCAAGGTGGCTGAGAAGCGGTAGCGTATCGAAAGTAATTCAACACCGATGGTTTGAACGCATTGGGCGCTTACTATCAGTTAAAGTCTAAGATAATACACAATAGGAGGAACTTACCGCACCTGGCGGCAACTGTGTAGTCAATTCTGAGCCACTACAGCTTATCCAGCCATTTCTAGCTTACCTCACTAACGTGTGCTATCCATGCAACCTCGAGTCCAAAGCGTCAGCATCCTGTAGCAATCTAAGATGTGCCAGCGTGTTCCGGCAACGTGCAAGCCACTCAGCTCGGTCCCTAAGCTCACCTTGTAATTTGTGAGTCTGCGTGGCGTAAGCCAATGAACCAATCTCTAGTTCCTCGAGAGACCGAACTTGGCGTTTACTATCGATCCAAAACGGACACGATATGTAACGCTCCAAACTTCGAACCAACTCTCGCCTGCGAACTTCAATCAACGGAAGCAATTCAGATGCTTGTGCGGCCCAGACCCGTCGAGCCAATTCCCCACTCGGATCCCCCGCATCCATCAGTGAAAATGGATGCGATAGTTCGATACCATCGAAATAATCCATCCCACCGTCTTCCCAGCGACCGCCCATAACCTTCCCATTTTGGCCAATTGCGATTCTTGCCGACGTCAATACAGCTTGTATATCAAACACATCTCGATCTGGCTGATCCACAAGATAATCGGCTAGTTCTAGATCCCAGAGCGCCAAAGCCGCGATCTGACGAACAATTAGTTTATGATGTCGAGTCGGCTTTTGTTTGTTCCTCAGACGCTGATCTACATAGGTTAGCGTGTCTAGCTCACCTAATACATCACTCCAAATAATTGTCGCAAGTGCAGCGCTCTGTTTTTGTAGTCGCTTTTGTGTGACACCACGAACAAACACAAGCAATACTGAACGCTCGTCTGATGCTCTTTGCCGGCTAATAGCTTCAAAGTCTTGTAGGAATATACGCCATTTATCCCAACTAGCAGCGGTCACACCATCAATCACAATAACGTGGTTAGTGGGCATATTGCTGAAGAGTTTTTCGACACTCCATCCAACCCACTGCTCTGGCTCGAGGTAAAGGTTTTCCGTCAGACACCTTAAAGGCTCGTCGGAGAGATCAACAGACACTCGAAGTTGATACCACCGATCATGAGCAAGATGCTCGACAAACGTTTGCGCCAAGGATGGAGCAAGTTCGGAGGCGGCAACAATAACATGGGTACCTTCACGAAGATGTCGAACAACCTCCTCAATGTATCTCGCCGGGCCTGGCAAAGCTTGCCATTTCATCAGTCAATATTCCCGAAAATTTTCTTCGCGAACGAGTCAAGAGCCCAAGTACCACCTGGCTGACGGACTATCAAGCCCAGCGGCTCCGCCCAACGAAGCGCACGCCTAACGACTACCCTTGGCACGTCGCTATAATCGATGAGATCACTTTCAGTGACCCCATCACCCAAGCCTTGAAGCACTGTAAGAACGGCCTCAGCTTCTTCAATACCGCCAGTCAAACGATGACGATTTTCAGCTCTCCATTCAGTGTCGGCGAGAAGCTTACCCACTCGATCTAGATTGCTTACAAAATCAACGGTTCCTTTTACATGCGCAGCAGATTCAAGTAGTCCTCCCCAGAAGCCCGTCAGCACTTCAAGCCGATCAATGTTATCTGTTGGTATTTGCAGCTCTTCTAGCCATTTGCGAACAAATCCGCGGGCCCAAGGCAAAACTGAGAGCCATGGCTCAGACCACTCATCCTTTTCAGGTAAATTCGCCGCAAGAGCCCACAAGCGCTCAGGGTCGGCAACAAAAACTACGGACACAAAACTCGATATCGATTTCAACGCTTTCACTTTTGCTTGTGCTTTTTCTACCCATTCAATAGTCCATGGCACTGACGATGGCACAAGCATCATAGTGATGCCATCTGAGACGCGTTTTTTGATCTCTTTTTCGAGTTCTTGCTCAAAGCTCTTCCTATCCGTAGATCGCCCGAACTGCACAAAGAGACGACTATCAGTCATGCCTGGCTGGTCACGAAGCCCTGACAATAGATTTCCGATTCCGGATGCCGAACTCGCGGCAACGAGCGACACCGAACTTCGCATTTGGACTACTTCGTCCAGTTGACGGTACGTCAGTGGATTACGAGCAGGATTTTCCACCCGGCCACCAAGCGTCGGGCGGAAAATGGTAGACTCGAACTCAATTTTTGGTTCGCGCTCAGCCTGCAGCGTACTCTCAATTTCCTGCTTACTACCCAGCAGAAGTAGCACATTAGGATTGCGAAGGCTAAAGCGTTCAAGAGTCTTAGCTTGGCCGAGTACGCCAAGTTGAACCATTTCTTCCAGCAGAGCGAGAAAGTCACGCTCAGTGGTATTGGCAAATCCTTCAGGCCACCATAACGTCGCACAGTCTTGCCGAATAGTTCTCCAATTTATACCTTGTGAGTGATCATAGCCAAGAGACAGCGCCTCCAAACCAATCGCGTATGCAATTACCTCGTAGCGGTCATCCAACTGGAGGGTCAGTCGGAATTTAGAACGAATAGCATCGCGAAGTGGGCGCCCAGAAAAGACCGACTCAATATCGGATTCATAAATCTTGAATCGTGGTCCCAAAATATCACGACGACGCAGTTTAGTTTCACGCAAATGGCGGAGCAATTGTGTGCAGTAAAGCTGAATCAGGCTCGGATAGTAATTTGTCTGAGCTAGTACACGCATAACTAGACTACGATCGTCAAATTCGAACCCTGCAGCCTCAATTGGGCGAGTGATCAATTCTTCTGCTGCACGAATTTCTCGCTCATCCATTAAGGGTCCAATCCGAACAGCCTCGTTCAGATGCCCCAGCGGCTGATTCGAAGTACTCGCCGTCCTCAGTACATTATGAAGCCCAGCAAAAACAACCTTAAATCGCCGATCGGTCTCATCCATGAGTTGCTTCAATCGTCGAGTTTCAGCGTAACTTCCTCCATGACGTGCATCCTGCTCAAAGAAATGGTCTGCCTCATCCAGCAACAGCAAGATTCGTCTACCTGGCGCCTCCATCAAGAACGCTTTTATCGAGGCCAAAAATGTGTCGATGGAGACCTGCCTAGTGGGGTTAACGCTTGGCATATCTAATCCAGGGATCTTAAGCTCCTTCAACTTGTCCGATACAGATAGCCAAACGTCGGCAGCGGGCCGGCGCTCACCAATCCCTTGCGCGAGTAAGTCAATCCACACTGCATAATGCTCGACCGACGGGTCTTGGAATGTTCTCTCGGCTCGCCGAAGTAGCGCGGTCTTGCCCAGCTGACGTCCTCCATAGATAAAATAACATCCACCTTGAGCTTTGACGGCTTCGAGTTCAGAGGTCCGACCGTAAAACATCTCCGGCGGAACAAAGCCCGCGCTAGCATCGTAGGGCTCGCTATATGTAAAAGGCAGTGCCACGTCGAACCATGTCCCGAGCCGCGATCCACGCTGGGAAAGCAACAGAAGAAGAATCGACTCGTCTAGCACTAGGAAGGACCGCTGACGTTCTTTGGAAAGTCGGGCAAGATCAGGCCAAAACCGGGCCGGACTCCGCGAAAGAATAAATACTATTGTTGCAATCTGCTGGCTTGTTTCACCGATTCGCTGCAAAAGATCCTCAGAAGTCAGGCGGTCGGCTAAAACTGCTATCCGATAGCGCCCTTGGGCCCGAGAGCCAAAATGGGGAACCGGACAGATATCACGATCTAGGATGGGCGTCGTCTGAAGTGACCATCCAGAACCAGTTCTATCCTGTTCTAGCGCTCGTACTGGCAACCCTAAGGCATCAAGGATTTTCCTAAGATTATCGCGAGCCATGCTTCGCCGACCGACAGATGACGCCCACGCCCGATAGACCTCCTCAGCATCTTGTCGCGCTTGTGTATCTCCTTCCAGGTCAAATGAAACCTGACCTACTGAACCACCCAATCGAATGAGTTTATCCACCTCCACAGCATCTTGCCTTACTAGTTGACTAAGCAACTCAGCCTGTACGCCGGGGAAAAATTCTCGAAATGAATCTCGACGCAAGTCCCTTTCGGGCCAAGGATCCATACCTAAGCGTACCCGCTGCATCAATTCGTTAAAGGTATGGATATCTGAGCGCGCCAAGGGCACTTCTACCTGCTTAGCTACCTCATCATTCAAGCTCAGTTTCTCACGCTCAAATACACTCCAAGCCTCTTGAATCCGCAGATCCTTTTGCTCTTCAATTTTTTTTAATACAGCATCGACTCGCAACATGGCTTGATCAAAACGATCTGTGTCACGATTACGCAGTTCGACAGCGCTAAGTTCCCCCTCGCATGCCGCACGCTCAGCATCGCTCAGATACCCATATGCAAGCCCAACTTCAGACGCGCGACGCGCATCTAGAATATTTCGTTCAAGATCCTTAACCCAAGAATCTCTTGTCTTATCGATCAGTTGTTTCCGACTACTACTACTTTCATTCTCTTCAGGCAAATCCCTCAATAACAACCTTGCGCCAGCGATGTCTCCCTTATGCACGCGTTCGGCGAAGGCAACAGCTGCGTTTATTGGGGAGTCAAGCCAAGACGTTAACCCACTCAGAAGTTCGGTAGCGTTAGATTCCACAACCCAATCCTGAGCAATCGAAGTGCTAGGAACCAAGAGAAGATCGCGTGCAAGCAGTTCCTTTGCCTGGATTTCGGCCAACGGTATGGCGTCACTTTGCCTGAACATTTTCGAAATAGCTTCGATTTCTGTACGAAGCACTCGACTGGCCGCACTGACCTGCCCCCATTCGTCGTCCAAGCTTTCGCTCAACTCGACACATGCCTGTTTGGCGTAAGTATCAAATGCCAATTGCAGTTGCCGCACCAACGCACGTAATCTCCCGCCGGCATCCGACAATAAACTTTCAGCACTTAGCCACTCTTTTGCCAACGCGACAGCTTCACAGGTGGCCACCCACAAATGTTCTAAAGCGCCTGCTTCGATATCTTGGCCACGCCGATTCAGCTGGCGCCTATCGGTATCCCTCACAAGGGCAATGAAAGCGTTGTAATCAGCCAACTCCTCTAGAGTTGCCCGCACGATGCTCCGTTCTTCTGCAGCACCTCGCGCCACTGGCGAAATCAACTTGTAGATCGCTTCTCCAGGCTTTAACCAGTGTTGCCACACTTTGGAAGCTGGTGCATACCGAATTTTCTTACTCGGTGCTCGATCAACAAGCCAGTCATCAGCATCCTTCACGAGTTTGGCCAGCTGGGCCGTTTGTGACGCTTCGTCCGCAACTGATCGCAAAACAGTTGGGCCGATCGCGAATCCAGTCAAGGGCTCACTTACTTCCCCAACCAAACGTACTAATTCCAATAAAGCCGAATAGCGACCATTCAAGTGACGGTAGCTGGCGATAGCTGCGGCGCCCATCGCGGGGGCCAAAACCATAGGCCTAAGAGTTGCTGCAATTAGCAGAAGATTGAGTGCAATATGCCAGTTTGATGGTGTATCGTTTGGTTCAAACCAGGCCCGGTCAATTTCGGCGAATGCTTCACCAATTGACAATGCCAGTGGTCCGTCACTTGCAATCAGTCCAGGCGCTAGAGCCGTTGATCGCAACAGTGCGACTGGGGGAACATGCAATTGCGGAAAGTTTGCCTGCAACGCACTTGTGAACTGATACGCAAGAGAAGGATGCCCTTTTTCCAGCAAAGACCATATAGGCCGACACTGATCGCCTGCGGAAGCTGTGAAGTCTGTTTGGCATATGACCTCCTCAAATTCTCCTACTTGGCTGAACTCAGCTGTGTTAATGGCGGGCATTAACGGTTCTGAGATTCCAGGACTTTGATTTACTGCAGTGTCCCGTATAGCCAAAGTTTCTGAAAATTTGGCATTCGCATCGATCCCCTCAATTATTGCTGTTGCATTAGAGTTTTCAACTAAAACAGATGGTTCGATGATTTCCTGCTTGACTGGCTCAATCTCATCACAATCAATCGCCATGTCTATTTGCACGGTGTTTATTGGATGCTCGATCTCATGATCAACAACCACTTGTGATTCCGACTTCACACCATTATCGTTAGATCGCCCCGCAAGCAAGATAGAGTAGTCGATCATTGGATCAAATTTTTCACCTCGAGGCGACGCAGAGGCTAGCGTGAATAACATAGCATCTGTCTGCTTACGCTCAGCAGCAATCACTTCTCCCTTAGCCTGAAGCTGACGATTTGTCAGCTCGATGCGACGGATGACAGACATTTGACAACTTACTTCGCCGTCAAGAGCCAGCAATGTTTGATTCGCTCGGTCAACACCTTCTTGGGCGGATCGCACTTCACCGATAGCGACAACAAGTCTATCCATAGCAAGCTCTACATCATCGGCAAGCTCGAGAAACAAATCATCGCTTGAAGCATCATCCATGGCGAGGCTCCAGCGCAACATGATGCCATTCAAGTCTTCTTCACTTAGCCAAGACAACTCTGTGCCACTAGCAAGTTCGTCCAAGTGAATACGCAAAGCACCTAGCCGATTTTCAAGCAAAATTCGTGGCGGCATCATGCAGTCCGGAATGGCATCTAGTAATCTAGAAGCGTCAATTCCAAGCAAAACCAACTTGCTAAGCAGCTCACGCGTTGGCACAGTCAGCCATTGGCTCTCAATGCGCTTAAGCTCCGCCCCAATCGTGACCCACTCCGCCTCGATGTTTAAAGTCGATTCGTTTTTCTCGTTTTCGACAATCAGTTCTTCACTCAGGGACACTGGAAGCTCGTCTGACGTTCGTGGCCGCTCGTCAGGCTCTGGCGATTTGCCGCTTAGTTCGCCAAGCTCGTGCTCTAAGGCTGGACAAATTGAAAGCGCTTCATCGATAAACCAACGGGTCCATCCAATAGATGACAGGGAAAAAACTGCATGGCCAATCCGGGTCTGAAGTTCAGCATCCAAAGTTGTCCAACGCTGCAAATCCTCAACCAGGCGCGGCCAAAGCATAAAAACGCCGAGTGGCAGCGGCTCTTTTTCACTCCCTTTCCAAAATCGCTGAAGTGCCTCCTGAATACGCTCCCATTCTGGGCATACCCCTACCAGCATTCCGCTTTCGAATGGTAAGTCCTGCCATTCAGGTGCGTAAGAATCAAGCAACTGGATATCGACGGCCAAAGCATATATTTTTGTCCCCATGGCAGATCGCCGCCGCAACCTCATCCGGACAACGCTCCAAAAGCTTCCCCAGCGATCATTGGCACTCATATAGTAAGTAAGTACGTTTTGATCAGTTTTGGACATTGAAGCAGTCACACTTTGACCGGATTCCCAAACGGACTTAGTACCAGACTGTAGGTCCCGCTTACGCTTACGATTGAGTCCAGCTCTGCGTTGCATTAGGGAGATAACTGCCGCAGTGTTTCCTTCGGCAATCAATAGTGACCTCGGAAGTCCCTGAACAGATGAGTGCTTGTACTCGCTTTGCATGATGCCTTCAAATTCAATAGATCGTTGGAATGCACACTGCCAACTGCACGTGAGAATATTTCATTAAGACAACATTTCTTATGTGGCAATTTAAAACCGTTATTAACAGTTGGCTAAGAGAATATCATTTTACCCACATGCAAAATACACAAATTATCACTCTGCTCGCTGTAGTTTGTTCCATCTAAGGGACAAAGACTCTCTATCATGCTCGAGAAAGATAGATCCAAGCGACAATCCGATCAAGTTGACCTAGAGGAAGTCGGTATCGGTTGCCCCTAACTTCGACTGTTACATAACTTGCAGATCACACGACTATCATTACCGTGGTACTAGAACACGAATCTGTTCTTCCTCGATAGCCACAATTCCATCCGTATCCCTCTTGGCAATGAATTCAAATATTGCTTCATTAATCATTTTTACATCTTCAGTTTCAACATATTTCCAAAATTTTTCGCCAAGTTCAGGGGCATCCTCAAAAAAATTTCTGATCCTAAGCTGAATGAATTCTGGCGTCCTAGTGCAGTCTCCATTCATAAACTGAATTTTTTCGTCTCCTGTTGAGAAAACTAAACTACCAACAAAAGATTCGACATCATGAAGTTCTTGAACGTGCTGGCGGAAATAGAGATCCTTAGAGTAAATTTGCAGCATATATTGTTCTATGGCAGCGTCGGCTGACGTTGCATGTACAAAAACGGGTTCCCATTCGGTAATCGAATCATCATGAGCAACAAAATAGCGCTTTAGCATAAATTTACCATTATCAATAGTACATTTTTCATTGCAGCATGACTCCGTTGTCATAGCCACCCCTGCTTGCAAATCCATTCCTAATAAACATAGTTATTGTGACTTAAACGCGGCTGACTTAAAAGCGTCATTTTGTGAAACTGAAGGTGATGCCTATACCCTCACCTTCCAACACTGCAAATCGGTCAGCGCGAGCCATCTTGGCAACAAACGTTGTAAGGTTGCGAGGGGAGAAGAAATGGTCACAAGAAATGCTTGGGTTCGAATCAGGACTGCATCGAACTTTCATCGCACATGTCGAACGTCAAGTCAGAAATATTTCGATTGATAACTTGGAAAAAATAGCCAATGCTCTGGGCGTTGCCCCCCATCAGCTTTTGACGCCACAGTAGTCACTTCAGTTTGCTCCGGTCACGTTGAGGCTTAAGAAGCGGTTCATTGAGCATTGTGATAGTGACCCCTTTGCGCTCCGCATTGTGAGCCCAGGTTACGAACTGCTCTTTGAGCAGCATATTTTCTTGTTTGAGACGAGCGACCGTGACTTGCAGACGATCCACCTGCTCCAACGCCGCGCGCACTCGGTCATCACGAGGGACCGCTGCTCCGCCCTGCCTACCTCCTCGCAAGGAGTCCTTCTTAAGCGAGAAAGCGTTGGCAATCTCTGGGTACTCGGAAAGGGTAAAACGCGAATACACAATACCCAAGTTCTTCTCAACTACTGTTATCAGCATATCCCATGTCAACTTACCCTTCCAACCATCGAGCGTTTCCAGTACAACCTGGATTCGCTCAGTGGTAAGATCAGGAGCACGTGTCTTCTTCATATTGGCAGTTTTTAATGAGCGGACGTTGTTAGGTAGATAGGTCGGTTCCCCTCATCAACGATGAGCGCCGCATTGGTTACGTTTAGGCGGACCCGTGCTCCGGCAGGAATCGTCGGGTCCTCCAAAATCTTAAGTAAAGCATTAGTGCGCTCAAGTGTCTTGGTTTGATGGGCAACCCAAGTGTCCGCCCCATATTCTTGTTCACTGAGGGCATCCTTTGCTACACTGAGGAGCAATACGGTCTCGGACTTCAGACTACGTAGGTTGCGCTCCTTATGCTCATCACCCTTGATGCAGTCCTGCTCTTCGCAGTTGATGCAATCGCGATATATCTGACAAGGCTCACTCGCAAAATCATGCCTGCACCACCCATACTCAGTTGAATGAGCTGCCAGTGGCTTTGCCAGAGGAAAATCGTTCCGACAGATTAATGACCGCGGAACCTTCTCAACCAATCCGACAGTCATACCTGTCTTCAGGGCTCGACTAATTGGCTCCTGCACCTGATTAGACGTCATATGGTCATAGGCACGGTTCTGTGAAGCGTCCTTCCGTCCAGAAAAGATAGCTATCTCAGCACTGCTCATTCCACCCATCTGCGCAAGCATATTGAGGTAGTGACGCAGGCTATGAGTATTCATCTCGATTGGCGAACCATCATCCTCGGTATAGCTGAAACGGTCGAAAATACTTGGATTTCCGCTGTGGCGCGACAAGAGGGTTGTAATACTGCTGTAGTCAACGCAGGTAAACATGCAGAGGTATGTTGCACGTGTAGCGTGCATCTCGTTGACCCTGGCGACCGCAATCGCCTCGTTGCAGAGTAAGTTTGGAGCACCAAGCATATGGGGAAAGCAAGGAGGCAGCATGGACAAGATTGCAGCCTCCACGTCCTTGTACCGAAAACCAATATTTCTCCCACCTAAAGAGACCTTCTTCAGCTTGTTAGTCTGCTGAGCCCATACATTCGCGCTTGTCCTTGCCATCTCATCCCCCCAAAGGATAAGCCCTATTTCCGCAAGGGTTAAAACAGCGTTATCTCGTAGATGAACAGCAGCCTGATGCAGGTATAACTTGGTTGGGTTCTGGGTATACCAAGCGGCAAGTTCTTGGGCAGGCGCAGTAATATCCAGCAATTGCGCAATGGCTTGTTCGGCAACTGGAACCATCTCCGTAGGAAGCCACTTAACTGTGTCGTCAGCTCCTTTTGACCCTGCCCACCTGAGTCCAACAGAAGCAAGAAAGCGCCCGTCACCTTTGATAATGCAGTTTCGTTTGAGCCTTAGTACCTCGTTGATACGCTCAGGCGCGCATGCCATGATTGCCGCATAGCTTGAAACCAAGACGTCAGCAGGTTTGATAGCCTCCTGAAAAATACCAGCGAGTGCACGCAATGCAGCAGCTGAGGGCAGCTTCTCCTGTCTTGCGTTCAGCGCTGCCGCCGAAATTCTGGAGCCAAGCTCTTGAGGCTTCGTCATGCCGTGAAGCCACTTCTGCCGAAGCGAGATAAGGCCTTTCGTATGCATCAGTTCGGCAATAAGTTCAAGCTGACCTGCAATGCGGTAAGCGACTCCAGCGGAGACACCGTTCCGAGCCAGCTCAACTGCGGTATCCAGGACTTCAACATTTACAGCCGTTGGTCGCGGCCCCTTGCTCCATTCACGCAATGCTGCCTCAAGATATCGAAGGGCGGAGATGCGCGGCGCCTGAGAGATCACTGGTCGACGGTCATGGAGATAAACGAGGATGGATTTGCTGAAATTCAAGAAAGGTTGCGGTAGACACGGCTCTTGGGAGTTTTCACATGCGGCCTCCATCGTGCTAAACACCGCTCGATGCATCTTGTTTTGCCCTTTCAAGTGACCAATATCCCAAACGTTCGCTTCAAACTGACGAAACGCATTCAGGACCTCGGACTTCCGACAAACGTCGATAAAAGCTTCGAGGTTCGCTTGAGGAGTAAGTTCCGCCTTTGGCGTAAAGTGAAAAATGTTTTCGCTCACGCAATTCCTCCGGTCTTCTGTTGCGCATTTATCTGATCACACTCAGCCATTACCTCGCGTATAGCTACTATGGCATCATCGTTAATGGCTGCTATACGCTCGTCTGCGATCCACTTCTCGCGCTCTTTCTGAAGACGTTCAAGTACCTGCTCGTGAGGACCATCAAGCCACGGCTCGAATCTAAAGCAGGTGTAACAAGCAACGGGTTTATCGAAAAAACATTCTTTGCCTTTGCCAGCGCAGCTTGCAAGCGGCTTGGCCGAAATTCGAAAATCAATGATCCTGCTTCCAGACGCACCCTTGTGTGTAGAGTGCTCCTCGTCCTCGACCACCCGTCCCTTGAATGCTCGAGCTAACGGTGCTAATTGATGGCTAAGGGCATTATCAATATTCTCAATAATAGTAGGCGATCCTTCAAAGTAGACGTCCACGTTTTGTAAGTCCGCATGTCCAAGTCTTTCAGCGATTTGCGCCCTGCTCGCCCCCTCCTCCGCAAGACGAGTACCAAATGTCGAGCGGAACCGCTTTGCGTTAACCGGGATAGGAGCAAAGTCCAAGCGCGAAGTCGGTGGTGCAATTGCGCTTACCACTGAAGTCAATGCTTTAGACAATACCAATTGCGTACAATGACCGAAAAACAAGTCCTCCTTAGCACGTAGTTGCTCGCGCGGGCCTCGTGCCATAACCTCACTTTCAAGAAACAACGGAGCTTCGTCGCCAAGCCCCTGAGCCCGGTGACTATCAATGTGCTCCAGAACCAGCCGACCAGTTTGCGGACTTAGAAAAAATTCAATGAAGGAAACTCGCCCGTGCACCGAACCTGTCTTGGCTTGTGGAAGATTGAGAACGAATGTGCTTTCCTTAACGTTAAAGTCGCTCCCCTTAAGTGAAGCATACTGTGAGATTCGCCCACCGCAAGCGAACAATAGACGTACTAAAACTGCGGCCCACCGTGGGATGTCACCCGTACCATACGCGGTATCCACAGCTTTATAAAGCGCGGTATATTCCTCCTCACAGAACGGGCCTGCGAAAGGGTCTCGCTGTCGGACAGCAGCTCCTTTGGTATTCCCCGGCTTACGCCGCTCTCTCAGGTATTGAGTACACTCAGAATCAACGCCAACAAGGCCTAGTGCCTGCCACTTCTGGAGTAGTACATTTAAGGTACCAATGCGCCATTTCTCATGCTCTCCAAGTCGTGCAAAATAGTTTGAAACCTCCATCGCAGTGATGCTCGTCAAGGCTGCAGTGCCTCCGCGTTGCGCTAGAAAATGCACAAATGCTGCGAACAGATTACAGACGTAACTCGGTGCATTTGTCTTCGCGAAAACATACAATGTATACTTGAGAGAGAAAACTGGAATCGTCGTTGGTAAATCAAATCGGCAGAAGTCCAACTTCACTTTAAAAGGACCATCTAGCCAAAGCCATACGTCATCGTTGGGTCGAAACCCCACACCGCTAAGCGTAAAGGCTAGATCCGGCAAACGGTGCTCAGAATTAAGCGCCACTTTATCATCTAGTTTTGGCGATTTGTTCATCGAGTTTTTCCTGCAGTTTCATTGAGATTTCATTCCCTTTTTTTGAGGTGTAACGCCTGGTGTAAATAACCGAAGTCTTGGAATTGTCACTCCAGCCTTGTTGACTATTCCGGGCTCGTTCCTCGGCAATCTCAGGCAATTGCATCGCCTCCGCGGCTTCGGAGAATCTCTCGTTCCAGGTATGACGCATCACATGGCTAGTCAGTGACACCGGCAAACCAGGACAGGCTTCCCTCAATTGTCTAAATAGCTTATCAATGCTCTGGGTCGACAAAGCATTTCCGTCCTCCGAAACAAAGATCTGCGGAATACTCCGCGCAGCTTTGATGTTTCTGCGCTCAACCAGATATGCCTGCAGCGCGCGCAAGATGGTAGGCAGTAGTTCTATTTCCCGGTCATGTGTCTTCGTGTTCGGCTGATTCGTACGGGTGTCGTCTTTTGCATCAGCACGACGCACAATGCGCAGCTTCGGCTGATTCGAGGAAATATCGCCGATCTGCAAGCCGAGAAGTTCGCCACGCCGGATACCTGTAGCCAACAGAAGAACGATGATGAGCCAATTACGCTGCCGGATCACTCGGCGCTTCCAGGGGTTGTTTGGGGAGTCAGGGTGCACTGCAGCTACTACACGCCCCTGTTCTTCCAGGCTGAGCCCTATCCTTGCGCCAAGCTTAGCTCGTTTGGATACTGCGGGAATGTGTTCTCGAAACGCTGTGAGAGCGCGCTCTGCCTCAGCTTTAAGGTACAGCCGATCAGTGCGAGCAAGGCCCTCTCCAAAGTAATTAGAAATGAAGTCAAGGTAGTCCGCGATGTAACGCAACCGCGAGGCATGAGTTTGCACATCGACGGGCCGACGCTCCGGCTGCGTTTTTCTTCTACGCATAACGATCCGGTTGAAGCTGATGACTTTTGACTTGCTTCCGTCACTAGCTACTTCGTCTAAGTCTTGGACTCGATATTGAGTCGCCGACACCAAACGGTCAAGCTCAGCGATTGAGAGGAATTGACCTTTGGAAAGTCGGTCAAGCAAATCCACCTTCGCTAGGGCTAGCTCTCGATACAACAGTGCTATGGCGCTGCAAACAACATGGATCGTATTCGCCGCACGCCCTTTTTTTCGGTACTTGTCGAGGTACACCGTAACCTCATGCACCGGAAGCCCATAAGGAACCTGCAGAACAGAATGGCGCTCACCATTCTGAAAGCGGATGCGCTGAGCCAGGAATTCTGCCATATACCAGACCTCTTCGTAGTAATGGATTGAATTAATATCAACTAGATCACAAAACGAGATGTTGGTAAAGAAAAAAGCCCGCTCTCCTATTGGAGAGCGGGCTTGTATCAACAAAAAACAACGATGGTAAGACCTAGAACGGAATATCGTCATCCATGTCCGAGAAGTTCGGCGCCGGCTTCGGTGCCGGACGTGGCGCCGGGGCTGGTGCCGGACGCGGGGCCGGTGCCTGGCGTGGGGCCGGGGCTTCGTAGCCGCCGCCACCGCCGTAGCTGTCATCGCCACCGCCGGCGTCGCCGCCCATGCCGGAACGGCCGCCCAGCATTTGCATCTGTTCCGCGATGATGTCGGTTGCGTACTTCTCGACGCCGTCCTTGTCCGTGTATTTACGGGTTTGCAGACGGCCTTCCACGTAGACGGACGAACCTTTTTTCAGGTATTGGCCGACGATTTCCGCCAGGCGGCCGAAGAACGAGATACGGTGCCACTCTGTCAATTCTTTTTGTTCGCCCGTGTTGCGGTCCTTCGATTTGTACGAAGTGGCCACGGCGATGTTGGCGATCGCGTCGCCGCTAGGCATGTAGCGGATTTCCGGGTCACGGCCCAGATTGCCGACGATGATGACTTTGTTGACTGATGCCATGAATAACTCCTGATGAACTGCAGCGGGAGCCGGTGTCCCGCGCGTTAGTTTAGTGTACTAAACGAGGATTATAAGCGACCACGCGGCGCAAAGCACCCGCTTTCTGGCGGACGCACTCTCCCGTGCGGCAGCACGTTTTTTTCACGGCAGGTGAAAACAAGAAACTTGAATACTGGTATTATATACAGTGTTTGAACGTCTGCACGCATCTGTATCAAACTTTGTCAGGGCACGTTCGCCTGGCGGCGCAATCCGCCCGTGGCTGCCTCAGGCATGCAGAGCAAAACCCGGCTATAGTAACAGGTTGACCCGTTGTGGCTCCTCATCTGCACCCAGGCACAATGCGCCGGCCGCACCACTCACTGAAAGCAAGGCAATCACATGGAACAGATCCGCATTCGCGGCGCTCGCACGCATAACCTCAAGAATATCAATCTCGATTTGCCGCGCAATAAACTGATCGTGATTACCGGCCTGTCCGGCTCCGGCAAGTCTTCGCTGGCCTTCGACACCCTGTACGCAGAAGGCCAGCGCCGCTATGTCGAGTCGCTGTCGGCGTATGCGCGCCAGTTCCTGCAGCTGATGGAAAAACCGGACGTCGACCTGATCGAGGGATTATCTCCCGCCATCTCCATCGAACAGAAGGCAACGTCGCACAATCCGCGCTCGACGGTGGGTACCGTGACGGAAATCCACGATTATTTGCGCCTGCTGTATGCGCGCGTCGGCACGCCCTACTGCCCCGACCACCCGGAAAACGCGCTGGCCGCCCAGTCCGTCTCGCAAATGGTCGACGCCGTGCTGGCCATGCCGGAAGACACCAAGCTGATGATCCTGGCGCCCGTCGTCGCCAACCGCAAGGGCGAACACGTGGACCTGTTCGAGCAGATGCAGGCGCAGGGCTTCGTGCGTTTTCGCGTGCAAAGCGGCACGCACGCGGCCAAGATCTATGAAGTCGATGACCTCCCGAAATTAAAGAAAACGGAAAAACACACGATCGACGTCGTCATCGACCGCGTCAAGGTGAACCAGGAGATCAAGCAACGCCTGGCAGAAAGTTTCGAAACAGCCCTGCGCCTGGCCGACGGCCGCGCCATTGCCTACGAAATGGATACGGCCCAGGAACACGTGTACTCCAACAAGTTCGCCTGCAATGTGTGTGGCTATTCCCTGCAGGAACTGGAACCGCGGCTGTTCTCGTTCAACAACCCCATGGGCGCCTGCCCCGAATGCGACGGCCTGGGACACATTGAATTCTTTGACCCGAAACGCATCGTCGCGTTCCCGAACCTGTCGCTCGCCTCGGGCGCCGTCAAGGGCTGGGACCGCCGCAACCAGTTTTACTTCCAGATGTTGTCGAACCTGGCCGCGTATTACGAGTTCGACCTGGACATGCCGTTCGAACAGCTGGCACTGAATGCCCAGCAAGCCGTGCTGTACGGTTCCGGCAAGCAAGTGATTCCGTTTACCTATGTCAATGAACGGGGCCGCACCGTCATCAAGGAACACACGTTCGAAGGCGTGGTCAACAATCTGCAGCGCCGCTACCGCGAAACGGATTCGATGGCCGTCAAGGAAGAGCTGGCCAAGTTCATCAATGAAAAATGCTGCCCCTCATGCGATGGCGCGCGTCTGCGCGTGGAGGCCCGCTTCGTCAAGGTCGGCACGGGCAAGCAGCAGCGCGCCATCTATGAAGTGGCGGAAAAACCGCTGCGCGAGACGCTGGAATTCTTTGAAAAACTGAAACTGACGGGCGCCAAGAAAGAGATCGCCGACCGCGTGGTCAAGGAAATCATTTCTCGCCTGAAATTCCTCAACAATGTGGGCCTCGATTACCTGTCGCTGGACCGCAGCGCCGACACGCTGTCCGGCGGCGAAGCACAACGCATCCGCCTGGCGTCGCAGATCGGCTCCGGTTTGACGGGCGTCATGTATGTGCTCGATGAACCGTCGATCGGCTTGCATCAGCGCGATAATGACCGCTTGATCGAAACCTTGAAACACTTGCGCGACATCGGCAACAGCGTGCTGGTGGTCGAGCATGACGAAGACGCCATCCGCACGGCCGACTACATCGTCGACATGGGCATCGGCGCGGGCGTACACGGCGGCGAAATCATCGCCGAAGGCACCTTGCCCGAGATTCTGAAGAACAAGAAATCGCTGACGGCGCAGTACCTGAACGGCAAGCTGAAAATCGCCGTGCCGGCCAAGCGCCACGCCAGCAATCCGGAAAAGCAGTTGCTCATTACTGGCGCAACGGGCAACAACCTGAAGAAAGTGTCGCTGAGCTTGCCGGTGGGCTTGATGACGTGCGTCACGGGCGTGTCCGGCTCGGGCAAGTCGTCGCTCGTCAACGATACCTTGTATCCTGCCCTGTCGCGCCATTTGTATGGTTCGCAGACGGAACCGGCGCCGCACGACTCGATCAGCGGCCTGGAACACTTCGACAAGGTCATTTCCGTCGACCAGGCGCCGATCGGCCGCACGCCGCGCTCGAATCCCGCCACCTACACGGGCTTGTTTACGCCGATCCGCGACCTGTTCTCCACCGTGCCGACGGCCAAGGAACGCGGTTACAGCGCGGGCCGCTTCTCGTTCAACGTGAAGGGCGGACGCTGCGAAGCGTGCCAGGGCGATGGCGTCATCAAGGTCGAAATGCATTTCTTGCCCGACGTCTACGTGCCATGCGACGTGTGCCACGGCAAGCGCTACAACCGCGAAACGCTGGAAGTGCAATACAAGGGCAAGAACATCACCGAAGTGCTGGGCATGACGGTGGAAGAGGCGCATGAATTCTTCAAACCGGTCCCCTTGATCGCGCGCAAGCTGCAAACCCTGCTCGACGTGGGCCTGGGCTACATCAAGCTGGGACAAAGCGCCACCACCCTGTCCGGCGGCGAGGCGCAGCGCGTGAAACTGTCGCTGGAATTGTCCAAGCGCGACACGGGCCGCACCCTGTACATCCTCGATGAACCGACGACGGGCTTGCACTTCCACGACATCGATTTACTGTTAAAGGTCATCCACCGCCTGCGCGACCAGGGCAACACCCTCGTCATCATCGAGCACAACCTGGACGTCATCAAGACGGCCGACTGGATCGTCGACCTGGGCCCGGAAGGCGGCGCCGGCGGCGGCCAGATCATCGCCACGGGCACGCCGGAAGACGTGGCCCTGAATCCGGCCAGCGTGACGGGTAAATACCTGGGGCCGCTGCTCAAGCAATAAGCCGCGCCTCCCGCTCGATCCCCCGGCGAATGATCTTGCCCGGGGGATTTTTCTATGGGAAACTATTTTCTCTGGTCACAGCACCGGCTTTCAGAGAAAACATGCCGCACTTCCCTTCACGTTTATCCAGCTGGGTTCGCCATTGCATAACCACGTCATGGTTGCTGTCGTCCAGCGTGGCGGTGGCGTGTTCCTGCATGCAGGGGATATCCGGCGAGTTCCTCCATGCGGCACCGGCCGCATCCGGCAAGCCGGCCGTGGTCACGGTGCCTGCCAATGCACGCGGCATCCTGTTTCTTCCAAATCAATCTCCCGATTTCCTGCTCAGGGATCAGGATGGCCATATCCTTGTCGGCCCGCCAGTCCCCCTTTCCAGCAAGCGGTTTCGTATTATCGAGCGCGGTACGGGGCGCAAGCTGACACCGGTGGCGGTACGATTGCGCGTGGAAAAACAGGTGGGAGTACAGCCCTACATTTACTATCTGGCCAGCCCGGAAATGCAGCAATGCGCCGAAGAGAAGAACGCGTCCATGCCGATATGCCGCAGAGTGAAAGCCATGGAACGGAGCTGGGACAAACCGGAACCGGAGGGGCCGAGCGATGCCGTCAAGCGCTTCGCCATGCAGCAGGGCTTGCGTGAGGTCAGCGAGGAAATCGATGCCTCCTATGGCTTATACAGGATCGAGGCGCGCGAAGGCTTCAAGCCTGGCAAGCTGTACGACATCAGCTATCGCTCTACAGAGCGCAAGCTAACAGCGGTGCTGCGCATGGGCACCACGCCCTTGCGCATCAATGCCCCAGGCCAGTTTTCCATTCGCACAGACGGCGCACCGCGGCGTGAGCGTTTGCAGATGGCGCAGGGTGGCACTTGCTCCAGGACCGCCAAGCTGGCCAGCCAGCCCTTGCAACTGGCTTGGCCACCAGCCTACGACGCGTATGAGTCGCTTGTGATGTACTTCATGCGGCACAAATTACATCAGGAAGACAGGCAGCAAACCGCGCCGCCAGGACGCTTTTTTTCATTCCAATACTGGCCGTCCCTGTGTACCGACATCGCCCATGGCAGCAGCTTTCATGGCAATGGCCGCGAACTGGCGGTCGGCGATTGCCAGGCGCCTGCCGCACGCGAGGTCAAGGCCTACGCAGGCGTGCTGGAAGTGGAGGACCGCTTGCATGAGACAGCGCCCCTGTCCGTCACATTTCCAAGGGCAAAGCCGGATGAATGTCCAGCAATGATGGACGAGGTCTATCCGATTTATTTCGTGCCGGCCCAGACAGGCTAGACGCCTCGAACGCGCCATAAAAAACGGCGCGGATTGCTCATGCAATCCGCGCCGTTTCTCTTTTTGCTAGCACCCCAGTCATTGCCGGCGTGTCATTTATCTCACGCCAGTCTTTGCCAGCGTGTTTCTCCCCCACTACAACTCTTCACACCTGACAAGCTTGTCAGGTGCCGCTTGACGCTAACTTACGCACCCAGCCGCTTTTCCAGCGCCGCCTTGTGACCTGCCAATTCCTGCGGCAGATGATACGCGAGTTTTTCAAACAACTCCGTATGCAATTTCAATTCTTCCACCCACGCGGCCTTGTCGATCGAGGTGATGGTGTCGAACTGTTCTTGCGTGAATGGCAAGCCATCCCAGTTCAGGTCGCCATACTGCGGCGTCGTGCCGAACAGGTTTTCCACGCCGCCCGCCTTGCCTTCGATACGCTCGAGCATCCATTTGAGCACGCGCATGTTGTCGCCAAAGCCAGGCCAGACGAATTTGCCAGCCTCGTCCGTACGGAACCAGTTGACGCAATAGATCTTCGGCAGGGCAGCCGGGTTGACCTTGCCCACCTTGACGCCCATGTCCAGCCAGTGCTGGAAGTAATCGCTCATGTTATAGCCGATAAACGGCAACATGGCAAATGGATCGCGGCGCACGACGCCCATCTGGCCCACGGCCGCGGCCGTCGTTTCCGAGCCCATGGTGGCCGCCATGTAAACGCCCTCGACCCAGTTGCGCGCTTCGGTGACGAGCGGCACGGTGGTGGAGCGGCGGCCGCCGAAGATGAAGGCCGAGATCGGCACGCCGGCAGGATCGTCCCAGGCAGCGTCGATCACTGGGTTTTGCGTTGCCGCAACCGTGAAGCGCGCGTTCGGGTGCGCCGCCTTGGTGCCGGACGCTGGCGTCCAGTCCTTGCCCTGCCAGTCGATCAGGTGGCTTGGTGCTTCTTTCGTCAAGCCTTCCCACCAGACGTCGCCGTCGTCCGTCAGCGCCACGTTGGTGAAGATCGTGTTGTCGCGCATGGACGCCATGCAGTTGTAATTGGTTTTTTCGTTGGTGCCCGGCGCCACGCCAAAATAACCGGCTTCCGGGTTGATGGCGTACAAACGGCCGTCGGCGCCCGGCTTGATCCAGGCGATATCGTCGCCGATGGTGGTCACTTTCCAGCCGTTAAAACTTGCCGGCGGAATCAGCATGGCGAAGTTGGTCTTGCCGCAAGCGGACGGGAACGCTGCCGCCACGTAGTGTTTCTTGCCTTCCGGCGATTCCACGCCGAGGATCAGCATGTGTTCGGCCAGCCAGCCCGGGTTGCTGTCCGATGCTTGCGCTTCCTGGTAACCCATGTTCGAAGCGATGCGCAGGGCGAAACATTTCTTGCCCAGCAAGGCGTTGCCGCCGTAACCCGAACCGAAGGACCAGATTTCGCGCGTTTCCGGGAAATGCACGATGTATTTGGTGCTGTTGCACGGCCATTTCACGTCGGCCTGGCCGGCGGCCAGCGGTGCGCCCACGCTGTGTACGCACGGCACGAACTCGCCATCCGTACCCAGCACGTCGTACACGGCACGGCCCATGCGGGTCATGATCTTCATGTTGACGGCGACATAGGGCGAATCGGACAGTTCCACGCCGATGTGCGCGATCGGCGAACCCAGCGGGCCCATCGAGAAGGGCACGACGTACATGGTGCGGCCGCGCATGCAGCCATCGAACAGGCCGTTCAAGGTATGGCGCATTTCGCCGGGCTCGGTCCAGTTATTCGTCGGGCCGGCCGCTTCTTTCGTTGCCGAGCAGATATACGTGCGGTCTTCGACGCGGGCCACGTCGCTCGGATCGGAGCAGGCCAGGTAGGAATTCGGGCGCTTTTGCGCATTCAATTTTTTCATGGTGCCGCTGGCAACCATTTCAGCGCACAAGCGCTCGTACTCTTCTTGCGAACCATCGCACCAGTAAATACGCTCTGGCTTGGTCAGCGCAGCAATGTCGGCCACCCAGTTGATCAGTTTCTGTTGTTTAATATAAGCTGGGACGTTGAGTGCGGCGACGCCACCCATGACGGGCTGATTCATATTACCTCCAATACCAATAAAAGAAATTCTGGTCATTCCGGCAAGACAGGCAGCATCGTTGAGAGGTGGCTGCGGCTCACTGCGGGCGGTGTGCTCACGCGGGCAGGGCTCTGGTGTCGTTTACCTGGATCATGCACCCAGGCTGCAGGAACAGTTTGCGCTATAACTATAATCAGGAAGCTTCAAAAGTGCCGGCGATTGTACACCCGCGTAACGGCTATTCTCGCAAAAATGTAGGAGAATAGCTTGACTAATGTAGTAGGCTATTCAGCATTTCCCGTATCCTGTTATTTCCCTACCAAATCCTCACTCAAATCGGCCATCCACCATGAAAATTGCCATACTCGATGATTACCAGGATGCCGTGCGCGGCCTCGATTGCTTCCAGTTGCTCGATGGCCACGAGGTCAAGGTCTTCAGCAACACGGCGCGGGGCCTGGGCCAGCTGGCGATCCGCCTGGCGCCATACGACGCGCTGGTGCTGATCCGCGAACGCAGCAGTTTCAACCGCGCCTTGCTGTCGAAATTGCCGAACCTGAAACTGATTTCGCAAACGGGCAAGGTCAGCGGGCACATCGACGTGCCGGCCGCCACCGAGCTGGGCATCGCCATCGCGGAAGGCATCGGCTCGCCCACGGCGCCGGCCGAACTGACGTGGGCGCTGATCATGGCGGCGCAGCGCAAGATCGTGCCGTACGCGCAACATTTACAGGAAGGGCTGTGGCAGACGTCGTCGCTGGAGCCGGCGCGCAATACGCTTGGCACGGTATTGAAAGGGCGCACCCTGGCGATCTGGGGCTACGGCAAGATCGGGCAATTGATCGCCGGCTATGGCCGCGCCTTCGGCATGACCATCCTCGTGTGGGGCAGCGAAGCGAGCCGCGCGGCGGCCGTGGCGGCCGGCGATACGGCCGCCACATCGCGGGAAGCGTTCTTTGAACAGGCCGACGTCTTGACCCTGCACCTGCGCCTATCCGATGCGACGCGCGGCCTGGTAACAGCCGAGGACCTAGCGCGCATGAAGCCGACGTCCCTGCTCGTCAACACGAGCCGCGCCGAGCTGGTGATGGAGGGCGCGCTGGAAGCGGCGCTGCCGCAGGGGCGCCCGGGCGCCGCCGCGCTGGACGTATTTACGGACGAGCCGCTGCCGCCAGGCTCGCCATTGCTGCCGCTGCCGAACGTGCTGGCCACGCCACACCTGGGCTACGTCGAGCGTGACAGCTATGAACTGTATTTCCGCTACGCCTTGCAAAACATCGTTGATTTTGCGCAAGGTCAATGCACGCGCCTGCTCAATCCCGAGGCGCTGGCGCATGCGCGGCAAGCTCCTCAGGAACGCTGAAAGCCCTTCAACAGGTCCGGTTCGCCCGTGATGCGGATGGCGGGTGCCGGCAGCACGTGGCGGCCGCGCCACAGGCCGGCCCAGCCGGGCGGCCAGGCGATATCCGGTCCGGCGTACGGCGCCACGCCGGCGCGCACGGCAACGACCGGCACGGGCGGCATGTCGGGCAAGGGCTCGCCTGGCGTGCGCTGCATGTCCAGGCTGTACATGTAATTGGGTAATAAAGCATCGCAGACGCGGCCAAACCAGTCGCTATGGTCGTCGTCGCGTCCCAGCGCCTGCGCCAGGCCCTGCGGGTCGAAACGGGCCAGGGCATCGATCAGCTCGCCCGTGGTGGCGCCCGGCGTATCGCCCCAGCCCATCACCGGGTTGACGTTGTAATCGGCGCCCGAACCGTACCAGCCTTCGCGCCAGGGCCGCTGCATCCAGTCGCGCGGCCCCGTAAACAAATGCCAGCGCCAGTGCAGGCCGGACGGCTTGGGCCAGGAATACAGATACAGCTTCTGATAGCCGGCCTGGTGCAGCTCGCGCACCATGGCCATCAGGCGCGCATGCGGCATACGGTCCGGCGGCGCGCGGCGAAACAGGATCGCTTCGCCATCGGCAAACTGCACGTCGTCGGTCGACAGGTTCAGGTCCAGGGTCCGCGCTTCGCTGCCGAAACGGGCGGCGATCCAGCCCGTCAGCAAATTGACGGACGTGATCACCCCGTAACCGCGGTGGCGGTGAAAAATGACGGTGCCGGGAGCGAGCGCTTTCATACGGAGTCGGGGTGGCAGGCAAACAAAGAAACCAGTGTACTCACAGATGGCCAAATTTTCCAGATGCGGCGCGGTAGCGGGACGGCAGGCACGCTGACCCATCTGCGGCAGCATTCACGCAACGCCGCCAATCCACGCTATCATGCGCGTCATTCTCCACTGACATCGTGACCACATCATGACTTTGCGCATACTCGCCACTGGCGGCACTTTCGACAAACACTACAACGAATTGAACGGTACCCTGGGCTTTTCCGACAGTCATTTGCCGGCAGCGATTGCCCGCGCGCGCATGACGGCGCCCGTGGCGCTGGAGCAATTGCCCCTGCTCGATTCGCTCGACATGCAGGATGCGGACCGCCAGCGCGTGCTGGCCTCGTGCCGCGCGGCACAGGAAAAAGCCATCGTCATCATCCACGGCACCGACACCATGCGCGAAACGGCGCAGGTGCTGGGCGCGGCGAACCTGCAGCAAACGGTCATTTTGACGGGCGCCATGATTCCCTACGAAATCGACAACTCCGACGCCCTGTTCAACCTGGGCTTTGCCTGCGGCGTGGCGCAAACCTTGCCAACCGGCGTGTACGTGGCCATGAATGGCCAGATCTTCGCCTGGGACAATGTGCAAAAGAACCGCGCCGCCGGCGTGTTCCAGCCCTTGTAAGCCGATGGCCGGACAGGGGGTAAAAGCAGACCGGCCCACGGCCTGACTGGCCCTCTGTCACAATTCGACCAGCCCGTTTTCAACGGGCTTTTTTTATGTTTTTTTGCCTTTCACAAATTCTGCGAAACCACAGAATTCGTCGAATTATTGCAGGTAAAACATCAAATTGCCAATATAATAATTTTGTGTTGTAAAAAAACACCATTGATCATTTTTAAAAACACCGATATTATTAAATATAAAACTGCAATTTAACAATTAAATTAAATATTCTTCTGTATCCATAATTTATTGCCAAATCCGACACGGTTGATATGCATTTTTTCTTGCTGAGACGACATAATGTTCGCCTCGACAAGTCAAAAGTGCATTTATAACAATATTGCGCTAAGTAGTCTTCCACCTCCCACCGACGTGGTTCCGCCTACCGTACACGAGCACCGCTGGCCATCTACCCGATGGCCAGAGCGGTGCTCGTGTACTGCTTGTCGTTATTAAAACTACTACGGAGTAATTGTTACAATGGCATTTAAAGAAAAAATTGGCGTGCGCAGCGTACGCCTGGCCCTGACCGTTCTGGCAGGTAGCGTCTTGTTCTCTGGCCAATCCATGGCGGACGAAGCAATTCAAAAAGTTGAAATTACCGGTTCGAGTATCAAGCGTATCGCTGTCGAAGGCGCCTTGCCTGTGCAGCGCCTGACGCAAGAAGCGATCGCCAAATCGGGCGCCACTTCGGTAGCCGACCTGATCCAGGCCCTGCCAGCCATGCAAGGCTTCACCATCGGCGCAGTCGCAGCAGGTTCCGACTCGGGTGGCAATACCAGTGCTTCGCTGCACGGTATCGGCGAGTCCTACACCCTGGTACTGCTGAATGGCCGCCGCATCGCGCCACAAGGCTCCGGCACCACGGTCAACCTGAACGCCATTCCGATGAGCGCCGTTGAGCGCGTCGAAATCCTGACCGACGGCGCTTCGGCCCTGTACGGCTCGGACGCCATCGCCGGCGTACTGAACTTCATCCTGAAGAAAAACCAGCAAGGCGCCACCCTGGAAGCCACCTACGGCGGTCCGGAAGACAAGGGCGGCAACGCCTGGAACACCAGCGTCACCTATGGTTTCGGCGACCTGGACGAAGACCGTTTCAACGTGCTGGTATCGTACCGCCACGATGAGCAGTCGAAACTGATCGCGACCGATCGCGATTTCGCCAATACCTCTTTCCTGAAATTCAAACGCGGCGGCAACAACTACATCTGGGACCGCACCAGCACCTCGGCATCGCCAGCAGGCGCCACCGTAGCCTACAAAACGAAAAACAGCGCATCGACTTCCTTCACGCCTTACTTGCGTCAAAACCAAAATTGCCCTGACGATTCCTACGTCACGACCGGCAATTCACGCGCTTGCGGCTTCGACACGGGTTCCACCGTGGAAATCGTGCCACAATCGAAACGCGACAGCCTGTTTTCCAAAGCAACGTACAAGCTCAATGACAGCCTGAACGCGTTCGCCGAACTGGCCTATTCGCGCTACGACCTGACGGCGCGTATCGCCGCCAACCCGATCCCCATCTCGATCGCGCAAACGGTAAAGAACCCTAAAACCAACCTTGACGAGCTGGTGTTCAACAATCCAGCTGCCTACGCGAAATACGTGCAACCTTACCTGACGCCAGCGCAACAGGGCGATCTCAAATCGGTCACGGCCAACTACCGCAGCACCGACTTCGGTTTGCGCGCAAGCCAGACCGTTACCCAAACCAAACACATGGTGGTTGGCGTGGAAGGCGAACTGGGCGCGTGGAACTTCGAAAGCGGCCTGACCTGGTCGCAAAACTCGATCGACGAGCGTTACACGGGCGGCTACGCGACAAATCAGGGCTTCAATGCGATCCTGGCCAATCCGGATTTCGATGCGTTCGCGTTGGGCCAAAAGCCATCCGTGCAAGCGCAAGTCGCCGGCGCGCAGTTCGTCGGCTCCGTGCGTACCGCATCGACCACGATGCGCGGCGTCGACACGCACGGTTCGCGTGAACTGTTCTCCTTGCCAGGCGGCAAGGCCAGCCTGGGTATCGGCGGCGACTACCGCACCTACCGCTATGAGCAGTCGCCAGGCGCCACCGGTGACGATATCTACAGCTTCAACACGAAAGCTGCCTACGACATGAGCCGCGACACCTACGGCGCGTTCGTCGAGTTGCTGGCTCCTCTGACCAAGTCGTTCGAAATGACCGTCGGTGGCCGTTACGATGCTGTCAAGGCGATCGATGACAAGCTGAACAGCAAAACTGTCGGTAAAAAAGACAGCGCCAATACCTACAAGGTATCGGCACGCTGGCAGCCGGTACAAACCGTGCTGATCCGCGGCTCCTACGGCACGGGCTTCAAGGCGCCAAGCATGCTGGACATCGCTCAGCCACTGGTCAATGCCGGCTTTACCGCCAAGAAATTTACCTGCCCATACCCAGGTACCGAGTTCTGCCGCGGCGAACCAATTCAATACAACGCCGTATCGGAAGGCAATCCAGAACTGCAGTCGGAAAAATCGAAACAGTTCACCCTGGGCTTCCGTGTTGAGCCTAGCTCGGCCTTCTCGTTCGGCGCCGACCTGTGGGATGTGAAACTGCGCAATGCCGTCTCGGAAATCACCGAAGATCAGGCATTTGGCGATCCGGTCAAGTATGCGACAAGCTTCGATTACTACAAGGAGCCATCGACCGGCAATACCTACTACGCGTTCAAGAAACTGTCGGTCAACGTCGGCAAGAAGGAATACCGTGGTATCGACTGGGATCTGTCGGCCAACCACAAGTTTTCCTTCGGTAAGCTGACCGCCCAATTGAGCGGTACGCACATGTTGCACGCGAACTACACCAAGGCAGGCAGCAACAACGTGTTCACCAGCAACATGAACTTCTTCGGCGACACCAACGAAGTCACGTTCCGCAACCTGATGAAGCTGACGACGACCCTGGATACGGGCCGCCTGAGCAACACGGTAACGGTCAACTACCGTAACGGCTACACCGATGCGGCAGCAAGCGTGTACAACGAGGACACCAAAACCAAAATAGACGACTTCCGCCTGCAAGTACCGTCGTACACGACGTTCGACTGGCAAGCACGTTTCGCCTTTGACAAGCAAACCACGATCCGCGCAGGCATCAAAAACCTGTTCGACCGTGCACCGCCGCTGTCGCTGCGCGCTTCGTCGGGCCACCAGGTTGGTTTCGACCCACGCTACGCCGATCCAATGATGCGTTCGTTCTACATCACCGGCAACTACAAGTTCTAATTTGACGTTGTGAATTAGCTTGTCCGAAAGCGCCTTGCACTTCACCGTGCAAGGCGCTTTTTTTATCTTTTCGCAATCCACAGGTGAAAAAAAAGGAGCCGCAGCTCCTTTTTCGTACCGGCATGACTGCGCTTATGCCGTCGCTTCGCCGCCCAGGGCTTCGACCACGTCGGCCATCAGCTTGCTCAACTCGCCCGTCATCAGCATCACGTCGCCGTCGAAACGCTCTTCGTCGTTCTTCGTGCTCGATTCCGTTTCCTTGATCACGTCCAGCGGCTTGACGCTCTTGATGGCCAGCGATTCCGTCAGCACGAACGAAATCTTGTCGTTCCACGTCATGGCCAGGCGCGTGCACTGCTTGCCGGCCGCGATGTGGCGGCGCACGTCGTCCGCTTCCAGGGTGTGGCGCACGTAGCGCACGGTGGCCTTGCTCTCGCCCGTGGCGCGCAATTCCGTATCCATGTCGACCGTGAAGCCGGCCGGCGCATCGTCCGCCTGCAGCCATTCCGTCATCACCGCCACGGGCGAGCGCTGCACGCGCAGGCTTTCCAGCGGCAATTTATCCACGGCCTTGAGCAGCAGCTTGATGACTTCATCGGCCTTTGCCGGGCTGGCGGCATCGACCACCAGCCAGCCATTGACGGGGTCGATCCACGTCCAGACATTGCTGCGGATGCTGAAGGCGCGCGGCAACAGCTCGTCGGCCACGCGTTCCTTCAATTCCTTCATGGCTTTCTTGCCTGGTGCAAAGCCTTGCGCTTCTTCCATCTCGGCAGCGCGGGCCTTGGCCACCTGGTTGATGACGGTGGCTGGCAACAGTTTCTTTTCCGTGCCCAGCAAGATCAGCATCTGTTTGTTGACCACGTGGACCAGGCCGCCGTTCGGGCGTGGCGTATCCCAGCCCTGGCGCATCAGATCCATGCTGGTCGCCGGCGTAAATTTGTTCGAGGACAAGGCCTCTTCCAGTTGTTCTGGCGTATAGGCCCATGGTGCGGGCAGGCGGTAAATCTGAAGATTCTTGAACCACATAGTTTTTGTCTTCCGTTTGTTTCAGTAGTGCCAGGGGAACGCCATTCTACACTTTCGACACGGGAATGCCGTCAAAAGCGCGGACTGGCGCGGTGTTGTTGATGCGTGGGGAATGCCGCTACAGGGCGGGAAACAGTTCCGCCTGGGCCGGCGCCTGCCGCATCACGATGGCCGGATCGGACAAGGTCGAGATGCGCACGCCCAGCAGGCGGATTTTCTTTTCAAATGGCACGCGCCGCAAGCAATCGCGGCTGGCCCGCAGGATGGCGGCGGCGTCCGCCGTGGCGCTGGGCAAGGTGATGTCGCGCGTGACGGTGCTGAAATCCTCGAAACGCAGCTTGATGCCCACCGTGCGCCCCGCCAGCGACTGTTTACCCAGGTCGCCCGCCACCCGCGTGCACAGGCTTTCCAGCTTTTCCGACAGCGTGGCGCGGTCGCGCACCACCTGCAAGTCGCGCTCGAACGTCGTTTCGCGGCTGACGGACTTGGTTTCCCGGCTCGTCTGCACGGGCCGCTCGTCGATGCCCAGCGCCGCCTGGTGCAGCCAGCCCGTGTACAGGTCGCCAAACTGCGTGCGCAGCATGGCCAGGTCGGCTTGCGCCAGCTCGCCGATGGTGACTATGCCCAGGGCTTCCAGCTTGGCCGTCGCCTTCGGGCCGATACCGTTGATCTTTTTCGCCGGCAAGGGCCACACGCGCGTGGCGATATCCTCGGGCGACAAAATGGTGAGTCCGTCGGGTTTTTCCAGGTCGGAACAGATTTTCGCCAGCAATTTGTTAGGCGCCAGGCCAATCGAGCACGACAGGCCCGTCGCCTCGAACACGGCCGCCTTCAGGCGCGCCGCCATGGCCGGCGCCTGCGCGCCGTGTTCCGTCAGGTCGACATAGATTTCATCGATGCCCACGTTCTGGATGATGGGGCACAACTGGGCCACGGCTTGCTTGAAGCGGGCCGAATACTCGCGGTAGGCCTCGAAATCGGCCGGCAGCAGGATGCTGTCGGGCGCCAGCCTGGCCGCCTTCATGATGCCCATGGCGGAAAACACGCCAAACGCGCGCGCCGCGTAGGTCGACGTGGTGACGACGCCGCGCCCCACATAATCGCGCATGCGCGCAAACTGCCGCGTGCCGTCAATCTGCAGCACGGGCTGCTGCAAGCGCCCGCCGCCGATGACGACGGCTTCGCCGCGCAATTCCGGATATTTCAACAGTTCCACGGAGGCGAAGAAGGCGTCCATGTCCAGGTGGGCGATCCAGCGGCGCGCGGCGGGTGCTTCGGCAAGTGTGGGGGCAGATGGAATCAAAAAACACCTCGCGGCGGATCGGCTTGCCTTCATTGCGGCAAGATACTGTGCATGCATACAGTATTACCGGAAATGACCGCGGATGCAAGTTGAAACGCACGGGACCCGATGGCGACGATCAGCGGTTGCTTTTCTCAATAGCAAGATTACAATCCTGACACAACTATTCAAAGGAGTTGCCTTGTCCACAGCACATCATGCTTCGCGCCGCCGGTCCGTCTGGTCATCCATCCTGCCGGCCCTGCTACTGTCCACGCTGGCGCCATCCGCGCTGGCCGCCGACGCCACCACCACCATCGCCACGGCCGTCGCCCCCGTCGCCGCCAAGACAGCCTGGCAGGAAACGCGCCACGGCACGGTCGTCACGGACGACTATCGCTGGCTGCAAAAGAAAGCCGATCCTGCCGTGATCGACTACCTGAATGCGGAAAACGCCTACACGGCCGCCGTCACGGCGCCGATCCAGCCGCTGGCCGACAAGGTAACGGCGGAAGTCAAGGGACGCATGCAGGAAGTGGACTTGTCCGTGCCTGCGCGCCAGGGCAATTTCTACTATTACACGCGCATGGAAGCGGGCAAGCAATATCCGATTCACTGCCGCCGCCCCGTCGGCGCCAGTGGCGCCTATGATGCGCAGGCGGCAGAGGAAGTCTTGCTGGATCAGAATCAATTGGCCGAAGGCCACAAATTCTTTGCCGTGCGCGCCTTCAGCATCAGCCCGAATGAACAGTTGCTGGCCTACACCACCGACACGACGGGTTTCCGCCAGTACGAGCTGCATGTCAAGGATTTGAAAACGGGCAAGTTGCTGGGCGACAGCATGCCGCGCGTGACATCGCTGGCCTGGGCGGCGGATAACGCCACCCTGATGCTGGCACAGGAAGACGCCACCACCAAGCGCTCGGACCGCTTGTTCCGCCTGGCCCTGGGCAGTGCGCCGCAACAGGTCTACCACGAGCCGGTGGAGCAGTTCGCCATCAACGTGGGCCGCACGCGCGACAAGCAATTCTTCGTGCTCACCTCGGGCAGCACGGACACGAGCGAAGTGCTGCTGCTGCCAACGAGCAAGCCGCAAGGCACGTTCCAATCCGTGCTGAAACGTGAAAAAGGCCACCGCTACGGCATCGAGCACCGCGACGGCCAGCTGTATATTCTGACCAACAAGGGGGCAAAGAATTTCCGTGTCGTCAGCGCGCCATTCTCGGCGCCGCAGCCGAAGCACTGGAAGCCGGTCGTGCCGCACAACAAGGATGCCGTGATCCAGTCCATCGACGTCTTCCAGGGCTACCTGGTGGTGATGGAAAAAGCACGCGCCCTGAACCGCGCCCGCATCTTTGATTTTGCGCAAAAGAACTGGAAGGCGGTGCAGTTCGACGACCCCGTCTACCTGGCCACGGCGGCCGGCACGCCGGAATTTTCCGCCACGCAATTTCGCATGTCCTACCAGTCGCCCGTCACGCCACCCACCGTCATCGACGTCAGCATGCAGGACGGCAAGCGCACGGTGCTGAAACAGCAGGAAATCGTCGGCGGCTTCGACAGCAGCCGCTACACCACGCAGCGCTTGTGGGTGAAGGCGCGCGATGGCGTGCAAGTGCCGCTGTGGGTCGTCTACAAGAAAGGCGTCAAGCTCGACGGTTCAGCGCCGCTGCTGCTGTACTCGTACGGCTCCTACGGCATTTCCACGGAAGCCACTTTTTCCATCAGCCGCATCAGCCTGCTGGAACGGGGCGTCATCTATGCGCAAGCGCATATCCGCGGCGGCACCGACATGGGCGAAGCCTGGCATGAAGACGGCATGCTGATGAAGAAGAAAAACACCTTCAATGACTTCATCGACAGCGCCGACTACCTGGTGCGCGAAAAATGGACCAGCCCGAACCGCCTCATCATCCAGGGCGGCAGCGCGGGCGGCTTGCTGATGGGCGCCGTCGTCAACATGCGCCCCGACCTGTTCCACGCCGTGCACGCGGCCGTGCCGTTTGTCGACGTGATGAACACCATGATGGACGCCAGCTTGCCCCTGACCACGGGCGAGTACCTGGAATGGGGCGACCCGAACCAGAAGGCCGCGTACGACTACATGCTCAGCTACTCGCCGTATGACAACATTGCGCGCAAGAACTATCCCGCCATGCTGGTGACGACGGGCCTGAACGACAGCCAGGTCATGTACTGGGAACCGGCAAAATATGTGGCCAAACTGCGCGCCTATAAAACGGACAGCAATCCCCTGCTGCTGAAAACGAATATGGGTGCCGGCCACGGCGGCGCGTCGGGCCGCTATAACGCCATCGCCGAGAATGCGTTCAATATGGCGTGGATGCTGTCGCAATGGGGCATTACAGAGTAAAGTGAAAAAAGCGCTTGCACAAGGATTTTACCCGTCCTATAATAGCGCCTCTTCCAGACGTGGTGACAAACGTCGGGATGGTTTTCTGAGACAAGCAACGGGTGCTTAGCTCAGTTGGTAGAGCGGCGCCCTTACAAGGCGTAGGTCGGGAGTTCGAGCCTCTCAGCACCCACCAAATCAGAAAACTGTCCAGTGCTTCATGGATCAGCAATACAGATCATACGAGCTTGGAGTGGTAGTTCAGTTGGTTAGAATACCGGCCTGTCACGTCGGGGGTCGCGGGTTCGAGTCCCGTCCGCTCCGCCAATAAAAGAAAAGCCCTTTGGTTCCTGGAACCGAAGGGCTTTTCCCATTTCAGAAGCCAAAAACACGTCCATCCCCCCTCGCCTGAACATTTTTGCGCTTTTCAGCAAAAAAACTGCCATTCCCCCTCAAGAATAGTTGCACAAGCACGATAGCGCCCCCTATAATAGTGCCTCTTCCAGACGTGGTGACAAACGTCGGGATAGTTTTCTGGGTATGCGGGTGCTTAGCTCAGTTGGTAGAGCGGCGCCCTTACAAGGCGTAGGTCGGGAGTTCGAGCCTCTCAGCACCCACCACCAAACAGAAAATTATCCAGTGCTTCATGGATCAGCAACACAGATCATACGAGCTTGGAGTGGTAGTTCAGTTGGTTAGAATACCGGCCTGTCACGTCGGGGGTCGCGGGTTCGAGTCCCGTCCGCTCCGCCAATAAAAGAAAAGCCCTTTGGTTCCTGGAACCGAAGGGCTTTTCCCATTGTGGGAGCGCAAATGCACTAGAATCAGCGCTCTTGCCGACTCCGCCGCTCCTGCCTGATGCGCCTGCCCCGCAGCTTTTCCCCCTACCTCGCCCTGCGCTTGCGCCTGGCCCATCATGCTTTGCTGCAATTTGCCGCCAGCCTGGCCAGTTCCATGGAAATTCTCGTGTTCCTGGCCGGTCCCGTCCTGCTGGGCCTGCTCAGCGTCATCGCCCTGCCGGGATTTCTCGCCATGAACCTGCCCTGGCCAGCGGCCCTGAGCTTGCTGGCGGCGCAAATGCTGCTGACATGCCTGCCCGCCTGGCTGCTGCGCAAGCGATTGTTGCCTGCCGCCACCGCCGCGTGGCTGCGCCAGCTGCCCTTGCCGCGCCACCTGCGCTGGCAAGCCGACATCGCCGTCGCCGGCCTGCTGATGCTGCCGCTGGGCCTCGCCTATGCCGTCTCGGCCACCATCTGGCTGCTGCAGTCGCCGCCCTGGCTGCGCCCCATTGCCGCGCCCGGCATGGCCGCCACCCTCGCCGTCTGGCTGCTGGCGTGGCTGCTGACGGCGCGCATCGTGGCGCAACGCCTGCGCGCGCCGCGGCCCGCACACAGGGCGCGTGCGCCCACGATGACGGCGTATGTGCCGCAACGGCCCCGCTGGCGCACGATGTTTCTGTGGCGCCAGCTGTTCTGGCTGCCGTTCTGGCGCAATGAAAACGTGATCGGCCTGCAGCAAAGCGTGCTGCTGGCCACTGCTGGCGCCAGCATGCTGGCCTGGCTGCTGCGCGCGCCGCTCGTGCCCGCGCCGCTGCTCGGTTTGTTGGCCAGCGCCAGCCTGGTCATCGTGACGGACCGGGGCGACAAGGCCGTGCGCGAACAGATCGCCGTGCTGCGCCCCGCATTGAACGCCTGGCCCCTGGCCAGCACGACCTTGACGCGCCTGGCCTGCGCCGCCAGCCTGCTCCCCGCCTTTGCCGTGCTGCTGGGCGCTGGCATCTTGCTGTATTGCATAGATCCCGCCGCCCTGCAGCGGCGCGTGACCGGCATCTACGCCCTCACCGCCAGCGCGGCCCTGCTGGCCATCGTCGGCCTGCCCCGCCTCACGCCGCGCGGGCGCGTCGCCCTCGTCGTTTTCTCCATCCTTGCCTTGAGCGCCATCGGAAGCGAATTATGGAATTGAACCTGCCCACTCCCGTGCTGCACCTCGAGCACCTCGATTTTCACTTCCCCACGCACAGCGTCTTCCAGGGCTACAACCAGCAATTCGGCCCCGGCGTCACCTGGCTGCGCGGCGCGAACGGCGCCGGCAAGACAACCCTGCTGAAACTGGCGGGCGGCGCCCTGCTGCCCGCGCGCGGCGCCATCCGCCTCGATGACATCGACAGCGTCGCCATGCCGCTGGCCTACCGTGCCCAGACCTTCTATTGCGGCGGCGACACGCCCGCCCTGCCCTGGCTGCAAGTGCACGAGTTTCTCGACCTGCACCTGGCCCTGTACCCAGGCAGCGACCAGTCGCTGCTGAACGCGGAACTGCACGCCTTTGCCATGACATCAACCTTGCAGCAAAGCATCACCGCCCTCTCGCTGGGCCAGCATAAAAAACTGCAACTGGCCCTGGCCCTGGCCTTGCCCGTGCGCCTGCTGCTGATCGACGAACCGTTCAACGGCCTCGACGCGGCCGCCATGGCGTACCTGCGCGCGCGCCTGGCCGAGCCGTCCCGCCTGGCGCGCCAATGCATCGTGCTGACCAGCCATTTGGCGCCGGACGTGCCGCTGGCGGCGACACTGGAAATATAGACAGGAAATACAGCTTTGCAGATCGACCAAGGACAGCTTACGATGCCGTGTTGCAAAAACCGGCGATCCCGGTGCAGCCATTACCCATAACACGGCGCGCTTATTCACCGCGCCTGGCTTATTCTTGGAGATTACTATGTTGAACACCCACCGCCGCGCCCTGGCGATTTTGTGCGCCGCCTTCGCCACCTCGGCCATCGCCGCCGGCCCCACGGGCACGGCCGCCGACTATGGCAGCAGCGCCCCGCACGCCGCTGCCCAGCGCACCATCGAGCTGCAGGCCGACGCCCGCCACATCAACGTCACGCACGGCGAAACCGTCACCATCGCGCGCGCCGGCCAGCGTTTTACGTGGCACGTGCACACTTTCAACAACAGGACCGTCTTCGCCCTGGCCGACATCGCGCCGAAGGACATGCCCGTCGACGGGATTCAAGTGTATGTGGCCGGCAACCCGCTGTACGCGGGCAGCTAAGTTTCTTCTATGCATAAAAAAAACCGGACCCCCCTTGCGGCAGTTCCGGCTTTTTCTTGATACGGCTCAATAGTTACGCCGTCAGTGCTTCCTTGGCGGCAGACTCTTCGACCACTTCCTCGTCGTCCGAGCGGATCAGGTGGTCAAAGGCGGACAGGGCTGCCTTGGCGCCTTCGCCGGTGGCGATGATGATCTGCTTGTACGGCACCGTGGTGACGTCGCCGGCCGCAAACACGCCGGGGATCGAGGTCTGGCCGCGGGCGTCCACTTCGATTTCGCCGTGGCGCGACAACGCTACCGTGCCTTTCAGCCATTCCGTGTTCGGCACCAGGCCGATTTGCACGAAGACGCCTTCCAGCTCGACCTTCTTCGATTCGCCGCTGACCCGGTCCGTGTAGCTCAGGCCATTGACGATCTTGCCGTCGCCGTGGATCTCGGTGGTTTGCGCCGAGGTGATCACGGTCACGTTAGGCAAGCTGTGCAGCTTGCGTTGCAGCACCGCATCGGCGCGCAATTCCGCGCCGAACTCGATCAGGGTCACGTGTTTCACGAGGCCGGCCAAGTCGATCGCCGCTTCCACGCCCGAGTTGCCGCCGCCGATCACGGCCACGCGCTTGCCCTTGAACAGCGGGCCATCGCAGTGCGGGCAGTAGGCGACACCGTGGTTACGGTATTCCTTCTCGCCCGGCACGTTGATTTCGCGCCAGCGGGCGCCGGTGGCCAGGATGACGGTCTTGGCTTTCAGGATCGCGCCATTCGCCGTTTCGATCTGCACCAATTTGCCCGGCGTCAATTTCGCGGCGCGCTGGGTGTTCATGATGTCGACTTCGTATTCCTTGACGTGCTGTTCCAGCGCCATGGCGAACTTCGGACCATCCGTTTCCTTGACGGAAATAAAATTCTCGATGGCAAGGGTGTCGAGCACCTGGCCGCCGAAACGCTCGGCCAGCACGCCCGTCTTGATGCCTTTGCGGGCCGCGTAGATGGCCGCTGCCGCGCCGGCAGGGCCGCCGCCGACGATCAGCACGTCGAAGACATCTTTCTTGTTCAGTGCCTCCGCCTGGCGCGCGCCGGCGTTGGTGTCGAGCTTGGCGAGGATTTCCTCGACATTCGTGCGGCCCTGGCCGAAGTGTTCACCGTTCAGGAACATCATCGGCACGGCCATGATCTGGCGCGCTTCCACTTCTTGCGGGAACACGCCGCCATCGATGGTGGTGACCTTGATGCGCGGGTTGATCACGGCCATGGCATTCAATGCCTGCACCACTTCCGGGCAGTTATGGCAGGAGAGCGAAATAAACGTTTCAAACTCGTAATCGCCGTCAAGGTTGCGGATCTGCTCGATCACGGCATCGTCGAACTTGATGGTGTGGCCGCCCACTTGCAGCAGCGCCAGCACCAGCGAGGTAAATTCATGGCCCAGCGGCACGCCGGCGAAACGCACGCCGATATCGGTGCCTGGGCGGTTGATGCTGAACGACGGGGTCCGTACGCCAGCGTCAGTGCGCTCGACCAGCGTGATCTTGTCGCTCAACAGGACTATTTCCTGGAGCAATTCTTTCATCTCGCGGGCTTTTGCGCTGTCATCGAGAGAAGCGACCAACTCAAGCGGATACACCACTTTTTCCAGGTAGGATTTCAGTTGGGTTTTGAGGGTGGCGTCTAACATGATGTTTTCCTTTTCTACAAATATTTAGGCGAATGCCGGGCCGGACACCCGGTCCGGCATCGCGGTAACTACTTGTTTGCTGCTAGATGTTGCAAGGTTTCAAGACTTAGATCTTGCCAACCAGGTCCAGCGATGGGGTCAGGGTCGCTGCGCCTTCCGTCCATTTGGCTGGGCACACTTCGCCTGGGTGGTTCGCCACGTACTGAGCGGCTTTGACTTTGCGCAACAGTTCCGCTGCGTCACGGCCGATGCCGTTGTCATGCACTTCCAGCACTTTGATGAAGCCGTCAGGATTGATGACGAAGGTACCGCGCAGTGCCAGGCCTTCTTCTTCGATCATGACTTCGAAGTTGCGCGACAGGGCGCCGGTTGGGTCGCCGATCAGTGCGTATTGCACTTTCTTGATCGCGTCCGAGGTGTCGTGCCAGGCTTTGTGCGCGAAGTGGGTATCGGTCGAGATACCGTAGACATCGACGCCCAGTTTCTGGAATTCAGCGTGGTGATCGGCCAGATCTTCCAGTTCGGTTGGGCAAACGAAGGTGAAGTCGGCTGGGTAGAAGACGAATACCGACCACTTGCCTTTCAGCGACGCTTCCGTCAGGTCGACGAATTTGCCATTGTGGTAAGCGGTTGCCTTGAATGGTTTAACTTGGGTATTGATCAGCGACATAGTCATTTCCTCTCGTGTGGTGAATCAGTAAGACTCTAGTGTAAGGGGTTTTAACCCATATGCAAAATTGATTGTCACAATAGTTTCAATTAGTTTTAGCTATCATGACGCCATGGGAACTCCATGATAGGCAGTTCCCACGGGATTGGATAGCGGTGACAGTGGATACCCCTGCCGCCGCCAGGTGTTCAGTTCTTAGTTTTTCAGCTCTTCCGGTACCTTGCCGCCGTTTTCCGCCAGCTTGATCATCACCTGGCGGTGCAGCCAGATATTCATGCTGGCCGAATCGTTGGTGTCGCCCGTGAAATGCAGCTCTTGTGCCAGTTCCTTGCGCGCAGCCAGGCTGCTGTCCAGTTGAAGCAGTTTCATCAGGTCAACGATGGACGTGCGCCAATTGAGTTTTTCCGCGTTCTTGCTGGCCAGGTCGACCAGCACCACTTCCACGTCCACCACCGGCACGGCAGCCGCTGGTGCAGCGGCCGGTGCGGCGGCAGCTGGCGCGTCGGTAGCGGCGGCTGGCGTGGCTGCCGGGGCAGCGTCGGACGAATGGTGGAAGATCTTGTTGTAGATATTGCTGAAAATGCCCATGAGGTCACCTCGAGTTGAGTGAATGGAAGAAATACTGCCTGCGCTCCCGGTGTAGGTACCGGTGACAGCAAAGCCGGGCGCAGGCGCCAGCCCGTCGAGTATAAGCCCGTTCAAGCCGGGAGCCCTGTCCCGCAGGCGTGCATGCCATCTGGTGGCAGGCGATGCCTGTTTCAAGGGTGCAAGGGCCGCTGCGCGCGCAGCAGCGCATCGAACGCTTCGATGGCCAGCGGCGGCGCAAACAGCTCGCCTTGCGCAAAATCGCAGCCGATCTCCAGCAGCCGCGCGCGCTGCTCATCGGTCTCCACCCCTTCGGCAATCACCCGCAAGCCCAGCTTGTGGGCCATGGTGACGATGGCTTCGCACAGCACCAGCTCGCTGGCGCCGGGCGCCAGCTTGCGCACCAGCACGCCGTCGAGCTTCAGGTAATCGATACCGCATTGCTGCAATTGCGTCAGCGAAGCATGGCCGCTGCCGAAGTCGTCCAGGGCGATCTGCAAGCCCGCTTCACGCAAGTGCTGCAAGCGTGGCGCCATGCTGGTGCCGCCAGGTAAAAGCACATCTTCACGCATGTCGAGCACGATGGCCGAGGCCGGCACACCGAGCGCCGCCAGCTGGCGCAGCCAGGTGCCGGGCGCCTCGACTTCGCGCTGCAATTCCAGCGACGACTGGTTCAGGCACAGTTGCAGCCCCGGCAAGCCGATGGCATGACCTTGCGCACGCCAATGCAGCAGTTGCGCCGCCGCCGTGCACAGCACCCAGTCGCCGATCTCCACGATCAGGCCGCTGCTTTCGGCCAGCGCGAGGAAATCCGGCGGACACACGAGGCCCCGCTGCGGATGGTGCCAGCGCAGCAAGGCTTCCGCCTTCTCGATGCGTCCGCCATGCAGCGCGACGATGGGCTGGTAATACAGCTGCATCTGCTGTTCGCGCAGGGCCGTGCGCAAGTCCGCCCCCAGGCGCATGCGGTTGACGGCCGCCACCTGCATGGCGGGCGTAAAGTAGCTGTAGCGATTGCGCCCCGCCCCTTTCGACACGTACATGGCCTGGTCCGCGTGCTTGAGCAATTCCTCGATGGTGCCCGCGTCGTCCGGATACAGGGTGATGCCGATCGAGGCCGAAACGAACGCCTGCTCCTGCCCCAGCAGGAATGGCGCCAGCAAGCCGTCGAGTATCTGCCGCGCGATGCGGTCGACTTGCTGCAGATCATCGAGGTCGGACAGGATCACCGTGAATTCATCGCCGCCCAGGCGCGCCACCGTGTCCGTCTCGCGCACGCCCACGCGGATGCGCCGCGCCGCCTCGATCAGCAGGATATCGCCCTGGTGGTGGCCGAGGGTGTCGTTGACTTCCTTGAAATGGTCGAGGTCAATGAACAGGATGGCCACGCGGCTCGCATCGCGCCGCCCCTGAGCCAGCGCCTGGCGCAGGCGTTCGTGGAACATGCGCCGGTTCGGCAATTGCGTCAGGGTATCGAAGTTGGCTTGCTGCCAGATCAGCGCTTCCGTTTGCCGCTTGTCCGTCACGTCTTCCAGCATGCACAGGTGGTGCGGGCCGCCATGGCGCGCCGTGGCGATGGCCGTCACCGAGGCGTCGACCCACACCACGCCGCCATCGGGCCGGACGATCCGCTTGGCGTGGCGAAAGCCCTGCAGGCTACGCGCCAGCAACTGCGCCACCTGCTCCTGCTCGCCGGGCACATCGTCGGGATGGCTGATCTCCATCCAGCTCGTTTGCTTCATGTGTTCCAGGCTGCGCCCGCTGATGGCCAGGTAGCGCGGATTGATGTCGAGAAACTGTCCGCTCACGGTATCGATCAGGGCGATGCCCATGGGCGCTTCCTCGAACATGGTGCGAAAGCGCAATTCCCCCTGGCGGATGGTTTCCTCCGTGCGGCGGCGCTCGCGGGCCAGGTTGTTGAAGTGAAAGGCCGCCGACACGGCCAGCAAGCTGCCCGCCAGGCCCAGCGACAGGTATAGCCAGCCCAGGTCGGCGCCCGGCACGGGGCGATACAGGAAACCCTTGTAGGCGCGGCTGTCCGTGGCATTGCGCGGCAGCACGCCCATGCTGGCATACGTGTCGGCGATGTGCTGCCAGCGCTGGGGATTCATGTAGCCAAGCTCCACCAGCACGGGCTGCAGCAGCAATTCCATCTGCTGCGCCTCGTACAGCAGGTGCGCGCGGTCGTGGCGCTGGCTGTATTTGACGTGGATCAGTTGCGCCATTTCCTCGCGGTGCGCCATCGCGTATTGCCAGCCGCGCAAGCTGGCCGCGCGGAACGCTTTCACGCGCTCGGGATGGCGGCGCAGTTCGTGCTCGCTGGTAAACAGGTTGTCGCCGTAGAAATCGATGCCGGCCGTGCGCGGCGTGAACTGGTAATAGGGAAAGCCCGCCCGGTCCAGGTAGTCCGGTTCGTTGGTGGAATACGCGGCGATGGCGTCGACCTTGCCATCGATCAAATCCTCGATGCGGTAGCTGGGCGGCAAGTGGCGCATCTGCTGCTGCGCGACGCCCATTTTCGCCAGGAACAGCGACACTTCATCGGCGGCAAGGGCCACGTCGCCGGCCGCGCCGATCATCACGGGCGCCCCCACCAGCTTGCGCACGTCGGGCGCGCCGCCCTGCTGGCGCATCAGCAGCACGCTGGGCGAATGCTGGAACACGACGGCCAGCACCACCAGGGGCTTGCCGGCCAGTCGGCTGAGCAACAAGGTGCTGTTGCCCACGCCATAGTCGGCCTGGCCCGCCAGCACGGCCGCCTCGGCCAGCGGCCCGCCGCCGCCTTCGACCAGCCTGACTTCCAGCCCCGCCTCGCGGTAATAGCCTTGCTCGATGGCCGCGTAATAACCGGCAAACTGGAACTGGTGCGTGAAATTGAGCTGCAGGGTAACGGGTTCCAGCGCCCGGGCTGGTGTGGCCAGGCACAGCAGCAGGAAGACAAAGCCACGCCAGGCGCGCGCCAGCCTGCCGGCGAGCGGCAAGACAAGGCGGAAAGCGTCGCGGGCTTTCATCGGCATGGCGGAACACCACAGGAAGCTGCCGAGCTGGCAGGGGTAAGGCTATTGTAGCCGCCCCTTTTGCCAATGGATAACTATTTCAGTGAGGACAATAGCGTTGATGTTTTTGGCAAACAATGTCGCCATTGTTTGCGCTAGAACACGACGCCGGCCACCAAAATGATGTTGGCATACGGACTGCACTCGCCCGTGCGCACGATGGCGCGCGCGCCCTTGCTCAATTGCTTGAACTCCTCGTGCGTCACCTGGCGCGCATCGGGCAGGGACAAGGCCGCCACCTGCGCCGCCATGGCCGGATTATGCTGCGGCAACTCGCTGGCGAGCAAATGGTATTCCACCTGCATTTCAGTCAATACCGTGTTGACGGTATCGATGAAGCCGGGGATGCCGCGCGTCAGGGCCAGGTCGATCAGGGGCACGCCCGGCTGCGACGGCAAGCCCGCGTCGCCGATGACGAGCATGTCGCCATGGCCGAGCGAAGCGATCAGTTGCGACAGTGCGATATTGAGCAGCGGTGATTTTTTCATGGGCGTGGTGTCGTTAGAACAGCTCGTGCAAGTGGGGAATCGAGGTTTGCGCGCCGGGCTTGGTGACGCTCCAGGCGGCCGCGCGCTGGCCTTGCTGGATCGCTTCCGCCTCGTCCATGCCGGACGCCAGGCCCGCCACAAAACCGCCGATGAAGGTGTCGCCGGCGGCCGTCGTGTCGACGGCTTGCACCACTTCGGCGGGGAAGGTGAAGTCGCCGCCGTACAGGGCCGCGTGCACGCCCTTGGAACCGAGGGTGATGATGACGTTGTCGCTGCCCAGCTTTTGCAGTGCGGCGGCCAGCGCCTTGGCATCCGCGCCATCCGGGCTGACGCCGGCCAGCATGGCCGCTTCGATTTCATTCGGTATCAGGTAGTCGACCAGTTCCAGCACGCCGTCCGGCAGGCTGGCCGCCGGGGCCGGGTTCAGCACCACGGTCTTGCCCAGCGAACGGGCCAGCTTGATCGCATGCACGACGGTGGCCATCGGCGTTTCCAGCTGCAGCACGACGATATCGGCCTGTTCGATCAAGCCTTGCGCCGCATCAATGTGTGCAGGGCTCAACAGATCGTTGGCGCCGCCGGCGATGACGATGCTGTTCTGGCCATTGTCGTCGACGAGAATCGAGGCGATGCCGGACGCCACGCCCGGCAAGGTGGTGATGTGGCTGTCGATGATGCCGTCGCCGACCAGCGCCGCGCGCAACGTCGCACCGAACGCGTCGTCGCCCACGCAGCCGACCATGGCCACTTGCTGGGCGCCCGCCACTTTGCCGCTCAGGCGCGCGCAGGCCACGGCCTGGTTGGCGCCCTTGCCGCCAGGAATGGTGCGAAAGGCGCCGCCCGTCAGGGTTTCGCCGGGGAGGGGCATGCGCGGCACGCGCAAGACCAGGTCCATATTGATGCTGCCGATAACCACGATCATGATGTCATTCCCATCAGTTCAGTTGCAGGTGAAGAAGTAGGTGCGGAAGAAGGTAAACTGACGGCCGCGCTGGAGCCGCGCACGTGCAATTCCGGGGCGATGCTGCGCTGCTGGCGCGGCAAGGCGGGGTCGGCGATGCGCGCCAGCAGGCAGGCGGCCGTGATGCGGCCCAGTTCGCGCGTATTTTGCGCCACGCTGGTCAGGGCCGGATGCACGAAGCTGGCCAGGTCGATATCGTCGAAGCCGACGACGGCCAGTTCGCACGGCACGGCGATGCCGCGCTCGGCGGCGGCGCGCAAGGCGCCGAAGGCCATCAGGTCATTGCAGCAGAACAAGGCATCGGGGCGCTGGTCTGGCGGCAGCGCCAGCAAGTCCAGCGCGGCCGCATAGCCGCCCGCGCTCGTAAAATCGCTGTGGCGGCACAGGGCGTCGGCCAGGACCACGCCGGCGTCCGCCATGGCGCTGCGCACGCCGGCGATGCGGTCGTTGGAAATGCTCACTTCGCGGGGACCGGCGATGCAGGCGAGGCGCCGGCGTCCCAGGCCCAGCAAATGGCGCGCGGCCAGCACGCCGCCGGCGCGGTTGTCGACGGCCACGGCATCGATGGACAGGTCGCTGGGCGCGCGGTCGAGCAGCACGGCCGGCACCTTCATCTTGCGCAGCAATTCGCCGTCGCTGTCGGCCAGCGCGGACAGGATCAGGCCGTCGCAGCGCTTGGTCAGCAGCACGTTCAGGTAGTCGCGCTGCTTGACGGGGTCGTCATCGGAATTGCACAAAATGACGCTGTAGCCGGCCGCGTAGCAGCTGTCCTCGATGCCGCGCGCCACTTCCGAAAAATACGGGTTCGTATTGTTGGGAATGATCAGGCCGATGGTGCCCGTGCTGCGGCTGCGCAGGGAACGCGCCAGCGCGCTGGGCACGTAATGCAATTGCTCCGCCGCCGCCAGCACGGCGCGGCGCGCCTCGTCGCTGACGGGGCGGGTATTGTTGAGGACGTGCGACACGGTGGTAAACGACACCCCCGCCGCCTGCGCCACTTGCTTGATGGTTGCCATGGGCGATGTGGCGCTTAGGCGCGTTCGCCGCGGCGGCGGTAGGTGTCGAGCACCACGGCGGCGACGATCACCAGGCCCGTGACGATGCGTTTCACGGGTTCCGACACGCCCACTTGCGCCAGGCCCGCTTCCAGCACGGAAATGATCAACACGCCGATAAAGGTGCTGATGACGGAACCGCGGCCGCCCATCAGGCTCGTGCCGCCGATCACCACGGCAGCGATCACTTGCAATTCCATGCCCACGCCGCCGTTCGGGTCGGCCGCTTCCAGGCGCGACACCTGGAACAGCGCGCCCACGCCGGCCAGAAAGCCCATCAGGGCGAACACCAGCACCTTCGACGGTTTTGTATTGATGCCGGACAAACGTACGGCTTCCTCATTCGTGCCGATGCCGATCCAGTGGCGGCCCAGCACCGTGCGCGTGAGCACCAGGTGGCCGATGACGACGATGGCGATCGAGGCGATGAAGGCGGGCGACAGGCCGAACGCGATCGGCGAGCTGATGCCGTCAACGGCGCTGCCGATGTATTCCGTGCGCGAGTTCGTCACTTGATACGCCATGCCGCGCGCCATTTCCAGCACGCCCAGCGAGACGATGAACGAGGGAATGCGCCAGCCGACGGAAATGAGGCCCGTGGTGGCGCCGCACAGGGCGGCGACGAACATGCCCAGCAGGGCCGCGCTCCACACGGGCCAGCCCCAGTGCACGACGGCCAGCGACAGCACGGACGCGGCCAACGCCATCACGGAACCGACGGACAAATCGATGCCGCCGATGATCAGCACAAACGTCATGCCGACGGCCATCACCACCAGGGTGGGGATGTTGTTCGACAGGGTGCTCAGGGTGGCGAGCGTGAAGAAGTTTTCGCTGGCAAACGAGAACAGTACGCACATGGCGACCAGGGCGCCGATCAGGCCCGCATAGTTTTTCAGGTCGGCCAGGCTGCGCTGCAGATACGAAGGAGAGGAGTTGGTGGTCATGGGAATCTTTCCGGCGGATCAGGCCGCAGCTGGAGTGGAAGTGGGGGTCAAATAGCCGGAGAAGGCGGCCGACAGCAGCGCGTCCTGGCTCCAGGCGCCGCGCTCGAAGGTGTCGACGATGCTGCCGGCGCTCATGACGGCGATGCGGTCGCAGATCAGCATCAGTTCGCGCAAGTCGCTCGACACGATGACGAGGCCCTTGCCCTGGCGCGCCTGTTCGGCCAGCACCTGATAAATATCAAACTTGGCGCCGATATCGATGCCGCGCGTGGGCTCGTCGAACAGCATGACGGGGCAGTCGCGGTACAGCCAGCGGGCGATCACCACCTTTTGCTGGTTACCGCCGGACAATTCCGCCACCGTTTGCGCGCTGTTGCGCGAGCGAATGCCCAGGCGCTGGATATAGTCGTCGGCCACCGTCGCTTCGGCCGCGTCGTTGAGCCAGCCAGCGCCGCTGACGGTGTCAAGCGAGGCCAGGGTCGTGTTGACGGCGATCGACTGGCGCAGCAGCAAGCCTTGGCCCTTGCGGTCTTCCGTGATCATGGCGATGCCCGCTTGCACGGCGGCCTGCGGCGAGTGCAAGGCGGCGGGCGTTGCGCTGTCGCCGAGGAACACGTCACCCGCGTCGGCGCGGTCGGCGCCAAAGATCAGGCGCAGCAATTCCGTGCGGCCCGAGCCGATCAAGCCGGCGATGCCGAGGATTTCGCCGGCACGCAAGTCGAACGAGGTCGGGTTGACGACCTTGCCGCGCGCCAGGCCCCGCACGCGCAGCAGCGGTGCGCCGATGGCGCGGCCGCTCAGGTCGACGGCGTCGTCGGCCGAGCGGCCCACCATCAGGCTGACCAGGTCGGCGGCGGAGTGGCCCGCGATATCGTCGTCGCACACGAGCTGGCCGTCGCGCAGCACGGCGATGCGGTCGGCCACGCGCTTGAGTTCTTCCAGGCGGTGGGAAATATAGATGATGCACACGCCGTCGGCTTTCAGGCGTTCGATTTGCAGGAACAGCAATTCCACTTCGCGGTGCGTCAACATGGCCGTCGGTTCATCGAGCACCAGCAGGCGGCAAGCGCCAATTAAATTGCGCGCGATCTCGATCATTTGCTGGTGGCCGATGCCCAGTTCGCCGACCAAGGTCCACGGGTCGAGGCCGCCCAATCCCACTTTTTCCATCTGTTCGCGCGCGTCGCGCTCAAGACGGTTGCGGTCGATGAAGCCGAAACGCTGCGGCAAATTCTTCAGGTACAGATTTTCCGCGATCGACAGGGTGGGAATCAGGTTGAGTTCCTGCATCACCATGCGGATGCCCAGCGCCTCGGCGGCGCCGCGCGAGGCGGGCTGGTATGGCTTGCCGTCGAGCAACATCGTGCCCGTGGTGGCTTGCTCCAGGCCGCAGATGATTTTCGACAAGGTGCTCTTGCCCGCGCCGTTTTCGCCCGTCAGCGCCAGCACCTGGCCAGGGGCGAAGCGCAGGCCCACGCCACCGAGGACGGGGCCGACATAGGACTTGCCGATGTTATCGAGCGTTAACAAGGGGATGGCGGCTGGCGCCGGTGGAATGTCGGTGGGCATGATAAAACTCCGCGGTAGTGGCGGCGGGGCCGGCGGCGCCTGCTCGGTGAGCAAGCGGGCGCCGGCCCCGGCGGGATCAAACGATCAGGACTTGGCGCCCTTGGCGACCAGTTCGACCTTGGTTTCGATGACGCCACCAAGCTCGGCCTGTTTCTTCTTCTGCGCCAGGGCTTTCAGCACGGTCTCGATGCCGAACACGGCTTGTTGCGAACCGAACTGGTCGGCGGTAGCCAGCACGCGGCCATCGGCCAGCATCGGCTTGATGGCGTTGATGTTGTCGTAGCCGACGACGAGCACTTTGCCCGTCTTGCCGGCCGCCTTGATGGCGGAAATGGCGCCGATGGCCATGTTGTCGTTACCGCACAGCAAAGCCTTGATATTCGGATTGGCGTTCAGCATGGCGGCCGCCACCGTGTTGGCGGGGGCGATTTCCCACTGGCCCGACTGCACGCTGACGACTTTCGCACCGGCTGCCGTCATGGCATCCTGGAAACCCAGGGTGCGCTGCTGCGCATTGTAGGTGGTGGACACGCCTTCGATGATGCCGACGGGGTCGCCCTTCTTGATTTGCTGCGCCAGGTAGTCGCCGACCACCTTGGCGCCCTTGCGGTTGTCCGGGCCGACGAACGGCACGGTGATGCCCTTCTCTTTCAGGGCGCCCGCGTCGAGCTTGTTGTCGATATTGACGACGATGATGCCCGCGTCGATGGCTTTCTTCAGCACTGGCACCAGCGCTTTCGAGTCGGCCGGCGCGATCACCAGCGCGTTGACGCGCGAGACGATCATTTGCTCGACCAGCTTGATCTGGCTCGACGTATCCGTTTCATCCTTGATGCCGTTCGACAGCAGGTCGTACTTGGCGGCATTCGCCTTCTGATGCGCCTTGGCGCCATTTTCCATGGTCAGGAAAAATTCATTGGCGAGCGACTTCATCACCAGCGCCACCTTTGGTTTGGCAGGTGTCTGCGCCATCGCCGGCACGGCGGGCAAGGCACATACCAGGACAGCGGCGGCAATCATTTTCAGGCGAATACGGGATGTCATGAGCGTCTCCAGAGTTGTTGGTCAAGCACGTGTACTGCATGCTTTTTAGGAAATTCGTTGCGCGCAAACGTTTGCGCGAAGCGAATAGTGCCTCAATGCCCCATATCAGTGCAAGCAAAACTGTATGTGCGGTGCAGCAAAAAGGGAGCGCCCAGAGGGAAACAGGCAGGCTGATGCCATCAGCCTGCCGGAGGGAAATACGCGGAAGTCAGGACTTTGTTGCGGGACGGGCGCTGGCCCACTGCACGGCCAGCACGCTGGCCAGCACCAGCAGCAAGCCCAGCATCGACCAGCCCGTCATGGCCTGGCCCAGCAAGGCCCAGCCCAGCACGACGGCCATCAGGGGGCTGAGCAAGCCCAGCGAGGACACGGCCACGGGCGACAGGCGGGCGATGCCGCGGAACCACAAGGCATACGCCAGCAGGGCGCCGGCCAGGCACAGGTAGGCGTAGGCCAGGACTTGCTGCCAGGACAGTGCCGGCAAGGGCGCGTCGGCCAGCCAGGCGACGGGCGCCAGCATCAGGCCGCCGAGCAGCAATTGCCAGCCCGTCAGCGCCAGCACGGGCAAGTCCGGCTTCCAGCGCCGCGTCAGATAGGTGCCGGCCGCCATGCAGGCCGTGCCGCCCAGCGCGGCGGCGATGCCGATGGGTTCCCACACCGTGCGCGGCGACAACAGCAAGACGCCCATGCCGGCCACGCCCAGCACGCTGGCGCCCAGGGCCAGGCGGGCCGGGCGGCGTCCTTCCACGCCCCAGGCGAGCCCCATCACCAGCAGCGGCTGGATGGCCCCCACCACGGCCGCCAGGCCGCCCGGCAAGCGGTAGGCGGCGACGAACAGCAGCGCCTGGAACACGCCGATATTCAGCGCGGACAGGATCAGCACGCGGACCCAGTCGCGCCGCGCGGGCAGGCGCCGCATGATCAGCAGCAACAGCAAGCCGGCCGGCAACACGCGGATCAGGGCCGCCGTGAAGGGCCGGTGCGGCGGCAGCAGTTCGGACGTGACGATATACGTGGAACCCCAGATCAGGGGCGCCAGCGCCGTGAGCAGAATATCGCCCCAGGCGGGGCGGGCAAAGGAAGAGGCCATGAAACTATCTCGACATTAAGATAAAAGACCAGTGTGGGCGCGAACTATCTTGATGTCAAGATAAATACCTGCCTCCCCTGTCTGGCCGGCGGCGTAAAAAAACCCGGCATGGCCGGGCTTCTGGAATGCTGCAAGGCGGCAAGCTGCGCCGCCTGGACAGCTGCCTAATCGCGCATGCGGCGCAGGGTCGTCACCCGCATGCCGCCCATGCTGATCTGCGCCGTGCTGCCATCGTCGCTGACGATAATGTCCATGGCCGTTTCGCCCGCGCCTTCCGGTGCGATCGTCACGGTATTGCCGTTGGTGGTGAAGGTGGCCCTGGTCGAAGTCCCGTTATTGATCACGCTGTCGCGTGTAAATTCCAGGACATTGCCCATCGCCGCCTGCCATTTTCCCACGGCCGGGTGGCCGCCAAAGCTGAACACGCTTTTCAGCTTGTCCAGCATGCCCGCGCCCTGCCCTGCCCGCGCTTTGCCCATCACGCCGGTCATGGCCGCCTGGCTCATCTGCGCTTGGTCGATGACTTGCCACTGCTTGTCGACCAGCGCCAGCGGCAGCCGCACTTCCAGGTCGCCGTCCGGCAAGCGTTGCAGGATCAATGCGCGGTCCGGCGACTTGGCGAACCACGCCGCCTCATCGGTCAACGCCAGGGTGGCCTTGGCCATCGCCACTTGCTGTTCGCCCAGGTCGCGCACCTGATCGTAGCCGCTGACCTTGGCCACTTTCACGCCCTTGGCCACGCACAGCTTGTCGCCGCGCAAGGCCGCCTTGCCCGGTGCGGCCAGCGCGTAGACGAATTGCGATTGCGCAACCCAGCCGCCGCTGCTTTGTTCGACGGGTGCGCTGTACAGTCCGCTACGCACGAGGATATCCAGCCATTGCCGGGTAGGACTGTCGTACGACGCCACGCGGATCTCTTCCTTCTGGTACGGCAAGTTGGCAAGGCACAGCAACTTGTCGCGCACCGCCTCGTCGGCCGCCAGGTGGGCATCGATGGCACGGCTGAAACTGCTGGACGAGGCCGCCTCTGGCGCCAGCAGCCACGCCAGCGCGCCACCGGCCACGACGACCACCGCCAGCACGCCGCCGGCAAGGAGGAGGTGGCGCCGCTGCACGCCGGCCGGCTTGACGGGCGCGACGGGCGACGGCGCAGGTGCGGGCGACGGCGCGGCGTTCACGGCCTTGCCGCATTCATCGCAAAAACGCGCGCCGGGAACATGGGCGGTGCCGCATTGGGTGCAGAAGTGAGCCATGGCGTGCCTTTACTTGAGTTTATGCGCGCATTCGCCGCAAAACACATCATCGGATGCGACCGGTGCCTTGCAGCTTGGGCACTGCAGGCTGTCAACCGGCGCGGCGGCCGGTGCAGCGGCAGCGGCTGGCGCGGCGGGGGCGCTCGCCTGCTCGGCCAGGGCACGCGCGCGCTCGCGCGCTTCCTCGGCTTTTTTCTTGACCGTGGCCAGGCCGTCGTTCAGGCTCGCTTCCGAAGCGCTGAAATCGACATTGCGCGTGGCGTCCAGGTAAATGATGCACACGCCCTTGGTAAAGATCAGGCCAGGCACTACGGCCGCGGCCGCCATCAGCAAGCCGCCGCCCAGGCCGGCTGCGACGATGTAGCCGGAACCGGAGCCGCCGCGACCCAGGCCCGCAGCCAGCGCATACATATTCATCTCGCCCAGGCTGAGGATGCCAGCCGACATGCCCGTGGTGAGCGACACGCCGGTACCGAGCACGCCAAAGATCAGCAGGGCCACAAACGCGGTGATCAGGAACAGCAGCACTTCCAGCAAGATCACGGACACCAGCTTGGTGCGCACGATCTGGTTCAGGCGGGCAATGATCTGGAACACGCTGGCGCCCGACCAGGCGGCAGGGCCGGCCAGCGGCAGCATCACGTAAAACAGTGCAAACACCAGCACGCCCAGCACGATGGCCGACAGCGGGAAGACGACCGCGTACAGCACGGGGCCGAGCACGGGGATCTTGCAGACGAACAAGATGATGGCGATGGCGATCATGGCCGCCAGCACGATCAGAAATTCAAGGAAGACGACCGCGATCAGGCGGTGGCTCGTGTACAGCGAAACGAGCACGGCATCCACCAGGCTCATGCCCGGCTGGCCTTGCGCATCGCGCATCAGCAGGATGCCCACGGCATTGGAACCGTAAAACATCACAAGGAAGGCCATCAAGGCGCCCAGGAAGGCCAGCAGCGCGCTGCTCATGCCGCCGGCAAGCATCGTCAGCACGCCACCGACGAGCACGGCGCCGATGAAGGTCAGGGCCAGCAAGGCAATCGCGCGGAAGTTCCTGATGGCGTCGGTCGCTTCGATCAGCGAACCCACGGCGGAGGAAAAGGGAAGAGGTTTAGCTGCTTCTGTGGAAATGGTCATGTCTAGCCTGAAAGGGGGAAATCGAAAGGGGACGGCCTGCCTGGCCGCCCCGTGGTAACACGGTGTTAGTAGGCCTGCGCCAGTTGCAGCTCGGATGCCGGCGCCTGGCGCTGGACGATCTGCAGCTTGACGTCCTGGCCACCGACGCGCTTGCTATTCAGGTACAGGGCCGTGCGCACCGGGTAAATGCCCTGCGGCACGCCTTCGGGCATGGGAATCGAGAAGCCGCCCTTGTAGGCGCCGCTGCCGTTATTGCTGCTGACCACCTTGCGCACGGTTTTGATCAAGTCGCCATTTGGCTTGTACAGGCTCAATTCCTCTTCCACCAGCGGGTTCGGATCGCGCGTGCCGGCCGCCACTTCGATATACGAATTGGTCTGCGCCTTCTGGCCCGGACGCACGGAGGACGGCGTAAAGCCCGTCTCGTATTTCACCAGGGTCGACTGCTCGGGCAGCTTGCCCTTGTTGGCCACCTTGTAGTCGGTCTGCACCTGCTGCGCCGTCTTGACTTGCTGGCTTTGATAATTCAAGGCCACGCAAGCGAGCGCGCCCAGGCTGGCGCCCAGGGCCGCGCCGCGCACGGTATTGTTGCCACCGCCCAGCAAGCCGCCCACGACGGCGCCGATGCCGGCCAGCATGGCCGTATTGCATTCGCCGCTGGCCGCTTCCGTGCCGGCGGTGGTGGTATTGCCGGTGGCGCCAGGGCCGCCCGGCGCGGCGCAACCGGCCAGCATCGAGGACACGACCAGCATCGCCACCAGGGGCTTGGCCATTTGTTTCAGGTTTTTCACGTTATTCTCCGGAAAGATCAAAATAGGGGGAAGGCAAGCAGCGCGGCTTACTCGATCTGGATTTGCGACAGCGCCTTGTCTTGCGCTTCTTTCGCCTTGCGCTTGATGTCGAGCGCGTAGCGGTTGCCCGTGTCCATGCGCAACACGGCATTCGCGTTGGCAATGGCACAGTCGTATTTGCGCTGGCTCATGCAGTGGCTCGCTTCCGACAGGCTGTCCGTGATCACGCTTTCGAGACCGGAAGGCTTGCTAACAGGCGCGGCCGGCGGCGTCACCTTGACGGGCTTGGCGGGTTTTTCCGCGACAGGTGCCGGTACTGGCGCCGGCGCCGGTGCCGGAGCAGGAACCGGTGCGGGGGCTGCCGCTGGCTCAGGCTCAGGCTCGGCAGCAGGTGTCGCGGCATGGTCGGCCGTCGTGGCGCCATCGAGCGCAGGGTCGCTGATGGCCAGCGGCTGCTCGGCGGCAGCCGTCGTTTCTTCGGCGGGAAGCGTCGGCGTGGGGATTGGCGCGGGTTCGGCAGGCTTGGCTGACAGGTAATAGTATCCGCCTGCCGCACCCACTACCACTACCGCCGCGACGGCTGCGACGATCAGCTTGATGCGGCTGCCACCGGCCGGGCTGTCGGATGCCGCTGCGGGCGCGGGAACAGGTTCCGCTGCGGCGCCAGGAACGGCACGGCGCTTTTCCAGCACTGGCGCTGGCGGCGCGACAGGCTCCGCCACTGGCGCTGGCACTGGGGCAGGCTCAGGTTCCGGCTCAGGCACGGGTATGGATGCAATGACGGGCTCAGTGACGGGCTCGATAAGCGGCTCGATCACGGGTGCGATCGCAGCCTCGATGACCGGCTCGATAACGGGTGCGATGACCGGCTCGATGACCGCTTCCGGCAGCGGCGGCGGCACCGCTGCGGCAACGGGCGCCACGGCAAAGCTGAATGCGCACTTGGGGCAGAACTTGGCATCCGGCTTGCAATCATGGCCGCACTGGCCGCAGGCTTTGCCTGGCACGGGAGCGGCGGCGGCAGGAGCAACGGCAAACGTCGTGCCGCAGGAAGAGCAGAATTTTGCGCCCGGCTTATTCTCGGCCTGGCAGGAAAGGCATTTCAATTGGCATCTCTTTTCATCTAAACGCTGGAAGGCGCGTACGCTGGCGCTTGCCAGAATGGCAGCATTGTTGCCGTACGGCTAAATATTCAACGAGTATATTTTCAAACACCAAGTTGCCACAAGGGAAAATTGCCTTTTGCTCTATTCATTTTTTAAATATTGGTAAAAATTCCGCCATCACGGCCGTGCGCCGCCCCATGCTGGTGCGCAGATAACAAAAAACCCGGCAACGCTGTGTGCGTTGCCGGGTTTTCAGGCGATGCCCGGGGTGCCGAGGACCGCTTACTTGCGTCCGCCCCGTGCCGGCGCGGCATGGCCGCCCTTGGCTGGCGGCTTGCTGCCACGGCCCATCGGCACGGCGGCCGGCTTGGCCTTCGTCTTGATGGTCGACAAGATCGATGGACGCACCTTCGACTCGACGGCGGTCGCCTTCGGCGCCGCGGCCGTGCCGCCCAGGGCGATACGGTTCTTGCCCGGCATAACCTTGAACTTGTCCGGCGTGCCGGCGCCATGCGTCTGGCGGCTGCGTTCGCCGGCGGCCAGGCCGCCCGACTCGGACGAAGTCCAGGCAGGAATCAAATGCTTGTCGCCATTGCCAATCAAGTCGCCACGGCCCATGTTGACCAGCGCTTCGCGCAGGATCGGCCAGTTGGCCGGGTCCTGGTAGCGCAGGAACGCTTTATGGGTGCGGCGGATCTTGCCGCTGCGCGCCGTTTCCACCACTTCCGAGTCTGCCGTGACCTTGCGCAAAGGATTCTTGCGCGTGTGATACATGGTCGTCGCCATGGCCATCGGCGTGGGCATGAAGGTTTGCACCTGATCCAATTTGAAATTGTTTTTCTTCAGCCACAGGGCCAGGTTCAGCATGTCCACGTCCGTCGTGCCCGGATGGGCGGCGATGAAGTAGGGAATCAAATACTGCTTCTTGCCTGCTTCCAGGGAGAAACGGTCGAACATTTCCTTGAACTCGTCATACGCACCGATGCCTGGCTTCATCATCTTCGACAAGGTGCCCTCTTCCGTGTGCTCAGGAGCAATCTTCAGCAAACCGCCGACGTGGTGCGTGACCAGTTCCTTCACGTACTCGGGCGAACGCACGGCCAGGTCGTAGCGCAAGCCCGAGCTGATCAAGACTTTCTTGATGCCGGGAATGGCGCGCGCCTTGCGGTACAGGGAAATGAGCTTGCTGTGGTCCGTGCCCAGGTTGACGCAGATGGACGGGTAGACGCAGGACAGCCGGCGGCACGAGACTTCGATCTCTTTTTCCTTGCAGGCGAGGCGGTACATATTCGCCGTCGGACCACCCATATCGGAAATGGTGCCCGTAAAGCCTTTGGTTTTATCGCGGATATGCTCGATTTCGCGCAGGATCGACGGTTCCGAACGGCTCTGGATGATGCGTCCTTCATGCTCCGTGATCGAGCAGAAGGTGCAGCCGCCGAAGCAGCCGCGCATGATGTTGACGGAGAAGCGGATCATTTCCCAGGCGGGAATATGCGCCTTGCCATAGCTCGGATGCGGGGCGCGCGCATAATTCATGTCATACACGCCATCCATCTCGTCCATGGCCAGCGGCAGCGGCGGCGGGTTGAGCCACACGTCGCGTTCGCCGTGCGCCTGCACCATGGCGCGCGCATTGCCGGGATTCGATTCCAGGTGGAACACGCGCGAAGCGTGCGCATACATGACGGGGTCATCCTTGACGACGTCGTAGGCGGGCAGGCGCACCACCGTCTTGTCGTGCTTTTCCTTGGCCATGGCCAGGCGTTCTTCGCGGCTCATGATGCGGATCGGCTTGATGACTTCGGCCGACTTCGACGCATTTTCCGTGGCGCAGGCGGTCTTGTCTTCCTGCACCATCTCGTACGGGCTGTAGTGCGGATCGATCTTGCCGGGCACGTCGACGCGGGTGGAATTGTGCACGCCCCAGTCGTCGCCAGGCAGCCAGCCGGACGGCACCATGAAGGCCGTACCGCGCAAGTTGCGGATATCCTTGATCGATTCGCCGGCAGCCAGGCGGTGCGTCAGGTCGACCAGCGCCCTCTCGGCATTGCCGAAGATCAACAAATCAGCCTTGGAATCGGGCAAGACGGAACGGCGGACCTTGTCCGACCAGTAATCGTAATGGGCGATGCGGCGCAGCGACGCTTCGATGCTGCCGATGACGATGGGCACGTCGGGATACGCTTCGCGCGCGCGCTGGGCGTACACGGTGACGGCGCGGTCCGGGCGCTTGTTCGGTTCCGCGTTCGCCGTGTAGGCGTCGTCGGAGCGGATCTTGCGGTCGGCCGTGTACTGGTTGACCATGGAATCCATGTTGCCGGCGGTAATGCCGTAGTACAGGCGCGGCTTGCCGAGGATGCGGAACGCGTCGGCCGACAGCCAGTCCGGCTGGCTGATGATGCCGACGCGGTAACCCTGCGCTTCGAGCAGGCGGCCCACCAGGGCCATGCCGAAACTCGGATGGTCGATGTAGGCGTCGCCCGTGACGAGGATGACGTCGCACTGGTCCCAGCCCAGCGTGTCCATCTCGGCACGCGACATCGGCAGGAAAGGCGCCACGGCAGCGCGGGCAGACCGCTTGGGAACGGTCGCAAATAAATTGGTAGGGGAGCTCATAGGGTACGGATTGTACCGGAATTGGCCATTTCCAACCTGACGGCCTGCTTTTTACTGTTGGATTTCAGTACAAAAAACGTTTAATTTTCAATTACTTGGGAGAAAGAGGCCCTTGGGGTCAGACCCGGCGGGTCTGACCCCAGATGTTGCTTTAGGGTTAAATTAAATACCCATATTGGCTAGAATCTCACCAAGTTCTCGCAGCGCCGGCTCCAGTTTCGGATGCTTGACGGCAAACTTGGCCGACAATTCCTGGCTGCGCTCGGCCAGCCCATAGGTGGTCGACTCTTCTTCCTGCTCCTGCGCGGCACGCTTTTCCATCAGCAACTTGATGTCGACATCGAGTTTTTGCAGCAAACCATGCAGTTCTTCATCGACGGGGCCGCTGGTTTCCAGCGTCGAATGCAGTTGTTGCAGCGATTCCTTGAGTTTGCTATCCATGTTTTTTCCTGTCAGTCAGTAAATTTCGTGTCCAGAAACAATTGTTCCACCTTGCTCCTGGCCCACGGGGTCTTGCGCAAAAACTTCAGGCTCGACTTGATGCTGGGATCGCTGATGAAGCAATTGATATCGATGTGCTTGGCCAAGCCGTCCCAACCGTAGTGGGCGTGCAGGCGCGTCACGATACCTTCCAGGGTAATGCCATTCAAATCTTGCTGACTCATATACTCTTTCGACTGCCTTCTTGTTTACATCTTACTCAATTCTACGCCGCCGGCACGGAAAGCTTGCGTGCGCCAGGTCAACGCAACGCAAGCTTCTGATGGGGACGTCTTACTTGGCGTTCAAGCCACGGCGTTCCAGCAATGGTTCCACGGTGGCATCACGGCCGCGGAAGTCGCGGAACAGCTGCAGCGCATCGACGCTGCCGCCGCGCGACAGCAATTTGCTGCGGAACCAGTCGCCATTCTTGCGCGTCAGGCCGCCGTTTTCCTTGAACCAGTTGACCGATTCCGCGTCCAGCTTTTCCGACCACAGGTAGGCGTAATACGCCGCCGAGTAGCCGCCGGAGAAGCTGTGCGAGAAGTAGCTGGTGCGGTAACGCGGCGGCACGGGCGCGTAGTCAACGCCCGCATCCTTCAGCGAGGCCGCTTCAAAGGCCAGCACGTCGGTCGGGACCTGGCTCGGCGCCAGCTGGTGCCAGCGCTGGTCCAGCAGGGCCGCCGACAGGTATTCCGTCGTCATGAAACCCTGGTTGAATTTCTTCGCCGCCGTCACCTTGTCGAGCAATTCCTGCGGCATGGCCGCGCCGCTCTGGTAGTGCTTGGCATAGTTTTGCAGCACTTCCGGCCACACGGCCCACATTTCATTGACTTGCGATGGATACTCGACGAAGTCGCTCGGCACGCTGGTACCAGCAAAGCGCGGATATTTCACGTTCGAAAACATGCCGTGCAGCGCATGGCCGAATTCGTGGAACATGGTCGTCACTTCATCGAACGTCAACAAGGTCGGCTGGCCGGCGGGCGGCTTCGGAATGTTCAGCTGGTTGGCGACGACGGGATGCGTGCCCATCAGCATCGACTGCGACACGTATTCATTCATCCACGCGCCGCCATGCTTGTTGCCGCGCGCATAGAAGTCGGCGATGAACAGGGCCAGCGGCTTGCCGTTCGCGTCCAGCACGTCGTAGACGCGCACGTCCGGGTTGTACACCGGCAAGTCCTTGCGTTCTTTGAAGCTGATGCCATACAACTTGTTCGCGGCAAAGAAGACGCCGTTGTTCAGCACGCTGTTCAATTCCAGGTACGGTTTCAGCTCGTTTTCATCGAAATTGAAACGCTGCTTGCGCAGCTTGTCCGTGTAGATGGCCCAGTCGGCTGCTGCCACCTGGAAACCGCCCTTCTCGGCATCGACGATTTGCTGCAGGTCGGCCGCTTCGCGGCGCGCATTGGCAACGGCCGGTTTCGCCAATTCCGACAGCAGGGTGTTGACGGCCGTGGTCGTCTTGGCCGTCTGGTCTTCCAGCGAGTACGCGGCGTAATTGGCGTAGCCAAGCAAGGTGGCCCGTTCGGCGCGCAGCTTGGCCAGCTTCAGCACGATGGCGCGATTGTCGAACTCGCCACCCTGGCTGCCACGGTTCAGCGACGCATCCATCAGGCGCTGGCGCGTCTTGCGATCCGTCAATACCGCCAGCGGCGGCTGGCCGCTGGTGTTCACGAGAGCGATGACGAACTTGCCCGTCAAGCCGCGCTCCTTGGCTGCCGTGGCGGCCGTATCGATATCGCTGTCCGTCATGCCGGCCAGCTCAAGACGCGTGTCGACGACGATGCTCTTGGCATTCGTTTCCTTCAGCACGTTTTGCGCGAAGGCCGTTTCCAGGCCCGCCTGTTCGGCGTTATAGGCTTTCAGTTTTTCCTTGTCCGCATCGGACAGCTTGGCGCCGGCGCGCACGAAATCCGTATGATAGCGTTCCAGCAGGCGCAAGGATTCGGCATCCAGGCCCAGCATGTCGCGCTTGGCGTACAGGGTGTCGATGCGGTTAAACAGTTTCGGATTCAGGGTGATGGCGTCGCCATGCGCGGCCAGCTTCGGCGACACGTCCACTTCCACCGCTTCGAGCACGCTGTTCGTGTTGGTCGACGTCATGTTGCTGAAAATGCTTTGCACGCGGTGCAGCAATTGTCCCGTGCGCTCGAGGGCCACGATGGTGTTCTCGAACGTGGGCGCCTGGCGGTTGCTGGCGATCGCGTTGACTTCGGCCAACTGGCGTTTCATGCCTTCGGCAAACGCCGGCGCGTAGTGTTCATCCTTGATCAGGCCGAACTGCGGCATCTGGAATGGCAGCGGACTGGCTTTGAGCAGGGGGTTCTGGGCGCTGACGGCGGCGGCAGGCGCGGTTTTTGCAGTGGCGGCAGCCATGGCGGATGGGGCGGCGTGGGCCAGCATGACGCTGGCGGCGATGACGAGCAGTTGTGGACGGATCATGACATCTTTCAGGAAGCGCGGGAAGAACCGCGATCGCGTCGCGGGCCAGTGGCAGATCATAGCAGCCTGTCACACAGGCGTCATCCAACATGGGCGATCCTGTGGTGCATCACGCCAACTGCGCGGTTTACCACGGTTTACGAGCAGAATCGCCAAATAAAAATGGCCGCCCGTTGCGGGGCGGCCATCGATGTTCAGCACCGGCCAGGCCGGTGACGGGGGATTACTTGCCGTTCAAGCCACGGCGTTCCAGCAGCGGCTCGATCTTCGCATCGCGGCCGCGGAAGTTGCGGTAGATGTCGAGCGCATCGGCGCTGCCGCCGCGCGACAGCAGTTTATTGCGGAACCAGTCGCCGTTCTTGCGCGTCAGGCCGCCGTTTTCCTTGAACCACTCGACCGTGTCGGCGTCGAGCTTTTCCGACCACAGATACGCGTAGTAGCCGGCCGAATAGCCGCCCGCGAACGCGTGCGAGAAATAGGTGGTGCGGTAGCGCGGCGGCGCCGGGGCGAAATCGACGCCCGCGTCGCTCAAGGCGGTTTTTTCAAACGCCAGCACGTCGGTGGGGATCTGTGCCGGGGTCAGCTGGTGCCAGCGCTGGTCCAGCAGGGCCGACGCCAGGTATTCCGTGGTTTTATAGCCCTGGTTGAAATTGTCGGCCGCCGTCACTTTCGCCAGCAGCTCGGCCGGAATGGCCGCGCCCGTCTGATAGTGCTTGGCGTAGTTTTGCAACACTTCCGGCCACAGCGCCCACATTTCATTGACTTGCGACGGGTATTCGACGAAGTCGCGCGGCACGCTGGTGCCGGCAAAGCGCGGGTATTTCACGTTCGAGAACATGCCGTGCAGCGCATGGCCGAATTCGTGGAACATGGTGTTGACTTCGTCAAACGTCATCAGGGTCGGCTGGCCCGCTTCCGGCTTCGGAATGTTGAGGTTATTCGCAATCACCGGCTTGCGGTTCAGCAAGGTCGACTGGCCCACGTAGGCATTCGCCCAGGCGCCGCCGCGCTTGTTGCTGCGCGCGTAAGGGTCCAGGGTAAAGATGGCCAGCTGCGTGCCGTCTTCATTGAAGACGTCGTACACCAGCATGTCGGACGTGTAGACAGGCAAGTCGGTGCGCTGCTTGAAGGTCAAGCCGTACAATTTACCTGCGGCAAAGAACACGCCCTTGGTCAGCACGCTGTGCATTTCAAAGTACGGTTTGAGTTGATTTTCGTCAAAGTTGTAGCGTTCGGCGCGGACCTTGTCGCTATAGAAGGCCCAGTCGGCGGCGCCTACCTTGAAGCCGCCTTTGCCCGCATCGATAACCTTCTGGATATCGTCCGCTTCACGGCGCGCATTGACGACGGCCGGCTTCGCCAGCTCGCCCAGCAAGGCGTTCACGGCGGTCGTGTCGTGCGCCGTCTGGTCTTCCAGCGAGTAGGCCGCGTAGTTCGGGTAGCCCATCAGCGCGGCACGTTCGGCGCGCAGTTTCGCCAGTTCCAGCACTTCCTGGGTGTTGTCGAACTCGCCGCCACGGCTGCCGCGCGCTTGCGAAGCGGCCATGATGCGTTCGCGCACGGCGCGATTGGTCAGCAGCGACAGCGGCGCCTGGCCCGTCGTGTTGACGAGGGCGATCACGTATTTACCGTCCAGGCCGCGCTTCTTGGCCAGGCCGGCGGCCACCTCGATGGCGGCCGGCGACAGGCCGTCCAGTTCTTCGCGCGTATCGACGACGACGGCCGAGGCGTTCAATTCTTTCAGCACGTTCTGTGCGAACTTGGTCGACAGGGCAGCCAGCTGGCCGTTGTAGGCGCGCAGCTTTTCCTTGTCCGCCGCCGACAGTTTGGCGCCCGCGCGCACGAAGTCCGTGTGATAGCGTTCCAGCAAGCGTTTCGATTCCGCATCCAGGCCCAGCTTGCCGCGCTTGGCGTACAGGGTGTCGATGCGCTTGAACAATTTGTCGTTGAGCATGATCGCGTCGCTGTGGGCCGCCATTTTCGGCGCCAGTTCGCGTTCCAGGCCCTGGATCGTGTCATTCGTGTTCGAACCGGACATGACGGAAAACACGGTGCGCACGCGGCTCAGCAGCTGGCCCGAGCGTTCCATGGCCACGATGGTGTTGTCGAACGTGGCTGCTTTCGGGTTGTTCGCGATGGCATTGATTTCCGCCAGGTTGGCGGCCATGCCTGCCGTAAAGGCCGGCGCGTAGTCGGCGTCCTGCACCTTGTCGAACGGCGGGTAGTTGAATGGCAGGCTGCTGGCTTGCGCAAACGGGTTCGAAACGGGCAGCGCCGCGGCTGCGGTAGCGGCGGTGGTTGGCGCGGTGGTGGCGGTCGCGGCAAAAGCGGCTGGCGCCAGCATCAGGCTGGCGGCGATGACGAGCATTGTTGGACGGGTCATGTCTACTTTCAAGGAACGCAAGAGAGCCGCGATTGTGTCGCGGGCCAGCCTGAAATAATAACAGCCTGAAACACTTGCGTCACCAGCAACTACCGATGGTAGCGCGCCCGCCAGTGATGAACGGTTTTCATGCGCCCCGCATCACGATGCCTATTTAGTAATGCGGCGGACGTTCGTTGACCAGCCCGCCATTCGCCTGCTGCGCCCCGTCGCGCACGTGCTCGCCCAGCTTGTGCAGCATGGCTTCCAGCTGGTCGATGCGCTTGCCCTGCTGGTACACCATCTGGTTCAGCGACTCGACCAGGTCTTCCTGCTGCGCCAGCTTGATTTCGATATCGACGAAACGTACTTCCATCTGTTCTGCATTGTCCATGGTGCTTCTGCTCATTTCTGACTGAAAGCGGCATTCTACCGCCGCCGCGACGTGAGCCAGGACAAACTCCCTCCATTCACCGCGGACAGGCCCCGATTTCTGTTTATTCTTCCTGCATGAGTTCAAGCCGCTTGACGAATGAGAACAAACGATTACAATGGTTGAACCAACACCAACACCAACCGAGCCACTGCTGATCGACACGCGCAAGACGGCCGAATACCGGCGCTGGGAAGATTCCCTGCACGATGTGGCGGCCGCCGCCATCGATGCGCGCATCAAGCATTTGCAGCACGGTAAAAAGGGCGACTGGCGGCCAGTGGGCGAAGGCGTGTGCGAACTGCGTTTTTTACAGACGGGACCGGGCTGGCGCGTGTATTTTCATGAAACGAACCGGGGCACCCTGATCTTGCTGCTGTTGGGCGGCAATAAATCCAGCCAGCAGCGCGACATCAGGCAGGCGCAAGCCATCCTGCGGGAGCTGAAAGCCCGGCAGGCGGCCCTCAAGAAAGCAGCAGCAAGCCCCTCGACAGGAGTACGAAAGAAATGAACCACGACATCGACCACGACACCTTCGACCTCGACGACCTGGAAGCATTGGGCCTGAGCAAATTTGACCCGACACAACACCTGACCAGCAAGGCCGCCGTGGCCGCCTACATGAGCGAAATCGTCGCCACCGGCAATGCCGAACTGTTCCAGTCGGCCATGAACGACGTGGTGCGCGCCTACGGCATGGGCAAGGTGGCGGCCCGGGCCGACATCACGCGTGAAGGCGCGTACAAAGCCTTGCGCGAAGGCAGCAAGCCGCGCTTCGAAACCATCTTGAAAATGCTTGATGCGCTGGGCATGCAGCTGGCCATCGTGCCGAAGGCCACGCCGGACGGCGCCGCGGAAGCCTGAACGCCGCTTACACTTTCGGCGCGGCCAACAGCGCCTTCATGCGCGCCAGCCGTTCTTTCGGCGAAATCACTTCCGCTTCCGTGGGCACGGCGTCGCCCACGTCGAGTTGCATTTCCTTGATGAAACGCGACGGGTCGCAATGCACTTGCTCGCCGGCCCGCTTGCGCTTCTTGCACCAGGTGACGTGCAAGGTGCGCTGCGCGCGCGTGATGCCCACATACATCAAGCGGCGCTCTTCCTGGATGCGCGCGGCGATGGTTTCGGCCGGCGCATCCGCGTCGCCCTTGTGCGGCAGAATCCCCTCTTCCACGCCAACCAGGAATACGTGCGGAAATTCCAGGCCTTTCGACGCGTGCAGGGTGGACATGCGCACGGCATCCTGCTCCTCGTCCTTGCCTTCCAGCATGGTCATCAGGGCCACCATCTGCGTCAATTCCAGCACGTTCTTTTCTTCCCCGTCGCGGTCCTTGCCGCCCCGGCCCCGTTCCTTGAGCCAATTGACGAATTCCAGCACGTTCTGCCACTTGCTTTGCGCTTGGCGTTCCTCGAAGGCATCGTACAGATACGATTCGTAGTGGATTTCCTTCATCATGTCGTCCAGCACTTCGGCCGCGTTGTCGCCGCTGCCGGCCGCGCCCGGGCGGCTGGCGCGCGATTCCAGGTCGTTGATGAAGTTGCAGAAGTCACGCAGCGGCCCCAGCTGGCGGTCCGTCAGCTTGGCTTCGATGCCGCCTTTAAAAACGGCCTGGAACAGCGAGCACTGCCACTGGCCCGAAAACGCGCCCAGGACCTCCAGCGTCGACTGGCCCACGCCCCGGCGCGGCGTCGTCACGGCGCGGATGAACGCCGGATCGTCGTCTTCGTTCGCCAGCAGGCGCAGATAGCTGATGATGTCCTTGATCTCGGCCTTGTCGAAGAAACTCTGGCCGCCAGAGATCGTGTACGGGATGCGTTCCTTGCGCAAACACTGCTCGATGATGCGCGCCTGGTGGTTGCCGCGGTACAAAATCGCGTAATCGGAAAATTTGTTTTTCCGCTCGAAATGGTCGGCCGAGATCATGATGGCGACCTGCTCCGCCTCCTGCTCGTCCGTCTGCATGCCCAGCACCTTGATCGGCTCGCCCAGGCCGTGCTCGGACCACAGCGACTTTTCAAACAATTTGGGATTGTTGCCGATGACGGCATTGGCCGCATTGAGCACGCGCATGGTGGAGCGGTAATTTTGCTCCAGCTTGATCACGCGCAAATCGGGGAAATCCGTCTCCAGGGTCTTCAGGTTTTCCACGGTGGCGCCGCGCCACGCGTAGATCGCCTGGTCATCGTCGCCCACGGCCGTAAACATCGGCTTCTTGCCGATGCCCGTCACCATCAGTTTGACCAGTTCGTACTGGCAAGTGTTCGTATCCTGGTATTCATCGACCAGCAGATAGCGCAAACGGCGCTGCCACTTGTCGCGCACGGGGCCGTTGTTGCGGAACAGCTCCACCGGCAAACGGATCAAGTCGTCGAAATCGACGGCCTGGTAGGCGGACAGCGTTGCCACATAGCTGCGGTAGATGCGCGCCGCATTCGCCTCGTCCTCATCCTTGGCTTGCGCCAGCGCCATATCCGGATCGATCAGGCCATTTTTCCACAAGGACATGGCGTTCTGGATGCCACGGATCACCTGTTTATCGGTGGTAATGGCGAGGTCTTGCACGAGGGAAAAACAGTCGTCGCTGTCCATGATGGAAAAGCGGTCCTTCAGCCCCACGCCATTGGCTTCCTGGCGCAGGATCTTCACGCCCAGCGAGTGGAAGGTCGACACCGTCAACTGCTTGGCCTGGCGCGGCTGTTTCAACAGCTTGGCGATGCGTTCCTGCATCTCCAGCGCCGCCTTGTTGGTGAAGGTCAAGGCGGCGATGGTGCGCGGGTCATAGCCCCGGTCTTCGATCAGATGGGCGATCTTTTGCGTGATCACGCGCGTCTTGCCCGAGCCGGCGCCCGCCAGCACCAGGCAGGGGCCGTCGAGGTAGGTTACCGCTTCGCTTTGGGGCGCATTCAGACCGAACTGTGGTGCTTTGGACATCAGGGTATTTCCGCAGGGAACAGCAGCCCATTGTAACAGCGTCGCGCCCGCCTTTTGCACGCTGGCGCATACCCGAAAAACAGGCAACGGCATTGATATATCGCCATATGCCGCCATCTGGGCCGCTGCAATGCGTGCGGCGATGCCACGCCTGGAGTACCATTCCGCCTATATCGCCCCTGCGCGCCCACTTACCGAATGGCAGTCCCATGAAATTTGAACACCTGATTGAAATCAACGATCCCTTGAATCCGCTGATCGACACCTTGACCCTGGAGCAAGTCTGGCGCGGCCTCGTCTTGCGCGCCGAATCGCCGAAACTGTTCGTGCCGCACCTGGACGAATGCCAGATCAGCGAGCGCAGCGAAGCCGGTTTCGCGCGCAGCCTGCGCTATGGCGAACTGGTCATCAACGACAAGGTGGTGCTGGTGCCGCAACTGCAGGTGCGCTACGAAGTGCCGGCGCAAAAGGATATCAGCGCCTCCTCGCTGGTGATGACCATCGAGATGCCCGACGAAGCGAGCCTGTGGGTGCGCTTCCAGTACGACGACGGCCACGACGCGGCCACCGATGCGGCCAACGCCCTGTACGACGACTTCCGCCGCTCCGCCTACAAGGAGTCCGACATCGACACCGTGCGCATCATGCGCGAACTGGCGCTCGAAGGGCGGCTCGATGCGGGTTTGCTGAATTAAGCTATTCATGTAGAGAGTGTCTGGAAAACGCTCAGGGCTAGGCGCATTGCCGAAGGCAGTACGAAAGTACGGCTAGGCAATGCAACAACGCCATGGGCGTCTTTCCAGGCGCTCTACACCCTGGCGCTGCGGCCCCATAGCTGGTCGGGCCGGAACTGCAAGCCCGCCTGCTCCGCGCTGAGCACTTCGCGGATGGCGTGCAAGTCCACGCGCGTATCGCGCCGCAGCGGCACGTCCAGGCGCGCGCCGCGGGGGCCGATCAGCGATTGCACGTGGGGCGTGCTGGCATTCAAGCCCTTGCGCGTGACGACGCCGATTTCTCCATTCAGCAGTTTCACGAAAGTGCCGATGGGGTAGATACCCAGCTCGCGCACCAGCAAGGACGCCAGCGGCGCATCCAGGGTGGCCTTGTCGGCCATCAACATTTCGCGCAGGGCCACGTTCGGCAGCAAAGGCTGGCGGTAGCTGCGCTTCGAGACGCGCGCGCAATAGCGGTCGGCCAGCATGATCAGGCGGGCGCCGATGCCGATCGCCTCGCCTTGCGTGCCCAGCGGATAGCCGCTGCCATCGATATTTTCATGGTGCTGCAACACGGCTTGCAGCCAGACGGCGTCCGTCACGCCCGTCGCGCGCAGCAAGTCGACACCGGCTTGCGGATGGGCGCGCAAATAGGCGCGTTCCTGCGCATCCAGCGGCCCCGCCTTGTGCTGAAAATCCGCATGGCGTTCCAGCATGCCCACATTCATGCTCAGCGCGGCCAGCACCAGGCTGCGGATCACGCCCTCATCGAGTTTCAGGGCGCGCGCCAGCAAGGCCGTGATGACGGCCGTGTCAACGCTGTGGCGCACGGCAAAGTCCCCCGCGCCCTGATTGTGCAAGATGCAGGCCAGCGCCACGTCGGCGTCCAGCACGACCGCCTCTTCCACCAGCTGCGCCAGCGCGGCCAGCGGCAGGTGGCTGCCCGCTTGCCCGGCGGCAATGGCCGGCAAGACGAGGGCCAGGCCCGCCGTGACGAGGTTCAGCATGCGCAGGGCTGACGGCGCTTCCGTAGCCGTGCGCGGCACGTCGGCACTGGCATCGGCGATGACGCCGCGCGCCAGCAGCAATTCGATCTGGTTTTCGCTGCTGATGACATGGCCCAGCCTGGCCAGCAAGCCGCCCGTTTCGCCGTGCACGTCCCAGGGCAAGGCCACGCCCAGTGCGAGTTCTCCTGCGTAAATGCGCCGAATTTTCACATCGTCTCCATCATCGCCTGCACCCGCCTGTTTTTACCATCCTGGCATCAGCGGTATGTACCGATTGAAATGTTTTTTGCCTTTAATCAATATTTCAATGTGGCAGCGATGATCGCGCAATCATGTGAGCTTGTCTACAAAATTATGTAAATCGCAAAGTTGCATTCAAGGGCCGGGGGTGCAGTCGGCGCAGCCGGGCGCGTGTTCCGGGTCTTTTTCCAGGTGCAGCGCCAGTTCGCGCAAGGCCGTGCGCACGCCTTCCTCGATGACGGGGTGGTAAAACGGCATGTCGAGCATGGCCGGCACGGTCAGCTGCGCCTGGCACGCCCAGGCCAGCAAATGGCCCAGGTGTTCCGCCCGTGGGCCGATCAGCTCGGCGCCGAGAAAGCGCTTGCTGCCGAATTCCGCATACACGCGCAGCAAGCCCTGGTTCTGCAGCATCACGCGGCTGCGGCCTTGGTTGCCGAACGACACGGCGCCGACGGCGAAGCGGCCCGCGTGGCTCACGCACAGTTGCTGGTATGTCGCGCCCAGGGTGGCGATCTGCGGCTCCGTGAAGGCGATGGTCAAGGGCGTGCGGCGCAAGCCCGGTTTGACGTCCGGAAAGCGCGCCGCGTTGTCGCCCGCGATGCGGCCCTCGTCGGCCGCTTCGGGCAGCAGCGGCAGTGCATTGTCGGCATCGCCGGCGATGAAGATGGCGCTCTTGCCGCACTGCATGGTGTGCGCATCATGCAGGGGGACACCGTGACGGTCGAGCTCGATTTGCGCCGTTTCCAGGCCGATCTTGTCCACGTTCGGGCGGCGGCCGACGGCGGCCAGCAGATACTCGAACTGCTCGGTTTTTTCCACGCCCGCGGCATCGCGGCTGGTGAGCAGGATGCCCTTGCCGTCGGGCGTTTTTGCCACGTGCGCGACGCCGGTCATGAAACGGATATCGAGTTCGCGCGCCAGCACGGCGTCCGCCTCGCGCAGCACCAGCGGGTCCGTCAGCTGCGCGACTTTATTGCCACGCGCAAACAGGGTCACGCGCACGCCGAGACGTGCCAGCGCCTGGCCCAGTTCCAGGCCGATGACGCCGCTGCCGACCACGGCCACGGAAGCGGGCAAGTCCGTCCACTCGAACACGGCGTCGCTGGTGATGACTCGGTCTCCCGCCGCTTGCCACTCGGGCGGCACGATGGCCGTGGAACCGGTGGCGATCACCACGCTGGCCGCTTCCACCAAGGTATGTTCATCCACCTGCAATGTGCCGGGGGAAATAAAACGCGCATGGCCGCGCAGTTTTTCTTCGTCGGCAATGGCGTTGACGCCGTCGAGCACGAAGCCGACAAAACGGTCGCGCTCGCTGCGCACCCTGGCCATCACTTGCCGGCCATCGATGCGCACGGGGCCAGCATGCACGCCAAAGGCCGGCGCGGCAGCCACGGCATGGGCCGCCTCGGCCGCCGCGATCAGGAGTTTGCTGGGCATACAGCCCACCCTGGCGCACGTCGTGCCGTACGGCCCGCTTTCTATCATCAGCACGCGCTTGCCCTGCATGCGCGCTGCCCTGTGCGCCGTCATGCCGGCCGTGCCGCTGCCGATCACGGCCACATCCACTCGTATCGTCTTCATGCCGCTGTCCATCCGTTTGAGGTTGCTCACAGCGTTCGATACTACCCGTTTGCTGAAAATAAGGTTTTACTTTGCAGCAATATATGCATTAGTATAACTAATCATTTTCAAAATTTATAAGCTGAGCTAATGGGATCACTCGATTATCGCGCGCTGGCCGTGCTGGACGCCGTCGCCAGCCATGGCAGTTTCGACAAGGCCGCCCTGGCGCTGGGCATCACCCAGTCGGCCGTCTCGCAGCGCATCAAGGCGCTGGAAGACGCCAGCGGGCGCCTCTTGATCATCCGTGGCCAGCCAGCCGTGCCGACGGGCCTGGGCCAGCGCCTGATCGTGCATCACCGCAACGTCAAGCTGATGGAAGCATCGCTCGACATCGACCTGGGCAACAGCGTCAGCATGCCGGAAATCGCCATCGCCATCGATGCCGACAGCCTGGCCACGTGGTTCCCCGACACCTTGTCCGCCCTGCTGGCGCCGCCGCGCTGCCAGCTCGACGTGCGCCTGGCCGACAGCGACAGCGCCTTGCAGATGGTGCGCGACGGCTCCGTGTTCGGCTGCGTGGCGGCCGAGTCGGGCACAGCGATCGATGCGGCGGCCGCCACCAGCGTCACGCCGCTGGGCACCTTGCGCTATGTCTGCGTGGCCACACCCGTGTTTGCGGGCCACTGGTTCGGCGACGGTTTTATTGCCGAAGCGGTGCAACTGGCGCCGGCCGTCGTGGGCCAGCACGGCTTGCTGGCGCGTTTCCTCGCGGAACAATTGAGCATGCGTGAACCGTTTCCGCACCACACCTTACCCGTGGAAGCGACGCGCCGCGGCTGCGTCCAGGATGGCCTCGCCTACGGCTTGATGCCGCAGCGCCTGGCCGCGCAGGCGCTGGCAACAGACCGTCTCGTGGATCTGATGCCGGGCAGCACTCTGGACGTACCGCTGAGCTGGCATGCGTGGACCCTGGACACGCCGTTTACCAAGCTGCTGTCCGAGCAGATCGTCAAGTCCGCGCGCGACTATCTGAACTAATTCAGTGAATTGATTTAAATATCCAGCGGGTCCACTTCCAGCGACCATTTCACGCGCGTCTTCATGGCGCGCAATGCCATCAGCCATTCCTTTAAAAACGCTTGCAGGGCGGGACGCGAGGCGGACTCGAGCAGCAGCTGGGCGCGGTCCACGTTGTAGACGCGCGTCATGCTCATGGGAATTGGGTCGTTGATGGTCACCTGCGGGTGTTCCATGCATTCCTTGGCCGCCTGCAGGAACTCGATGGCCGTGGCCAGCTCCGGGGCTTCCGCGCGCAGCAGGGCCTGGAACAGGTACGGCGGCAGCGCCGCCTGCGCCCGCTCTTCCAGCAAGGTGGTGGCGAAGTGGTCGTAATCGTGGTTGACGACGGCGTCGTACAGCGGATGGCGCGCATAGCGCGTCTGGATCAGCACTTCGGACACGCTGCCCCCTTCCGTCTGCGCAGCGCGCCCTGCCCGGCCCGCCACTTGCATCAACTGGGCGAACAGCCGTTCGCTGGCCCGGTAATCCTGGGAAAACAGGGCCGTGTCCGGATTCAGAATGCCGACCAAGGTCAGCTTTTTGAAATCGTGGCCCTTGGCCACCATCTGCGTGCCGATCAGGATATCCACTTCGCCCCGGTGCACAGTGTCGAACGCTTCCTGCGCGCTGCCCTTCTTGCGCGTGGAATCGGCATCGATGCGCAAGATCCGCGCCTCTGGAAACAATTGCTGCAAGCCCTCTTCCACGCGCTGCGTGCCGCGTCCCAGCGGCTGCAGGTCGACGTTGCCGCACGTGGGGCAATGGCGGGGAATGCGCAGTTCCAGGCTGCAATGGTGGCAGCGCAGCCGGTGTTCGGGCTTGTGCAGCACCATGAACGAGGTGCAGCGCGTGCAATTGCTGATCCAGCCGCACGATTCGCAGCAGATCACGGGCGAATAGCCGCGCCGGTTCAAGAACAGCAGCGACTGCTCACCGCGCTCCATGCGCAGTTTCAAGGCGGCTACCAAATGCGAAGTCAGGCCATCTTTCGGCCGGTCGCGCTCCATGTCGAGAATCTTGACGCGCGGCAACACTGCATTCTTGACGGCCCGTTCGCGCAACTCCAGCTTGCGGTAGCGCCCCGTCTGTGCATGGTGCCAGCTTTCCAGCGACGGCGTGGCCGAACCGAGCACGATGGGTATCTGCAATTGCCAGGCGCGCCACACGGCCAGGTCGCGCGCGGAATAGCGCAAGCCTTCCTGCTGCTTGTAGGAAGGATCGTGCTCTTCATCGATGACGATCAGTTTCAGTTTCGGCAAGGACGCCAGGATGGCCAATCGCGTACCGAGCACGATGCGCGCCTGGCCCTGGTGGGCGGCCAGCCAGTGCAGCATGCGCTCGCCTTCGGACAGGCTGCTGTGCAGGGTGGCCAGCATGACGCCGGGAAAGCGCGCGCGGATATTGCCTTCCAGCTGGGGCGTCAGGTTGATTTCCGGCACCAGGATCAGGATTTGCGCATCGTCCTCGCGCGCCAGCACCTGGGCGCACGCCTGCAGATACACTTCCGTCTTGCCGCTGCCCGTCACGCCGTACAGCAGGGTCGGTTTAAAGCCTTGCGCGCCGCCGATGGCGTCGGCCGCCTCTTGCTGGGCAGCATTCAGGGCCGGCATGTTCAGGGGCGTGCCGTCGTGTGCGTCGGCCAGCTTGCCCAGCTTCTTGATGGCGCGGTCGAGCGCCACGGTGGTGAGCACGCGCAAATTCTTCGGCAGGCCCGGCAGCGCCACTTCACCGAGCGGACGCTGGTAGTAATCGGCGGCAAAGGCGGCCAGCGCCAGCCATTGCTCCGACAGGGGTGCCAGCTGGCTGCGCACGGCCAGCACGTCCTTCAATTTCGCGGCGGGCACGTCGGTGCTGTCGGACACGCCGACGATCAGCCCCATCACTTCGCGCCGGCCGAACGGCACCAGCGCCAGTTGCCCCACTTGCGGCAGAGGCACGGCAGCGTCCGCATCCGCCGCCGCGTTCCAGCGGTAGTCGAACAGGGCGTTCAAGGGCGTGTCGAGCGCGATGTTCAGGATGCACGACGTCAAAATGCACTGCGACATGGGGGTAGGGCCTATCTCAATAAAAAAGCGCGCCGCAGAATCGATGGCGCGCGGGATGTCCGGCATCAAGCCAGCGGGCCATGATACTTGTTTCGCCCCTCAAACGCCTAACGGCAGGCAGGATGGTGTGGCATCCTGCCTGAAGAAAATTCTGTGGATAACTTTGTGGACAAAGCAAAATTAACTTTCAGAAAAATGTGGACAGAAAATTTCGATCGCCGTCAAGAGCGGCACGCAAGAAAAATTAAGTATTTAAAATCAACGACTTAAAAATTGACGCCCGGGAGGCTGGAAAACCGCAGGGCATTTCCGCCGCTGTGCATAACTGAACCATTTGTAATTTATTTATACAGAAATCAGCCCGCTTTTGCGGCGGCCGATCCGGAAAACCGGCGGCGGCATGCTGCAAAGTTGACAATTGCCGGGCAAGCGTTCGTTTTTACCTGCCGGGCGACGAAACATTGTTCAATTATCATGCAGTGCAACATGCACTTCAGGTGAAACCTGAACATCGGCGCTAAGTATCGGTTAACAAAATACTTTTCAATTTTATCCACAGAATCTGTTGATAACTTTGTGGACAATGAAGGAATAAGGCAGGCGAACGAAAGAATAACCTTATCAATAGCAACAAAGTCCGCCGAACAAGGCTTTTTTTATGTCTTAATAATCAAGCACTTGCAGAGCATCCCCGGGCATGGCTTTTCGACTGCCTCTTATTTCCGCAGCAAAAAAAATTGTGCATAAGTCGGTATTTCTTGCGAAGGCGCAGCAAAGAAAAAGGCAGGCTTCCGCTGGAAAGCCTGCCTTTCTGCCCCTGCGCCAGGGGAAAACGGCTACTTACTGGCCGCTGCGCATGGCGCGGCTCATGCTGTGCACGGCTTCCACCATGGCTGCCACCGATTCCGGCGGCGTGAACTGGGAAATACCGTGGCCCAGGTTGAACACGTGGCCCGTGCCTTCCGACGGCGCGCCGAAGGCGTTGAGCACTTTCGCCACTTCGGCGCGGATCTGCTCGGGGCTGGCGAACAGGATGGCCGGGTCCAGATTGCCCTGCAAGCCCACTTTATGGCCCACCAGCTGGCGCGCGCGCGTCAGGTTGACGGTCCAGTCCAGGCCCACGGCATCGGCGCCGATGTCGGCGATCTGCTCGATCCACTGGCCGCCGCCCTTGGTAAACACGATGGCAGGGATTTTCACGCCATCCTTGTCGCGTTTCAATTGCGCCACCACTTGCTGCATATAGGCCAGCGAGAATTCCTGGTAGGCGCCATCGGCCAGCGCACCGCCCCAGGAATCGAAAATCATCACGGCTTGCGCGCCGGCATCAATTTGCGCATTCAGGTACTGCGCCACGGAAGTGGCGTTGATGGCCAGGATGTGGTGCATCAGGTCCGGGCGGTTGTACAGCATCTTCTTGATGGTGTGGAACTCTTTCGAGCCGCCGCCTTCCACCATGTAGCACGCCAGAGTCCACGGGCTGCCGGAAAAACCGATCAGCGGCACGCGGCCGTTGAGTTCCGTGCGGATTTGCGTGACGGCCTTGAAGACGTAGTCGAGCGATTCCAGGTCCGGCACTTGCAATGCCTTCACGTCCTGTTCCGTGCGCAGCGGGCGCTCGAACTTCGGGCCTTCGCCATCGGCGAAATACAGGCCCAGGCCCATGGCGTCAGGCACCGTCAGGATGTCGGAAAACAGGATCGCCGCGTCGAGCGGGAAACGCTCCAGGGGCTGCAAGGTCACTTCCGTGGCGTAATCGGGATTCTTTGCCAGGCCCAGGAAGGAACCGGCCCGCTCGCGCGTGGCGCGGTATTCGGGCAAATAGCGGCCTGCCTGGCGCATCAGCCAGACTGGGGTGTGCTCGGTCGGCTGGCGCAGCAAGGCGCGCAGGAAAGTATCGTTCTGGAGCGGAGCAAATTGTGGCATGGAAGGCAATCAATAGCTTGGAGAAGCGGTATTATCGCATCCAATCGCCGCCATTTCATTGATTCCGGTGCCGCTTTGCAGCATTTGCCACGCACAGCGATGACTTTCGTTGTGCCAGCCCTTCCATTATGATGATGCACGCCGCCGCGCGCCTTGACCCTGCCTGGCGGCCCTTGATCCCCTCACTATACGGAGCCCGCATGACCTCGACCGCATCCAGCACCCCTTATGGCATCTGGCCATCGCCGATCAGCGCGGCCATCGTCGCCGCCGGCGCCTCGCCGCTGACGCAGCTGGCCCTGGGCGGTGCGGATGACGGCGACGTGTTCTGGCTGGCCGGGCGCGCCAGCGAGGCGGGCCGCAACACCCTGCTGCGCCAGCGCGGCGCGCGCGTCGATGAATTGACGCCGGCACCCTTCAATGTGCGCACCCGCGTGCATGAATATGGCGGCGGCGCGTATGCCGTGGCCGGCGATACCGTCTACTTTTCGCATTTCGCCGACAATTGCCTGTACCGCGTGAGCGGCGACGCCGCGCCCGCAGCGTTCACCACCGGCGGCAACACGCGCCATGCGGATTTCGTCGTCGATGCGGCCCGTTCCCGCCTGATCGCCGTGCGCGAACAGCATCCGCAGGAAGGCCATGCCCTGCCGGAAAACAGCCTGGCCGCCGTCGGCTTCGACGGGCGCGAAACGGTGCTGGCGCGCGGCCACGATTTCTATGCGGCGCCGCGTTTGTCGCCGGACGGCAGCCAGCTGGCCTGGATCAGCTGGGACCACCCGCGCCTGCCGTGGCAAGGCACGGAACTGTGGCTGGCCGACGTGCAGGCAGATGGCAGCCTCGGCTCGCCGCGCCTGATCGCCGGCGGCGCGCGCGAGTCGATTTGCCAACCGGAATGGTCGCCGAACGGCTTGCTGCACTTCGTGTCCGACAGCAGCGGCTGGTGGAACCTGTACCGCCTGCACGGCGCCGACATCGAGGCGCTGTGCCCGATGGAAGCGGAATTTGCCACGCCGCACTGGACTTTCGGCGGCAGCATGTACGGTTTCCTGTCCGACGACGAGATCGTCTGCACGTATATCCAGGCCGGCATCAGCTACCTGGCGCAATTGAACGTGGCGGCGGCCAAGCTGGAGCCGATACCGCACCCGTACCAGGAAATCCGCGAGCTGCGCGTGGGCCCCGGCTTCGTCGCGCTGCTGGGCGGCAGCCCCACCATCGCGCTGGAACTGGCGCGCATCGATTTGGCCAACCATGAACTGGAAGTGCTGGCGCAGTCGATCGCTGCCCTGCCTGCGCTCGGCTACCTGTCCGTGCCGCGCAGCTTGAGCTATCCGAGCAACAATGGCCGCACGGCGCACGCCTTCTTTTATGCGCCCACGAATGGCGACATGCAGGCGCCGGCAGGAACGTTGCCACCCGTCATCGTCATCAGCCACGGCGGCCCCACCAGCATGGCCAGCAATACCTTGAAACTGGCGACGCAGTACTGGACCAGCCGAGGCATCGGCGTGCTCGACGTCAACTATGGCGGCAGCAGCGGCTTCGGCCGCGAGTACCGCGACGCGCTGCGCGGGCAGTGGGGCATCGTCGACGTGGAAGACTGCATCGCCGGCGCGCGCTACCTGGCCGCCAACGGCCTGGCCGACCCGGAACGCCTGATCATCCGCGGCGGCAGCGCGGGCGGCCTGACGACCCTGTGCGCACTGACCTTCCACGACGTCTTCAAGGCGGGCGCCAGTTACTACGGCGTATCCGACCTGAAGGGCCTGGACAACGATTCGCACAAGTTCGAATCGCGCTACACCGACTACCTGATCGCTTCGCAGCCGCAAGCCGAGGCGCTGTACCGCGAGCGCTCGCCCATCCACCACACGGATAAACTGTCGCGCCCGATGATCTTCTTCCAGGGTCTCGATGACAAGGTGGTGCCGCCGCAGCAGTCGCAGCTGATGGTCGACGCCCTGCAGGCGCGCGGCGTGCCCGTCGCGTATGTCCCGCTCGAAGGCGAGGGCCACGGCTTCCGCAAGGCGGAAAACATCGTGCGCACCCTGGACGCGGAACTGTATTTCTACCAGCGCGTGTTCGGCCTGCCCGTGGCGGCTGGCGAACCTCCCGTGCATATCGCCAATTTGCCCGCATGACCGAGCAAAATGTCGACCAGCATCTGTTGGACGAGTTCGCCGCACTGGAGCAGCATGAGCAAATGATCCTGGCCCTGCTGGCGATCACGGGCGAACCGGTGGGCAAGCATGCCGTGTATGAACACTTGCAGCGCGCCAATGTCGTCGAACCGGACGGCACGCCGTTTTCCCTGCTGGTGGTGACGAACATGCTGCTGCGGCTGACACGCCTGGCGCTGGCGTCGGAAATCGTGGGACGGGGCTTCGCCTGCGAAGCGAGGCTGCGCTGGCCCGCCATGCGCGCGGCCATCGAACACCTGGTGTTTCGCGACCTGTGCCAGGCCATCGAGCTGATCAATCCCGTGCGCCGCAACTGGGATGGCTATGTGGAGCTGCGCAGCTACCGCCAAGGCGTGGCGCGCCTGCGCATCGCCCTGCTGCGCAATGACGAGGTACGCCACGTGGCCGCCATCCTGGCCGCCTGCATGGCGTGCTATGAAGCGCAGCAGCTGCATCCGCTGATCGAAATCTTCGGCCGGCCGTTCGAGCCGGAAATGTTGTCTTTCGTCATGCCGCAACTGCAGGATGACATCCTCGCCGTGCTGCTGGGCAATGCGCCGCGCGAGCCGGGCACGGCGCACGCCATCCGCGCGTACGCGCGCGCGCACCACGCGCGCCAGGCGGCGGCCGGCGACCATATCGGCGCCGCCCTGCCGCTGGCCCTGGCCGAAGACGCCCTGCTGTGCGGCGAACTCGATGCGGCTGCGCGCTACCTGGCAGGCCAGCAGGGCCCGCAGGTACTGTTTCTCGACAGCAGCATCGCCCTGTTGCGCGGCGAACATGCGCACGCCGTGGCGGGCTTCGAGACAGCCTTGAAGGGCTTGCGCAAGGAAACAGGCAAGCGCAAGCTGTGCTTCACGGGCATCGGCGGCCACTTGTACGTGCTAGCCTTGCTGCGCAGCAACGACGCCAAGCTGCTGAAAAGCGCGGAAACTTACCTCGATATCGCCCTGCATGCGCAGCCGAACCACGACAGCATCGTCTACCAGCAACTCAATACCCTGCGCCTGGTGCGCGCCGGCGTGCAGCCGGCGGAAAGCATCCCCACGCGCAGCTGGGAAACGGCACTGCAGGCGCAGCTGTTCCAAGCCTTGTTGTACTACTGGCTGGCGCTGCCGCAGTTGAGCGAACGCAAGGACCAGCTGCGATCGCTGGTGCAGCAAGCGGACGCGGCCGGCTACGATTTGATCGCGGCGCAGGCGGCCGGCTTGCTGGGCTTGATGGGCGAGCCGCAGCAGGAGCGCTATGCGACGGCCAAACGGGCGCAACACGGCTTGACGGACATGGCGCCGTGGTTCGAGCGCCAGGAAGCGTGGCAGCGCCAGCTGAGCGCGCTGATCAACCTGCAGCAGAACGCACCCGCCGAGGCGCTGGGCGGCGTCTCGCGCCTCGTGTGGCTGGTGGCGTTCGACCCGCGCTTCGGCCTGACGGCCGTGGAAGTGCGCGAGCAGAAGCGCGACGCGCGGGGCGGCTGGAGCAAGGGCCGCGCCATGGGCTTGAAACGCCTGGCCGAGGAGGCGGGCGACATCGATTTCCTCACGCCGCAGGATGCGCGCGCGGCGGGCAGCATCGCGCCTTTTAAACAATATTATTCGTCGGCGCCCCGCTATGAAGTCGAGCTGGACAAGGCAGCCGTCTTGCTGGTGGGCCACCCGCTCGTGTTCTGGCTCGACCACCCCGACACGCGCGTGGAGCTGATCGCCGGCGCGCCCGAGCTCCTCATCAAGTCGCACGAGGGGCAGCTGTGGCTGGGCATGCAGCCGCCGCTGCCCGACAACGGCAGCAATGTGGTGGTGCAGCGCGAGACGCCGACGCGTTTGCGCGTGGTGCACATCCTCGACGAGCACCGGCGCATCGGCGCCATCGTGGGCCTGGGCCTGTCCGTGCCCCTGCATGCGGAAAAACAGGTGATGCAGGCGATCGGCGCCATCTCGTCCATGGTTACCGTGCAATCAGACATCGGCGGCGGCGCGGGCGATGCGGAAGCGATCACGGCCGACCACCGCCTGCACGTGCATCTGCTGCCCTACCAGCAGGGTCTGAAAATGCAGATTCTGGTGCGCCCATTGCTCGACAACGGCGCCTATTACGCACCGGGCAGCGGCGCCGAAAGCGTGTTTGCCGATGTGGCGGGCCGGGCCGTGCAAGCGCGGCGCGACTTGAACGCGGAGCGCGAAGCGCAGCGCCAGCTCATCGGTCGCTGCCTGGTGCTGGAAGAGGCGGAAGAAGAGCATGGCGAGTGGCTGCTGGGCCAGCCTGCCCTGGGCTTGCAATTGCTGGTGGAATTGCAGGCGCTGGACCCGGACGGCATGGTGCTGGCCTGGCCCGAGGGCGAAACCATGCGCGTGTCGAAACGCATCGACAGCGGCCAGATGCGCCTGAATATCAAGAGCGAGAAAGACTGGTTTGCCGCCAGCGGCGAAGTGCAGATCGATGAAGACAAGGTGATGGATTTGCGCGCCCTGCTGGACTTGATGCAGAACAATAAAAGCCGCTTCGTGGCCCTGGGCGACAACCAGTTCCTCGCCCTCAGCGACGAATTGCACCGCCGCCTGTCGGAACTGGCCGCGTATGGCGAGGCGCATGCCGACGGCGTGCACATCCACCCGCTGGCCGCCTTCGCGCTGGAAGAGCTGGCCAACGATGCGGGCGGCGTGAAGGCCGACAAACTGTGGCGCGAACACTTGCTGCGCCTGCGCGCGCTCGACGACTATCAGCCGCAACTGCCCAGCACCTTGCAGGCGGACTTGCGCGACTACCAGCTGGCCGGTTTTAACTGGCTGGCGCGCTTGGCGCACTGGGGCGTGGGCGCCTGCCTGGCCGACGACATGGGACTCGGCAAGACCTTGCAGGCGCTGGCGCTGATCCTGGCGCGCGCGCCGCACGGCCCCACTCTCGTCGTCGCCCCCACATCCGTATGCATGAACTGGATCAGCGAAGCGCAGCGCTTCGCGCCCACCTTGAACATCAAATTGTTCGGCAGCGGCGACCGCGCCGACATGCTGGAAACACTGCAGCCGTTCGACGTGGTGGTGGCCAGCTATGGCTTGCTGCAACAGGAAGCCACTATGTTTGCCGGCGTGCGCTGGCATACGATCGTGCTCGACGAAGCGCAAGCCATCAAGAATGGCGCCACCAAGCGCTCGCAAGCCGTGATGGCCCTGCAGGGGGACTTCCGCATGGTGGCCAGCGGCACGCCACTGGAAAACCACCTGGGTGAATTGTGGAACCTGTTCCGCTTCATCAACCCCGGTTTGCTGGGCACCCTCGACCAGTTTAATTTACGCTTCGCCGGTCCCATTGAGAAAGATCAAGACAAGCGGGCAGCGGCCGGCGCGCGCCTGCGGCTGCGCCGCCTGATCGCGCCATTCATCCTGCGCCGCACGAAGACGCAAGTGCTGTCGGAATTGCCGTCGCGCACGGAAATCGTGCTGGAAGTGGAATTGTCGCCGCAGGAAACGGCGCTGTACGAATCCTTGCGTCGCGAAGCACTGGAAAAACTGGCCATGGTGGAAGGGCCGGCGTCGAAAAAAGCCATCCAGATCCTGGCCGAGATCATGAAGCTGCGCCGCGCCTGCTGCAACCCGCAACTGGTGGCGCCCGAGCTGGGCTTGGCCAGCAGCAAGCTGGCGGCGTTCGCCCAGTTGTTGTCGGGCTTGCTGGAAAACCGCCACAAGGTGCTCGTCTTCAGCCAGTTCGTCGACCATTTGACCCTGATCCGCCAGCACCTGGAGCAGCATGGCGTCAGTTACCAGTATCTCGATGGCAGCACGCCCATGCAGGAACGCAAGCGCCGCGTCGACGCCTTCCAGGCGGGCGAGGGCGACGTTTTCCTGATCAGCCTGAAGGCGGGCGGCATGGGCATCAATTTGACGGCGGCCGACTACGTGATCCACATGGACCCGTGGTGGAACCCCGCCGTGGAAGACCAGGCGTCGGACCGCGCCCACCGCATGGGGCAATTGCGCCCCGTCACCATTTACCGGCTGGTGGCGAAGCACACGATCGAGGAAGGCATCGTCGAATTGCATCAGCACAAGCGCGACCTGGCCGACAGCCTGCTGGAAGGCAGCGACGCGGCCGCGCGCATGTCGGCCAATGACATGCTGGGCATGCTGCAGGAGGGGTTGAATCAATGAGATTGAAAAAATGAGCGGCGCCACCGCGTTCCATGCGATGATCGTTTTTCCCTGTTTTAATGCCACGCCATGACCGACTATATCGCCACCAGCGCCGGCCAGCGCGCCACCTTTTTATGCGGCAAATCCTGGACCGCCTACGTCAGCACCTTCCTCATCGCCGTGCTGCTGTTCTTTGCCGCCCTGCCGCTGGCCTTCAAGTACAACGCGCGCGCCGCCTTCGTCGTGCTGATCGGCTCGGCCCTGATCGTCGGCTACCGCCTGCTGACCATCCGCAGCTATCAGCTGTACATTGATGAGGCGGGCGTATGGCTGGCGTCCGGTATCTTGCCGTGGAAAAAGAAACTGACGGGCGTCAAATGGCGCGACATGGATGAAGCCGTCTATGAAACGAACTTCTGGAGCTGGCTGTTCCAGTCCTATACGGTACGAGTCAGCCAGCGCTACACGCAGGAAACGGAAATCCACGCCACCGGCATGGCGCGCGGCAAGGATGCCGTGGCGGCCATCAATGCGCGGCACCAGGAATTGCTGCACGGCAGCGCCATCGTCGTCTAGCGCGGCGCGCTCCCGGCGCAAAAAACTGCGCAGCGGCGGCAATTAATGCTAATCTTTGGGCCGCCCAGGCAAGCAAGGCCAACCTTTCAATAGTTGTTTGTTACTTATATTATCAGTTTATTATTTTCTGATCAGGACAAACAGCAAAATATTCAAGAGATAAACTATGCTGATAAAAAATAAAGTTGCGCTCGCCGCATTGATGATGGCCTTTACCCTGACACCGGCCAGCGCCGCCAAGAAGCCGCAGAAGCAAGGCAAGGCCAGCACCAGCAGCAGCAAGAAAAAAACCGTCGGCAAGAAAGCGGCCGTCGTCAGCGCCGCCACGGCAGCCACGGTAGCGGCCGTCGCCAGCGAGAACAGCAGCGACCGCTCCATGAATAACCTCAGCGGCCAGTTCCTTACGGCCCTGTGGCGCCTGGATCCGGAAAGCGCGATTTCGGTCGGCAAATACGATGGCGCCGCCAACCTGAGCATTCCCGACGCGGCCAGCCGCCAGAAGCAACTGGCCTTCATCGAAGAATGGCTGGGTAAATTCGGCAAGCTGAATGCGAGCAAAATGTCGGACAAGCAACGTACCGACCTGGCCTTGCTGACGAATAAACTGCAATCGGACCGCTGGTATCTGACCACCTTCCGCGAATTCGAATGGAATCCCGCCCAATACAACGTGGCCGGTTCCATCGACTTCATCCTGAACACGGAATACGCGGCCCAGCCGCAGCGCCTGCGCACCTTGCTCAAGCGCATCGCCAGCGTGCCGCAATACTATGCGGCCGCGCGCGCCAGTATCAATCACCCCACGCGCGAACACACGCAGCTGGCCATCGCCCAGAGCGCCGGCGTGCTCAGCGTGCTTGACGACCTGAACAAGACGGCACAGGGCTCCATCCTGACGCCGGTGGAAAAACAGCTGTACACCGTCCGCATCGCCGCGGCCCGCACGGCCGTGCAAGGCTACGCCGCGTGGCTGACGGAACAGGATGCCGCGCTGGCGCAGAACGGCAACGCGCGCTCCTTCCGCATCGGCAAGGAGTTGTATGAGCAGAAATTCGCCTACGATATCCAGGCCAGCGTGAGCGCCGAGCAGATGTACCAGAAAGCCCTGGCCGCGCGCGAAAAGCTGCTCGAGCACATGGATAGCCTGTCCGACGAGCTGTGGGTGAAAACCATGGGCGCCACGGCCAAGCCGGCGGACCGCACGGCAAAGATCGGCATGGTGATCGACAAGCTGTCCAGCAATCATGTGGCGCCTGCCGATTTCGTACCGGAAATCCGCCGCCAGATTCCCGAGTTGCAGGAATGGGTAACCAGCCACAACCTGCTGACGATGGACCCGAAAAAGCCCCTGGTCGTGCGCGAAACGCCCGCCTACCAGCGCGGCGTGGCCGGCGCCAGCATCGAAGCGCCCGGCCCGTATCGCCCGCAAGACCGCACCTATTACAACGTGACGCCGCTCGACGGCGAAACGCCGGAACAGGCGGAAAGCAGCTTGCGCGAGTACAACCACTGGATCTTGCAGATCCTGAATATCCACGAAGCCATCCCCGGCCACTACACGCAGCTCGTGTACGCCAACAAGTCGCCGTCGCTGGTCAAGTCCATCTTCGGCAATGGCGCCATGATCGAAGGCTGGGCCGTGTATGGCGAACGCATGATGCTCGAGTCCGGCTATGGCAATAACGCGCCGGAAATGTGGCTGATGTATTCGAAGTGGAACTTGCGCAGCGTCACCAATACCATCCTCGACTACAGCGTGCACGTGCAGGGCATGACGGAAGCGCAGGCGCTCGACCTGCTGACGCGCCAAGCCTTCCAGACCCAGCGTGAAGCCAAGGAAAAATGGCGCCGCGTGCAGCTGAGCTCGGTGCAACTGACCAGCTATTTCAGCGGCTACAGCGAAATCATGGACTTGCGCGAACAGCGCAAGCAAGCGCTGGGCAACAAATTCGTGCTGAAGGATTTCCATGAGCAATTCCTCAGCTACGGCAGCGCGCCCGTGAAAGTCATCAAGGAATTGATGAATTAACTGGCGCTCGCCGTCAGCTTGCAAAGGGTGCCGCGGCGCCCTTTTTTTTGCCTTTGCGTCAGCATTTGCGCCAGCGCAAACCGTCGCGGCCCATAGTCGTTAATCTGCTGTGAAGGCAGGCGCCACCGCACTCCTCACTGGCAATTGCCGATTTTCCTGCTAGGCTGGATACAGGAGCGTCCATGCATATGCCCATCCAGTTCGACACCCTCGATTACGCCAAACGCCTCGCCTCGGCCGGCGTGCCCACGCAACAGGCGGAAGCGCATGCGACGGCGCTGGGTGAAGTACTGGGTTCGGCCGTGGTCGTGCATGGCGAGCTGGCGGCGATGGAGCGCAATCTGCTGGGGGAAATCAAGCTGGTGGCGCAAAAGGTCGATACCAGAGTGGATGCGCTGGAACTGAAATTCGATACCAGAATAGATGCACTGGAGCAAAAATTCGACGCCCGCCTGGAACGCATGGACTTGCGCCATGGCGCCGACATGAAACACGTGTACTGGATGATGAGCACCCTGATCCTGCTCAACCTGGGCATCCTCAGCAAGCTGATGCTGCAGTAAGCACGCACTCACTTGCGCAACCATGAAAAAGCCGCTGCTCCGGAAGGAGGTCAGCGGCTTTTGCCTGCGTATCTTGCACGTGCCAGCTTGCGTCTAGGACGCTTCTTCCGGCGCCTGGGTGGCCCTAACGAAGATGGGCGCCACCAACAGGCCCAGCTCGAACAGCAGGCACATCGGGATGGCCAGCGAGAACTGGCTGACCACGTCCGGCGGTGTGACGATGGCGGCGATCACGAAGGCGCCGACGATGATATAGGGACGCACTTCCTTGAGTTTCGCGATGGAAACGAGCCCCATGCGCACGAGGATCACCACCACCACCGGTACCTCGAAGGTGGCGCCAAAGGCCAGGCACATCGACATGACGAAATCGAGGTAGTTTTCGATATCGGGCGTGACGGCGATCGACGAGGGAGAGAAATCGCTGATGAAGTGGAACACGCGGCCAAACACAAAGAAATAGCAGAAGGCCACGCCGGCCATGAACAGCAGGGACGACGAAATCACCAGCGGTGCGATCAGGCGCTTTTCATGCGTATACAGGCCGGGGGCGATGAAGGCCCACATCTGGTACAGCACCCAGGGCAAGGCGACGATGAAGGCGATCACCAGGGTCACTTTCATCGGCACCAGGAACGGCGAAATGACGCCGGTGGCGATCATTTTCGAGCCGGCCGGCAGCGAGGCGATCATCGGCGCCGCAATAAAATCGTAGATATGCGAAGGCCCGGGCCAGTAAAACAGCACGGCGCAGACGACGGCGATACCGATCGAGGCCTTGACCAGGCGGTTGCGCAGCTCGACCAGATGCGAGATAAAGGTTTCTTCCACCGGAGATTTGCTACTCATGAGTAAAAGGAGGAGGAACTGGCGCGCGGACGAAAGCGCGCCACGCGGGCGGCCGCCGACTGCACGTGCAGCTTGCCGCCATGGCGCTGCTTGTACCAGCCGGGGATGGCGGAATTGCGCACCAGCTTCTTGCGGCGGAATTCGCGCGCCTTGCGGGCCAGGTCATCGTTGGTGGCGCGCAGCATGGCTTCATGGGCGTCGTGCTGCCCCTCATACGCACTGGCATCGCCGCGCCAGGCGCTTTCCACCTCGGCCAGGTTGCCGGAGATCGAGTTTTCCACGCCATGCATGGATTTCTCCACGCTTTGCTTGACGGAATGGGCCGCATCCTGCACTTCCTTCTGCAGGTTTTTCAGCTCTTCCATTTCAATTTCGCGCGAGACTTCGGATTTCACCTGGTTCAGATAGCGTTGCGCGCGGCCATACAGGGTACCGGCCATGCGCGCCACTCTCGGCAACTTTTCAGGGCCGATGACTATCAACGCAACCACGCCGATGATGGCGATTTTAGAGAGACCGAGATCGATCATAAGCGGACAAGGGCTGTTACCGGACGAGGCAAGCGCCCCGCCACGCTATCAGAACTTGCTTTTCTCTTTCGTTTCGACGTCGATGGTGCTTTTGTCGGCCACTTGCGATGGCGCAGCAGGAGGGGTATTGGCTGCCGGGGCGTCATCTTCGCCCTTGACGCCATCCTTGAAGCCTTTGACGGCCTTGCCGATATCACCGCCGATATTGCCCAGTTTCTTGGTGCCGAAGACCAGCATCACAATGACCAGAACGATCACCCAGTGCCAAATACTCAATGAACCCATCACATTCTCCTTGCGGGACGGTGCCCGAATAGCGTCGACCAATGCCGGTAGTATACACGCGAACCCGGCGCGCAGCGAAATCAGTGTTGACCGCGCCAGGGGCGGGGACCGCCGTACACATGCATGTGCAGGTGATACACCTCTTGCCCGCCGTTCGGGCCGCTGTTGATCATGGTCTTGAAGCCGCCGGCAGGCGCGCCATCGGCGTCATACGTGACGGCGCAGCCGAACTCGGCAGCGAGCTTCGGCGCCAGGCGCAGCAGCTTGCCCAGCATCTCCGTCTGGCTGTCATCGCAGTCGGACAGGCTGGCCACGTGGCGCTTCGGGATCAACAGCAAATGCACGGGGGCGGCCGGGTTGATGTCCTTGAAGGCCAGCAAGTCCTCGTCTTCATACACGATGGTCGAGGGAATTTGTTTTGCAGCAATCTTGCAAAAAATACAGTTATCCACGCACGCTCCAATAGATCAATGTTTGTCTGTTTCGCCGGCGTCGCGCAGCTCATCCTTGCGTGCCGCCTTTTCTTCCAGGCCGGACAAGCCTTCGCGGCGCGCCAGCTCGTCGAGCACCTGCTGCGGCGTCAGGTCGAACTGCGCCAGCATCACCAAGCTGTGAAACCACAGGTCGGCGCATTCGTACAAGACCTTCGACGGGTCGTTGTCGCGACGCGCATCCTTGGCGGCCATCACCGTTTCCGTCGCTTCTTCGCCGATTTTTTTCAGGATGGCGTCATCGCCCTTGGCAAACAGGCGCGCGACATAGGAGGTGGCGGGGTCGCCGCCGTTGGCCAGCTTGCGCGATTCGATCACGGCGGCCAGGCGTTTTAACGTTTCACTCATTTGCTCTTGCTTTCCGCGTAAATCGTCTCGGGGTCTTTCAGGACGGGGTCGGTGACTTGCCATTCGCCCGTTTTTTCGTCGCCTTCGAATTTCTGGAAGAAGCACGAATGGCGGCCCGTATGGCAGGCGATGCCGCCGGCTTGTTCGATTTTCAGCAAGACCACGTCTTCATCGCAATCGAGGCGGATTTCCAGCACCTTTTGCGTGTGGCCGGATTCTTCGCCCTTGTGCCACAGTTTCTTGCGCGAACGGCTCCAGTACACGGCTTCGCCCAGTTCCACCGTGCGCGCCAGCGCGTCGCGGTTCATCCAGGCGAACATCAGCACGTCGTTGCTGCCCGCTTCCTGCGCGATCACGGGCACCAGGCCGTGCTCGTCCCATTTGACCTTTTTCAGCCACTTGGCATTGCTTGCTACGATGGTTCCGTTTTGCATGTTCTGTATCCCGGGTACTATTTTATTTACGCCAGGCGCATGGGAATGCCCTGCTGCGCCATGAACTGCTTGGCTTCCTGCACCGTGTGCTGGCCATAGTGGAAGATGCTGGCGGCCAACACGGCGTCCGCGCGGCCCACCTTGATGCCATCGACCAGGTCTTGCAAGCCGCCCACGCCTCCCGAAGCGATGACGGGGATGCTGACGGCGTCGGACACGCCGCGCGTCAGGCCCAGGTCGAAGCCCACCTTGGTGCCGTCGCGGTCCATGCTGGTGAGCAAGATTTCGCCGGCGCCCAGGCTTTCCATTTTACGCGCCCAGTCAAAGGCGTCCAGGCCCGTGGCAGTGCGTCCGCCATGGGTAAACACTTCCCACTTACCGGGCAACACTTGCTTGGCGTCGATGGCGACGACGATGCACTGCGAGCCATGCTTTTGCGACGCCTCGTACACGAGTTGGGGATTCGTCACGGCCGAGGTGTTGATGCTGACCTTGTCGGCGCCCGCGTTGAGCAGCCGGCGTACGTCTTCCACCACGCGCACGCCGCCGCCCACGGTCAGCGGAATGAACACTTGCGACGCCACGGCTTCGATGATGTCGAAGATCAGGCCGCGGTTGTCGCTCGAGGCGGTAATGTCGAGGAAGGTGATTTCATCGGCGCCCTGCTCGTCATAACGGCGGGCAATTTCCACCGGGTCGCCGGCGTCGCGCAATTCCGTGAAATTGACGCCTTTGACAACGCGGCCATTGGTCACGTCCAGGCAGGGGATGATACGTTTTGCAAGCATGATGGTATCCAGATTGTCGCCAGGCCAGGGCGTGCACGCGCACACCCCGGCCGGGCTGGCTTAAACGGCGGCGTCGGTCAGTTCGTCGGCGCGTTCCTGCGCCTGCGCCAGGTCGATCGTGCCTTCATAGATGGAACGGCCGCAGATCACGCCTTCGATGCCTTCGGCCTGGACCGCGCACAGCGCTTCCACGTCGCCGATATTGTGCAGGCCGCCCGAAGCGATGACGGGGATCTTGACGGCTTGCGCCAGCTTGACGGTGGCCTCGATATTGATGCCGCCCATCATGCCGTCGCGGCCGATGTCCGTGTAGATGATCGATTCGACGCCGTAGGCTTCGAATTTTTTCGCCAGGTCGATCACTTCGTGGCCCGACATCTTGCTCCAGCCATCCGTTGCCACTTTGCCATCTTTGGCGTCGAGGCCGACGATGATGTGGCCCGGGAAGGCACCGCAGGCATCGTGCAGGAAGCCGGGGCTTTTCACGGCCGCCGTGCCGATGATGATGTAGGTGATGCCGGCGTCGAGGTAGCGCTCGATGGTGTCGAGGTCGCGGATGCCGCCGCCCAGCTGCACGGGGATTTCCTCGATGTCATTTTCCACGGCGAAATCTTGCACGGCCTTCAGGATGGCTTTCACGGCGCCTTCGTTCTTCGGCTTGCCGGCAAAGGCGCCGTTCAGGTCGACCAGGTGCAGCCGGCGCGCGCCTTGCATCAGCCAATGGCGGGCCATCTCGGCCGGGTCTTCGGAAAATACGGTGGCAAGTTCCATATCGCCTTGTTTCAGGCGTACGCAGTGACCGTCTTTCAGGTCGATGGCGGGAATGAGCAGCATGGTCAGTGTGATTTAGAGTGAGTGAGAGGCGGAAAAAAAGCCGGGTAGCTAACGTTAAGGTTGCCAGTGAACGAAGTTCTTGTACAGCTGCAAGCCAGCGGCAGCGCTTTTTTCAGGGTGAAACTGTGTCGCGAAAATATTATCACGGGCGACGGCACAAGCAAACGGCGCGCCATAGACAGTCTCGCCCACCGTGTGCGCCGCTTCTTGAGGTTGAGCAAAATAGCTGTGCACAAAGTAAAAATAGGCGTTGTCGGCGATACCATCCCACATGACATGGGACGCCGTTTGCCGTACTTGGTTCCAGCCCATTTGCGGCACCTTGAAGCGCGAGCCGTCTTCCTGCACCTGGCCGTCGAGCTGGAAGCGCACGACTTTGCCTGGCAGCAAGCCCAAACCGGCCGCATCGCCCTCTTCGCTACCGTCGAACAACATTTGCTCGCCGATGCACACGCCCAGCACGGGCTTGCTGTCGGCAGCGCGCAGCAGCGCTTCGAGCACGCCCGATTCGCGCAGGCTGCGCATGCAGTCGGGCATGGCGCCCTGGCCCGGCAAGACGATGCGGTCAGCGCTGTCGATGTCTTGCGCCAATCCGGAAATGCGCACGTCGGCTTCCGGCGCCACGGCGCGCAGGGCCTGCGCCACCGAGCGCAGGTTGCCCATGCCGTAATCCACCACCACAATTTTATTCATGTTTGATCCCGGAATCTACAATATAGCGAGAGCGGCGCTTACAGGCTGCCCTTGGTCGATGGAATGATGCCGGCCGCGCGCTCGTCGAGCTCGGCAGCCATGCGCAGCGCGCGGCCAAAGGCCTTGAACACGGTTTCGCATTGATGGTGGGCATTCGTACCGCGCAAGTTGTCGATATGCAATGTCACGCCCGCATGGTTGACGAAGCCGCGGAAAAATTCCAGCGTCAGGTCGACATCGAAGCCGGCGATCCTGGCGCGCGTAAACGGGATGTGGTATTCGATGCCCGGGCGGCCCGAAAAATCGAGCACCACGCGCGACAGCGCCTCGTCCAGCGGCACGTACGCATGACCGTAGCGGCGGATGCCCTTCTTGTCGCCGATAGCCTTGGCCACGGCCATGCCCAGGGTGATGCCCACGTCTTCCACCGTATGGTGGTTGTCGATATGCACGTCGCCCGTCGCTTCGATATCCAGGTCGATCAAGCCGTGGCGGGCGATCTGATCCAGCATATGGTCGAGGAAGGGCACGCCGGTATTGAGCTTTTGCTGGCCCGTGCCATCGAGGTTGAGGGCGACGCGAACTTGCGTCTCATTGGTGTTGCGCGTGATTTCTGCGGTGCGGTTCATGGGAGGCTCTGGCGATAGGCTAAACGAGGGATGCCTTGAAGGCATCGTAAAAAAGGGAATTCTCTTCCGGGGTGCTGACGCTGATGCGCAGGCAATTGGCCAGCGCAGCATGCATTTTACTCATATTTTTAATTAAAACCCTGCGGGCAAGCAGTTTTGCGCAAACATCGTCGGAATCAGCCACACGAATCAGAAGAAAATTTGCCTTCGAGGGAAACACGGTCACGCCCGGCAGCTCCGCCAGGCGCAGCGCCAGCGTATCGCGCGCGCTGTTGAGCAGATCCGCCTGGGCATTCAACACATCGAGGTGGTCGAGCGCGAATTCGGCCGCTGTCTGCGTCAGCACATTCACGTTATACGGCGGGCGCACTTTTTCAAATTGCGCCAGCAGGGCCGGCGCGGCCGACATGTAGCCGAGGCGGATGCCGGCCAGGCCCAGTTTCGACACGGTGCGCATCACCACCAGGTTCTCGAACTCGGGCAGGCGGCCCATGAAGCTGTGCTGCGCGAACGGCTCGTACGCTTCGTCGACGACGGCGATGCCCGTGTCGCCCAGGGCGGCCAGGATGCGTTCGATGTCGGCGCTGGCAAACAGGTTGCCCGTCGGGTTGTTCGGATAGGCGAGGAATACCAGCGCCGGGCGATGCTGTTCGATGGCCGCCAGCATGGCGTCCATGTCCAGGCTGAAATCACTCTTCAAGGGCACGCCGACGAAATCCATGCCGGCGAACTGCGCCGAGCGCGCATACATGACGAAGGCCGGCACGGGCGCCAGCAGCACGGCGCGCTTGCCCGGCTCCTGGTGGGCGCACGCCATGGCCAGGATGGAAATGAGCTCATCGGAGCCGTTGCCCAGTATGACGTCGAAGCCGGCGGGCACGCCCAGCTTGGCGCAGATGGCCGCCTGCAGGCTGGCGTACGACGGCGGATAGCGGTTCAGCGCCACGCCGGCCAGGCGCGCGCCCAGCTCTTCGCGCAGCTGCGCCGGCAGCGGATACGGATTTTCCATCGCATCGAGTTTGATGTAACCGCTGGCATCGGCTACCTGATAGCTTTTGACGGCCCGCACATCGGACCGCACGGTGTTGCTGATTAACTGATCGAGGAAAGACATGCTGCAAACACTCCTGATGGAATTAAATGGAGACTAAATGACGACGTCTTCCGGCACGGCGGCGCTGCGCGCCTTGCGGGCCGGCGCTTTTTTCGCGGCGGGCGGTTTTTTCACGGCAGCCGGTTTTTTACTGGCCGCCTTGGCGGCCTTGGGCACGGCGGCGGCGGCGCGGCGCTTGGCCGGCGCCTTCTTTTCCGCCTTCGGCACGGCCGGTTCGGCCAGCTCCTGCGCCAGCGCCGCCAATCGCTGTTCGATGATGGCGCAGTAATCGGGATTCAGCTCAAAGCCGACGAAATCGCGCCCGCAGCGCTTCGCCGCCAGGGCCGTGGTGCCGCTGCCCATGAACAGGTCGAGCACCACGCCGCCGGGCGGGCACGAAGCCTTGAGCATGCGCTCGATGATTTCGAGCGGCTTTTGCGTCGGGTGGTCGGCCCGTTCCGGGTGTTCCTTGTGCAGGCGCGACACGCTCCACAAGTCTTTCGGGTTGTAGCCCACTTCCAGCCATTTGGCGCCGATGAAGATCGAGCGCGAACGGGCTTTCTTGGTGGCCGCGTCGTAGGCGATGCGCACCGCGTCAAGGTCGAAGTAGTAATCCTTGCGCTTGACGAAGAAGCCGATGGTGTCGTGCACCGATGAAAAGCTGCGCACGCTGCCGCCCATGGACGGCACGCGGCGGTCCCAGATGATTTCATTCATCATCGCCATGCGCTGTTTCAGCATGACGAAGATCTCCGGCGAATAGCGCCAGGTCAGGAAGATATACAGACTGCCGTTGGCTTTCAGCTTGGGCAGCGCCGCATCGATCCACTGCTCCGTCCAGCGCAGGTAGTCGGCCACCGACTGCTGGTCCGAGGCATTGCCGTAATCCTTGCCCAGGTTGTACGGCGGATCCGTCAGGATCAGGTCCACCGAGCCATCGGGAATGCGCGCCAGCCCCGCCAGCGCATCTTCGCAATAGACCCGGTTGACCCAGTCCGGCTGCTCCGCCAACTTCGTCATGGCTGCGGCTTCAGACGCAGTTCGGCGCTGCGCGCGTGCGCCTGCAAGCCTTCGCCATACGCCAGGGTGGCGGCGACGCGGCCCAGGGTTTGCGCGCCCGCTTCACTGACGTGGATGATGGACGAGCGCTTCTGGAAGTCGTACACGCCCAGCGGCGACGAAAAGCGCGCCGTGCGCGAGGTCGGCAGCACGTGGTTGGGACCGCAGCAATAGTCGCCCAGCGATTCGGACGAAAAGCGGCCCAGGAACATGGCGCCCGCGTGGCGGATCTGCTCGGCCCACTGCTGCGGGTTTTCCGCCGAGATTTCCAGGTGTTCCGCGGCGATGGCATTGGCGATCTCGCACGCTTCTGCCATGCTGCGCACCTTGATCAGCGCTCCGCGGTCGGCCAGCGACGTGCTGATGGTGGCCTGGCGCGGCATCGTCGGCAGCAGCTTGGCGATGCTCTCCTCGACTTGCGCGATGTAATCGGCGTCGGGGCACAGCAGGATCGCTTGCGCCAGTTCGTCGTGCTCGGCCTGCGAAAACAGGTCCATCGCGACCCAGTCGGGGTCCGTCGTGCCGTCGCACAGCACGAGGATTTCCGACGGTCCAGCGATCATGTCGATGCCGACGATGCCGAACACGCGGCGCTTGGCGGCGGCCACGTAGGCGTTGCCGGGACCGACGATCTTGTCCACGGCGGCAATCGTCTGCGTGCCGTAGGCCAGCGCGCCGACGGCTTGTGCGCCGCCGATGGTGATCACGCGCGTCACGCCGGCAATCGCGGCGGCGGCCAGCACCATCTGGTTTTTCACGCCGTCGGGCGTCGGCACGACCATGATGATTTCGCCCACGCCCGCCACATGCGCGGGAATGGCGTTCATCAGCACGGACGACGGGTAGGCGGCCTTGCCGCCCGGGACGTAGATGCCGACCCGGTCCAGCGGCGTGATCTTCTGGCCCAGCACCGTGCCATCGGGCTCGGTGTAGGTAAAGCCGCGCAATTCCTCGCGCTGGCGTTCGTGGAAGGCGCGGATGCGCTGCGCGGCGATCTGCAGCGCCTCACGCTGGGCCGACGGCAAGCCGTTCAAGGCTGCCTGCAATTCGGCTTGCGAAATATCAAACGCCGCCATTTCCGCCGCGCCGCCATGCGGGATGCGGTCGAAACGGTTGGTGTATTCCAGTACGGCGGCATCGCCGCGCGTTTTCACATCGGCCAGGATTTTTGCGACCGACGTTTCAATCGCTGCATCGGTGCCCGCCTCGAACGCCAGCAGCGTATCGAGCGATTGTTGGAAACCATCCTGGCTTGAATCGAGCTTGCGTATCTGTATCGGCATAATCGGCTTTCTGCTACTGAAGGTATCTAGGCTTGCGAAGCGCGTTCAAACGCCTCGATGATCGGCTGCAAGCGCTCGCGCTTGAGCTTGAGCGCAGCCTGGTTGACCACCAGGCGCGACGAAATTTCCATGATGTGCTCGACCTCGACGAGGTTGTTCGCGCGCAAAGTGCTGCCCGTGCTGACCAGGTCGACGATGGCGTCCGACAGGCCCACCAAGGGCGCCAGCTCCATCGAGCCATACAGCTTGATCAGGTCGACGTGCACGCCCTTGGCGGCGAAATGCTCGCGCGCCGTGTGCACGAACTTGGTGGCCACGCGCAGGCGCGCGCCCTGGTGCACGGCCTTTTCGTAGTCAAAACCGGCCTGCACCGCCACCGACATGCGGCAAGAGGCGATATTCAGGTCGATCGGCTGGTACAGGCCTTCGCCGCCGTGTTCCAGCAAGACATCCTTGCCCGCCACGCCGAAATCGGCCGCGCCGTACTGCACGTAGGTCGGCACATCGCTGGCGCGCACGATGATGACGCGCACGTTCGGATCGTTGGTGGCCAAAATCAGCTTGCGCGAGGTCTCCGGGTTTTCCAGCACCTTGATGCCGGCCGCTTCCAGCAGCGGCATGGTGTCCTCAAAAATGCGGCCTTTCGAGAGCGCCAGTATCAGCTGCGAATTGTCGCCCGTGTTCGATCCGTTCATGCTCGTTCCTTGTTATTTAATGCGTACGATGTTCGCGCCGACGGCCGACAATTTCACTTCCATGCGGTCGTAGCCGCGGTCGAGGTGATAGATGCGGTCGATCAGGGTTTCGCCATCGGCAGCCAGGGCCGCGATCACCAGCGACGCCGAGGCGCGCAGGTCGGTCGCCATCACGGGCGCGCCGCGCAGCTGCTTGACGCCGGCGATGATGGCCGTGTTGCCCTCGATGGTGATGTCGGCGCCCAGGCGGTTCATTTCCTGCACGTGCATGAAGCGGTTCTCGAAAATCGTCTCGGTGACGCGGCTGGCGCCATTGGCGATGGTGTTGACGGCCATGAACTGCGCCTGCATGTCGGTCGGGAAGCCCGGATATTCCGTGGTGCGGAAGCTGACGGGGTTCGGACGGGCCGACATCTCGGCGCGGATCCAGTCGGCGCCGAAGGTCATCGTCAGGCCCATGGCGCGCAGCTTGTCGAGCGCCGCGTCGAGGATATCGGTGCGCACGTTGCGCAAGGTGATATCGCCGCCGGTGGCCGCCACGGCGCACAGGAAGGTGCCCGTTTCGATACGGTCGGCGATCACCGCGTGCGAGGCGCCGTGCAGGGTATCGACGCCCTGGATCACCAGGCGGCTGGTGCCGATGCCGTCGATCTTCGCGCCCATGGCCACCAGCAGGTGCGCCAGGTCGGTCACTTCCGGTTCGCAGGCGGCGTTTTCCAGGATAGTCTCGCCTTCGGCCAGGGTCGCTGCCATCAGCAGGTTCTCGGTACCGGTGACGGTGATCATGTCGGTGACGATGCGCGCGCCTTTCAGCTTGGCACACTTGGCGTAGATGTAGCCCGCTTCGATGCGGATCTCGGCGCCCAGCGCTTCCAGACCCTTGATGTGCTGGTCGACGGGGCGCGAACCGATGGCGCAGCCGCCCGGCAGCGAGACCTTGGCTTCGCCGAAGCGCGCCAGCAGGGGGCCCAGCACGAGGATCGAGGCGCGCATGGTTTTCACCAGTTCATACGGCGCTTCCAGGGTGTCGATGGCGCTGCCGTTGAGAACGACGCGGTCGCCGTCCTGCTGCACTTTCAGGCCAGTCTGGCCCAGCAGCTTCAACATGGTGGCCACGTCGTGCAGGTGCGGCACGTTCGTCAGGTCCAGGTCGCCCGCGGTCAGGAGACCCGCGCACAGGATGGGCAGGGCGGCGTTTTTCGCGCCGGAGATGGCGATGTCGCCGTTCAGGCGGTTGCCGCCGTTGATGAGGAGCTTGTCCATGTGCTTATCCTTGGAATTCTTCAGGTGTCAGGGTTTTCATCGACAGCGCGTGGATTTCTTCGCGCATGCGGTCGCCCAGCGCCGCGTAGACGATCTGGTGGCGCTGGATCAGGCGCTTGCCGGCAAACGCGGGCGAAACGATCACGGCCTGGAAGTGCTGGCCATCGCCCTCCACTTCGAGGTGCGTGCATTCGAGGCCGGCTGACAGATAGCCGTGGATCAGTTCTGGAGTGGTGGTCACGATAAGTCCTTGATATTGAATAATGTAGTGATGTGATGTGCCGCAATCAACGGCGCAATGAGTGTCGTAATCAATGTCGCAAACGATAGCCGCTCTTCAGCAGGCGGATCGACGCCAGCGCCAGGATCACGAGGAAGCCGGCGACGATGGACAAGCTAAGCCACGGGCTGACGTCGGACACGCCGAAGAAGCCGTAGCGGAAACCGTCGATCATGTAAAAGAAGGGGTTCAGATGCGATACCGTCTGCCAGAACGGCGGCAGCGAGTGGATCGAATAGAACACGCCCGACAAGAAGGTGGCCGGCATGATCAGGAAGTTCTGGAAGGCGGCCAGCTGGTCGAATTTCTCGGCCCAGATGCCGGCGATCAAACCCATGGTGCCCAGCATGGCGGCGCCCAAAAAGGCGAAGACGACGATCCACAGCGGCGCGACGAACGACAGGTCGGCGAACCAGCAAGTGATGGCGAAAACGCCAAAGCCCACGGCCAGGCCGCGCGCGACGGAAGCGAGTACATACGCCGAGAAGATTTCCCAGTGCGACAAAGGCGTGAGCAGCACGAACACGAGGTTGCCCGTGATCTTGGACTGGATCAGCGAGGACGAGGAATTGGCGAACGCGTTTTGCAGCACGCTCATCATCACCAGGCCGGGAATCAGGAAGGCCGTGTAGCTGACGCCGGGGCTCGGCTCCACGCGGCCGTCGAGCACATGGCCGAACACCAGCAGGTACAGCATCGACGTGAGCACGGGCGCGGCCACGGTTTGCGTCGCCACTTTCCAGAAGCGTAGCGTCTCTTTGTAGACGAGGGTGCGAAATCCTGTCGAAATCATACGGTACCTTTATCCATGATCTGCAAGAAGATATCTTCCAGGTCGGCTTGTTGCAATTGCATTTCATCGATCTCGGCGCCCGCTTCGCGCAGGCGGGCGAGGATTTTTTCGACTTCGCTGTATTCGTTGACGCGCAGGCTGAACTTGTTCGGCGCCTGTTGTTCTTCCGGGTGCAGCACCAGGTGCTGCAGGTCGGCCGGCAGGCTGCCATTCTTGAGGTGCAGCTGCAGCTGCGAGCCGGCGATGCGGCGGATCAGGGCCGACATGGTGTCGAGCGCCACCACCTTGCCGGTTTTCAGCATGGCCACGCGTTGGCACATGGCTTGCGCCTCTTCCAGATAGTGCGTGGTCAGCACGACCGTGTGGCCGCCTTCGCGGTTCAGGCGCGAGATGAACTTCCACAGGGTCTGGCGCAATTCCACGTCGACGCCGGCCGTCGGCTCATCGAGCACGATGACGGGCGGCTTGTGCACCAGCGCCTGGGCCACGAGCACGCGGCGCTTCATGCCGCCGGACAGGGCGCGCATGTTGGTGTCGGCCTTGCCGGTCAGGTCGAGGTTTTCCATGACCTCGTCGATCCACTTGTCGTTGTTCGGCAAGCCGAAATAGCCGGACTGCAGGCGCAGGGTTTCGCGCACGGTGAAAAACGGGTCGAACACCAGCTCCTGCGGCACCACGCCCAGGTTGCGGCGCGCATTGCGGAAGTCCGTGACCACGTCGTGGCCATGGATCTTGACGGTGCCCGCGTCGGGGCGTATCAGGCCGGCGATGATGGAAATGAGGGTGGTCTTGCCGGCGCCGTTCGGGCCGAGCAGGCCGAAAAACTCGCCTTCTTCGATGGCCAGCGACACGCCGCCCAGCGCCTTGAGCGATTTATAGCTCTTTTCTACATTCGTTATTTGAATTGCGGTCATGTGCTTGTTTCAAGTGTAATGCGTCTGGTGTGATGCGCCAGTTGCCGGTGCAATGCAGGCCGGCTGGCCGGTGCAGGGCGCCCCTTCCGCAGAGGGTGGCGCAACAGTCAATTATAGTTGGAAACTTCGTGGAACACTTGGAGATCAATCCGGCGGCGCTGCTGGCCTGCCGGCTTGAAAGCTACTGCTGATGCGGGGAGTGGGACAGGATCAATGATGATGCAGGTCGGACGGGCTGCGTTCGGCGTGGCCGCCGGCGCTGGCGCAGTCGTCGGTCGTCAACGTGCTCGAAACGAGCGAGCAGACGCCATACAGCTTGGTGAGGTTTTTCAGGTTGTCCGGCAGGTTTTTCAGCTCCAGCACGCCGCCGGCATCCTGCGCGGCGCGCTGCCACGTCAGCATGACGGAGACGGCTGCCGAATCGACGGCCTTGACGTTGCGCAAGTCAAACTTCGTCTGACCCGAGCGGATGGCGTCCAGACCCTGCTCCAATGCCGAAGTGGCATTGTGCACGGTCAGGGAAGTCAGGGACTGCAAGGTGTCGAGAGAGTCGGGCATGGCGTCGGGCTGCGCTGGTCTGGAGCTGGGTCAGGAGCTATATGATAGCCGATTATTTGGCTTTGGCAGCGGGACGGCTGGCCAGGGCCTTGTTTTTTGCCTGCAAGGTCTTGATCAGGCCATCGATGCCGCCCTTGCTGATCTCGCTGGCGAAGCTGCTTTTGTACGTTTCCACCAGCCACGCGCCCAGCACGTTGATGTCATAGATCTTCCAGCCGGATGGGGTTTTCGCCACGCGGTAGTTCAGGGGCACGGGTTCGCCGCGCGCCACGTTCACCTGCGAGCGCACTTCCACTTCCGTGTCGGCCGGGTCGGCGCGCAGCGGCTTGAATTCCACGGTTTCGTTCTTGATCTGCGACAAGGCGCCCGAATACGTGTAGATCAGCAGGGTACGGAATTCGCTGGACAGCTGTTTTTGCTGGTCCGGCGTGGCGTCGCGCCAGAAGCGGCCGGCGGCCAGGGCCGTCATGCGCTGGAAATCCACGTACGGCAGGATCTTGCTTTCCACCAATTCGGTGACGCGCTTGATATCGCCAGCCTGGATGGCCTTGTCGTTCTTGGCCGTCTCGATCACGTCCTGGCTGATGCGTTTGACCAAGACGTCCGGCGCTTCCACGGCGGGAGCGGCCTGGGCGGCGGTGGCAAAGGCGATGGTGGCCATCGCCAGCAGTTGTTTCATCAATTTCATGGTTCTACCTTTCATGGTGTTGCTATGCACCGGCTGGCGTCGATCGCAGCCGTGGTGTTTCTTTACCGCAGTTTACTCCTGAGGCCTAGCCTGGGAAGCCACGGTATTGCTACCAGATGTTACGAGGTCCGCCGGCGCCACATCGGCCGCGGCCGTCGCAGGCGGCGTTTCCGCTGGGACAGGCTGCGGTTGCGCCTCATAGGCCGGCTCGTAATCGCTGGTGTCGTTTTTTGGCACTTTGCGGTCGCGGCGGTCCGTATCGCCATCGAACACCTTGCTTTCGCGCGCCTGCAGGAAGCCGTCGCGGATGAATTCATAACGGTCCAGCGCGGCCGCTTCCATCAGGTTGGTCGCGTCGAGCAGCGCGGCGCGCTTGTCGACCACGCGCGTCACCGTGCCGATATTGCGCACCGAGACAGGCTCCTTGTAGCGCCATGGGTCGCCCGTGATATCGAGCGGCAGGGCCACCGTGTCGCGCACGGTCGATGGGCCCAGCAGCGGCAGCATCACGTACGGACCAGGCTGGACGCCATACCAGCCCAGGGTCTGGCCAAAGTCTTCGTTATGCTTCGGAATGCCCGCCTGCGACGCGATGTCGATCAGGCCGAAGATGCCGAAGGTCGAGTTCATGCTGACGCGCACGACGTCTTGCAAGCCCGCCTCACCCTTGCCTTGCAGCAAGTTGTTCACGGCGCTCCACACATCGGACAAGTTGCCGAAGAAATTGCCCACACCCGTTTGCACGAACGATGGCGTGACGGTCTTGTAAGCCGTGGCGACCGGTTTCAGGGCCACCTGGTCGACGGTGTCGTTGAACTTGAACATGGCGCGGTTGTAACCCTCGAGCGGGTCGCGCGGATTGGTGCCGGTGGCGCAAGCGCTCACGCTGGCGGCGATGGCCAGGGCCAGGCCGATACGCGCCAGGCTGCCTTGGGATTGTTTGGTCGACTCGCTCATTTGCTGTCCTTTCCTTCCGCTGCCTTGCTGTAGATGAACTGATTGATCAGGTCTTCCAGCACTGTGGCCGATTGAGTACGGGCGATCTTGTCGCCCTCCGCCAGGTTCGCCAGATCGCCGCCTGCTTCCAGGCCGATATATTGCTCACCCAGCAAACCGGCCGTCAAAATCTTGGCCGAGCTGTCTTTCGGAAATTTGTAGCCATCTTCGATGTCGAGTTTCACCAGCGCCTGATACGTCTTGTCGTCAAAGCGGATCTCCGCCACGCGCCCCACCACCACGCCAGCGCCCTTGACAGGCGCCTGCGGCTTGAGGCCGCCAATATTGTCGAACTTGGCACTAATGGTATACGTCTTGCTGAAAGACAGCGAGCTCATATTGCCGGCCTTGAGCGCCAGAAACATCAATGCCGCCACACCCAGCAAGACGAACAAGCCGACCCAGACATCCAAAGATTTACGTTGCATAAACAATCCTAAATAATTTTTACTTGCTGCCGCCTGCGCAACATCTTGCCCAGGCCCGCTGTTTTGTCGCTGATCGGCAATTACTTGCTAAACATCAACGCCGTCATCATGAAATCCAGCCACCACACCATCAACGATGAAATGACCACCGTGCGCGTGGTGGCGCCGGACACGTCTTCCGGCGTCGGCTGTGCCTGGTACCCCTGGAACAGCGCGATGAAGGTCACCGCAATACCGAACACCAGGCTCTTGATGGTGCCATTGCCCACTTCTTTCCAGACATCCACGCCGCCCTGCATCTGCGACCAGAACGAGCCTTCATCGACGCCGATCAGCACCACGCCGACCAGGTAGCTGCCGATGATGCCGACGGCCGTGAAGATGGCGCCCAGGATCGGCATGGCGATCACGCCGGCCCAGAAACGGGGCGCCAGCACGCGCTGGATCGGGTTCACGGCCATCATTTCCATGGCCGACAATTGCTCGCCCGCCTTCATCAGGCCGATTTCCGCCGTCAGCGACGTGCCGGCGCGGCCGGCAAACAGCAGCGCCGTGACGACGGGGCCCAGTTCGCGCGTCAGCGACAGCGCCACCAGCAAGCCCAGCGACTGCTCGGCGCCATACGTGGTCAGCGTGTAATAGCCTTGCAAACCCAGCACCATGCCGACAAACAGGCCGGAGACGGCGGTAATCACCAAGGAGCGGTTACCGATAAAGAACAGTTGCTCAATCACCAAGCGCGGACGGCGCCACAGGCCGCCCGACGAGGCGATGATGATGAAAAACGAGCGCACGGCAAAGCCGAGGTCTTGTACCGAATTGCGCAACCATGCTCCGATCGCCGCCAGGAAACGCGCGATCATCGGCCGCCCCCCGCCTGCAAGCCCAGGTCGTCGGCCAGCGACTTGCCCGGGTAATGGAACGGTACGGGGCCATCGGCCTCGGCATTGACGAACTGCTTGACGTACGGATGCGTCGACACGGCCATCTCGGCCGGCGTGCCGTGCGCCACAATCTTGCCCGATGACAGAAAATAGACATAATCAGCGATGGCGAAACACTCCTTCACATCGTGCGATACCAGGATAGACGTGGAACCCAGCGCATCGTTCAGATTGCGGATCAAATTCGCCGTCACGCCCATGGAAATCGGGTCCAGGCCGGCGAACGGCTCGTCATACATGATCAGTTCGGGGTCGAGCGCGATGGCGCGCGCCAGCGCGACGCGGCGGCCCATGCCGCCCGAGATCTCGGCCGGCTTCAGTTGCGCCGCATTGCGCAGTCCCACGGCGTGCAGCTTCATCAGCACCAGGGTACGGATCAGCTCTTCATTCAAGTCCGTGTGTTCGCGCAGGGGGAACGCCACGTTCTCGAACGCCGTCAAGTCTGTAAACAAAGCGCCGTGCTGGAACAGCATGCCCATCTTGCGGCGCAGCTGATACAGCTCATCGGTCCCCAGCGTATGCACGATCTGGCCGTCGACATTCACGGAACCGGAACTGGGACGCAGCTGCCCGCCGATCAGGCGCAATACGGTCGTCTTGCCACTGCCGGAGCCACCCATGACGGCCACAACTTTTCCACGTGGGAAATCCATTTGAAGGCCCGATAAAATCGAACGTTCTCCATAGGCAAAGTGTAAATCACGGATCTCAACAAGATTTGGCACGACGAAGCTCACTATTTTAATGGCGTATTGTAGTGCAGAAACGCCAACCTCTGCTGAGACACCCCTCGGGACAGCCCCGTAAAGGGGAAGAATACAACACTAATGAATCGAAAGTCAGATATTGTAGTGGAAATTTGGCCCGCACATCGCGTCCCTGTCCGGCGATGTTCACAGCTATTGACTTGACAAGTAAAAATAACAAGGGCCACGCCGCATTCCGCGCCGTGGCCCTGGCAAAAAAACGACCAATTGCTCGTTAATTTTAGCGCGGCAGCAGGGAAGCCCCCATCAGGAACTCATCGACGGCGCGCGCGCACTGGCGCCCTTCGCGGATGGCCCACACCACCAGCGACTGGCCGCGGCGCATGTCGCCGGCGGCAAACACCTTGGCCACCGAGGTCTGATAACAGCCGGCGCCGTCTGTTGTCGCCTTGACGTTGCCGCGCGCATCCGTGTCGACGCCGAACGCTTCCAGCACCTGTTGTACAGGGGAAACAAAACCCATGGCCAGGAAGACCAGGTCCGCCTTCATCTCGAATTCCGAGTTCGGCACTTCGCTCATCTTGCCGTCTTTCCATTCGACCCGGCAGGCGATCAGCTTTTCCACCTTGCCGCCCTTGCCTTCGAAACGCTTGGTGGCCACGGCCCAGTCGCGCTCGCAGCCTTCCTCGTGCGAAGACGAGGTGCGCAGCTTGGTCGGCCAGTACGGCCAGACCAGCGGCTTGTTTTCCTGTTCCGGCGGCTGCGGCATCAGTTCGAACTGGGCCACCGAGGCGGCGCCATGGCGGTTCGACGTGCCGACGCAGTCGGAACCCGTGTCGCCGCCGCCGATCACCACCACGTGCTTGCCCGTGGCCTTGATCTGGTCCTTGAGCTTGTCGCCCGCGTTGACCTTGTTTTGCAGCGGCAGGAAATCCATGGCGAAATGCACGCCTTTCAGCTCGCGGCCCGGCACGGGCAAGTCGCGCGGCTGCTCGGCGCCGCCGGCCATGATGACGGCGTCGAATTCTTTTTCCAGGTCTTCCGGGAAAATGGTTTCCTTGGCCCAGTTGTTCACGTGGGCAGGGAAATCCTTGCCCACCAGTACGCTGGTACGGAACACCACGCCTTCGGCTTCCATCTGTTTCACGCGCAAGTCGATGTGCGACTTTTCCATCTTGAAGTCGGGGATGCCATAGCGCAACAAACCACCGACCCGGTCGCTCTTCTCGAACACGGTGACGGCATGGCCGGCGCGCGCCAGCTGCTGCGCCGCCGCCAGGCCGGCAGGGCCGGAACCGACGATGGCCACTTTCTTGCCGGTACTGAAGCCTGCCGGCTGCGGCGTGACCCAGCCGTGCTCCCAGCCCATGTCGATGATTTTATGTTCGATGGACTTGATGCCGACCGGATCTTCGTGGATGCCCAGGGTGCAGGCCGATTCGCACGGCGCCGGGCAGATGCGGCCCGTAAACTCCGGGAAGTTGTTGGTCGAATGCAAGATGTCGAGCGCTTCGCGGTAGGCGCCGCGGTACACCAGGTCATTCCAGTCGGGAATGATGTTATTCACGGGACAACCCGTGGTGCAGAAGGGAATGCCGCAATCCATGCAGCGCGCGCCTTGTACGGTCGCTTGCGCGTCGGACAAGTGCAGCACGAATTCCTTGTAGTTCTTCAGACGCGCGGCAGGCTCCAGATAGTGTTCGTCCTGGCGCTTGAATTCCATGAAGCCGGTAATTTTACCCACGATGTTTCCTTTGTATTTGCTGGCTGGGAGCGGCCGGGCCGCTCCCTGTCATTGCTCTATGCGATTGATCTTGGCTGGCTCAGGCGGCGACGGCTTGGACTTCCATGGCGGCATCGGCAGCCATTTCAATCAGCGCGCGCTTGTATTCGTTCGGGAAGACTTTCACGAACTTGCCGCGCGCCGCGGCCCAGTCGTCCAGCAAGACGCGGGCGCGGGTGCTGCCCGTGTGCTTGAAGTGACGCTCGATCAGGCGCTTGAGGATGACTTCATCCGCTTCCGGCACGCCGTCGCGGTGCTGCGTATGCCAGGCGTCGCGGTCCAGATGCTGTTCCGCCGCGGAGACGACCTTGTCCAGGCTGACCATGGCCGTGTTGCACTTGCTGGCAAAGTCGCCCGCCGGGTCATACACATAGGCGATGCCGCCCGACATGCCGGCCGCGAAATTGCGTCCCGTGTTGCCCAGGACCACCACCGTGCCGCCCGTCATGTATTCGCAACCATGGTCGCCCAGGCCCTCGACCACCGTGGTGGCGCCCGAGTTGCGCACGGCAAAGCGTTCGCCCGCCACGCCATTGAAGAAGGCTTCGCCGGCAATGGCGCCGTACAGCACCGTATTGCCGATGATGATGTTGTCCACCGCCCAGCCACGGAATTCCGTATTCGGCCGCACGATGATGCGCCCGCCGGATAAACCTTTACCCACGTAATCGTTGCCCTCGCCCACCAGGTCGATGGTGATGCCGTGCGCCAGGAAGGCGCAGGCCGACTGGCCCGCCGTGCCTTGCAGCTGGATGTGGATGGTGTCGTCCGGCAAGCCGGCATGGCCGTATTTCTTCGCCACTTCGCCGGACAGCATGGTGCCCACCGTGCGGTTCAGGTTGCGCACGGGCGAAATGAAGGAGACGCGCTCGCCCTTTTCCAGCGCCGCGCGCGCTTGCGCGATCAGCTTGTGGTCCAGCGCCTTTTCCAGCGCATGGTCCTGGAATTCCACGTGGCGACAGGCCTGGCCATCCGGGGTTTCCGGCTTGTAGAAGATGGCCGAGAAGTCCAGCCCCTGCGCCTTCCAGTGCGAAATCGCCTTGGATTTGTCCAGCAGATCGACGCGGCCGATCAGCTCGTCATACGTGCGGATGCCCAGCTGCGCCATCAATTGACGGGCTTCCTCGGCAACGAAGAAGAAGTAATTGACGACATACTCGGGCTTGCCCGAGAACTTGGCGCGCAGCACGGGATCTTGCGTGGCCACGCCCACCGGGCACGTATTCAAGTGGCATTTGCGCATCATGATGCAGCCTTCGACCACCAGCGGCGCCGTGGCGAAGCCGATCTCATCGGCGCCCAGCAAAGCGGCGATGACCACGTCGCGGCCCGTCTTCATCTGGCCGTCGGCTTGCACGCGGATGCGGCTGCGCAAGCCGTTCAAGACCAGCGTTTGTTGCGTTTCAGCCAGACCCAGCTCCCACGGCGTGCCCGCATGTTTTACGGACGACAATGGCGACGCGCCCGTGCCGCCGTCGTGGCCGGCGACGACCACGTGGTCGGCTTTCGCCTTGGTGACGCCGGCAGCCACCGTACCGATGCCCACTTCCGACACCAGTTTCACGGAAATCGAGGCGCGCGGGTTGGCGTTCTTCAAGTCATGGATCAGCTGCGCCAGATCTTCGATCGAATAGATGTCGTGGTGCGGCGGCGGCGAAATCAAGCCCACGCCCGGCACGGAAAAGCGCAGGCTGGCGATGTATTCCGACACCTTATGGCCTGGCAACTGGCCGCCTTCGCCCGGTTTCGCGCCCTGCGCCATCTTGATCTGGATCTGGTCGGCCGAGTTCAGGTAGGCGGCCGTGACGCCGAAACGTCCCGACGCCACCTGCTTGATGCGCGAGCGCATGGAATCGCCTTCCTGCAGCGGAATATCGACGACGATCTGCTCGGCGCCCACGACGGACGCCATGGTGTCGCCCTGGCGGATCGGGATGCCCTTCAATTCCTGCGTGTAGCGGTTCGGATCTTCGCCGCCTTCGCCCGTGTTCGACTTGCCGCCGATGCGGTTCATGGCCACGGCCAGGGTCGCGTGCGCTTCCGTGCTGATGGAACCGAGCGACATGGCGCCCGTGGCGAAGCGCTTGACGATTTCCTTGGCCGGTTCCACTTCGTCGAGCGGGATCGCCTTGGTCGGGTCGAGCTTGAATTCGAACAGGCCGCGCAGGGTCAGATGACGACGGCTCTGGTCGTTGATGATTTGCGCATACTCTTTATAGCTGGAGAAATTGTTGCTGCGCGTGGAATGCTGCAATTTCGCAATCGCATCCGGCGTCCACATGTGGTCTTCGCCGCGCACGCGGAACGCGTATTCTCCGCCCGCGTCGAGCTTGTCCACCAGCACAGGATCGTTGCCGAAGGCCAGCGCGTGCAGGCGCAGCGCTTCTTCCGCCACTTCAAACACGCCGATGCCTTCCACGTTCGAGGCCGTGCCCTTGAAGTATTTGTCCACCAGCGACTTGTTCAAGCCGATGGCTTCGAAGATTTGCGCGCCGCAGTACGACATATACGTGGAAATGCCCATCTTCGACATGACTTTCATCAAGCCTTTGCCCACTGCCTTGGTGTAGTTGTAGATGGCTTTGTCGCCCGACAAGTCGCCCGGCAAGCCGTGCGCCATCTCGACCAGGGTTTCCATGGCCAGATACGGGTGGACGGCTTCCGCGCCGTAGCCGGCCAGCAAGGCAAAGTGGTGGGTTTCGCGGGCCGAGCCCGTTTCCACGACGAGACCGGTGGACGCGCGCAAGCCCTTGCTCACCAGGTGCTGGTGCACGGTGGAGGTGGCCAGCAGCGCGGGGATCGCCACCTGGTCGGCGCAAATGGCGCGGTCCGAGACGATCAGGATGTTGTGGCCGGATTTCACGGCGTCGACGGCTTCCGCGCACAGCGAGGCCAGGCAGGCTTCCACGCCTTCCTTGCCCCAGGCCAGCGGGTAGCAGATGTCCAGCTCGTACGACTTGAACTTACCGCCCGTGTGGGCGCTGATGTTGCGCAAACGGGCCATGTCGTCAAAGCCCAGCACGGGCTGCGCCACTTCCAGGCGCATCGGCGGATTGACGTTGTTGGTATCGAGCAAGTTCGGTTTCGGGCCGATGAAGGACACGAGCGACATCACCATCGCTTCGCGGATCGGGTCGATCGGCGGATTCGTCACTTGCGCGAACAGTTGCTTGAAGTAGTTATACAGCGGCTTCAATTTGTTCGACATGACGGCCAGCGGCGAGTCATTGCCCATCGAGCCCGTCGCCTCTTCGCCGGCCACGGCCATCGGCGCCATGAGGAATTTCAAGTCTTCCTGCGTGTAGCCGAACGCCTGCTGGCGGTCCAGCAGCGATGGCTGCTCTTTTTCGCCCTGGGCGCGGTCCTGTTTCGCCTGCCCTTCGGCCAGCTTGATCTCGTCGAGCTTGATGCGCACCGAATTGATCCACGCTTTATATGGCTTGGCGTTGGCGTAGGTGTTTTTCAGTTCCTGGTCGTCGATGATGCGGCCCGCTTCCAGGTCGATCAGGAACATCTTGCCAGGCTGCAAGCGCCATTTCTGGATGATCTTCGACTCGGGAATCGGCAGCACGCCCGATTCCGACGCCATCACCACCAGGTCATCGTCCGTGACGATGTAGCGGGCCGGACGCAAGCCGTTGCGGTCCAGGGTGCCGCCGATGTGGCGGCCGTCCGTGAACGCCATGGCGGCGGGGCCGTCCCACGGTTCCATCATGGCCGCGTGGTATTCATAGAAGGCGCGGCGGTTGTCATCCATCGTCGTGTGGTTTTCCCACGCTTCCGGAATCATCATCATCATCGCCTGGGCGATCGGATAGCCGGCCATCAGCAGCAGTTCCAGCGCATTGTCGAAGCACGCCGTGTCGGACTGGCCTTCATAGATCAGCGGGAACAGCTTTTGCAGGTCGTCACCCAGCACGGCCGACTTCATCACGCCTTCGCGCGCGCGCATCCAGTTGAAGTTGCCTTTCACCGTGTTGATCTCGCCGTTGTGGGCGATCAGGCGGTATGGGTGGGCCAGCGGCCATTCGGGGAAGGTATTCGTCGAGAAACGCTGGTGCACCAGGGCCAGGGCCGAGATGCAGCGCGCATCCTGCAAGTCCTTGTAGTACACGCCCACCTGGTCGGCCAGCAGCAAGCCTTTATACACGATGGTACGGGCCGACATCGACGGCACGAAGAATTCCTTGCCGTGCAGCAGTTTCAAGGCCTGGATGGCGTGGCCCGACGATTTGCGGATCACATACAGTTTGCGCTCGAGCGCGTCGGTGACCATGATGTCCGGGCCGCGGCCGATGAAAATCTGGCGAATCACCGGTTCCTTGGCGCGCACGGTGGGCGACATCGGCATGTCCGTATCGATGGGCACGTTGCGCCAGCCCAGCACGACCTGGCCTTCGATGCGCACGGCGCGTTCGATTTCCTGTTCGCACGCGATGCGCGATGCGTGTTCCTTCGGCAGGAAGACCATGCCCACGCCGTATTCGCCAGGCGGCGGCAATTCCACGCCCTGCTTGGCCATTTCTTCGCGGTAGTACTGGTCGGGAATCTGGATCAGGATGCCGGCGCCATCGCCCATCAACGCATCGGCGCCCACGGCGCCCCGGTGATCGAGGTTTTTCAGAATCAGCAAACCCTGTTCGACGATCGAATGGGTCTTGTTGCCCTTGATATGGGCGACGAAACCGACGCCGCAGGCATCGTGTTCATTGGCTGGGTCGTACAGGCCTTGCGCTTTCATGGGCTTCTCCGCTGCATATGACTATCGAAAAACTAGAGTAGTGCAACGCAACAAAAAACTCAACTACAACAATTAGGGTCGGAGTCGAATTAAATTCGATTCTGTTGCTCTAAAAATTTAATAGGGACATAGTCGAAGCAATTTCAATAAAAGCGCGGAAAGAAACCATTTTTTGTTTTAAATGCGAATGCTTTTTAATTGGCGGCCGCGTCGGCCACGATTTTGCGGGGACGGCCCCGCTTGGCAGGCAGCACTTGCCGCTGCATTTTCTGCTCCAGCGCCTGCTTGAAAGCGTCGGAACCCAGCGGCCAGCCCTTCAATACAGCCTGTTCCACCACTTTCACCTGGCTGCTGCCCAGGCCTTGCTCGAACAGGCGCAGATACGCCGCCTCGCGGTCGAACGGCGTGTTGCCCAGCGCCCAGTACAGCGCATGGTCGGTGATGACGGGATCGGGACGCACGCCCGCATGGTGGGCATAGCTGGACCAGCTGTAATCGAGCGCCTGGCCCGCCAGGCCCGTTTGCACGGGCACGCATTCCAGGTAGCGGCAGCACGTGAGGAAGAAATTGTCGGGATCGATGACGGAAGTTTTGTAGCGTCCCTGCCACAAGGCGCCTTCGCGGCCGTATTTCTGGTTGAAATATGGCACGTAATAGCGTCCCAGCCACTGCATCAGCTGTCCCAGGCCCGTCGCATCGGCCGGCGTGGCCAGAAAATGTAGCTGATCAGGCAATAAAACATAGGCGTGGATGGCCACCTTGAACATTTTCGCCCCCGTTTTCAGCCAGGACAGGAATTGCGCGTAGTCCGCCGCGTCCTGGAACACGGGCTGGCGGTTGCTGCCGCGCTGAATCACATAATGGGGCAGTGCTGGAATGATGAGGCGGGGCAAACGGGCCATGGCAGAATCGGTAAAAAGAAGGCTAAGGCCTTGATTTTACACACTTGCGAGCGCAAGGAACGACTCTGACCCTGTTTTATTTGAAATGCGGAAAAAAGCGGTTGACTCTGTCCCTTTTATTGCGCCAGCCACTTGCGGGCGGCGCAACAAGGTCATCAGGACAGGTTGAAACTGGCCGACAGGCTGTAGCCTTCGCCATACGCGCTGCGCAGCGGCAAGTCCTGGCCCAGGCCCGTCTTGGCTTTCTTGCGCAAACGATACACGAGCATGTCGACCCGGCGGCCCGCATCGGGATCTTCGCCGCCCATGCCGGCCACGATGACGTCGCGCGGCACGGGACGGGTATTAATGGTGAGCAAGTGCAGGAAGTTGAATTCCTTTTCCGTCAAGGCGATGACGGCGCCCATCAACTCAAGTTGGCGAGCACTTACTTTCAACGTCCACTTTCCCGGCTCGGGTACGGGATCTTGCGGCCCGACGCGGCGGTCGAGCGCTTCGATGTGCGCCGCCAGTTCGGGGAATTTGATCGGCTTGGTCAGATAGTGGTCGGCGCCCAGGCGCAAGCCCAGGATGCGGCTGTCGAAGGCGACACGCCCCGTCAGCACCAGCACGCCGATTTGCGGATATAGCTGGCGCATGCGGGGGATGACGTTGAAGCCGTCTTCATCGGGCAAACCCAGGTCCAGTACGACCACGCCGACATTGCCATGGCTCAACGCCGTCCACATACCGCCAGCAGAGCTGGTGATATGGACTTCGTGTTCGAGCTCAACGAGGAACTCCGCCATGTCTTCGGCGTAGTCGAGATTGTCTTCGACGATCAGTATTTTCGTCATTGCTACGCCATTCTTCCGTTAGTGAGCACACCGAGGGCAAACCATGCCATGCACTTCTACACCATGATGGACGGCACAATAGGTTTACGTCAAGGAATTATCACGGTTGCCTTCAGCGGAAGCAAGGCTTTTCCTTGTCTAGACAGGAAGCGGCAGCCAAATGCGGAAAAGTGCCCCGCCTTCGGGCAGATTATGCCCCTGCAAACTCCCGCCATGCACGTCCACCACGGCGCGCGCCATGTACAGGCCCAGGCCCGCGCCCGGATGCGTGGCATTGGTTCCACGGAAACCTTTTTCGAACAATTGCGCCAGTTCTTCTTCCCGCAAGCCGGGCCCCGCATCGCGCACGCACAGCGCCACGCCGCCCTCGGGCACCAGCCTGGCCGACAAGGTGATGGCGCTGCCCGGCGGGCTGAACTTGACGGCGTTGTCCAGCAGGATTTTCAGGCACAGGGCCATGCCGGGCACGTCGCAGCGCAGCCTGGCCGGCAAGTCTTCGTCGAGTTCCAGCTGCACGCGGTGGCTGGCAGGCACGGTGGCGGCCGCCTGCTGCAGCAAAGCCAGCGGCGCGATGCCGTCGGCGGCCCGCTCGCGGCCGATGGCCGCCATGCGTTCGGGCGACAAATAGTCGTCGATCATGCCTAACAAACGGTCGACGGCCGTCTGGATTTTCACGTAGCGCTTGCGCGTGGCCTCGTCCGCCTCGGTGGACGTCGAGACGAGGCGCTGGATGGCGCCGTCGATGGTGGCCAGCGGCGTGCGGAATTCATGCGACAGCATCGAGGCGAAGCGCTTCTGCTCCTTTTCCCGCTCGGCTTCCTGCGCCTGGGCGGCGCTGACGTCGCGCAAGGTACCCGCCAGGGTCACGCCCCGCCCTGCCGCCGCGGGCACGATGGTGGAATGGATTTCCAGCGCCAGCAGGTGGCCGTCGGCGTGCGGCAATTCCACTTCGCGCAACAGGGTCAAACGGCTGGCGTCGCCGTCGCGCCAGCGCTGCAGCCGGGCCGGCACGTCCGCCGCCAGCTGCGCCGCATGCGCGCGCAAGGCCGGCAAGTCGTATCCCGTCAGGCGCTGCGCGGCGGGGCTGATATAGATCAATTCGAGGGTGGCGGCGTCGAGCAGGAAGGCCGCGTCGCGACCGTGTTCGGCCAGCAGGCGGAACTGCGCTTCGCCCGCCCGCGCGCGCAGCAGGGCGCGGCGCAACTGGACGAAGCGCAGCGCCATGAGGATGGCGCCGGCCAGCAGCAATACAAGAAAGGGCAGGAAGGGCAGCATGCGTTATACCTGGCAAGAAAGAATCGCCAAGTATAAGCGTGCAGCAACGTTAATCTTCCAGCGGGGCGAAAATCTGCTGCAAGTCTTCCTGCGTGAGGGCCATCTTTTGCGATTCGCCTTCGGCCAGGATCGATTGTGCCAGCTCCGATTTCTTTTGCTGTAGCAGCTGGATTTTTTCTTCCAGCGTGCCCTTGGCGATCAATTTGTAGACGAACACGGGCTTGTCCTGGCCGATGCGCCAGGCGCGGTCCGTGGCCTGGTTTTCCGCCGCCGGATTCCACCACGGGTCGTAGTGGATGACCGTGTCGGCCGCCGTCAGGTTCAGGCCCACGCCGCCCGCTTTCAAGCTGATCAGGAAGATCGGCACGGCACCCTGCTGGAAGGCCGCCACTTGCGCGCCCCGGTCCTTCGTTTCGCCCGTCAGCAAGGCGTAGGGGATGTCGCGCGATTCGAGTTCTTCCTCGATCAATTCCAGCATGCTGGTAAATTGCGAGAAGACAAGAATCTTGCGCCCTTCGTCGAGCAAGTCTTCCACCATCTGCATCAAGTCGAGCAGCTTGGCCGAGCCGGCCGACTGCTTCTTCGCCGGCAAGGATTTCACCAGGCGCGGATCGCAGCACACTTGCCGCAGTTTCAGCAGCGCTTCGAGGATGACGATCTGGCTGCGCGCCACGCCCTTCTTGTCGATTTCTTCGCGCACCTTTTGATCCATCGCCAGACGCACGGTTTCATACAGGTCCCGCTGCGGGCCCGTCAATTCCACCTTGCGCACCATTTCCGTCTTCGGCGGGAGCTCTTTGGCCACATTGTCCTTCGTGCGGCGCAGCAGGAAAGGCTTGATGCGGCGGTTCAAGAGCATGCGGCGCAACGGATCATCCTGGCGCTCGATCGGATGGCGGAACTGGGTGTTGAACGTCTTTTCGTCGCCAAGCAAGCCCGGCAGCAGGAAGTGGAATTGCGACCACAGCTCGCCCAGGTGATTTTCCAGCGGCGTGCCGGACAGGCACAGGCGGTGGCGCGCGCGCAGCAGGCCCGCGCTTTGCGCCGCCTTGCTGCGCGTATTCTTGATGTAGTGCGATTCGTCGAGGATGACGAGGTGGAAATCGTGCTCGCGCAAGGTTTCCTCATCGCGCGGCAACAGGGCGTAGGTGGTCAGCACCAGATCGCATTGGTCGATCTGGTCGAATTGCTGGGCGCGGTCCTTGCCTTGCAGCAGCAATACCTTCAAGCCGGGCGCAAATTTTGCCGCCTCGTCCTGCCAGTTGCCCATCAAACTCGTCGGTGCAATCACCAGCGCCGGATGCGTCAAACGGCCCGCCTCCTTTTCCACCAGGATATGCGCCAGGGTTTGCACGGTTTTACCTAAGCCCATGTCATCGGCCAGGATGCCGGCCAGGTCATGGTCGCGCAGGAATTGCATCCACGCCAGGCCATCGGCCTGGTAATCGCGCAGGGTCGCCTGCAGGCCGGCTGGTGCCGCCACTTTTTGCACGGCGCCGAACTGGCTCAGCTTGCGACCCATGGCGCGCAGCTGCTCGCCGCCCGTCCACTGCATGTCCAGGCCGCGCGCCAGCTCTTCCAGACGCGCCGCATCCAGGGTCGACATGCGCACGGCATGTTTGATCTTGTCGCTGAAATACAGTTCCCCCAGCGTGTTCAGGATGGGGCGCACCCTGCCCCACGGCAGGGCCACGCGCGTGCCGTCCGACAAGGTCGCCAGCATCTGGTCATCGTCCGCATGCGCTTCGATGACTTTCGGGTTGAAATCGTTGGGCGCGTTGCGGATCAGCTGTACCAGCACGGGCAGCAGCGGCACGCGCTCGTGGTTGACGACGATGCCCAGTTCCAGCTCGAACCAGGCGTTGCCGCTATCCGGGTCCTGGTCGTCGATTTCCGCGTACCAGTCGCCCACGTCGCTCACGTCGTAGCGGTACTTGGCTGTCTTTTCCACGATCCAGCCCTGCGCCAGCAAGGCGTCAATGCCGGACTCTGCAAAACGCAGCCATTCCGCCTGGGAAGGCAGTTGCAAGGCGCCCTTCAAGCCGCTCAAGGGGGCCGAGCCAGGCTTCTTGAATTGCAGCTCGGCCAGGGTGGCCAGCGCGCGCGCTTCATCGACCGTGTTTCTCTGAATAATTTCCGTCACGTCGCCCACTTGCCGCACCACGCGCTGCGACGGGTCGAACGAGACTCTTTCGCCATCGTAGTCGTAGGACAGCACGGCGAAGTCGCTCCAGCGCTGCGCGCCGCCATCGGCCAGCATGGCGCTATCAAGCAGCAAGACCGGCTGCGCCGGCACATCCTTGCGCAAGCGCTGCGGCAACGGTTGCGGCAGCGGCATCAAATGCTGCAAGCCCTGCGCCAGCAGCAGTTGCGACACGCGCACCTTGTCGTTCGCGTTCAGGGGCGGCGCCTGCGCCACCAGCGCCTGCAAGTCGGCCAGGGAAATGTCGGAGCCGCCCTGGTTCAGTTCCAGCACGCCGCACGACAGGTTGTCGATGTACCACGGCGGATCGGTGGGCAGCATGTAGTCGATCTGGTCGGCGCCATGGTGCTTCGCGCCTTCCGGCGGGTCCACTTGCCAGCCCAGGCGCATGGTCTTGCCTTCGTCGCGCCAGAACAGGCGCGCGGGACGCACGGGACCTTCCTTCAACGGATACACGAGGCCATTGCCGACGTCGGCCCAGGAATTGGCCCACAACAATTTATCCTGCTCGGCCAGCATTTTCAGCAGGGCCGCGCCCACCTTGCCCTTCGGCTCCGTGGCGCTGCCCGTCTGCGAATTCTGCCCGCTGCGCATGGCCACGAAGAAACGCACGAGGTCTTCGTCGGCTGGCGTCAGGAACGTGGGGGGCGCCGACAGCAGGGAAAAGATTTCGCTGATGGGAGAAGCCGCCGCCACGTCGCCATTCGGCCGCAGCCGCGCCTTGTACAGGCACAGGGCCACGTGGCGGCCACCGCTGGTGGGCGCCAGCACGTAGATCAATCGATGCTGGTTGAGTTTGGGGTCCGGTTCGGCAATGCTCAGCACGGCTTTCGGATGGGCGGCTGCCTCCACCCGCTGCAGCCAGGTGGCGACGGCATACGGCAAAGGCGCTCCCGGCGCGCTGGCCGGGGCAACTGGGGTTTCACTGGTTTCGTCGCGGGTAAAATCCATGGGGCGCATTTTTGTGTAAAGGTCGTATCCAAATCGGCAACAGGCAATATTATCCGCCATACAGCCGTTGCTGGCTTGATTCACACACGCTCTTTGAGCAGTTTTAATGCGCGATGCCTAAAAAATAAGTATTTAATACGACACTTGGGACCCGCAGACGGCAAAAAAGGCCCGTCACGGGCCTTTTTTGCCGCCGTTGACCCGCTTATCAGGCCGGCACAGTTTCTTCTTCTGCCACGTTGACGGCTTCGACGAGCGGAGCGGTGCTCGTATCGGCCGGCGTAAAGTTGCGCAAAAACAAGAAGAACTGGCCCATCATCTGCGTCCACAGTTGCAGATTGATATTCAGGTACTCGCGGCTGACGCCGCCGGCGACCAGCACATCCATTTCCAGCACGACGAAATCGCCATGCTGGGCCACGCGGGCAAAACGCTTGCTGCGGTGCCATTCGGCCAGCAAGCCGGCCGGCAAGTCGCCGCCCTGCACGCGCAGCGGGCAGCTCAGGGTCAGATCCGCATACTGGCCAGGCGATGCTTCATTGCCCCACAGCACCTGAAAGCCGATGCCATGGCTGGCGCTGTGCAGGCGCAGGACACCGTCGTGTTCGATGCTGGTGACGGCGCAGCCGGCCGCCTTGATGGCCTCGGCCGTTTGTTCCGCATTCAGGGTGGTCAGCAAGCTATTCGTGTTTTCCATCGTCATTCCATTCATTTCGAAAAGTAAAATTATTGGGGGGCCGGCGCGGGGGCGGCCGGCGTTGCTGCCGCTTCGGTTTGACGCGCATCAAAGCGCCCCTGGTACAGCTGGTCGCCGTACTGCTGGGCAATCTGTTCGAGTTTCACCCGGCTTTGCGCGGCGAACGGCTGGCGTGCCTTCATGACGTCCAGCACGTCGAGCCCTTCATACGCTTGCAGGATTTCCTGCCCGGCCGCATACAGCTGGGCATTCTTGCTTTCGCAGCGCGCCAGGGCGCCCCGCTGCGACGCCACTTCGCCGTCGAGGCGCGCGCGCTCCGCTTCCAGCTGCTTGCCCGTGGCGGCCAGCTGTTCGCTGGCCTGGCGGTACTGCGCCAGGCTGGCGCTTGCCTCTTGCGCGGCGGCGGCGCTGCGCTGTTGCTGCTCGCCCAGTTTTTCCCGTTGCGCGCGCTCCTGCGCCAGTTGCGACTGGCTGCGCGCCAGTTCCTTTTTCAAGCCATCGCTGGCAGGCGCGGCGACGGGCGCCGCCTTGGCGGCAGGCACGCCCTTGGCTTTCAGCAATTCCAGCTCGCCGCGCGTCTGCTGCAGTTGCGCCGTGACATTGCGCAACTCGGCGCGCAGGCGCTCTTCCATGCTCTGGCCCTTCTGTCCCTGCGCCTGGGCCGTGCCGGCGGCCAGCAAGCTCAGCAACAGTAGCGGCACGCGCATTTTGTTGGATATCAACATCATGGCTCCTTAAAAACGCGCGTTCAATTCGATTTGCAGGGTGTCGATCGACAGCGCCGAACCGAACACTTCGCGGCTCGACGTCCAGCGGCCGTTCAGCCAGGTATTTTTGTCGAGCGCATATGCACCGCCCAGGTAGTAGCCGCGCGCATTCGTGCCGCCCAGGTGGAAGGTGGAATCGTTGTAGGCGTCAGGCAAGGCATCCGGTTCGATGCGCTTGTAGCCCAGCAAAACGTTCCAGTCGCCGCGCGCCGCCGGGCTGGCCTTGCCCAGGGTTGCCTGCAGCATGTAGGCATTGCCGCCGCTCCGGAAATCGGCTTGCGACACGCCGCCCGTGCCGCCGAAGTTGTTCATGATGCCGCCCTTGGCGCGCGCCCACATTTCGTTCTTGTCGTAGGCCATGTTGCGCACATAATCGCCTTCGATGCGCAAGTCCGTGCCGCCGGCCACCTTGCTATCCCAGCGCGCATTCAGGTTGGCCAGGCGGAATTTCGACGCCAGGCCCACGAATTGCGGCTGCGGCGTGTTCGCCGGGTCCAGCGGATTCAGGGCGATATTGCGCAACAGCATCAAACTGTTACCCTTTTGCATGCTCGACGGACGCGACCAGTCCGTGTTGCAGCCATCGGCGCCCGCATACAGCGCGCACGGCTGCGAATACTCGCCGCTGATGTTGCGGAAGTTGTAGTAGGCCAGCGCGCCGCGCAATTGGTGGTCGCTGTTGATCTTCCACGACGCGCCCACTTGCGCGCCCAGCAGCCATTTGTTTTCGCTGGACATCTTTGCCTGGCTGCGGCTAGGCGCATTGTCGGACGAATACTCGAGCGGAATCAGGCCCAGGGTACCGAACACGGTGACGTCCTTGCTGTCGCCCACCGGTTGCTGCACCTTGGCGGCGATGCCGTCGAAATTGAGTTCGCTGGAAAACAATTCATCACTGGAAACAAACGGATTGTCGAAGCGGCCCGCCGTCAGTTTCAGCCAGGAAGCGGGCTGGTAGGACAGCCAGGCCTGGTCCAGCCAGATGTTTTTCTTGCCCAGGCCGCCGCCCAGGGTTTGCGTGGTGGACACGGGGCTGTCGTCGTTGCCGCTGGCCAGGCGGATGCCTGCCTGCGTGCTGTCGGAAATGTCGGCCAGGATGCCCAGGCGGGCGCGCGCGCGCAGCAAGTGCTTGCGGTCTTCGCGCGTGTTCAGCAGGGCCGGCAGGGCCAGGTTGGTGTTCGAATTGACGTCGTAGCCGCTGCCGCTGTTGAGCGAGCGCCAGTCGATCTCGATATTGCTGTTGGCCATGTCGTAATAGCGCGATTCGTAGCGCGCACGCACGTCGCCTTCCACGCGGATGCGCTTGGTCCAGGCCGGCGTTTCATTCGGCGCCGCCCAGCCGCCCGCCTTCGCCTCGGCCATGACCTGGCCCTTGATTTCGTCGCGGATCTGCTCGCGCACGGTTTGCGAAATGTACGGCACGCGCACGTCGCCCGGCTGTACCTGCGCCAGGGCCGCCGGCGCTGCCGCCGGACGCGCTTGCGCGGCGGCCAGCGCTTCGCTTTGCGCCTGCGCCAGCAGCGCTTCGCCGGCATCCTTGTTGAGGGCGCCGCTCTGGATCAGGCCGCGGATCAGTTTGACCATGGTGCTATCGGCCGGTGCTTGCGCTTGCACGGCGCCTGCCGCCACGCTCAGGGCCAGGGCAGCGAGCGCCAGCGGAAGGCGGCGCAGGCGCTGTGGGGAAGAAAATAAGGAATTCATTGTTTCTCTCGAAAAAAATTAATATGAATTGGGGCGCTATGGCCGACGGCCCTTGATCGACACACGTGCCGGGAAACGCAGGGACGCCGGCGGCCGCTCGTCGGCGCGGAAATCGCGCACCATGGCCAGCACTTGCTCGTCCGTCTGCGCATTGCCCGTGCCTTGCACCAGCTGCACTTTCGTCGTCCTGCCTTCCGTATCGAGCCACAGGTCGACGCGGATATCGCTGAATGCCAGCTGGCGCGTGCGCGGGTCGCGGGCAAAGGCCAGCTGCAGCGCGTTGGCGACATAGCGGCCATACGATCCCGCGCCGAGTCCGCCGCCACCGCCGCCGCCCGTCATGCCGCCGCCGCGCCCGGCCTGGATGCCGAAGGCGTCGCTACCGGCCTGCGCCGCGCCATCGATGGTGACGGGGTCGCCCTTGTCCGGCGACGGGCTTTCCGGCGCGTCATCCATGGGCTTGTCGGCCGGCGTCGGTTCCGGCTCCGACACTTCCGGCACCACCTTGTCGGGCGTCGGTTCCGGCAGTTTTTCCGGTTCCGGCGGCGGTGGCGGCGGAGGCGGCAGCATCAGCATCGGCGGGGCCGCCACTTCGCGCTTGGTCGCGGCCGTGTCCGACAGCAAATACCAGACCAGCGCGGCCAGCGCACCGGCCAGCAGCACGCCGCCGGCCACGCCGCCCCAGCGGCGCCACCACTGCGCCGCGCCCGACGGTTCCGAGGCGGCCATCTTCATCATGTCGTCACGCTTCACCTTGCGCTCCTCATGCCGGCTTGCCGGTCACCAGGCCCACCTGGTTCAGGTCTATGCGGCGCAGCAAGTCCAGCACTTCGACCACTTTCGCGTATTGCACGGCGGCATCACCGCGCACGATCACGGGGAAGTCGGGCGTCAGGGCCTTTTCCGTGCGCAAGCGCTCTTCCAGCTCGGGCAAGGTGACGGGATAGGCGTCGAGGAAGACCTGGCCCGCGTTGTCGATGGTGATGGCCTTGGTCTTCGGTTTTTCCAGCGCCATGGCCGAACTGGCCTTGGGCAGGTCGACCTTGATGCCGGGAATGCTGGCATTGCTGGTCAGGATGAAGATCACCAGCACCACCAGCAGCACGTCGACGAAGGGCGTGATGTTGATGCCGCCGCTACGCTTGCGGGGGGTAAACTTGGCGGAGGTGGCCATGGTTATGCGCCCCTCACGCCTGTTGCAGCACGGGACGCATCTGGCGTCCGTCGCCCTGCTCTTCAGCCAGACGCGTGGCGAATTCGTCGACGAAGACGGCCATATCGGCGACGATGGCGTCAGAACGCGACGACAGCCAGTTGTAGCCGAACAGGGCGGGAATCGCCACGCCCAGGCCCGCAGCCGTACACAACAGCGCTGCCGCCATGCCTGGCGCCACCGAGTTGATGTCCACGGCGCCGGCCATGGCCGCCACGACGAACACCAGCATGATGCCGATCACGGTGCCGAACAGACCGACGTACGGCGCGCCTTCGATAGTGGTCGAGAGCCAGATCATGCGTTTCGACATGCGCTCGCTTTCGCGCACCATCACGCCATCCATGGCGGCGCGGATGGCGCCGATCGTCGCGTTGGACACGGCGTTCAGGTCGTAGCCGCGGTCGTGGCGGCGGCGCATCTCGTCGATGGCCACGTCATACAGGCGCCACAGCGAGGAATCCGTCTTCACGGAAGTGCTCAGCTTGCCGTTGCGCGCCAGGTGGTCCAGCGGCGCGCCGGCCGCTTCGTGGAACGACTGCATGAATTGCGCATTGGCGCGCGAGATGGCGCCATAGCTGCGGCCCTTGCCGATCATGATGATCCACGACAAGACCATCATCAGGCCCAGCACGCCGACGACGATCCACGCGTCGAGCGGCATGGCGGCGATGATGAAGCCGAAATGGCTCTTGCCGGCCTGCTGTTCGTCGGCGCCAAACACGGCCAGGCGCGATTCGGAACCTTGCGAGACGGCGTCGGCCAGCAGCAGGGCGTCGGGACGGGCCGTGCGCGACAGGCGCAGCTCGTCGATGGCGCCCGTGAAGTTGTTCAGGGTGGCGGCGCCGGAAGCGACCGGCGCCGCATCGGCGCCGACCGACGCGGCGCTGGTGAAGGCTGGCAGCGCGGTGGCCAGCGACACGGCCGGACGGCCGCCCACGTACAGGGCCACGTTGGCTTTATCGGCTTTCACAGCCAGGTGCGACCATTGCGCGGCCTGGATCGGTTGGCCGGGCTTGCTGCGCTGGCCATTCACCTGCACGAAAGGCACGCCCTGGTCGATGCCGATCAGCAATTCGTTGGCGCCGTCGCGGCGCGCATACAGCACTTGCTGCGGGCCCAGGTTATCGGGACGCACCCAGGCGGAAAAGGTGAAGGGCGCGCCGGCGGCCAGCGCCAGCGAAGGCGAGGCAGGCAGCATCAGCGGTGCCGTACCCAGGCGGGCGCCGGCGCCGATGACGGAACCGTCCAGCGCCGGCACGGCTGTCTGGGCATGGTTGCCGTAGGCGGTGCTGTCGCGCGAAGGCACGCCAGGCTCGGTGAAGTGGTACACGAGGCTGTAATCGGGGTCGAAGGTGCGCTGGCCGTTGCCGGAAGCGGGCGCCTTCGAATTGCCGTAGTACATCCACAGCTGCTGCGGCGTGCCGGCCGTCAGGGCCGGTACATCGACCCAGATCAGGGCGATGCCCAGGAGCGGGTTGAACTGCTCGATCTGGTGGTTCAGCACCGTCTTGTCGTCGCCCGCCACGAAGCGCAGGTCGGCGCCGTTGTCGCTGACGCCTTCGAAGTTGAAGTTACCAGAATGCAAGCGCAGCAGCACGGGAATGCGGCCGGGATCGCCGCCCACGGCGCCCGCCTTCGGGCCGGCGTCGACGGTGACGGGTTTGCGGTAAGCCCAGTCGGGCTGCCACCAGGCATGCGCCAGGCCGGGAACGAGCGTGCCCAGGATCGTGAGCAGGAAAAGAAAACGTTGCATGACAGTGATTCTCCGAAGAAAAGTCTAAAAAAGTGCAGTGCTGGTGAGCTGGCCCGTCAGTAGCTGGCCGACAGGTTGAAATTGATGCGGCGCACGTGTTTGTGCGTGCGCGGGCCATCGCGCAGCGGGTAAGCGAAATCGATGCGGCCATTCAGGTAGCGCAGGAACTGGAAGCTGCTGCCCACGCCCACGGAGGCCAGGCCGAACAGGTCTTTCTGCTCGATCATCGGATCGCGCAGGCGCAGGCGCGCGCCATCGGCAAAGGCAAACAGGCGCCAGTTTTCCAGGCGGCTGAAGTACGTCAGCTGGGGCGTGCGCCATTCGACGGTGCCGGAAATGCCGTAGTCGCCCGTCGCTTCGGCCGACAGGTAGCCGCGCACGGAATTGGCGCCGCCGGCGGCCATCTGCTCGCCCGACACGAGCGCCGCGTCAGCCAGCTGGCCCGACATGCGCCCGTGCAGCTGCGCGCCGCTGCCCAGGGTGTAAGTGGCGTTGGCGTCGCCCTTCAGCACGAGGAAGCTGGGCGAGGCCTTGTAGCGCTTGTTGTCGTAGGCGGCGCTGTTGCTGCCATAGCCGAACGCGGCGCGCGTGCCGGCCACCAGCGACAGGCCCAGGCCGTACGTCGCCGCATCCGTCTGCGCAAAGCCGTTGTAGGCCACGCTGAGCGGCACGTATTTCAGCGGAATATTGCTGCCCGTGCCATTGAGTTTCAAGGCTTCCTGGTTATCCTTGAAATCGATGCCGGCAGAAAAGCTGTGCCACCAGATGCCGCTGTTGGGCACCGTGTAGTTGACTTTCATGCCCAGCGCGTGGCCCTTGCCCAGCACGCTGGTGCCGCCCGTGCTGGCGACGTTGCTGTTCGACTGGTAGCCGGTCGCTTCCACGCTCCAGCCTTGCGTGCCGATCGGCGCCACGTACGAGGCGGACCACACCTTGGTCTGGTTCAGGTCGCCCGGCGTGCCGAAAAAGCTGATGGTGGCGCTATGCCCCATCTGCCACAGGTTGTCGTGACCGACCGACATGCTGCTGCGTAGCTTCTTGGTATCGGCGCTGTAATCGTTGTTCAAGCCGACGCTGGCGCGCCACGGGCTGCTGTCCTCGACCTTCAAGTCCACGTCCATGGTGCCGGGCAGGCTGCCCTGCTTGACCAGCGGCATCACCTGGCGCTTGGGACCGCGGTTCAGGGCCGTCAGCTCCACTTGCGCCTGCGTAAAGTCGGGCACCTTGCCTTCCGTCAAGGCCGGTACTTGCTGGCGCACGTCGAGCGGCGAGTTGTATTGCGCGCCGACGACGCGCAAGCGTCCCACCTTCGTTTCGCTCACCTGCAGCACCACCACGCCCTGCTCCACCTGCTGCTCCGGCAAGTCCACGTAGACGGACTGGTAGCCGCGGGCTTGATATGCCGCAACGAGGGCGTCGCGCGCCCCTTCCACGTCCTTCAGGGTGCGGCCCGGCCCCAGGAAGGGCGTCACCGCCTCTTCGATGGCACGCGCATCGAGCACGGTATTGCCGCGCACCAGGTATTCCTCGATCGTCACCTGCCGTTCCGGCGCGGCCACAGGAGCGGCCGCCGGGACCGCGTCCTGCGCGCGCGCCATGCCGGACAGCGCCAGCATGGCCAGGCACAGCATCGTCAAGGCGGTTGCAGGCGCCGCTGGCGGCACGCCCCTGCCCTTGGTTGTCATTTCACGCATCTTCCATTCACCTTAAAATCAAACGGTTGCCCTGTGTTGCGGCGCTGGGCCGGCGTATTTTTGTTGCTAATGCTGATCTACTGATGCCTAGACAGCCGCCGCGCGCGGCGACTGCCGAATGTCATCAAATGTTCATAAAACTCCGCTCAAGGCTGCAAACCGCGCCGCTCGTTCGGCGTGAGCGCCTGCAGCTGCGGCGCCGTCAACGGCCCCGCCCCCAGCACCTGCACCACACCGGCCGGCTGGTAGCTGGACGCCTGCGGTTCGCCGCCCGTGTGCTTGCCAACACCGGCTTCGTCCGCCTGCTCGTTGCCAAAGCCCAGCACCTTCACCGTGAACAGCGACGGCTGCGCCTGGCGCGTGGCAGCCCGTTCGCGCTGCAGCACGTCCTGCGCCGCCGTCACAGCTTGCGTGGCGGCCGCGCTGGCATTGCTCAGCGCCCCCACGTTCACCGAGGCGATCACGGGCATGCCCGTCGACTTGCCCTGCACCTGGATGTTTTCCGCGTTGACCACCTGCAAGGCCGCCAGGTTGACGTTGCCCGAGACGCGGATGCCCGCCTCGCCCGCGTCGATGGTGCCCAGCGGGGCGATCAGGTCGATGTCGCCGGGCGGCACCTCCGGGATCGGGTTCAGGGTGGCGATGCCGGCGCCCGTCGTCGGCGTGCTCGGCGACAGGCTGACCAGGCCGATGCTGTCGTAGGTGCGGCGCTGCGGCGTGTAGACGACGGTGGACTTGGTGCCGCGGCCCGCATTGATGTCGCCCGTGGCCGACCAGGCCAGGATGTTGCCGCCGAAAGTGGTGAAGATGCGGCTCTGGCCCAGCAGAATGCTGTCTTTCGCATACATCTGGATCTCGCCCGCCCCCTGCGTCAGCACGCCCGAGCCTTCGCCCGGCGCATAGCCGCCGTCGACGCCGATCAGCGCGCGCCCGCCCGGCACCGCGATGCCGATATCGCCGCCGAAATCCGTGTGCATGCCGGCATCGTTGACGATCACGTGCGGCACGTTGACGGTCGGACGCCCCGCCTCGGCCCACTCCTGCGGACTCAGGTAGCGCACGCCCGCGACGGGCCGCTTGGTATAGATGCCTGCGTAGTCGTTGACCGTGTACAGAGCGCTGCTGAACATCGTCAGGTCGCCCTTGTACTCGATCTTCTTGCCCGCCTTGTCCTGCGTCGGGAAGAGGGTGGCGATGGCTTCGCGGCCGCGCAGGTAGCTGCCGCGGCGCACGCCGTCCGGATCGTTGTACTCGCGCCCGGCCGCCTTCAGTTCGGCAAAGTAGACATTGCTCAGGTACACCTGCTGCTGTTCCTTCGGCAAGGCGGCAAAGAAGCTGCGCGCATCGGTGGCCGGGTCGTAGCGGATACCCAGGCCGCTGTCGCCGCCAAAGCGCGTCGTCAGCCAGTTCACCAGGTGCAACTGGCTGACCTGCGCGTATTCGCGCGCCAGGTCGCGCCGCACGCCGCCCGTTTGCTGGCCGGCCTTTTCCAGTTCCGCCTGTTTCGTGCCGAGGAAGGCGGCAGCGCCCGCCTCGTCGCCTTTGTAGCCGAACTGGCCGCGCAGCCAGTCGGCCAGGGTCAGCTTGCCGCCGTAGACGTACACGGCGCTGCCGGCCTGGTCGGCCAGCGGACGGCCCGGGTCGGCCAGCTTGGCCGGGTCCAGGTAGCGCGCCGCGAAGGCCGCGTAGTCGGGGCCATTGCGGCCCACGCCGGCGGCCACGCTGATGCCGGCGCCATTGCCGCGCTCGCCGGGACCGGTGCTGACGATGGAACCGAGGCTGCGCAGCTCGCCCTTGTCGGCCATGTACAGGTCGCGTCCGGCGCTCACATTGAGCTGGCCCGGTCCCGCCACATAGAAGGTGCTGTAGCGGATATCGCGCCCGGCGCTGACGACGGAAACGTCATCGGCGTGGCGGTGCACGAACAGGTTGCCGCGCGCCGTCGAGCTGCCGGTGACGACCGGCTTGTCCGGATAGTCCGGCCGGCCGACAAAGCCCTGGCTGGTCCATCCGGCCGCGCCGTCCGGCACGCCCTCGACGCTGCCGAGCGGCGTGCCCGAGTTGACGATATCGCGTCCGGCGCGCACAGCCACGGCGCCGCCGCCCTCGTACCACAGCCCCAGGGCGCCGCTGACGCCCTTCAGGTTGCCCCGATACACGATGCCGCCCGTGCGCAGGCCGACGATGTCGCCGCTGCTGGCATAGAAACGCGCGGGCAGCTGGCCTGCCGGCACATAGTCGGACACCGTCGGCGGCGTCATGCTGAACAGCGGATACAGTTGTTGCCCGGCATCGCTGGCACCGTTCGGGGTCGAGCCGAACCATTTCAGCGCACCGGGCGCCAGCGCATCGGCGCTGACGTTATGCAGCGGCAGCAGGCCGAACCAGACCTTGTCCAGGGCGCCGACGAAGCCCGGATTGAACGGATTCGGCAGCATGCGCGGGTCGGCGCCCGATGGCGTGATCGGATAACCGGCCGCATGGATGGAGTCGGCGGCCAGCATTTCCAGCTGGCCCGTGCCCGTCTTGACAAATTGCGGCGCCACCGGCGACGGCGCCAGGATCACGCCGTTTTGCGGCATGTCCACCTTGCCGCCATCACCACCCAGCCTGCCCAGGCTGGCATTGCCGTAGTACAAGCTGCCGCTGGCGGCCACGGCGCGCAGCACGGACGGCATGACGAAGCGCCCGTCCGTCGGCGCGTGGTTGTCGCCGATCGTCGAATTGATCCAGGACGAGGTGGGCGTCAAGTTGCCGCCCGTGCTGAACAGGTCGATGGCCGTGGCCGGCGTCCACAGCGAGAACCAGCTCCAGCCTTCGCCGGTGCGCGCCACGCCCTGGTAGTTGAACGGCGAACCGTTGCCCAGCTGCTTCACGCGGCCCGCATCGGCCGTGCCGCCCAGCACCAGGTCTCCGCGCGCATCGATGCGCACGCCGCTGTCGCCCGGCACCAGGATAGGCCCGCCGCTGGCGATGGACGTGCCCGCCGTGTAGGTTTCGTACGGCCGCGATTCCGTCGGATCGGCGCGGTCGAAACGCAGTTCGACGCCGCCCACGGCGCCCGCCTCCATGCGCAGCGCGCCACGCAGGTTGGTGAAGGTACTGTTGAGCGTGGGATACTGGCGCTCGAAGCGCGTATCGACATTCGCGAAGTCTCCGTTGCGGTCGAAACTGCGCACCGCGGCGACCGGATTGAGGCCGCCGCCGATGCGGATGTCGAGGTCGCCCCCGCCCGTCAGCAGCAGCTTGCCGTCCGGCGTCACCCTGCCCGTGCTGCCCACGGCCACGTTCAGGCCCTGGCTGCGCGGCGCGAATTCGCCGGCCGGGTCGGCACGCGAGGTCAGCATGCCGGCGTCGCCGCCCGCCTGCAGCAGCACATTGCCGCCGCCCAGGGTGCCGATGCCCGTAAAGCCCGACACGACCGGCAAGCCGGCAAACAGGTCGGGACCTTCCGGGCGCGCGACGTAGGTGCCGAAATTGACCCACCACGCCGTCGGCACGCCCGCGCCCGTGCTGCCGCTGCCCTGGCGCCACAGCCAGCTGCCGATATCGCTGGTGTCCTGCTGCGCGTTGAGGAAGCCGATGGCATCTTCGCGGCGTTGCGTGGAGGTGCCCAGGGTATCGCCCTTGACGTCGCCCTGGGCGCGCAGCAGCAGATTGCCGCCGTGCTCGGGATACCAGGCGCGGTACAGGCTCTCGCTGCCGCCATCGACGAAGCGCGTCAGCTTGTCGCCCAGGGCGCCGAGCAGCTGGCCCTTGGCGTTCAGGCCGCGCGGCAAGTTGAACAGATCCTTGCCATCGACCAGCGGCGAGGCCGACTGCGTGCCCGCCGTGTAAACGCCATACAGCGAACGCATGTCGAAGTCGCCCGCGGCCAGCAAGTCGAGGTCGCCCGTGCCCGTGCGCAGCACACTGAACAGGGGCTGGCGCGCCGGTTCCACATTGGTCACATATTCGGGCGGCGTGCCGTCCGCCACCTTGATCACATAATGGGCATAGTACTCCAGCATGAACTCTTCGCTGCCAAACCACGTCTCGATATCAACCTCGCCTTCCGGCATGCCCTCGCTGATGGCTTGTTCACTGAAGATATATTTGCCCGGCAAACCCGTACCCGGCTTGACCGACGTCTTTTCCCCCATGCCGTAATGCGTATCGGCCAGCATCAGATGGGCGTCCTTCGCATGCGGCCGCAGCGCGCGCGTATCGGCCGCGGCCGTATCGGCGCCGCCCACCAGGCGCAGCGACCACGCTTGCGAACCCTGGGCCAGCATGGGCGCCAGCGCCAGGTTGCGGCCCTGGCTGCCGCTGCCATCCTCGCTGCGCAGCGCCACCATGGTCGCGTCGCCAGGCAGCTTGACCAGCGTGCCGGCTGGCAGCACGCTGCCCTTGTCCAGCGCCAGCGCGGAGGCCAGCACCACGCCATTGACGGAATTGACGCTATCGCCCGTGTCGCGCGGTTGGCCTTCCGGGAAGGGCAAGGCCACATTCGCCGGCCACACCATGGCCGCCACCTTGGCCGCGCCAGGCAGGCGCAGGCCGGCATCGAGCTGCATGCCGCTCGATAAGGTCAGCGCCTTGGGCAAGACGGTGCCGGCCGCGTACAGCACGCTGCCGTCGGCATTGCGCACGGCACCGCCCAGCACGCTGCCTGCTGGCAAGTTCAACTCCGCCGTCAAGGTGGCGCGCGCCGCCAGCAAGGTGCCGCTGCGCAACTCCATGGCTTTCATCGGCACGGCAAAATTGACGCTCGTGCCCGATTTGAAATACGTGTCCTCGGCCAGGGTCACCAGGCCCGCTTGCGGCACGACGACCTCGCCGCCCCACGGCATCCGGCCCTTCACCAGCTGCCAGCCCTTGTTATCGACCGTGACGGGCAGCTTGCTGGTATCGAAACCATCGGTAATGCTGCCAAAGACGCTGAGCTTGCCACCGGCGCGCAGCACCAGCGCACCGGCCTCGCCCGAGCCGTACACGCCGCTCAGGCGCGCCAGCGGATTGACGCCGTCGTAGCGGTGGCCGGACAGGTCGATGTCGCCATCGATATGCAGGTCGCCGCCCGGCGTGGCGCTGACGATCTCGACGCCGGGACGCAGGTGGAAGGCGTTCGCATCGCCGCGCAAGCCGCGCAATTTGTTGTTCATCAAGTTGCCGTTCGCCAGCGCATTGACCATGAAGGCCTGGCTGTCCCCGTGCTTCCCGTCCAGGTAAGCCTGGTTGATGCTCTGGTAGCTGCGGCCGTCCGCATCCTTGCCGGCGCCGGCCGGGGCATCCTTGTATTGCCAGAAGGCGTTGACGTTGACGGTGCGCACGCCGGCGATGTTCAGCGCGCCGGCCGCGTCGATGTCGATGTCGTCGCCCGTGGCGCCACCGAGGCGGCGCGCGTTCAGGTCGATGCTGCCATAGTTGCCGCCGCCTTTGCCTGCCTCGCCACTGCGCAGATCGAAGCGCGCGCCGTTTTCCAGGGTCAGGCGGCCGCCAGGCGACGCCAGTTCGATCACGGCGCGGTTCGGCGCCTCGATCACCTGGCCATAGCTGTCCGTGCGCAGCACCGTGCCGTGCGCGTCGAGCACGGCACCGGACTGGATGGTGACGCCGTCGCGGCCGGCCAGGCGGATGCTGCCCACCTGTTCGCCGCTGGCGTCGATGCGGCCATGCACCGTCAGGCTGCCGCCGTCGACGGAGACGCTCACTTCGCGCGCCTTGAGCTCGTCGCCGATGGTCAAATTGCCCTGCTTGAGCTGGAAGCTGCGGCTGCCGAATACCTTGCCCGTGTTCAAACGCTGGTTCAGGCCGGCGAAGTCGCCGATCCGCTGGGCGCGGATCTCCGCACCACCGGCCGCGTACAGCACCTGGGTGCCGCCCGCGTCATAGCTGCCGCTGGCGCCGCCCAGCAAGGTGCCGCGCAAATCGACGCTGCCGGCAGCGTCACCGGTGGCTGTCGCGCTCAGCTTGCCGGCGCGGTTGTTCACGGCCGACACGTCGATCACGGAGGCGGCCGCCTGGCGCACGTCGCCTTCGCGGCTGTCGAGGATCACGTCGCCGCCCCAGCTGTACTTGCTGGTGTCGTAGAAATCGATCTTGCGCCCCGCCAGGTCCAGCTTGGCCTTGTCGCCCAGCAGCACATCGCGCTCGGCCGACAGGGTCAATTTTCCGCTTGGTAAGACCACCGACGTATCCACGCTGACATTGTTGCCGCTCAGCGCCACTTCGGCGCCCAGTGCGCCGGCCAGCGCCGCATTCGTCGGCGAGGCGGCGGCCGCGCCTGCCGGTGCGCTCACCTTCAGGTCGCCGCCCGCCGTAATGCGGTTGACGGAGCCGGCCGCGCCCGTCAGCAGCGGCGTATTGATCAGCAAATCGCCGCCGCTGTAGCGGTAGCCATTGGTGGCCGTATCCCACGCGCTTTGCGACTGGTAGACGGACAGGCTGCCCTTGTTGTTGGCCGTCAGCTGTTCGCTGGCGTTCAGCGCCACCTGGCCAAAGCCCAGCACCAGGCGGTCCAGCTTGTGGATGGTGTCGGGACGGCTGTCCGCCGTGAAGCCGAACTCGATGCGCTTGGCATCGACCTGCAGGCGGCCGCTGCCCGTGCCGGGGCCATTCGCAACCACGGCGCCGGGCGCGTTCGTCGCGCCCTGCCACACGAGGGTGTCCGTGTGGATGCGCGCCAGCGCGTCCGCGCCGCCATAGCCGTAGATGGCCGGCGTATTGAGCACCAGGCGCGACAGCGACGACTTGCCCGTGGCCGCATCGATGGTCGACAGCTGCGACGAATCATAGAAGTTGAAGGAGTTGCGCGCCGTCAAGCCCAGGCTTTCCAGCGCCGGTGCGCCCGTGCTGGTGTCGCCGCGCAGCAGGCGGTCGAGCACGCCCTGGTTCAGCGCCAGGCCGTCCGGCAGGGCGCCGCGGGCGCTGGCGTCCGCCAGGGACGCCTCGCTGCCGACATTGATCGCCCCCATCGCCAGCACCAGGTTGCGCGTGCCGTAGCGCACGTTGTCGCGCAGGGTAAACGCGCGCTCCGTCACGGCGGCGATGGTGCCCTCGGAATACAGCGAGGTGCCGCCGCCACAGGCGCCGTCCGCCTTCTTGCAGGCGCCGATGTCGATGATGCCGGGGCCATACGATTCGGACGACGGCGCTGCGGCCGGCAGCATGTCCAGCCAGCCGTTCGAAACGGCCAGCACGCTGCCCATGGGCAGGTACACATAGCCGTCGCGCGAGTCCCAGGCCGCCTTGCCGCGGCCCAGCGTATTGATGCCGGAACCCTGCTCGAGGATGATGCCGTCGTCTTTTCTCGCCGTCACCAGGAACACTTCGGCCGCCTTCAGCACGGCGCCGTCGCGCAGCACGATGCCGCCCGCCGATTCGTTGATGGCGGCGATATTGGCGCGCTGGTTGCTGCCCGTGCCAAATTCGCTGTAGGTCACGCGCGGCAAGCCGCCGATGCCCACGCGCTGGGCGCCGAAGGCATTGATCTGCGACGCATGCACGGAGACGCCATTGAAATCGGCCAGCGGCGCCGTGCCGTCGGCCAGCACTTCGTAGCGGGTCGAGGCATGGTTGCCCGTACCCAGCAGCAGGGAGCCGCCGAAGCCGCCCTCGGCCGGCGCGTACAGGGTGCTGCCATCCATCATCAATGGCGTATGGTTGTTCTCGACGCTGTGCAGGGATGGAGCGATCAGTTGCAGCCGCACGCCCTTGGCGTCGCGTTCGAGCATGGCGCGCGGCACGCCGTCGCGCGTGGCTTGCGCCACGGCAAAGGCGGCATAGCCCGTTTCATTGTATTGCGAATAGCTGCGCAGCACGTCGGCCGGCGTCAGGATGGCTTGCTGCGCCACCACGTCGCGGAACGCCGTGCCCGCCACGCCCGTCTGCGCCGCGGTGGCAAACGAGCCATTGCGCATGGCGATCGTGCCGCCTGTCTCGACGGCGCCGGCCAGGCCATTCAATTCCACGCGGAATGCACCGGGCAGCAGGGCAAAAGTCGATGGCAGCAAGGTGTAGGTGCCGGCCGCCAGGCCGGGCACGCCCGCGCCGATGGTGATCTGGCGTCCCACGGCGGGCTTGCCCGCGCCCTGCTCGGCCGTCAAAGGCGCCACGTCCGGCTGTACGCCGGGAATGATGGCGTACACGGGGTTGGTATTCAGGCCGGGCAGGGTGAAGCCGCCGTTCGGCTTCATCTGCACCAGCGGATTGAGGCGCGCGTCGGTGGAGCCGCCGCGTCCGGCCAGGAAGGCCGCGCCCGTCAAGGTGCCGCCGCCCGACAGGTCGAGCACGGCGCCGGCTTGCACGTCGACGGCGGCGCCCGTCAAGGCGATCTCGGGACCGTTGCCCACGCCCTTGAACACGACGTCGTTGCCGTCATACAGGTAGCTGAGGCCATCGAGCGTGCCGCCGTACGGCATCGTCAAGCCTTTCGCGCTGACGGACGTCAGGCTGCCCGGCAACAGGTTGACATGGCCCGTGTAGGCTTCATAGCCTTCGGCGCCCAGATTGATCTGGCCCAGCGGCGCGCGCAGCACGCCATGCTGGTTGATGGTGGGGGCAACCAGGCTCAGGCTGCCAAACACGGAGAACGGCTGGTTCGGCGTGGCGCTGCCGGCGCTGCGCCCGATATCGAGCGTGCGCAGCGGATCGAGCGTGACGCGGATAATGCCGTATTCGTCGATGGCGCTCTTCTGGCCCACCGTGACCATGCCGCTGTCGCCCGTGGCCGGGTAGATTTGCGCGGCCACCAAGGTGGCATTGCCCGGCTGGTACAGGGCGGCGCTGTTCGACAGGCGCATGTCGCCGCGGCTGTTGAGGGTCAGCTGCTCGAAGGCATCGCGTTCGACCACCAGGTCGGCGCCGCTGCTCTGCGCGATGGTGCCGCGCGTACCCATGTTGACCTCGCCCGCGATATCGAGCATGCCCGCATCGATCTGCAGCAAGGAATCCTCGGCCACCAGCGGCACGCCCAGCATGCCCCGTCCCCTGCCCAGGTTTTTCGAGCCTTTTACGGCATTGGGCACGATGTAATCGTCCTTCTGCGCGCGCACGGCCGTGCCCAGGCGCACATACGGCGCCGCCAGGCGCACCTGGCTGGCAAGGCTGGTCGCCTTGTCCTGGCCATCGGGCAAAGGCTGCTGCGCCAGCCCCAGCGAGGTGGCGCTCAGGCGCAGGCTCTGGCCCAGCGACAGGTTGACGTCGCCGTCAAAACCGAGCATGCCATTCACATGCAGGGCCAGGTTGTCGAAGCCGCCCGCCTGCACGCGGTCGACGCCCAGGCGCGCGCTGCCGTAGCGCAGCGCCGCATCCTGCTGGCCGGCGCGCAAGTCGACGGGCAAGGCGCTCTCGCCCTGCACCTGCGCCAGCAACATTTCGCGCGGCACGCGCACCGCGTTGTCCACGTTGCCGCCTTGCAAGTTGTAGCGGTCGACCTTGCCATAATTGGGCGTGTCCAGCGCCAGCGCCAGGGTGCCGCCGGCCGCACCGGCGCCACCGGCCGCGGCGCGCAGGGTGCCGTCGGCAAAGATGCCGTTGTACGAACTGAGCGAAATCAAGCCGCCATTACCGGCCACGTTGACGGCGCCCTGGTTCGGCAAGTCCAGTGCGGCTTGCGCGCCGCTGGCGTCGAGCAGGGCGCCCGGACGCACGACGACAAAGGCATCGGCCGCGTCGACGCTGGCAGCGTCAGCCTTGTAGCGGGCGCCGATTTCGATGCTGCCGCCCTGGTCCGCACGGCCATAGCGGCCGCCGCGCATGTCGGTGGCGACCGTGGCGCGGCCGGCCACGTCCAGCACGGCCTTGTCGCCGATCCAGATCGACGTCGCTTGTCCCTTGCCGTTCGGCAAGTCCACATCATTGCCCGTGCCAAACGTGCCTGGCAGGATGGCGATCTTGCCGCCCCAGGCGTCGAGCCGCCCATCGACGGTGATCTGGTCATTGCCCGTCAGGCTGATCTGGCGGCCCGGATCAACCTTGATGACGGCGCCCTGGGCCACCGCCAGGGCGCCCTTCACGTGCGGACTGCCGGCCGTCAGCGACAGGTTGGCGCCGGCGCGCTGCGTCAGGCGGGCCTTGCGCGCATCTTCCTGGTACAGCTCCGGCGTCCACAGTTCCAGCGCGGCGCCAGGATCGGTGCCGCCCGCCACCGTATGGCCCGTGGCGGGATTGAAATGCAACACGGGCATGGTGACGTCGATATGCGCATCCTTGACCACCGCGACGCCATCGCGGCCCGTGATGGCGTAGTCGGCAAAACCGCTCCGGAACAGGCTCGCGTCCAGCGCCAGCAGCGGCTTGACGGCCGCGTCGCGCCCCAGCACCATGCCGGCCGGCAGCACCAGACCAGGCGGCGCGCGCAATTCTTCGGTGGCGATGCTGCCCGCCGCGTACTTCGTCGTCACCGGTACGATAGGCAAGCCCTGCGGAAAGGCCGCCGCCGACACCACGAAGCCGGCATTCAGGCCATTGATGACCGTCAGCACGCTGCCGGCTGGCACGATGGAACCCTCCCATACATACGTCGCGTTGTTGATGACGACGTGCGCGCCAGGCGGCAACAGCAGGTCGGCCCCCAGCACCAGCGGTTTTTGCACCGACACATCCACCACCACGGGTTTGCTCAAGGCCTGGCCCGGCTTGATCACGCTGGTGGTCAAGGTGAAAGCCAGGGGAATCGTCTCGCCCTTGGCGATCAGCAATTCATCGGCCAGGCGCAGGGCCAACGGCGAACTGCTGCCGCCTGGCAACACATCGCCTTCGAGCAGCTGGCCGCCGATGCTGACGGCCGCGCCGCTGTCGATCACCAGGCGTCCGCCGCCTTTCACGCCATGGCCGCGCAATTCGCCATCGAGCTTGAGCATGGCGCCCGTCGGCGCCTTCTCCGTCGGCAGATCGACCGCCAGGGTGATGTCGCCGCCGCGCCCGCCCTGCAGGCTGCCATTGCCCATCAGGGCCGCGCCGGACGAGACGTCGATGACGCTGCCGCCCGTCAGGTCGATGCCGCCCGAGCTTTTCAGGCTGACCTTGCCGCCATTGATATACGGCAAACCAGCGCCGGCGCCGGGATCGAGTTCCAGGTTGCTCCACAGGCCGCGCGCATCGAGGCGCACGCCGGGCGCCACGCGCACGCCGGCCGTGCCAGTGGGACGGTTGTCCGGCACGAGCTTGCCATCGGCCCATACCGCGCCCGCATTCGCCAGGTAGCGCGAGACGATGTCGCCGGCGGCGATGCTGCCGCCGCGCGCGCTCACGTTCGCTTTCAGGGCCACGTCGGTGGCGTGCAGGGCGATGTCGCCGCCATCGGCCACGCGCACGTCGGCATTGACGTCGAGCTTGTCGTAGGCATAGATATTCAGCACGCCCAATTCCAGCCCGTTGAGCCAGTCGGCGTCGAGCTGCAAGGTCTGGCTGCGCGCGGCCGGCAAGGCGGCGTCCAGCAGCTGGCCATCGGCGATGCCGGCCACCTTGCCGATTTGCACCTTGTCCAGCACGGCTTGCGGGCTGTCGCGCATCTGGCCCGTCTTGGTATCGAAGACGGGTGTCATTTTGCCGACGATCAGTTGGCCGGCGCGCGCCGCCGCCGTCTGCGCCTGCTTGTAGCCATCCACGCCGTCATCGCGCTTGCGCTGCTGGCGCTCGCCCTGGAACACGGACGTATCGATATCGCCTTCCAGCACGGCCGCGCCCGTGGAAACGATCAGGCGGCCCGCATCGCGGCCCACCGTATAGCCGTTTTCCAGGCGTTCGCGCGGGCCGATCAGGGCATTCGCATAGGTTTCCGTCGTATTCGCGCCCCAGCGCGCATGCGTGCTTTCATAGCCGCGGTACAGACCCGTGTACAGATTGTCGCCCGGCGCCGTGCTGAGCTTGTACATCGCGCCATCGGCGCCCTTCAGCCACGTCTGCTTGACCATGCCCGTCTGCACGTCCAGCGAGCCGCCGGCGATATTGATGCGCGAACCGGCCTGCGTCACCACTTCGCCGCCGCCAAAGCCGACGGTGCCGCCCTGGGCCGCCCATTCACCGATGCCGTGGCCGCTGGTGTTCAGGTAGCCGCTCACTTCCAGCAAGCCGCCGGCCGTGTACCAGCGGTCCGTGGCATAGCCATTCGTGCCGGCCGGCACCAGCACCAGGTCGCGGCGGTCGACCCACACATCGCTGTTGTTCAGGTATTTGGCGTCGCGGCTGCCGGGCGCGTCGCGCTGCTCGTTGCCCTGCACGTTGATCAGCACATTGTTGCTGCTCATGTCGACCTTCACGCCGACGGCGCCGGAGACGTCGATGGCGGCGTCGCGCGCCACGTGGCTGCGGCGGGCCGCGTCGACCAGCACCTGGCCGCCCGTGGCAAGGGTCAGCGAATCGCCTTCGAACTCCACGTTGCCGGCCGAAACGATGCGCACCAGCGACTGGTCGCGCCGGTCCAGCGGCGTGTCCGTTCCCTTGCCCGTGTCTTTCAGCAGGGTGTCGCGCTGCACATCGAGCGCCGTGGCGCCGTTATCGTCGATAACAATGGCGCTGACGCTGCCGCGGCCCATGGTGACCTTGGCGTCGTCGCCCGCCGCCGCCAGGTGGATGGCGCCGCGTCCGTTGACGGAGGTGCTCGACAGCAGCACGCCGTCCTGGCGCAGCGTGTTGCCGCTCAGCGTGATGTCGCCGCCGGCCGACTGGATCAAGCCGCTGTTGACGACGGCGCCGGCGCCGCTGCCGGCCACGCGCAGCATCCCGACTTCATTGCCGCGCGTGCTCGAATACTGGTTCTTGTCCGTGCCCTGGCCCGGGTGCACGACGATGGCGTCGCCGGCGGCCAGCGTGGTCTGGCCGTTCGGCGTGGTGATGGCGCCCGCATTGTCGACGCCGCGGCCGGCCAGCAGCACATAGCCGCCGCCTTCCGTCACCGTCTGCGGCTTGCGCGTGTCGATGCGCGCGCCGGCGGCGACGACGACATCGGCCTCGGCCTTGCCATACTTGAAGGTATTCTGGTCCAGCAACAAGTCATTCGCAAAGGTCGGCACGGCGCCCGTGCCCTGCGCCTTGCCGTACAGGCCGCTCTTGAACTGGCTGTCGCTCATGCCCATGGCGGCGGCCGCCAGATTGCGCGTATCGACCTGGCTGCTGCCCGTAAACACGATGCCGTTGCGGTTGACGATCATCACCGTGCCATCGGCCTTGATCTGGCCCTGGATCTGGCTGGGGCGCGCCAGCGGATCATTGACCCGGTTCAATACGGACCAGTTCGATTTCTGGTCGAATTGCAAGGTGGTGTTCTTACCGACGTTAAAACTTTCCCAGTTCAGTATCGCCTTGTCGTCCGTCTGCACGACCTTCACGACGGTCTTGCCGTCGGCCTGGCTCTGCACCGGTCCCTGGGCGTTGAGCCAGCCGGCCGTCAGGCTGTTGCTGTCGACCTGCAAGCCGCCCTTGACCAGGCCATCGGGAGCGCCGCCCGCCGCCAGCGCCGCCTGGCGCGCGGCTGCCTGCACCGCCTGCTCGGCGGCGATGCCGCGCGCGGCCAGCAACAGGTTATTCAGTGATTGCTGCAGCTTGCCTTCCGCCTTCTGCTGCTGCAGCAAAGGATTGTTCAGCGAGGTGGCTGGCTGGCCATTCGGCAAGCGTCCCGTGCTGGCCGCCGTGCCCTGCTGCGCGCCCTTGCCGGCAAACCAGGCGCCGCTGAACGGCTGCTGCGCCTGCGCGCCGCCCGCCTGCAGCAGCACGGCGATGGCCAGCGCCAGCGGTTTCAGGCGCACGGGGCGCCCGGTCCGGTTGCCCGCCATGGCGGAGGAGGATGCGTGTTTCGTGACCGACTTGCTTCGCTGCATGGCGACATTCCCTTTTCATGTTCCGTTGCTGACCGATATCGCGAGGCGGCGCGCGGCACGCACGGGGGCGGGCGGCAGGCACTGATTCGCGGCTTCCAGCAGCATTGACAGGGAACAAGGTCCGGGACTGCAAAAGGTCATGAAAATGTCATAATTGGCGGCATGCCATCGGCGTGCATCACTAGCCAAACAGCACGATGCCGCCCGGCAGCCGCGTCACGCGCGCGCCATACGCGTCCTGGATCAGGGCGATCACGTCGTCGAGACGGTCGAGCGAAAAGCTCGCTTGCACGCGCGTGAGTTTCAAGGCGTCGCCATTGAGGATCAGCTTGCCGGGACGGTAGCGGTTCACCTCGTCCACCACCTCGGCCAGGGTGCTTTGCTTGAACACCAGCAAGCGCTGGCGCCACGCGCTGACGTCGCCCCTGGCCACCGCGCGGGCGATGCCGAAATGCTCGGGCCGGTAGCGCAGCTGCTGGCCGGCCGCCAGTTCCGCATCGTTGCCAGCCTGCGCCACGCGCAGGCGGCCCGCCAGGCACGTCACGCACACTTCCTGGCCGAACAGGCGGATATTGAAACGGGCGCTGCCGGCCGACACGGTGCCGTCGCCCGCCTGCACGCGCACGCGCGCCGCGCCGCGCAAGCCGGCCTGGAATTCCGCCTCGCCCGCCAGCAGCACCAGCGCCGCGGCGCCGTCCTGCACGGGCGCCGCGTCGAGGCGCGTCTGCGTATTCATCTGCACCAGCACGCCGCCGTCGAGCGCCACTTCGCGCTGTTCGCCCGTGCCCGTGGCGTAGTCGGCGGCAAGACCCGCGACGGCCGGCCACAGGTCCATGGGCGGGCGCAGCACCAGCAAGCCCAGCGAGGCGGCCACGGCGCCGCCGAGCCAGGCGCGCCGCGCCGTGTTGACAGGCGCCTGCGCCCGCTTGACGGCGCACGCGGCCGGCGCCATGGCGCCCCACACGGCGCGCGCCTCGGCAAACGCGTTGGCATGCTTGCGGCTGCGCGCACACCAATGGCGAAACACTTGCGCATCGCGCTCGCTGACCTGGCCCGAGGCCAGGCGCACGACCCACGCCTGCGCTTCCTTCTGGATGACACTCATGTCGTCTTCCGCTTGTTCAGTCATGATGTTTAGACGTTTTTCCCGCGCCGGGACCGAAGCGCTGAATGAAATCGCGTCCCATGCGCTCGCAGCAATGTTCCAGGCCGGCGCGCAATTCCTTCTCCACCGTGCGGGCGGAAATGCCGAAGCGCTCGGCGATATCGCGGTGCGGCAACTGGTCGACGCGGGCGGCGATGACGATGGCGCGCCGGCGTTTCGGCAACTCCTGCAAGGCCCGTTCCAGCTCTTCCAGCTCGGCGCGCGCGCTGAAGGTGCGGGCCGGGTCGGCCAGCTCGTCGGCCATCTCGTACAGGTCGTCGATATCGGGCAAGCTGAGCAGGCGCGCATTGTCGCGACGTTGATCTTCCGCAATGTTGATGGCGATGCGCATCAAGTAAGCGGACGGGTAGCTGATGGCCTCGGGCGCATTCATCCGTTCCACCCGCAGATACGTTTCATGCAGCGCGTCATTGGCCAGGTCTTCCGAGCCCAGGCGGCGCTGCAAGTGGCGGCGAAACTGTCCGTAGCGTTCCAGGAACAGCTTGCGCAAGGTGGTTTTGAGCAATTCCGGCATGGTCAGGGCGCCCCGGCCAGCAGGTAGGGCGCGCAGTCGGCATCCGGATCGGGCCGCGGCGTCAATAAAATCGTCAGCGGCTGCGGCAAGCCCGCCGGTGGCGCGCCATCCATCAGCAGGTTGCGCAAACGCTGCAGCACGGCGCGGTCGCGCTGTTCCACGCCGCTCGGCTCCAGCACGTGTACGGCGCGCACCTTGCCCCGCTCGTCAAGCCACAGCTGGAAAGCCAGGCGGTAGCGGCCGAAGGCGTCCGGATGCAAGCGGCACAGGGCGCGCGTGAGCGAGCGCTGCAGGATGGCCGCATAGCCTTGCAACGGTGATATGACAGGAGCGGCCTCTGCCGGCACGGGCGCCGGCGCCACGGGGGCGTCGGCCAGCGCCAGCAAGGTAAACGCGTTGCTGCCGCTGAAGCGCGCGCCCAGCTGCGTGCCTGCCAGCAAGCGCTGCAGCGCTTCGGCCGGCGTGTAGTCGCCACGCACGGGCGCTGCCACGCGACCGGCCGCCAGCTGGCTGCTGACGAGCACGGAATACCCGGTCACTTCGCCGAACGCCACCAGGGCCGCATCGAGCGGCTGGGCGGGCAAGTCGAAGCGCAGGGTCGCGTGCGCGCTGGCGTCAGCACCGTCCGCGCCCGCAGCCGGCCGCACGAATGTCATCAATGTCATGAATGTCATCAGCAAGCAGGCGGACAGGGCATTGCCCGTTGCGGCGCGGCGGTGGCTTAGTGTCATTTTCCAGGGGAATCAACGAAAAATCCTGCTCATGAAGTGTCTTGACTGCAATGTTGCCTGCAGAATGGCAAGATGGTAGCTTCATAAAATGACAACTGCATGACATGGCGTCGGCCCGCATGCCGGCCTGTGTCATCGCCGCGACATATGATCTTGCTATGCTGAACGCCTGATCCACCACTGCGGGAGCCGCCATGGCACGCCTGTTATCACTATTGCTGCTGGCCTGCGCCGCCCTGCCCGCACAGGCGGACGAGCACACCGTCGTCGTGAAGGCGGCCGCGCCGGAGAAGGGTTGCGTGGAAGTGGAAGTCAATGGCAAGCGCGCGCAATCGATGTCTTGCTTGAATGAAAAATTATTGCCGGATAGCAACACCGTGAACCGGCAGCCACCCGCCCTGTCCGGCGCGGAAGCGATCGTGCAGCGCCCGTCGAACCAGCTGGGCCTGTACAACCGCGCCGCCCTCGAACACCGCATGGGCAATGCCTTTGGCAAATCCGTCACGCCGCAGCGCCCGCCGCCGCCGACGCCCGCCAGCCCGCTGCTGCCGGCCCGCTGACGCTGTTGTCAACGCACAGTCCATTTGCGCTGTCAAGATTGCGCAATCGCGCCGATTGCGTATCATTCCAGGCTTGATCGCTCTGGAAACAACCATGCTGCCCACTATCGAACAACGTCTTGCCCTTGAACTTGCCGCCAAACCGGTGCAGGTTGCCGCCGCCATCGAACTGCTCGACGAAGGCGCCACCGTGCCCTTCATCGCCCGTTACCGCAAGGAAGCGACCGGCGGCCTCGACGATATCCAGCTGCGCCTGCTCGAAGAGCGCTTGCGCTACCTGCGCGAGCTGGAAGAGCGGCGCGCCGCCATCGTGGCCTCGATCACGGAACAGAACAAGATGACGCCCGAGCTGCTGGACGCCGTCATGCACGCGGAAGACAAGACGCGCCTGGAAGACTTGTATCTGCCATACAAGCAAAAGCGCCGCACGAAGGCGCAGATCGCCATCGAAGCGGGCTTGATGCCGCTGGCCGACGGCTTGCTGGACAATCCCGAACTGACGCCGGAAATGGAAGCGGGCAAGTTCCTGCGCGAAGCGTTTACGAGTGCCGACGGCAACAACCCGGGCGTGGCGGACACCAAAGCGGCCCTCGACGGCGCGCGCCAAATCCTGATGGAGCGTTTCGCCGAAGATGCAACGCTGCTGCAAACCTTGCGCGAATACGTGCAGGAACACGGCATCGTCGAATCGAAAGTGGTGGAAGGCAAGCAGGACGAAGGCGAAAAATTCGCCGATTATTTCGATTACTCGGAAACCATTTCCACAGTGCCATCTCACCGCGCGCTGGCGCTGCTGCGCGGCCGCCGCGAAGGCATCCTCGACGTCACCCTGCGCCTGGATACGGAAGCGGAAAAACCGAAATGGGATGCGCCGCACAACCCGTGCGAAGGCCGCATCGCCGCCCGCTTCGGCATCAAGAGCCTCGGCCGTCCAGCCGACAAATGGTTGCTTGATACGGCGCGCTGGACCTGGCGCGTGAAAAGCTTCATGCACCTGGAAACGGAACTGATGGGCGCGCTGCGCGAACGCTCGGAACTCGACGCCATCAATGTCTTCGCCACCAACCTGAAAGCGCTGCTGCTGGCCGCGCCGGCCGGTCAGCGCGCCACCATGGGCCTGGATCCTGGCTTGCGCACGGGTGTCAAGGTCGCCGTGGTCGATGCCACCGGTAAAGTGGTCGACACGGCCGTGATCTACCCGCACCAGCCGAAGAACGACTGGGATGGTTCCTTGCACACCTTGGGCCGTCTTGCCGCCAAGCACAATGTGTCCCTGATTTCCATCGGCAACGGCACCGCGTCGCGCGAGACGGACAAGCTGGCGCAGGATTTGATCAAGCAGCATCCGGAAGCGAAGATGACGAAGATCGTCGTTTCGGAAGCGGGCGCGTCGGTGTATTCGGCGTCCGAGTTCGCCTCAAAAGAGTTGCCAGACATGGATGTGTCCCTGCGCGGCGCCGTGTCGATTGCGCGCCGCCTGCAAGACCCGCTGGCCGAACTGGTGAAAATCGACCCGAAATCCATCGGCGTGGGCCAATACCAGCATGACGTGAGTCAAAGCCAGCTGGCCCGCTCGCTCGATGCCGTGGTGGAAGATTGCGTGAATGCCGTGGGCGTGGACGTGAACACGGCGTCGGCGCCGCTGCTGGCGCGCGTCTCCGGCCTGTCGGCCAGCGTGGCGCAAAGCATCGTCACCTACCGCGACATGAAGGGCGCGTTCACCTCGCGCGCGGCGCTGAAAGCCGTGCCGCGCCTGGGCGACAAGACCTACGAACAGGCAGCGGGCTTCCTGCGCGTGATGGGCGGCGAAAATCCGCTGGACGCGTCCGCCGTCCACCCGGAATCGTACCCGCTGGTGGAAAAGATCCTGGCCGATATCAAGAAGGATATCAAGGCCGTCATCGGCGAAACGGCCCTGCTGAAAACCCTCAGCCCCGCCAAGTACGCGGATGAAACCTTCGGCGTGCCGACCATTTCCGACATCTTGAAGGAACTGGAAAAACCGGGCCGCGACCCGCGTCCGGAATTCACGACGGCCACCTTCAAGGAAGGCGTGGAAGAAATCCGCGACTTGCGCCCGGACATGATTCTCGAGGGCGTGGTCACCAACGTGGCCGCCTTTGGCGCCTTCGTCGACATCGGCGTGCACCAGGATGGCCTCGTGCATATCTCGGCCCTGTCGAACACGTTTGTGAAAGACCCGCACACGGTGGTGAAGGCTGGACAAGTCGTGCGCGTGAAAGTGCTGGAAGTCGATGAAAAGCGCAAGCGCATCGCGCTGACCATGCGTTTGACGGATAGCGCGCCGCAGGCGGGCAGCAAGCCGGAACAGCGTGGCGACCGCAACGACCGCCGCAGCATGGCGCAGCACCAGTCGCAGTCGCGCAACGCACCGGAACCGGCCGGCAGCATGGCCGCCGCGTTCGCCAAGCTGCGCGGTTAAGTTCGTGGCCGCCAGGCAGGGTATCACCATCCTGGCGGCGGATGCGGCCGGCCCGGATGCCCAGCTGCTGCTCGACGAATTGTCGAACGCATTGCTGCGCATCAATGGTGACAGCGGCCGTTCTTCCTTCGATGCCGAAGCGGCCACGCCGCGCGGCGGCTTTTATCTTGCCCGCGATGGCGCCGGTGACCTGCTGGGCTGCGCCGCCCTGCGCCCGCTGGGCGGGCCGGACAGCCCCACGGCAGAACTCAAGCGCATGTATGCGCGCCCCGGCCAAGGTGGCGTGGGCGCGGCCCTGCTGGCCCATGTGGAAGCGCAGGCGCGCTGCTTCGGCTATGCGCGGCTGCACCTGTCCACCCGCGTGGCGAATACCCGCGCGGTGGCGTTTTATGCCAAACACGGCTATGCACCCGTCGTTGCCTGGGGCAAATACGTGGGCGCGGCACAATCGGTGTGCCTGGGCAAACAGTTATAAGCATCAACGTGGCTGACTTGCCCGATTTATGACTTGAGCGCATACCCGTGCCGGCGTTTTCTTATAAAATGACGGCATCTATTTATTTACCCATCAGAGGCAGCTATGAGCGACGTACAAACCTGGATCAAAGAAACCGTGACGAACACGCCAGTCGTGCTGTTCATGAAGGGCACGGCCCAGTTCCCGCAGTGCGGCTTTTCCGGCCGCGCCATCCAGATCCTGAAAGCATGCGGCGTGGAAAACATCGCTACCGTCAACGTGCTGGATGACCCGGAAGTGCGTCAAGGCATCAAGGATTACTCGAACTGGCCGACCATTCCGCAGCTGTATGTCAAAGGCGAGTTCATCGGTGGTTCCGATATCATGAATGAAATGTTTGAATCGGGCGAACTGAAGTCCCTGCTCGATGCCTGATAGTCAACAGCAGCGGCCGCGCCGTATCGTCGTGGCCATCACGGGCGCCACGGGCGCCGTGTATGGCTTGCGGTTGCTGCAATTGCTCGGCGCCATCCCTGGCGTCGAGACGCATCTGGTCTTGTCGGATGCAGCCGTATTGACCCTGCACCAGGAAACGGGCGTGGGGCGCAAGGACATCGAAGCGCAGGCGCACGTGGTGCACAAGCTGCGCGACATCGGCGCAAGCATCGCCAGCGGCTCGTTTCAATCGGATGGCATGGTCGTCGCGCCGTGCTCGATGAAGACTCTGGCGGCCGTGGCCCATGGCCTGTCGGATAATTTGATCACGCGGGCAGCCGATGTGGTGCTCAAGGAGCGCCGCCGCCTGATTTTGATGGTGCGCGAAACGCCGTTCAACCTGGCGCACCTGCGCAATATGACGGCCGTGACGGAAATGGGCGGCATCATCTTCCCCCCACTACCCAGCTTTTATCACCACCCGCACAGCATTGCGGAGATGGTCGACCATACGGTCGCGCGCGTCATCGACCTGCTGGGCATCGAGCACGGCCTGGCGCCACGGTGGAATGGTTTGAAGTCCACTGGCGACACCCCTATCCTCTAGTTGGCGTCACGATTTAATTGACGTCACGATGCCTGACAAAAGCGTAGCGAGCGGAAGGAAGAGGTAGTCGAGAAGCGCAACCGTACTTTAGTACGGTGAGCATCGCAAACTACCTATGCCGACGCGCAGCAGCTTTGGTCAGGCATCCTCCCTCACCGCTTGTCGAACTGGTGAGCACTGGCCTGCTTCAAATCCCTGGCTTCTTCAACCATCCTGCGGTGGGCGATCCGTTTGCGCATCACTTCCGCATGTTGCGCGGCAGTCATGGGGGGCACGGTCATCAAGTCCTTCAGCTGCGCGGTATTGCTGTAGTTACTTTTCATAAGACGGCTCAAATGCTCGGCTCCGTAGTGGATGAACTGGCTGCTTCTGATGTGATTATGCGCTGGTATTGGCCGCTGCGCCGCTGCGTGCGGGATTATTGTCAAATAATTCCGCTGCAGCGCAACATGCGAGGTCTTATTGTGCGACAAAATCATGTCTCCAGTATGACGTTGCGCAAATAAAAGGACAGGAAGAGCGCCGCCAGCGAAAGGCGGACGGCGCCGGCCGGGGATGGCCTGAATGCTTACTTTTGGTAGTTGACTCTGACCAGCATGCGAATAAATTCTCGCGCGATTTGACGATGATGTTCATCTAATCTTTGCAAATCGGCAATTAATTTCACATCGGCGGACTCAAACCGCGACAAAGCGCTGCCCGCTTCGCCATTCGGCGTGGCGCTTTCCGGGCCGCCAAAACGCAACCATTCCGCCGGAACGCCCAACCATTGGGCAATCATGCGCAATTTCTCTTGCGTCGGAATTGCTTCACCTACTAACCATTTCCTAGCTGCATGCACGGTAATCGGGCGCCCGTCGAAACGGATATTGAATTCCCGGGCCAGTCTGGTCGGGCTGTCTGGAGAATAATGGGCGTTTTTGAGAGCCAACTGAAGTCGCTGGCTGAAGCTTTCGCGTTCGTTAGAAGAATTCATAGGTGTACTATTTCATGTTGTAACATGAAAGTCAGTTTCTTGAATGACCATACAGAATGTTACATTTGAAAAGAGTATCAATTAACAATTAACACTCCGGCCGGGCTTTCCGGGTAGAAAAGTGGGCCGAATTTTCTCTTGTGATTCTGCGTGGCTTCGGGTCAAATTCGCGGCTGGCCTTGATTTTCGCACTGCAGCACGATTCAAAGCCTCGGTTTGGCATTACAACGTACGGTATCGGATAATGCCCTCCTCTACCGATGTACGCAATGCCCATGTCATACAATTTCTTGTAGACAAAGTTTTCAGAAGGGCCATTTTGTTTCCAACATGGAAACGATTCGAACAACGTGCTCAGAGCGAAACGTTGTTTTTTGATCGTGCCGGCTGGAAAGAATCTGCGCCCGAAAAATTTTACTGCCATCGCAGCGAAAAGAATGTCGCTGTTATGCCAGGAAAGCTCTTTTTGGTGTCATCTTGGCCACCAACTCTCGATCTTAAGCGCGTTTGCGCCAGAAGAATCAATTTATTTTCAGTAACTGTTGCCTTATTCGCCAAATTCCCCTGTCCAGGTCCTCTTTTTTCTTTGTTGCAGCACGGGCAGGGCACGCTACAATAGTATTGACGTTGACGTAAACGGCACTTTGCCCCCCATTACCCTGCAGCACCCATCCAGCGACCGACCACCCATGCAACCGACACCGCCCGCAGCAATGACGACCTATACCATTACCGAACTGGCGCGGGAATTCGACATCACGGCGCGCGCCATCCGTTTCTATGAAGACCAGGGCTTGCTCAGTCCGAAACGCGAAGGCGCGGGCGGGCGCAGCCGCGTCTACACGCCGCGCGACCGCACCCGATTGAAACTGACCCTGCGCGGCAAGCGCCTGGGCCTGGCGCTGTCGGAGATCAAGAGCCTGGTCGACATGTACGAGTCGCCGAAAGACACGCGCGCGCAGATGGACCGCTTCCTGGGCGTGCTGGCGCAACACCGGCAAACCCTGGAACAGCAGCGCATCGATATCGAAATGGCGCTGGCGGAAATCAGCGCGCATGAAGACGCTTGCGCGCACATGCTGGCGGACTTGAACCTGGATCAGGCGCAAACCAGCTAGGCAGCAATGCGGCGGCGCAGGCCGCGCGCGCATCGCTTTACGTTTACGTAAACGTCACAACTGAGTATCATAGCTTCACTGACCCGGCATCCATGACCGCCACACTTATAACGACGAGGACGACATGCTCCATCTCCCAGGCTTGACCTTTGACCACGGCGAAGACATCGCCTCCCTGCGCGAAGCGATCCAACAATTTGCCGCCGCCGAAATCGCGCCGCGCGCGGCCGAGATCGACCGCACCGACCAGTTCCCCATGGACCTGTGGCGCAAGATGGGCGACATGGGCTTGCTCGGCATTACCGTCAGCGAAGAGTACGGCGGCGCCGGCATGGGTTACCTGGCACACATCATCGCCATGGAAGAGATTTCGCGCGCCTCGGCTTCCGTCGGCCTGTCCTACGGCGCCCACTCGAACCTGTGCGTGAACCAGATCAAGCGCAACGGCACGGCCGAACAAAAGGCCAAGTACCTGCCGAAGCTGATCACGGGCGAACACATCGGCGCGCTGGCCATGTCGGAACCGAACGCGGGCTCGGACGTCGTCAGCATGAAGCTGCGTGCCGACTTCAAGGGCGACCGCTGGGTCTTGAACGGCACCAAGATGTGGATCACCAACGGCCCCGACGCGGACGTGCTGGTGGTGTACGCGAAAAACGACCTGGAAGCGGGTCCGCGCGGCATGACGGCTTTCCTGATCGAAAAAAATTTCAAGGGCTTTTCCATCGCGCAAAAGCTCGACAAGCTGGGCATGCGCGGCTCGCACACGGGCGAACTGGTGTTCCAGGATTGCGAAGTGCCGGCCGAAAACGTGCTGGGCGGCCTGGGCAAGGGCGTCAACGTGCTGATGTCGGGCCTCGACTTCGAGCGCACCGTGCTGTCCGGCGGCCCGCTGGGCATCATGCAGGCGTGCATGGACCTGGTCGTGCCTTACGTGCATGACCGCAAGCAATTCGGCCAGCCCATCGGCGAATTCCAGTTGATGCAGGGCAAACTGGCCGATATGTATTCAACCATGATGGCGTGCAAGGCGTATGTGTACGCCGTCGGCCAGGCGTGCGACCGCGCCACCACGCCGGAAGCCGTGCGCCAGTTGCGCAAGGATGCGGCCGGCGCCATTCTGTATAGTGCGGAAAAGGCGACGTGGATGGCGGGCGAAGCGATCCAGGCCCTGGGCGGCAATGGCTACATCAACGAATTCCCGGCCGGCCGCCTGTGGCGCGATGCCAAGCTGTACGAAATCGGCGCCGGGACCAGCGAAATCCGCCGCATGCTGATAGGCCGCGAACTGTTTGCGGAAACCAAGTAAGCACGGGCGCGCGGCGATCGACTGGGTGAAGAGCTATTTATGCGAGCACAGCTATGACGCACATTGCCTTCCCCAAATTGCTCTCTTCCCAGATTGCATTCGATATCGCGCGCACCATCCGCGACGGCTTCGACAAGCATTACCGCCTGTTCCGCGAAACCAGCCAGCAAGCCAAGCAGTATTTCGAGCAAGGCGCCTGGGCCGCGGCACAGACGGCGGCCCGCGAACGCATCGACTTTTATGACAAGCGCGTGCAGGAATGCGTGCAGATGCTCGAAGATGAGTACGAAGAGTCGGAGTTGAGCGATGAAGTGTGGCGCGAACTCAAGCTGCACTACATCGGCATGCTGACGGAACACAAGCAGCCGGAACTGGCGGAAACCTTCTTCAATTCCGTCTGCTGCAACATCCTGCACCGCACGTATTTCAATAACGACTATATTTTCGTGCGTCCCGTCGTGTCCACGGAATACATCGACACGCAAGACCCGGTCCCCACCTACCGCGTGTATTACCCGGGCAAGGACGGCTTGCGCCACACCCTGACGCGCATGCTGACGCACTTCCAGCTGGACTGCGCATTTGCCAACCTCGAGCGTGACGTGGCCCAGGTGGAAGCGCGGCTGCAGCAGCTGTTCGGCGGCGACAGGATCGAACCGAACCACCAGATCCAGGTCTTGACCAGTTTGTTCTACCGCAACAAGGGCGCCTATCTGGTCGGCAAGGGCATCAACGGCAACCGCGAATACCCGTTTGTCGTGCCCATCCTGCACAACCGTCACGGCAAGCTGGTGCTCGACACGGTGCTGTTCGAGCAGCAGCAGATCGCCGTGCTGTTTTCGTTTACGCGCGCATATTTCCTGGTCGATATGGAAGTGCCGTCGGCCTACGTGCAATTTCTCCGAAGTTTGCTCCCGCGCAAGCCGCGCAGTGAGATTTATACGATACTGGGCTTGCAAAAACAGGGCAAGACGCTGTTTTACCGCGACTACCTGCAGCATTTGAAACACTCGTCGGACCACTTCGAAAGCGCACCCGGCATCCGCGGCCTGGTGATGCTCGTGTTTGCCGTGCCGTCGTTTCCGTATGTCTTCAAGGTGATCAAGGATTTTTTCCCGCCGCCCAAGGAAACCACGCGCGCGCAAGTCCAGCAAAAATACTTGCTGGTGAAACACCACGACCGGGTGGGCCGCATGGCCGACACGCTCGAGTATTCCAACGTGGCCTTTCCCCGCGCCCGTTTTGCGGAAGAATTGCTGGCCGAGCTGAAACAGTTCGCGCCCTCGCTGATCGAAGAAGACCACGAACAGATCATCATCCGCCACCTGTACATCGAGCGGCGCATGGTGCCGCTGAACATGTGGCTGAGCAATGCCGAGAAGGAAGGCCGCGACGACCTGGTCGAACACGCCATCGTCGAGTACGGCAACGCCATCAAGGAATTGGTGGCGGCGAATATCTTTCCGGGCGACATGCTGTATAAAAATTTTGGCGTCACGCGTCATCAACGTGTCGTTTTTTACGATTACGATGAAATCGAGTACATCACCGATTGCCAGTTCCGCGTCATTCCCCAGGCGCGCACGGAGGAAGAAGAAATGTCGGCCGAACCTTGGTATCCCATCGGCAAGCACGATGTGTTTCCCGAACAATTCGGCACCTTCCTGCTGGGCAATCCCCGCATCCGCAGCTATTTCATGCAGCACCATGCCGACCTGCTGACGGCGCAATATTGGCAGGCGCGCAAACAGCGCATCGAAGACGGCCACATCGAGGACGTCTTCCCTTATCCGCAGCACCTGCGTTTTTGTATGCAGTCATCATCCCCACCCCTAACCGGAGATCCAACATGAATGATCCAGTCGTAATCGTCGGTGCCGCGCGCACCCCCATGGGCGCCTTCCAGGGCGACTTTGCCAACGTCACCGCCAGCGACCTGGGTGCCGTGGCCATCCGCGCCGCCGTGGAACGGGCCGGCGTGGCGCCGGATGCCGTGGAACACGTGTTTTTCGGCAATTGCCTGATGGCGGGCCAGGGCCAGGCGCCAGCGCGCCAAGCCTTGCGCAAGGCTGGCTTGCCCGATTCCACGGGCGCCGTGACCCTGTCGAAAATGTGCGGCTCGGCCATGCAGACGACCATGTTCGCGCATGACACCTTGCTCGCCGGCAGCGCCGACGTGGTAGTGGCGGGCGGCATGGAATCGATGACCAACGCCCCTTACCTGGTACCGAAGGCGCGCGGCGGCTATCGCATCGGCCACGGCATGATCTATGACCACATGATGATGGATGGCCTGGAAGACGCCTACAGCCGCGATGAAAAGGGCAACGCCCGCTCGATGGGCACGTTTGCCGAAGAGTGCGCCAGCCAATATCACTTCACGCGCGAAGCGCAGGATGCCTTCGCCATCGAATCCGTGAAACGCGCGCAAGCGGCCACCAAGGATGGCAGTTTCGAATGGGAAATCGTGCCCGTGACCGTGTCCGGCCGCGGCGGCGACACCATCGTCAGCATCGATGAAGGCCCGCAAAAAGCCCGCCTGGAAAAAATCCCCACCTTGAAGGCGGCGTTCAAGAAGGATGGCACCATCACGGCCGCCTCGTCTTCGTCGATCAACGATGGCGCGGCAGCCCTCGTGCTGATGCGCGAATCGACGGCGAAAAAGCTCGGTTGCACCGTCATCGCGAAAATCCACGGCCACGCCACGCATGCGCAGGCACCGAACGAATTCACCACGGCCCCTATCGGCGCGGTGAAAAAACTGTACGCGAAAACGGGCTGGAGCAGCAGCAATGTGGACTTGTTCGAGATCAATGAAGCGTTCGCGGCCGTGCCGATGGCCGCCATGCACGACCTCGACATTCCACACAGCAAGATCAACATCCACGGCGGCGCGTGCGCGCTGGGCCACCCGATCGGCGCCTCGGGCGCGCGCATCATCGTCACCCTGCTGGGCGCCCTGAAAAAAACCGGCGGCAAGCGCGGCGTAGCGGCCCTGTGCATCGGCGGCGGCGAAGCGACGGCGATGGCGATCGAACTGGTATAAGCTCTTCCTGAGCCCGGGCGCGCACCGCAGTTCACGGTGCGCGCCCTTTCATTTTATTTTCAGGGAGAAAACATATGCCTACCGCATTGATCATCGGCGCCTCGCGCGGCATCGGCCACGAAATCGTCCGTCAATACCGTCACGATGGCTGGCGTGTCATCGCCACGGCCCGCACACCGGACGCTTGCGACGCCCTCGCGCAACTGGGCGCGGAAGCGCACCAGCTGGACGTGACGGACGTGGAAGGCTGTGCCGGCCTGGGCTGGAAACTCGACGATGAAAAGCTCGACGTGGCCATCCTCAACGCGGGCGTGTACGGCCCCCGCCACGACGGTTTCCCCGCGCAAGCCGATTTCGACCTCGTCATGCACACGAACGTGCTGGCGGCCATGCGGCTGCTGCCGATCCTGGCGCCGCTGGTGGCCAACGCAAAAGGCAAGCTGGCCGTGCTGTCCTCGCACATGGGTTCCCTGAGCGAACGTGGCAATCCCACCGGTTCGCTGTACCGCGCCAGCAAGGCGGCCCTGAATTCCGTGCTGATCGACACTGCCCTCGTGCATGGCCCGCAAGGCGTCAGCTGCGTGGCGTTTCACCCGGGCTGGGTGCGCACGGACATGGGCGGCGCCGGCGCCGATATTTCCCCCGAGGAAAGCGCTGCCGGCATCCGCGCCACCCTGGCCAGCCTGCCGGCCACGGACAAGGCCGTGTTCCGCAACTACGATGGCAAGCCCATAGCCTGGTAATTCCACCACACCATATAAAAACAAACGAGACGACGTCCCATGATACTCAATGAAGAACAGACCATGATCCAGGAAGCGCTGCGCAGTTTTTCGCGCGAGCGCCTGGCGCCCAACGCGGCCCGCTGGGACAAGGAACATCATTTCCCGAAAGAAGAATTGCAGGAACTGGCCGCGCTGGGCGCCTTTGGCGTGGCCGTGCCGGAAGCGCTCGGTGGCGCCGGCCTCGACTACGTGTCCTTGGCCCTGGTGCTGGAAGAAATCGCCGCCGGCGATGGCGGCACCTCGACCATCATTTCCGTCAACAATTGCCCCGTGTGCAGCATCGCCATGATGTACGCCAACGATGCGCAAAAGGAACAATGGCTGCGCCCACTGGCGCAAGGCACCATGCTGGGTGCGTTTTGCCTGACGGAACCACACACGGGCAGCGACGCGTCGGCCCTGCGCACGACGGCCACGCGCGACGGCAATGACTACGTGATCAACGGCACCAAGCAGTTCATTACCAGCGGCAAGTATGCGGACGTGGCCATCGTCATGGCCGTGACCGACAAGGCGGCGGGCAAGCGCGGCATCAGCGCCTTCTGGGTACCGACGAACACGCCCGGCTACATCGTGGCGGGACTGGAACAAAAGATGGGCCAGCATTCGTCGGACACGGCGCAAATCCTGTTCGAGAATTGCCGCATCCCGGCGGAAAATATGATCGGCGAAGAAGGGCAAGGCTACAAGATCGCCCTGTCCGGCCTGGAAGGCGGACGCATCGGCATCGCCTCGCAAGCCGTGGGCATGGCGCGCGCCGCGTACGAAGCGGCCCTGAGCTATGCGCGCGACCGTGAAAGCTTCGGCAAGCCCATCTATGAACACCAGGCCGTGCAATTCCGCCTGGCCGACATGGCGACGCAAATCGAAGCGGCGCGGCAACTCATACGCCACGCGGCGGCCATGAAGGATGCGGGATTGCCATGCCTGAAAGAAGCGGCCATGGCCAAGCTGTTTGCGTCGGAAATGGCGGAAAAAGTCTGCTCGGACGCCATCCAGGTGCACGGCGGCTACGGTTATGTATCCGACTTCCCCGTCGAGCGCATCTACCGCGACGTGCGCGTGTGCCAGATTTATGAGGGGACCAGCGATATCCAGAAGATTTTGATTGCGCGGGCTTTGTAAAGTTGAGGACGATTAACCCCAGGCAAAGGCTGGGGTCAGACCCCCACATGCGTTGGCGCGGAGCTTTACGTTAGCGGTGCCGAGGGTCTGACCCCATACGCCAACGATGGACGAAAAAAAAGCCTGCACATATGCAGGCTTTGTTCCAATGTATTACCAATGCTTTAATCGTGTCATGGACGCCAGTGCTATCTGCAAAGTGCCTCCTGATTTTCGGACTCCCATGCTATCTGCATGGTGACTCCAAGTGTAAATCGACCAACGTATCCGGAATTACAAAAATCCACTCTTTCGCACTGTCACGCCATCGACATTACACCTGTCGGTCGCCGCGCTGAGCCTGGATAGTGAGACTATTCGCAAGCGAATCTCAATCACTGAACGGAGTATAGCACAGCTTTTTGTGCAGTGCAATAATCTTTTTAAATCAAGTCCTTAGCGCCAGCGGCTTGTCTTCTTCGCCGCCACGGGCCACCCTTTCGTACTCGGAAATCACTTGCGCGCCCAGCAGCAGCAAGGTGGCGCCGATTTCCAGGCTGAACATGACGACGATGGCCGTCGTCATCGAGCCATACACGATATTGACCTGCGACAAGGTGGAAAAATACCAGACCAGCACATGGCGCGCGATTTCCCACAGCAGGGCCGCCGTCACGCCGCCGATCAGCGCATGCGTGATCGACAGCCGTCCGACGGGCATGACCAGGTAGATCGAACTGAGCACGAGGATTTCACCCGCCAGCCCCAGCAAATACAGCAACACGCCGGACACGCCTTCCAGGCCCCAGTCGTGGCGCAAAAAGCGCACGCTTTCCTCGCTCATCACCTGCAAGCTGCCCGCCACCAGGGTGATCAGCAAGATACCCACGCCCAGGCACAGGATGTAGCAGTACGGCAACACGGCGGAAATGAGGAAATGGCGGCGGCGGATGGCCACGCGGTGAATGAAAATCACGCTCATGGCGTTTTCCAGCACGGTAAACGCCAGCGAACTGAAAAACAGCATGGTCAGCAGCAAGAGCCAGCCGATCACGCCCCGATTGTTGAGGAAATGCGCCACTTCCGCCACGATAGCCTTCGATTGCCCGGGCACCAGCCATTCCAGGTAATGGCCGATTGTCTGCAGCAATTCGTCCTGCGCGATCACGTGCGACAGGGCCACCACCACCAGCATCAGCAAAGGCACGATGGACAGCAGCGAGTAATACGCGACGGCGCCCGCCAGCAGCAAGCCCTGGTTGGCGCGAAAGCCCTTCAGCACCTGCAGCACGAAGGCCAGCGGGTGGCTCAAAATGTAGGCGCTGGCGCGGCGGTTGATCATGAGCAAACCGTTCAAGGATGCCGGCATGGCCCGATGCCTTGCCGCACATGCCCCTAGCATACTGACTATCCCCGTACTGTGCCGTGCGCGAACGAACAGACTAGCTCACGGCGGCTTCCAGCAAGGTCAAGGTTTGCCGATCCGCATCCAGGGTGGCGAGGATGCCCATCGGTATCGTGAACTGGTGGCGGATGTGGCCAAACGAATAGCCGCTGACGGCCGGCACCTTCAATGGCAGCAAATGCTGGTCCAGGGTGGCATCGAGGGTCAGCGCCGTGTCGCCCTCGGCCGCCTCGCAATGCTCGAAGATGCCCAGCATCAATGCCGCCGCCGTGTTGAAGCCCACGGACAGGTCGAGCTGGCACAGCATGCGGTCGATGCGGTACGGTACTTCATTGATTTCTTCGAGGAAAAGGATGTGCTCGCGGAAATCGGCCGCATACGGCGTGCCGGCCAGCGCGCTGACCATGCACAGGTTGCCGCCCGTCAAGCGTCCCGTCGCCTGGCCGCCGTGCACGGTGCGGATGGCGAAGTTCGGCTGCGTCTGCGCGCGGCGGTGGTTGTCCAGCGCCATGGGGATCGTGTAATTGTCTTGCGGCGTCATCAGCACATTGCGCAGCTGCGTCACCGTGTAATCGGACAACGTCGATGACGCCACGGGGCCGTGGAACGTCACCAGGCCCGTCTGGCGGCCGATGGCCAGGTGCAGCGCCGTGATGTCGGAATAGCCGATCAGCACTTTCGGGTTGCGCTGGATCAAGCCATAGTCGAGCAGCGCCAGCAGCGAAATGCAACCGGAGCCGCCGCGGATGGCCCACACGGCCTTGACGTCCGGGTCGCGGAACGCGGCGTGCAAGTCGTCCAGGCGCTGCTGCACCGTGCCCGCATAGTTGCCGTGCACGGCGCGGATGTTCGCGCCCAGGCTGGCGCGCAGTCCCAGCGATTCGATATTGCGCTGGGCCTTGGCGATGGACTCCTCATCCGTAAAACCGCCCGGTGCGATGATGGCGACCAGGTCGCCGTCGCACAGGCGCGCCGGTTTGATCAATGCGTGTTGCTGTTGCATGCGTTTTCCCTTCCCTTGCGCGGCCGCCGCCCATGCCGGTGTGCCTGCCGCCCCGAGGGTGGCGGCCAGCAAGCCGCCGAAGTGGCGCCGGCTGAGATTGGTCTGACTGGACATGCGGCCCTTTCCTGGAATAAAAAACGGCGACGCCAGGCGCCGCCGCACGAGGTTAGCATGCCGGCGGGATCGCCGCCGGCATGGTTGCCTTACATGAACTTGTACTTCAGCTGGAACGACAGCGAACGGCCGCGCGGGTCGGCCACGCGCGGGTCCCAGCCGGCGCCCACCACGTCATCCACGTTGTGTGCGGTGAATGGCGGATCGCGGTCGAACAAGTTCTGGATACCCACTGTGATGGTGGTATTTTTGAAGCCCGTGTACGTGCCCGACAAGCTGTACGTGGTGTAACTGGACACATCGGATTTGAAGCCCGGTGGCGGCGTACCCTTGCCGCCATTCGGCACCTGGTCCTTGTAGCCGGAAGCAAAACTCTGCACGAGCAAGCCGCTCCAGTCGCCGCGCGATACGCTGAAGCTGGCATTGTGTTTCCAGCGCAAGTACAAATCACGCGTGTAGAAGTTGCCAACCAGCTCCTTGTATTCTTGCCCCTTGTATTCGGCAAACTTGAAGCTGTCCATATACGTGCCGTCCAGGGTTGCCGTCCATTTCACGTCCTGGACCTTGCCTTCGCCGCGCAAGCTCACGTCCAGGCCGCGTACGCGGCTGCCACCTGCATTGAACCAGCCCGCCTGCACGTAATCGATGGTGCCATCGGGTTTGCGGAAGATGTACTGGTTCAGCGCCTGGTAATTGGCCAGCACGACTTGCGGCGTGCGTTTCAGGAGCTGGTCCTGGGTATTGATGGCCCAGTAATCGAACGAGGCGGAGTAACCCTTCACCGGTTCGATGACGATACCGACGCTGCCCTGCTTCGACGTCTCCGGCTTCAGGTTCAGGTTGCCGCCCGTCGTGTAAATGAGGCGGGGAATGGAACAGTATTCGGTCACGCCGGGATGCTTGATACAGCCTTCCGGATCTTTCACACCATTCGGCAATTCCTGCGTCAATACACCTGAATAGAGCTGGTCGAAACTCGGTGCCAGGAATCCCTTGCTGGCCGAGGCGCGGAACAGGACGAAGTCGGCTGGCTGGTAACGCAAGGCAATCTTGGGATTCGTGGTGGCGCCCACCTGGCTGTAATCGTCACGACGCACGGCCAGCTGCATTTCCAGGTCTTTCATGACCGGCACCAGCAACTCGGCATACACGGCCTTGACGTTGCGGCTGACATCCTTCAAGGCGGCATTTCCTGGCGCCAATAGAATCAGGTTGGCATCGACATCCTGTTCAAAACTGTAGCCCTCGCGGCGCAAATCAAAGCCGGCCGCCATTGCCACGGCACCAGCCGGCAGCTGGAACAGCTCGCCGGAAACGGAACCATCGATCTGCGTCAGGGTCGTCTTGCCATGTTGGAAGGCGCCACGGAACTTGGTCGACTCGATCAATTGCTTGGCCGCTTCCGTCTGGCTTTGGCCCGCGCCCACCCAGGGATTGATGATCCCTGTCCCCAAGGCCGCATATAACTTATCCGTGTAGGAATAGCCATCCGTCAGCTTGGTCTTGGTGGTGCTCTGTGCGTAGGACACGCCGGTCTTGTAATCCCACTTGCCGAAGTTGCCTTCAAAACCCAGCAGCACGCGCGCATTGTCGGTGGTGTTTTCCTGCGTGCGGTTACCGATCTCATTGGCGCGCCATTTGTAGGCAATCGGCTTGGTATTGTCGAACGTGGGAATATAGGCCGACAAATCCTGGTAATACGCGCCGCCCACCGGATACACGCCCTTGTTGGCGATGCTCGTCTGCACCTGCATCGGCGTCAGGATCGCCGTGGCCTTGGTGCGCGATCCGAGCACTTCGACAAACATGCGGTGGTCGGGCGCCAGCTGGACAGTTCCACGCGACAGGAAATTGACCCGTTCCACAGGGAATTGCAGCACATAGTCGGCGCCGTAGTCATACGCACAGGAATGCGTGGTGCTGAGTGGTGAGGTCACGTCTTTCCACAGTTGCGTCTGGTACTGCGACATGCCGGCGATGCTGTCGCACTTGCCCTGGAAGCTCAGGGGATTGGCTTGCAGATACACCGTCGGGTCGCCAGGCAAGGTGTAACCGCCAATAAACGTCCCTGGTTTTTTCGGATCAGGATTGGGGATTTGCAGTGCCGTGCCCGGCCCCGACATCTGGTTGGCGAATGGCGTGCCCGTGGTATCGGGCGACAGGCCACGGCCCGGCTGGAAGCCGCTGACGAAGGAACGGTCGCTGCCATTCAGGCGCTGCGCCTTGTCGACGGTCAGGCTGGCCATGATGTTGTAGCGGTCCTCTTCCAGCGAGCCCGTGCCGGCCAGCAGCGAAGCGCGGCGCGTGGCGCCGCCGCCTGCCTGCGTATCGTTGGTGGAAACGGACGCTTCCACGCCGCTGTAATTGGTTTTCAGAATGAAATTGATCACGCCGCCGATGGCGTCCGTGCCGTAGATGGCCGAGGCGCCATCCTTGAGGATTTCCACGCGTGAAATCGCCCCCAGTGGGATCGAATTCAAGTCGACGGCACGGCCACTGGCACCATGCGTGGCCACGCGGCGGCCATTCAGCAGTACCAAGGTCGCGCCCGGTCCCAGCCCGCGCAGCGAGGCGAACGAGGCGCCACCGGCAAGACGGTCGGCGTCGGCGCCGAACACGTTATTGCCCGAAGTCATGTTCTCGGCACCCGTGCCATTCGCCGACAGGGTGCGCACCAGTTGCTCGGCCGTCGTGATGCCCTGTTTTTCCATCTGCTCAAAGCTGATGACTTGCACCGGCAGCGCGCCTTCCTTGGCCACCCGCTTGATGCTGCTGCCTGTCACTTCGACCCGTTGCATTGCTGGCGCCGCCGCTTCCTGTGCCATCACCGGTCCCACCACCCCCATCAATGCCACCAATTGCGCTAGCTTCTTCAATCTCACGGGTCTCTCCTTTATTTGGGCAATCGAAACTTGAGTTCTCAAGTCAGGCTGTTTTTTTCACGTCGCAACGTCTGTCTCGCAGTACATTTTTTTATGACATTTGCGCATGACTTTATTTGTTTTCATTTTCAGAGTAGCGCGATGCATCCGGGCCCAGCCAATGAAAAATGCTTTCCTAACCATAACTTTTTGGAATGAATGCCCTTTTCAGCGACATGGTCACTTGCCTGCGGGGCTAGCCCTGGTTTTATCCACGTTCAGATAGCGCCAGGACGTGAATTCCACGGGGTGGCGCCTGTAGTTTTTTAGCCACGGTTGTTGCAGGTCGGCAGAGATGGGATGCGTCAGCAACACCCACGGCGTGTAAGCGTGGATCAGCTGAAACAGGTCGAAGTACAGACTGCGTCGGCGCGGCGTATCGGATAGCAGGCGCGCCTCCTCATAGCGTTTATTGTAATCGGGCAAGTTGAAGCGGGCATAGTTGGCGCGGCCAACGTTGCCGCCGTACAACAATTGCATAAAGTTATCGCCATCGGGGAAGTCGGCGATCCAGTTGGTCTCGAACATCTGCACCTTGCCCAGGCGCGAGGCCTTGATGATTTCCGTCTTCTTGTCGCTTTTAAACTCCACGCGCACGCCGATGGCGTTCAGGTTGCGGCGCCACAATTCATCGCGCAAGCGTCCCACCGTGCTCGGTTCCGTATGCATGGTCAAGACCAGGGGCGTGCCGTCCGGCTGGGTGCGGAAACCGTCGGCGCCCGCCTTGTAGCCGAAGCGGTCCAGCAAGGCGCGCGCCAGCGCGGGATCGTAGCCGACGGGGCTGCGGTACTGCTTGTCGTAGCCGAGCACATTCGGCGGCAGCGGCGACTGGGCCGACAAGGCCAGTCCTTTTTTCAGCAGCGCGATGTCTTCGCGGCCGTTGTAGCTGAGGGCGATGGCGCGCCGCAGGGCCAGCTTGTCCTTGCTCATGCCGCCCAGCACGGGGTCGTCCATGTTCATCCACATGTAATACGTTTGCAGCACGGGAAAGCGCGTCAGCTGCAAGCCCTTGGCGGCCAATGCCGGTTTCAGCGCGCCGTTTTCCAGCACCATGTCCGTCATCGATTCCGGCACTTGCTCCAGGTAATCGAATTCGCCCTTCAAAAAACCCAGCATGCGCGATTGATATTCCTCAACGATGCGCACCTCGATGCGCTCGACCAGCGGCAAGCGCTTGCCCTCCAGCGCGGTGGCGATGGCGCGCGCGTCCAGCGGCAAGGCGGCCAGCGCCTTGGCCTCCGTATGGAACACGGTGGCACGGAAAGTCGGATTGGCCTGCAGCACGATCTTGTCGCTGCGCTTCCACTCCTTCACGAGGAACGGCCCCGTGCCCACGGGGTGGTTGCCGATCTGCCCTGCCGCCGGGTACGCCTCGGCCACTTCGCGCGCCACCACGGCTGTCGCCGGCATGGCCAGGTAAAACAGGAAGTTCGGATCGACACCGTTCAAGCGGATGCGCAAGGTGTATTTGTCCAGCGCCTGCAAGCCGGCGATCGGCGTGTCGTAGCTGAATTTGGTTTTCAGGGCCGCATCGCCCACCAGCTTGTCTTCCAGCAAGAACAGCCACGGCGACTTCAGGCTGGGGTCATACAGGCGCGTCAGGCTGTACACATAATCCTGCGCCGTCACTTCGCGCGGCTGGCCCTTGAAAGCGGGATCTTGTGTAAAGAAGATGCCGGGCTGCAAGTGAAAGGTGTACGTGCGCCCGCCATCTTCCACCGTCGGCATGCCGCGCGCCGTATTGCCCTGCAGCTGCACGGGGCGCGCCAGGTAGTCATAGCGCAGCAGCGGATCAAAAATATTTTCCATCAAGTTCAGGCTGGCCAGGTCCGAGGCCACGGCCGGGTCCAGGCCCGTCTCGCTGGTGCTCAAAAACAGGTGCAGGGTCTTGTTCGCGCGGGCAGTGCTGGCGGACGCAGCATCGGCAGCGTGGCCCGGTACATTCAACAGCGTCAACAGGGCCAGGCCGGCGGCGCAGGCGGTTTTGCGTAAAAACATCATCAGTGATCCAGTGCAGACAAGGTAACGAACAGCGATTAGCGACAGGCATCCCCCACACTACGCGGGCAAGCTACGGGGCGCCAATGAAAACAGGCTGCCAGCTTATAACTTTTTGGCATGCGATTGCTGCATTCTTTCATCAACTCGTATCGGGCTGCCCCTATACTTTGTTTGCAGACATTTTTCACTCCCGACACACAGAACTGATCGCATATGGCACTTAATTACATCTGGTCCGGCTTTTTCCTCGTTGGCTTCCTGGCCGCAGTGCTGCAGTGGCTGTTTCTCGGCGATACCGATATCTTCAAGCGCATCATCGACGGCACTTTCGAGACGGCGCGCATGGGCGTGATGGATATCGCCCTGCCGCTGGCCGGCGTGATGACCTTGTGGCTCGGCATCATGAACATCGGCGAAAAGGCGGGCATCGTCGGCTGGCTGGCGAAAGTGATCGCGCCCTTCTTTTCGCGCATCTTCCCGGAAATTCCGAAAGACCATCCGGCCACGGGCCACATGGTGATGAATTTCTCGGCCAACCTGCTGGGCCTGGACAATGCGGCCACGCCCTTCGGTTTAAAAGCCATGGAAAGCCTGCAAACCTTGAACCCGAACAAGGAAGAGGCGACGAATGCGCAAATCATGTTCCTCGTGCTGCATACCTCGGGCCTGACCCTGATTCCGCTGGCCATCATGGCGCAGCGCTCCATCCTCGGCGCGGCCGACCCGTCCGACATCTTTATCCCCTGCATGATCGCCACCTATGTGGCCACCATGGTCGGCATCATTACCGTGTCGATCAAGCAACGCATCAACTTGCTCAACAGGGTCGTGCTGGGCTGGATGGGCGGCATGACGAGCGCCATCGTCGCCATGATCTGGTATTTCACGCAATACCTGACAAAACAGGAAATCGAGCTGGTCTCGAAGGTGGTCAGCAACCTGGTATTGATCAGCGTCATCGCCATCTTCATCATCGGCGCCCTGCGCAAGAAGGTGAATGTGTATGACGCGTTCATCGAAGGGGCAAAAGGCGGCATCCAGACGTCGATCACCGTGATTCCCTACCTGGTCGGCATGCTGGTGGCCATCAGCGTGATCCGCAACGCGGGCGTGTTCAATTTCCTGATGAGTGGCATGAACTGGTTCTTCGCCAACCTGGGCATCAATACGGACTTCGTGCCCGCCTTGCCGACGGCCATGATGAAGCCGCTCAGCGGCTCCGGCTCGAAAGCCATGATGATCGACGCCATGAATACCTACGGCGTCGACTCGTTCGTCGGCCGCCTGGCCTGCGTCTTCCAGGGCTCGGCCGACACCACCTTCTATATCGTGGCCCTGTATTTCGGTTCCGTCGGCATCCGCAAGACGCGCTATGCGATCACGGCCGGCCTGATCGCCGATCTGGCCGGCGTGATCACCGCCGTCTTCGTTGCCTACGTCTTTTTCCACTAAGGAGCACCATGTTACGTCCTGTTCTGATGGCTGCGCTGTTGGCGGGTCTGGGCCTGTCGACCGCCCACGCGCAATTGCCCGAATCCGTCAGCCTGCTGCTGCGCAGCGCGAATATCCCGGAAGACGCCATGGGCGCCATCGTCTTGCGCGGCAACACCACCGTGCTGTCGCATGGGGCCGAGCGTAGCATGCAGCCCGCTTCCACCATGAAGCTGGTGACGACGGCCGTGGGCCTGGAGCAGCTCGGTCCCATCTTCCGCGGCCGCACGGAGCTGCGCACCAGTGCCGACGTCATCAATGGCGTGCTGAAGGGCGATTTGATCCTGCGCGGCGGCGCCGACACGGATTTCAATGCGGACGTGCTCGCGCACATGCTGCAAACCCTGCGCAACCAGGGCATCGTCAAAATCAAGGGCGATCTGATTCTCGACCGCCAGCTGTTCCAGCCGGCCCGGCCCGACATCGGCGCGGCGCCCTTCGACGAGTCGGCCGAGTTCCGCTACAACGTCATCCCCGATGCCTTGCTTCTGAACACCAATCTGATCGATATCAACATCAGTGCGACGGAGCGGCAATTGAGCTTCCAGATGCAGCCGCCGCTCGAGAATGTCAGCATCACGAGCGACATGAAACTGGTCAAGGGCAGTTGCGCCAAGTGGGAAGATGGCTGGCGCCCGCCCGAATACCGGCGCGATGCGAGCGGCAAGCTGCAGGTGATACTGCATGGCACCTTCCCGCAAAACTGCAGCAAGGCCACCAGCATCAATGTGCTCGATCGCAACGATTATGCGGACCGCTTGTTCCGCGCCACCTGGAAACGCCTCGGCGGCACGATCACGGGCACGGTGCGCGAAGCACCAGGCACGGGCTTGCCGCCGACGGCCGAACCGGTCGGCACGCGCATGCTGGCCGACCACGTGGCGCGCGCCTTGCCGGAAGTCTTGCGCGATATCAACAAGACCTCCGATAACACCCTGGCCCGCACCCTGTTCCTGAGCCTGGGCAGTTTGCAGAGCGATGGCTGGCTGGGCAGCCGCCCCGTCGCCATGGCGGCACCGGAAGATACGGCCAGCCGGGCGCGGCAAGTCATCCAGGAATGGTTCCAGCGGCACCATATCGATACCCAGGGCATGCTGGTCGACAACGGTTCCGGCTTGTCGCGCACGGGACGCATTGCACCGGCGCAAATGGCCGGCGTCTTGCAGGCGATGCAGCAAAGCCCGTGGGCGCCCGAGTTCCAGTCCAGCCTGCCCATCGTGGCGCTGGACGGCACCATGCGCAAGCGCCTGTTGAACAGCCCGGCCGCCGCGCGGGCCCGCATCAAGACGGGAACCTTGAAAAATGTCGTGGCCATCGCCGGCTATGTGCCCGACGCCAACAACCAGCAATGCGTGGTGGTCGCCATGATCAATAGCGACCTGGTGGGTAACGGCAATGGCCGCGCGGCCGTCGATGCGCTGATCGAGTGGGTCGCCAGGAGCGACGCCACGCCGGCAGTCGCCGGACAATAGGGCCGCCAGGTGAACTAGTCCCGCGACGTGCCCGGTGCGCTGGCAAAAGCCAGGCGCAGCACGTACGCGGCGACGGCGCCGATCAGCAAGACGGTCACCAGCGAACCTTCCACGCCGAAAGCGCCGCCGGTCAGCACGGTATTGCCAGCCAGTTCGCCGCGCAGCAGACCATCCGTGGCCGCATGGCCCGATACGGTCGAAGAAAATACCTGGCCGACGCAATAATTCCAGCCGATATGCGTGCCGATACACACCCACAGCCGACGCGTCTGCATATACAGCGCCGCCTGCAGCACGCCATACGCGACAAGTGCGATGATCGCCAGCAGCGAAAAGCCGGCATTGGGCAAATGGGCCAGGGCAAATACCAGGGATGAGATCACGATGGCAGCCTTGCTGCCCAGCGCACGCGCCGTCACGCCGAACAGGATGCCGCGAAACATCATCTCTTCGGCCATGCCGACCAGCACCAGTTCGGCCAGAGGGAGCAGCAACAAGACGCTCAGGGCGTTGACGCCGCTAAACTGATACACGCCCAGCGCAGCCAGCACACCGAAGGTCAGGGCGACCAGCCCGGTGCCGAACAGCAATCCACGTCCCAGTTCCCCCGCCATGCCCGGCATTGCCAGTTCAGTCGGCTGGCGTTTTTCGATGCGCCTCACATAGAAGCGGTAGCCAAACCACACCAGTACCGCCGCCAGCAACTGCGGCCACAGGATGCGGTAAGGCTTGTCCACCAGCTGGGAAGCGAGACCCATCACCAGCGGTACCGCGGCAAAGGTGAGAACCATCCCCAGCACGATCTGCACCAAGGGATAGGCCATCAGGCGCGCCAGGGGGGATTTCTTCGTTGCCATGCTCAGGGTGCTGTCCATCATCGCTTTCCTCGTGGGTTGTCAGGGAGTGGCTGCTACTTTCTTTCTTGTTTCATGTAGCGATAGTAACAGCATTTATATAAGCACTTATGTAAATATCGAAGGATGTTGTATTTTATACACCCGTGGTGAATGAGCGAAAGCGGGAAGGGGAACAGCAAGGAAGCGCCAGACGAAAAAAAACCCCGCCATTTCTGACGGGGTTTTTCTCTACTGCGAATAACAAGCCTGACGATAACCTACTTTCACACTGGTTGCAGCACTATCATCGGCGCAAAGTTGTTTCACGGTCCTGTTCGGGATGGGAAGGGGTGGGACCAACTTGCTATGGTCA
>NZ_JAPWIA010000004.1:0-293797 GCF_030587335.1 Janthinobacterium sp. SUN176 | reverse complement strand
CACTTACATCAAATGCCCACACTTATCGACTGTTAATTGTTAAAGAACTGTATTCGGTTACTGCTTTCGCGCTATCGACAAAGCGTTGTGTTTGTCAGCTGCGAAGAAGGAAGAGTATGAAGCGTTTCGGCCATTTCGTCAACCTTCTTTTTTACTACCCAGCCTCGGAAGGCTGTCCCTTTTGTGCCGCAAACCAGTGCGTCTTATCGGGGAGGCGAATCATATCAAAGACCGTCGAAGTTTGGCAAGCGCTTTTCCAAGAAAGCGTGCATGCCTTCTTTTTGTGCAGGCGTACCGAAGGCGGCCTGGAACAAGCGGCGCTCGTAGGCGATACCATCGGTCAACGTCGTTTCAAACGCCCGGTTGACGCAATCCTTGATCATCATGGCAACCGAGGTCGGCATGGCGGCAATGGTCTTTGCGGCGGCCAGCGTTTCTTCCAGCAATTTATCGGCCGGCACGACGCGCGATACCAGGCCGATGCGTTCCGCCTCGGCGGCATCGATGGTGCGCGCCGTCAACAGCAGATCCATGGCCTTGGCCTTGCCGATGGCGCGCGGCAAACGCTGCGTGCCGCCCGCGCCCGGCGTGACGCCGACCTTGATTTCCGGCTGGCCAAATTTGGCGCTGTCGGCGGCGATCAGGAAATCGCACATCATGGCCAGTTCGCAACCGCCACCGAGCGCATAGCCGGCCACCGCACCCACCACAGGTTTGCGCACGCGCAAGATATGTTCCCAGTTGCGGCTGATGTAGCCCTGGGTAAAGGTGTCCGGGTAGGTGTAATCGGCCATGGCGGCGATATCGGCGCCGGCGGCAAACGCTTTTTCGTTGCCAGTGAGCACGATGCAGCCGATATTGTCATCCGCGTCGAACTTCAGCAAGGCGTCGCCCAGCTCATTCATCATGTTGTCGTTCAAGGCATTCAAGGCCTTCGGGCGATTCAGGCGGATGACCGCCACTTTGTCCTGGATATCGATGATCAAGTCTTCGTATTGCATATAGTCTCCTCTGGATGAACACGGTGACAACGATTGTAGCGGCTAACGGCAGCGGCGCGGCAGGTGCGCTGCTATTATTGTGAGCCTGATCATTTTCATATCGAGCAAGATATTTTCTCCTCCCTCTTCCAGTACTGCACCCATTACCTGCGCGGCGACGGCAGCGCCGCCAGCGTCAATTTCCGCCGCCTGTGGTTCAGCAACGGCCTCAATTGCTTCGGCGCCCAGATCACCTCGCTGGCCCTGCCCCTGTGTGCGGTACTGTTATTGCATGCGACGCCGGAACAGATGGGCGTGCTGGTTGCCTTGCAGGCGCTGCCGTTCGCCCTGTTCGGCTTGCCCGTCGGCGTGCTGCTGGACCGGCGCAGCAAGCACCCGATCATGCTGTTCAGCGAAAGCATGTCCGGCCTGGCCCTGGCCAGCGTGGCAGTGGCTTACTGGTGCGGCGTGCTGTCGATGCCGTGGTTATATATAGTAGGGTTCATCATCGGCACGGGCTTCGTCGTGGGCGGCGGTGCCGAGCAGGTGTTTCTGACTTTCCTCGTGGGCCGCGATGGCTTGATCGATGCGCAGTCGAAATTTGCCGCCACCGAATCGGCGTCGCGCCTGATCGGTCCCGGCCTGGCCGGCGTGCTGGTGCAGGTCTTGTCCGCGCCCGTCGCCATCCTGTGCACGGCGTGCGGTTATCTGATTTCCGTCTTCAATTTGCGCGCCATGAGCGTGCGCGATCCACGGCCGGCGCCATCCGACAAGCACGCCTTGCGCGACATCGCCGACGGCTTGCTGTTCGTGTGGCGCGAACCGCTGCTGCGCGCGCTGGCCTGGGGCGCCGGCATCTGGCACTTCCTGTTTTACGCCAGCATGGCCTTGACGGTGCTGTTCGCCACGCGCGACCTGGGCATGAACCCTGGCGTGCTGGGCATGACGCAGATGCTGGGCGGCGCCGGCGTCTTGCTCAGCGCCTTCATCGTCAAGCCATTGACGAAGCGCTACGGCGCCGGCCGCACCATCCTGATCGGCCTGGCATCCACCTCCGTGTGCTTTGCCCTGACGCCAACGATTCCGGCAGCACTGTTCGGCAGCGCGGCCGCCAGCGCCGTGGCGTATGCCATATTGATGTTCTTTTTCGATTGCGGCGTGATGCTGTTCTTTATTCCCTACCTGGGCCTGCGCCAGAAGGTGACGCCCGATCCCATGCTGGGCCGCATGACGTCGACCATGCGCTTCCTGACGGTGGCGACGGCGCCGCTGGGCGCGCTGGCCGCCGGCTGGATCGCGGAACACTTTGGCGTGCGCAATGGTCTCGCTTGCATCGCGGCCGGCAGCATCCTGTTGACGGTGGCCATGGTGTGGGGCACGCCGCTGCGTAGCGTGCGCACCTGAAGCGATGAACGGGCATACACTGCTAAAAGATTGCCTTGGCGACACTATTCACGCCAAAGCCTGTGAGGTTTGATTTATATCAAGGTTTTAATTGATGTAAATCCATAAGCTGTCTTACATCACTTGAGGAGCACGCTATGTTTAACACCATCTTATTTCCCACCGACGGCTCGCCGTTGTCCGACAAAGCCGCCGAGACCGCCCTCGCCTTCGCCCAACTGAACAAAGCCAAGCTGGTCGCCATCAGCGTGGTGCAGCCCTTCCCGTTCTCGCCGATGGCCGACGGCGGCATCGTGCTCGACGCCAGCCTGTATGAACAGCAGATGCAGGAAGCGTCGCAACGCGCCATCGACAAGATCGGCGCAGCGGCAAGCGCTGCCGGCGTGTCTTTCGAAGGCGTGGTGGCCGTGTCGCCGAGCCCGCACGATGAAATCGTCAATGCGGCGCAAACCTACCATTGCGACATCATCCTGATGGCCTCGCATGGCCGCAAGGGCTTGAACAAGTTGTTCGTGGGCAGCGAAACGCAAAAAGTGCTGGCCCACACCCATTTACCCGTCATGGTCCTGCGCTAACCTTGCGCTAGCGCAATCCCCGCCCGGCGCCGCGAGAAACTCAGCGCGCCGGCGCCTGCTTCGGCAACAACACCCACACGGCGCCGCTCTGTTTCATGCGGCCCGCATTCTCGGCCGCTTCCGCGCCAAAGCCAAAGAAATAATCGACACGGATCGGCCCGCGAATGGCGCCGCCCGTATCCTGCGCCATCACCAGGCGCTGCATGGGGATCTCGCTATTGGCTTGCGTGGTGGACAAGAATACGGGCGCGCCCAGCGGCAGGAAGCGCGAATCGATGGCCACCGAGCGCTGCGGCGTCAGCGGCACGCCCAGCGCGCCCTTCGGCCCCACTTTCGGATCGGGCAAGCGCTCTTCCTTGAAGAAGACATAGCTCGGGTTGGCGTTGAACAATTCATCCTTGCGCGTGGGATGGCCGGCGATCCACGCCTTGATGCCTTGCGCGGACGCCTGGCTCATGGTCAGCTCGCCCTTGTCGACCAGGTAGCGGCCGATCGATTTGTACGGATGGCCGTTTTGATCCGCATACGCCACGCGCACGGTTTCCTGCGTATCGGTCAGCTGCACGCGCCCGGAACCCTGCACTTGCAGGAAGAACGCCTCGACTTCGTCATCCACCCACAGCAATTCCTTGCCCGTGACGGACGTGGCGCGCTCGATGTCGGCGCGGGTTGCGTACGGTATCACCTTCTTGCCGACCAGCTTGCCCCGCAAGCGCATGTTTTTCAGTTCCGGATACACGCCGGACAAGTCCACCGAGACCAGATCGTCAGGCACCTTGTACAGCGGTGTCTGGTATGGGCCGCCACGCTTGCGCGCGCCGTGCAGCAATGGCTCGTAATAACCGGTCACCAGTCCAGTATTGGCGCCATCGGCGGTGACGACTTGATTTGGCACAAAGAAGGTCTCGAAAAACAGGCGGATGGCCTTGTCGCTGTCGGCATTGACCTGGCGCGCAATCGTGCACGATTCCTTCCAGTCCGGCCGTTTCACCAGCACGCCGCACGATGCCATGAAGGCGGGCCAGGCGGCACGCATGTCGTCACGGGCCCAGCCTGGCAAGGCAGCAAACTTGGCGGGCACGAACGTGGGCGCCGCCACGTCCGTGGCATCCTTGGCATCGGCCGGCTTGGCAGGCACAGGCTTGACGACGGTCGGCGCAATGGCGGGCGCCTTGCCGCTGGAAGCAGCGGGCGGCGCGACGGGCGGCGTGGTGCAGGCGGACAAGACAAGCGCGACGGCGCCGATTGAAACGGGTAGACTACCGCGTGTAAACAGACGGCTGGTAAATGGGCTGCGGGTAAATAACATAGGGATGCGTATGTGGATCTTGATGATAGAGGCGCTGGTGGCGTTCTTCTTGCTGGCATTTATAGTCTGGTGGACCATGTATTCGGGCAAAAAGCCCGCACCGCCGGCACGCAAGCAGCTCAGTGAAGAACAGAACGCCACCGAAAAACTGAAATAAGGGGCAAGCCCCCCCCCCGGCGTTTCCTTAATGCAGGGTACGCGGCACCGACAGCACGAACTCGGGAATCGGCGCTTCGAACTGATGGCCGTCTTCGGCCACGCAGAAGTATTCGCCGTGCATCGAGCCCTGCGGCGTGCCCAGCATGGTGCCGCTCGTGTATTCGAACTGCTCGCCCGGCTGCAACAGAGGCTGGTGGCCGACGGCGCCCAGGCCGCGCACCTCTTCCACCTTGTTGTTAGCATCCGTGATGACCCAGTGGCGCGAAATCAGTTGCGCGCCAGCCGTGCCCGTGTTGACGACGCGGATCGTGTAGCTGAACACGTGCCGCCCCTGGTCCGGTGCCGATTGATCGGGCAGATATTGCGTTTTGACCGTTACCGTAAATTCATAAGTCGCCATCGTCATTCCTCTTCAGACATTGCCAGTCATATTGTGTGTCGCGCGCGACGCATTGGCCATCGCGCGATGCGTATTCTGTGTTTCACCGTACTTCATGAGGCATGGTAACGGCGTCAGGCGTAAAATAGCGCAAATCGCATTTTCTATCCTTTGGCTACTTCACCATGACAACATTCCGTATCGCTCCCAGCATCCTGTCCGCCGACTTTGCCCGCCTGGGCGAGGAAGTGCGCAACGTCGTTACCGCCGGCGCCGACATCATCCACTTCGACGTGATGGATAACCATTACGTGCCGAACCTGACCATCGGCCCGCTGGTGTGCGAAGCGATTCGCCCGCACGTGCAAGTACCCATCGATGTGCATCTGATGGTCAAGCCTGTCGATCGCATTATCCCGGATTTCGCCAAGGCTGGCGCGAACATCATCACCTTTCACCCGGAAGCGTCGGATCACGTCGACCGTTCCTTGCAGTTGATCCGCGACAATGGCTGCAAATCGGGCCTGGTTTTCAACCCGGGCACGCCGCTGCACTACCTGGAACACGTGATGGACAAGATCGACATCATCCTGATCATGTCCGTCAACCCGGGCTTCGGCGGCCAGTCCTTCATTCCGCAAGCGCTGAAGAAAATCGCCGAAGCGCGCCGCATGATCGACGAATCGGGCCGTGACATCATGCTGGAAGTCGATGGCGGCATCAAGATCGACAACATCGCCGCCGCTGCCGCCGCCGGCGCCGACACCTTTGTCGCCGGCTCGGCCATCTTCGGCAAGCCGGACTACAAGGCAGTCATCGACGCCATGCGCGCCGAGCTGGCCAAAACGGTGGGCAACTGATGCAAGCGGGCAGGGTGAAAGACCACGTACTGGCTGGCGTGCGCGCCGCCATTATCGACCTCGATGGCACGATGCTCGACACCGTGCCCGATTTTCATGTCGCCATCAATGGCATGCGCGCCGAACTGGACCTGGCACCCATCAGCGCCGACGCCATCAAGTTGATGGTGGGCAAGGGTTCGGAAAACTTGATCCGCACCGTGCTGGCGCTCGACTTCGATGACGCCGGCGTGGAACAGCGTTTCGAGCAGGCGATGGAGGGCTACCAGCGTCACTACCTGGCCATCAACGGCCAGTTCAGCACCCTGTATCCGGAGGTCGAAGCGGGATTGTCGGCGATGAAGGCGGCGGGCCTGCGCCTGGCCTGCGTCACCAACAAGCCGATCGCCTTCGCCCTGCCCCTGCTGAAACTGAAAAACCTGGACCAGTATTTCGAGATCGTCTATGGCGGCGATTCGCTGCCGCAGAAAAAACCGCACCCCATGCCGCTGCTGCAAGTGTGCGCGGACTTCGACCTGCCGCCATCCAAAGTGGTGGCCATCGGCGACTCCTCGAATGACGCGCAAGCGGCCAGGGCTGCGGCTTGCCCCGTACTGACGGTACCGTATGGCTACAATCACGGACACTCTATACACGATACCGATTCCGATGGTATAGTAAAGACACTGCTCGAAGCAGCCCGTTTTATTGGCATGCAAAACTAACCGGCATACTGACCAAACCCAACACCATATCGTGAACACGTTTCTCATCAAAAAACACAATGTCACCCAAACCGGCTCGATTGAGGCCTGGCTTTGGCGACGCTGGCAATCCTGGCAGGCTTAAGGGCCGAGCCGTTACGATTGCTGCCGGTTGTACACACGTCGTTTGCGCATGTTGCGCACGTTGCGTGTCCCGGCAAGTTTTTTGATAACCCACCGCAGGGTTTGTGCACTATGCACACTCATACCCTGACGGCATGGAGAGAAACATGACCGAACTCGAATTCAAATCGCTGGCCCAGCAAGGCTACAACCGCATCCCCCTGATCGCGGAAGCGTTCGCCGACCTGGAAACCCCGCTCACCCTGTACCTGAAACTGGCACAGTCCCAACAAGGCGGCAAGAACACCTTCCTGCTCGAATCCGTCGTCGGCGGCGAACGCTTCGGCCGCTATTCCTTCATCGGCTTGCCCGCCACGAGCGTGTTGCGCAGCTATGGCAAACGCACCGAAATCGTCAAGAACGGCAGCGTGATCGAAGAACACGAAGGCAATCCGCTCGACTTCATCGAACAATTCCAATCGCGCTTCAAGGTGGCCCTGCGCCCCGGCATGCCGCGCTTCTGCGGCGGCCTGGCCGGCTACTTCGGCTACGACACCGTGCGCCACATCGAGAAAAAACTCGCCGGCGGCGCGCCGAAAGATGACTTGAAGCTGCCCGACATCCAGCTGATGGTGACGGAAGAACTGGCCGTCATCGACAACCTGTCCGGCAAGCTCTACCTGATCGTCTACGCCGACACGACGCAGCCCGAATCGTTTTCGAAAGCACAGCAGCGCCTGAAGGACTTGCGCATGATGCTGCGCCGCGGTGTCGATGCGCCCGTCACCAGCGCTTCCGTGCGCACGGAAACCATCCGCGACTTTTCCAAGGAAGATTACCTGAAGGCCGTCGCCAAGGCACATGAATACGTGATGGCGGGTGACCTGATGCAGGTGCAGATCGGCCAGCGCATCCGCAAACCTTACGTCGATTCGCCGCTGACACTGTACCGCGCCTTGCGTTCGCTCAACCCGTCGCCGTATATGTACTTCTATAATTTCGGTGACATGCAGATCATCGGCGCCTCGCCGGAAATTCTGGTGCGCAACGAAAAGACGGCGGACGGCGGCAAGAAAGTCACCTTGCGCCCGATCGCCGGCACCCGTCCGCGCGGCGCCACGCCAGAGCGCGACGCCGAATTGTCGGCCGAACTGCTGGCCGACCCGAAAGAGATCGCCGAGCACGTGATGCTGATCGACCTGGCGCGCAACGACATCGGCCGCATCGCCGAGACGGGCAGCGTGCAAGTCACCGACCGCATGGTCATCGAAAAATACTCGCACGTGCAGCACATCGTCTCGAACGTGGAAGGCAAGCTGAAGGATGGCCTGTCGAACCTGGACGTGCTGCGCGCGACCTTCCCCGCCGGCACCCTGACGGGCGCGCCGAAAGTGCGCGCCATGGAAGTGATCGACGAACTGGAAATCACCAAGCGCGGCATCTACGGCGGCGCCTGCGGCTACCTGTCGTTTGGCGGCGAAATGGATGTGGCGATCGCCATCCGCACGGGCGTGGTCAAGGACGGCATGCTGTACGTGCAGGCCGCGGCCGGCATCGTGGCCGACTCCATCCCCGAAATGGAATGGCAGGAAACGGAAAACAAGGCGCGCGCCGTACTGCGCGCCGCCGAACAAGTGCAAGATGGCCTGGATGGAGGGTTTTAAGATGCTGCTGATGATCGACAACTACGACTCCTTCACCTACAACATCGTGCAGTATTTCGGCGAGTTGGGCGAAGACGTGCGGGTCTACCGCAACGATGAAATCACGATCGCACAGATCGAGGCGCTGAACCCGGACCGCATCTGCATCTCGCCCGGTCCGAAAGCGCCGGCACAGGCGGGCATTTCCGTGGAAGTGCTCAAGCACTTCGCCGGCAAGAAACCGATACTGGGCGTGTGCCTGGGCCACCAGGCCATCGGCGAAGCGTTTGGCGGCAACGTCATCCGCGCCAAGCAAGTCATGCATGGCAAGACTTCCTTTATCGCGCATACGGGCGTGGGCGTTTTCAAAGACTTGCCCAGCCCCTTCACAGTGATCCGCTACCACTCTTTGGCGATCGAACGCGCCTCGCTGCCTTCCTGCCTGGAAGTGACGGCGTGGACGGACGACGGCGAAATCATGGGCGTGCGCCACCGGGAATACGATATCGAGGGCGTGCAGTTCCACCCCGAATCGATCCTCTCGGAGCACGGCCACGCCCTGCTGAAGAACTTTCTCGAGCGCTGATTTTCCGCGCACGCCACGGCGTGCCATCAGTGTCCTCCTGCGCCATCATTGAAGAAGGAAGCATCATGCCGATCACACCACAAGAAGCCCTGCTGCGCTGCATCGAACACCGCGAAATCTTTCACGACGAAATGCTGTACCTGTTCCGCCAGATCATGTCCGGCGAAATGTCGCCCACCATGATCGCCGCCCTCACCATGGGCTTGCGCGTGAAAAAGGAAACCATCGGCGAAATCGCCGCGGCCGCGCAAGTGATGCGCGAATTTTCCACCAAGGTGCCCATGGCCGACACCACCAACCTGCTCGACATCGTCGGCACGGGCGGTGACGGCGCGCACACGTTCAATATTTCCACCGCCTCGATGTTCGTGGCGGCGGCAGCCGGCGCGCGCGTGGCCAAGCATGGCGGGCGCAGCGTCTCTTCCTCGTCCGGCAGCGCCGACGTGCTGGACTCGCTGGGCGTCAACATCAACCTGCAGCCCGAGCAGATCGCCCAGTCGATCGCGCAAACGGGCATCGGCTTCATGTATGCGCCCAACCACCACGCGGCCATGAAACATGCGGCGCCCGTGCGCAAGGAACTGGGCGTGCGCACCATTTTCAATATCCTGGGCCCCTTGACCAATCCCGCCGGCGCGCCGAACATTTTGATGGGCGTGTTCCACGCCGACCTGGTCGGCATCCAGGTGCGCGTGCTGCAGCGCCTGGGCGCGCAGCACGCCATCGTCGTGTATGGCCGCGACAACATGGATGAAGTGTCGCTGGGCGCGGCCACCATGGTCGGTGAACTGGTCAACGGCGAAATCCGTGAATATGAAATCCATCCCGAAGACTTCGGCATGTCGATGATCGCCAGCCGCAACCTGAAGGTGGCCGATTCCGTGGAATCGAAAGCCAAGATGATGGAAGCGCTGCGCGGCGAGCCCGGTGCCGCCGCCGACATCGTGGCCCTGAACGCGGGCACGGCGCTGTACGCGGCCGGCGTGGCCAGTTCGATCGAAGACGGCCTGGCGCGCGCGCGCACCGCTGTCAGTTCGGGCGCGGCCCTGGCGAAACTCGCTCAATTCGTGCAGGTCACGCAACAGCTGGGCACCCCGGCGCAAGCGTAAGCTGCCGCCCTCCTTTATAGAATAGCGACCATCATGTCCGACATACTCGATAAAATCCTGGCCGTGAAAGCCGATGAAGTGGCAAAGGCCAAGGCCCGCCGCAGTCTGGCCAGCCTGCGCGGCGACGTGGAAAGCGACAGCGCCCTGCGCGCCGGCCTGCGCGGCTTCGAAGCGAGCCTGCGCCAACACATCGCCGCCGGCAAGCCCGGCATCATCGCCGAAGTGAAAAAGGCGTCGCCATCGAAAGGGGTCATTCGCGCCGACTTCCACCCGTCTGATATCGCCGCCAGCTATGCCGCGCATGGCGCAGCCTGCCTGTCCGTGCTGACGGACGAGCAGTTCTTCCAGGGATCCGTGGAGTACCTGCAGCAGGCGCGCGCCGCCTGCGCCATCCCCGTGCTGCGCAAGGATTTCATGGTCGACATGTACCAGATCTATGAAGCGCGCGCCATGGGCGCCGACTGCATCCTCCTGATCGTCGCGGCGCTCGACCATGGCCTGATGGCCGAAATGGAAGCGTGCGCCCACGAACTGGGCATGGGCGTGCTGATCGAAAGCCACGATGGCGACGAACTGACGGCGGCCCTGAAACTCAAGAGCGCATTGATCGGCATCAACAACCGCAACCTGCGCACCTTCGAAACGTCGCTCGACACGACCATCAAGCTGTTACCGCGCATCCCGCAAGACAAATTGATCATCACGGAATCGGGCATCCACGGCACGGCCGACGTGCAACGCATGCGCGATGCGCACATCCACAGCTTCCTCGTGGGCGAAGCGTTCATGCGCGCGCCCGACCCCGGCGTGGAGCTGGAACGCCTGTTCAGCTAAACCATGGTAGGCTGGTAGCATGAGACACGGAATTATCGTCCTTGCCGCCGCCAGCCTGCTGTCGGCCTGCCAGACCGCGGCCCCGCCGGCGGTGAGCACGTCCACGCCCACGTCCCCTCGCACGCCGGCCGCGATACAGCTCGCGGACAGCACCGACGCCTACAAATCGCTGGTGGCGCAGCAGATCATGGCCGCCAACAGTGCCTACACGTTCAGCGGGCGCCTGCCGCCCATGCTCCCTGCCATCGTCGTGCTCGACCTGAGCGTGGGCCCGGACGGCGAACTGAAAAGCGTGCACGTGCACCGTTCGCGCGACAGCGAAGCATCGGCCGCGGCGCTGGCCGCCGTGCGGCGCGTGCCCACCCTCTTTCCGCCAGCGGCACACCTGATGCACCGCCACGCCCGGACCTTCGATTTCTCCGAAACCTTCCTGTTCAACGACCAGTACCAATTCCAGCTGCGGACCTTGTCCGGTCCACAGTAAACGCGGCGGTATCGAGTTCGATACGGTCGCGTCCCCGTTCCTTGGCCAGGTACAGGGCCGCATCAGCGCGCGACAACAGCTGTTCCAGCCCTTCCACCACCGACGCCTGGCAAGCGACGCCGATGCTGACCGTACACGGCGGCAGCCCTGTATGACTGGGCTCGCGCAGCAAGGCACGGATGCGTTCGGCCACGCCCAACGCATTATGCGCCGGCATGTCCGGCATCAGCACGACGAACTCCTCGCCGCCGAAACGCGCCACGCAATCCGATTCGCGCAAGGCGCCCTTGATAACGGTGGCCACATGCGCCAGCACCCGGTCACCCACCGCGTGACCGTGGCGGTCATTGATCAATTTGAAGTAATCGAGGTCGATGCTGAGCAATGTCAACGGCAAGCGGCGGCGGCGCAGATTGTCTATCTCGCGCGCATAGGCGTCGCCAAAGCCGCGCCGGTTCAGCACCTGGGTCAGCGGATCATGGGTCGAGCGGCGCTCCAGTATCTGCTGCAGGCGGCGCGTCGCCATCGTCATGAAGCCCACCGTCAGCAGCAGCGCCATGAAATTGGCGACCGCCAGATAGATGCCGGCCGGCGTGCCGGCCACCGTCAGGTTCACGCTGGCGCCGCCATGCAGCAAGGCAGACACGCCGCGCGCCAGCACCACGACGGCTTGCATCAGCATCAGCGCGGCAAAGAAAAAACTCGAGAAATGGCGCTCGCCGTGGCGCCACACCAGTTGCACCTGGCGCGCATAAAACAGGAAGACCAGCAGGGAAAAGACCGCCACGCGCGCCGAGAAATCGGGGTGCGCCAGCAACCACCAGCTATTGCCGGCGATGGCCAGGGCAAGTATCAGCAGATAGGCGCGGCGGCTGGGCGCCAGGCCAAAGAATTTTTCCGTGCCCAGCATCGACAGGCCGATGCCGGCCACCAGCGCCGCATTGGCCGCGATCATGGACAATGCCGGCGGCAGCACTTCGCGGGTGCCGAACAGCAGGGACGCGCACACCAGCAACAGCAAGCCGGCCGCCCAATGCCCCAGGCCATGCACCTCGCGCCGGAAACTGCGATACACCGAGAACATGACGATGCTCATCGCCCCGCACATCAGCGTGGTCATCAGCATAATCGTTCGAGGATCGAGGGTTTGCACGTTGGGCGCGATCTAAAAGAAGCGGTTCGGCAATTTTAGTTTAGTTAAAGAAAAATTAGTTCATTTGCAGTAAATATGATGGCAAGCCGCCAGTTTCACCGGATAAGTTGCATTTGGGAAATTGCTGCTTGAAATAAAAACCGGCCAGTGACGGCCGGTTTTCTGTCTTACTGCATGAGCATCATGCCGCGCTAGGACGCTTCGGCCCCGTGGCTTTCTTCGGCGCCGGCAGCAGCGCCAGGCTGACGCCGGGCACGCGGTCGCCTTGCAAGACGGCTGCAAACGTCATCAGCTCGTCGCGGCGGAAGGCGTGGATGGCCACCTTGGCGCCGACGGCGTAGCGGCCCAGCAAGGTGTCCAGGTTGGCAGGGTTACCCGTCACGCGCAAGCCATCGATGGCCACCAGTACGTCGCCCGCCGACAAACCGGCCACGTGCGCCGCGCCGCCCTGGTGCACCTGCGCCAGCTTGGCATCGTTGCCGTCGCGGCCCAGGTTGACGTCCAGGCTGGCCTTTTCCGCCTTGCGCGCGTCGCTGTATTTCACGCCGAACGGCGCCAGCAGGCGCGCCAGCGGCACGTCGTCCGTGCCGCGGATGTAGCGCTCGAAGAAGGGCTTCATCCGCGTGCCCGCAATTTCATCGAACAGGGCTTCGACTTCGGCCGGCGTCACGCCGCGGCCTTTGCCTTCTCCCTTGCCCTTGTAGAAATCGCGGCCATAACGCTGCCACAAGGCCTGCATCACGTCGTCCAGCGACTTTTCACCATTCGTCTTCGTGCGCAGTGTCAGATCGAAGGCCAGCGCGATCAGCGAACCCTTGGTGTAGTAGCTGACGATGGCGTTCGGCGCGTTTTCATCCTGGCGGTAGTACTTGCCCCAGGCGTCGAAGCTGGAATCGGCCACGCTTTGCTTCGTGCGGCCGCTGCCGCGCAGCACGCTGTTGACGGTTTTCCCCAGCAATTTGAAATAGGTCGCTTCATCGATCAGGCCAGCGCGCACCAGCATCAGGTCGTCGTAATAGCTGGTGAAGCCCTCGAATAGCCACAGCAGCGGCGAATAGCTTTCCGCCTGCAGGTTGTACGGCGCGAAGGCGGCCGGCTTGATGCGCTTGACGTTCCAGGTGTGGAAGTACTCGTGGCTGCACAAGCCCAGGAATTTCAGGTAGCCATCGCCGATTTCCGTGCTGTTTGAAGCCGTCGTCGGCAGGTCGGCGCGCGCGCAGATCAGCGCCGTCGAGGCGCGGTGTTCCAGGCCGCCGTATCCGTCGCCGACGGCCATGGTCATGAACACATAGCGGTCCATCGGCGCTTTCTTTGTCTTTGGCTCGAAGAAGGCGATCTGCGTTTCGCAGATGGCTTTCAGGTCGCGGCACAGGCGGTCCAGGTCCAGGTTCGGCACCTTGCCCGTGACGACGATATCGTGCGGCACGCCATGCGCGGTGAAGGTGGCCAGCGCGAAGTCGCCCATCTCCACCGGGTGGTCGATCAGCTCGTCGTAGTTGGCCGCCTGGTAGCTGCCGAATCCATAGCGTTTCGCTTTCAGTTCCGGCAGGGTGGTGGCCACTTTCCACGTCTTGCAGGCCGCATCCTTCGGCTGCACGATATGCACTTCATGCGGCTCGGCCTCCTGGCCCAGCACGCGCAGGAACACGCTGGTGCCGTTGAAGAAGCCGTGATTCTGGTCCAGGTGGGCGGCGCGCACGGACAAATCCCAGGCATACACGTCATATTCGACGGTCAACGGGCCCTTGCACGGGGCGGCTTGCCACGAATGCTTGTCCAGCTTGGTCAGCGCCACGGCCTTGCCATCGGACTCGGCGCGGATGCTGACGATATTGCGCGAAAATTCGCGGATCATGTAGCTGCCCGGAATCCAGGCCGGCAAGGCAAATACCTGACCGATGGCGGCCGGCGACTTGACGGTCAACGTCACCTTGAACATGTGACCGGCCAGGTCAGCGGCGGCAATGCTGTAGATGATGCCGGCGGCCGGTGTGGCTTTCACTGCGGTTTTTGCCGCGGCTTTGCTTGTGGCTTTGCCGCTTGCCTTGGCTCCCGCCTTGGCGGTGATTTTTTGAATCGGTGCTTTCTTCATGTTTTCCTCGTGTCTGGCATGGATGTTCTACAATCGCCCGGGCGCGCCAGGCGCCGGCGACAAATCGTCAGGTGTATCAATATCGCGCAAGATGCCGCTGTCGTCCACTGCTACTTCGCACACGGCATGGCTGTTGACGATGCTGCGCGCGCCCTGGTCGCCATCGAGTGCCAGCAGCAGCGGCAAGTGAAAGGCGCTGAACGCGACAGGATTGCCGCGCCGTCCCCGGAACACGGGCACGGCGATGCGCGCGCCATCGCCGATGGCGTGCGACAAGGCGGCGATTGTAGCCGCTTCCACACTCGGCATGTCGCCCAGCGCGATCAGCCAGCCCGGCGCGCCGCGCACGTGACCGATGGCGCAGGTGAGCGAGGCGGCCATGCCCGTGTCGGCATCATGGCAGACGCGCACCTCGCAGCCCAGCGCACCGAGCTGGCGCGCGACCTCGGCATCGTCGGGGCGCACCACGGCCAGCACGCGCGGCAAGGCAGCCAGCATATTCCTCGCTGCCGCCACCACCACCGGCAGACCCGCGTGCGGTCCTTCCGCCAATGGCTGCAATAATTTGTTCTGCACGCCGGAAGGGTCAAACCTGCGTCCCCTTCCGGCTGCCAGCAAGATGCCGACCGTGCTCAAAAATCCGCTACCGTCATGCGGCCGCCAAATCGAATGGCAGCTTGCGCAGGCGCTTGCCCGTCAGGGCGAACAGCGCGTTGGCGAAGGCGGGCGCCAGCGGCGGCACGCCCGGCTCGCCCATGCCCGTCGGCGCATCGCCCGACGGCACCAGGTGCACCTCGATCACCGGCATGTCGGGCATGCGCGGCACGGGGTAGTCGCCGAAGTTCTGCTGCTCCACCACGCCATCCTTGAGCGTGATGGCCGCGCCGGGAATCGTCATGCCCAGCGCCATCAGCGCGGCGCCCTGCACTTGCGCCTCGATCGTCAGCGGATTGACGGCCAGGTTGCAATGCACGCCCGCCCACACCTGGTGCAGCTTGGGCGCGCCTTGCACCACCGACGCCGTCACCACGTAGGCAACCACGGAATTGAACGATTCATGCATGGCCACGCCCCAGGCTTGCCCCTTCGGCAGCTTCTTCTTGCCGTAGCCGGACTTGGCCACGGCCAGGTCCAGGGCGGCGATGTGGCGCGTATGCTTGGCGTCGATCAGCTGCTTGCGGTAGGCGACGGGGTCCATCTTCGCCACGTGCGCCGCCTCGTCGATCAGGGTTTCCATGACGAAGGCCGTGTGCGTCGAGCCGACGGAGCGCCACCACAGCACGGGCACGTTCGCCTTGGCCGTGTGCACGGACAGTTTCATCGGCAGGGTGTACGGCTCGCCCATGCCTTCGACCATGGTGCCGTCGACGCCATTTTTCACCATGAAGGCTTCGAACGGCGTGCCGGCCATGATGGACTGGCCCACGATGGTATGGTCCCAGGCGAGGATTTTCCCTTTGGCGTCGAGGCCGATCTGCGCGCGGTGCACGTGCGACGGCCGGTAGTAGCCGCCCTTGATGTCATCCTCGCGGCTCCACATCAGCTTTAACGGGCCGCCCTTGCCCGCCGCCCTGTATGCCTTGGCGACGTTGACGGCTTCGACCACGTAGTCGGACGAGGGCACGGCGCGCCGGCCAAAGCCGCCGCCGGCCATCATCGTGTGCAGGGTGACCTGCTCCGGTTTCAGGCCCGAGGTCGCCGCGATGGCCGCCTGGTCGCCCGTCTGGAATTGCGAACCGACCCACATCGTGCATTTGTCTGCCTGCAGGTCAACGACGCAATTGAGCGGCTCCATCGGCGCATGCGCCAGGTAGGGGAATTCATACACGGCTTCGATCTTTTTCGGCGCCGAGGCCAGCTTGGCCATGTCGGCAGGTCTGGCGACGGTGCCCGGCGTTTTCGCCAGCGCCTTGAAGGCGGCCAGCTGCTTGTCGCTGCTGACCTTTTCCACGGCGCTCGTGTCCCATTCGATCACCAGCGCGTCGCGCCCCTGTTTGGCCGGCCAGTAGCCTTCGGCGATGACGGCCACGCCGCTGCCGCCACGGTCGGTTTTGACTTCCAGCACGTCCAGCACGCCCTTGATGGCTTTCGCCTTGCTGGCGTCGAATTTCGCCACTTTCGCGCCAAACACGGGCGGGCGCGCCACCATGGCCACTTTCGCACCAGGAGGCTTGAAGTCGATGCCGAACTGCTGCTTGCCCGTGGATTTGGCGGCCGCGTCCAGGCGTTTCACTGGCTTGCCGATGATGGCAAAGTCGCGCGGGTCCTTCAGCTTGACAGTGACGGGGACTGGCTGGCGCATGGCAGCGTCGGCAAATTCGCCATACGTGGCCTTTTGTCCGCCGGGGCCATACAGCACGCCCTTGGCGGCGCGCACCTGGTCAGGGCTGACTTTCCATTGTGCGGCGGCGGCGCCCACCAGCATGGCGCGCGCCTTGGCGCCGATTTCGCGGTACTGCGTAAACGAATGGGCGATGCTGCCCGAACCGCCCGTCATCTGCATGCCGTAGGCGGCATCCTTGTACTGCTCGCCGGCAGGCGCCAGCGCGCCGTGCACCAGGCTCCAGTCGGCGTCGAGTTCCTCGGCGATCAGCATGGGCAAGCTCGTTTGCACGCCCTGGCCAAATTCCAGCCGGTTCACCTGCACCGTCACCGTGTTATCGGGGGCGATGTGCAGGAAAGCGTTTGGCGCGTACACGGGCTTGGCGGGTGCGGCATCGGCCGCCTGCGCCAGCTTGCCTGCGCCCGGCAGGAAAAAGCCCAGCATCAAGCCGCCGCCGGCCACTGCGCCCGCCTTCATGAAACCGCGCCGCGACACGCCATCCGCCACGGTAACAGGCGCCGATGCCAGCGCCGCGCCCAGGGTCACCCCGCCATGCTGCAATGCTTCCTGATTCAACCATTCGATACGCATGTCGCTCTCCTCAGGCCAGAGTCTTGGCCGCGTCCTTGATGGCAGCGCGGATCCGTTGATAGGTGCCGCAGCGGCAGATATTGCCGCTCATGGCGCCATCGATGTCGGCATCGCTGGGCGCCTTGTTGGTGCGCAGCAGCGCCGTCGCGCTCATCACCTGGCCGCTTTGACAGTAGCCGCATTGCGGCACGTCGTGCCGCACCCACGCCGCCTGCACGGCCTTGCCCACCTGGTCGTTCTCCATCGCTTCGATGGTGGTGATCTTTTGCGCGCCGACGGAGGAAATCGGCGTGATGCACGAGCGGATGGCCTGGCCGTCGAGGTGCACCGTGCAGGCGCCGCACAGCGCCATGCCGCAGCCGAACTTGGTGCCCGTCATGTTCAGGTTATCGCGCAGCGCCCACAGGATGGGCGTGGAAGGATCGGCATCGACCTGCGTGTCGCGTCCGTTGATATTCAGGGTAATCATCTGCTGCTTCTCCTTTTTGGAATTGTTATGGCGTCTACAAACAACACTTGATGATACGACAGCGGAAAAAAGTGCAAAAAAAAGCGCGCCTTGCGAGGGCGCGCCGTCCAGCCTTCCTGGCGACAGCCCGGATTACTTAATGGTCGAGAATTTCTGTTCCAGCGTTTTCGCATCGACTGCGCCCGGAATGCGGCTGCCGTCGGCAAAGAAGATGGCAGGCGTGCCCGACACGCGCAATTGCTGGCCCAGGGCCAGGATTTTTTCATGCGGATTGGCGCAGGTGGCGGCCACCGTGGCTGGCGCCTTGCCGTTCAACATCCAGTCATCCCATGCCTTGTTGCGGTCCGGCGCGCACCAGACATTGCGCGACTTGACGATGGAGTCCGGCGACAGGATGTTGTACATGAAGGTGTAGACGGTGACGTTGTCGATTTCCTTCAGCGCGTTCTGGCGGAAGCGCTTGCAATAGCCGCAGTTCGGATCTTCGAACACGGCGATCACGCGCTTGCCATTGCCCTTGACGGTCTTCATGGCGGAATCGAGCGGCAAGTCGGAGAATTTGATGCGGTTGACTTCGTCCAGGCGCACCTTGGTCAGGTCTTGCGACGTCTTGGCGTCGAAGACGTGGCCGACGAACAGGTATTGCGCGGCCTTGTCCGTGTACAGGATGTCGCCGCCCGTGCGCACTTCGTACAGGCCGCCGTACGGCGTTTCCTTGACCGAATCGACCTTGGCGCCTTCGCCCAGGCGCGGCTCGATCAGCTTTTTGATGTTCGCTTCCGTTGGCGTTTCCGCGCCGGCGCACGACATCATCAGGCCCGAGGCCAGTACCAATGCGATTCTGCTCATTTTTATCACTATCACTTCTCCACTTGAAACGCCTGGCGGGACTCGCCTCTGGCCCGGCATCGTTATCTCTTTGACAAAACGATCGCCGCAGACCAGCTGCGGCGACCTTGAATTTTCACACCTGCCATTATCCGGCGATATCTTAAGATTCGCTGATATTTACTGATGTCCCAATGCGTGCGCGATCATTTTCCGCTTCAGGGCCGGTAATTTATCCAGCAAGTTTAATCCCAAATTGCGAACCACGCGCAACGGCTCCAGGTCGGCGCCAAATAATCGCGCCAGGCCATCGGTGGCCAGCTGCATCAACAACACGTCTTCCTTGCGCGCGCGCGCATAGCGGGCCAGCACGCGCTCGTCGCCGATGCCGCGGTGCGCTTCGCGTTCAGCGATCGTCTTGACCAGCTGCGCCACGTCGGCAAAACCCAGGTTCATGCCGTGGCCGGCCATCGGGTGCACCACGTGGGCGGCGTCGCCCACCAGGGCCACGCGCGGCGCCACCATGGCGTGCGGGCGCATCAGGGTCAGGGGAAACGCGCGCACCAGTTCCGGCTGCAGCGGCGTCAGCTTGCCCAGTTTGTCATGACAGTAGGCGGCCAGGCGCGCCGCCAGGGCATCGGCCGATTCGGCCATCAAGGTGTCGGCCAGCGCATCGGGCGCCGACCAGACCAGCGAGACGCGGTCGCCCGGCAGCGGCAGCAGCGCGACGATGCCTTCGCTGCCCGTGAACCACTGGTGGGCCGCGCCATGGTGCGGCTTTTCGCAGGCGAAGTTGCTGACCACGCCGCGCTGGCCATAGGAGCGGTAATCGAGGCCGATGTCGCACTGGCCCCGCACCCACGACTGGGCGCCATCCGCGCCCACTACCAATGCGCAAGTGATGGTGTCGCCGCCATCGAGATGCACGATGGCCGAGTCGTTCGTCCATTCCAGGCGGCTGGCGCGGCCCTGCACCACGTTGACGTTCGGCGCGAATTTCAGGGCGGCGTCCAGCGCCTGGCCCAGGTTGCGGTCTTCGACGATCCACGCCAGGGTGCCCACATGGGCGCCATAGGCGTCAAAACCAAGCCCGCCCGCCTGCGCGCCGTCGCCATTGACCAGCATGGCGTCGACGGGCGCCACCCTGTCAGCCTCCAGGGCGCCCCATACCTTCAGCGACGACAGCAACTGGTGCGCCGTGTGATTGAGCGCATACACGCGCACATCCCAGCTGGCTTCGACCGGCTTGGCGGCCGAAAGGGATGTGGGCGCGGGCGGACTCACCGGGGATAACAGGGTGACGCTTTGTCCTGCCTGGGCAAACGCCAGCGCCGTGGTTTTCGCGATGGCGCCATTGCCGACGATGCAAACGTCGCTGTGGCTATGCATGAAGCGCCGCATGGTAGGGGGAGTGGGACTGTTCATGCGGCCATTATAGCGTTTGCCCCACCCTTTTCAGATAGTCCGGAAGTACAGGACGCGTGTCCCAGATCAAGCGATGCCATGAAAGACGGGCAGCACGTGGTCCGCGATCTCCTGCATCGTCTCGGCCAGCGGGCGGCGGTTCTGCCGCAGCTGCAAGCCGATGTGCCGCACGCCGGCGTCGCGCATGGCCGTCAACTCGGCGATCAGGCCATCGCGCCCCGTGCGGGCACCAAAACGGAAGCGCTGCAGCGGCAAATTCGGGGCTTCGTCCAGGTCCAGGTGGATGAAGCTGACGTAGGGTTTATCTTCCCCGGCGACGGCGCGCCATTGCGCCGAGCGCCGCGCATGGTCGTCCGGCGTACCCGGATAGGCGAGCCAGCCATCCATTTGCTCGCCTATCCAGGCGGGCGACTGCTGCGCCAGCCCCGCCACCAGCAGCGGCAAGGGCGCGGACGGCTTGGGCAGCAAACGGATGCCGGGCGGCAGGCGCCTCTCGCCCCAGTCGCGCAGCATGGCCACCTGTTCGCGGAACGCCGCGCCGCGCTGCTCGAAGTCGCGGCCGAAGACGGGATATTCGACAGGACGGTCGCCGCTGGCTACGCCCAGCAGCAAACGTCCGCCGCTCAACTGGTCGACGCTGGCCGCCGCCTTCAGGGTCAAGACGGGCTCGCGCAGGGGCAGCACCACGGCGGCCGTGCCCAGCAAGATGTTCTCCGTGATGCCGGCCAGGTAGCCAAGATAGGTAAACACCTCGAAGACCTGGGCCGCGTCGCCGAACGACGGGTCATACAAAGGCACGTCGCGCAGCCACAGGGCCCTGAAACCGAGGCGGTCGGCCAGCTTGGCCAGCGCCGCATGCTGTTGCAGGTCCGGTTCGCCCGGCACGCGGCCGGACGCCGCATTCGCCTGGCGCCCCGTGGACGACCAGTCATTATCGAGCGGCAGTTCCAGCCCGATGCTGAAACCGCCCTGCCCGAGCTTCGTCATGGCGCCCATATCAATCCCACTGCGGCGCCAAGCCGTCCGGGTTGGCTAGGCGTTCGCCACGCTCCAAGGTCGCCATCTGCGCCATCTCGTCCGGCGACAGGGTGATGCGCTGGAAATGCAGGTTCGCTTCCAGGTTGGCCCGTTTGGTGGACGACGGGATCACGGAAAAGCCCTGCTGCAGCGACCAGCTCAGGGCCACTTGCGCCGGCGTCACGCCATGTTTTACCGCGATGGCCATGATGACGGGATCGACGACCACCTTGCCGTACGCGAGCGGCATATAGGCCGTGATGTGGATGCCCTGGCTACGCGCAAAGTCGATGACGGTGCGGTTTTGCAGGAAGGGGTGGATTTCGACCTGCTGCGTGGCGATTTCAGACGCGCCCACCGCAGCGATGGCTTGCTGCAGCTGCGCATTCGTGAAATTCGATACGCCGATGGCTTTCGTCAGCCCCTGCGCCTTGGCGTCCGCCAGCGCCGCCATGTACTCGGCGACGGGAATGGCGTCCTGCGGCGACGGCCAGTGGATCAGGGTCAGGTCCAGTTGCTCCAGCTGCAGCTTGTGCAGGCTGTCCTTCAGACTGGGAATGAGTTTGTCGCGCTGCAGGTTCTCGATCCATATCTTGGTGGTGACGAACAGCTCGTCGCGCGGGACGGGGCTGGCGGCGATCGCCTGGCCCACTTCGGCTTCATTGCCGTAGATTTGCGCCGTGTCGATATGGCGGTAGCCGACGTCGAGGCCCGTGGTGACGGAATCGATGACGACCTGGCCCTGCAGGCGGAAGGTTCCCAGGCCGATTTCAGGGATGGCGGTGCGATTTGTGGCGGCGTTCATGCGGTAATCCTCTCAAGTCAATGTCGATGGCCACACTATGCGCCCATCCTTTGTTGAGAAAAATACCGCTGATATCAAATCATATTTGACCCACAAGCAAGTAAAACCATGCCCATGCAGGAAATCGGGGAAAAGTCGCAGCCGGCTCTTGCATTCCCGTTTTGGTCTGCTATAATTCGCCACCTTGGCCTGGTAGCTCAGTCGGTAGAGCAGAGGATTGAAAATCCTTGTGTCGGTGGTTCGATTCCGCCCCGGGCCACCAAGAATACGTTTCACGTTCAAAAACGCCACCTTCGGGTGGCGTTTTTGTTTGTGGACTGTCTAGACAACACGCAGGCCGTTTCCGGCCCGCAACCACTCCCCCGGCGCCGTCAGCGCCGGGCAAACATCCCTCTTACCACATCAAATCATCAGGAATCTGGAACGCCGCATACGGATCGTCCTCGTCCACTTCCGTGCTGGCCTGTTTCACGCGCACGACGATGGCGGGGTCGCGTTCGGCGATCTTGTCGGCGATGATGCGCGGCACCAGTTCCACGGCGCCGTTCAGGCAGATGATGACCAGGCGACCCGCCACCAGGTGTGCTTGCACGGCGGCCGTCACGTAGATGCGCTCGATCTTGTTATTAAATGTAAAGTTGTACGGCACGTCGCCGTTGTTGCCCTTGCTCTGGCGGTTCTTTTGCACCATTTGCGCGATCTGCGCCACGATGGCCTTCTGGTTGGCGGCCGCGTCGCGCTGGGCGTTCAGTTCGCGCGCCCGCTCGGCATTCTTGCGCTGGGTCTCGAGCGCGGCCAGGCGCACTTCGTCGACGCTTTGCGTGCCGCTCTTGCGCTCGTCCTTTTTCTGCTTGCTCTTGTCCTGGTTGGCCAGCTTGACCTTCTTCTTGTCGACCAGGCCGGCCTTTAAAAACTGCTCTTGCAACGAGACCATAACTACTCCGTATTGAGGGTGCGCCGGCCAAGGCAGCGGCATCGGCCGGTGGAAAGACGCTAGCATAGCAAAAAACAGGGGCGCTGCCGCCGCAAGATGGCTGCCCGGGCCAGCCGGCGGGCGCGTTCTACCTGCCAGTAACAAAAAGACACACTCGAGTGGAAATTTTGTTGATAAATGTCATATAGTTAGTTACGTTTTGCATATCGGCATTCTCTGCCGATTGCATCGCCCCCTTCCACCGACTGCGTCTACAAGGATTTGCCATGAAACAATTAATCGCCCTCTGCATCGCCGCCGCGTTTGCCAGCACCGCCTTTGCCGCCGCACCGGAAGCGGCGCCTGTCGCCAAGACGGCCCAACAATCGAAGATGACGACCTGCAATGCGGACGCCGCCGGCAAGAAAGGCGATGAACGCAAGACCTTCATGAAGGAATGCCTGAGCGCCAAGCCCGCGCCGGCCATGACGCAGCAAAACAAGATGAAAGCGTGCAATGTCGACGCCAAGGACATGAAGGGCGATGCCCGCAAAGCCTTCATGAAAGAATGCCTGAGCGCGCCGAAGAAATAAGCGCCTCGCCTGTTTGCCCCACAACGCCAGCGTCGATGCTGGCGTTTTTTTTCACGGCGAGGCGTACGCCTGCATGAGGCGGTCAAGGAAACCGAACAGCTGGCCGTTCATGGCGTGCCAGTCGTGGCTGCGCAAGACCGCTGGCGGCTGCACGAAGCGGTGCGGCTCCAGCATGGCCAGTTCGGCTTCCGACGCGGCGATCAGCAATTCGACCACCTCCGGCGTGAACTCCATATGGCACTGGAAGCCGTACACCAGCCTGCCGTATTCGATGATCTGGCGGGGGCAGCCTTCGCTACAGGCGATGACCTTCGCGCTGTCAGTCAGGCCAGGCATGTCGCTATGCCAATGTCCGGTTTCCAGCACGTCGCCGAAATGGGCGAATTTATCGTTTGCCCGTCCTTCCGCCGTCAGCATGACGGGGAACTTGCCGATCTCCTTTTCAGGGCTGTGCGCCTGGCGTGCTCCCAGGGCTGCGCCTATCAGTTGCGCCCCCAGGCAGACGCCGACGACCGCCTTGCCCGCCGCCGCACATGCGGCAATCAGGGCCTGTTCGGCCGCGGCGTCGAAATGCGGGCATTCCTCGCGCGTCGTCGACGGCGATTGCGGCCCGCCCATGACGACCAGCAGGTCGATGTCCGCGATGGACGGGGGCAGCGGCTCATGGGCATGGACGCGGGAATACGTGGCCGCGTAGCCGCGCTCGCGCACCCATGTCTCGTAGGCGCCCGGCGCCTCGAACGCTTCATGCACGATGAAATGGACTTTCATGATGTTCCCTTTCTGTGGCGAGGAATTAAAAAACTATGGCCTTCCCAGCACCTGGGCCAGCACGCCGGCGAACGCCTGCGCGCCCGCTTCATCCATGCTCGACACGGTGATCCGCAATCCCTGCGCCGGCGCCTGCACGCCGAACGCTTCACCACCGCGCACCAGCCAGCCATGCCTGGCCAGCGCCAGCACGGCCGCCTGGCTGCTGCCCGGCAGCGGCAGCCACAGGTTCAAGCCATCGGCAGGACTGGCGCAGACCAGGCCTTGCGCCGCCAGCGCATCGGCCAGGATGCCGCGGCGGCGCGCATAGTCTGCGCGGGCCAGGGCCACCTGCGCCAGCACGTCCGGCGACGACAGGCAGGCGCTCACGGCATCCTGCAAGAGATGGCTGACCCAGTTCGTGCCGGGAGCCAGGCGCAGGCGCAGGCGGCGGGCGGTCTGCCCGTCGCTGGCGACGACGGCCAGGCGCAGGTCGGGGCCGAAGATCTTGGATACCGAACGGACCAGCGCCCAGCGCCGGGCGGCAGGGGGAATCACGTCCCGGTAGCCGGCGACGGACAGCAGCGAAAAATGGTCGTCAACGATGACCAGCACGTTCGGATAAGCGGCCAGCACCGCGCGCAACTGAGCCACGCGCGCCGCGCTCAGGCTGCAGCCGGTCGGGTTGTGCGCGCGCGGCGTCACGATGACGGCTTGCGCGCCTTGCGCCAGCGCCCGTTCCAGCGCTCCGGCCTGCATCCCCTCGGCATCGACCGCCACGCCAACGGCGTGCAGCCCCGCGATGCGCAAGGTGTTGATGCTGCTGACGAAGCAGGGGTCTTCCACGGCCACCTTGTCGCCAGCGACCAGGTACGCGCCCAGCAGGCGCTCCACCGCATCGACCGCCCCATTCGTCAGGGTAATGTCGTGCCCTTCCGGGCAATCGCCGGCCAGCCAGCGCCGCGCCAGGGCTTCCAGCGCCGGGTCCAGCGTGGCCTCGCCATACAGGCGCGGGCGGTAGGGCTTGCGCGCCAGGGCCGCGCCGATATCGGGCAGCCAGGCCAGGTTCGGATTGCCGCCGCCCAGGTCGGCCAGCGGCGAGCCGGGCAGCAGGCCTTCCTGCTCGCCAGGATCGCGCTGGGCGCGGATGGCCGTGCCCAGGCGCCCTTGCGTGACCGCGATCCCGGCCGTCACCAGGCGCTTGTACGCCAGCGACACGGTATTGCGGTTGACGCCCAAGGTCGCCGCCAGCTCGCGCACGGTCGGCAGCGCCTGGCCCGGCGGCAGTTCGCCCGCCTGCGTCAGCGCGCGGATGCTGTCGAACAGCTGCGCCGCGGTTTTCCCTGTCATCTTCATGATGGTCTCAGACATGATATATTTTGGCATAGGACAATCATACATCACTGCGGCGACTCCTGCCGCTCATAAGGCTGACACAAGGCTGACACATGAACAATGACACTCCCCTGCCCACTCCCACCATGCACGCGCAGCATGGGCGCTGGCCGCAGGCCGTTTCCGTGGACGACTTCCGCCGCAATCTGGCGGCGGTGCATGTGCGCATGGCGGCCGCATGCCAGCGGGTCGGGCGCGATCCGGCCGGCGTGCGCCTGCTGCCCGTCAGCAAGACCAAGCCCGAGGCGAGCCTGCGCCTGGCCTATGCCGCGGGTTGCCGCCTGCTGGGGGAAAACAAGCCGCAGGAAGCGGGCCGCAAGTGGGAAGCGATGGCGGACCTGGCCGACCTGCAATGGTCGGTGATCGGCCATTTACAGACCAACAAGGCCAAGCTGGTGGCGCGCTTTGCCAGCGAGTTCCAGGCGCTCGACAGCCTGCGCGTGGCCGAGGCGCTGGAACGGCGCCTGCAAGCGGAAGGGCGCGGGCTCGACGTATTCGTGCAAGTGAACACGTCGGGCGAAGCCAGCAAGTACGGCTTGCCGCCGGACGAGGTGGCTGCTTTCCTGCGCCAGCTGTCCGCCTTCCCGGCGCTGCGGGTGCGCGGATTCATGACATTGGCCCTGTTGTCGGCGGAAGCGGTGCGTGTGCGCCGCTGCTTCGTGCTGCTGCGCGAACTGCGCGACCGGCTGCGCCAGGACGCCCCGCCTGGCGTCAGCCTCGACGAGCTGTCGATGGGCATGTCCGGCGATTATGAAATCGCCATCGAAGAAGGCGCCACCGTCGTGCGGGTCGGCCAGGCCATCTTCGGCGCGCGGGACACGCCGGACAGCCACTACTGGCCCACGGCGCAGACGGAGTAGGCGGCCCGACGCGCCCCGCAGGTAGCCGCGCAGTCAACCATGCCGAATGATCAAGATGACATGCATAAAGATAGCGCGTAATATTTTTACCATACTGCTCAGCTCGGCAGCACAGCTCCTGGGGAAAGGACGGCAGCGTGGCCGCGTCAAACGATCTCGCGCACTGGCGCGGACAGATTTTTTCGCGCCTGCTGCAGGTGGTGTTGCTGCTTGGCATCATCACCGCCATTCCCAGCGCCTTGCTGGCGGCGCGCGAAGCTATCTGGTCCATAGTCGCCCTCGACGTGCTGGCCATCGGCTGGGTCGGTCTCATCTGGCATCTGCGCGCCATGCCCTACCGCTGGCGCGTGTGGCAATTCCTCATCGTCGCCTACCTGGTGGGCGTGGGCCTGCTGTTGAAAATCGGCCCCGTCAGCCAGATCTACATGATGCTCATGCCCGTGCTGGCGGCCCTGCTGCTGGGGATGCGGCCAGCCTTGTCGACCCTAGCCCTGACTTCGCTGACCATCTTTTTCCTCGGCTTGCATCCCGACGTCGCCCTGCACGTGCAGGGCGTGCCCGACTCCCCCGTGCTGCGCGCGCTGATCGTGGCCCTGAACTTCCTGTTCATCGCCGCCGTGCTGACCCTGTCCTGCGCCTTCCTGCTGCGCCACCTGGAACGCAGCAGCCAGGCCCTGTCGCAGCTGAACGCCGATCTGCGTTTGACGGCCACGGCGCTGGCCCGCCTGAACGACATGGTGATGCTCGCCGAAGTGACCGATGCCCCCGGCGGCGCGGCGCCAGCCACGCGCATCATCTTCGTCAACGACGCCTTCGAGCGCAGCAGCGGCTATGCGCGCGCCGAAGTGCTGGGCCGCAGCCTGCTGTTCCAGCAGGGCCCCGCCACCGATGCGGGCGAACTGGCGCGCGTCGCCGCCGCCATGGCCAATGCCCAGCCGGCCAGGGCGGAATTGCTCAATTACAACAAGGCCGGCAAGGCGTACTGGGTCGAAGCGGAACTGGCGCCGTTCACGGATGCGGACGGCAAGCAGACGCACTGGGTGGCCGTCGAGCGCGAAATCGACGAGCGCAAGAAATCGGAAGCGGACATCCACCGCCTGGCCTTCTACGACGTGCTGACGGGCCTGCCCAACCGGCGCCTGCTGATGGACCGCATCGGCCACCTGCTGGCCGCCGCGCCGCGAGGGAATACCATCAGCGCGCTGATGTTCATCGACCTCGACCACTTCAAGCACATCAACGACGCGCGCGGCCACGCCACCGGCGACGCGCTGCTGCGCCTGGCCGGCGAACGGCTGGCGCAGCTGATGCGCAAGGCCGACACGGTGGCGCGCATCGGCGGCGACGAATTCGTCGTGCTGCTGGCGCACCTGGCCGAAGACCTCGACAGCGCCGCCCGCGCGGCGGCCCAGGTGGCCGAGAAAATCCGCGCCGCCATCGCGCGCGACTTCGATATCGACGGGCAGTCCTATCATTGCAGCGCCAGCATCGGCGTGACCCTGCTGCCGAAAGCGGGCCAGCAGGCGCACGACCTGCTGCGCGAAGCGGACATCGCCATGTACCGCGCCAAGGCGGAAGGACGCAACGGCATCGCCTTCTTTGAAGCGGCCATGCAGGCGGGCGTGGAACGCCGCCTGACCCTGGAACGGGCGCTGGCGCGCGCCCTCGATGCCCATGCACTGTGCATGCACGTGCAGCCGCAGGTCGACCGCCATGGCCGGGTGACGGGCGCCGAATTGCTGATGCGCTGGCCGCAGGCGGACGGCAGCCATATCGCGCCCGGCATCTTCATTCCCATCGCCGAGGAATCGGGGCTGATCGTCAGGCTCGGGCACTGGGCACTGCGCGAGGCGTGCCGCGCCGCCGCCATGCTGGCGCGGGCGGGGCAGCCCGTCGCCCTGTCTGTAAATGTCAGTCCGGCCCAGTTTCGCCAGCCCGATTTCGCCGCCCGCGTGCAGGCGGCGCTGGCCGAACACGGCACGCCGGCCGGCGCCCTGATCCTGGAACTGACGGAAGGCCTGCTGATCGACCAGCGCGACGCCTCGCTGGCGCGCATGCGCGAACTGGCGGCCCTCGGCATCCGCTTTTCCATCGACGATTTCGGCACCGGCTATTCCAGCCTCGCCTACCTGACCTCGATGCCGCTGTACGAACTCAAAATCGACAAGCGCTTCATCGACGACACGCCGCACGATGCGCGCGACACGGCCATCGTGCAAGCGATACTGGCCATGGCGCGCCACCTGGGCTTGCGCGTGGTGGCCGAAGGCGTGGAAACGCAGGAGCAGGCCGACTTCCTGCTCGCCCACGATTGCGACGGCTTGCAAGGCTATCTGTATGCGCGGCCCATGCCTCTGGACGACTTTCTGGCCTGGCTGGCCCGGTATCAGGCTTAGCTTTCCGACATTTCCTGTACGAAACTCCTCCGCTAGAATACCGGCCTCATAGCCTGTACCTTCACCATCCCCTTTGATTAAAGTGATCCCCGATGCGTCTGGTTCTTCCCCTGCTGCCGCTCCTGCTGCTCTCTCTGCTCCCCGCCGCCCATGCGGCCCCATCCACCGCGCCCACGCCCATCACCCTGGACCAGGCCATGGCCGATCCCGACTGGATCGGCACGCCCGTCGAAGCGGCATGGTGGGGCTGGAATGGCCAGCTCTACTACAAGCAGAAACGCCTCGGCTCGCCCCTGCGCGACACCTATCAATTGCCGGGCGCGAACGCCAAATTCAATAGCGGCAAGAAGGTCGACGATGCGCAGCTGGCCAATCTCGACGGCCAGCACATGGTGGTCAACCGGGCCGGCACGCGCGCCATCCTGCTGCGCAACGGCGACTTGTTCGAGCGCGACCTGAAAAGCGGCGCCTTGATCCAGATCACGCGCGGCGTGTCCGCCATCAGCGACCCGCAATACTCCGCCGACGGCGGCGCCGTGCAATACCGCAGCGGCACAGACTGGTTCAGCTGGAACCGGCATGACCGCCTGAGCGCCCCCGTGGCCCTGTTGCGCGCCGTCAAGGACCCGGACGCCAAGCCGGAAGCGGATGCCCTGCGCGAACTGCAGCTGCGCCTGATCGTCAACCTGGCGCGCCAGAAGGAAGACCGCGACGCCAGCCGCGAACGCCGCCATGAAGAGCGCCGCCTGGACGCCACGCGCGCGCCGGAACCGATCTACCTGGGCGACAAAGTCACCATTTCCGGCAGCGCCCTGTCGCCGGATGGCCGCTGGCTGCTGTTCGTCACGCAGGACAAGGCCGCCGAAAAGGGCAAGCTGGGCAAACTGGCCCGCTACGTCACGGAAACGGGCTATCCGGAAGCGGACGACGAGCGCACGCGCGTGGGCCGCAACATGCCGATCGCGCAAAGCCTGAAACTGGCCGACCTGCGCACGGGCCAGGTGCGCGACATCGCCTTCGATAACCTGCCCGGCATCGCCGCCGATCCGCTGGCCGCCATGCGCGCCGAACAGAAGCTGCCGGCCCTGAAAGGCAACCGTGCCGTGCGCATCGACGCCCAGCGCGACGGCATCGCCTGGACCGACGACGGCGGCAAGGCAGCCGTGCGCATCCGCGCCATCGACAACAAGGATGGCTGGCTCGCCAACGTCGACCTGGCCAACGCCGCCCTCGTGCCCGTGCACCGCATCAGCGACACGGCCTGGGTCAACCGCCGCGCCGACGAATTCGGCTGGCTGCCCGACAACGCCACCCTGTGGTATCTGTCCGAGGAAAGCGGCTACGCCCACCTGTACACGAAAACGGGCGCGGCCCCGGCGCGCGCCCTGACCAGCGGCCAGTGGGAAGTGAGCGCCGTCGAATGGAGCCGCGACGGCAAAACCGCGTATTTCATGTGCAACCGGCAGGCGCCAGGCACGTATGAAGTGTGCGCCAGCACGGCCAAGGAGGGCGGCGCGCGCGAAGTGACGAATTTGAAAGGCGTGGAAAACTTCGGCTTGTCGCCCGATAACGGCAAGCTGCTGCTGCGCTATTCCACCAGCTATATGCCAGCCCAGCTAGCGACGATTTCCGTTGCCGGCGGCAAGGCGAATATCCTGACGGATACGCGCAGCGACGCCTTCAAGGCGCGCAGCTGGGTCATGCCGGAACTGGTGCAAGTGCCGTCCACGCATGGCGCGGCGCCGATCTGGGCCAAGCTGTACCGCCCGGCCCAGCTGGAAGCGGGCAAGAAATATCCCATCGTCATGTTCGCGCACGGCGCCGGCTACCTGCAGAACGTGACCGAGCGCTATCCCGTCTACTTCCGCGAACAGATGTTCCACAACCTGCTGGTGGAGCAGGGCTACATCGTGCTCGACGTCGATTACCGCGCCTCGCTCGGCTACGGCAGCGCCTGGCGCACGGCCATCTACCGCCAGATGGGCCACCCGGAACTGGAAGATTTCATCGACGGCGCCAACTGGCTGGCAGCCCAGCACCAGGGCGACATCAAGAACGTGGGCATCTATGGCGGCAGCTATGGCGGCTTCATGAGCCTGATGGCCCTGATGCGCGCACCGGAAATCTTCAAGTCCGGCGCCGCGCTGCGTCCCGTGACGGACTGGACCACCTACAACCACGAGTACACGGCGAATATCCTGAACACGCCGGACGTCGATCCGCAAGCGTATAAAATCTCGTCGCCGATCGAATACGCCGACAAACTGACGGGCAATCTCTTGATCGCCCACGGCATGATCGACGACAACGTGTTTTATCAGGATTCCGTACGCCTGTCGCAGCGCTTGATCGAGCTCAAAAAGGATAACTGGGAAATGGCCAGCTACCCGATGGAGCGCCACGGCTTCGTGCAGCCGGAAGCGTGGTATGACGAGTACCGCCGGATTTATCAGTTGTTCCAGAGAACATTGAAATAAACCCCGATGCCCGCTTGAAGCGGGCATTTTTCATGAACTCATTCAGTCAAACGGCACGGGCCGCGGCGTCGTGTCCGACGATGGCGGCAGGATCGGCAGCACGATATGCGGCTGCTTGCCCGTCAGGGTTTTCAGGAAGGCCACCAGCTTGCCATTTTCATCGGGCGTGAAGGTGCGGCCCAGCTGCAAGCGGCCCATCACGTCGACGGCTTGCGTCAGGGTTGCCGCCTCGCCATCGTGGAAGTAGGGATACGTCAGCTCCACGTTGCGCAGGGTCGGCACCTTGAAATTGAAGCGGTCCGCATCCTTGCCCGTCACGGCCGAGCGTCCCTCCGCCGTCATCGCCGTCTTGTACGGCTCGACGACGCCCATCTTCTGGAAGGTGTTGCCGCCCACGGCGGGGCCGTTATGACAGGCGATACAGCCGCTCGATTTGAACAGCTGGTAGCCGGCCAGCTCGTCTTTCGTCAACGCGCTCTTCTTGCCCGACAGCCATTGGTCGAAGCGGGAACCGGGCGTCACCAGCACTTCTTCAAAGGCGGCGATGGCGCGCGTGACTTGCTCGATGGTCAGCTTATCCTGGCCAAACACTTGCCTGAACTCCGCGCGGTAAGCGGGAATCGAGGCCAGCACGTCGATGGCAAGCTCGTGCGTAAAAGCCATCTCGCCGGGATTGGCGATGGGGCCGCCAGCCTGCTCCTGCAAATCCTTGGCGCGGCCATCCCAGAATTGCGCCACGTTCATGCTGGAATTGAGCACGGTAGGCGAATTGATGGGTCCGCGCTGCCAGTTATGGCCGATCGACGTCTTGATGTTGTCCGTGCCGCCCATGCTCAGGTTATGGCAGCTATTGCAGGAAATAAAGCCCGAACGCGACAGGCGTGGATCGAAAAACAGTTTCTTTCCCAGCTCAACCATGGCCGGATTGGCCACCTTGGCGGCGGTGATCGGCTGGATCGGTTCCTTGTCGGCGGCGTGCAGCACGTTGCCGAAAGTCAGGCTGGCGATGAAGAGGAAGGGGGATAAGGTGCGGCGCATAGTCTAACTCCTGGAAACATTCCCGAATCGGCGGCGCGCGCCGGCGCGGGAATGCAGCGCACCGGCCCGGTTGCCACCCGTACATCGCTGGTTGGATGTTGATTTATATTAACTTTGACTAGTTAATAAGGAAAATGACCGGGATCAAGGTTCTGGCCAAGTGCGAATCGCACTTGCCATTTACGCAAGCGTGGCACATGATGAGCGCATGCAAACGCCAACCTACTCCGCCCTGCTGCGCGCCGCGTGCGCCAGCTTCCTGCTGCTGGCCGCCAGCGCCTGCGGCAGCGCCCCCACGCAAGATGATGCGCCGCCCGCTCCCGGCAATGCCGGCTTGCTGGCGCAGATCCAGGCGGAAGTGGGCGCCGCCGCGTGCGATTCCACCCAGCAATGCCAGACCATCGCCATCGGCGCCAAGGCTTGCGGCGGCCCCGAGCGTTATCTGGCGTGGTCCAGCAAAAGCAATGACGGCAAGAAACTCAAGGCACTGGCCCAGGCGCAAGCCGAGGCAAGCCGCAAGCAGCAGCAGGCGGACGGCATGATGTCGACCTGCTCCATCATCACGGACCCGGGCGCCACTTGCCAGGCAGGGCGCTGCGTGCTGCAAAAGAGCGGCCTGGGCGGCAGCTCGGCCATGTAAAAAAGCCGCTGATTCAGCGGCTTATGAGGTTCTGCAACGCGTCAGGACTGCAATTGCAAGGTCTTGACGATCTTGCTTTCCACCTTCTCGCCCGCGCCCGACATGGCATTCTTGCTTTCCTTGCGCAGGAGCAATAAATGGTCGCCGCTGACGCCATACTGGCGCGTCTCGTCCGTCTTTTGCGTAAAGCTGATGACGACAAAGGCGCGCCCGCTCACATCCACGTGGAAATGGCTGGCCAGCGGCGTGCCGTCCGCCGCGATCCACACATCGAGGCCGCCTTCGAACTTCTTCACATACTTGCGGTCTTTCTCAGGCACCTTGTCGAGCGACAAGGTAAAGCTGAGTAGGCGCGCCGGCTTGCCCTTGTAGCTATCCATTTTTTCGCCGCTGAACACGGCTTCCTCGATTTCGCGCGACAGGGTGTCCGCCGCCGACACCATGGAGCGCAGCTCCGTCGCCTTCATTTCCCCCAGCGCAAAGCCGATCGGCGCCTTGGCCTTCGGATCCTTCACCTTGGCGCGCTGCTCGGCCTCCACTTTCGCCAGCAGCTCCTTACTGTAGAGCACTTGCAAGCCCGCCGGCCCACCCTCGACCGCTACCGTGGCCTGGCCGCTATCCTCTTCCGCCGCCTTGCCCTCGCCTTCGCGGCGCCAGGTTTTCGATTCGACCTGCGCCTTGATCGGCATCTGCCCCTGCAAGCGCGCCAGCGCCGCGTTCAACTCGGCCAACCCGTCGGCCCGCGCCGCGCCGCACAACAAGCCGAACAAGCCCGCCACCGCCAGGCCTTGCACTCCAATACGTCGCTGCATCGCCACATCCTTTCGGTCATACAAGGATGCCAAAACACCATGTTTTGGCCATCTGTTGCATTTGAACACAGCCAGCTCTGGTCAGGTGGAAAGTCTTTCTGCTATAATTCGCCGCCTTGGCCTGGTAGCTCAGTCGGTAGAGCAGAGGATTGAAAATCCTTGTGTCGGTGGTTCGATTCCGCCCCGGGCCACCAAGAATAAAAAAACGCCACCTTCGGGTGGCGTTTTCTTTTGTCCGCCACCGCCTTTCGCTCTCAGGCAAAACCGTACGCGTGACTTTTTTCTGTCGCCGCCGAACCCATTGTGCGAGAATGCCCCTCCCCACTGGATGGTGCGCATGATGATCAGACTCGCCGCAATCACAACCGGAATGACACTGCTGCTGGCAGCTTGCAAGCCCGCGGCCACGGCGCCCGCGCATGACATTCCTGCGGCAATGCGCCAGACCGCGACCACCCTGCTGCAGTCGAAACTGCTGCACGCGACCTCGATAGCCGTCGTTTATCGCGGCCAGGAGTTCATCCTGCATCAAGGCGAGCTGGAGACCGGCAAGGCCAATCCGCCCAACGATACAACGCTGTATGAAATCGGCTCAGTCAGCAAAACCTTTGCCGGCCTGCTGCTGGCGAACGCGGTGCTCGATGGGAAGGCGGCGCTCGACGATCCCATACAAAAATACCTGCCGGCCGCCTACCCGAACCTGCAGTCGCAGGGGCAGCCCGTGCGCTTGCGCCATTTGATCACGCACACCAGCAATATGCCGGGCATGCTGCCATTGCAGGTGAACACCGTATTGCAGGACTTCACGGCGCACGCCACGCCGGCAAAGCTCAACGCAGCCTATGCCAACTACGGACAACCCCAATTCTGGCAGGACTTGCATACAGTCAACATCAACGGTCCGCTGGGCAAGGACTACGCCTATTCCAGCGCCGGCACCGAACTCGTTGCGCACGCGCTCGAAACCATCTACGGCATGCCCTATGAAGTGCTGCTCACGCAATTTCTCGCGCGCGAAGCCGGCATGCACGATACCAGGCTGAAAATCGCAGCCCAGGATGCCGGCCGGCTGGCGCCCGGCTACCACAGCGACAATCCCGTCATCACGACACCGATGCCGCAACTGCCCTGGGGGGCCGCCGGCAACCTGAAGTCGACCATGCCGGACATGGCGAAGTACCTGCGCCTGCAATTGAGCGCCCATCCCGCCGTCGTCGAATCGCACAAGCCGCTGCTACGCTTTCAGGATGATTTCAGCATTGCCTATTTCTGGAACATCGGCACGAATCGCCAGCTGGGCACGCATTACGTCCACCATGGCGGCGTGCCGCGTGCGCAAGGCTACGCCTACATCGTTCCCCAATATCAGCTCGGGGTCTACATCATCACCAACCAGAGCGGCGACGCCACCGCCGGCGCCATGGAAAGCGCGCTGGCGCATATCTTCGACACTGTGGCATCCATGGAAAGCGCGCAGTAGGCCGGGCCTGGTTTGGCACATCTTCGTACCGCTGCTTCGATTCCGCCCCGGGCCAGCAAGAATGCAGCAGTACTGATCAAGACGCCACCTTCGGGTGGCGTCTTTGTCTGCTGGCGCCGAAAACAATAATGCCGTATGACAATATGACTTAAGTTACAATCATGCAATTTTATAAATTGCATTCCCATGACTCATTTGCGTATTATTTCAGCGACCAGCTTAATGCTCGCCTTGAGCGCCTGCGGCGGCGGCAGTACTTCACCGACATCGCCTCCCGCTCCTCCCCCGACACCGCCCACACTGCCAACGCCCCTGCCGCCCGAGGTCAGCGCCGTTTCGCCCGCCAAGGCCAACATCGGCATGGTCACCACCTTTACTGTGACTGGCAGCAATCTGCCGGATAACATGCAGTTTGCGTTGACGGACTGCGCAGGTATCGCCGAGCTCAGCGGGGGTAGCAGCACGCAGCGTCAATTCAGCTGCACGCCGACCGGGCAATCGGGAGCGCGCCAGGGCGCCGTGTCCGCGAGCGCCGGCGCCGCATCGCCATTGCACAAGCTCTCCGTCGACTATCAGGCCATTGCCGCATTCGTCACCAGCCTGAATTGGCGCTACGCCGCCCTCAAATCTGATGGCACACTCTGGGGCTGGAACCCTCTCCAGCCCGTGCCGGTCAAGATCGGCGACGGCTACGCCGATGTTGCAGTCAGCATCGCGGCCACCCTGGCCATCAAGAAAGACGGCTCGCTTTGGAGCTGGGGCAACAGCAATGACGCAGGTATCCAGGGCAATGGCACGAGCGGCTCAAACGCCACTCCTGTGCAGATCGGCAGCGATTTCGTCAAGGTCGTCGTCAAAGGCGAGAGAAGCGTCGCCGGCGAAAACGCCGAAGCCCTGAAAAAAGACGGCAGCCTGTGGGTCTGGGGCGCGCGTAGCCTGCAGCAACCCAACGCCATCGAACCGGAGCTGACGCCGCGCATGATAGACACGGGCTACGTGGATATCGCCCGTGGCAGTGGCGGGGCGTCGCTGGGCCTCAAGCGCGACGGCTCGGTGTGGACATGGACCCAGAATCTGGCCAACCAGCCATTTACACCGGTCAAGATCGCGGATGGCTATGTTGCGATTGCCACCAGCTACGATGCGGTCTATGGCTTGAAGGCGGACAATTCGCTGTGGAACTGGGGCGGCAACGCGCCCAACCAGGCGCCCGCCGCCACGCCCACTGCCGCCACGCCGGTCAAGGTGGGAGATGGCTTCGTCAGCATCTCGGCAGGCACTTATTATGCGCTTGCCGTCAAGTCCGACGGCACCTTGTGGGCGGGCGGCGATGGCAACAACGGCCAGTTCGGCGATGGCCAATTCAATCGCGGTGCCTTCCGGCAAGTCGGTACCGGGATTGCCGCCGCATGGGCTGGCAGCGCATGCTCCTTCATCCAGAAGACCGATGGCAGCTTGTGGGCGGCAGGCTTCTGCGACCTGGGGGATGGCAAATATACGCGCTACATTCTCACGCCGGAACCCGTCACGCTGTAATTTTCCCAACTGCCCATCCGGTCACCGTCCTGGATTTACGTGACATCAAAGGCCTGGCTCTGGCACAGCCATGGCCGTTTCAAGGCGGCGCCAGCACAGGCGTAACTATTGAGAATGGACAAGTTCGATGAGGCCTCTGGCACTTGTATTTAGCGCGTGTGTGCTCGTTGCATGCGGTGGCGGAGGCGGTGGTGGCGACTCCCCGCCGGCCCCTGCCGCCCAGGCAGATTTGACCGTCAAATAAGCGTGCCAGGCAGCACCAGGCCCTCAGTCGCGGTGCTGCCACTCCAATTTGAACAGCCACAGCAACCTTCGGGTTGGCTGTTTGTCCTTGCACAAACCTCCACCCCACCCGCCGCTATGTACGCAAACGTACGGACTGCGGCTGTCCAAGAGCACATGCTGCAGGCAGACCACATCCCTTCCCGCCGCCAGCGCCCTGCGCGACACGGCGCAACGGCTACCTGATCCGATTCTCTCCGTCATACCGCCATGCGAAACTCGCGCCCGACGCCGTCGAGCCGTTCCGTACATCACGGCACACTGCCAAAGGATGCATCATGAAAACTACCCTGATATTGCTCGCGCTCGCCTCTACCCTCGCCCTGACCGCTTGCCAGCGCGAAGCGCCACCCGCGCCTACCGTCGTACAAGTCGTTCCCGGCCCAGCCGGCGCGCCTGGTCCTGCCGGCGCTACCGGTGCCAAGGGCGCCGAAGCCCCTGCCGGCGCGACGGGTGCCACCGGCGCCACGGGCCAGACCGGCGACAGTGGCATGCAAGGCAACGATGGCGCCAAGGGCGACGCTGGTGTTGCTGGCGATGAAGGCGCCAAAGGCGACACGGGCGCCAAGGGCAAGACGGGCGACACGGTGATTGTCGTTCCGCAACGCTGATACGCCTCACGCCAGACACCACAACGCCAATCCCTGCGGTTGGCGTTGTGCGTATGCGCAGTACCGCACAGTAACATCGGCCGCATCGGCCTACTCTGTTGTCATGACACAGGGAGATATCGCATGCTGACGATCATACTGCTGCTGGCCCTGCTGGGCCTGGTTTTACTGTTTGCGCCCGGCCCCGTGCGCCGCGCCTTGCTTGCGCCGCACCTGCTCGCGCTGTTCAAGCGCATCTTGCCGACCATGTCCGAGACGGAACGCGACGCGCTCGAGGCGGGCACTACCTGGTGGGATGCGGACCTGTTTTCCGGCCGGCCCGACTGGCCAAAATTGCTGGCGTATGGCCGCGCCATGCTCACTGCCGAGGAGCGCCACTTTCTTGAGCACGACGTCGAACGGCTGTGCGAACTGGTCAACGACTGGGAAACGCAGCAGCAACTCGACTTGCCACCGCAAGCCTGGGACTACATGAAAAGCCAGGGTTTCCTCGGCATGATCATCCCGAAACAATACGGCGGCAAGCAATTCTCCGCCTACATGCATTCGCAAGTGGTGATGAAGCTGTCGAGCCGCTGCTCGGCGCTGGCCGTGACCGTAATGGTGCCCAATTCACTGGGACCGGCCGAACTGCTGTTGCACTACGGCACCGAAGAACAGAAAAACCATTATCTGCCGCGCCTGGCTGCCGGCACGGAAATTCCCTGCTTTGCCCTGACCAGCCCGTATGCGGGTTCCGACGCGGCCGCCATCCCCGACCTGGGCGTCGTATGCATGGGCATGCATGAAGGGCGCGCCACTGTCGGTTTCCGTCTTACGTGGAACAAGCGCTACATCACCCTGGCGCCCGTGGCAACCTTGCTGGGCCTGGCATTCCAGACCAGCGATCCCGACCATTTACTCTCCGACAACGATGTGCCCGGCATCACTTGCGCCCTGATCCCCGCCAGCCACGACGGCGTGGTGATCCGCCGCCGCCACCATCCCTTGAATGCCGCGTTCCAGAACGGCCCCACCTCGGGCCACGACGTCTTCATCCCCATCGACTGGGTCATCGGCGGCCAGGCGCAAGTGGGGAAAGGGTGGCGCATGCTGATGGAATGCCTGGCGGCCGGGCGCGCCATTTCGCTGCCCTCGTCCAGCGTCGGCATGGGCAAGATGGCCGTGCGCGGCACCGGTGCGTATGCGGCCGTGCGGCGCCAGTTCAACATGCCAATCGGCAAGTTCGAAGGGGTGCAGGAAGCGCTGGCCCGCATGGGCGCCAACCTGTACTTGATGGACGCGGCCCGCACCCTGGCCGCGCACGCCGTCGACCTGGGCGAAAAGCCGGCCGTCATTTCCGCCATCGTCAAATACCACGTCACGGAGCGGGGCCGCGCGCTCGTCAACGATGGCATGGACATTCTCGGCGGCAAGGGCATCTGCGTGGGACCGAACAATTTCCTCGCCAGCGCCTACCAGCAAATCCCCATCGCCATCACCGTCGAAGGCGCCAACATCCTCACGCGCAGCCTGATCATCTTCGGCCAGGGCGCCATCCGCGCGCATCCATATGTGCTCAGGGAAATGGCCGCCGTCAGCGAAAGCGACGGCCGCAAAGCCGTGCGCGATTTCGATGCAGCCTTCTTTGGCCACGTGGGCTTTGTCCTGGGCAACCTGGCACGGGGACTGTGGTACGGCCTGGGCGGCGCGCGCCTGGCAGCCGTGCCCGACGCCGGCGCCGCGGAACTGGCGCCCTATTACCGCGCCCTGACGCGGCTGTCGACAGCGTTCGCCGTCATGACGGATATGTCGATGTTCGTGCTCGGTGGCGAACTCAAGCGCCGGGAACGGCTGTCCGCCCGCCTCGGCGACGTGCTGGCGCAGCTGTACCTGGCGTCGTCCGTGCTGAAGCGCTACGAGGACGATGGCCGTTTCGCCGCCGACCTGCCCTATGTGCACTGGTCGCTGCAAGATGCACTGGTCAAGGCACAGCAAGGCTTGACGGGCGTGCTCGACAATTTCCCCACGCGCGGGCTGGCCGTGCTGCTGCGCACCCTGCTGTTCCCGTTTGGCCTGCCACACCGTCCGCCATCCGACGAACTGGGCAGCGAGGTGGCGCTGGCCCTGCAAACGCCGGGTGCCGACCGCGAACGGCTGCTGGCCGACGGTCATGTCGCCAGCGACGCCGCAGATCCCGTCGCCTGCGCCGAGCGGGCGCTGGCCTTGCTGCCCGACGTGCTGCACATCGAAAAACGCCTGAAAGACACGCCCGCAGGCGCGGCCCTGCGGCACTTGCCGCAAAGCCTGTCCGCCATGCAACAGTGGCTGGCCGCAGCCAAGGCAGCAAGCTTGGTCAGCTGCCAGGAGCACAATACCCTGCTGGAATATGCGCGCCTGGCCGATGGTTTGATCCAGGTCGACGATTTTCCGGCCGAAGCGGCGCAGCCAGCACACTTGCCCGTGCACGAGGCCGATACCGGCAGCCGCGCCGCCTAGGCAAATTTGCGACCTATACTGAATGAAGCGGGCGCGGTGCCCGCTCTTTGCAGAAAGGAGTCGATCATGACGCGCAAATTCATCGATTGCCGGGAATTTCCAAGCGACACACATTGCTCGGTGGCCATCTCGGCCGACAGCGAGGAAGAGCTATTGGGTATTGCCGTGGAACACGCGGTCTCGGTACACCATCACCACGACACGCCGGAGCTGCGCCAGCAGCTGCGTCAACTGTTCAAGGACGGCATGCCGCCCGAACACCTGCCCATGACGGGACAGGCCGGCAGCAGCGGGGCCTCGCACGCGCACTAGCCTGCCAGGGCTTGCGCCGGTTTCTGCAAGCGCAAGCCCAGCACGAGCGGCACCAGCGCCGCGTACACGACGATCACGGATAGCCAGACGGCGCCGGGCCAGTGCGCCCGGACGCCAAAATAGATACTGGAAAACACCAGCGGACACAGCACGGACGCCAGGCTCACGGCCGAGGCCAGCACGCCCTGGAACTGGCCTTGCCGGTCCTCGGCAACTTGCCGCGTCGCCAGCGACTGCAAGGCCGGCGCGCCGATGCCGCCCAGGGCGAACACGGGCATGATGGCGAAGATCATCCAGCTGCGCGTGGCAAACGCCATGACGAGCAGCGCGACGCAGGCGCAGGCCACGCCCGTCAGGATGGTGGCGCGTTCGCCCAGCAGTTTCACGGCCGGACCGGGCAAGAAGGCCTGGGCCAGCGCCTGGCACACGCCAAAGGCGCCCAGCGACAGGCCGATCCACAGCCCGTTCCACGCGAACGCATCGTGTCCCCACAAGGCCCAGCACACGCCATACACTTCGCCGGCCGCGCTGAAGGTAAAGAAGATGACGGTGATCGGCAGCAAGCTTTTCTCCGAGAAAACCCAGCGCAAGGGGCGCAAGGGATGCAATGCCGCCAGGTCGATTTTTCCGCGTGTCGGCGTTCGTGATTCGGGCAAGCTCAACCACGCCAGCAACAGATTGCCCGCATTCAAGACGGCTGCCGCCATGAACGGCAGGCGCAGCCCGTAATCGCCCAGCGCGCCGCCCAGCACGGGACCGATGATGAAGCCTGCGCCGAACATCGCGTTGAGCAAGCCGAAGCGGCGCGCCCGCTGGTTCTCGGCCGAAATATCGGTGATGTAGGCAGTGGCCACGGAAACGTTGGCGCTGGTCAACCCCGCGATGGCGCGCCCCAGCAACAGCATCCACAGGCTGGGGGCGAAGGCGAGGAACAGGTAATTGACGGCCGCGCCCGCCAACGACAGCAGCAGCACGGGACGCCGGCCCAGGCGGTCGCTCAATGCGCCCAATACCGGTGCAAAGATGAACTGCATCAGCGCGTACAGGGCCGTCATGATGCCGATATACGGCGCCACGTTATCGGCATGCGTGACGTCCCGCAGCAGCGCCGGCAAGATGGGAAAGACCAGGCCGATGCCGATGGCGTCGAGCACGACAGTGGCGAAAATGACGGGCAGCGCCGCCACGGGAAGGGATTTCTTCATATACTCAATCTAAATATGTACTCAGTACATAAAATAGTATTCCCCATCTTGCCGCACCATCAAGCGTTATCTGTACTCAGTACACTTCGTGTATGATCGGGGCAACATGACGATTCCTGCCGACCTCCGCTCCCGCAAGCGCCTTGCCACCCGGCAAGCCATCTCGAATGCCGCCACGCGATTGTTCTTCGTGCACGGCTTCGAGCAAGTGACGGTGGACGAAATCGCGGCCGCGGCCAGCGTGGGACGCATGACGGTGTTCAACCATTTTCCCCGCAAGGAAGACATGTTCTTCGACCGCGAGGAAGAGGGACGCGAACTGCTGCGCGACGCCCTGCGCCAGCGCGATCCCGCCATCGCTCCCGTCGAAACCCTGCGCCTGCTGGCGCACCGCCTGGCGGCCGATGACAGTCCCTATCTCACGTTTTCTGCCGCCGGCCAGGGCTTCATTGCCACCGTCGAGGCCAGCGCTACCTTGAAGGCGCGGGCGCGGGCGATCCGCGACGAGCTGGCGCACGTGGTGGCGCTGGCGCTGGCCGACGCCACGGGGCGCGATGCAAGCGATCCCCTCGCCCGCCTGGCGGCCAGCCTGCTGCTGGCCACCTGGAGCACCGCCCTCATCGAAGCGCATCGTGCCTTCGCGCAACATGGCGACGCGCAACTGGCCAAGGCCGGCTTCTTGTCCCTGGTAGACCGCGGGCACACGGGCTTGAACGCCGCCATGGCGGGCACGCCCTACGCCTGAAGCGGCAGCCCCGTCGTTCAGGCAGCCCAGCGTCTGTCGCAGCGCAAGCCCTCGCACTTCCTTGTTTCATTTGCCAGCACCTGGGCTTGCGTACCGTCTGGCGCCTTCCTATCATGAAACCACGCGCTGGCAAACGATGCATGCAGGCCGGCACGCGGGGACAGTCCTCCTGCTTCCCGTCACCATACCCATAACCGCATGCAGCCGCTGGGAGGTACACGATGAATACCTTGACGAACGGCCAGCTCAATGAGTTGCAAGCCTCATTGAGAGGGCAACTGTTACAAACGAACGACGCCGGCTACGACAGCGCGCGCGCCGTCTGGAATGCGATGATCGACCGGCATCCGGCCCTCATCGCGCGCTGCGCGGGCACGGCCGACGTGCGCACGGCGCTGGCGTATGCACGCGACCACGGCCTGCCCCTGGCCGTGCGGGGCGGCGGCCACAATATCGCCGGCAGCGCCCTGTGCAACGATGGCCTGGTGATCGACCTGTCCGGCATGCGCTCGGTGCATATCGATCCGCAACAGCGCCGCGCCCACGTCGAAGGCGGGGCCACCTTGCACGACTTCGACCACGAGGCGCAAGCGTTCGGCCTGGCCACGCCGCTGGGCATCAATTCCACCACGGGCGTGGCAGGACTTGCCCTGGGCGGCGGCTTTGGCTGGCTCAGCCGCACGCTGGGCCTGGCGGCCGACAACTTGCTGGCGGCCGATGTCGTCACGGCCGACGGCCAGTTCCTGCATGCGAGCGCGACGGAGCATCCGGACCTGTTCTGGGCCTTGCGCGGCGGCGGCGGCAACTTCGGCGTGGTCACGCGCTTCGAATTCCAGCTGCATCCGGTGGGGCCGCAAGTGACGGCCGGCCTCATCGTGTTTCCCTACGCGCAAGCCAAGGCGGTGCTGACGAAATACCGCGATTTCGTCGACGGCATGCCCGATGCATTGACCGTCTGGGCCGTCTTGCGCAAGGCGCCGCCGCTGCCCTTCCTGCCGCCGGAAGTGCACGGCCAGGACGTGCTGGTTCTGCCCGTCTTTTCGCCCGTGCAATCTTCCGCCATGCAGGAAGCGATCGAGCGCATCGGCAGCTTCGGCCAGCCGCTGGGCATGCACCTGGGCAGCATGCCGTACACGGCCTGGCAACAGGCGTTCGATGCGCTGCTCACGCCGGGCGCGCGCAATTACTGGAAATCGCACAACTTCACGCAGCTCAGCGACGCGGCCATCGATACCGTCATCCGCCATGCCGGCAAGCTGCCGACGCCGCAATGCGAAATCTTCCTCGGCCTGCTGGGCGCCCAGGCGAGCCGGCCGGCGCCGCAGGATACGGCCTATCCGCACCGCGACGCCCTGTACGTGATGAACGTGCACACGCGCTGGGACGAGCCGGCCGATGACGCGCGCTGCATCGCCTGGGCACGCGAGTTTTTCAACGACGCGGCGCCGTATGCGACGGGCAGCGTGTACGTCAATTTCCTGACCGAGGATGAAAGCGGGCGCACGGCCGACGCGTATGGCGTGAACTATCCGCGCCTGGCGCGCATCAAGAAGCAATACGATCCCGCCAACCTGTTCCGCGCCAACCAGAACATCTGTCCGGCCGCCTAGGCTGCCACGGCGCAGCGCCTTGCAATCCCTTGATCCAGGGCAATGCAATGCGCTCGCCGCCCGCTTACAATCGCTGGCTTTGCCCCTCCTCCATGCGCCACGCTCCCGAACTTCTCCTGCCCGCCGGTTCCCTGGCCAAGATGCATGCCGCCTTCGACTATGGCGCCGACGCCGTCTACGCGGGCCAGCCCCGCTACAGTTTGCGCGTGCGCAATAACGATTTTTCGACCTTGCAAGCCTTGCAGGAGGGAATTGACGGCGCGCATGCGCGCGGCAAGCAATTCTTTGTCGCCAGCAATATCTTCGCCCACAACGCCAAGCTGAAAACGTATTTGCGCGACATGGAGCCGGTGATCGCCATGCGCCCGGACGCCCTGATCATGGCCGATCCGGGCCTGATCATGATGGTGCGCGACAAGTGGCCGGAGATTCCCGTGCACCTGTCCGTGCAGGCGAACGCCGTCAACTGGGCCGACGTGAAATTCTGGCACCGCATGGGCTTGACGCGCGTGATCCTGTCGCGCGAACTGTCGCTCGACGAGATCGAGGAAATCCGCCAGCGCTGCCCGGAGATGGAACTGGAAGTGTTCGTCCACGGCGCCCTGTGCATCGCCTATTCGGGCCGCTGCCTGCTGTCCGGCTACTTCAATCACCGCGACCCGAACCAGGGCACGTGCACGAATTCCTGCCGCTGGGATTACAAGGTGAAAAATGCCACCGAAGACGCCAGCGGCGACCTGGGCGGCATGCAAGTGGTGCCGCTGGAATTCCACCAGGCGCTGGCCGAGGCCGACAACAACGCGTTTTCCGCCCTGCACCAGCAGCCGCGCCACCCGCTGGCCGACCAGCCCTATCTGATTGAAGAAGCCCAGCGCCCGGGCCAGCTGATGCCGATCCTCGAAGACGAGCACGGCACCTACATCATGAACTCGAAGGACTTGCGCGCCGTGGAACACATCGAGCGCCTGGTGAAAATCGGCGTCGATTCGCTGAAGGTCGAGGGCCGCACCAAGTCGCTGTACTACGCGGCGCGCACGGCGCAGGTCTACCGCCAGGCCATCGATGACGCCGTCGCGGGCCGGCCTTTCGACATCGGCCTGCTGGGCCAGCTGCAAGGCTTGGCCAACCGCGGCTATACAGACGGTTTCTACCAGCGCCACCACACGCAGGCGCACCAGAACTACATGCGCGGCGCATCCGAGGCGGACCGCAGCCAGTACGTGGGCGACGTGCTGGGCGTGACGGACGGCTGGGCCAGGGTGGACGTGAAAAACCGCTTCGCCGTGGGCGACCGCATCGAAGCCGTGCATCCGGGCGGCAACCGCGACTTCACCATTACCCGCATGCTGGCCGACGATGGCAGCGAGATCCAGGTGGCGCCGGGCAGCGGCCACTTCGTGCGCATCGAACTCGACGGGTCCCTCGACAAGGCCTTGCTGGCGCGCTATTTGTAACCGCCAGTCTGGAGCGCGGGGTGGCGAACCAGTATGTAAGTGTTTGATTTGACAAGAAAAATTCCCGCTAACACGGCCTAAATAATTTGTTTAGGCTTCAACATTGCTATACGATACGGCCACCCTGCGCCCGGGGGCCTGATCGGCATCCCGCGCGTCCCTGACACGTTCACCGGAATCCCCGATGCCACCTGCCACCTCTGCCCTGATCACCAATGACGCCGTCGTCCTCGGCCTGCTCGCCATGACCCTGGGGGCCGTCTTCTGGACCGCCTCCCGCCAAAATGGCTTCTGGAAAAAGTTTTACACGTATATCCCGTCCCTGCTGATGTGCTACCTGATCCCGGCGTTGCTCAACACCTTCGGCATCATCGACGGCAACGCTTCCGGCCTGTACGCCGTGGCGCGCGACTACCTGCTGCCCAGCGCGCTCGTGCTGCTGTGCGTGGCCATCGATTTCGGCGGCATCATCCGCCTCGGCCCCAAGGCCATCATCATGTTTCTCACCGGCACACTCGGCGTGATGCTGGGCGCCCTCGTCTCGTTCGAAGCCTTGCGCCTGATCCACCCGGAAACGGTGGCGGGCGACACCTGGCGCGGCATGACGACCGTCGCCGGCTCGTGGATAGGCGGCGGCGCCAACCAGGCGGCCATGAAGGAAGTGTTCGAAGTGGACGCCACCCTGTTCGGCCAGTTCGTCGCCGTCGACGTGCTGGTGGCCAACGTCTGGACGGCCGTGCTGCTGTTCCTGGCGGGCCGCGCGGGCGCCTTCGACCGCTGGACGGGTGCCGATTTGACGGCCATCAATGCGCTCAAGGACAGCATCGAAAGCTACCGCGCCCAGCACGCGCGCGTCGCCACCCTGACGGACATCATGATCATCCTCGGCGTGGGCCTGGGCGTGACGGGACTGTCGCACTTCCTGGCCGGCCCCATCATCAGCTGGATCAATACCTTGCCCGCCGCATGGCGCCTGCAGGATTACAGCCTGACGTCGAACTTCTTCTGGATCGTCGTGCTCGCCACCACCTTCGGCTTGCTGCTCAGCTTTACCCGGGCACGCAGCCTGGAAGGCGCAGGGGCATCGACCATCGGCTCGGCCATGCTGTACGTGCTGGTGGCCACCATCGGCATGCACATGGACCTCGGCGCCCTGCTCGACAAGCCGTTCTTGTTCCTGCTGGGCCTGATCTGGATCGCCGTGCATGGCGGCTTGATGCTGCTCGTCGCCAAGCTGATCCGCGCGCCCCTGTTCTTCATGGCCGTGGGATCGCAGGCGAACATCGGCGGCGCCGCGTCGGCCCCCGTCATCGCCAGCGCCTTCCACCCGGCCCTGGCGCCCGTCGGCGTGCTGCTGGCCGTGCTCGGCTACGCGCTGGGCACCTACGGCGCCTACATCACGGGCTTGATCTTGCGCAGCATGGCGGGGTGACGCTCCTGGCAGCGCGGTAACGACAACGCCAGCCTTCGGGCTGGCGTTGTCGTTGGTTCTCGAATCAGCTTGCTACCGGCCATCAATAGTTGCTAGGGAGAGACATAAAACATAAATAAATAATAACTTTGTGCTATATATGGCATGAATTGAGATAATATTTTAAAGCAACATATTTTCAAGAAAGTAAATTCTTTAATTGCTTTAAAAGCATCATCGCACGCAACAGGGCATAGCCAGCCTCCCCCCCACTCATGAATGAACGTTTCCCCACTCCGTTGACTAATATCAAGTCAGTATGGACCGGCAGCATGCGTCCAACGCCCGCAGAAATGCGTGAGTTTCCTTACGATACGTCGTCGCCACTCCCCCATAAAAAGCTATTGGTATGCGCAGCGCCACGTGCATCGAGCAAACGCCTGGCCCGCCTGTTACTCGGCGCAGGGATCGGCGTGCCGCTGGAGTATTTCAACGACAATAGCGTGCAGGCGCTGACGGAGCGCTGGCAAATCAAGAAACAGGATTACCTCGCGCATATTTTTGCCAGGCGTTCTGCGAATGGCCTGTTCGCATCGAATATCCAGTTTCCCCAGATACAAAAGTGGCCGTATCCACACGACTTTACCGCCTTGTTCGAAGGAGCGACGGTCATTCATTTGATCCGCGACAACAAGCTCGCCCAGGCGGCATCCCTGGCGACCTGCATGATCACGGGGCGCTGGGGTTTCGAAGTCGCCCCGGTAACAAAAAATTACTCGACCTGGCGCCTCAAACTGGCGGCGCGCAAGGCCATGCAGCTGATTGCCGTGGATGAGCAACTCTGGCAGGACTGGTTCAAGCAACGGGGTATCGAACCGCTCGTCATCAGTACCGAACGTGTCAACCGGCACGATCTGACGCTGATCGATGACATCGCCGCCTTGCTCGGCGTCAATGCCGATGCGGCAAGCGCCCAACGCATGCTGGACGTGGACCAGGGCGCCTACCCAGGGGACCAGGAACTGAAATCGCGCATGCGCACGCTCGTCGAAGAACTTGCGGCACGCGGCTAGTCAACGCCCGGGCTTCCCCGTTTTCATTGAACACACACAACAAGACAGGACGAACATTGAATATCTTTATGGTGCGCCCCACCACTCGCAATATCGGCAACGATCTCATCGGCTACGCTACGGCAGAGCTCCTCTATGAGGTGTTCGGAGCGGCCACCAATGTCGTCAGCATTCCTGCCTTGAAAGGACCGCAATTTGGCGGCCTGGTGCCACGCCAGATTTACGACATGAACCGCCTCGCCGACGCCGTCATCGTGGGCGGCGGGAATCTGTTCGAAAACGGCCAGCTGTCCTATGATGCCCAGGCCGTCAATGCCTTGCGCCGGCCGATGATGCTGATGGGGCTATCCCACGGCCGCATCACGGGCCGCGACGGACAAATGGAAGACCGCACCGATGCGCTCAGCCCGACTGCGATACGGCACCTGGTCGAGCATGCCAAGGTGGCCATGGTGCGCGACACGGGTTCGCAGGAAATCCTCGCCGACCTTGGCGCCAAGGTGACGGTCGGTGGCTGCCCCACGCTGTACCTGCCGCCGAATGCCGAGGGCGATGCCGCCAAGGGCGGCGTGATCATTTCCATCCGTCACCCCATGCGCATGAGCGTTCCGGCCACCTTGCAGTGGCGCATCGCCGAAGACTTGCGCCGCCTGATTGCCGCCCTGCGTGCCGAATATGCGCAACCCGTCTACCTGGCTTGCCACGACTACATCGATCTCGAATTTGCCGCCGGCTTCCCGGAAGCGGCCCCCCTGTACTTTGACGAAGTCAGCCGCTACATCGAAGCGCTGCGCACCTGCAAGCTGCACGTCAGCTACCGCCTGCATGGTTTCCTGCCCTGCCTGGCCATGGGTTCGCACAGCATCAACCTGTCGTATGACGAACGGGGCCGCTCGATGCTGTCGACCATCGGCATGGCGTCGTGGGATGTTGATCTGATGCAAAGTGGCGACTGCGTGAGCGCCATCATGGACCGCGCGCGCTCGGTCGCGCAGTATCGCCGCGCGCGCCAGGACGCCCTGCCGCTGATACAGGAGTTGCGCCAGATCACGGTGCGCGGCTTGCAAACCTTGCGCACCCTGGCATCGGAGCAATGAAGATGAGCGCTCCATCCTCGACACAGGGCGTGTGGCTCAAGTGCCACGTCCGTGAACTCGCCCCGTGGGCAACGATGACCGAGCGCGTGCTCAGCGAAATTATTTCCACGGTCGAACAAATGAAGGGCGCCGCGGCAGCCCAGGTGCTGCGCCAGCATGGCATCGAGCGGCTGCACGAAGTGATCGACACCGACGATGTGACGTCCTTGCGCAACCAGGTGCTGGAACGCTTGCGCCAGCCCTTGCTGGCCATGGCGACGGCCGTCGGCCGCCAGGTCCTGGGCTGGGATGGCGATTTCTATGTGGATGACTATTTGATCCTGCGCATCAACTTCCCCTACGAAGTAGCGCGCAAGACCAATCCGGCGAGCGAAAATCCCGGTATTGGCCGCCTCAGCGCGACCGTGCGCGAGCAGTTTCAGGCCCGTAAGGTCATTGACCCCGTGTACGCGCCGAAAGACTATCACCGGGGCCACCCGCCCGCCGCCTGGGCACATGGTCCGCACATCGATAGCTGGGCCGGCCATTCGCGGGACGGACGCAATATCTGGTGGGCCATTGGCGAGGTGCCGGCGGAAGCGGGCATGGTGCTGTATCCGGAACTGGCCAACGCCTCGCTGCCCTGCGAGCGCCGCACGCTGTACCTGCAAGCGGGCTACCGCCTGCCGGTGCCGACTTATCTGCCGCTGGCGGCAGGCGAGATGCTGGTCTTCGATCCAGAAGTGCTGCACGGCACGCACCTCAATACGACGGACGCGACGCGCGTGGCCATCTCCATGCGCCTGAATGCTTCCCGCCCGACCTTCGATCCCGCCTGTTTTTACTCGCGCGAATTCTGGCGCCGGGCCGCCGATATCGAGCAGGGCCACGATGAAGTGCTGCACCTGCGACGCGAAGACAATTTCGGCGCGCCTGTCGCCGCCGCTCCCGTGCAGACGCCGGCAGCCGTTCCCGTCGTTGCCGGCCAGCTCGACCAGGCGAACGGCGTCATACACGGCCAGCTTCCTGCTGACGGGCCCGACACGCAGCGCATCATCGTCGATGCCGCGCCGTATCGCATCATGCTGGTGCGCACCAGCGACGGCACCCGCGCCTACGATGCGGCCTGCCCGCATTACGGCGTGGACCTGGCCGATGGCGGCTGCGACAGCGACAAAGTGTATTGCCCGGCCTGTGCCATCTCGTTCGACTTGCAAACAGGAAAATCGTCCTGCCCGTCATTGACACTGCAACCGTATGACATCCGGCAAGACGGCGCAGCCATCCGCATCCGTGTTGCGCCGCCAGAAGCCGTGGCGCCATGAGCGTCGCCCCCGTCAGCGTCATCATTTGCACCAGGAACGGCTGGTCCAGGGGGTTTCTCGACGACACCTTGCAATCGCTGCTGGCCCAGTCCCGGCCCGCGCAGGAAATCTTGCTGATCGACGATGCCAGCAGCGACGGCACTGCCGCTTACGTCCACGCTGCCTACCCGCACGTGACCATCGTACACAATGCGGGCACCGGCCTGGCGGCCGCCAGGAATACGGGAGTGGCCGCCGCCCGTTGTCCATGGGTGGCCTTCATCGACGACGATGACATCTGGCTGCCTGAAAAACTGGCCGAACAACTGGCACAGGCAGAAGCATCCGACACGCCAGATGCGATTGTGTATGCATCGCAAGTTGCCACGCTTAACAGCCATGGCGGCAATCCCGTGGCCTGGGCAACGCCACGGCAATTTGCCGCCTGGCCCGCCTGCCTGCTGGGCTCTCCCATCCAGCCATCCGGCGTGCTGCTCAGCAAACGGCTGCTCTCCCGTATCGGGCCATTCAGCGAACAGTTGAAGGAAGGCGCCGCTTACGATTACTGGATACGCTGCCTGAGTGCTGGCATGTCCATCCACTACAGTAGCAACGTCCTGCTGCACTATCGGCAACATCATCCGCAAATGACCGCAATGTCGCGCAAGCTCGAGCATTTCCTGCATATCGACGCCATGCTCACGCCGCACCTTGCGCGACTGGCGCCAGCACTGGCCAACAGGATCCGCTCAGCGCGCAAGCTGAACAATCTGCGTTCCCTGCTGAACCATACCGGTATACCGGCAGCAACACGTTACTGGCGCGCCAGCGCCCCTTGCCCGGTGCCCGGCCTGCGCACTCTTTCCTATTTCTTGCTAGATACTGTTGCATGCCGGGCTCCGCACCGGATTCGCCACACGCTGCGGCAGCGCGCCATGCAGCTGCTCATCGGCAAGGAAACGCCCTTGCCCGGGCTGCGCCCGAAACGATCCGGACACCTGACGTAAAGGTCCGCAACGCCAGCACTCACGCTGGCGTTTTTTGTTTTTCGGTCACTTTTTCCACCAGACCACTCTCTGTTTGGCCTCGCCGCTTGATGGGAAAGCGCGCCCCACAATGTAGCAGAAACCCCTCAAAACCAAATTTCCGCACCATTTTCGTGCAAAATCTGCGATGATAGTTGCCCAAATAACCGATTACCTCCATGGAATTCTGATGAAATACGCATCTGCTCACGAGTATGTCCAGCATGTCGCCGCACGCAATCCAGGTCAACCCGAGTTTCTGCAAGCCGTCACCGAAGTCATGGAGAGCTTGTGGCCATTCCTGGAACAGCACCCGAAATACGCGGAACAAGGCTTGCTGGAACGCTTGATCGAGCCGGAACGCGTAGTGATGTTCCGCGTGTCGTGGGTCGATGACCATGGGCAAGTACAAGTCAATCGCGGCTACCGCATCCAGCACAGCATGGCCATCGGGCCGTACAAGGGCGGCATCCGTTTCCACCCGTCCGTGACCCTGTCCGTGCTGAAATTCCTCGCCTTCGAGCAAACGTTCAAGAATGCGCTGACCACGTTACCGATGGGCGGCGGCAAGGGCGGCGCCGATTTCGATCCGAAGGGCAAGAGCCCGGGCGAAGTGATGCGTTTCTGCCAAGCCTTCGTGAGCGAACTGTTCCGTCATGTGGGTTCGGACACGGACGTGCCGGCCGGCGACATCGGCGTGGGTGGACGTGAAGTGGGCTATATGGCCGGCATGATGAAAAAACTCAGCAACCGCGCCGACTGCGTATTCACGGGCAAGGGCGCCAGCTTCGGCGGCTCGCTGATGCGTCCGGAAGCGACGGGCTACGGCACCGTGTATTTCGCCGAAGAAATGCTGAAAACGCGGGGCCGCTCGTTCGAAGGCATGCGCGTGTCCGTGTCCGGCTCGGGCAACGTGGCGCAATACGCGGTGGAAAAAGCCATGGCCATGGGCGCGAAAGTCATCACCGTCTCTGATTCGAGCGGCACCGTCATCGACGAAGACGGCTTTACGCCGGAAAAGCTGGCCATCCTGATGGAGATCAAGAACCATCTGTATGGCAGGGTCAGCGATTACGCCGCGCGCACCGGCGTGCGCTTCGAGGCGGGCGTGTCGCCATGGCATGTGCCGGTCGATATCGCCCTGCCCTGCGCCACGCAAAACGAACTGGACATCGACGCTGCGCGCACCCTGATCGCCAATGGCGTGCAGTGCGTGGCCGAAGGCGCCAACATGCCCACCACCATCGAGGCAGCCAAGGCCTTCGAAGCGGCCGGCGTGCTGTACGCGCCGGGCAAGGCCAGCAATGCGGGCGGCGTGGCGACTTCCGGTCTGGAAATGAGCCAGAACGCGGCCCGCATATCGTGGCCGCGCGAAGAAGTCGATGCACGTTTGCTGCAGATCATGCAAGGCATCCACGCCGCGTGCAAGCAATACGGCACGCGCGCGGACGGTTCCGTCAGCTATGTGGATGGCGCCAATATCGCCGGCTTCGTGAAAGTGGCCGATGCCATGCTGGCGCAGGGTGTCATTTAACCCCAGGACAGATACGGGGAGCATCTTGAGAATTAACGACACCTGACAAAACCGTAGCGAGCGGAAGAGAGAGGTGGCCGAGAAGCGCAACCGTACTCGGGTACGGTGAGCATCGCAGGCCGCCTATATCGACGCGCAGTAGGTTTGGTCAGGTGTCCTACGACATTTCAGGCTTCATCAGACTCTTGCGGCTGATGGTGCGGCCCGATACCATGAACTCGCCGTTGCCACGGTAGTGCAGGGTTTCAGGCAGCTTGGGCGAGGTGGCCACGTGGGCTTTCACGCACTCGAAAATGAAGAAGCCGCCCTTGGGATTGCCCGCCACCTGGGCCAGCTTGCATTCGAAGTTGGCGTAGCACTCGGCGATCAGGGGCGCGCCCACCTGCTCGGCCGGCTGCGGCGTCAGGCCGAAGGCCGTGAACTTGTCCGTGTCTGCGCCGCTGCAATTGCCGATGGCGACCACCTGGTCGACCATGTCGGCCGTGGGCAGGTTGATCACGCATTCCATGCTGCGCTTGATCATTTCATAGCTGTGGTTCGCATCGGAAATGAAGCAGCCCAGCAAGGATGGCGTGAATTCCATCAGCATGTGCCAGGCCATCGTCATGACGTCGCTTTCGCCCTGCCACGTTGAACTGACCAGCACCACCGGCCCCGGTTCGAGGAAGCGCCGGATGTCGGCGACGGGATAGTCTTCTTTGTGGTAATTTTTCATCTGCTCTCCAGGACGCGCTGCCCCTCAGCATAGCCTAACGGCGCCTTGCCGGGCGCGCGGCTGGCCGCTGGCGGCGGTCATCCGCGCCGCGATTTGTGCCGTTCGTCGCAAATTTCTCCCCAATGGAGATGTTGCACAATAGAATACACTGATCAACTACTCAAGGAAACCGCCATGCGCCCTCTGTTCCTGTTGTCCGTCCTGTCCCTTGCCTGCCTCGCCACCCTCGCGCATGCCGACGAGCAAACCCGCACGGTCGGCGCCTTCAACGCCATCGATATCCGCGGCCCCATCAGCATCGAAGTCGAATCGGGCAAGGAGCAAAGCCTGCTGCTGCGCGGCGACCAGAAATTCCTCAGCGGCGTGATCACGGAAGTGGTCGATGGCGAACTGAAAATTTCCATGAAGGACAAAGACATCAAGAAGACCGAGGGCGACCCGCGCATCATCATCACCATGCCGACCTTGCGCAAGCTGATCGCGGAAGGCGCGGGCGAAAAGATATTGACCAAGCTCAATGGTCCAAGAGTCGACATCAGCTACAAGGGCGCGGGCCGCCTGGCCGCCGATGGCCAGGTCGACTGGCTGCGCCTGAAGGCGCAAGGCGTGGGCGAAGTCGATACGAAAGCCTTGCTGGCAAAAAACGTCGACGTCAATTTCGAAGGCATCGGCTCCGTCAAGGTGTATTCCTCGGGCGAACTGAACGCCGTGGTGCGCGGCATGGGCGAACTGACGTATTACGGCAAGCCGAAGATCGTGCACAAGTCGATCGCCGGCATCGGCAGCGTCAATGCCGCCAAGTAAGATTTCCTAAAACAACAAGGCCATCAGGCCAGGGGAGACCGCATGACCGCAATACCCGAAACCCAGGATAACGATGCGCCGCTGGTGCTGCGCGAAGACGAGGGTGGCCTGGTCACCCTGCGCCTGAACCGTCCCCTGCAATTCAATGCCCTGTCGGAAGCCATGCTGGCTGCGCTCCAAGAGGCGCTCGATGCCGTCGCGCAGCAGCCGCACGTGCGCTGCGTGGTGCTGGCCGCCGAAGGCAAGGCTTTTTGCGCGGGCCACGACTTGCGCCAGATGCAAGCCACGCGCCAGCTTGCGTATTATCAAACCCTGTTCGCGCAATGCTCGCGCGTGATGCAAGCCATCCAGGCCTTGCCCGTGCCCGTGATTGCCCGCGTGCACGGCATCGCCACGGCGGCCGGCTGCCAGCTGGTCGCCAGCTGCGACCTGGCCGTGGCGGGCGCGTCCGCCCGCTTTGCCGTCTCCGGCATCAACGTGGGCCTGTTCTGCGCCACGCCCTCCGTCGCCCTGTCGCGCAACGTGTCGCCCAAGCGGGCCTTCGACATGCTGGTGACGGGCCGCTTCATCGACGCCGACACGGCCGCCGACTGGGGCTTGATCAACGAAACGGTGGCCGACGCGGCGCTCGACGACGCCGTGGCGCGCCTGGCGCAGCAAATCATGGCGAAAAGCCCGACGGCCATCCGCTACGGCAAGCAAATGTTTTACCAACAGCGCCAGCTGCCGCTGGACGACGCGTATGCGTATGCGGGCGACGTGATGGCGCGCAACATGATGGAAGAGGATGCGCAGGAAGGCGTCACTGCCTTTTTAGAAAAGCGGCCGCCCGGCTGGGCGCGGCCGTAAAGCAGCTTAACGCTGTTCCTTCATCTGCTGCTGGACAGAAAGACTCAAGGTGCCGAGGTCTTCCTTGCCCAGCAGCGGCAGTTGCGCCAGCAGCTGCATCAGGGCGGAACTGCCCGTCACGTCCAGTTCGGACGACTGCACCAGCACCGTGCCGGCGCCCGTGAAGTCGATCTGCTTTTCCTCGCCCGACAAACTGAAACCGGTGAGCGCGCCGGCGGCCGAGGCCCAGCCCTGCACGTGGGCGTAATCGTAGTGGTACGACGGGCTGGGGCAATCGGCCCAACCCAGCACGGCCTGCTCATCCACGCGGCACGGCAGTTCCAGGAAATGCACGGGGCCGTTCGACGAGGCGATGACTTTCCCTGTGCCGATCATGGTCAGATAACCGGGCAAGGTCGATTCCTGGCAAATCACATCCTTCGTAAAACCCAGCAGGTTTTTCGCGCGGATGGTCATGTTGGCGTTGTCCAGGTCGTAGCACGCCAGGTCGTTGCCGTTGTCGCCCAGGATCAACTGGCCTTGCCCTTGCGCCACGACAAAGTGGTGCACGTATTTCGGTGCATTGAAGGCATTGCGCACGATCAAGTCGAGCACGCTGCTGCCCATGGCTTCGAAGCGCAGTTCGCCATAGAAGGCGATCATCTTGCCCTTGCGAATGAATATCTGTTCCTTGACGTCGATGACATACGAAAAACGGTTCAGGTTATCGTTCTTCGGCAAGGTATCGGGATTGTAAATCGTCATGGCTTACCTTTCGCTCGCTTGGATGTAGACCGTGCCCTGGCCCGTGAACTTCACCTGGTACGATTCGCCGGACGCCTGGCCGACGAAGGTTTTCCAGTTCAAGTCCGTGACGATGGTCGAGCTCAGCTGCCCCGTGTGGCCGATATACGCTTGCGGGTCGACAAACACGGGCACGTCCGGCGTGACGGGCAAGCCGATGGCATTGCCGTCCGACAAAATTGCCACTTCGCCCGTGCCTTGCAGGGTGGTGGTAAACAAGCCCTGGCCCGAGGCCATGCCGCGCACCACGCCCTGCACGCCGCCCTGGTTGCCGAGGAACATGGTGCCGGCCGTCAGGCGCGCATCGAAGGCCAGCAGGGAATCGCTTTCCACATAAAACGTTTCGCCGCGCACGGGGACGATGGTGACGAACAGGCCGCCCTGCGCGTAAAACACGCTGCCCGTGCCGCGCGCCGACATCAGGGCATAGCCCTCGTTCGTGACGGCGCGCATGGCCAGGCTTTGCACGCCCTGGCCGGCCAGGAAGGAACGGCTGAACGCCACGTCGCCCTGGTAGGACACCATGGCGCCCTTGCGCGCGAACACTTCTTCATTGCCGAGTTTGACCTCAAGCATCTTTTCATTGATTTGCTGATAGACAGGCATCGCGGGTCCTCGCTGACTTAACGTTCGGCGGGCTGGATGAACACCACGCCCTGGCCTGTGAATTTGTGCTGGTACGATTCGCCCGAGCTCTGGCCGATCATCGTGCGCCAGTTGACGTCGAAAACGAATTCCTGGCGGATATCGCCCTTGAAGCCGACGAAGGCGTCCGGGTCCACGCGCAGCGGGTGCGCGGGCGTCACTTCCAGCATGATCAGGTTGCCGCGCGAAATGACGGCCAGGTTGCCGTGCCCTTCGACGGTGGTGGAAAACAGGCCCTGGCCCGAACTGGCGCCGCGCAGACCCGCAAAGCTGGTGCCCGTCTTCAGGCTCGTGTCGTAGGCCAGCAAGCTGCTGCTTTCGATGGTCAGCTTTTCACCCGTCAACGGAATGACGGTGATCTCGGCCGCATTCTGCGCGAAAAACACGGTGCCCGTGCCGGCTGCCTGCATCACCTGCATGCCTTCGTTCGTCACCTTGCGCTTGAGCGCGCCGAACAGGCCCTCGCCGCCGAGCAGGGATTTTTCAAATTTGATGCTGCCCGTATAGGCGACCATGGCGCCGGCAATCGCCAGCACTTTTTCATCCTGCAGGCGCACTTCCAGCAGGCGGTCGGTATTGGTGCGGAAACTGGTCACGCGCGACTCCCCAAGAATGCCAGGGCAAAAAGCCATGGCTATCCGACAAGATACCGTTGGCGTTACCACCATGCAAGTGCTATTCCTCCCGAACGGGGGTGGGTGAATAAAAAAAAGCGTGCCCGAAGGCACGCCTTGCGTTCAAGCAAAGAACGGTTTACTCAGCCAGCACCGGCTTGGCGCCGCGCGCGTTCTGGAACAGCGGCACGGGATCGTTGGTATTGACCTCGACCACCGTCACACCCTGCACCACGCCAGCCACCTGGTAGCCGACGGCGCCCAGGTGACGCTTGCCTTCGGCCAGGTTGGACCAGCTCAGCGAGACAGTCGCCGTGCCGCCCGTGTAGGCCGTGCCCGGCATCAGCGCCTTGAAGCCGCCATTCGACAAGCCCGGCGCCAGCACCCACGACGACAAGGTGTAGTCGGCCTGGCCGTTTTGCGGCGCAAAACCGATCACGCACACCTTGTAGGTGCCGGCGGCGGGCAGGCGCAGTTCCACTTGCTCATTGGAACTTTCATTGCCGCTGCTGCCGACCAGCACATTGGCGGCGTTGTAGACCTCCATGTCCATGTCGGTATTCGCGCCGCCCGTCGTTTCGGCATCGTAGGTGGCAAAGCGCGCCGCCAGGGTGCCGGCCGGGATCACCACATTGTGCACGTTCACGCCCGTGGCGCCGCCCGCCTTGCAGGCAGCCGATGCGGCGGCGCCCGTCGTCGCCTGGCCGATCGTGCGCGCCTGGCGCACGGCTTCGACGAGACCCGACTTGACGCCCACCAGCGCGCCCGAGAAGCCCGTGCCCAGGGTCAGCACCTTGCTGCCCGTGGCCGCTTCGCTGCTGACCAGCGGAATGGCCACCAGCGCCGTGCCGCGCGCCGTCAGGGGGCTGCGCACCGTGTGCGTGCCATCCGTCCAGCTCAGGGCGCCGTAGGTCCAGGTATTGGCCGGCGCCGTGGTGCGCGTCAGCTTGACCTGGTACTGGCCCTTGGCGCCCGGCGCCAGGCTCAGGCTCGTTGGCGTCACCGCCACCGTGTAGCCGGGCAAGTTGGCCGAGACGTTGTAGACGGCGCTGCTGGCGCCCACGTTGGTCACCGTGCGCGTCAGGGTTTGCGTGCCCAGCACGTTGGCCGCCGTCAGCGACGCCAGGTTCAGGTTATAGGCCGCGATGGTACCGATGGCCTGGCACGTGGCGGCGCTGTAGACCTTCAGGTTCAGGCCGCACAGGAAGCGCGCATAGTCGATTTCCGACATGTCGTACACGAGGCCAGGATCGGCCGCGCTGTTCGGCGCGATGTGGCCGGCGCCCTGGCCCCATGGCAGCTGGCCCGAGTTCTTCGCCGTGGCATCCCACGACACGGAACCGTTCAAGCCGTCCGAGTACGTGCTGAAGGCCGTCGTCATCAGCGCCGACTTGATGGCCGCGGGCGACCAGTCAGGATGCTGCTGCTTGAGCAATGCCGCCACGCCGGCCACGTGCGGGCTGGCCATCGAGGTGCCGGAATAGAAATCCCACTCGGCCGCCGGCGCCACGCCGCCCGCGGCCACGGCATCGCGCTGCGCCTGCGTCAGGTCGGCCGTCACGCCGGCCAGCACGTTGGTGCCGGGCGCCGAGAGATCCGGTTTCAGGATGTTCGCGTTGGCCACGTTCGGTCCGCGCGAGGAACGGTCGCTGACGATCGGCGCCAGCACCGTCGTGTCGGCGGTGGTGTGGATTTCGCCCAATGCCGCCGTGCCGTCGGGCGTCGCCGCCATGAAGGCCTTCAGCGCGTCGCCCTGCGCCTGCGCCAGGTGCACGGTCGACAGCGCGTGCGCCTGGTTGATGACGGTGTTGGCGCCGCCGGCCACGTTGGCGATGATCACGCCCGCCGCACCGGCCGTTTTGGCGTTCGCGCTCTTGTTGACCAGCACGTTGCCGCCACGGTCGCACACGAGTATCTTGCCCGCCACTTTCGCCGGGTCCAGATACGCCGACGTGGCATCGGCCACGCCGAAGCAGCGCAGCAAGTTGACATCCGTCGGCAGCACGCCGGCCAGGCCCGCGTCGCGCGACTGGATCAGCGGCAGCGCCGGGGTATTCGCATTGCTCGATGCGCCTTCCAGTTTCGTGCCGCTGCTGAGAGTGACGTTGGCCGCGTACAGGCGGTTGTGGGTGGAATTGGCCACCGTCGCCAGCCACGGGCTGATGTGCGACACGGGCGCCGGCACGTCGGGTGCGGGCGTGGCCGGGCCGGAATTGCCGCCCGATGTAGCGACAAACACGCCCGCTGCCGCCGCGCCGAGGAAGGCCACTTCCGTCGGCTCGTCGAAGGCGCCGCCGCCCGCGTTCGGGCCGATGGAGAAGTTGATGACGTTGACGCCATCCTTGACCGCCTGGTCGATGGCGGCCACGCTGTCGGCCGTGGCGCAACCGTTGCGGCCCGTCGAGGCGGCCGTCCAGCACACTTTATAGGCGGCGATGCGGGCGCGCGGCGCCATGCCGGACGCCTTGCCCAGCGACACGCCGTTCGAAGTGGCCAGGGCGCCATTGTTGCCGCCCGCCGTGGACGCCGTATGCGTGCCATGGCCGCCGTGCCCCGTCAGGCCGGCGACGGAATCGCGCGGCGACATGAATTCCGTCCAGTGCAGCGCCGACGTGGCGGCGCGGTAGTAGCGCGCGCCGATCAGCTTATTGTTGCAATTCTCGGCGCTAAAGCCTTCGCCCGTCTGGCAAGTGCCCTGCCAGCTGGCCGGCGGCGCGCCGTACACGACATTGTTGCCGCTGTGGCTGGGCACGCCATTCTCGTCGAGGCGGTCGGCAAAGGCCGTGTTCTCGGGCCAGATGCCGCTGTCGACGATGCCGATGATGATGTCTTCGCCCGCGTGCGCCTTGCCGCCCAGCTGCTCCCAGATGCCGCCCGGCTTGTCCAGGCCCAGGAAGCTGGGCGTGTAGCTGGTGTCGAGCTGCAGGATGGAATCGGCGCTGATGCTGGCCACGCCGCTGTTTTTCTTCAGGGCGCGCACTTCATCGTCCGTCAGCAAGGCGGAAAAGCCGTTGAAGACGACGCTGTACTGGTGCGTGATTTCCGCCGCGCTGACGGTGCCGGCCACGGCGGCCTGTTTGGTGTCGAGGTAGCTCAAATAGGCCTGCACGTCGGCGGCGCCCACGTTGATGCGCGCGCCCGGAGCCGGCTTGGTGGCGGCCAGGCCGTCAACCTGGCCCGTGTAGGTGGCGGCCGGCTTGTCGACCAGTTGCACGATGTAGGAGCGGCGTTCCTGCGCCTGCGCCGCTTGCGCCAGGCTGGCGGCCAGCAAGAGGATGCCGAGTGAAACGGGACGTAATTTCATCTCATGCTCCTTGCACGGTGGAGGCGGCGAACTTGCCGCTGCGGCGGCGCGACAGCATGCCGATGGCGCCCAGTCCGGCCAGCATCAGCATGTAGGTCGACGGTTCCGGCACGGCGCTGATATTGATATTGTCGAGCGCGAACTGGCCCTGGTTGAAGGCGGGGAAATCGAGGGAATTGCTGCACGCGCCCGTGTCGTTGAAGATGCACGCGTTGAAGCTCAGGCCCGTAAACGCATAGTTGCTGAAACCGCCCAGCAGGGAAGCGCTCTGGAAATGGTAATTGCCATCGCTGCCCTGGCCGGGAAACGCCAGCGAGGTGCTGATCACCTGGCCGTCGCTGAGGGTGCCGCTCAGTTGCAGCTGGCCCCAATTCTGGTTCGGCAAGCCGGACACGGGGGCGATAAAGGAATAATCGAAACCGGCCAGGGTGAATGCCTGGTGGTCGGCGCGCGTGAAATTCACGCCGCCATCGTTAAGGATAGCCAGGTAATTGCCGGTGGCGCCCTGCGGGCAGGCGGCGATATCGCACGACGAACCCACGCGGCCATCGAGGATGGCGCCCACGCCGCTGACGCCGCCGCCGGCCGCCGTCGTCGGGTCGGCCAGGAACAGCAGGTTGTAGCTCGACGTATTGAGCGTCTGGCCGCTTTCATACACGTCGGGACGCAAGTTGTCGAAAGTCAGGATACCGGCCAGGGCCGGCGCCGAGCCCAGCACGGACAAGGTGGCCAGCGCGGCAAGGACGGCGACGCGACCGCGGGTAGCGGGCGGATTGGCGGTGGCGGGCGATACCCGCGCATGTGATAAACGATTCATTCTATTCCCTTGATTGTTGTGGATAGATAGGTCGGCAGGTCTGGCGCCCGCTTTCAGCTTTTTCACAAAAGTGTCAACAAATATAGCAAATCGCATAAAACAAATATCATATTTTTAATATCATTTATTTATTTTTTATCTAACTCCGCGAAACTTTGTTTTGTTTTATCTATGAAAGTTTGAGGAATCTCAACGTTACATTTGAACAACAAGAGCGCGCACTGCAGACGCGTACGCCAGCGGGCCGGCCTGACTTCGGATAAGCTCGAAAACCGCGCCTGCCGCGTCGTCCTCCCCCGTCACATCGCGGTACACCTGTCCCATCCTGGAACACTTGCCTGTTCCCTCCGCCCCGCATGAGCGGCCCCTCGCGCCCTTGCACCGATGGCATGAAGCTTGCACAACAAGAAGATCGACCGTGCTCAGGGAGCAGCATCATGGAACACCATCAATTTGGCGCCCAGGCAAGCGCGCACGCCCGGCCGCGCCGGACCGTCCTGCTGTGCTGCGCACTGGCGCTGGCTTTTTTCCTGCTGGCCGCCAGGCTGGACCTGGCCGAACGGCTGACGCAGTCGCTCTGGCGCCAGGAACATTGGCAGCTCGATGAACTGGCCCTGAGCCTGCTGGTGCTGGTGCTGGCGCTGGCCGGCTTTGCCCTGCGGCGCGGCCGCCAGGTGGCGCTGCTGCTGGCGCAAAACCGCGCCCTCACGCAGCGCCTGCTGCGCGCGCAGGAAGAGGAGCGCTGCGCGCTGGCGCGCGAGCTGCACGATGAAGTGGGACAGGACTGCACGGCCATCCGCGCCGCCGCCAGCTACATCCTGCGCGCGCGCGAGGGCGACCAGGCAAACGTGCAGGCGTGCGCCGCCAGCATCGCCCGCTCGTCGGAAGCGCTGCACGCGATGGTGCGCACGATGCTGCGCCGGCTGCGCCCGCCCGTGCTCGACAGCCTGGGATTGGCGCCGGCGCTGCAGGCGCTGTGCGACAGCTGGACCCAGCAGCACGGCATCGCCTGCCATTTCGCGCCGCACGCCATCCCCGCCGGCCTCGACGACAGCACCGCCACCGCCATCTACCGCCTGGTGCAGGAAGGCTTGACGAACGTGGCGCGCCACGCGGGCGCCGACCGGGCCACGGTGGAATTGCGCGCCGATGCGCACGGCTTGCTGCACCTGGCCATCGAAGACAATGGCCGGGGTTTGCGCCAGGACAAGACGCCAGCAGACGGTTTCGGCATGCTGGGCATGCGCGAGCGCGTGGCGGGCTTGCGCGGCCACATCCGCTGGATCAATGCGCTGGGCAACGGCTTGCGCATCGAAGTGGCCCTGGCGGCACGGTGCGCGGCATGAGCGCCATGAACGCCATGCACAGCGGCATGCGGCCGATCCGCGTGATGCTGGTGGACGACCATCCCGTGGTGCGCACGGGCTACCGGCGCTTGCTGGAACAGGGCGGCGACATCGCCGTCGTGGCCGAGGCGGGCAATGGCGAAACGGCGTATGGCTTGTACCAGGAGCACGCGCCCGACGTCTGCGTGACGGATTTATCCATGCCCGGCATCGGCGGCCTGGAATTGCTGCGCAAGTTGCTCGCGCGCGACGCGGGCGCCCGCGTGCTGGTGTTTACCATGCACGACACGCCCCAGCTGATCGCGCGCGCGTTTGACGGCGGCGCCTGCGGCTTCGTCAGCAAACAGGCCGACCCGGAACACCTGGTCGACGCCGTGCGCGCCGCCCACGCGGGCCGGCGCTACCTGGACCCGCACAGCGCGCCCGGCGTGCTGCAAGGCACGGCCAACATGGAAGCGGACCGCTTGAGCAGCCTGAGCCAGCGCGAATTCGAAATCTTCCGCCTGCTGGCCGAAGGCCGCAGCGCTGCCGACTGCGCCCGCCTGCTGCACGTGAGCAGCAAGACGGTGGCCAACCACCAGACTTGCATCAAGGAAAAGCTCGACGTGCCCGGCCCCGCCGCGTTGGTGCACCTGGCGCTGCGCAATGGCATCATCGAGCAGGTCCATCCTTAAAACGCGTAGCGCACGCCCACGTTCACGCTGCGCGGTGCGCCGGCCGCATAAAACGTCGCATTGACCATCGGATACTCGCCGTTCACGGCGGGCAGCGGGCGGGCGGCGAAATTGCCGTTGGCATCGAAACCCGTCGCGCCCAGCTGGGCCGCCGTCGCATATTTCCGGTCGAACAGGTTATTCACCTGGGCAAACACGCTGAGGCGGGGCGTCAGCTGGTACTTGCCGTTCAGCTCGACCACGGCATAGCCGACGCTCTCGCCCGCGCCCAGGTACGACGTTCCTCCCGGCTGGTGCGCATTGTTTTCATTGCCGCGCGCATAGGCGCTGGAGACGGCCGTCATGGCCAGGCCCACCGTCCAGTCGCGTCCGCCCTGAATATCCACGTGCGCCTTCAGGATATGGCTCGGCGTCAAGGGAATGCGCTTGCCGGGCGTGATGACGATATTGCCTTCCAGGCCGGGCACGTCCGCATCGCTGCTGCTGTTGGCGCTGCCGTTGACGAGCTCCCGGCTTTGATACGTCGCCTGCAGCCACGTGTAGTTGACGCCGAAGTCCAGCATGCCCGCCTTGCCATCCAGCGCCAGCTCCACGCCCTGGTGGCGCGTCTTGCCGAAATTCTTGAAATAGCCAAACCCCGCCTGGTTGTCGGCCACGAACAGGATGTCGTCGTGATTTTCCGCGCGGAACACGCCGGCACTCCAGCGGGCCACCTCGCCCCACTGGCCGCGCACGCCCGCTTCCCACGTCTTCGTGATGACCTGCTTTAATGGCGGGTCGCCGGCCATGGCGTTGGGCAAACGGCACGGGTTTTCCGGGTCGGCGCAACCGAGTTCGATGGCCGTCGGCGTGCGGCTGCCCTCGTTGTAGCCGAGGTAGGCGCTCACGCCTGCGGCCGGCGCATATGCCAGGCCGATGGCGGGATTGAAGCGGCTGAAACGGTGGTCGCCATCGAGCGAACCGCTGCCGCCGCCGGGCGTGATGGCGTCGCGGTTGCGCACCGTGCTGCGGTTGTAGCGGCCGGAGACGGTCAAGGTCATATCTTGATTGAACGCAATGCTGTCGCTCGCATACACGCTCCACGTGCGCATGCGCCCGCTCAAGTCGACCCGGTTGTCCACGGGCGTGCCGTCGTCATCGATTTCCGTGCCGTCGGCAAAGAAGTTCACGGGCGTGATGCTGCGGTCCGGATTCAGATAGCCGAACTGGCTCGTCTGGCGGAAAGTGGCGTGGCTGGCGTCGAAGGCGGCGCCGGCCGTGACGGCATGGCGCGCTCCCGCCACGTCGGCCAGCGCGGTAAACTGGCCCGAAAACCCATAGTTTTCCTGCCGCGTATGGCTGCGGTTGAGCATGCCATTGCATTTTTCGGCCGGCTCGTCGTTCAGCAGCACGTTGGCGATGCAGCGCCACTTCGGAAATGGCGTATTGGCCGCGTTCGCGCCGCTGGCGGGAAAGCCCGTGTAGCCGGCCGCCGCCAGGGCCGCCCGCTCGGCCGCGCCGGGCTGGTAGACGGACTGGTCAAGCGACTCGTCGTTCAAGTCGCCATTGAACGTGTGCGTGTCGATCTTGCGGTAGTACACATTGCCGGACAACAGCAAGGCCGCGCCGGCCTGGTGCTTGCCCGTCAGATTCAGCAGGGTCGATTTGTTCTGCGTCAAATCCGGCTTGGTATACACGCTGCGGTAATCGCGCGCCAGCATACGCTGTTCCTGCAAGCCATTGCCCGTCAGCGCATTGTCCGCATGGGCCACGGTAACGGCGATGTCCGTGCGCGCATCGCTCCAGCCCAGCTTGCCAAACACCTGGCGCACGTCGGACGGCGAATCGTCGCGCCAGCCGTCTTCCTTGAAGCGGTTGCCCGTCACATACCAGTGCCAGCCCTGCGCATTGCTGCCGCCATGCTCGACCTCGACGGCGCGCCGTTTGTCGGAACCCAGGCGCGCTTCGATGGCGGTGCCGGGGCTGCTGCGGCCATCCTTGGTTTGCAGCGCCAGCGCACCGCCCAGGGTATTCAAGCCGAACAGGGGATTCGAGCCGGGCATCAGGGTCAGCGAAGCGATCGCCATGCGCGGGATCAAGTCCCAGCTGACGACGTCGCCAAACGGCTGATTCAGCCGCATGCCGTCCAGATACACGGAGAGCCCCTGCGGCGTGCCCAGCAGGGGCGAAGCCGTGTAGCCGCGGTAGCTGATGTCGGGCTGGAACGGGTTGTTCTGCACCTCGTTGACAACCACGCTGCCCAGGTTGCGGCGCAGGAAGGCGGAGATGTCGAGCGCGCCGCTGCGGGCGATCTGCTGCGCGCTGGCCGTCTGCACGGGCGCGGCCAGGGTATCGCGCGGCTGGTCCACGGTGGGCAGCGGCATGCTGCCCGTGATGATGACGGTGGGCAAGTCACCCGAAGTGGCCAGGCTCGCGGCCAGGCTAGCGTCAGCGGCAAGGTCGGCGGCCTGCGCCTGGCACAGCGCCATGGCGGCGGCGGCCAATAAAGTCAGTTTCATGCGTATCCCCAGTTTTATCGTGGTTTTTATTAATGTCCAGTATCGGACAGCCACCATCGGGGAACCAGGGAAAAACTCCCGCCGTGCGGGGGAACTAGCGTTGCAAGGGCAGGTAACTCTGTTTGAGCTGGCGCAGCACGAAACTCGATTTGCTGTGGCGGATGCCGGGAATTTTATACAGGCGCTCGCGCAGCAGGCGTTCGTAGTCGCGCGTGTCGCTGACGGCGATGCGCAGATAGTAATCGTAGTCGCCCGAGACGAGAAACGCTTCCAGCACTTCCGGGATCATGGCCAGCGCGTGGCCGAATTCGAACAGGGCCTGGTCGGAATGGTCGTCCAGGGTCACTTGCACGATGACGGTGTCGGCCAGCCCCACCTTGGCCGCGTTGACGTTCACCGTGTAGCCTTCGATGACGCCATCGTCTTCCATGCGCTTGATGCGCGCCCAGCATGGCGACGAGGTCAGGCCCACCTTGGCGCTCAGGTCGTGCAGGCTGATGCGGGCATCCTGCTGCAGGGCCGTCAGGATGGCGAGGTCGAATTTATCCAGTTTCATTCTGTCATATCCTTATTTCACAGCAAATTTTACTGAATATCGCATTCTATACGAGAAAACCAGCAGCCTTTTCTGCCGCATCAGGCAGAAAATAAGGCCATGAAACCCGATCCCGCTCCCCTCCTCGCTCCCGCCGCCGATCTTGCGCCGCGCAACGGCGCCAGCACCCTGATCGACACCCTGCTGGCCCTGGGCGTCGACACCGTCTTCGGCTACCCGGGCGGCGCCGTGCTGCCCCTGTACGACGCGCTGCACGCGCAGCCCCGCCTGCGCCACGTGCTGGTGCGCCATGAACAGGCGGCCGTGCACGCGGCCGAAGGTTATGCGCGCAGCACGGGCCGGCCCGGCGTCGTCTTCGTCACGTCCGGCCCCGGCATGAGCAATACCACCACGGGCTTGCTCGACGCCCTGTGCGATTCGGTGCCCGTCATCTGCATCAGCGGCCAGGTGGCCAGCACCAGCATCGGCACCAACGCCTTCCAGGAATGCGACGCGCTGGGCATTTCGCGCCCCGTCACCAAGTGGAACCGGCAAATCCGCGCGGCCGAGGAAACGGCCGCCGTCGTGCACGAAGCATTTGTTCAAGCCACGCAAGGGCGGCCCGGCCCCGTGCTGGTCGATTTTCCCAAGGATCTGCAGCTGGCGCCCGTCACGCAGCACGCGCCGCTGCCGCCCGCCGCATCTGCCGCTGCCCTGCCGCAGCCCGCCGACCTGGAACGGGCCGCCAGCCTGATCGCCGGCGCGCGCCAGCCCGTGTTCTATGGCGGTGGCGGCCTCGTCAATTCCGGCCTGGATGCCTGCGCCGCCTTCCAGCAACTGGTGAAACTGGCCGCCGCGCCGTGCACCCTGACCTTATTGGGCCTGGGCGCCTTTCCCGCCTCGCACCCGGCCTTCCTCGGCATGCTGGGCATGCACGGCACGCTGGAAGCGAACCTGGCCATGCACCATGCGGATCTGATCGTCTGCGTCGGCGCCCGCTTCGACGACCGGGTCACGGGCCGCCTGGATGCGTTTTGTCCTGGCGCAAAGGTCATCCACATCGACATCGACCCGGCCTCCATACACAAGGTGGTGCGCGCCGACGTGGCCCTGCGCGGCGATTGCGCCCCCGTATTGGCCGCCTTGCTGGCGCAGCTGCGCGGACGCCTGCTGGCGGACCGTCAGCCGTGGTGGCAGCGCATCGACGCCTGGCGCGCCCAGGACAGCCTGGCGTTCGACGATACGCCGGAGGTGATCGCGCCGCAGGCGCTGATGCGGCGCCTGCAGGCGGCGCTGGACAGCATCGATGGCGGCGACGCCATCGTCTCCACCGACGTGGGCCAGCACCAGATGTGGGCGGCGCAGCACTTGCGCTTCGAGCAGCCGCGCCGCTGGCTGACGTCAGGCGGCGCCGGCACCATGGGCTATGGCTTGCCGGCCGCCATCGGCGCGCAGATTGCCCATCCGGGCAAGCGCGTCGTGTGCATCAGCGGCGATGCGTCGATCTTGATGAATATCCAGGAACTGGCCACCGCCGTGCAGCACCGCCTGCCCGTGAAAGTGGTGCTGTCGAACAATGGCTACATGGGCATGGTGCGCCAGTGGCAGGAACTCATCCATGGCGGGCGCTACAGCCACAGCTACACGGAAGCGCTGCCCGATTTCGTCGCCCTGGCGCGCGCGTTCGGCTGGCAGGCGCACACGGTGAGCCGGCGCGAGGAACTCGACGCGGCACTGGCGGCCTGCCTCGCATCTGAGGGCCCGTACTTCCTCGACGTGCGCGTGCATGGCGCGGAAAACTGCTTCCCCATGATGGCGCCCGGCGCGGGGCACCATGAAGTGACCTTGCGCAAAGGCGTCGTCTACACCGGGTAAAAAATCCTGCTCAACTCCACACCCTGTATATCCAGTAGCTTTCATCGTCGCGCATGGCGCGCGCCAGCTCGGTGGGGCTCAAGCCCGTGATTTCGCGCGTCTCGCGGCAAAAATGGGCCTGGTCGGCGTAACCGCCGTTGGCGGCGACGTCGGACCAGGACGCCGTGCCCTGCAAGATGGCGCCGCGCTCGTCGAGAAACAGCTGTTCCGCGCGGCGCATGCGGCGCAAGGTGCGCATGGGCTGGCCGGCCCAGGCCTTGATGCGGCGCTCGATATTGCGCGCGCTGCTGGCCAGGCCCGTCGATGCCGCCTGCACGGCCAGGCGGCGCACCCAGTCCTGCACGGCGCCGGCCGGATGGTCGCCGCTCTTGCGCGCCAGCGCCCAGCGCGGCGCGAGAAAATCCTCCACCAGCCTGACGCGAACCGCGTCGTCGGGCGCCGCTAGCACGGCGTCCGACAGGGCCAGCCATTCCCCATCGAACAGCGCGTCGAGGGGGCGGAACTGGTCCAGCAAGCCATCCATCGAGACGCCCGACAACGCATGCAGGGCGGCCGGGTAAAACATCACGACAAACGTATGCACGGGGCCGGGGTTGTAGCTGACCAGCGGATACGAGCGGGGGCCGCCGAACAGCGCGGGCGGCATGCGCACGTCCCGCAGCGACAGGCCCGGCGCTGCCGCTTCCACGTCGCCCGCGACGGTCCAGACGATGCTGCACATGGGCGCGGCGGGAAAGCGGTTCAGGCGCTGCGCCGGCGGCAGCGGCGCGCAGCCCGTGGTGTCGCGCACGAGGAAGGCGCGCACGCAGGAAGCGAGCGCCGTGCGCGGCGCGATCAGGCGGGTCAGGGGCGTAGGGGCGGCAGGCATGGCGACGATTGTACCGGCAATTTCCGGCCGCGCCCGATGTCGTATTCGTTCAAGACGTGGACGCGCAAGCGCGCTACAGTGAAGTCATTGTCGCCATCCACCAGGAGTACGCCATGCCCCCGCTCGATCACGCCGCCGCGCCCGCCACCACGGCCCTGCGCCAGATTCGCCGCCTGCCGGGGCCATTCGCCCTGCCCATCGTCGGCAACAGCCTGCAGATCAAGCTCACGCGCATCCACCGCGACGTGGAAGAGTGGGTACGGCGCTACGGCCCCTACCTGCGCGCCTGGTTCGGCCGCACCTTGGTGCTGGTGGTGGCCGACAGCGAGGCCGTCGGCGCGGTGCTGCGCGACCGGCCCGACGGCTTTCGCCGCCCCCTGAGCAGCTCCATCGTTTCCGAGGAAATGGGCGGCATCCCCGGCCTGTTCCTGGCCGAGGGCACGGAATGGCGCAACCAGCGCCGCATGGTCATGGCCGGCATGGCGCCCGGCGCCGTCAAGGCCTACTTCCCGGCGCTGGCGACGGTGGCGCAGCGTCTGCAGCGGCGCTGGCATCTTGCCGCCACGCAAGGCCAAGCGATCAACCTCGATGGCGACCTGAAACGCTACACGGTCGACATCATCGCCGGCCTCGCCTTCGGCACCGAGGTCAATACGCTGGAAGCGGGCGAGGACGTGATCCAGCGCCACATGGACGCCATCCTGCCCGCCGTGGCGCGGCGCAGCCTGTCGATGTTCCCGTATTGGCGCTACGTCAAGCTGCCCGTCGACCGCCGGCTGGACCGCGACGTGGCGGCCCTGTCCGCCGCCGTGGCCGACCTGGTGCAGCAGGCGCGCACGCGCATGGCACGCGACCCGGCACGCCGCGAGCATCCGCCCAACCTGCTCGAAGCGATGATCGCCGCCGCCGACGAAAAGGACAGCGGCGTGAACGACCGCGCCGTGGCCGGCAATGTGCTGACCATGCTGCTGGCGGGCGAGGATACGACGGCCAATACGCTGTCCTGGATGATTTACCTGTTGCAACGCCATCCGCACACCCTGGCGCGGGCGCGCGAGGAAGTACGGCGCCTGGCGCCCGACGCGGCCCGCTTCACGATCGAGCAGATGGATAGCCTCGACTACCTGGGCGCCTGCGCCAGCGAAGCCATGCGCCTGAAGCCGGTGGCGCCCTTCCTGCCCGTCGAGGCGCTGCGCGACACGGTCATCGCCGATATCGCCGTGCCGGCCGGCACCCTCGTGTGGTGCGTGATGCGCCACGATACGGTATCCGATGCGCACTTTCCCGACGCGCAAGCCTTCCAGCCCGAACGCTGGCTGGCCGAAGGGGGCGAGGCGAACAACAAGCGCGCCGCCATGCCCTTCGGCGCCGGCTTGCGCACGTGTCCGGGCCGCTACCTGGCCTTGTTGGAAATCAAGATCGCCATGGCCATGCTGCTGGGCAGCTTCGACATCGCCGGCGTCGACACGCCCGATGGCGGCGAGGCGCAGGAACTGATGGGTTTTGTGATGTCGCCCATCGGCTTGACGCTGCGCCTGGCGCGGCCGCAGTGATACCATGGGGGAAGTACCATTCATACGACCTCCCCATGACCATCCGCCTGGAATCGCCGCAGCAAGCCGACGTGCAAACCCTGATCGCCGAGCTTGATGCATATCAACAGACCCTGTATCCGGCCGAGTGCGTCTACTCGCTGGACCTGGCGTCCGTGCCCTCCGATACCCTGCTGTTCGCCGTCGCCCGCGATGCGGCGGGCACGGCACGGGCCTGCGGCGCCATCGTCGTCACGCCCGCTTTCGGCGAGCTCAAGCGCATGTACGTGCACCCGGACAGCCGGGGACTGGGCCTGGCGAAACGCTTGCTGGCCTTGCTGGAAGAGCAGGCGCTGGCGCGCGGCTGCCGCTTGCTGACCCTGGAAACGGGCATCCACCAGCCGGCAGCGATCGCCCTGTACGCACGCCACGGCTACCAGCGGCGCGGACCGTACGGCGACTATCCCGACGACCCATTCAGTGTCTTCATGGAAAAACCGTTGCAGGCGGCCGCATGAGCGCGCCCAGCGACAGCCTGCTCGACATCCGCGCGCGCCTGCGCGCCTTTGCCGACGAACGCGACTGGGATCAGTTCCACACGCCGAAAAACCTGGCCATGGCCCTGTCCGTGGAAGTGGCGGAACTGGCGGAACACTACCAGTGGCTGGCCACGGGCGCGGATAGCGAACTGGACGAGGCGAAGCGCACGGGCATCCGCCACGAACTGGCCGACGTGCTGATGTACCTGGTGCGCCTGGCCGACAAGAGCGGCGTTGACCTGCACGCGGCCGTGCTGGAAAAGATGCAACTGAACGCACAGAAATACCCGGCGCAGCAGGTGCGCGGCGACGCGCGCAAATACAGCGAATACTGATAGCGAGTACAGACACGCACACCCGTGCGTGGCGGATGCGCAAAAAGGCGTAGCATTCAGGCATGCGTATTTATCGATTACTGCTGATCATAGGCTTGCTCCATGGACCTATTGCGCTGGCGCAAACCGCGCCCGTGCCGCAGGTGAAGGTGGACGCCACGCGCGACCCCGTCGACAAGTCCTACCGCAAGATGCTGCAGGGCGTGGACCGCTTCGAGCGCGACCATGCGCTGGCGCCGCAGGCCGTGCTGCGCTTCCGCTTGCTGCCGCGCCAGCCCGGCGTGGACATGCAGGGCGTGCAGTTGCGCATCGCCGGCGACACGGTCAGCATCCCCTTGCCCTTGGCCGAGGACAACAGCTTTGCCCCCGTGCGCAATGCGCAAGCGGCGCGCGAAGACGCCGTGCTGCTGGCCAACCGCAAGGCCACCACCATGAGCTGGCGCGCGCAAGTCATCACGCCCGGCTTGCCGCCCGGCATGCGGCGCCTGGGCGACTTGCGCCTGGAATGCCGCGCCGGCATGGATTCCGGCCTGATCTCGAACGACCCGCAAATCATCGCCTGGCTATCCAGCATGCTCTACAGCACAGATAAAGTGTGTTCCGAGCCGGATGGCAATTATCTGTTCTTCACGGACCGTCCCCTGTTCGGCGTGACCCTCGTGCACGGCGAGCGCCGCCTGGCGCTGCCGTTCACCATGCTGTACGCGGGCGGCGAGCAAACGCCCGCCTCGCTGCCCTATTGCGATTGCCAGGTCTTGCTTGACCGCACGTATTACGCGCCCTTGTGGGATAGCAACTGGCCGGACGACACCCTGCTGGAATTTACTTACATGGACGAGGTGGCGCCATGAAGTGGCTTTCGCTGATCTTGTTGACGCTGCTGGCCGCCTGCTCCGGCACGCGCGCCTTGCAAGCAAGCAAAAATGTGCCCTACGCCACCCTGGAACAGACGGTGCAAGTGGGCAACAGCACGCGCGAACAGGTGCGCGCCGCACTGGGCGACAGCACGTCCATCCGTTTCGACAGCGGCAAGGAAGTGTGGATGTACACCTATCCGGCGGCCTCGGGCGCGCAGGGGGAATATGTGATTCTGTTTGGCGGGGATGGGGTGGTGAAGCAGGTGCGCGGCGGCGAGGTGTATCAGGTACGGAAGTGATTCCCGCCAGCATGGCGCTGGCGGGACTGACATGCTTATCGTGCCTTCAGCAAGGCCCGCGACGCGACGCCCGCGCCCACGCTGCGGCCCACGCCGGCAACCTTGCGCTTGGGCGACGCCTTCAGCTTGAAAATGCCGATCGACTGGGCCACGCTGTCGGTGCGCTGCGCCAGGTTAGTCGCGGCCGCAGCCGCCTGCTCCACCAGCGCCGCATTCTGCTGCGTGATGCCATCCATGTGGATGACGGCCTGGTTGACTTGCCCGATGCCCTGGTTCTGCTCGCGCGTGGTCGAGGAAATCTCGTCCATCACTTCCGTCACGCGGGCTACCGAGGCGATCACTTCCGCCATGGTGGCGCCCGCATTGCTGGTCAGCACGCTGCCCGCGTTCACGGTGGCAATCGAATGGTCGATCAGGTTTTTCACTTCTTTCGCGGCCGTTGCCGAACGCTGCGCCAGGCTGCGCACTTCGCCGGCCACGACGGCGAAGCCGCGGCCGTGCTCGCCCGCGCGAGCCGCTTCCACGGCCGCGTTCAAGGCGAGGATATTCGTCTGGAAGGCGATGCCGTCGATCAAGCCGATAATGTCGAGAATCTTGCGCGACGACGAGCTGATCTCATCCATCGTGGTGACCACTTCGCTGACGATGGTGCCGCCCTTGGCCGCCACGGTGGACGCTTGCGCCGCCAGGTCGTTGGCCGTGGCCACATGGTCGGCGCTGTTTTGCACGGTCGACGTCAGTTCTTCCATGCTGGCCGCCGTCTGCTCGAGGCTGGACGCCTGCGATTCCGTGCGGCTGGACAAGTCCATATTGCCCGTGGCAATTTCTGCCGTGGTGATGCGGATATCCTCGAAGTTGGCGCGCACGTCGCCGATGATGCTGTGCAAGTTGATGTTGGTCTGGCGCAAGGCCGCCATCAATTGACCCATGTCATCGTCGCGCACCTTGTCGATGACGCCCGTCAAGTCGCCGCCGGCCATCTTGCGCGCTACCGTGATGGCGTCGCCCAGCGGGGCGACGAGGGAATTGTGCAGATGGGCCCAGAAATACAGCATCAGCGCCACGGCGGCGGCGGCGGCACCGCTGAGCCAGCTGCGCGTGGCCGTGCTCGTGTCACCGTCGATATTCCACACGGCGCAGCCGAGGATGGCCAGCACCACGCCGAAGACGATGCAATGCAGGGCCAGGTCTTGCGACAGGCTCAACTTGCGCCATTCGGCCAGCTTGGCGGCCCAGCCCTGGCGCACGACGCGGCCATTGCGGATCGCCAGGTTGGCGCTATTGCCGTCTTTAAAACTTTTATACAGGGCTGCCGCTTCGTTGATCTGCTCGCGCGTGGGCTTGGTGCGCACGGACATATAGCCGATCGGGCGGCCGCTTTCGATGACGGGCGTGATGTTGGCGAAGACCCAATAGAAATCGCCATTCTTGCAGCGGTTCTTGACCATGCCGGTCCAGGGCATGCCCGTCTTGATGGTGTCCCACAGGTCGGCAAACGCTTCGGCCGGCATATCGGGATGGCGCAGGATATTCTGTGGCGCACCCAGCAGTTCCATTTCTGAAAAACCGCTGACTTCAATGAAATACTGATTGGCGTAATTGATGTTTCCCTGTAAATCCGTGGTGGAAACAATCGTCATGCCTTCATTTAATACGTATTCATTTTGCGTGATAGGCGTATTGACCCGCATCGTCGCTCCTCTATTTTTTTTCAACTAGCATAACAAAAACATAAAAACAATATACCACATCAAGCACCCATGATATATCGCCTCGGCGACAGTGACGCCAGTCAAACAATTTAATAAAAGTCAATTTATTTATATTTTAGGATTTACTTTGATTCAACTCAATTGATTTTATTGAAATGCAAAATTTAAATTGCGTGCATATACAATAATTAATAAAAAATTATGTATCGATGCAGCAGGTAATAAATATGGCGTTTGCACCGATAAAAATATGCAAAGGAGCGGTGGCCATTGCCGGCAGATGGCAATACCTGCCGCCAACCATAACGCGGCAACCATGTTTATTTCTTGAGGGAAAATAAAAACTGGCGCGAATGCGCCAGTGGGGGATGTGTCTCCAATCCGCGACACAGGCGCCGGAGCGCCCGTGGGAATGGCTTACTTGTACGTTTTACGTGGCGGCGACTTCGGACGCGGCGGCGCAGGCTTGCGCTCCGTCGTGCCATCGTCCAGGCTGATGCGCAGTTTCTGACCAGAAACGACAACCGATTTCAGGTGGTCGAGGATTTCCGGCGGCATGCCTTCCGGCAAGTCCAGCACGCTGTAGTTGTCAAAGATATCGATGCGGCCGATATGCTTGGCTTCCAGGTTCGCTTCGTTGGCGATGGCGCCGACGATGTTGCTTGGCGTAACGGCGTGCTCACGGCCCACTTCGATGCGGTACGCCGTCACGCCCGGGCGTGGACGTTCCTTCTTCGGCGCGCGCGGGGCAACTTCGCCCGCGTCCGCCGGCGCATCCTTGAACGCTGGCGCGGACTTGGCGGCGAACGGCTTGCGCGGTGCGGCTGGCGGCGCCAGGTCCGGCGCGTCGCCGTCGCGGCTGATGCGCAGCTGCTGGCCCGCCACCCACACGGTTTTCAGCTGATCCAGCAATTCTTTCGGCATGCTGTCTGGCAAGTCCAGGACGCTGTAGTCGTCATAGATCTCGATGCGGCCGATGTTTTTCGAATCGATGCCCGCTTCGTTGGCGATGGCGCCCACGATATTGCCCGGCTTCACGCCATGCTGATGACCTACCTCAATGCGGAAGGTTTGCATGCCGGCGTCGGCCGGACGCTGGATGCGTTCCTTTTTCGGGAAGGCCGGGCGCTCGCTGCGCTCGTTGCGGTCGAAGCGGTCATTGCGTTCGAAACGGTCATTGCGTTCGAAACGGTCATTGCGTTCAGGGCGGTCAAAGCGGTCTTGGCGCGCAGGACGGTCGTCTTGCCACGTGGCTTGCTCGCGCGCCTTGTTCTTGTCCAGCAACAAAGGCACATTGCCACGCGCCATCTTCGCCAGGGCGGCGGCGATTTCGATGGCGGGAATGTTTTGCTCGCGTTCGAAATCCTCGATCAGCGACTGGAACTGCTCCAATTCGCCCAAGGCCAGGGTTTCGCTGATCTGTTCCTTGAACTTGGCGATACGCACGTCGTTGACGGCCTGGATGGTCGGCAGTTCCAGCATGCCGATCGGCTGGCGGGTCGAGCGTTCGATGGCTTTGAGCAAGTTCTTTTCACGCGGGGTGATGAACAAAATCGCTTCGCCGCTGCGGCCGGCGCGGCCCGTGCGGCCGATGCGGTGGGTGTAGCTTTCCGGATCGTGCGGCACGTCGTAGTTGACGACGTGGCTGATGCGCTCGACGTCCAGGCCGCGGGCGGCCACGTCGGTTGCGACCAAAATGTCGATCTTGCCGTCTTTCAACTGCTGGATCGTGCGCTCGCGCTGGGCTTGCTGGATGTCGCCATTGATGGCGGCAGCCGAGAAGCCGCGGGCTTGCAGCTTGCCGGCCAGCTCTTCCGTACCCAGCTTGGTGCGGGCGAAGATGATCATGCCGTCGAACGCTTCCGCTTCCAGGATGCGGGTCAGCGCGTCGAGCTTGTGCATGCCCGACACCAGCCAGTAACGCTGGCGGATGTTGTCGGCCGTGCCCGTCTTGGCGGCCACCGTCACTTCGGCCGGGTTCACCAGGTAGGTGGTGGCGATGCGCTTGATGACGGAAGGCATGGTGGCCGAGAACAGGGCCGTTTGATGGCCTTCCGGCGTTTCTTGCAAGATGCGTTCGACGTCGTCGATAAAGCCCATGCGCAGCATTTCATCGGCTTCGTCGAGTACCAGAGTCTTCAGCTTGGACAGGTCGAGCGAACCCTTGTCCAGGTGATCGATGACGCGGCCAGGGGTACCGACGACGACGTGCACGCCGCGGCGCAAGGCCGACAGTTGCGGGCCGTAGCTTTGGCCGCCGTAGATCGGCAGCACGTGGAAGCCGGGGATGTGGGCGGCGTACACCTGGAACGCTTCGGCGACCTGGATGGCCAGTTCGCGCGTCGGTGCCAGGACCAGGGCTTGGGGTGAGCTTTGTTTCAGATCGATGCGCGACAGGATAGGCAAGGCGAAGGCGGCGGTCTTACCCGTGCCTGTTTGCGCCTGGCCCAGCACGTCGCGGTTCGCGAGCAATAATGGAATCGTCGCCGCCTGGATAGGCGACGGTGTTTCGTAACCGACATCCTTGAGCGCGCGAATCAGCGGCTCGCTCAGGTTAAGGTCGGAAAATAAGGAAATTGGTGTATCAGACATGAAATCACTCACAAGTTCGCTCGAATCGCCCAATGCGAAAGAGTGTATCTGCTAGTTTACTCTTTACTGGACCTTACCGGGTGGCTGCATGCCGCAGAACGCCGTTTTTTGCGCCATATCTACGTAAAAAAGCCAGAAAAATCGGCGATCCGCACGCATTTGGCGCGTGATTTTGCCAACATTAAACGATACACAACAATATGCCGGCTGCGCCTGTTCTGCGTGGCAACAGCTACGGCGGGCGCCGCGCCGTCACGGCCCCCGCCCTCGCTTCAGGTGCGCAAGAACTCCAGCAAGTCCTCGTTCAGCCTATCCTTGTGCGTCGTTGCCAGGCCATGCGGCGCGCCCGCATACACGAGCAATTTGCTACCGATGATGAGTTCGGCAGTGCGGCGCGCCGAGGCGGCGATCGGCACGATCTGGTCATCGTCGCCATGGATCACCAGGGTCGGCACGTCGAATCTGGCCAGGTCGCCCGTGAAATCCGTTTCCGAAAACTGCTTGATGCACAGGTAGGCGGCCGGCATGCCCGACTGCATGCCTTGCCGCCAGAAACCGTCGCGCACGCCCTGCGACGGCTTCGCGCCGGGCCGGTTGTAGCCATAGAAGGGCTCGCTCAAGTCGCGGAAAAACTGGCTGCGGTCGGCCTGCACGCCTGCGCGGATGGCGTCGAACGCGGACAGCGGCAAGCCCAGCGGATTATCGGCCGTCTGCAGCATCAGCGGCGGCACGGCGCCCACCAGCACGGCGCCGGCCAGGCGCTGCGTGCCGTGGCGGCCGATGTAGCGCGCCACTTCGCCGCCGCCCGTCGAATGGCCGACGAGGGTGGCGCCCGTCAAGTCCAGCGCGGCGATCAGGGCGGCCAGGTCGTCGGCATAGGTATCCATGTCGTTGCCGCCGAACGGCTGGCTGGAACGGCCATGGCCGCGCCGGTCGTGCGCGATGACGCGGTAGCCGCGCGAGGCCAGATAGAACATCTGGTCTTCCCAGGCGTCGGACGACAATGGCCAGCCGTGGCTGAAGACGACGGGCGGGCCGCTGCCCCAGTCCTTGTAGTAGATCAAGGTACCGTCGGCGGTACGCAGGGTATTGCTCGATTGCAAGTCAGGGCGAGTCATGGAACGCTCCTTGTCGGTGGACCAGCAGCCATTGTGGCCCCAATCGGCTGGCGCGCGCCGCGCGCTACGCCAGAGCATTGCGGTAGAGTAAGATTACCGCTGCTTTGCTTTCCCGTATTCACTTTTGGAGTTGTCATGCGTTTTCCCTTCGTCCTCGCCGCCAGCCTGTTCAGCACGGCTACCCTCGCCCAACCGCTCGTTGCCGAGGCGCCCCTGCGCGCCCACCTGTCCTTCCTGGCCGACGACTTGCTGGAAGGACGCGGCACGGGCCAGCGCGGCGGCGACCTGGCCGTGCGCTACCTGGAAACGCAGGCGGCCGTGGCCGGCTTGCAGCCGTTGCCGGACGGCACGTATCGCCAGGCGCTGACCATCGTCGGCAGCAAGGCATTGCCATCGAGCACAGTGACCTTCAGCGCGGGCGGCAAGACCTTGTCCCCCGCCTTCGGCCAGGACATCGTCTTTGGCGCGGCGAATGGCCAGCAGAAAGTGGCGTTCGACGCGCCCGTCGTATTCGCCGGCTACGGCATCCGCGCCCCCGAAGAGCAGTGGGACGACTTCAAGGGTGCTGATTTAAAAGGAAAAATGGTCATCCTGATGGTCAACGACCCGCAGCCGACCGTTGCCGAACCGAACCGCTTTGCCGGCAAGTCGCTGACCTGGTACGGCCGCTGGGTCTACAAGTACGAGGAAGCGCTGCGCCAGGGCGCCGCCGGCGTGCTGCTGATCCACACGACGGCGTCCGCGTCGTATCCGTGGTCGGTGCCGGCCAACGGTTTCGGCCATGAACGCTTCAACCTGGCCGGCGCGGGCAATGCGATGGAAGGCTGGCTGCAGGAAGACATGGCGCGCGCCCTGTTCCAGGCGGGCGGGCAAGACCTCGATGCCTTGCGCGCGCAGGCGGAAACACGCGAGTTCCGCCCCGTGGCCTTGAACGCCACGGTCAAGGTGGTCTTGAACAGCCAGATCCGCAGCATCGAGCAATTCAACGTGGCCGGCATCGTGCCGGGCACGGATCCGAAACTCAAGGACGAAGCCGTGATTTACTCGGCCCACTGGGACCACCTGGGCAAGGATGACGAAGGCAACAGCCGCAGCGGCCAGAGCGACCACATCTACAACGGCGCCATCGACAACGCCTCGGGCGCGGCGGCCCTGCTGGCCATGGCGCAAGTTGCGGTAAAACAACCTGCACGGCGCACGCAGATCTTCCTGTGGCCGGCCGGCGAGGAAACGGGCATGCTGGGCAGCACGGCCTACACGCGCGAGCCCCTGTGGCCGCTGGCGAAAACGGCCGCCGACCTGAACCTCGACAGCATGAATTTCGTCGGCAAGACGCACGACATCGGCGTGGCCGGCGCCGAGCGCAGCAGCCTGTACGCGAGCGCCGCCAAGGTGGCCAAGCGCATGGGCCTGCGCCTGGCGCCCACCATTCCCGACCTGTCCGGCGCGTTTTACCGGGCCGACCATTTTGCGTTTGCCAAGGCCGGCGTACCCGCCTTCAACGTGGGCTCGGCCGTGTTTTCCGGCGACGGCTCGTTCGACTTCGTCAAGGAGCCGAAAGCGTCCAGCGAACGCCTGGTGGCGTTCAAGAAGGATTACCACCAGGTAACGGATGAATACCACCCGTCGTGGGACCTGTCGGGCATGGTGCAGCAGGCGCAGTTCACCCTGAACCTCGGCTATGAAGTGGCGAACGACAAGAATTTGCCTGCATGGAACAAGGGCGAAGCGTTTGGCAAGGTGAAACGCTAGGCGCCATGCAAAACACCGGCATGTGCCGGTGTTTTTTTAAGAGTGCAGGACAAAATGTTCAGGGCTAGGCGTGTTGCCGAAGACAGTACGAATGTACGGCGAGGCAACGCAACAACGCCATGGACTTTTTGTCAGGCGCTCTAAATTGCCATGATGCGTTTCAGGTCGATGAATGCCGTTTCATACAGGTGTTGAAACGCGCCCACCATGACTTCTTCCACGCCTTCGGCCGCATCGAACTCGCTGGCCCATTCCGCCACGCACTCATTCGCGCCCGGTTCGCCCGTGACGCGCAGGGTGGAGCGGTAGTTCTTGACGGGGATCGGCCCCGATACGATAGTGTAGCTGTAGCTCTTGTCCGCCTCGCTGTAGCTTTGCAGGCGTTCGGCGATGATGGCGCCGTCCGTGGTTTTCAAGCGGCGCACGCGGCCGCCGTGTTCGGACAGGCTGGTCTTGATCGAGCTCGACCATTCAGCCAGCGACTGGAAGCCGCCGATAAAATCCCACACGCGTTCGGCGCTTGCCGCCAATGTTACAGAAACAATTACTTGGGCCATCTTTAATTCGGTTCCTCATCCAGGTTTGCCGGGCGTTGCCCGGCACAGCCGCTATTTTAGCGCCCATGCGGCTTTGCTGCTGGACGCGTATTGGGCTCGAGAATAACAACTGGCCGGCCTGGCGAGGCAGCCTTACAGGTTTTCCGCCAGGAAAATCAAGGAATTGCCGTGCGCGTGGGCGGCGGCGCGCTGCTGGTAGCTGTCGCGGTGGGTGCAGTTGAAACCGTGCTCGGCGCCCGGGTAGATATGGATTTCCACGTCTTGCCGGTCTTCGAAGCGTTCGGCGATCTTTTGCACGGCTTCCGGCGGAATGTGGCTGTCCTGGCCGCCGAAATGCATGAGCAGCGGCACCTGGATGCGGTCGGCCAGGTCCAGCTTGTTCTGGATGCCGCCGCCGTAATAGGCGATGGCCGCGTCGACCAGGCCAGCCGCGGCCGTCTGGAACGATAAACGGCCGCCGAAGCAGTAGCCGACCGAAGCCAGCTTGCCCGTCACTTCCGGACGCGCGCGCAGGACGGCGATGGTGGCCTTGATATCGCTCAAGGCATGTTCGTTATCGGTAGCCTGCATCAGTTCGACGGCGCGCTTCCAGCCGTCCGCGTCATAGCCCAGTTCGATGTGCGCACCGGCGCGCCAGAACAGGTCGGGCACCAGCACCACGTAGCCATCGGCCGCGTACTGGTCGGCCACGGCGCGGATGTGCTCGTTGACGCCGAAAATTTCCTGCAACAGGATGATGGCGGGGCCCTTGCCCACGTGCGGCACGGCCAGGTAAGCCTGGAAGCTGCCGTCCGGGCCGGCGATATCGATCCACTGCGATGTTGTGCTCATAGAAACTCCAGTCTGAGGTTGGGGGGAATGCCACAGCCAGGCATGTTACTGGTTTTTCCCTCTTTCTGCGCCCACCCTTTGTCCTGGCTCAATACATCTCGCGCAGGTAAATCACCGGGCCCGACTTGAAGACGCCAAAGACGACGGTGCCCACGGTGCTGGGCAAGTACGCGATGCCGGGCACGGACACATCGACGCTGCCGGTCTTGCCGGCGCCGGGCGCCGCCACAATCAAGCGTCTATTCGGCGGCAAGATGCCCTTGTCGAACGTATAAGTAATAACCGTGCCAGCGGGGAATGCAAAGTCCTTGCACACCAGTGTTTTCTTGCAATTGGCAAACACCACCTGCGCGCTGCCGAAGGCGCTGATGCTGTCCAGCAGACTGGTGACCCAGGTCTTGCCGTCCCAGTACTGCGCCTGCACGGCCAGGCGCACGGGATAGCGCTCGGAACCGTAGTCATGCGGCACCATCAGGCGGCCCGTGAGCACGGTCAGCTGCGCTTCCTTGCCATCGGCCGGCGCCGAGCTCACATTGCCAGCTGCCGGATAGGCATACGTCGCGCGCAGCAGCAGCCCCGTCGGCGATGCCAGCGCTGTCGGCTGCTTGGGCACGGCATAGGCGGCGGGGAAGCTGTAGGCGATGGCGCGCGTGGCAACGCCATTGGTAAAACTGGTGACGGGTACGCCCGTCACGGCCGCAGGTACTGTTGCCCCATCCGTCAGCGTGCTGCCCGATGGCGCCGTGGGCGGATAGCTGTTGTTCCCCGTGGCCGCGTCATACGGGACCAGCGGCACCTGCGTTTTGTTGATGTCGGCATTCCTGGCGTCGAAGTTCTTCGTCTCGTTGCCGGCGGCCGTCTGGGCGCGGATGGTCAGGTCAAAGGGCTGGCGCGAATACACGGCGCGGTTGCCGGCGCACACGAGCGGCGTGCTGCACGGGAAAGGAAACTCCGTCTTCGTCCCCCCCGGGAGGTCCACTTGCTTGACAACCAGTTCCGTCACAAAGTGGTGCGGATAAAAGAGCACGGGGTCGCTCGGTCCCGACGACTTCAAAGTACTGCCCAGATAACCGTTTTGCAGCGCGGCCGTGAAATTGATCTGGCCCACTTCGGGCCAGATCAGCGGCGGCGCCGCGATGACGCCCCCTTTTTTCACGAAATCGAGATCGCCGCCGACCGTCGGATTGGCAGGCGTGTTAACGTCCGGGTTTTCGTAGACCGGCGCCAGCAAGATATTGCCAAGCACGACTTTTTGCACGGCGACACCACTTTCGTTGCCGAAATTCTTCGTCACGGCACCGGCCGCGTTGACGGCCGACAGCATGATGGTCGTACCGGACGTCAAGGGCACCGCCGCCAGGCCCGCGCGCTGAATCGGCGCCAGCTTCGTGAACAGAAATTTCGCTGGCGCCACGATGACCGTGCCGCTGCCGCTCATGTCCAGGCCGTTATCGCTGCCGCTTTTCGGATTGTAGGCAGCCGTCAGGATCAGCGCTCCCGCGTCGGCATACAGCATGTTCGGCCTGGCCACGCCATCGGCGCCGAACGTCACATTCACCTTGGTGCTCGCCACGGCGCAGCTGCTCTGGTCGCTGCCAGCCAGGGCGACATAGCTATTTTGGACGCTGTCAAAGATGCGCGCAGGCAATGTTCCCTTGTCCGGATTGCTGTACCCGCAAGTCAGGTTCAATTGCTTGGTCTGGCTGGCGAACATGGGCACGCACACGTCTCTGTTGCCGGACGAGGTCTGCAAGGCGCTGATTTCCAGTACGGCCACGTCCTCCGCGTAGCGCGGAACGCCGCTTACCTGGAAGCCGCTGGAGAGAAAGCTGATCTGGCAATTGCTCGTATTGCCGCCGCTCTTGCACACCAGCGCCCCCGTCGTGGCGGGCGTGCTGACCAGGCTCAGGGTGGCGATGCCCACCGTGGTCTGGCGCACCGTGACATTGGCGTTGACGCCGCTGGCATCGATCTGCGTCGGCACGCCGCCCGGGCTGACGGTGACGCTGGGGCTACCCTTGTACACCGCGCTGCAGCTGGCGTCGGCACAGGCAGTCACCGTCACCGTGGGTACCTGGCAAGTGAGCGCCGTCAGCGGGTGCTCGATCTGGAAATGGTGCAGTCCGCTCGGCGTGCCGGGCCCGCACTTCGGCCCCATCGGTTCATTGAAGGCCCAGCCGCTGTTGTTCGTCACGCAACTGCACGGGTTCGACGGTGTATACGCCTTGCAAGTGATGGTTTGCTGCACCCGGCCCTGCCAGCCCAGGGTGATGTGGTCGACCAGCGCATTGCCCGTGATATACGCGTTGGACGAGTCCAGCGTGACGTTGCCGCCCTCGACATTACCCTTCACGCCATTGCCGGAGGCGATGCTCAGGGAGCTGGACGCTTTCACGTCGCCCGTGACCAGCAGGCCCGAGGCCTTCAAGTCGATGGTCGGCGACGTCAGGTTGCCCTTCACCTGGCTGCCCGAACCGACTGTCAGCGAGGTGCTGGCCGTGATATCGCCCTGCACCTGGCTGTTCGCTGCTTCGATGCTGACGACGGGCGCCTTGGTGGTGCCATTCAGGTTGCTGCCCGAACCAAGGCTGAAGGAATTGACCGCCGTCACGTCGCCGGTAATCGACACGCTGGAACTGGTGGTGATGCTGCTGCCGTTGACGGGTCCCGTTATAGTCGAGCTGGAGCCGATGCTGACGTTGCCGCTGGCCTTCACGCTGCCCGTGATCGTGACCTTGGAATTGCCGCTGATCGAGCCGCCGCTGATGGCGCCATTCAGCGTCGAGCCGGAGGAAATGTCGATATTGCCCGTGGCCGTGATATTGCCCGTCACCTTCACGGGCGTGCCGCCCAGGGAAACGGACGCCGCCGAGATATCGGCCACGAGCACGGTGCCGCCCTGCGACCCCACCTTGAAATTGCCGCCCTTGGCCGTCAGGCTGCCGCCCGTGATCTTCAGGTTGGGCGGATTGACATTGCTGATGTCGATATTCTTGTTGGCCGTCAGGGCCGCCGTGCCGCTCATGCTCAGGCCCTGGTTGTAGTCGATGCTCACATCGCTGTTGACTGTCACGCCATAGCCGCTGGCGATGACGACGTTGTCGGTGCTGCCCATGATCAGGCTGGCGCACGTGTATTGGGTGCTGGACGCCGGCAGGGTGCAGCCGCTGACGGCGCCGCCATTGAAATTGAGCGTGGCCGCGTGGGCAAGGGTTGAGCCCAGCAGCAATGTCAGGGCGGCAAAAATGTGGAGTAAGCGCACGATATCGAGGAATCCGGTGGGTGGGGAGCCAGCGGGCGCGCGGATTATTTCATGCTAACCTACGCCATCGCTGTTGTTGCATTATGGCAGTATTTATCCCCCTCGCGCATATCGCATGATCAAGCAAAGCCCCAAAGAATTTCCCCTGCGCACCGTCGACATCATCGTCTATCCCGGCTTCAAGGCGCTCGAAGCCATCGGCGCCATGAAAGTGTTTGACTACGCCAACACCCATTTGCGCCTGCGCAATCTGCCCGGCGGCTACGACGTGCGCATCGCCTCGACAGCCATCGGCCCGGTCGAGTCGGACACGCTGATGTCGCTGCACGCCAGCAAGGCGCTCGATGTGAACCGCCTGCCCGACCTGGCCGTCATCGTCGGCTGCCACCACGTCGAGCAAGTCTTGCAGGACATTCCCGCCCTCGCCGCCTGGGTGGCCGAGGCGGCACCGCGCATCGATACCCTCGCGGCCCTGTGCACGGGCTGCTTCTTCCTGGCCGAGGCCGGCGTGCTCGACGGCAAGAGCGCCGCCACGCACTGGAGCGCCGTGGATAGCCTGCGCCAGCGCTATCCATTGATACAGGTCAATGCCGATGCGATTTTCGTGCGGGAAGGGAAATTCTGGACGTCGGCCGGCGTGACGGCCGGCATCGACCTGGCGCTGGCCCTGGTGGAAGACGATTTCAGCCGCGATATCGCGCTGGAAGTGGCGCGCGACCTGGTCGTGTATCTGAAGCGGCCCGGCGGCCAGTCGCAGTTTTCCGTGCACCTGTCGAGCCAGATGACGACGCACCCGACCATCCGCCAGTTGCAGGGCTGGATCATGGAGCATCTTGCCGAAGAGCTTACCGTGCCGCTGCTGGCGGCCAGGCTGGCCATGAGCGAGCGCAATTTCACGCGCGTGTTCCAGCGCGAAACAGGCACCAGTCCCACGGAATTCATCGACACGGCCCGCTTTGAAGTGGCGCGTCGCTTGCTGGAAGACAATGTGTCTTCCTTAAAACAGGTGGCCGTACAGGCGGGCTTGCACAGCGAGGACAGGCTGCGCCGCCTGTTTCAAAAGAAACTCGCCATCACGCCGCGCGATTACCGCGAGCGCTTTTCCAGCACGGCGCGCTAGGCGCAGCGGGTATCAGCGCGGCTTGCCGTGACGCACGTGGCGCGTCGCCAGTTGGCGGCTCTGCCGCGCCAGCGGCGTAAACAGGAGTGCGCACAGCAGATACGTGGCCAGCAGCGCCAGCCAGATGGCGGGCGTGGCGAGGCTGGCGGCATTGCTCCACCACAAGGCCAGCAGGGAAGACAGGGCCGCGCCGAGGAAGACGGGCAGCATGCGGCGCAAGGTCGCGAGGTAGGCAGTGGCAAACATGGACGGCTCCCGAAGCAAGGCGGTGATGCCTTCACACTAGCAGGGGCAGGCAGCGAAGTACAGCGCGCCGCCCTGCCCCGTCCGTCAAGTGTTGCGCAATGAGTACAGTCAGATAAAATTAATACAACACGACGGAACGGATCGATTCGCCGCTCTTCATCAGGTCGAAACCTTCGTTGATGCGTTCGAGCGGCAAGCGGTGCGTGATCAGGTCGTCAATGTTGAGCTTGCCTTCCATATACCAGTCGACGATCTTCGGCACGTCCGTGCGTCCGCGCGCGCCGCCGAAGGCCGAACCGCGCCATTCGCGTCCCGTCACCAGCTGGAACGGACGGGTGGAAATTTCCTGGCCCGCCGCCGCCACGCCGATGATGAAGGACTTGCCCCAGCCCTTGTGCGTGCACTCGAGCGCCTGGCGCATCAGGGTCGTGTTGCCGACGCACTCAAACGAATAATCGGCGCCGCCATCCGTCAGTTGCACGATGGCGTCGACGACGTTTTCCACTTCATTCGGGTTGATAAAGTGCGTCATGCCGAACTTGCGCGCGATGGCCTGGCGCGCCGGATTGATGTCGATGCCGATGATTTTGTCGGCACCCACCATCTTCGCCGCCTGGATCACGTTCAGGCCGATGCCGCCCAGGCCGAACACGGCCACATTGGCGCCCGCCTCGACCTTGGCCGAGAACAGCACGGCGCCCACGCCCGTGGTGACGCCGCAGCCGATGTAGCAGACCTTGTCGAACGGCGCGTCGGAGCGGATTTTCGCCAGCGCGATTTCCGGCACGACGATGTAGTTGGAAAAGGTGGACGTGCCCATGTAGTGGAACAGCGGCTGGCCATTCAGCGAAAAGCGGCTGGTGGCGTCCGGCATCAGGCCGCGGCCCTGCGTGGAGCGGATGGCCTGGCACAGATTGGTCTTTTGCGACAGGCAGAATTTGCACTGGCGGCATTCCGGCGTGTACAGGGGAATGACGTGGTCATCCTTTTTCAGGGTCGTCACGCCCGGACCCACGTCGACGACGACGCCGGCCCCTTCATGGCCGAGAATGGCGGGAAAGATGCCTTCCGGGTCGGCGCCGGACAGGGTGTAGTAATCGGTATGGCAGATGCCCGTGGCTTTCAGCTCGACCAGCACTTCGCCGGCGCGCGGGCCGGCCAGGTCGACTTCTTCGATGGTCAGCGGGGCGCCCGCTTTCCAGGCAATCGCGGCTTTGGTTTTCATGTATGTCATTCCTGCTCGGTTTCAGATGCGCCATTATCAGGCGCCGGCGGGCGCGGCGGCGCAAGTGCCGGCGCGCTTGTCTGAAAACGCGGCGCATTTGTCCGATGCCACCGTACGTTTGCGCCAGCTCAAACTTCCCGCCGCCAAGACGCGCATTCTTGGCACAAGCCCATCCCCTCTTGAGCAGCCATTGCGTCGTTCCCGCAGGAGACTGACATGCGCCACTTCCTTTCCCGCTTGCCGCTGCCCTGGCTGGCCCCGCTGCTGGCATGCTGCCTGGCGCTGCTGGCCGCCTGTGGCGGCGGCCATCACCACCCTGCGCCGGGCGCCACCACGGGGAACCTGACGGTCACCCTCGGCGGCTTGCCGGCCGGCGTGGCGGGCGCCGTCACGGTCACGGGGCCTGCGTCGTACAGCAAGACGCTGACGGCCAGCACCACGCTCACCGGCCTCGCGCCCGGCGCCTACGCGGTGAGCGCCGCCAGCGTGACGCAAGGCACGGGGACGCTGGCGCCCACGCCCGTCACGCAGCAGGTGCAAGTCACTGCGGGGGCGATGGCCAGCGCCAGCGTCACGTATGCGGCAGCCACGCCGCTGGCCCTGCGCCTGCAAGAGGTGGCCAGCGGACTGGATGCTCCCCTCTTCCTCACGGCGCCGCCCGGCGACAGCCGTTTGTTCATTGTCGAACGGGCCGGCCGCATCCGCGTGGTGCAGAACGGCAGCCTGCTGGCCACGCCCTTCCTCGACATCGGTACGCTCACCACCACCAGCGGCGAACGGGGCTTGCTGTCGCTGGCCTTCCATCCGCAGTACGCCAGCAATGGCTATTTCTTCATCTATTACACCAACCTGGCCGGCGACATCGTCATCGAGCGGCGGCAAGTGTCGGCAGGCAACGCCAACGTGGCCGATCCCCTGTCGGCGCTGGGCATCCTCACGATTCCCCACCCCACCTTCAGCAACCACAATGGCGGCTTGCTCAGCTTTGGCCCGGACGGCTATCTGTATGCGGGCACGGGCGACGGCGGCAGCGGGGGCGACCCGCCCGGCAATGCGCAAAACACGAATGTACTGCTCGGCAAGCTGCTGCGCCTGGACGTCAACGCCAGCAGCGTCGCCCAGCCGTACGCCATTCCACCCGGCAATCCCTTTGCCTCGGCAGGCGGACGCCCTGAAATCTGGGCCTACGGCTTGCGCAATCCGTGGCGCTACGCCTTCGACGTGCCGGCCCAACTGCTGTATATCGCCGACGTGGGCCAGGCCAACTGGGAAGAGGTCGACGTGCGGCCCGTGGGTCAGGCGGGCAACAACTATGGCTGGAACATCATGGAAGGCGCGCACTGCTACAACAGCGTCAGCTGCAACCAGGCGGGGCTGGTCTTGCCCGTCATCACCTACGGCCACGATGCAGCCGGCGGCTGCTCGATCACGGGCGGCTATGTGTACCGGGGCGCGGCCCTGCCGGAACTGGCGGGGCAATACCTGTATTCCGACTACTGCAGCGGCTGGCTGAAGAGTTTCAGCTACGGCAATGGCACGGCCTCTGCCGTGACTGACTGGGGCATCGCGAACGTGGGCAACATCGTGTCGTTCGGCCAGGATGCTCAAAACGAGCTGTACATGCTGAGCGGCACAGGGAAAGTCTACCGAATCGTACGCAAATAGCGCCCCTGCGCGATGCCTGCAGCACACGGACGATGGGACGTTTTTCGACGGGACGCGGGGAACCGGCTAGAATTGGTTTTTTCCGCCGCGCCCTGCGCCCCAGCTCAAGAGAACACCATGGCCCGTTTGAAACTTGAATTCCCCGAAGACCAGTACTGCTATTCCTCGCAACTGACGGTACGCACGACGGACATCAACGCCGGCAACCATCTCGGCAACGATTCCATGATTTCCATGATTTCCGAGGCCCGCGCCCGCTTCCTGTTCGAATATGGCGTGCGCGACATCGAAGCGGACGGTACCGGCATCATCGTCACCGACCTGGCCACCACCTACCGCGCCGAAGCCCATGCACGCGACCAGTTGCTGTTCGAAGTGGGCGTCATGGATTTCAACAAGTATGGCGGCGACATCACCTTCCGCATCACGCGTCCGCGCGACAGCACCCTGATCGCGATGGCCAAGTCCGGCTTTGTGTTTTTCAACTATAAGCTCAGCCAGGTCGTACCCATGCCGGAAGATTTCGGCAGCAAGTTCCCGCAGGTGAACTGGATCGATTGAGGCGCGGTACATTCCGGCCATCATCCTGTATGCTTGTCAGGATGATATGTAAAATTGACCTGCGCCGCGCCGGCGCCTGCCTGCTGGCCGCCGTCTGCGCGATGGCCGCACCCGGCATCGGACATGCCGCGCCGCAAACCGTCATCCTGTACGGCGACGACGACTATGCGCCGTACAGCTATGTGGAAAACGGCGTCTTCAAAGGCATGTATGTCGATATCCTGCGCCAGGCGGCCAGCGCGATGCCCGGCTACCGGCTGGAACTGCAGCCGCGTCCCTGGAAGCGGGGCCTCGACGCGCTGGAAAAGGGCCAGGTTTTCGGCCTGTTTCCGCCCGGACGCAAGACGGAACGGCCCTACGTGCAGCCGTATTCAGCCATGCTGTACCGCGAATCGGTGGTGCTGTTTTGCCATGACGCCGTCATGCGCACGCCGCGCACGCGGTTTCCCGCCGACTTTGCCGGCCTGACCATCGGCGTCAATACGGGTTTTTTACTCTCGGAAAAACTGATGGCGCCGGCCCGCGAGGGACTGCTGCGCCTGGAAGCGGCCAAGGGCAATGAAGCCAATCTGAAAAAACTGGCCTTGCGGCGCATCGATTGCTACGCCAGCGACCGCGGCGCGGCACGCCACACGGCGCGCCGGCTGGGCGGCGAACTGGCCCGTTACGGCTTTGCCTTGCACGAAGTGCTGGAATTGTCGTCCGAAGCCACGTATATCGCCTACAGCGCGCGCAACACGCCGGCCTACAAGTCCGATTTCGTCGCGCAGATGAATGCCGCCCTGCTGGCCCTGCGGCATAGCGGCCAGCTGGCGCGCATCGAACACGCTTATTTGCGTTGATCAGCCCGGCACTTCGCGCCGCGGCAAGATCATTTGCGTGCCGGACTCTTCACTTGCGCGCCGAACGTGCTCGCAAACCAGTCATCGATCATCTGCTTCTCATAGCGCAGCTTGTCGCCGCTGGAATAACGATTGATGCGCGTCAGATAGGACATATCGGACAGGGCCGCATCGGCGCTGCCGATGACCTTGCCATCTTGCTCCAGCACATAGTGCAAGCGTATGCGCGGCCAGTCGGCCTGGCCGGTCATCACGCGGAAATCCTGCGCAGAGCGCATGGCGGGATTTTCACGGCCAGCCATGTCCAGATCCGTCACATCGATCTTCAGGGTTAGCCCGGGCTTGAGCGCCTCTCCCCGTTTTGCGAAGTGCGCCGCCAAGTCCTTGAGGACATTCTCACGCTCCGTCCGATCGAAAGACACATCCGAGAATTGTTCCGGCTTGGTGAAATGCACTTCCGTGCCCGCCCAGGCGGCAGTGCTCGCCAGCAAGGCAAGACCAGCAATGAAGGTACGCGTCGTTTTCGTTTTCATGATGAGTCCTTTCAAGAATGTGGATGGCCTGCGGCCATTTTTTACTTCTCAATATAGCGCGATGCGTTTCATTCTAAAGGGAAACTAATACATTGTTACTTTTCTTGCACCGCGTAACGAACGAGGCTTCGTCCCACCGATTTTTTTTACAGATTCATTGGCAATATTAATTAAAACAAAGTATTGTCTTGAAAATATAGTTGCCTAAGCGATAAAGTATACATAGTGCCGGCAGCGTGGATTTAAAGTGCTTTTTTGATATGCATGTTGCATGAGTTTAGTCAATTATTCTTGCTTGTTGTTAATACTTGGCTGTCAGTCTACAATCGATAAAATGCGCCCGAAAAACGCGCAACGCCAGTAGTGGCGCACAGGCAAGCCTGGCGCGGGCGTCTCAGTATTGCGTCAGTTATGCCTTTTAGCGGAACTCGCCCTTATGTCATTTTTGTCTTCAGCATCGCCCAAGTTACCTCCCTGGAAAGTCCTGCTCGTCGACGATGAACCCGACATCCATGACATCACCGAACTGACACTGAGCCGTTTTCGCCTCGAGGGCCGCGCCCTGAGTTTCGTGCATGCCTACAGCGGCGCCGAAGCCAAGCAGGTGCTGGCGCGCGAAGCAGGCATCGCGCTGGTGTTTCTCGACGTGGTGATGGAGCGCGAAGACAGCGGCCTGGAAGTGGCGCGCTGGATGCGCGAAGACCTGGGCAACCAGTTTACGCGCATCGTGCTGCGCACGGGACAGCCGGGACAGGCGCCGGAAGAACGGGTGATCGTCAACTACGACATCAACGACTACAAGGAAAAGACGGAACTGGACCGCACCAAGCTGTTCACCACCACCTTTGCCGCCCTGCGCGCCTACCGCGACATCATGAAGGTGGAAGAGGCGCGCCAGGCCCAACTCCATTACCGCGAGGGACTCGAGCGCGTCATCGCCGCCTCGGCCCACATCTTCAAGCAGCGCAACCTGCGCGACTTCGCCAGCGGCCTGCTGCAGCAAGTCGTCGCCCTGCTGCGCCTGGAAACGAGCATGCTGCTGCGCCTGCGCGGCGCCAGCGCCATTTCGGGCGAACAGGATTATGAAATCCTCGCGCAGATCGGCGACACGGATGACGGCATCCTCAGCCCTTCCCTGCTGTCGCAGCTGGACGACGCCAAGAGCAACAAGATTTCGCGCCTGCATGGCGACACCTATGTCGGCTATTTCCCGAACAGCAGCGGCAAGGCGTCCTTGCTGGTACTCAAAGGCGTGGAAGAGATTTCCGACCTCGATGCGCAATTGCTGGAAGTCTTCTGTTCCGGCGTGGCGATCGCCTTCGACAACATCCTGCTGACGCAGGAAATCACCGATACCCAGGCCGAGCTGATCCTGCGCCTGGGCGACGTGGTCGAATCGCGCTCGCACGAAGGGGGCAACCACGTGCGCCGCATGGCCGAAGTGTGCCAGCTGCTGGCGCAGGCGTCCGGCATGTCGGACGAGGAAACCATGGTGCTGCGCCACGCGGCGCCCATGCATGACATCGGCAAGATTTCCACGCCCGACGCCGTGCTGCTCAAACCGGGCAAGCTCGATGCGGCCGAATGGGAAATCATGAAGCAGCATCCGACGGTGGGCATGTCCATCCTCGACGGCTCGCAGCGCCCGCTGCTGAAGGCGGCCGCCGTGATTGCCCACCAGCACCATGAAAAATACGACGGCAGCGGCTACCCGCAGGGCCTGGTCGGCGAGCACATCCACAAATACGCGCGCATCGCCGCCGTCGCCGACGTCTTCGACGCCCTCATGCACAAGCGCTGCTACAAGGACGCCTGGCCACTGGAGCGCGTGGTCAGCTACCTGCGCGAAGTAAGCGGCAGCCACCTCGATCCGCAGTATGTGGAATTGCTGATTGCAAATCTGGATGAGGCGCTTGCGCTGAATCAACGTTTTCCAGACTAGCAGACCGGATTACGCAGTTCGTCCAAGAGCCAAGTGCCCCCTGAGCAATACGCACGCCAGCAAAACACGCTTCAGCCCAGGTCTCCAAGACTGGCATTCCGGGCCAAGCGGACCTGAAAAATGTCGAGGGCAAGGCGCAGCGACGCAGACAGTACGCATGTACGGCAAGGAGCTGCAACGCCGCCGTCGGCATTTTCTCAGGCCCGCGTCTCCGGCCCGCCGTTTTCAGGTTCTCAAGCGCTCTTCGGCTCCAATGGGAAGCGTATCTTGTAATGCAATCCCATCCCCGGCGCACTGACCACCTTCACCGTGCCGCCCAGCGGCCCCGTCACCAGGTTGTAGAGAATATGCGCACCCAGGCCGCTGCCGCCGGAACCGCGCTTGGTCGTGAAGAAAGGGTCGAACAACTGGCCCAGGGTGGCGCTGTCCATGCCCATGCCGTCGTCGCTGTAGTCGAGTTCCAGCATCTCGCCGGCCGTGCGCACGCTGATCCTGATCTTGCCCGGCTCGCCTTCGACAAAGCCATGCACGAGTGAATTGACTACCATGTTCGTGACGATCTGCGAGACGGCGCCCGGATAGCTGCGCAGCTGCACCTCGGGCGCGCAATCGATCTCCACCTTGACGGGCTTGCCCTTCAGCTTGGGCTGCAAGGACAGCAGGATTTCATCGAGGTATTTGCGCAAGTTGAAGCTGCGCAATTCGTCCGACGACTGGTCCACGGCCACCTGCTTGAAGCTGCGCACCAGCGCCGCGGCGCGCTGCGTGTTCGTCGTCATGATGCGCAGGGTCTGGTCGATGATGTCGAAGAATTGCCGCAAGCCATCTTCATCGAGCTGGCCGCCTTCCAGGTCTTCGCGCGTGAGCTTCAATTCCTGCACCAAATGGCTGGTGGCCGTCACGCAAATGCCCAGCGGCGTATTGATTTCATGCGCCACGCCCGCCACCAGGCGTCCCAGCGAAGCCAGTTTTTCCTGGCGCACCAGTTCCGACTGCGCTTCCTGCAAGGCGCTCAGGGCGCTGTTCAGGGCCGCGTTCTGCTCTTCCAGCGCTTCCTTGGCGCGGCGCATGGCGCTGTCGGCCTGGATGCGGGCCATCGCCACGGCCACGTGGCTGGCCATGAAGGCCAGCACGTCCAGTTCCGCCTGGCCATACACGACGGACGTGTCATAGCTTTGCACGATGATCACGCCATATTTCCGGTCGCCCAGCAGCATGGGGGCGCCCATCCAGCTGGCGATGCTGGTATTGCCCAGCGGCTCTTCCATTTCGCCGCTGGCCACCAGCGCCGCATAGCTGCCGGCATCGAGCAGGCAAGCCTGGCGCCGCGCCAGCACATAGGAACTCATGCCGATGCCGTAATGAAAGCGTTTCACGGGCGCCTGCGCATCCTTCTCGTCGACGAAATACGGGATCGTGATGTCCTTGTTGTCCGGGTGGTACAGGGCGATGAGGAAATTCTTCGCCGTCACCAGCTCGCTGATGATGGCGTGCAGGCGCGTATACAAGGTCGTCGCATCGGATGCCTGCGCCGACAGGTTGGCAATTTCATACAGCGCATGCTGCAGGTTTTCCGCGCGGCGCCGCTCGGCCACCTCGTGCGCCAGCAGGGCCGTGCGCTCCTGCACCGCCTTTTCCAGCCGGTCCATGCTTTGCATGCCTTGCAGCGCGCTCGACACGTGCGTGGCGATCAGCGCGAACAGGGCCTGGTCTTCCAGGCTGAAGCGGTGCTGGGCGTCGTAGCTCTGGATGACGATGGCGCCCAGCACCTGGTGCTGCTGGTCCAGCAGCGGACAGCCGATCCAGTGCTCGGCCGCCGTGCCCCCGCCCCAGGCGCCGCCGCCGATGGCGCGCATGGCGTCGTCGTCGGCCGTCATCACCAGCTGCTTGCGGTTGACGATGACCCAAGCCGTGGGCGACTGCGCGGCGCTGGCCAGGCGCACGCCCTCGTCCGGGTCGGGCGCGGCGTCGAATTCGTCGACAAAATACGGAAAGCGCACGAGGCCGTCGTCGCGGTCGCTGAGCGCGACATAGAAGTTCGCCGCATACATGATGCGTCCCAGCGCCGCATGCACCGCCTGCAGGAATTCACTGATATCGCTGCAGGTGCTCGAGCGCTGCCCGATTTCCAGCAACACGGTTTGAACGGCTTCCAGGCGGCTGAGGCGGCTTTCCATGGGTGACTATGTACCTTGTGCAAGTATATGTTCTGAAAATCAATATTATCAGTTCAGCCCAGCCTTGGCACGGCATAAAACGGAGAATCTTGCCTTGAGGCAGAGCAACACACGCCACGCGCGCATTTGCCACGCTGGCAATACAGTGGCAGACTAGGCCCCTTCCTACAGACCAGACCGTCCTCATGACTGCCACGCTACGCGCCTCGCTTCGCCCCTACACCCTCGCCGGCCTGCTGGCCTTTGCCGCGCTGGGCATGCCGCCCCTGTGCGCCGCGCCAGCCAAGGCGCCGGCGGCGGAAACGGCCGATGGCGGACGCTATTTCGGCCCCCTCGTCGCCGGCAAGATGCATGGCCAGGGCCGGCTCGAATATGCGAGCGGTGCGTTTTACGAAGGGGGCTTCGCGCGCGGCGTGTTTTCCGGCCAGGGCAAGCTGCGCCAGGCGTCCGGCGTCGAATACACGGGCGCGTTCAGTCAGGGCGCCTTCGATGGCCTCGGCCGCTACACCTCGCCCAAGGGCGAAATTTACACGGGCAACTTCGTCAAGGGCAGCTTCGAGGGCGTGGGCCGCTTCCAGGGCGCCGACGGCGCCACCTTCGAAGGCCATTTCAAGCACTGGCGCCCGCACGGCGCCGGCAAGCTGACCGACACGGACGGCACCGTCTTCGAAGGCGAATTCGTCCAGGGCCAGGTGCAGGGCAAGGCCACCGTCACCACCAGCGACGGCATCCATTACGAAGGCGAGCTGAAGGACTGGAAATTCGAAGGCCAGGGCGTGCTGCGCACGGCCGACGGCGACGAATACCGGGGCGGCTTCAAGAATGGCCAGTTCGACGGCAAGGGCGTGCTGCGCTACGCCGTGGCGCAGGCGGACGGCCGGCGCGAAGACAGCGGCAACTGGACGGAAGGCCAGCTGGACGACCCGGCCCTGGACAAGCTCACGCGCGACAATATCGAGCTGGCCCTGTACAACCAGCGCACCTTGCTCGACGGCGCCCTGGCGCGCATCGCGCCGCGCGATGCGGCGAAAAAGATCAATCTGTATTTGTTGGGCGTGGCCGGCGATGGCGCACAGGAAGTGTTTCACCGCGAAACGGCCTTCGTGCAGCGCCAGTTCGACCGCGATTACGGCACCGTGGGCCGCTCCTTGATGCTCGTCAACAGCCGCAACACGGTGGCGCAGCAGCCGATGGCCACGCGCACCAGCATCGCCGCCAGCCTCGACGCGCTGGGCGCGAAGATGGACAAGGCCAACGACATCCTGTTCCTGTTCCTCACCAGCCATGGCTCGCCCGAGCACGAACTGGCGCTGGCGCAAAACGGCATGGACCTGCACAGCCTGCCCGCGCAGGAACTGGCGTCCATGCTCAGGCACAGCGGCATCCGCTGGAAAGTCATCGTGATCTCGGCCTGCTATGCGGGCGGCTTCATTGCCCCCTTGAAAGATGACAACACCCTCATCATCACGGCCGCGCGCAGCGACCGCACTTCGTTCGGCTGCGACGACCAGAACGATTTTACGTATTTCAGCGAAGCGTATTTCAAGGAAGCCTTGCCGAAAAGCAGCAGCTTCACGGAAGCGTTCGACAAGGCCAAAGTGCTGGTGCAGGCGCGCGAGGCGGCCGATTTCCGCGAAGGCGGCATGGAAGCGGAAGAGCATTCCGAGCCGCAACTGTTCCAGGGCAAGGCCATCGCCGCGCAATTGAAGGCGTGGCGCGCCCAGCCGCGCTGACATGGGCACGCCCGCCCGCCTTTCTGTACAATAGCCGTCACCATGCGTAAATTCTTCCTCATTTTGCTGCTGTTCGTGCTTCCGCTCCAGATGTCCTGGGCTGCGGCGAGCGCGTATTGCCTGCACGAGGAAGGCAAGGCGGCGCAGCACCTGGGCCACCACAGCCACCAGCACAAGGCGGATGCGGACAAGCAGCCCGCGGGCGATAAAAAAGTGGCGGACCAGCAGAAAAAAAGCCAGCCGCACAGCGACTGCAACGTCTGCCACGGCATCGGCCACGCATGGCTGCCGGCCGGCTCCAGCCTGCCCATCGGCGACATGGCTTCCGTGAACGCGGACACTTCCCCCTTCTTTTACGCTTCCCACATCCCGGACGCTCCCAAGCGCCCCGACTGGTCGTCGGCCACCTAGGCCGACGGGACGTCCCCTTTTGTCATAACGCAATGCGCGCCCTGAAATAATCCGGGCGCAGGCCTGCGCGTCCCGTCGAATTCTTTTTCCATACCTTGGAGAATTCGATGCACCGATCCATGTATCTATTGCTACTCTCTGCTGGCCTGCTGGCCGGCAACTTTGCCCATGCGCAATCTGGCGTGGAACCCGCCGCGCCCCTGACCCTGCCTGCCGCGCTGGCCCTGGCGGAGGGCGGCAACGCCACCCTGTCGGCCGCCCGCCATGAACTGGCGGCCCAGGGCGGCGCCCTGCAGCAGGCACGCGCCTTGCCCAACCCGGAATTGCAAACCGTGCTGGAAGACACGCGGCGCGCCACGCGCAGCACCACCGTGCAGCTCAACCAGCTCATTGAGCTGGGCGGCAAGCGCGGTGCGCGCGCCGCCGTCGCCCGGCGCGGCGCAGACCTGGCGCAGGCGGGCCTGTCCCTGCAACAGGCGGACACGCGCGCCGCCGTCACGTCCGCCTTTGTCGACGTGCTGGCCGCGCAGGAAGGCTTGCGCCTGGCCGACAGCGCGCAGGCGCTGGCCGCGCGCGCCAGCGACATCACGGCGCGCAGGGTGACGGCCGGCAAGGCGTCTCCTGTCGAGGAAACCCGCGCCAGGGTGGCCGAAGCGAGCGTGCGGCTGGAACTGAACCTGGCGCGCAGCACCCTGGCCAGCGCCCGCCAGCGCCTGGCCGCCCTGTGGGGCAATGCCACGCCCCGCTTCACGCTGGCAGAGGGACGCCTGGAAACCTTGCCGGAGCTGCCCCCGGCCAGCGAACTGGCGGCGCGCCTGGCCCAGGCCCCTGCCGTGCGCCAGGCGCAAAGCGCACTGGCCCAGCGGCAAGCCATGCTGGACGTGGAACAGCGGCGTTCCACGCCCGACGTCACGCTCAGCATCGGCATGAAGCGCTCGGAAGAGCTGGGCCGCAACCAGGCCATCATCGGCCTGGCCCTGCCGCTGCCTCTGTTCGACCGCAATGCGGGCAACAAGCTCGACGCCTTGCGCCGCAGCGACAAGGCCAGCGACGAGCTGGCTGCCGCCCGCATCGCCGTGCAAACGGCCGTGGCCGCCGCCAGCGAACGCCTGGCCACGGCCCGGCTCGACGTGGAAAGCTTGCGCCAGGACATCTTGCCTGGCGCGCAAAGCGCCTACGACGCGGCCAGCAAGGGATTCGAGTTCGGCAAGTTCGCCTTCCTCGACGTGCTCGACGCCCAACGCACCTTGCTGCAAGCCAAAAACCAATATCTGCGCGCGCTGACGGAAGCGCAGCACGCCGCCGCCGACATCGAGCGCCTGCTGGGCACACCAGCTCCTCTGTAAGGAACACCCTCCATGAACATCACACGCAACAAAAAGCAGGCGATCGCCATCGCTTCCATCGCCGCCGCCGGCATCGTGCTGGCCGTTCTCATCCTTGGCACGGGCAATTCCAAGACCCCGCCGCCCGCCGCCGCCAAGGCGGAGGCGCATGTGGAAAAGAAAGACGAACACGGCCACGAAGAAGTGGAAGGCAAGCTGGAATTGACGGCTGCGCAAAGCAAGGCAGCCGGCGTCGTCATCGCCACGGCCGCGCCCGGCCGCATCAAGACGACGGTGGCCCTGCCCGGTGAAATCCGCTTCAATGAAGACCGCACGGCCCACGTCGTGCCGCGCCTGGCTGGCGTGGTGGAAGCCGTGCACGCCGACCTGGGCCAGCTGGTCAAGAAGGGGCAAGTGCTGGCCGTCATCGCCAGCACGGAACTGTCGGAACAGCGCAGCGCACTGCTGTCGGCGCAGCGGCGGCTGTCGCTGGCCCGCTCCACGTATGAGCGCGAAGAAAAACTGTGGCGCGAGAAGATTTCGGCCGAACAGGATTATCTGCAGGCGCAGCAAGCGTGGCGCGAAGCGGAAATCGCCGTGCAGAACGCCCAGCAAAAGCTCAGCGCGCTGGGTGCCAACTCCACCGGCAAGGGCCCGCTGAACCGCTACGACATCCGCGCGCCGTTCGACGGCATGGTGCTGGAAAAACACATCACCCTGGGCGAAGCCGTCAAGGAAGACGCGAACATCTTCGTCATTTCCGACCTGTCGACCGTGTGGGCGGAAATCGCCGTGCCCGCGAAAGACCTGGCCACCGTGCGCATGGGAGGCAAGGCAGAGGTGAAAGCGTCCGCGTTTGATGCCAGCGCGCAAGGCACGATCACCTACGTGGGCGCCTTGCTGGGCGAACAGACGCGCACGGCCAAGGCACGCTTCAGCTTGCTGAACCCGGACATGGCGTGGCGCCCGGGCCTGTTCGTCACGGTGGAAGTCGTGTCCGGCGAAGCGGACGCGCCCGTCACCGTGCAGAGCACGGCCATCCAGACGGTGGAAGACAAGCCCGTCGTCTTCGTGCAGGTGAAAGATGGCTACCAGGCCACGCCCGTGGTGCTGGGCCGCAGCGATGGCAGCTTGACGCACATCAAGCAGGGCCTGGCCGCCGGCACGCCGTACGCGGCGCAAGGCAGTTTTGTCCTGAAGTCCGAGCTGGGCAAGGACTCCGCCGGTCACGAACACTGATCACGTCAAGGCTAAGGAAACCATCATGTTTGAACGCTTGATCCGCTTTGCCATCGACCAGCGCTGGCTGGTGATGCTGGCCGTGGCCGCCATGGCTGGCCTGGGCATCTACAGCTATCAAAAGCTGCCCATCGACGCCGTGCCCGACATCACCAATGTCCAGGTGCAAATCAATACCCAGTCCGCCGGCTATTCGCCGCTGGAAACCGAGCAGCGCGTCACCTTCCCCATCGAGACGGCCATGGCCGGCTTGCCCAACCTGGAGCAGACGCGCTCGCTGTCGCGCTACGGCCTGTCGCAAGTGACCGTGATCTTCAAGGATGGCACGGACATCTATTTTGCGCGCCAGATGATCAACGAGCGCTTGCAGGAAGCCAAGGAAAGCTTGCCAGCAGGCATCACACCGAAGATGGGCCCCGTTTCCACGGGCCTCGGCGAAATCTACCTGTGGACGGTGGAAACGCAGGACGGCGCGAAAAAGCCCGACGGCACGCCGTACACGCCGACGGACTTGCGCGAAATCCAGGACTGGATCATCAAGCCGCAGTTGCGCAATGTCACGGGTGTCACGGAAATCAATGCCATCGGCGGCTACGCCAAGCAATACCAGGTGGCGCCCTACCCGGAAAAACTGGCCGCCTACGGCATCAGCCTGCAAGACGTGGTGACGGCGCTCGAGCGCAACAACAGCAACGTGGGCGCCGGCTACATCGAACGGCAGGGCGAGCAACTGCTGATACGCGCGCCGGGCCAGGTGGCGTCCAAGGACGACCTCGGCAACATCGTCGTCGCCAATGTGCAGGGCGTGGCCATCCGCATCCGCGACGTGGCCGACGTGGTGCTGGGGCGCGAGCTGCGCACGGGCGCGGCCACGGAAAACGGCCGTGAAGTGGTGCTGGGCACGGTGTTCATGCTGATCGGCCAGAACAGCCGCGCCGTCTCGCAAGCCGTCGACAAGAAGATGGTGGAGATCAACCGCAGCCTGCCGAAAGGCGTGCACGCCGTCACCGTGTATGACCGCACGGTGCTCGTCGACAAGGCCATCAATACGGTGAAGAAAAACCTGCTGGAAGGCGCCGTGCTGGTGATCGCGATTTTGTTCCTGTTCCTCGGCAATATCCGCGCGGCCGTCATCACAGCCATGGTGATTCCGCTGGCCATGCTGTTCACGTTTACGGGCATGGTGCAATACCACGTGAGCGCCAACCTGATGAGCCTGGGGGCGCTGGACTTCGGCATCATCATCGATGGCGCCGTGGTGATCGTGGAAAACTGCGTGCGCCGCCTGGCCCATGCGCAGCAAAAACTGGGACGACCGTTGACCTTGCAAGAACGTTTTCACGAAGTGTTTGCGGCATCGCAAGAGGCGCGCCGGCCCTTGCTGTATGGTCAGCTGATCATCATGGTCGTGTACCTGCCCATCTTCGCGCTGACGGGCGTGGAAGGCCGCATGTTTACGCCGATGGCCCTGACGGTCGTCATCGCCCTGCTGGGCGCCATGCTGCTGTCGATCACCTTCATCCCGGCCGCCGTGGCGCTGTTTATCGGCGACAAGGTGGCGGAGAAGGAAAACGCCATCATGCGCGCCGCCAAGCGCTGGTATGCGCCGCTGCTGGACAAGGTGATGCGCAACACGCCCGTCGTGCTGACGGGCGCGGCGGTGGCCGTGGTGCTGTCGGGCCTGCTGGCCACGCGCATGGGCAGCGAATTCGTGCCCAGCCTGAACGAGGGCGACATCGCCATCCAGGCCTTGCGCATCCCCGGCACCAGCCTGACGCAATCGCTGGCCATGCAGCAACAGCTGGAAAAAAAGCTGATGAGTAACCACAAGGAAATCGCGCGCGTGTTCGCCCGCACGGGAACGGCCGAGATCGCGTCCGACCCCATGCCGCCGAATATTTCCGACGGCTACATCATGCTCAAGCCCCGCAAGGAATGGCCGGAGCCGAAGAAATCGCGCGAGCAATTGCTGGCGGAAATCGAAGCGACGGCCAGCAGCTTGCCCGGCAATAACTACGAGTTTTCGCAACCGATCCAGCTGCGCTTCAATGAACTGATTTCCGGCGTGCGCAGCGACGTGGCCGTGAAACTGTTCGGCGACGACATGCTTGTCCTCGACGGCACGGCGGCGAAGATCGCTGGCGTACTGGGCAAGATTGCGGGCGCCACGGAAGTGAAGGTCGAGCAGACGACGGGGCTGCCCATGCTGACGGTGCAGATCGACCGCGAGCAGACGGCCCGCTACGGCCTCAACATTGCCGACGTGCAGTCGGCGATTGCCACGGCCATCGGCGGGCAGGAAGCGGGCACGTTGTTCCAGGGCGACCGCCGCTTCGACATCGTCGTACGCCTGCCCGACAGCCTGCGCAGCGACCTGGAGCAACTGAAACGCTTGCCCATCGCCCTGCCCCTGGGCGCGGCGGCGGAAGGCCGCGCGCGCTTCATCCCGCTCGGTGAAGTGGCCAGCCTGCAAGTGGCGCCTGGGCCGAACCAGATCAGCCGCGAAGACGGCAAGCGCCGCATCGTCATCAGCGCCAACGTGCGCGGCCGCGACATCGGTTCGTTCGTGGCCGACGCCACGCAGCAGCTGCAAGCGCAGGTGGCCATTCCCGCCGGCTACTGGACCAGCTGGGGCGGCCAGTTCGAGCAATTGCAGTCGGCCACGAAGCGCCTGGAGCTGGTGGTGCCGGTGGCGTTGGCCCTCGTCTTCGTCTTGCTGTTCGCCATGTTCGGCAACGTGAAGGATGGCTTGCTCGTGTTCAGCGGCATCCCGTTCGCCTTGACGGGCGGCATCGTCGCCCTGTGGCTGCGCGACATTCCCATGTCGATCTCGGCGGCCGTGGGTTTCATCGCCCTGTCCGGCGTGGCCGTGCTGAACGGCCTGGTGATGATCGCCTACATCCGCCAGCTGCGCGAACAGGGCATGCCCTTGCAGGAGGCGATACGCGTAGGGGCCATCACGCGCCTGCGGCCCGTCTTGATGACGGCGCTGGTGGCCTCGCTGGGCTTCGTGCCGATGGCCATCGCCACGGGCACGGGCGCTGAAGTGCAGCGTCCGCTGGCCACCGTGGTGATCGGCGGCATCCTGTCGTCGACGGCCTTGACCCTGCTGGTGCTGCCGCTACTGTACCGGCTGGCGTACCGCAAGGAAGACGAGGTGGAAATGCACACCGCGCCCGAAGGCGCGGCGGTGTAGTCCTGGAACCAGGCGTAGCAAAATCGTAGCGAGCGGCTTCGAGGCTCGGCGCCCCCTTGTGGCTGAGAAGCGCAGCTGTACTTAAGTACAGCGAGCATCGGAGGCCGCAAAGCGTGCCGCGCAGTAGATTTTGCTAGCCTGGGCGGCGGTAGCCGCCTTCGATCCAGTTCGCCGCCGACGTGGCGTTGAACTTGAAGGCGGCCGAGGTGCGCACCTTGGCGATCTGCTCGCCGTCGGCGTCGTAGGCGCTCAGTTCCGCATACGGGTGGTCTTCGTCGGGCACGATGTCGAACATCACCTTGATCTGCCCCTCGTCGGTGGCGACGAACAGGTTCTTGTGCAATTGCGCATGCAGCTGCTGCTCGTGGCGGCGCAGCACTTCCGAGGCCGTCTTGACCAGCGTGTTGAACGCGTTGACGTCGAGCGGCTTCGGGTTTTTCTTGTCGCGGCCCATGGTCCATGGGCCCACCAGCGCTGGCTCCGGTTCGCCATCCTTGATCATGGCCACGGCCCAGCCTTCATCTTCCTCGTTCTTGATCACGCGCGCCGTCCAGCCATTGCCTACCCACAGGCGCGGCTCCTGGATCGGGGCGTCATTGTCCTGCTCGGCTGCTTCGTCGGAAAAATCAGGGAAATCGGTACTCATGGCGGTGCTCGTGATGGAAGGTCGGGGCTAGCATGATAGTCGAAAACGCCCACCCGTGCCGCCTTGCCGCAAGGTAAGGCGCGGCCCGCCATAGTCGATTCCGGCAAGAAGACAAGTTATCAATGTAGTGGATTTACTCTAGCAATCACGCTTTGATATTTCTCAAGTAAACCTATTATTATTTTGCAATCTGAATTGTGTTTTTTATATTTAAATGTTGCATGTAGTAATGCTTGGCCTTAAGAAACTCCTGTCTCATGCGACGTCCCTCGTCCTCGCACGCCGCACTGCCTCGCCACGCCAGGCACTTTCGTCGTTCCTGATAAAAATAGTTGTGCACACCTATACATTCGAGGGATTCAACATGAAAATCTTGTCTACTCTGGCCTGCGCCACGCTCGCCGTCGCCGCAGGCAGTGCCAGCGCAATTCCCACCTTCACTACCGGCGGTACGGTACTGGCAGGCGAGGGGCTGGTCACGTCGGTCGCGGGCGCCACCACCATCGATTTCAATGATGGCCTGCTACCCGGCAATTACACGGGTAACGTCTTTACCAGCGATCACCCGAGCTACGCCGCGCAGCCACCGAACGATCTGACGGCCTTCTATTCCGTCGGCGTGACGAATGGCCAGATCACCCCTGGCGTCGCTACCTTCGGTGGCGGGCTGAGCTATTTTGGTTTCTACATGGGCTCGCCAGATGCGTATAACAGCGTCGTCTTCACCATGGGTGATCAAAGCACGGTCACCTTGACGGGATCGCAAATCGCCACCTTGGGCAGTGTCAGCTCCAATGGCGATCAATCGGTCGGCCTGTATGTGAACGCGTGGGCGGGCGAAGGGGCAAAATTTACCTCGGTCGCCTTCCACTCGACAGGCCAGGATGCCTTTGAAAGCGACAACCACGCCTTCATCTGCGCCGTCCCCGAACCGGAAACCTATGCCATGCTGCTGGCCGGCCTGGGCTTGCTGGGCTTCATGCTGCGCCGCAAACAATCCTGATTCCAGGCATGCACCAGCAAAAGCCCGCGCTGCGGGCTTTTGTCATTACCAGGCTGCTCGTTTCTTTCGACGACCAGGCATCAGCACATGGACATGGCAGGCCGGTTGGGCCAGGTCAGCGGCGGACCGGGCGGTACCCAGCGCGGGTCGATGGCCGGCAGCGGCGCATGGTAATTGAAGGGATTGATGATGATCGGCGGTATCGCCGATGGCGCGCCGACGGGCTCGGCGCAGGACTGCGTGGCGCTACGCTGGCGCATGGTGCGATGATCAGGGGGGGATAGCGATTGATCCCCGGTATCTGCAAACAAAAGCATGTTGCCCTCCTTGCGAGACTGAGGTATTCAGTATAGGACGGCTTGCGCGCATTACAAGAAAAGAAATCTTGTTCCAGATCAGTGTTTTTCTGCCCCCCAGCGCCTTCCATACCGTGAAAATGACAGCCTGTCGCACGCCGCTGGCGGCAAGCCGGGCGCATCCCTACAGTGTGAGCATGCAACACCCCATCACCCACACACCGAGACTTATCATGAAAAAATTGCTCACCTTCGTCCTCATCGTCATGCTCGCCTGCCTGTTCCTCGACAAGATCAGCGGCAGTGGCAGCGACATGCACATGCAGTTCAACGGCGACGATGTCGACGGTCCCCTGGAGTGGCTGTTCGGCCTGGTGTTTGCCGGCGGCGGCTTGCTGATCGCCGCCACCGCGGTGGTGTGCGCCGCCGTCATCACGGGAGTGGTCCTGGCCGGCGTGGGCGTGGTGCTGATCGCGGTGGTGGCGCTCTGCGTGGTGCTGGCGCTGGCCTTGAGCACGCCCGTGCTGCTGCCGCTGCTGATTCCCGTCGCCATCGTCTGGCTGATCGTCAGCCGCAACCGCAAGCAGGCGCAAGCGCGTCAGCACAGCCTGTAATCACTGCGCCATGAACTTGCTGAGCACGCCGTCGCCGCCACCGTCGTTCTGTTCGATGCGGTTGCGCCCGCCCCGCTTGGCCCGGTACAGCGCCTCGTCTGCGCGCGCCAGCACGGCGTCGCAATCGGCATCGGTACCGGCCATGGCGGCCATGCCGATGCTCACCGTGATGGTGATCACAATGCCGCCATCGATGGTCAGCGAACTTTCCGCCACGCGCCGGCGCAACCGTTCGGCGAACACGGCGGCGGCGCTCAGATCCGTGCCAGGCAGCAAGATGGCGAATTCTTCGCCGCCCACGCGGCCCGGCACGTCGACCTTGCGCAGCGCCTGGCACATCAGCGCGCCCAAGTGGCGCAGCACGGCATCGCCCACCGCGTGGCCATACTCGTCGTTGACGCGCTTGAAGTGATCGATGTCGAGCATCAGCACGCTGGCGCAGCTGGCTAGCTCGCGCTGCAGCCGCGCATGCTCGTTTTCCAGCGCCGCCATGAAGTGGCGCCGGTTCGGCAAGCCGGTCAAAAAATCCGTGGTGGCCAGTTGCAGCAGTTCCGCGTTCATGCGCTTGCGCTCGGTGATATCGAGCGAAGACACCATGACGAAATCGAGGCTGTCCGCATGGCCCGGCATCACCAGCAAGCTCAATTCATTTTGCCGCGCCGCACCATCGAGACGCACGAAGCTGCTCTCGCACTCGTACAGGTGGGCGCCGCCAGCCAGCGCCAGCAGCGCATCGCCAAAGCGCGGCAAGGCGCTGTCGTCGAAATTCTGCGCCAGGCCCAGCGCGCCGCGGCGCTGGTCGTCCTCGTTGGCGCGCACCTGCGCCAGCGCGGCGCCGTTCGCATCGATGATGCGCACCAGCCCCGCCAGCCGCTGCAGCGCGTCCGGATGGGCCTGGAAATGGGCGCCCAGGTCGCGCACGCCCGCTTCCTCGAGAACATCGAGCGCGGCGCGCACGGCCGACCAGTCCTGTTCCCACAGGGCCACGGGCGCATGGTCGTACAGGCTGCGGAAACGCGCTTCGCCGGCGCGCAGGGCCAGCGCCACTTGCGCCTGCTCAATGGCCATGCCGGCCAGGTGCGCCGCCTCGCTCAGCCGCGCCAGGTGCGCCGCGCCCGGCAAGGTGGGCTGGCGGTGATACGCCATCAGCACACCGAGCAGCTTGCCCGAGCCGCCACGCACGGGTTCGGCCCAGCACGATTGCAGCTGGGCCCGCCACGCCAGTTCCATCGTCTCTTGCGCATCGGCAACGGCGTGCAAGTCGCCCACGATCACGCGCAGGTCATCGCGCAAGGCTTGCGCGGCGATGCCATGCACGCCCTGCAGGGTGTCGAGGTCATGGCCATGGCTGGCCAGGTTGAAGAACGCGGGCAAGCCCGGCGCCGCGCCCAGCACCAGGCGGTGGCGGCTTTCATCAAGCAGTAAGATGCTGCACAGCATGGCAGGATGGTCCGCTTGCACGCTCAGCACCACGCTTTCCAGCACCCGTTCCAGCGGCGCGCCCGTGGCCAGCATTTCCAGCACTTGCCGCCGCGTATGCTCGCGCCGTTCCATCTGGCTGCGCTCGCTGATATCGCGAAACGTCCACAAGCGCGCCTGTTCATTGCCCAGTTGCATGCTGCGCACATATTGCTCGACCACCCGCCCATCGCGCAGGTGCAGCACGTCGCGCCGCTCGCGGTGGCCGTGCGGCGCGTGAACGCGTGCTCCGAGGAAAGGCGCCGCCTGCTCCAGCTGGCTTTCCACGTGGCGCACCAGCGCCGCGCCGTCGGCTTGCCAGTCGAGCGCATCGGGCACTTGCCACAGGTCGCGGAAGCGCCGGTTCGACGTGAAGATGCGGCCATCGATGTTGTCGACCAGAATACCGTCGATGGTCGAATCGAGGATGCTGCGCAGCATGGCCTGGCTGCGCTGCGCCGCCTCGGCCATCGCCAGCACGCTCGCCTGCCCCTGCTCCAGCTGGCCCGTCAGTTCGCTCGAACGCGCCAGCGCCGCCTGAGCGCGGGCGCGGCCCACCGCCAGCAGCCAGGCGGTCAGCGCCAGCACGATGCTGGCCAGCAAGCCGGTCAAGGCCACCAGCCGGGGCCGCGCCAGCAGTTCGCCATCGAAACCGGGCATGGCGCGCACGCGCAAGGTCCAGGCATGGCCGGCGATGGTGATCGCTTCCTGCGCCACCAGGCTGTCCGACGCGGCAGACGACAAGGCGCCCGGCAAGCTGTCATACATCAGGGCCGCCTCGGCCAGTTGCGCGCCATCATAGATTTCCAGGTCCAGCTGGCGCGCGCTCTCGCCGCCCACGCCGGCCATCAGGTCGCCCATGCGAAATGGCGCAAATACCCAGGCGCGCAAGGCGGCGCGCCGCTGCTCCACGCTGCCATGCAGCAAGCTATTCTCATACACGGGCAGCACGATGAGAAAACCATGCGACTGGGCGCTGCCGCCATCCTGTACCAGGTGGATCTTGCCCGTCATGGCGGCTTGCCCCGTGTCGCGCGCCTGTTCGAGCGCGGCGCGGCGCACGGGTTCGGAGCCGATGTCGTAGCCGAAGGCCAGCAGGTTGCTCTCGCTCAAGGGTTCCAGATAGGTGATCGGCGCATGCCAGGCGCGCTGGCCGTGCGGACGCACGGCATAGCCGGGATAGCCTTCCGCGCGCACGCCGGCCTCGTGCCGCGCCAGGGCGCCGCCGGACAACAGCGGCAGGTAACCGATGCCATGGATGCCGGGAAAGTGGCGGTCCACCTGCTGCACCGCCAGGTAGGCGTGGAACTCGCGGCGCGTGACTTCCTGCGAACTGGCATACAGTCCCTGCACCCCGTGCAGCACCTGGATATAGGTCTGCATGCGGCCGGCGATGTTGTTGACCAGTTCGTGCACGCGGAAATCGAAATCGGCCCGCACCTGCTGTTCGCTGGCATCGTGGGCATTGCGCCAGGCGCCATACGTCAATCCCAGGCACAGCGCCAGCACCAGGGCGGCCAGCACGCGCGGTCCCACCCAGTGCGACACTGGCCCAGCAAACCACGACGTAGACGCGCGTGTAGGCATGACAGGATGACAAGCAGAACGGATATCAAACCGCTTCACGGCCAGCGACGTGGCTGGCGGCGGGCTGCAGGACTACCATCGGTAGTCGATGAGAATGATAGTACGTTACAGCGGGCGGCCTTGCAATGCTGAACATTGTATTAAAAAAATCACATATTTCGCCAATGCAATGATGTGTACTCCAGGAAAATTCGATGCCGTGAAAACAATCCACCACTCGCTGATATGATCGCCCCGCAATCCATCACCTGGGAGTCGCGTTTGCAACAGGATAGCTGGCAGGGAACACTCTGGCTGGCGCCGGACTTCGCCATCTTGCATGGCGCGGCGGGCGCCACGGCCAGCCACGCCCATTATGCGCACCAGTTGATGCTGAGCACCGGGGCGCCTTTCACGGCCGAGCTCGACGGCATCGTCCACACGGCGCGGCACTTGCTGGTCGATAGCCTGCGTCCGCACGCCATCCTGGCCGCCCCGGCGCCCATGCTGACCATCTATGCGGAGCCGCAGCGCCTGGGCGGCCCGGCCCTGCTGGCAGCGGCCAGCAGCGCAGGCATGCCCAGCCTGGACAGTCTGGCCGCCGCGCTGCAGGCGCAGCCGCGCGAACACTTGCCCGATCCCCGCTTGCGGCGCGCGCTGGACAAGGTCGACACGTTGTTGTCAGGCAAGGTCAGCGCGGCCGCCGTGGCCGAGGCGGCGCATTTGTCTCTGAGCCAGCTGGAACGCCTGTTCAGCGCCCAGCTGGGCTTGCCCGTGCGGCGGCTGGTGCTGTGGCGCCGCCTGCGCCTGGCCATCCGTTTCATTGTGCTCGGCAGCACCCTGACGGAAGCGGCCCACGGCGCCGGTTTTGCCGATGCCGCGCATTTTTCGCGCACCATGCGCAGCCTGTTCGGCGTGCGCGCCGACCGCAGCTTGCGCCAGCTCAACGTCAAGCTGCTCGATTGATGGCTTTACGCAAGTCCGCCGGCAATGCGGGCGCGCGCACGCCCTCTTCCGCGCGAAACGGTTCCAGCAGCTGCGCCCCGTACGCGGCCGGGTAATCGGGACGGCTGCCGATGCCCAGGTCCTCGCCCCGCATGCGGTAGCCGGGCGCGTCGAAACGCGTGCCCAGCAAGCGGTCCCAGCAGGTAAAGAACAGGCCGAAATTCACGTCGCCGGCCGTACCGTATTTCATGTGGTGAAAACGGTGCAATGGCGCCCAGGCAAACACGTGACGCAATGGCCCCATGCGCATGTCGACATTCGCGTGCTGCAGCAGCAGCTGGATCGCCACGGCAAACGCCAGCACGCCCATGACACGCTCCGGTATGCCCAGCAGCAACAAAGGCAGCATGCCGCCCGCCGCTTCCAGCAGCAGGTGCAGCGGGTGTTTCATCCAGCCGTTAAAACCGTACAGGCGCGTCACGCTGTGGTGCACGGCATGCAGTTTCCACAGAAAATAGTAGCGGTGGCTCAGGTAATGCACGAGCGTGATGCCGCAGTCCGCGATGAGGATGGCCAGCAGCAGCTGCGCCCAGAACGGCAACTGGCCGGGCCAGAACGGCCCCAGCGCCAGGTGCCCGGCCAGCAAGGGGAAGATGGCCAGGCCCAGCAGGTACAGCGCTTCATTGACGAACGCGTGCGCAATGTCGCGCCAGCCGTCGCCATGCTCGTGGTTCCACGCGCCGTCATACGGCAGGTAACGCTCGGCCAGGAAGGATGTGAGCAGGGCCAGCAGCAACAGCGGCGGCAAGACCCGGAGGGGGAGTTGGCACAGCGCCACCAGCACGGTGGCGGCGCCGATGAAGCCGGCCCAGAACACGGGGCCGTACAGCGCGGCAAAGAGGGATTTCATGGCAAGACGCTCCTGTGGCAAAAACCACAGCATGGCCTTGTCCCCCGCCCCGCCGCTTGAAGAAACGGCGCAAACTGCTTATTTGGCGGCCAGTTTCGCAGCCTTGCGCGCCGCGTATTGCTGGTAACCATTCGCGCGCAGGGCGCAGGCGGGGCAGGTGCCGCAGCCATAGCCCCAGTCGTGCAATTCTCCCCGCTCGCCCAGGTAGCACGTATGCGTGCCGCTGCGGATCAGGTCGACCAGCGGCTGGCCGCCCAGGTCTTCCGCCAGATCCCAGCTTTGCGCCTTGTCCAGCCACATCAGCGGCGTTTCCAGCTTCAGGCGCGTATCCATGCCCAGGTTCAGGGCCACTTGCAGGGCCTTCATGGTGTCGTCGCGGCAATCCGGATAGCCGGAAAAATCCGTCTCGCACATGCCGCCGACCAGCACCGTCAAGCCGCGGCGGTAGGCCACGGTGGCGGCCACCGTCATGAACAGCAAGTTGCGTCCAGGAACAAAAGTGTTCGGCAAGCCGTTTTCCTGCATGACGATCTCGACGTTCTGCGTCATGGCCGTATCGGAAATGGCGGAAATCAGGGACAGGTCGATCATGTGATCCTGGCCCAGGCGGCTATCCCACTCGGGCGACTGCCGGCGCATCTGTTCCAGCACGCCGGGACGCACGGTCAGTTCGATCGCATGGCGCTGTCCATAGTCAAAGCCGATAGTTTCCACGCGGCTATAGTGTTTCAAGGCCCAGGCCAGGCAGGTGGTGGAATCTTGTCCACCGCTAAAGAGCACCAGTGCGGAGTCCGTTGCTAGCATAATTTCTTTCTTTGAGTTTTGTTCTGTCCAATAGTGCGCGGGGAAACGAGATTCCCCATGCAAAAAATACTTATTCGTCCGCCATCAGTTTACCTATTCCGGTAACATGCAGTCAGCATTTACTCATCTGGAGCACCATGTTTTCTGCACGACCCATACGGCATACGGTTGCCGGCAAGGCGATACGACCACGAATTTTGGCACAAGTAGTGACAAAAGCAATGGGTCAACTGACACTGGCGGCCGCCGGCAGTGTCATCTTGCTGTTCCCCATCGCCCAGGCCGCCGCGCAGGAGGGTGCGCAACAGAGCACGCAAGACGCGCCCGCCGACAGCGCCGCCACGGAAGCGGCGCCCGCCCCGCTGCAGTACGAGGTCAAGGTCAATGCACCGGGTGATCTCGATGAGTTGCTCGAAAAAAACCTGGACCTGGAACGCTTCCGCGGCAACCCGCGCATGGACCGCGAGCAATTGCAGCGCCTCGTCCGTGATACGCCCGAGCAAGCCAGGAACCTCATCGCCACGGCCGGCTACTATACGCCCGTCGTCACGGTGCGCGTCGATACGTCGGGCGCCAAGCCTGTCGTCATCGTCGACGTCGATCCGGGCGAGGCGGTCACCATCGACAAGGTCGAGCTGGAATTGCGCGGCTTCGACCCCACGCCGCCGCTGGCTGCCAGCGAGCCCTACGATACGGAAGCCCTGAAGCGCAGCTGGTCGCTGAAGACGGGCAGCGTGTTTCGCCAAGCCGACTGGGAATCGGCCAAGCGCGCCCTGCTGCGTGAAGTGGTGCAGACGCGCTACCCGCGCGCCCAGCTGGTCGACACGCAAGCCGTGGTCGACCCGGAAACGCATAAAGTCTCGCTGCTGGTGGTGCTCGACAGCGGCCCCGAGCTGCGCTTCGGCGAGCTGCGCATCGAAGGCTTGAAACGCTACGATCCCAGCATCATCCGCAACCTCGACAAGATACGTCCGGGCGAGTACTACAGCGAATCGGCGCTGCAATCGTTGCAGGCGCGCCTGCAGGACACGGGCTACTTTGCCAGCGTGGAAGTGAGCGCCGACATGAGCAGCATCCTCAGCGAGCAGATCGAGGCCGGCCAGGAAAGCCAGCAAGCCGAGGCCGAAGGTGCCAGCGCCGGGACCGGGGCCGCCGCCGAAGCCAAGCCCGTCAACCGCGGCCCCGCACCGCTGCTGCCGCTGGTGGTGCGCGTGACGGAAAACAAGCAGCAGAACGTCAGCGCCGGTCTCGGTTTCAGTACGAACACGGGGAATCGCGCCCAGCTCAACTATGACAACCTGAACGTGTGGGGCACGCGCTTCAAGAGCGCGATCACCATGGAAACGAAGAAACAGGCGGCGCACGCCAATTTTTACTTTCCGACGACCGAGCGCGGCTACAACGACAGCGCGGGCGCCTCGTTCGAGCGCAGCGACATTTCCAACGAAATCACGGCCGTCACGACCATCTCGGCCAAGCGCAACTGGGGCGGCACCAACCTCGAGCGCAGCCTGACGTTCGAGTTCCTCAGCGAAGACAAGACGGTGGTCGGCCTGGAACAGACGCGCAGCAAGAGCTTGCCGTTGACCTATGCCATCACCAAGCGCAGCCTCGACAGCCTGCTGTTCCCCACCAGGGGCTACGTCATCAACGCCCAGGTGGGCGGCGCCCTGCTGCCCGTGCTGACGGACGAGCGCTTCGTGCGCGTGGCCGGCAAGGCCGTGTATTACCGTCCGCTCGGTGAAAAAGGCGAGCTGATCGTGCGCGGCGAAATGGGCGCGCTGGGTTCGAAGGAAAAACGCGGCGTGCCGGCCGTCTACCTGTTCCGCGCGGGCGGCGACCAGTCGGTGCGCGGCTATGGCTACCAGGAACTGGGCGTGAAGGAAGGCGACGCCACCATCGGCGGGCGCTACATGCTCACCGGCAGCGCCGAATACCAGTACTGGTTCAAGCCGAAGTGGGCCGTTGCCGCCTTCTATGACGCCGGCAACGCGGCCGATACCGTGAAGGCGGCCATGACGCCGAAATCGGGCTACGGCCTGGGCGGGCGCTACAAGAGCCCCGTCGGCCCCATCAATGTCGACGTGGCGTATGGCCACGCCGTCCACGCTTACCGTTTGCACTTCTCTCTGGGATTCACTTTCTGATGTCCGATATTACTACCGAGTCCCCCAACGGCGCCGCGCCGCCACCGCCGGCGAAAAAGGCCCGCCGCTGGCCCCGCTATGTGGCGATCGCCGTCGCCAGCCTGGCCGTGCTGCTGGGCGCCGCCTTCTGGTTCCTGGGCCGCGAATCGACCCTGCAGATGCTGGTGCAAAAAGTGGCCAGCGCCAGCGGCGGCGAGATCGCCGTGTCGGGCGTGTCCGGCTCGCTGTACAACCGCATGCACCTGGGCCACGTCAGCTACCGCAGCAAGACGCAGCACATCACGGCCGAGAATATCGACATCAACTGGTCGCCGTTCCAGTTCTTCTCGGAAGGCATCGCGATCAGCGAACTGCACGTGGCCAGCCTGTCCGTGGAAAGCACGGCGCCCTCCGAGGAACCATCGACGATGCCTGCCAGCCTGGCTTCGCCGTTCAAGATCGGCATTGCCGACGCGCGCCTGGACAAGGTGACCCTGGTGAGTCCGGGCGGCAACACGGTGTTTGAAAAGATCCATTTCACCTTGTCGGGCGACAAGACGCAATGGCAGCTGGAAGACGCCTCGGCCCTCACGCCCTTCGGCCAGGCCACGGCCAGCGCGACGATTGCCGCCACGCAACCGTTCAAGCTGTCAGGCAAAGCCGGCTTGACGCAGATCAACCCCGCCGCCGGCGAAAAACCGGCCGCCCTGGCCCTGCAACTGGGCGGCGACCTGAATGTGCTGAACGTCACGGCCAAGGGCAGCGCGGGCGCGGCCACGGCCGATGCCCAGCTGGCGCTGGCGCCGTTCGACCCCGTCATCATCCTGCGCTCGGCCAGCATCCGTGGCCGCAACATCAATCCGGGCAAGTTCGACGCGACCTTGCCGCAGGCGGACCTGAGCCTGGAACTCGACGCCGCCATCGATACGCGCCCAAGCGCGCAAAGCGTGTCGGGCAAGCTGGCCATCCTCAACCACGCGACACCGGGCCCCATCGACCAGCAAAAGCTGCCGCTGCGCCAGTTCGAGGCGAGATTAGGCGGCACCCTGACGGCCACCACCCTGGAGTCGGCCCTCATCGATTTCGGCACCGCAGGCAAATTCACGGGCAGCGGCAAGCTGAACCGCGACGCGGCCGATGCCCCCATCGGCAATGCGCAGCTGACCTTGCACACAGACAAGATCGACTTGCAGCACATTTACAGCAGCATCAACAGCACGAAGATCGTCGGCGATATCGTGCTCGACAGCGACGGCAAGACGCAAACCCTGCGCGCCAAGCTGGGCGAAGCCAAGCTGCGCCTGGACGTGGAAGCCACCCTCGCCGATTCTCTCGTGCAATTGCGCAAGGCGACCTTGCAAGCGGGCAAAAGCAGCGTCAACGCGACGGGCCAGATCAGCCTGAAGGATGAACAACCGTTCAAGGCAGTGGCCAGCACCAGCCGCCTGAACCCCGCCGACTTCGGCGCCTTCCCCGTGGCCGACCTGAACCTCGACGTGCGCGCCAACGGCCACGTGGCGCCGCAATGGCTGGCGAATGCGGATTTCACCGTGCGCCCCAGCAAGCTGCTCGACCAGCCCCTGTCCGGCAAGGGCAAGCTGACGGCCGATGCGGCCCATTTCAGCGGCATCGACGTGCAATTGGCGCTGGGCAAGAACAACGTGACGGCCAAGGGCAACTTCGGCGGCGCCGGCGAAAAACTCAACTGGAACGTCGATGCGCGGCAACTGTCCGCCCTGCAGTCCGACTTGCTGGGCAGCGTGCTGGCCAGCGGCGTGGTGCAAGGCACCATGCAGCAGCCGCGCACGACGTTTGTTGCCGATGCGAAAGGGCTTGGCTTGACCAGCGGCAAGCGTCCCGCGCCGGACAGCGCCATCCATGCCAGCGGCGACGTGGGCTTGACGGGGCCGAAGCAGGCAGCGGAACTGAAAGTGACGGGTTCCTTGCAAAAGATCAACCCGGCCGCATTTGGTGCTGCACTGCCCAACGGCAACGTCAACGCGGATTTCAACGGCAGCGGCCGCCTGAGCGGCGACTGGCAAGTGGCCCTCAACCTGGCCCTGCGCGAATCGACCTTGCAAAATGCCCCGCTGGCCGGCTACGCCAAGCTGTCGGCCAATGCGAAAAGGGTCGATAGCGTGGATACGGAACTGCGCCTGGGGCCGAACAGTCTGCTGGCCAAGGGCGCGCTGGGCGGCGCCACGGACAAGCTGACGTGGAAACTTGATGCGCCGCAACTGTCGACCCTGGGCCCCCGCTTTGCCGGCGTGCTGCAAGCGTCCGGTTCCGTCAGCGGCAAGATGGACGCGCCGGCCGCGCAGCTGACGCTCGATGGCCGCGATCTGACCTTCTTTGGCGACCAGCAATTGAAATCCATCAAGGGCAGCGCCAGCGTGGGCGCCGGCCAAGGCGCGCTCGACCCCATGGCCAGCAGCCTCGACATTACAGGCTACAGCACGCCCACCTTCAAGCTGGGCAGCGCCCGCCTGGCCACGACGGGCACGCGCGGCAGCCATACCGTGAGCCTGGCGGCGCGCAACGACGATTTCGATGCCACCGTGCAAATCCGCGGCAGCCAGAGCGGCGCCAGCTGGACGGGCACGATCGACAGCCTGCAAAACAAGGGCCGCTATGCGCTCGTGCTGCAAGCGCCCGTGCCCGTGAAAGTGGCGGGCCCTGCCGGCAGCGGCGTGGCAGGCCTGGGCCAGCCGGAGCAGATCAGCGTGGGCAACACCGCCATCAAATTGCCAGCAGGCAGCATCACCATGCAAAGCCTGGTCAAGAACGGCCCCCGCTGGACCAGTTCCGGCCAGGCGGCCGGCGTGGCGCTGACGTATCTGGCGCAAGTGATTCCCTCGCTGCAAGCCAATGCGCGCAGCGACCTGACCTTGGGCGCGCAATGGTCGCTCGACATGCAGGTGCCGACGGCGCAGCAGAAAGATCCCTCCCTGGCGGGCATGCTGCACCTCTACCGCGAAAAAGGCGACGTAACGGTGGGCGTGGAGCAGCCGCTGGCGCTGGGTTTGCGCACCCTCGACGCCCGCGTGGATGTTGCCAACCAGCAGCTGCGCCTGGCCGTGAAACTCGACGGCGCACGCGCGGGGCAGAGCGATATCAATGCCACCGTGCAAATGCTGGGCGGACGCATCAGCAACGACAGCGCCCTCTCCCTGACGGGCACGACCAGCATCGATACACTGGCCTGGCTGGCGCCGCTGACGGGCCAGCCGGGCCTGGAACTGGGCGGCGCCTTGAAAGTGGCGCTGTCCGGCAGCGGCACCATCGGCGCGCCGCAATTGAATGGCGACATCAACGGCAGCAAGCTGCTGGTGAACTGGGCCGACCAGGGCTTGAAATTGCGCAATGGTGTGCTGCAAGCCAAGCTGGCCGGCGATCAATTGCAATTGCAGCGCCTGAGCTTTGACGGCGGCGATGGCAAGGTGCAGGCAGACGGCTGGGTACGCTTTGCGAATGGCGAAGCGAGCCTGGAACTGAAATTGATGGCCGACCGGCTGCAGGCGCTGTCGCGCCCCGACCGCACCTTGATTCTGTCGGGCAACAGCACCCTGGTGCGCAACGACAAGCGCTTCAGCTTCGAGGGCAAGTTCAAGGCCAACCGCGCGCTGATCGAGCTGGCGCCGCAAGACACGCCCACGCAAAGCAGCGACGTGGTGGTACTGGGCAAGGAAGTCAAGGGCAGCAAGGAAGCGCCGTCGCTGCCCCTGAATATCGACCTGGAATTTGACCTGGGCAATGCCTTCCACCTGCGCGGCATGGGCATCGATGCGGACCTGGCGGGCAATGTGCGCGCCAGGGTCATCAACCGCGCTGCGCCGCGCGTGACGGGCAGCATCAAGGTTGTCACAGGTCAATACGCCGCCTACGGACAAAAGCTGTCGATCGAACGGGGCTTGATCGCCTTCACGGGCGCCTACGACAACCCGTCGCTGAACATCCTGGCCGTGCGCAAGCGTCCCGAAGGCGAAGCCTTGTCGGAAACGAATGTGGAAGCGGGCGTGGAAGTGCGCGGCACGGCGCAGGCGCCGACGGCCAAGCTGGTGTCCACCCCGAGCGTGTCGGACAGCGACAAGCTGGCCTGGCTGATCCTGGGACACGGCGCGGAAACGGCGGCCGGCGATGAAATGGCCCTCTTGACGACGGCGGCAGGCGCCCTCTTCGGCGGCTCCGGCGGCGGCTTGCAGGGCAAGCTGGCCAATTCGCTGGGACTCGACGAAGTGGGCCTGTCGCAGGCGCAAGGGCTGGAAAGCACGGTCGTCACCGTCGGCAAGCGCCTGTCCTCGCGCGCCTACCTGACGTTCGAGCAAGGCACGAGCACGGCGACGAGCCTGGTCAAGCTGCGTTACAAGCTGAACCGCCGCATCACCCTGCAATTCCAGACGGGCACGAACAATGCCCTGGACGTGTTGTACACGTGGGCGTTCGACTAATCAGACGTTGAAATGCAGAAACAACAAAGGGCGCCTCGGCGCCCTTTTCTTTGATCTGCCGCAAAGGCAAACTTACTCGGCCACGTCGAGGCCCCGCTCGATCATGCCTTCGACGTACGCGCGCAAATATTGTTCCAGCGCAGGGCCGGACAGCACATTGGCCGTCAGCGCGCCATGGGGCGAGCCCTTCAGCACGCCGTCGTGGTACACGCGCGCAATCCAGGCCACGTCCGTGCCCTGGGTGTAATCGAGTTCATAGTCGAACGATTCTCCGCTGACTTTGCGTGTGTAGACTTCCTTGACAATTGCCATCTAAAACAGCCTTTCTTGACGAGATTAACTGGGATGCGGGTGCGGCACGGGATCGTCCTGCGGCACCGGGTGCACGGGCCCCGGATGGTGCCCGGGCGCTTCTTGCGGCTCCGGCGCCGGCATGGGTTCATCGACGGGCGCCGGGTCGGGCGCGCGGTGGGCATGGATGACGGACATGGCTGGCCTCCCGGTGGACAAAAGAAGACCATACCACGAGATGCCCGCCGCCTGTCCATGTTTGCCTGCCGGCCTGACGTCCGCGGCCGGCGGCACGGCGTGACAAGGCATAGTGCTTGCATGCCATGTAAATGTCAACATGCAACTTTTACCGTTTGACAAGCATCGCCGCCCGTCCCCATCTGGCTTACAATCGCTGTTTTACCCGTACCCGATTGCATACATGGAAACCACCACCCTCGCCCTGCTGTTACTGGTCCCGCTGCTGGTCTGGCGCATCTACTCGCGCCTGAAGAAACTGGTGGCGCGCCAGAAGTCGCAGCTGTGGCGGCACTGGACGGTGGCGATCGCCTTCCCCGCGCTGCTGCTGTTCCTGGCGACGACGACGAAGTTCGACGTCCTGCCCCTGTCCAGCCTGGGCGCGGCCGCGCTGGCCGGCGGCTGGCTGGGCGTGCTGGGCTTGAAGCTGACGCGCTTCGAACAGGTCGGCAAGGACTTTTTCTTTACCCAGCACCGCTACCTGGGCCTGGCCATCACCATGCTGTTCATCGCCCGCCTGCTGTACCGTGGCATGGAAATCTACATGAATTCACGCGCCGACGTGCCCGTGCCGCCGCCACCGTTCGGCCAGAGCGCGCTGACGATGGCCGCCTACGGCCTCGTCATCGGCTACTACGCCGTGTATGCGTGGGGCCTGGTGCGCTGGCGCCAGCGCAACCAACCGCTGCAGGCGCCCGAATAAGTCATCCCGTCAGTAGTACTGGCACAGGCCTTCGCAAGTCGTCACCGACAGCGCCTGGCGTATCGTCGCCAGCGCCGGCGCCAGGGCGGGATCGAGGTCCTTGTCCGCATCAGCCAGGCTGCCCAGCAAACGCTCGCGCAACGGCGGCGCCATCAGCGCGACGTTCGGCGCTGCGTACTGCGCGGCCGCTTCCAGCATGCGCTTCTTTTGCGCCACGTTCCAGAACGGCACTTGCACGAACTGCACCACGCCGACATACAGGGTGGTCGAGCCCTTGCTGAAGGCGCGCGCGCGCATGCGCTCCGTACCGCTCACTACCTGCAGCGGCTGGCTACTGAATTCCTGCTCCATCAAGCCAATCAAGTGCGCATGGCAATGCATGCCAAAGGCAAAAAAAGTGCTCATTTCATCGCCATAATTGGCCAGGTTCTCCGTTACCTGGTCATTGCGCGCCTGCTGCAATTCGGCGCCGGACAGCGGCAGCGGCCGCTCGCTGCCAAACGTGTAATACGCCTTGCCGATGTTGGTTGCCCGTTCGCACAGGGCCACGCTCGGGTTGATGTCCTGCAACGCCGCGACGGGCGCCCGGAACAGGCCCGGCGCATCGGTAATCCGGGCAATCAGCGCTGCCACTTCAGGGTCGCCCAGGCGCGGCAAGCCGCTTTGCAGCGTAGCCTTGGCCATCAGCGCTTCCAGGCGCGCGCTGGCTTGCTGGAAATCGGTATAGCTGTCGGCCCAGGCGGCGGGTGCCATGAGGACGGAGGAAAGGCAGAACAGGCGGCCGAGGCGGCGCAACGGCATGGAAATCGACAGGGACATGGGATCAGGAAAACACTATTGGAAAATTGGCAATTATAGGTAATCTGTATCCACAGTGCATTTAATTGTGTTTTACATCACGATTTACCTAGGCGATGATGGTGACGCGCGGCCAGCGCGCCGCATAATCCTTGCTGGCCAGGCGCTGCGCATAGCCGTCCAGGCTGATGCGCGCCGGGTTGCGCCGCACCACCATATCGAACAGGTCGTCGAGGCCATGCGGCGCGATGATGCCGATCCCGCCGTCAGGCTGCAGCGAGATGCCGACCGAGGTGGCAAACTCGGGCCAGGTGGCGATGGCGTCGTCGAGCGACAGCAGGGGCGGCACGGCGTAGCCGAACGCGTCTTCGAACCACAGGTGCACCCGCGCCTGGTTGCAAACCTCCCACGGCACGCCGGGCAGCACGGTTTCCAGGCGCTGGCGCAACTGCATTTCGCTTTCCGGATGCACATCGCGCGCATCGAAATACGCCACGTCGACGTCGCTCAAGGCCGACGCTTGCGCGTGGCCATGCAAGGCATCCCACACGAGGTTGCGCACGGCGCCGGCGCCGATGCAGCAATGGGGCAAGCCCAGCTGCGCCACGGCGTGCAGGGCTTGCATGCACCACGGCGTGGCGCTGGCGATGGCGCGCAGGCGCGCCGCCAGTGCTTCCTGCGTACGCATGCAGCTAGGGCCGGATCTGCGGCGCCACGCCGTCGTGGCTAACCGTGCCTTCGACATTGCCGAAGTACACGTCCAGGTCTTGCTTCGGATGGAAGTTGCGCAGCTTGACTTGCAAGGTGGTGGGGTTGATTTTGGTAAACGTGCCGGGGAAACACAGGCTGACCAGCTCGTCCGACTTGCCCTTGATCAAGTTCAAGGTAAAGTCTTCGATGCCATTCTTCCAGGTATTGCCGGTCGTCAAAATGTACGACACCCACACGGCATTGACGAAGCCGCTTTCGCCCTGCTGGGCCGCCAGGCGGTTCCACGTCTTGTAGAAGGCCTTGTCGCCGCAGTATTTCTTTTCAAATGTATTGCCGTCACCCAGGTAGGACGCACCGGGACCGGCCGCGACGAACGGCGCATATTGATGCCGCACGCGCACGACTTTGCCGGCAGGGAATTTCTGCTGCCACAGGTAGATGACTTTCACAGTCCAGGCCGGCACCCATTCCTCGTCGTACAGCTGGGCCAGCAAGCCTTCGCGGATCATGATCTTGCTCTGCGCGGCCGTCAGCGGCGCCACTTTCTTGTCGAACGGCGTGTGCGAGGGGAAATACGCAATTTGCGCATCGGATAAGCCCAGCTGGCGCAAGCGGGCCGTCACATCCTCGGCGTCGAGCTTGGCGACGAAGGTGGTTTTATACTCCTTGCGCTTGCCATCCACGTCGACGGTAAACTGCTGCGGCTGGCCATAATACGTGGGCGAGCCGTGGTAGCCGGAAGCGTATTCGGGCAGCGGGAAGAAGATCGTCTCTTCCACATCCGTTTTCGACTCATTGAGGAACTCGTACTCGACCTTGATCAATTCCGCGCTCACGCTGAGCACTTCCTTTTTCATGGCCACGGCATCCGTCTTGCCGAACAGGATGCCCCCAGCGCTCACGGAGCCGATGCCGTCGTTGGCCATGGCCGGCGCCGAACACGCCAGCGCCAGCGCGGCGGATGCCAGCAAGGTGCGCACCAGCATCACGCCACCTTGCCCGAGACGGGATCGACCCGGCGCTGCAGCACGAAAATCGGTTGCGCCCATTGGGTATCCTTTTTCTTCTTGCTCGTGATCAAAGTCAGTTCCGATGGATCGTAGACATCCGTGTTGTGCGTCAACGGCGTCGTCATCAGGTATTGCGCTTCCGTGTTCTTCAGGAACTCGCCCACCAATTGAATGTTGCGGATATCGAGGTGGGCAAACGGTTCGTCGATGAAGACGAAGCCGCCGGAACCGTCTTCCGATTTCAGCAAGCCGATCAACAGCACCAGCGATTTCATCACTTGCTGGCCGCCCGACGCTTCGCCATCGTTCATGCCGATCACGCCCTTGCCGTCGAACTTGAAACGCACGTGCAAGCCCGCCTGCGACAGCTGCACATCGTCGTTTTCCAGGCGCACGGGGTCGGCATGCACTTCGATGCCGGCCAGCTCGCCCAGCTCCTTGATATTCTTGCTGTAGGTCTTGATGGTGTAGCGCAAGCGCTCCATGTAGGCGCCACGCGCATTGCCCGTCGCTTCGATGGCGCGGTTGTTCTGGTAGCGGCGCTCGTCCGTTTCCGACTGGCGGCCATGCAACTGGTCCGACAGGCGGTGGTGCTGGTCGATGACGGTGGCGTCGAGTTCCCAGTCGTCGCGCGCCAGGCTGTTTTGCAGGCTGGCCACGCGCAAGTCGACCTGGTGCGCATTCTGGTGCTCGGCCACGAGGGCCGCGCGGCGTGCGGGACGGCGCCAGCTCTTCGGCAAGTGGCGCCACGCATGGCGCAGGGCCAGCAAAGCGCGCGCATGCTCGGCGCGCTGTTCGATCTGCTTCTTGTAGCCGAGGCGCGAGCCCGCTTCCGCCTCGGACAGGGCCAGGCGCGCGTTTTGCCACACGGTATCAGCACGCGTGCGCGCCACGGTGGCGTTCTTCGTCAGGTTTTGCAGCTCGCCCAGGCGGCCGCCCACTTCCAGGCGCTCTTCCTTGAGCGGCTTCGAATTGCGCAACGCTTCGGCGAACTCTTCCTGGCGCGCACTGAGTTCCTTGGCCGCGTCGACGCCGGCGATGCGCGCTTTCAAGGCGCCCACTTCGGCCGCCAATTTCGAAATTGCCAGGGTCAGGGTGTCTTCCTGTCCTTCCAGGCCCGGCAGGGAGCGCAGCAGCGCTTCCAGGCGGCCGCTGCGGCCAGCCTGGCCGAAGCGGTAGCGCGACGCTTCCACGAACAGCGAGCGCCCACCCCGGCGTTCGCGGTGGTACGCCTCGGGCGTGATCCACTCTTCGTGGTTGCCCAGTTTAAAGCCTGCTTCGACGGAATCGACGCGCGCAATGCGCGACAGTTGCTCGATCAGCCAGCTGGGCACGGGCGCGGAAAATTTCACCACGGCCAGCAGGCTCTCGTCTTTCGCGACAGGCGCCGTGACCAGGTCGGGCACGATGAAGTGGCGATAGCGCTCCTTCTCGGCCAGACGATAGGCGGCCGCCGCATCCTTGGCCTTGTCCAGCAACACCACCGAAGCGTAACCGCCCAGCACGCCTTCGACGGCGCCCTGCCAGCGGCTGTCCGTCACTTCGACGATGTCCGACAGCATCGCGTGACTGATCCCCGCGTCGCGCAGCGCGCGGCGCATGCCGCGCACATTGTCCGGCTCCGGCATGGCCGTCTTGCCTTGCAGCGCGGCAATAGTTGCCTGTTCGCCCGCGATGCGCGCGGACAAGGCGTCGCGCTGCTGGCGCTGCTGCAGCAATTGCGCTTCCTTCTGTTCCAGCTGGGCCGCCACTTCGGCGATGTCGCTGCCCGAGTCCGCCGCCAGCTTGTGCAAACGGTCTTTCTGCTCGAGCAAGCTGTCCAACGGTTTGAGCTTGCTATTGATCAAGGACAAACGGCTCTGCAAGCCGATCGATTCCTGTTCCAGCAAGGTTTCGTTCATTTGCGCGTCGGACAGGGCCTTCGCCTGCGATGCCAGCGCATTGCGTTTATCGGTCAGCTGCTGGTCCGCCTGCGCCATCGGTTTGCGCGCATCGCGCAATTGCCGGCTGGCCGTGGCCGCTTTTTCGCGCGCCTCGTGGTACTGCAGGCTGGGCAGCACTTCTTCCAGCAGGTTGCGGCGCTCCTTATGCAGCCCTTCCCACTGGTGGTAATTGGCAACGCGCAGGCGCAAGCCTTCCAGGTTGGTCTTCGACGCTTCCAGTTCCGTCTCGAAACGCTTCAGTTCCACTTCCGTGTCGCGCTGGTGGCGCTTGGCTTCATCGTAGGCGTCCAGCACCTCCTTGTCGCCGAACACCTGGAACACCAGGTCGAGCAGCTGGCGCGGCGCATATTCGCACAATTTGTCCGTCTCGCCCTGCTCCAGCGCCAGCACTTTCGACATGGCGGGCGACAGGCCCGCATTGGCCAGGCGCTTGCGGTAGTTTTCCACACCGAGCCAGTCGTTGGCGTCCGTGATGTCCTCGATCTGCACATTGCCCGGACGCATCAGATACTGGCGCTTCCAGTCGCCGCCGTTCTTCTGGATCTGGCAAAACAGGGTCACTTCATCGTCGCTGAAGAAGCCGGAACTGCGGAACGGGCGGTTCGACAGCTGCTTGCCCACGTTCTTGTTGTCCACCACGGCGCGCAGCCAAGCCGTCTGCTGGCCCGAGTGGCGCGCATAGTGTTTATACGTGCGGCCCATCGAGCAATCGAGGCCGAACAGGGTGCGCAAGGCGTCGAGCAAGGTGGTCTTGCCCGAGCCGTTCTGCCCCGCGATGGTGATGATCTTCGCGTCGAGCGGAATATTCTTGATGCGCTGCCAGTAATCCCAGTGCACCAGTTCAAGTGATTTGATATGAAACATGGGCGCTTTCAGTGAGGGAGGTCGGACGCGGGCTCATCGCCGTCGTCGGGCAGGTCGCCGATGTCGGCGGACAAGTCGTCCGCCAGGTCGGCGTCGGGCAACGTATCGCCGCTGACGGCCACCAGGCGCGCCGGCGCCCGCTTGAACACGTCGGCCAGGGCGCCGTTGATGATGCGCTCTTTCAAGACGTCCGTGTCCATCATCAGGTCCAGCAGCGGACCTTCCAGGATGAAATCGCCGCGCCGCTCGATGAAGCCCAGCTTGGCCAGGGTGCCCAGGTTCATGTCCATGCGCGTCTTCTTGCCCAGCTTGTCGCCGAAGTCCGACAGCAGCGCCTTGTAGGAAATACCGATCGACGCGTCTTCCGCGCGCGGCAGCGGCTTTTCCGTGCCAAACATGTCGTTCTGGTCGTCGTCCGCGTGCTGGTGCGTTTCCTGGCGTTCACGCTTGGGCAGGATGATCTGCGCCCACAGCACCACCAGCAAGGCCACGCCATCGCGCGCCAGGCCAAAGTTGTTGTTTTGCCACACGTCGCGCGCGCCGAAAATCTTCGGTTCGATGGTGCGCGTCAGTGCCAGGGTGACATGGTCGGCGTACACGTTGTCGAGCAGTTTCAAGCCGCAGGCCAGCAGGCGCGCATCGATCTCGGCGCGGAACAGCTCGTCGGACAGCACGCGCTTGACGAGCTTGTCGTCGCGGCGCAGGGTTTGATGCGTGAGCAGGCGCGCAATCAGGATTTGGGAATCGTCATTCATCGGCAGTGCCGCTATCTAAATCAAGTGAAACATTCAGTGAAAGCGAGGCGATCGACATGGCCGCCACGTGGGGGTCGGTCAGTTGGACCATCTCGTCGGTCGGTGTAAAGGTAATCGGCAAACGGGCCAGTTCGGCCGTGGATCCCTGCAAGCTCGCTTCGGAGACGTCGCCCAGCAGCGGCAGCATGGAGGCGCGGTACGAGGCCACGGCAAAGCTGGCCGGCAGCAGGGAATCCTGCACGGGCACCGATTTCGGCCCTTCTTCGCCGATGCTGGGGAAATTGCCCAGGCTGGCGAAGTTCGACAGGCGTTCGAGCAAGTCATCGAGTTCGAGTTGCATGGCGGGACCGTCGCTGATGGTGGTGGGCGCGTCCTCTCCGCTGGGCAGGCCCGTGTTGATGACACCAGCCGCCCGTTCGGACAGCAGTTCCGTTTCGGCCACGTCGATCATTTCGGCCGGCGTGGAGAACAGGGGCACGACGGGCTGGTCGATGGCGCCCTCGGCCAGGCTGGCCAGGTCGTCATGCAGCAAGAGCCAGCGCTTGATGTCCGTGGTCGACAAGCCCGACTGGCCCAGGTGGACGCGCTGGCGCTCGATCTGGTTCAGGGCGCGCGAAAACATGCCTTGCATGTTCAACAATTTACTTTGCGCACGGCCGATCGCCTGCGCCGCCTTGTGCGTGGCGCTGTCCGCGTTTTCATCGGACGTGATCGCCACGAGGATCTCGGAACCCTTCTCGACCCAGTCGCACGCCATGTTCCACTTCGCTTGCGCCGTGCGCAGGCGGAATTCGGAACCGGAGGCAATCGCGTCGGAAAATTCTTCCGTCAAGTCCACCAGGCGGCCCAGCAAATGCTGCAGTTGCTCGACCGACACGCCACCGACGGCTTGCGCGCCCGCCACCTGCGACAGCAGGAAACCCATTTCTGCTTCATCTTCCGTCTGCCCCAGGCCCAGCAAGCTGTCGATGGCGGACAGCACATTGCGCGCCATCGGGGTCACGCGGTACACGCCCTGCTGCGCATCCCAGGCCAGCAACTGGTTCGAGCGCAGGCGCAGCAAGACCGTTTCCAGACTTTCCGGCAACAGATACGCAAGTTTCGTATTGATATCGGCACGCGTATAGGCGGACGTGGCCGCATCGGACGCGAGCTCGCGCAACACCAGCAGACGCACCAGCACGCCATCGAAACCGCCGTGGAACAGGGCCGTAAACACTTGCAGCAGGGGCTGCGCCCGCTTCAAGTGAAAAACTTGCTCAATTTCATCGGCCGAAATATTGGGCTGGAAATGCGCCTGCAAGGAATCGTGATGCTCTTGCTCTGTCTGATTTGCATCCGTAGCCACGGCTGCACTTGCCATTATATCAATCATTCTTTTCCGGATGAGTGTTCAGCGGGCGGCGCTGCGGGCTAACGCGGCGCTGCGGGGCGGGGGCGTCAGTATATCAGTTCTGACATGCAATTTAGCGCATGGGAGGGGGCGGTGCAGACATGGCGCAACACGGCCGGTGCGCCATGCCGGGCCAGGAGGGTGAAATGGAGGGCCAAACACGGTATGCCTGGCCCCAAGCCATTAGTGAACACTTACTTCCTGACGATCTTTTGCAAGGTTTGCTCGACGTAATCGCCGTCTTCATCGGCGAACGTCACCTTCACGGGATACCATTCCAGCGACGGCGCCAGCCACAGGTCCACTTGCTGGCCCTTCTTGTCCGGCGGCGGCGCCTTGACCAGGTGCACGGCTTCCACCAAACCCTGGCCGGTGGCGACCGTCTCCTGCTTGACGACCTTGAAGGTCCACGGTTCGGCATCATGGCGGCCGGCAACGAAGAAGCTCCATTCCGAGCCGGGCGTGAATTTTTCCGGGGTGGCGCGCGCCACGCTGACCAGTTGCCAGACGGTGCTGTTGCGGTCCTGCTCGCCACCTTTCAGCGGATACGTTTCATCGCCCTCGCTGAAGACGATGCTCTTGCTGTCGCGCTTGAAGGTGGTCGTGGCCGCTTCCTTGCGGAAACGTTTTTCCACGAACTGCGCCGGCGCCAGGCCGTAATCGTCGACCGTGCCTTCGCTGCGCTGCTCCAGGATCTTGCCGAACAGGGCAGCCTTGGTTTCGGCCAGCAGCGAGTACTTGCCGTCGCCGGCGCGCCAGTTGCTGACCGATTCGCCGGACAGCGCAATGCCGCGCTGCTTCGCCTTGATCGAATAGACGAGGTCGGCCGACGGCGCCAGCTTGTACGGGCGCTTGATGACGGGATGGTCCACGGGCTCGTCCGCCGCCATGGCGGGCGTCAGGGTGGCCGCCAGCAGGCTGGCAGCCAGGACGCGTTTCAAGGTAGTCAAAGTAGTCATTTATTTTCCTGTTGATTCATTTACGGATATCTTGGTCACGGTTTGCGTGGTCAGCGCCCCGTTCGCTTCGGTATTGCGTATTTGTACCGGATACCATTGCATGGACGGCGCCAGCCAGACATCGAGCTGCGACGAATACGTGCCGGGCTTCGGCGGCCGGCGCAGGTGCCACGTCACCAGGCGGCCCATTTTCGTGTCCAGTTCTTCCTCGCCCACCAGGTGGAAGCGGAACACGGTCGCTTCCTTTTCCTCGCCGACGAGAATGTCGATATTGCCCACCAGCTGGTTGACGTCGGCACGGCCGATGGCGGCCAGCTGGAACGGCACGGTGGCCTTGTCCTGCGCCCCTTCCTGCCATGGCGCCGTGGCCGTCGTGGCCGAAAACGTGATGGCCTTGGCGTCGCGGTTGAAATGCGTGGCCGTTTGCGCGCGGCCCTTGCGTTTCTCCGTGGCCGTGACGGGCACGATGCCGCTGCCATCGATCTGGCCCTCGCTCGTCAGCACCAGCAGGTTGATGCGCGTGATCAGCATGCTCAAGCCCACTTCCAGTTTCAGCTGGTAGGTGTCGCCCCGGTTGTCCCACGCCATCGCGGCCACGCCCTGCCACTTGGTGCCGTCCGCATCGCGCCTGTCCACGTGCAGGTCGAACTGGGCCGACGCGGGCGCATTCGTCTTGTAGCGCCGTGCCTGTTCGACGGCCGGTGGCGGCGGTTCGCTGGCCGGCGCGGGCGCGGCGGCCACGGCGGGCGCCGGCGCCGTGATGGCCGGAGCCGCCACGGCGGCCGGCTCGCTCGTGGCCGGGCCTTCCGGCACGTCGCTGACGGGCGCCGTCAACTGCGGCGTTTCGCTCGACGCCAGCTCCGTCGGCGGCGGGGGCGGCGGCGGCCTGGGCTTGGGCACGGGCCGCAGTTCGGGCGGCGGCAGCGGCACCACCGGCAGGGGCTTGGGCGGCTCGGCGATCAAGGCCATGCTGACCACCTGCGCATGATTCTGTCCCAGCGGCACCATGCTGGCGCGCGAGGTGAGCCATTCCAACGCCACGTAATGCAGTACGCCGATGACCGCAACAAAGATGACGGTACGGCGGCGCGGTGGCGAAAAGAAGGAGTCAGGCATCATAGGCCGTAGTGTAACGCTTCCGCCCCGCTTCCCGCTTCTTGCCCGTGCTCAACTCTTAATGTTTTATGTAAGAAAATGTTGGCGGCATTGCGTCAGTTGCAAGCCGATATCTGCTACGCTAAGGCTATCCACCTACCAGGAGATTTCGCATGGCAAACCCGCAAATGCCCCAAATGCCGGGCGCAGCAGTTGTGACCGATACGCTCGACTTCGTCAAAAACCTGTGGGGCAGCATGAGCGTGCCCGGCATGGGCATGCCTGGCATCACGGCGCCCACCATGTCGGTGGAAGAGCTGGACAAGAAAATCAATGACTTGAAGGCCGTCGAAGCATGGCTGAACCTCAACACCAGCATGCTGCGCGGCAGTATCCAGGCGCTGGAAGTGCAGCGCGGCACCATCGCCACCTTGAAATCGATGGGCGCGTCCCTGGCGGCAGCCATCACCCAGCCCGGCGCCAGCGAAAAATCCGTGTTTGAATCGGTACCCTACGCGTCCGCGTTTTTCCAGCAAGCCACACCCGCGGCGCCTGAACCGAAACCGGCGCCGGCACCCGCACCGCAACCCGCTGCGGCGGCGCCCGGCGATGCCGGCAACCAGGCCGGAGCCCAGCTGGCCAATCCAAGTGCCTGGTGGAATTTGTTACAAGATCAGTTCACGCAGGCCGTCTCGACAGCGATGTCGCCCGACGCCGCCAGCGCGGCAGCGGCCAGCTTTGGCGGCGTGAGCAAAGCCAAGCCAGCGGCCAGCAAGCCGGCCAAACCTGCCGAAGCAGGCACGGCAGCCAAGGCCAAGGCCCCGCTGCGCAAGGCGCCCGCGAAACGCGCAGCGCCCAAGGCCAAAGCACCAGGCAAGGCCTGATGTTTCAAGCCAGCAATATGATCAGGCGATACGATGAATGCGGATCGCCTCGATCATGTTGTCGGCCTGGCGTTTTACGTCACCGATCGTGATCAGGCCTTCGTCGGCCAGCGCCTTGGCGTGCTCGTACGAAGACTGGAATGTTTCCAGCGTGTCTCCCTTGGCGGCGACCGGGCGTACCCAGGCAACGGCGCCGACCTTCATTTTTTTGTATACTTCATTGACCACATCACGCATAGTTTCTTCCTTATTGTTGTAAAGCAACTCAAGCACGGGCGAACCCACGCTGGCCCCTAGTTTATCATCCGGCACGCTCACGCACGGCTTTTCCCCCTTTTTCCGCTACCGGCGGCGCATTTTCCGGCGCCGCGACGGCGTCTTCCGGCCCGGGCGGCGGCGTCAACTGCACCAGTTGCTCCATCAATTGCGCGAAGCGCTGCTGCCCTGGTGCAATTTTGTCTACATACAACAACACTTCCATGGCTTCGGCCGCCAAATCGGCCTGAAACCCGCGCTGCTGCAGGAAGGAAACGATGATTTGCGCGGAATTGAACAGGATGCGCAAGTTGTTCGGCAGTTTTTCGCGCGCCGCGCGCATCCAGGCGACCGCTTCGTTGAGCTTGTCCGTCTTCCACAGCAGCACGCCCTTGTTCATCAAGTCCGACGCTTCCTTGCGCGAGGCGATGATCAGGCTCGTGCCTTCGTCGCCCATCTTCGCCTTGTCGAATATCTTTTGCACTTCATCCTGCACCACCTGGTTGTCGTGGTTGTTCTTCACCACGTAGCACAGCAGGCCGGCCGGCGCATCCTTGACGCCGACGGCGAACAGCAGGGTCGCCAGCTCCATGCAGATGGCCTTCTCGGGCCGCGCCGGGTCTTCCAGCAGCATGGCTTCAAGCTCGTCGCCGCACTTGCGCGCGCGCCGGTAATCGCCCGTTTCGTGGTGCACCATGCCTTCCGTGATCTTCGCGCGCAGGCCGATCTGTTCGGGCGAGAATTCGCGCTGCGCCAGCAGCAGCCACTGCAGCGCCTCTTTCGCATCCTTCTTCAGGCCGCACACGCGCGCCAGTCCCAGGTAGGCGTCCGGCGTCTTCATGACGGAAAACTCGCCGATGGAAATACACTTGCGGAAAGCCTTTTCCGCCATGCTGACATTGCCCACTTTCAGGGCCGCCAGTCCCAGGTTGCGCTGGCGCGGCACGGAATTGGGCGACAGGCGCGCCGCCTTTTCCAGCACGCCGCACGCTTCCTCGTGCTGGCCCATCAGCTGGTAGGCGACGGCCATCTGGTCGTAGGCGTCGATGTAGTACTTGTTTTCGACGATCACGCCCTGGAAGATCTGCCGCGCCGCCTCGTGTTCGCCGTTATTCATGCGGATCTTGCCCAGGCCCGCCTTGGCCCAGCTGTAATCGCGCTCGGCCAGCACTTTTTCGTACACGGCGCGGGCCTTTTCCGGCTCGCCGCTTTTCAGCAGCAAACTGGCCTTCATGCGCAGCAATTCCAGCTCGTGCAGCTTGTTGACCTCGATCTGCGCGTCGCACAGCTTGGCGGCGCGCAAATAATCCTTTTCCATGCAAGCCTGGTCGATTTCGCGGAACACCTGCTTCTTGTGCCACACGCGGTTCAGCCGGGTCAGCAGCACGCCTTCCGTGATCGGCTTGATCAGGTAGGCGTCGGGCTGGTGCTCGGCCGCGCCCATCACGGATTCCACGCTTTTCTCGGCCGACACCATCAGCCACACGCTCGACGGCGCCGTCAGGTTGCGCACGCGCGTCTCTTCCAGCACTTGCTGGCCATTCTTGCCTTCGCCCAGGTTGTAATCGCACAGCACCACGTCGTAGCGCGTCTTGGCCAGCAGCTTCATGGCTTCGCCGCCGCTGGCCGCCTGGTCGATATGCCGCGCGCCCAGGTTGCGCAGCGATTCGCGCAGCAGGATGCGGATGCCGATGAAATCGTCGACCAGCAGATAATGTTTGTCGGCCCAGTCGGTGCTGCCCGCTTCGGCGGCGGTGGCGTGGCTGTCTGTCGTCATGGATTCCTCGTTCAGGGCAGGCGCAGGATGAAACAGCCGCCGCCCAGCGCGCCGCCATTTTCCAGGGCGATGCTGCCGCTGCTGCCCCGGTGCTTGTGCATCTTTGCCACTTCGCTGGAAAAATACAGGCCCAGTCCCGTGCTGTTGGTGGAAAAATTCACGCCGGCCGCCATGCCATCCATGGCCGCGCTGCCCGCGTCCAGCAAGGCCTGGGTATAGCCGTCGCCATTGTCTTCCACGCGCAGCTCCAGCATGTCGTCGTGCTCCCGCACTGACAGGCGGATCGTGTCTTTCGTGTAGCGGATGGCGTTGTTGATGGCATGCGCGAGCACGCCGATGACCAGGTCTTCATCGAGGGTCCAGATCAGCTCCGGCGGACAGGCCGTCTCCAGCAGGATGCCTTTCGAGGCCAGCAGGATCTTTTCCTGGTCCACCACCTGGTCGATGACCTGGCTCACCAGTTGCGGCTGCACGTCGAAGGGGTAGCCGGGCTTGCCCACTTCCTTGTACAGGGCCAGCAGCTGGATCAGGTTATCGTTGAGGCGCTTGGTCTGGTACAGCATCTGCGCCATCTGCAGGTAGGCGGGGTCGGCCTGGGGCGCGGGCTTGGCCTGCTCGGCCGCCAGCAGCGACTCCAAGGTGCCGCTGACAACGCTGATCGAGTTTTTCATGTCGTGCACGGTCGACGCCAGGAACAGGAAAAGCTCGGGCGAGCTGTGTTGATCTTCCACCGGATATCTCCTTGGGGGCCGCGGCTTGAATATTGCCAAGGATAAATTATACCGCCAGCCTGCGGGCGCCTGCCAGCCAGGCGCAAAGTCCGTGACATGACGCAACAATGCCGCCCCCGCAGGCGCAGGGGCGGCATCGGCTTGACAAGGCGGCAAGATCAGCGGCGCGCGCCCGCCAGGCGTCTGACCACGACGATCATGCGGTCGATTTCCTCATACGTGTTGTAGAAGGCGAACGAAGGGCGCACGGTCGCTTCCACGCCGAAGCGGCGCAGAATCGGCTGGGCGCAGTGGTGGCCCGAGCGCACGGCGATACCCTCGTCATTGAGGGCGCGCCCCACTTCCGCCGGCTCGTAACCGGCCAGCACGAACGAGGCCACGCTGGCCTTGTCCAGCGCCGTGCCGATCAGACGCACGCCGGGAATCGCTTGCAAGTGGTGCGTCGCGTATTCCAGCAGCGCGTGCTCGTAGGCGGCGATGTTTTCCAGGCCGATGCGCTGCACGTAGTCGATGGCCGCGCCCAGGCCCACGGCATCGGCGATATTGCCCGTGCCCGCCTCGAAACGGTTCGGCACGCCCTGGTAGACGGTGCGCTCGAACGTGACGTCGGCAATCATGTTGCCGCCGCCCTGCCACGGCGGCAATTGCTCCAGCAAATCCGCCTTGCCATACACGGCGCCGATGCCCGTCGGACCGAACACTTTATGCCCCGAAAACACATAGAAATCGGCGCCCAGCGCCTGCACGTCCACCCGCAGGTGCGACACGGCCTGCGCGCCGTCGACCAGCACACGCACGCCGGCCGCATGCGCGAGCGCGATGATCTGCGCCACGGGCGTCACCGTCCCCAGCGCATTCGACACCTGCGTCACGGACACCAGCTTGGTGCGCCCGTTGAGCAGCTTGCGGAATTCATCGAGGATGATCTGTCCGCTGTCGTCGACGGGAATCACGCGCAATGTCGCGCCCTTTTCCGCCGCCAGCTGCTGCCACGGCACGATGTTGGCGTGGTGTTCGAGCTGCGAGACGATGATCTCGTCGCCGCTGCCGATGTACTTGCGGCCAAAGGTATTGGCGACCAGGTTGATGCCTTCCGTTGCGCCACGCACGAAAATGATTTCATTGGCCGAGGCGGCGCCCAGAAAATTCGCCACCTTGGCGCGTGCCGCTTCATACGCATCGCTGGCGCGCGCCGCCAGCGCGTGGGCCGCGCGATGGATGTTCGAATTTTCGTGCGCATAGAAATACGACACGCGGTCGATCACCGACTGCGGCTTGTGCGTGGTGGCCGCATTGTCGAACCAGGCCAGCGGCTTGCCGTTGACCCGCTCGGCCAGCACGGGGAAATCGCGCCGCACGGCGTGCACATCGAACGGCGCCGGCGTCTGGTGCTGGCCAGGCGTCGCCGCCGAGGGCAGCTCGGTCTGGAAATAGAACGCGGGCTGGCCACCGGCTGGCGAGACGGGCAGCTGGCGCGCGGGCGCCTGCTGCGGCGTGGCAAACAGGCCCCGCACATCGTCGGGCGCCGCCTGCCCTTGCCCCTGCCGCGCCAGGCCATCGAGGCCATTGCCCGACGCGGGATAACCATGCGCGCCACCGATAAAATAATACGGCGACGGTGCAGCCGGCGCATTGATCGCCGACAAGCGCGGCGTCGGTACGGACGCGGGGGCCGGCGCAATGGGCGCTTCCAGGGGCGCCGTCACGGGCGGCACCTGCGCCGTCGCCACGCCGGGAGCAATGGCGGCGAACGCAGGACCGGGCTGCGGCGGCGGACGGTTCGCATAGCGGGGCGCCGCATCGAGCACGCTGCCGGAACCACCGAGGCTGGGAGACTTGTCCAAGCCCGGCAGGCGCGCGAAAAACTCGCCCGCCAGGCGGTTCAAGGTCGCTTCGTCGGGTAAAAACGGGACGGCAGGCAAGCCCGCCGCGCCATCACTTGTAGGTGTCTGGGTAGTCATGGTATTTACCGATCTCCACGTCTTCCAGTACGGCCAGCGCATCGTCGGTCAGCACGGCCAGCGAGCAATACAGCGAAATCAGGTAGGACGAAATCGCGTGGCGGTTGATGCCCATGAAGCGCACGGACAGGCCCGGGCTTTGCTCGCCCGCCAGGCCAGGCTGGAACAGGCCGATCACGCCCTGGCGCTGTTCGCCCGCGCGCAGCAGGATGATCTTCGTCTTGCCGTCTTCGATGGGCAGCTTGTCGGACGGCACCAGCGGCACGCCGCGCCACGTGAGGAACTGGGAACCGAACAGGCTGACGGTCGGCGGCGGCACGCCGCGGCGCGTGCATTCGCGGCCGAAGGCGGCAATGGCCAGCGGATGCGCGAGGAAAAAGCCCGGCTCCTTCCACACTTTCGTCAGCAGTTCGTCGAGGTCGTCCGGCGTGGGCGCGCCCGTCAGGGTAAAGATGCGCTGGTCGTCGTGCACGCTGGCCAGCAGGCCGTAGTCGGGATTGTTGATCAATTCGCTTTCCTGGCGCTCCTTGATCGTTTCGATGGTCAGGCGCAGCTGCTCCTTGATCTGGTCGTGCGGACTGCTGTACAGGTCCGACACGCGCGTGTGCACGTCGAGCACCGTGCTGACGGCATTGAGGAAGTATTCGCGCGGCTGGTCGTCGTAGTCGACGAAGGTTTGCGGCAGTTCCGACTCGTCGCGCTGCGAGCAGGCCACGCGCACGTCCTTCGGATTTTTCACGCGGTTCAGGCGGTAGATACCCGCTTCCACGGGCAGCCATTGCAGCAGATGCACGAGCCAGCGCGGCGTGATCGTGGACAGCTGGGGGACGCTCTTGCTTGCATTGGCCAGCTGGCGCGCGGCGTTGTCGCCCAGCGCGAACTGGTTCTCTGTTGCTTCTGCCATGACTACTCCTGATGAGAAAAGTGAATATGCTTATCTGAAAAACAAATAAAGTATCAAGCGTCTCCCCTGATCTCTCAACATGCTATCGCCATCAACGCGACGTTTTAATCCACCCGCTTTAATCCACCAATTCCGGCTCGCAGCGCGCCATCAGTCCCGCCAGGCCGATGCCCAGCGCGCCGGCCAGCTTTTCCACCGTCAGCAGCGACGGCGTGGCGGCGCCCCGTTCGATTTCGCCGATGAAGGAGCGGTTCAAGTCGGCCGCTTCGGCCAGGCGCTCCTGCGACCAGCCATGCCCTTCGCGCAACTGGCGCACGGCCAGTCCAAACTGTTTGATCAACATGCTGTCCTCATGGGTGGTGGGCAAAAGCGGGGTGGGATGGCGCCGGCAACTCCGGCGCCTCCTGCTGGTTATGCGCTTGCGTGACATGGCTACCAGGCGCCACGCTGCGGGTCAGCCAGACATTGCCGCCGATGACGGAGCCCTGGCCGATGGTCACCCGTCCCAGGATCGTCGCGCCCGCGTAGATGACCACGTCGTCCTGCACGATGGGGTGGCGCGCCAGTCCCTTTTTCAGCACGCCGTCGGCGCCGGCGGGAAAGCGCTTGGCGCCCAGGGTGACGGCCTGGTAGATACGTACCCGTTCGCCGATGATGGCCGTCTCGCCGATCACCACGCCCGTACCATGGTCGATGAAAAAGCTGCTGCCGATGATGGCGCCCGGGTGGATGTCGATGCCCGTCTGCGAATGGGCCACTTCGGCGATGATGCGCGCCACCAGCGGCGCGCCCAGTGCATACAAGGTGTGCGCCAGGCGGTAATGGATGATGGCCAGGATGCCCGGATAGCACAGCAGCACTTCGTCGACGCTGTGCGCGGCCGGGTCGCCATGGAAGGCGGCCGCCACGTCCGTGTCGAGCTGGGCACGGATGCGCGGCAGCGTGCGGGCGAAGCGCTGCACGATGGCCAGCGCCTGCTGTTCGATGGACACCGTCTGCTGCAAGCCGTGCTGGCGCGCGTGGTAGCTGAGTTCGCGCCGCACCTGTTCGTGCAAGCCCGTGAGGGTCGTGTCGAGCGTGTGGCCGACAAAGAAATCCTCGCTCTCCTGCTGCAGGTCGAGGGGACCCAGGCGCATGGGGAACAGGGCCGCGCACAGGGCTTTGATGATGTCGTGCAAGTGCTGGCGCGACGGGAATTCGCGCGCGCCGCACTCCTGGTTGCTGGCCAGTCCTTCGCGCCACTGCTCGCGCACGGCGCGCAATTCATCGACGATCTGGCGCAATTCCCATTGCGGCTGCGCGGCAAGGGAGGCGGGGGGGATGGCTCGCTGGTTCATGGTGATCCTGAAGGGAGATTTAATCTTGCAGCCAGGGCAGCGCATGCCAGCGCCAGCCACCGCTGTGGCCACGCTGCTGCTGCTCGTCGAGGTCGCCCTCGAAGCCTTGCGCGATATTGAAGATGTGCGTGAAACCGGCCTTGGCCGCCGCTTCGGCAGCTGCGGCCGAGCGCTTGCCGCTGCGGCACAGCAACACCACGACGGCGTCCTTGCCACCCACTTTCGCTTCCAGTTCGCGCGTGAAGCGGGGATTGCGGTTCATGGACGTGCCGGTCGCCCACGCCACGTGCAGCGAGGCGGGCACGTAGCCGACGAAGGTGCGTTCTTCATTCGTGCGCACGTCGACCAGCACGGCTTTGCCGGCCTGCACCAGCTGCCATGCATCCTGCGCACTGACGATGCCCGCATACGGCAAGCCCTGCGCCTGCGCCTGGGTACGCGCGAGATTGAGCACTTCGTCAAACGCCGCCTCGCCGTGCGCGGCGCGGGGATCGAAAATCAGTTCTGCAGCAGCCATCTTTCCACCTCTTTATTCCGTCGTCAAAAACCAGCACGAGTCCACTGTAGCGAACTTATGTTGTTCGGAAAACAAATTAAAAAGAGTTTGGAAAGCTGAAAAACGTATATGGAGATATTGCAGCGTAAAGCCGGGGTCAGACCCGCCGGGTCTGACCCCAGAACTTGTTTGGGGGGTAAATTAGAAAAAGACCAGAATCAATATGCTCTACGGCGCTCTCGTAATAAAAAGCGCGCAGGGTCCAAAGCGGCGGCCAATTGACTCTCCAGCGGCAGCGGCTCGCCCTCCAGCTGGCAAGCCAGCAGCTCGGCCGCCAGCGGCGCCCAGATCAGGCCGCGCGAGGCATAGCCGAGCAAGCCGAACAGGCCGGGCCAGCGGGGCACGTCGCGCAGGCGCTCGCAGCGGCCTGGCACGCCGGGGTCGGGCAAGGCGCCCGCCAGCGGCAAACGGTCCGGCGCCACGCAGCGAAAGCCCGTGCGCCCGGCCAGCGGCGCCTCGAACGGGGCTACGCCAAGGATGTCGGCGATCTTCGCGATATTTTCTTCCTGGCTCGATGGGCGCAACGTGGTGTCCGCGTCCGCATCGTAGCTGGCGCCCACGCACACGACACCCTGGTGTGCCGGCGTCATGTAGGCTTCGCGGCAGACGACGAACGGCAACGAAGGCAAGCGGCCTTCGGCCAGGTGCGTGACCTGCCCGCGCACGGCGTCCAGCGGCAGGCCGGCCGCCTGCTCGACATCCACGGCCCCCGTGCCCGCCGCCAGGATGACGGTGGGCGCGGCCGCGATCAGGGTACCTTGCGCATCGCGCACCAGCCATTCCTGATCGCCGCGTTCCAGGCGCAGGGCGCTGCTGGAAAAGCGCCGCGTGAGCAAGGCGCCGCAGGCGTCGAGCATGGCCGCGCAGACGGAGGACGGGCGCGCCCAGCCGCCCTGTTCGAACCACCAGGCGCCATCGGGCGCCGGCGCGCCCAGCATGGCCCCCGCCTCGGGCGCTTCCAGCCAGCGGGCGAATTCGCGCGGATACAGGCCGCTGGCGGCGATCTGCCGCTGCACCTGCGCATGCGCGTCATCGCGCGCCAGCTGCAGCACGCCGCATTGCGCGCCATCAAAGGCGCTGCCGATACCGCCCAGGTCCTGCCAGTAGCGCAGCGAGTACAGGTAGGCGGCGCGTACCAGGCGCGTGGCGATATTGTCGTCCTTCGACAGCTGCGGCATGAAGATGCCGGCCAGGTTGCCCGACGCCTCGCTGGCCGGCTGTGCATGGCGTTCGATCAAGGTCACCTTCCAGCCGCGCGCGGCCAGGCGTTCGCAGGCGGCCGCACCGGCCACGCCCGCGCCGATGACGATGGCGCGCCGCTCGGGCGCCACGGCAGCCACGTGCTCTGCGCGCCGCGCATAAAACATGGCGCGCAAACGGCTCTCGTCGAAGACAAAACCGTTCTTTTGCAGCGCCATGCGCTGCGCCTCGTCCAGGTGCACGGCCTGCAGGCGGGCGCCATCGACCATCAGGCGCGCCAGCACGGGCGTGGCTGCCGGCACCCAGGCCAGATGCACTTCGTCGACACGCGCCGACAATTGCGCCAGGCAGGCATCGGGCTCGCCGATCAGCACATCGAGCGTGACAAGGCCATCGTGCGACACCATGCGGTGCAGGCCCGGCACGCAGGGCGGCCACTGCGCGCGCCACTGCTCGGGCAAGTGGCGCGCATCGACGGGACGCGGCGCCAGCGCGATGTAATGGAGGCGGCGGCCGCCATGCGCCGCACAGGCGGCGCGCAAGCGGGCGCCGTCAAAATCCGTGTCGAGCAGGACCAGCGCGCGGCGCATCAACGCCCCGCACGACAAAAGCAGGCGGGCGCATGGTCGTCGACCATGCCGATGCCCTGCATGTAGGCGTAGATGATGGTCGAGCCGACGAACTTGAAGCCCCGCTTGAGCAAATCTTTCGACAGTTTGTCGGACAAGGCCGTCTTGGCGGGACGCTCGCCGGTCTGCCAGCTGTTGACGATGGGCTGGCCATCGACATACGCCCACAGGAAGCTGTCCAGGGTCTGCCCTTCCGCGCGCAGGCGCAAATAGGCTTGCGCATTCGTGATGGCCGCCGCCACCTTCAGGCGGTTGCGCACGATGCCCGGGTCGAGCAGCAGCTGCGCCACCTTGTCCGGGCCATACGCGGCGATCTTTTCCGCATCCCAGTTATCGAAGGCGGCGCGGTAGGTGTCGCGCTTGTTGAGGATGGTTTCCCAGCTCAGGCCAGCCTGCGCGCCTTCCAGGTTCAGCATCTCGAACAGCCGGCGCTCGTCGTGGCAGGGCACGCCCCACTCCGTATCGTGGTAATCGAGATAACGGGGATTGGCCGGATTGGCCCAGGAGCAGCGGGTAATATTCATGGTCGTGTTCTTCATGTGCAGGCAAGTGCCAGTATAGTTTATCGGCCGCGCAGGAGGCGTCCCAGTTCCAGCAAGCCGTGCGCCATCTCGGCCGGGGGAATCGCCGCAAAGCCCAGCAGCAGCCCGGGCGGCGTGGCGCACTCCGGCCCCGCCGCCGGATCGGCATAGTGGCCCAGCGGACGCAATTCGATGCCCCGCGCCAGGCCCGCGCGCGACACCGCTTCCTCGTCATGGCTGCCGCGGAAATACGCGCACAGTTCCAGGCCGCTGTCGGCCGGACCGCAGGCGAGCTGATCGTCGAGTTCGCGCGCCAGGCCACGCACCAGCAGGTCGCGCCGCTCGGCATTGCTGTCGCGCGTGCGGCGGATATGCCGGCCAAAGTGGCCCTCGGCGATGAAGTCGGCCAGCGCCATCTGCGGCACGATGGCCGTGTGGCGGTCCATCACGGCCTTGGCCTGCACCAGCGCTTCGGCCAGCGCGGGCGGCGCCACCATGTAGCCCAGGCGCAGGCCCGGGAACAGCACTTTCGACAAGGTGCCCACGTACACCACGCAACCGGCCCGGTCCAGGCTTTGCAGCGAGGCCAGCGGCGCGCCCGTGTAGCGGTATTCGCTGTCGTAATCGTCTTCCACCAGCCAGGCTTTATTTTGCGCGGCCCAGGCCAGCAAGGCCAGGCGGCGGGGCAAGCTCATGCTCACGCCCAGCGGCATCTGGTGCGAAGGCGTCACGTAGGCCAGCTTCGCCAGCGGGCAATGCGCCACGCCATACGCCACGTCGAGCCCCTGCGCATCGACGGGGACGGGAAAGACGCGCGCGCCGGCCGCGCGCAGCGGGCCGCTGGCGCCCCGGTAGCCGGGCGACTCCATCCAGGCCGCGTCGCCGGGCGCCAGCAGAATGGTCGACAGCAGGAACAGCGCCTGCTGCGAACCTGAGGTGATGACGATCTGCTGCGGCGTGCACTGGACGCCGCGCGACGCCTTCAGGTACACGCACAGCAGTTCGCGCAGCGGCAGGTAGCCGGCCGGGTCGCTGTAGCCGAAATGGTGATCGGGACGGCGCCAGCGCCGCGCTTCCAGGCGGTTCCACACGTCGAACGGAAAATGGTCGATGCGCGGCATGCCGACGCGAAAGGCGCGCAGCGGCCCCCGGTGGAACGCCACCTGGCGCATGGCCGCCACCACGCCCTGCCCGCGCGCCGACAGGGGCCGCAGCAAGCCCGGCGCCGCGGCAGGGACAGGCAGAGGAACGTCGCGGCTGACAAAGGTGCCGCGCCCCACGGCGCCATCGAGATAGCCTTCGGCCGCCAGCTGCGCATACGCATTGAGCACCGTCTGGCGCGACACGGCCAGCAGGCGGCAAAAGTCGCGCGTGGGCGGCAGCTGCATGCCGGGACTCATGCGGCCATCGAGGATGGCGGCCTTGATGGCCGCATACAGCTGGCGAAACAGCGGCTCGCTGGCGCCGCGCTGCAGCGGCAAGGCGGCGATAACCTGGTGCAGGTGGGAAACTGGCATGATGGCATTCTTGAATTGGTAGCTTCAAGATAGCACTTATTGGCTGTTTTAAATAGCCAAGACTGGCGCTAAGATGGTGCATCCCCCTTCTACTCTTGCGGAGCACCCATGCATCAGTTTTTCGCCACCGTGGCCTGGCAGCGTGACGGCCAGGATTTCGCCGGCCAGCGCTACAGCCGCGGCCATGAATGGCAGTTCGACGGCGGCCTGACGGTACCCGCTTCGTCGTCGCCCCTGTCCGTGCCGTTGCCCATGTCGGTGGCGGCCAACGTCGATCCGGAAGAAGCGCTGGTGGCCGCCACGTCGAGCTGCCACATGCTGTTCTTCCTGTCGCTGGCAGCGCAGCGCGGCTACGTCATCGACGACTACCGCGACGACGCCGTCGGCGAGCTGGGAAAAAATGCCGCCGGGCGCCAGGCCATGACGCGCATCGTGCTGCGTCCGCGCATCGTCTTCGCGGGAACGCCGCCCTCGCCCGAGGCGCTGGCCGCCCTGCACCACGACGCGCACGAGCGCTGCTACATCGCCAATTCGCTGACGGCCGACGTGGTCGTGGAAGGAGCCCACTAGATGTACACGCCCGCCACCTTCCGCGAAGAGCGCCTCGAGGTGCTGCATGGCCTGGTCCAGGCGCATCCGCTGGGCGCGCTGGTGCGCCATGGCGACTATGGCCTGTGCGCCGACCACCTGCCGTTCGAGATCGCCGCGCCCACGCCCGAGGCACCATTCGGCATCCTGCGCGCCCACGTGGCGCGCGCCAACCCGCTGTGGCGCGTGGCCGGCGGGAGCGATGACTGCATGGTGATCTTCCAGGGGCCGCACGCCTACATCACGCCCGCCTGGTATGCGGAAAAGCAGCGCAGCGGCAAGGAAGTCCCCACCTTCAACTACGCGGTCGTGCACGCGCACGGCCCCCTGCGCGCCATCGACGACGCGGCGTGGCTGCTGGGATTGCTGGAGCGCCTGACGGCGCGCCATGAGGCAGATCAAGCCGCGCCTTGGAAAGTGGGCGATGCGCCGGCCAGCTACATCGAGAAACTCTTGAAAGCCATCGTCGGCATCGAGATTCCCCTCACGCGCATCACGGGAAAATGGAAGCTGGGGCAGAACCGCAGCATGCAGGACCAGGCCAGCATGGCGCATGGCCTGGCGCTGGACACGCAAGCCGGCGCGGCGCAGGCCCTGGGCGCGCTGATCGCCGCCAACGTCAAGTCAGCCAGCTGACAGCCGCCGAAAACGTCAAAAACGACAGTGCCGTCGAGACCAGAATGATGCGGGCGATGCGCGCCGTGTTTGCCCCAAAACGTTCCGACAGCAGCGAGACGTTGCTGGCGCTGGGCAGGCAAGCCACCAACACCATGCAGGTCAGCGCAAACGGATCGAGCGGCGCGCCCAGCGCGATGGCCGCGTGGCCGATGCCCCACACCAGCAGCGGATGCAGCAGCAGTTTTTTCAGCGCCACGGGCACATACTCGCCCAGTGGCGCCGGGTCGCTCGTGCTCATTTGCGAACGGGCCAGCACGGCGCCGATGGTAAACAGGGCCACCGGCGAGGCGGCGTCGGCCAGCAGGCCCACCGTCTGCGTCAACGGCTTGGGCAAGGCCAGTTCCAGCCACGACGTCAGGGCGCCCAGCACAATCGCCCACGGCATCGGATTGCCCACCATGCCCTTCAAGGCATTCATGACGGCCGCGCGGCTGCCGTGCGCGCCGCCGCTGCCGATGCGCGACAGGGCGATGCACAGCGAGCTGGTAATGAGCATGTCGACGACGATGGTGACGATGACGGGGCCCGAGGAGCGGGGACCGAGCAAGGTCAATAGCAGGGGCACGCCCATGAAACCCGTATTCGGGAAAGCCGCCACCAGCGCACCGAAGGCGGCGTTGTTCCAGTCGATGCGGTGGCTCAAGGTCATGGCCGTGGTGACGCCCACCATGATCAGGGCGCACAGCAGGTAGACGCCGAACACGCTGGCGTCGAGCAGCTGCGCGATGGGCGTGGCGGCGCCGAAGCGGTACAGCATGCAGGGCAGCGCGAAGTACAGGACAAAACTGTTCAAGCCGCCGATGGCGGCCAGCGACAGCAGCTTGCGCCGCACGGCCAGGTAGCCGCACAGCACCAGGGCGAAGAAGGGAAAGGTGATGGCGAGGATGGTCAGCATGGAGCGCCATTGTAGCGCGCTGCACCGGCCGGCCGCCTGGCGCAAAAAAAGGCCGCTCGCGCGGCCCAAGGAGGTTTTCGGAAAAACGCAGGCGGCCCGCTAGGGCTTGAGCTGGGCGCGGATTTCGCCGGCCGGATAGGCGGCGCTGTGCACGTTCACGTACAGGTTGCCGGCCTGGTAGCTCGCATACTGGGGCGGCGTGAGCATGGTGCCGGCCGGCACGGCAAACATGCCTTCGGCGGTTTTCACCAGCGGCACGATGACGGGGCCGTTGGCGCCGGCGGGCGCTTCATGGATGTGCGCGACGGTGGCCACCATGCCCGTGTAGCGCACGCCGCCGCTGACGCCGCGGTCGTGGGCGACGCGGATATTGCTGCTGCCGCTGGCCGTGCTGGTATTGGCCGGCACTTCCTGCGCGCCCGTCAAGGTGACGTCAAGGCCGCCCGGATGATGCGGGCCGTGGGAACAGGCGCCCAGCAGGGCGGCCAGCGCCAGCACGCTGGCGGCGCGGCGTACGTGTTGTTGCAGTGTGCTCATCGCAATACTCCCTCAACGGACATCGGATCACGGATGGCGCCCTGCCCGTACAGCCGAGCCGGGCGTACGCCGCACTTGAGTTGCATAGTGCGACAGTAACGCCATGCCGCCGTGTCCGCTTTGCTGTACGCCAAACTTGCTGCTCGCCTGCCAGCCCGCGTTCAGGCCAGGTGGCCTTCCGCCACCCAGCCGCGGTTGGCGGCCGGCGCCTTCGGCTTGGGCGCGATGCCGCTGCTTTTTTCCGCATCGAGGATGATGCTGCGCATGCTGTCGCTGGCGGCAGGCCCTGGCGCGAACGCGTAATACTCGTCGTTGATGGGCAAGCCCGTCGTGGCGTCGACCAGCACCGGATCGGCGGCCAGGCCCGTGTCGCGGCTGGCGATGACGAGGCTGGCGCCTTCGGGGGCGAAGTTCTCGTTACCCCAGGCAATAAACGCCAGCAAGACGGGCTTGAAGGCGCGCCCGGACTTGGTCAGCACATAGTCGTAGCGGGGCGGCTTGGCGCAATACAGGCGGCGCGTCATCAAGCCCCCTTCCACCAGGTCGGCCAGGCGGCGCGTCAGGATGGTGGGCGCAATCTTGAGGCTTTTTTCAAATTCGTCGAAACGCGTCTTGCCGTAAAACGCTTCGCGCAGGATGAGGATGCTCCACCATTCGCCCACCTTGCCCAGGCTGCGTGCGATCGGGCAAGGCAAATTATTAAAGTTGGTATGTTTCATGACCATCTCCTCACGTTGATTCAACACAACAATCGAAAAAGTATTTCAGTTGCAATACAGAAACTTAGTTACTATCATCTTGAAAGCTACGCTCACCCCATGATGGCGGCCTGAAAATACGCACAAACTCACACTTTTCTTGTTCCAGTACAATCATGGCTCGTTCTGTCCCCCTCAACCCGGTACGAAAAATGGTGTCAGCCTTGCCCTGCGGCGTCGCTGACCACGCCCGTTTTTCGCCAGATGTATCCAAGATGACTCCTTTGAAGCTTGCCGTACTGCCAGCCCTGTTTGCCCTTGCCGTTTGCCAGACCACCACCGCCGGTACCGTCTCTTCCGCATCGTTCCAGGCCACCTTCGTCGTCCACGATGCGTGCACCATCGTCTCGCAGCGCGGCAGCGCCCAGGTGCGCTGCCAGCACAACACGCCCTATTTTCTGCACCAGCAGGCAACGTCATCGGGCGCCGACCTCGTCACCGTCACGTTCTAAAAATAAATCGTTGCCGTCACCGTGTCCTTGTAATCGCCAGGGCGCGGCGACACCTGCGCCGGCACCCGGCCGTAGATCGTCAGCGGCACGCTGGCGCCCGTTCCCGTCCCCGTCACCATGCTCGTGCCTGCCGTGCCATCGCCCCATGGCGCACCATCGAGGGTGGCGGACAGCAAATAGCTGACCTTGTCCGTGGTCACCGTGTTCTTCATTTGCCGGTTGGCCACATTGGCCGCCACGCTGCCGCCGTTCAGGGCAATCTGGTAGGCATTGTTATTGACGCAGCGCACCGACAAGGTGCTGGTGCTGCGCAGATTGCCCGTCAGGATGGAGGCGTTCGCAAACGCCATCGGCGTGGCGGTGATGGTGCAATCGTTGACAGCCGTGGCATTCACCGTGAAACCGAAGCTGCCGCTGGTGGCAGTGCAACCCTGCAAGTTGACGAGGCCATACGTGGTGTAGGTGTAGGTGCCGACGCCGGCAAAGCTCGACGTATAGACGGTATTGGCGTTGGCGACCGTGGGCACGGCGGCCAGGGCGGTGCCGGCAGGAATCTTCGCGTACACGGTAAAGGTGGTGGAATACGTGCCGGGCGGGGCCAGCAAGCCGGCCGACAGGATCATGCCGAAGGTCGACGGCGCGCCCGCCACGCCGGCGCCGCCCCAGATCTTCGCCGTCGCATACGAATTGTCCACGTACACGTTGTACTCCATGCGGTTGCTGCCATTGCCCAGCTTGCGCGGCAGGGCCGACGTGGAATTCGTGCCCAGCCCCAGCGAGATGCACACTTGCGCATTGGGCGTGAGCAATTGCCCCAGGTTCAGCGACGAAAACAGGCAGCTGAAGGTCCCCGTGGCCTGCGCCACGTGATCGGTGCCGGAAATCGGGCTGACGGTGCCGAAATCGATATTCGTCACGCTGACCGTGCAGGTATCGGCCGCCTGCGCCACGCCGCCCCAGGCGCAGCCCAGCAGCAGGGTCAGCCATAGCAGCAGGCGGCGCATCAGCGGCCTGCCCCGGCGCTGGCAGCGGCGCAGCGCAACGGCCCGATCACGGGCAAGCCGCCCGCGGCCGGACGCACATAGGCAAAACGCAGCGTGCATGCGCTGTCGCCCTCGCCGACTTGCAACTCGTTTTGTTCGAGCAGGTCGTCGACGAAAACGATGCCGTCGAATCCCACCACCGTCTGCTTGCCGCTTTGCACGTGCAACACGGGCAAGCCCGTGGCCAGCGCCTTGCCCTGCGCATCCTGGACGATGACGGTGGCCGCGCTGTAACGCTCGATGGGAAAGGCCGCCAGCACGCCCGCCAGGTATTGCGGCACGACATTGATATTGCTCACGGGCACCCGCGCATCAACATCAAGCTCATCCGTGGCGATGCTGATCTGGTTATTGCCATAGGGATTCAAATTCGGCACCAGCAGATAACCGCCCCTGCCCGTCACGCCGATCTGGCGGTTTTCATGCAGCACAGGAATATTACCCACGCCGCCCGTGGAGACCAGCGCAAAACCGTTGCCCACCTGGCGCGCCGCCTCGACATGGCCATCCATCAGCACCAGCGCGCCGGCCGCGCCCAGCGAAGAGGCACTGCCCATGCTGCTGCTTTGCGTGCGCGCGCTCACGCGGCCGTCGTTGCCCAGGTATTCCACTTGCGCCTGCCGGTAGGCATTGCTGCCCGCCGTGCCAGCCTGCACGCTCCAGCCGAAGCCGCCGCCAAAGTCCGCCGCGCGCTGCGCGCTGACGCTGCGGCCGCTCTCGCCGTTTTGCCGGCTGCTGTTCACGCTGAGGGCCAGATTGTTGTCGAAGGCCATGCTCAAGCCAAAGTAAAAGCCCCGCTTCTCGCGTTGCCGCAAGTCCTGGAACAGGCTGGCGTTGAAGAACAGGCCATGAAATAGGGTGGCCGAATAGCCCACAGTAGCCAGTTTCGATGGCGGCGCGCCAGGCGTGCGGTAGCTGATATAGCTGCTGCTGATACTGCTTCCTGCAGGCAATGGCAAACTGACGGTGAGGCGATCGGCCGCGCGCACCACGGCGCTGCCATCGCGCGAGGCCAGGTCGCCAAAGCCGGCGCTGGCGCGCACGCTTTGCACATCGACGCTGAAGCGCGGCCCCATGTATTGATAGCCGGCACCCAGCTGCGCACCACGGCTGCGGCCGGCGCTGGCCGACAGCGAGCCGCTCAGCACGCCCGCCTGGCCCAGCCGCACCAGCGCGCCCGCCCCCGCCTGATACAGGCCGGCGGCCAGTTCCGCATGGCCTTCGAGGGTGAAGTTGTCGCTGACGCCGTGGCGGCCGGAAGCGCTGGCAACCAGTTGCCGTTCATAGCCGAACAGGCGGCGGCCATAGTCGCGCCGCACGGCGCCCGCCTCGACCGAGTAATCGCTCAAGCCGCTGGCCAGCATGCGCGTATCGACATACAGGGGCAGCACGGTCGTCACGCTGCGCCCCAGCGCATCACGCGTGATAATGGTGGCTTGCCCTGCGCCATTGATGCCGGCCACCTGGTTCAGCACAAATGGACCGCTGGGCACGCTGGCAGCATATTGCTGCACGCCATTGACATACAGGCTCAGCGACGAAGGCACGAGCGCCGTGCCATCGACGGAAGCGACGGGAAAGGTCAGCAAGTCGGGGCGCAGCTGGAAATTCTTGCGCCACTGCACGCCGCCGACGCGCACGGCGCGGCTCCAGCTCAGCGACGAAGAAATCAGGTCGCCCACTTGCCACGTTTGCAAAGTGTCGGGGTCGGCGTGGCTCCAGAAGGTGTCAAAGCGCATGTACTTGCGCTGGTCCGCCCCCAGGTTCACGGTGCCGGTATTGCTGAAGACGCCGCTGTCATTGAAGTAGCGCAAGTCGTTGAAGATGGCGGCGCGGCGCGTCCGACCCAGTTCCGCATAGGCTTCGTAATTGAGGACGGCACCGGGCGTGACCGTCGACGGCGGCGTCTGCGCCGCCGTGCGCGCGCTGATGCGGTAAGGCGAGCGCAAGTCGTCCGCCACCCGCAGCGACACGCTCTGGCGCGCCGCATCATATTCATAGCTGAGTCCGGGAACCGCGTCCAGCGCCACCTCGGTCTGACCGGGTGCGACCAGGCGCGCGGGGTCCAGCCCCAGCTGCTGCAAGTTCGCCACACTGCTGCGCAAGCCTTTGCCCACTTGGGTAAAGCGCAAGATCAGCCCGGTTGATTCAGCATTCACAGTGACCTCCAGATACAGTTCATTCGGCGCCGCCGGATCGCTGGGCAAGCTGGCAGGACCCGGATCGGCGCCCGTCAGGCCCGCCGCACCATCGGCCCTGGCCAGCGGCGCCATGACCAGCAACAGCCACGCTGCCAGTGCGCGTTTCATGGTGTAGCCGCTTGCGCCCGGGGCGCGCAGCAGGCCGCCCCGTCATGGCAGCCATGTTCAAGGTGTCGAAGTCTTGGCAATGAGTGCCTTGGCATTCACATTTACCGCAATACTCAACGGCCCATCCAGCTCGGCCTCCCTGGCAACGGGCAGGCGCCAGACGCGCATGCGTGCCGCCAGGACATAACCAAACAGCCCCTTGCTGATGACAAACTCCTTGCCCGCCGGGTTCGTCAACGTCATCGCACCGATCTGCGCATGGAAATTGCCGCTGTTCTTGATGCGCAACATCCACTCGCCCTGTTCGCGGAAAACTTGCCAGTCAAGCACTTCCTTGCCCGGCGCCCCGGCCGGCAGCACGAACACGGGCACCGAATAGCGCAGGCGGATATCGACGCCGCTGCGGCCCGCCTCATCCTCGCGGCTGACTTCATCGATGAGCACGCGATACGTCTTTTCCTGCGCGACAGGGCCAGCCTGGGCACGCACGAGGCGGATGGTCTGCCGGCTGTTGGCGGCGATTTCGACGATCGGCGGACTGGCCACCAGTTCCTGCGTCGGCGCCAGCGTTTCCTCGCCATCGCGCTGATCCCAGACGAATACCCGCACTTGCCCGTAGATGGGCTGGTCACCGAGGTTTTGCAGGGTGAGACCGGCCGCATTCTGCGCCGCGCGCAAATTGAGCGTCACCGGCGAAATCTGCAGGCTGGCACCGTGCGCGCCCACGGCGCAGCAGGCCAGCAGCGCCAGCACGCCTTTCATCAGGGAAACAACACCGGCCTTCACGCAGCGCCTGGCTTAAAAGTAAACGGTGGCCGTGATGGTCGACTTGTAGGTGTCGGGCGCCGGTGTCGCCTGCGGCGGAATATTGCCGTACACCGTGATCGGCTGCGAGGAGCCGTTGCCGGTGCCACCGACGGTATTCGTGCCCTGGGTATCGCCCCACAAGGTGCTGCCGGCCGTCTGGTACAGATTGAATTGCACCGTCCCCAGGTTGCCGCCGGTACCGCTCAGGTAGCGCGTCGTGCCGGTCGAGCCGGTGCCCGTTCCCGCCGTCAAGCCCACGTTATACAGCGTGGTATTGGTGCAGGTGACATTCACGGTCGTATTGACGTTCACGGCAGTAGCCAGTACACCCTGACTTTGGCCAAAGTCGAGATTGGCCGCCGCGATGGTGCAATTGGCGATGATCTTCAGGGTGACGTCGAAGGTGGTGCTGGCGCTGCCATTCAGATACACCGCTGCGTCGGCGCCACGTGGCAGGAGCGCCGTGGCGGCAATAGCCACGCTGGCGGCAACGATAAGACGGGGGAAAATAACTCGCAACATGATACCTCCTGATGATGGAACATCATTAATGAGCCCGCCAATTTGAGGGGCGTCGAGGATAGTCACGGTATTGCCGGCGTTTTCTTGGGCACGCAAACCAGGACGACAAAATACAGGTGCCGGGAGTCAGGAACCCGGGGACTCCGGCACTTTTTGCAGCATTGGCAAAACAGATTTTTTAGCAATCGACATTGCTTAAAATCAATGCACGAATGAATTATTGGCGATCTGGGAAATCCGCGCTTCTTCTGGCGGAGAAACATCTTTTGAAACACGAGAAAAGCAGAAAAAAAAGAAAAAGCGAGGCATAATAAGCCACAACTTGCTATTTGGTTAAGTCATCCATGCCATGCCATTGACCAGCGAAACCATCAAAAAGAACATCTTGCTCGTGGACGATTCCGCGTTCGAGCAGCGCATGCTGATGGAGCTGCTCAGCGAGCAGCCCTATCGTTTTAGCATCGCGTTCAACGGCTACCAGGGCTACCAGCTGGCACTGGCCACGCACCCCGACCTGATCCTGCTCGATGTGCGCATGCCCGAGATGGATGGCTACACGGCGTGCCGTTTGCTCAAGGCCAATCCCGAAACGGAACAGATACCCGTGATCTTCCTCAGCGGCGCCGATGCCGCCAAGGAACGCATCATGGGCTTGCAGGTGGGGGGCGTCGACTACATTTCGAAGCCATTTACGCCGGAAGAACTGGCCGCGCGCATCCATATCCACCTGGGATTGATGCGTAAAAGCAACAGTACCCTGCCGGCGACGACGCCGATCAGCGACAAGCTGCAGCATCCCGACCTGGTCTTCGTTAATGCCGTTAAGCAACTTATTCTCGACAATCTGGGCAGCCTGCCGAACCTGTCCGAAATCGCCCGCAGCGTCGGCACTTACCGCGAAAAGCTGACCCTGATGTTCCGCGAGCAGACGGGCATGACGGTCTTCGCCTTCATCCGCGAAGCGCGCATTGCCCGCGGCGTGGAATTGCTGCAGCAGACGGACATCGACGTGCAGGATATCGCCCTGCTGATCGGCTTTCACAACGCGGGCAACTTCGCCACAGCCTTTCGCGAACGCATGGGCGTGCCCCCCAGCGCCTACCGCCAGCGCCTGCAGGAGCAGACGGGCCAGCGGCAGGCGGCGGGCGGCTAGAACTTGTAGTTCAGCTTGAGCGCTGCAACGCGTCCGCGCGGGTCGGCCTGGGTAAAGTCAAAGCCGGTGGAGGCATAGTCCCAGGGCGCGCGCTTGTTGGCCAGGTTTTGCACGATGAAGGTGACGTTCGCCTGTGGCGTCACTTGCCAGCTGCTGGTCGCGTCAAAGGTGCTGAAGCCGGCCACCGATTCATCGAGGTGCGTCTCCTGCGCATAGCTGCCCACATAGTTCCAGGTCAGGGTCGACGACCATTTGCCCTGTTCCCAGGTGGCCGAGCTGACGCCGCGCCATTTCGGAATGGAACCGAAGTGATTGGTGCCGGCGCCATTGGTGAGCGGCGCGCCATCGGACAGCGGCTCGGCAAAGCGCAGCACGCGGCTCAGCTGACCTGCCAGGGTCAGCTTGCCCCAGTCCTTGTCGACAAAGCGCTGGCGCAGGTCGATATCGATGCCCGACACTTCGCGCTGGCCCTGGTTGCGGAACTGGCGGTACAGGGTCGTGATGCGTCCATCGGCACCGCGCGTGATCTGTTGCGGCGCAGTATTTTCATTCTCGAGGATGGTGGTGGCGCTGGCCGTGCCGATCACGCCATCCTGCTTGATGCGGTAGTAATCGAGGCCGATGCTCGAGCTGCTGGTAGGCGACACCACCACGCCCAGGTTCAGGTTTTTCGAGCGCTCGGGGCGCAGGTTCGGATTGGCGATCGTCATCACCGTCACGCCGCGCGCCTGCGTCGGCGTCAGCGGATCGCGGGCATCGATCACGCTGGTATAGCTGACGGCCGTGCTGTCGGTGATTTCCGGCAGCGACGGCGCGCGGAAGGCGCGTGAAACAGTGCCGCGCAGCAACAACCATGGTGCCGCCTGGTAGCGCGCGCTGGCTTTCGGCGAAAATGCATTGCCGAAGTCGCTGTAATGGTCGGCGCGGCCGGCCACGTTGACGGACAGATCCTTCACGACGGGCACGTTGAATTCGGCGAACAGGGCCGACACATTGCGCGATCCGTTGATGATATTGAGCGCGGGGCGCAGTTCCGTGCCCGACAGCACGGCCGTCGAAGTTTGCGAATCCATCTTTTCGCGGCGCCATTGAGCGCCGGCGGCAAAGCCCAGCGGGCCCGCGGGCAAGGCCCAGATATCCTTGGCCGCCGAGAAGTCGAGCGTGTCGAGCGTCGATTCGGCCGGGCGCAGGGTCGACAGGCGCAGGCGGTTGCGCACCGCTTCGCTGTTTTGCGATTGATCAAAGAAATTGTAGCTGCCTTCGGCCAGCACTTTCTGGAATTCGTAGCGGTTGACGAAGTTCTGCACCGTTTCCTCCAGCTTGCTGCTGGAATGGGCCACGGCCGTATCCCAGTCCCAGCCCGCCCAGGTGCCCTTGGCGCCGGCCAGCGCGCGGTAGAAGGTGACGCGGTCCTGCTTCAGGCGCGGCCCCAGGTCGAACAGGGTGGCCGTGAAGGGCAAGGGCGTCGTGCCCGGATTGTTCGGATGGCCCACGGGCAGCACCACGGGGATGGTGTCGAGCAGCTTGGTGCTGTTGTTCCACACGCGCGTGGCGTTATTCACGCTCAACGGCGCGCTGAAGGTCTGGTCGGCGCGCGAATAACTGTGCAGCAGGTCGACATAGGCTTCCGTGTCCGCGTTCAGCTTGAGGGTGCCGCGCAGCGACGAGTGGATGCGCTGGATGCCCGGAATCAGCGTTTTATACGGCGCCGGATTGTAGGCCAGCACCTGGCCGCTGCGATCAGGATTGATATCGTTGTACGGCACCAGTTGCAGCGGGCCGCGCACGCCGCCCAGGGTCTGCGTGGGATCGTTGCCCGCGTAATTCGTGACAGCCCAGCCCAGGCTGCCGCGCTGCTGCTGGCGGTAATCGGCATCGCGCAGCCATGCCACGTCGCTTTGCTGCAGCTTGTCGCGCTGCTGCGCGTCGACCGAGAAGACCACGCTGTAGCCATCTTCCTCGAGCTTGCCGAAACCCGTTTGCAGCGCCGCGCTCTTTTCATGCTGGCCCGTGCCTTGCGTCGAGCCGCCCCATTGCGCCGTGATGTCCGTGCCCGTGAATTCCTTGTACAGGATGATGTTGACCACGCCGGCCACGGCGTCGGAGCCGTACACGGACGAGGCGCCATCCTTGAGCACCTCGATGCGCTGCACGGCCGCCATCGGCAGGCTGTTCAGGTCGACGAAGGTCTGCTGCAAATCCTGCGCCGTGGCATAGCTGGCCACGCGGCGGCCATTCACGAGGATCAGGGTGTTTTGCTGGCCGATGCCGCGCAGCGACAGACCCGAGGTGCCGGCCGAGAAACTGCCCGTATATTGTTCGTTGTAGCTGTTGCCGCTGTTGGCGGAGATGGCGCGCAGCACGTCCGACACGCTGGTCTTGCCGCCGGCTTTCAATTCCTTGGCCGTGATGACCTGCACGGCGCTGGCGCCCTCCTTTTCGCTGACGCGGATATTCGATCCGGTGACGTTAACACGCAGCATGTCGTCCTCGGCATGGGCAAGAGTGGTGACAGCGGGAAAGGCGGCGGCGATGGCAAGACTGATGGCGAGTGGTTTGAACATGGTTTCCTCTTATTGGGATTGCAGCCTTTTTCCGATAAAAAAGGCCGAGCAGGGGCACGCGGACCGGGTGGGCCAGCGGGCAAACGACAACGAAATGGATGGAGTGACTTAGGGGATGCGTGGACGGGCACGCATCGGCATCCACTGCGCCATGCATTGCATGGTCAGTTGATGACAAGTAGCGTAAAAACTGGCAGAAGGGGTAGAACGCAACATAAAAGACACCGGTAAGCGGGGAAAGGCCACTATATCCCGGTGTCTTTATCGCGTGAACGAATTAAAAATTGATTGTATATACGATTTGAATCTAAGGACTTGTCGTTTGACAACATTCAAGCATCGGCATGCGCCACTGGCGCCAGCGCCGCCCGGCGCGCCTGCACGCTCCACCAGTACCAGGAAACCACGGCATTGACCCAGTAAGCCGCATACAGCACAGCCGTCAGGTGCAGGCCGCGGCTGTAGTACAGCGGCACGGCCACGGTGTTGACCAGCAGCCAGAAAGCCCAGGTTTCAATGCGCCGGCTCATCAGCAGGAATTGCGCGATGATGCTAAATACCAACACTGCCGAATCGATGAACGGCGCGTAGGCATTCGTAAAGCGGTGCAGCAGCATGCCGTAGATCACCACGGAGGCGATGCCGGCCGGCACCACCCACGCCAGGCTGCGCCAGCCCGTGCGCGTGATCGGCAACGGCTTGCCGCCGGCGCCACGCCGCCATTGCAGCCAGCCGATGACGCAGGTGACGATGAAAAACAGTTGCAGCATCACGTCGGCGTACAGGTTGACCTGGAAAAACAGCACGGCAAACAGCACGCAGCCGACCATGCCGATCCACCAGGAATGAATATTGTTGCGTCCGGCCAGGATGATGGAGGCAGTCATCAGTACATTGGCGGCGATCTCGAGCGGGGCAGTCAAGCGGTCTTCCTTTGCGGGGCAGTGGTGGCACCGCGCCACTATAGCCGATTACACTGTACGGTGTTCGCCGGGCCGGAGGCGATTTCCATGGGGGAAAGCGGCAAAAAACGCGCAAACATCGAGGAAATGCGAACCAGGCCCGCCTTCCGCAGCCTCAGCCCTTGACTTCCGCGGCCATTCTGGCAAATTGAATATCAAGTTGAAACTCCTGGAAACCTCCACATGCGCATGCGCCATCTCCTGTTTGCGGCAATGCTCGGCATAACTGCCCTGCCCGCCGTGGCTTGCCGCATGACGATGGCGCTGGAACAGTGGCCGCCATATATCTACCGCGATGCCCGGGGCCGCTTTACAGGCCTGGACCTGGAGTTGCTGCAAGCCATTTTCAAGGAAGCCCGGTGCACCCTGGTCACCTTGCCGGAATTGCCCACCGCGCGGCGCCAGTTGCTGTTCCAGAAAGGGGGGCTGGACCTGATGCTGGCCGCGTCCGAGACGCCGGAGCGCCAGTCCTATGCCCGCTTTTCCCTCTCGTATCGCGACGAAGCCGTGGGCCTCTTCAGCAAATCCGGTGCGCCCGCCGGCCACCGCCAGATCGCCAGCTTCGCGCAGCTCATGCGCGGCAACTCGACCTTGCTGGCGCCCAAGGTGGGCTGGTATGGCGCGCAGTACGCGGCGGCCCGGCCGGCGCTGGAAAAGGCCGGCCGCCTGAATGCGTTCGGCAGCTTCCAGCAAGGCGTGCGCATGCTCGATGCGGGCCGCGCCGACCTGCTGCTGGGCGACGTGCTGGCCGTGCGCCACGAAGCGCGCCTGCAGGGCGTTGCCTTGCACACCCTGCCCTTCCTCATCCTGCGCGCCCCCGTGCACCTGATGCTCAATGCGCGCACGACCAGCGCCGACGACCTGGCGCGCCTGAACGCCGCCATCACGCGCCTGGAACAGCGCGGCGTGCTGGCGGCGATACGCAGCAGCTACGAAGCGCCGTAGCCGCGGTCAGCCCTTGCTGGCCGCTTCGAGGATTTCCAGCTTCGTTTCACGGCCATTCTTTTGCACGCCCTGCGCCTTGTCGTAGCTTTCGATCAGGGCGCGGTACGGCGGCACGATGTGGTCCGTCATGATGGCGGCAAACTCCATCGCATCGGCGCGGTTCCAGGTGCTCATCACTTCAGCCAGCACGGCATACGTGTCGATCGGCACGGCGCCTGCCTGCGTCACGCGCGCCATGGTGATGTCGGTGGCCATCTTCGACCAGTTGCCCGAGGCGTCGATGATGGCAAACACCTTGTAGCCGGCCGCCAGCGCGCTGATGGTGGGGAAGGCCATGCACACGCTGGTGAGCGTGCCGGCGATCAGCAGGGTCTTGCGGCCCGTCTTTTCGATGGCTTCGACCCAGGCCGGATTGTCCCAGGCATTGATCTGGCCCGTGCGCGGGATATAGACGGCTTCCGGGTTGAAATGGTGGATTTCCGGGATCAGGGGGCCGTTCGGGCCGTCGGGCACGGAAGCGGTGGTAAAGGTCGGCATGTTGGCCAGACGCGACAGCTTGGCCAGCGCCGTGACGTGGCCGCGCAGCACGTGCTGCTCGATATCGCGCACCAGCTGGAACAAGCCGCTCTGGTGGTCGATCAGCAGCATGACGGCGTCGTCGGGATCGATCATCGGTGGCAAACCTTGGAAGTTGGCGGGGGTGCTCATGGTAGTCTCCTCAAAAAACCATGCCGCGGGATGCGGCATGGGTACTGCACACACTACTTCTCGATGCGGGCGAAGCGACCGCTGTTGAAATCCTCGAACGCCTGCACGATTTCCGCTTCGCTGTTCATGACGAACGGACCGTGGCCGACGATGGGCTCTTCAATCGGCTCGCCGCTCAGCAGCAGAACCACGGCGTCGTTGTTCGCCTCGATGGTGATGCTGTCGCCATCGCGCTCGAACAGCGCCATCTGCGCTTCGCGCACCACGCTCTCGCCGTTGACCAGCACCGTGCCATGCAGGACGATCAGCGCCGTGCTCCAGCCTCGGGTCACGGGCAGCTCCGTCAGCTTGCCCTGGGCCAGGCGCAGGTCCCACACCTGCATCGGCGAGAACGTGCGGGCCGGGCCATGCTGGCCGTCGAAGTCGCCGGCGATCACGCGCACGGAACCGGCATCGTCCGGCAGCGCCACGGTGGGAATCGTGTCGCTGGTGATGGCCTGGTAGCCGGGCGCCGTCATCTTGTTTTGGGCCGGCAGGTTCACCCACAGCTGCACCATTTCCAGGGTGCCGCCCGACTGCGTGAAGGCAGGCGAGTGAAACTCTTCATGCAGGATGCCGGCGCCGGCCGTCATCCATTGCACGTCGCCGGGGCCGATCACGCCGCCCTGGCCCGTCGAATCGCGGTGCGCCACTTCGCCCTTGTAGACGATGGTCACCGTTTCAAAGCCGCGGTGCGGGTGCGAGCCGACGCCGGGCGGACGGGTGCCGGGCGCAAATTCGGCAGGGCCGGCATAGTCGAGCAGCAGGAAGGGGCTCAGCTGCTTGCCATGGCCGTTATACGAAAACATCGAGCGCACGGGGAAACCGTCGCCGACCCAGTGCTGGCGGGGTGCGCTGTAGATACCTGTGACTGTGTTCATCTCGATCTCCTGTTGGGGTTTGCATTACGATGAAGACAGAATACGCTTGCAACGATGAAGGCGGTAGACGGTAAAATATGCCATCAGCGTTCCAAAAATAGAACGATCAAGGAGACAGCATGCAGGATCTGAATGACTTGTATTACTTTGTGCAGGTGGTCGACCATGGCGGTTTCGCGCCGGCCGGGCGCGCGCTGGGCATGCCGAAATCCAAGCTGAGCCGGCGCATCGCCCTGCTGGAAGAGCGCCTCGGCGCGCGCCTGCTGCAGCGCACGACGCGGCATTTTTCCGTCACCGACGTGGGCCAGACGTTTTATGAACATTGCAAGGCCATGCTGGTGGAAGCGGAGGCGGCACAGGAAGCCATCGAGCTGACGCGGGCCGCGCCGCGCGGCACGGTGCGCCTGTCCTGCCCCATCGCCCTGCTGCATACATTGGTGGGTCCCATGCTGGCCGGTTTCATGCGCGCGCATCCGCAGGTGACCCTGCTGCTGGAAGCGAGCAACCGCCGCGTCGACCTGGTGGCCGAAAGCATCGACGTGGCCATCCGCGTGCGCCCGCCGCCGCTGCCCGACAGCGACCTGGTGCTGCGCGTGCTGGCCGAACGCAGCCAGTGCATGGTGGGCAGCCCGCTGCTGTTCGCCGGCGCCCCCGCGCCGCAGGCACCAGCCGACCTGGCCGACTGGCCCAGCCTGGCCCTGGGCACGCCGCAACAGCACTACCAGTGGGATTTGCATGGCCCGGACGGCGCACGCGCCCAGCTGCGCCACGTGCCGCGCTTCGTCACGGGCGACATGCTGACCTTGCGCGACGCGGCCGTGGCCGGCGTCGGCGTGGTACAGCTGCCGACCATGATGATCACCGAGCAGGTGGCCGATGGCAGCCTGCTGCCGCTGATGGAGCAGTGGCGGCCGCAGCGCGAAATCATCCACGCCGTGTTCCCGTCGCGGCGCGGCCTGCTGCCGGCCGTGCGTGCGCTGCTCGACTACCTGGCGCACGGCTTCGCCGCGCTGGAGGAAGAGTGAGGGTTTTCAGGTACGATGGCATACCCTCCCATCGCCTGGATGCCGCATGCGTTTATTGATCCTGTCGGACCTGCACCATGAGCTGTGGCGCGACGAAGCGCCGCAAGGCGACCTTGCGCTCAGCTGCCCCGATGCCGTCATCCTGGCTGGCGACATCGACACGGGCGCCCGCGCCGTCGCCTGGGCCGCCACCGCGTTTGCGGGGCTGCCGGTGCTGTACGTGCATGGCAACCATGAAGGCTATGGCCACCACCTCGACAAGGTGCGCCAGGAGCTGCGCAGCGCCTGCGCCGCCACGGACAACGTGCACTTCCTCGACTGCGGCACGCACGTCATCACCGACCCGGCAGGCAACGCCGTGCGCTTCCTGGGCGCCACCCTGTGGACGGATTTCCGCCTGCTGGGCAACGACACGCGCCAGGCGGCCATGCGCGACGCGGAAGCCGTCATGAACGACTACAAGCGCATCCGCCTGGCCAACATGGGCTTTCGCAAGCTGCGCGCGGCCGACACGGCCATGTTCCACGCGCAGCAAAAAGCGTGGCTGACGCGCGAACTGACGCAGCCTTTCGACGGCAGCACCGTCGTCATCAGCCACATGGCGCCGTCGCTGCTCTCGGTCGACGATGCCTACGGCAGCGAAGGCTGTTCGCCCGCCTATGCCTCGCGCCTGGACGAACTGGCCGCGCAGGCGGACCTGTGGGTGCATGGCCACATCCACGCTTCGCGCGATTACCGCATCGGCTCGTGCCGCGTCGTCTCGAACCCCTGCGGCTACAAGACGCGCAGCGGCACGCCGCAAAATCCCGCTTTTGATCCGAACTACATCGTCGAGCTGCCGGCCCGCTAATCGTCAGGCTTGAGACGGCCCGCCAGCCATTGCTGCAGGCGGTGCTTGCCGGCCCGGCGCGCCGCGCGCGGCGACGCTACCGACTGGTGCGCGCCGGCGCCGCCGCGCAGCCTGGCGGCGGCCACCAGCGGATTGCGCGGCTTGGGCGTGGCTTTCACTTTGATTTTCATGGTATTTCCTTTCAATCCGGTCGTCCAAAACAAAAAACCCCGGCGAGTTTCCTCACCGGGGTTTGAAGGACACCGGCTCGGGATCGGCAATGCTGCCGATGGCCCCGAGCGTCATGCGCGGGGCTAGTGGTCGTACAATTTGCTGCCAGCCTGCTCGAACATGGGTTTCCTTTCCTTTATCTGGTTAATCTGCACTGCGGACGCTGATTCTGCGCCGTATGCTGCAGTGCGTCAACCGCTTTTCATGGCGCATGCGCCAACGTTGTTATTTTGTCGCAGCCTCGCCAGTCATGGCTTGTTCCTTGGCGATGCGGGCGTCGAGCTTCGCTTCATTTTTGGCAGCGTAGTTGCTGCACGCCTGCACATCGATGAAAGGATTCGGCGTGACGCCTTCCAGCAGTTGCGTGAGCTTGCGGTCGCCGTCCGAGTGGTCGGGGTGGGCCGAGATCAGGATGTCGCACGGCAGCCTGGCGAAGTCCTGCATGACGCGGCGGAAGGCCGGCGTCAGGTCCGCATGGCGTTCATCGGCCAGGTAGTGAAAGTCGTCGGCAGCCACCGGCGTGAGGCTGGCGCCAAACACCACGTTCAGGCATTCCTGACGCTCCGCATCCTCGCACGACACCCAGGTCCAGCTGGTGCTGCCCGGCGTATGCCCGGGCGTATGGCGCGCCGTGATGGTCACGTCGCCCAGTTGCAGGGCTTCGCCATCGGCGATCTCGCGCACGTTGTCCACGGCCGGCATGGGATCGATTTCGCCCGCTTGCGGATCTGCGGCGAGCACCGCTCCCGCGCGTAGCGCCTCCGCTCCCAGCGGGCTGGCGATCACTTGCGCGCCGCTGTCGCGGGCCAAGGCGGCGATGCCGCCCGAATGATCGAAATGCGCTTCCGTACTCAGGATGAACTTGATGTCTTGCAGGCGAAAGCCCAGCTCGAGGATATGTTCCTTGATGGCGGCCACCGATTGCGGCAATGCGCCATCGATGAGGATCAAGCCTTCGCGCGTGTCGATCAGCACCACGCTCAAGCCGCCCACGCCCACGTAATACGTGTCGCCGTGGATGCGCGCCGGTTGCTGCGGGCGGTTCCACTGCGCCGCATACGGCGAGGCGATCGGCTGCGTCAGGGGATCGACGGCGGGCGTGGCGGCATGCGCCGTCAACGGCAGCGCCATGGCGGCCAGCGCGATACTGAGCAAGGTCTTGGGAAGGAAGAAAGGCGGCATGCGGCTCCAGGAAGATAGGCAGTATGAATCAATGCCACAGGGTAACGTCGCTACCCTCGCGCGGTCAAGCAGACGGGCGTGGCGACTTGCGCTACGATAGAGGCCCATCGACTGCCGTGCGCCTTGCCGCGCCCACTGCCATGCGTTTGCTGATCCTGTCCGACCTGCACCTGGAAGTCTGGGGCGAAGACACGCCCGCCATCGACCTTGCCGCCTGCCGCCCCGACGTGGTGATCCTGGCCGGCGACATCGACACGGGCAGCAATGCCGTCGCCTGGGCCGCGCGCACCTTCGGCGCCCTGCCCGTGCTGTACGTGCACGGCAACCACGAAGGCTACGGCCACCAGCTCGAACGCATGCAGGACGCCGTGCGCGACGCCTGCGCCAGCGCGAATGCGCACGGCGCCAACATCCGTCTGCTCGACGGCGACGCCATGGTACTGAACGGCGTGCGCTTCCTCGGCGTCACGCTATGGACGGATTTCCTGCTGTTCGGCGCGGAGCGCCGGGAAGAAGCGCTAAACGCGGCGCAAGCCTACATGCCCGATTACAAGCGCATCAGCACTGGCGGCGACACGCCCCGCCTGCTGTGCGCCAGCGACACGGCGCAGCTGCACGCGCAGCACCGCGCCTGGCTGGAGCGGCAACTGGCGCAACCGTTCGATGGCAAGACGGTCGTCATCACGCACATGGCGCCATCGATGCTGTCGGTGGAAGCGCAGTATGCAGACAACCTCGGTTCGCCCGCCTTCGCCTCGCAGCTGGACGCGCTGGTGGCGCAAGCGGACCTGTGGGTGCATGGCCACATGCATGCCTCGCTCGACTACCGCATCCAGGACTGCCGCGTGGTCTGCAACCCCTGCGGCTACAAGCGGCCGGATGGCACGCCCGAGAACGAACATTTTGACACAGGCTTCATCGTCGACCTGGCCAGCGCGGCTTAACGTTTTCCATAGCGCAGCTGCACCACGCCGCTGGGCAGCTGGCGCGTGCCGTCCAGGCGCCAGTCGCTGCGCGGCAAGCCATCCTCGAACAGGCGCACGCCCCGGCCCAGCACCACGGGCAGCACGGACAAGGTGACGCTGTCGACGACCCCGTCGCGCAAGCCGGCGCGGATGACGGCGCCGCCATCGAGGTACACGTGGCGGCAGCCTTCCGCTGCCAGTCCCTGCAGCACTTCCCGCACGCTGCCTTCGCGGCGCTGCTCGCCATGGCGCGGCGCGAAGTCGCGGTGGCTCAAGACCACCACGCGCTTGCCCGCATACGGCCACGGCTCGAAGCCCATCACGGCGTCGTACGTGGTGCGGCCGATCAGCAAGGTATCGACCTGTTCCATCAATTGCGTATAGCCGGTGGCCTCGGGCGAGTCGGGGGCCAACTCGGCCAGCCAGGACAGGTCGCCGTTTTCCCCGGCGATGCAGCCATCGAGGCTGATGCCGAGAAAGACGCTGACGAAAGGTTTTTGCATGAGTGCTCCTTGATTTAATTCTACAGTGTAGAATTATGCCCATGAAAATCCCAAAACTTCAAGCCATGGAATCTCCCGTGCGCCGAGCGGGTCGTCCGCGCAGTGCCCTGCCCGCGCTGGACAACGCCAGCATCCTGCATGCGGCCCTGGCCATGCTGGAAGAAAAAGGCGAGGCGTTTTCCATGCGCGCGCTGGCACAAAGCCTGGGCGTCGACGCCATGGCCCTGTATCACTACTACGCGGGAAAAGAGGAATTGTTGCAGGCCTTGATGGTGCAGCGTTTTGCCGCGCTCGATCCGCGGCAGCCGCCGTTTACGCGGCGCCAGGCAGCGCCACGGCGGGTGCGGGCGCTGTGCGCGCTGTACCTGGAACTGGTCAGCGCCACGCCGTATTTCGTGCGCCTGATGGCGCGCGGACTGGTGGAGCAAGCCGACGTGGCCGAGCGGTTTATGGCACTGTTCGAGCTGGCCGTCGACGGTCTCGCGCTGGACAAGAAAACCCGCTTGCGCGGGCGCGATGCGCTCGTCGATTTCCTGCACGGCTATGCGCTGGCGGGCAGGCCGGTGGACGAGACGCACTGGCACGCCTCGGTTTCCCTGATCCTGGCCGGCATGCAGGCCAGTGTTGAAACAAGCGCTTAATTGAACTGCTTGAAATCCGGCTTGCGCTTCTGGAAGAAGGCCGTAAACGCTTCCTTCGCCTCGGCGCCGCCCAGCATAGCGCTGAACAGTTTGTTTTCGTCGGCGATGGCCGCCTTCATCGGCTCCATGCGGCTTTGCTTCATCAGGCGCTTGGTGGCGCGGATCGAGGCGGCCGGCAGGGCCACCAGCTTGGCAGCCTGGCCTTGCGCGAAGGTCATCAGCTCGTACAAGGGCACGACCTTCGACACGAGGCCCATTTCCAGCGCCTCGCTTGCCGGGAAGGACTCGCCCAGCATCAGCTTTTCCGCCGCGCGCGGGTAGCCGGCCAGTTGCGTGAGCAGCAGGCTGGAACCGAATTCCGGGCACAGGCCCAGCTGCGTGAACGGCATCGAGAAGCTCGCATTGTCGGCCGCGTAGACCAGGTCGCAATGCATCAGCAAGGTCGTGCCGATGCCGATGGCCGGGCCGGAAACGGCGGCCACCACGGGCTTGCTGCTGCCGTACAGGGCGCGCATGAACTGGAACACGGGCCGGTCGTGGTCGAGCGAGCCATCCTTCGGGCGCGCTGTCTTCATGAAGTCATCGAGGTCGTTACCGGCCGTGAAAATCTCGCGCTTGCCGCAGATCAGGATGGCGCGCACGTCGTCGTCCGTCTCCGCCGCCACCAGCGCATCGGCCAGGGTCTGGTACATGGCGCCCGTGATCGCATTCTTGCGTTCCAGGCGGTTGAATTCCAGGGTCAGAATGCCCTCGCTCTTGCTGCACAAAATATCCATGTCGTCTCCAAAAAGATAAAGGGCGCCGGGGTAATCCCGCAGCGCCCTGTTTTATTGCTTTAGCCCGTCGAACTTAGACGCGCTCGAAGATACCTGCTGCGCCCATGCCGGCGCCCACGCACATCGTGACCATGCCGTACTTCTGCTTGGTACGCTGCAGCGCGTGGATCACGGTGGCTGCGCGGATGGCGCCGGTGGCGCCCAGCGGGTGGCCCAGGGCGATCGCGCCGCCCATCGGGTTGACCTTCGATGGATCCAGACCCAGGTCGCCGATGACGGCCAGCGCCTGTGCGGCAAACGCTTCGTTCAGCTCGATCCAGTCCAGCTGGTCTTGCGTGATGCCGGCGGCGGCGCATGCTGCAGGAATGGCGAATTTCGGACCGATACCCATGATTTCCGGCGGCACGCCGCGCACGGCGAACGAGGAGAATTTCGCCAGCGGGGTCAGGTTGTGCTCGCGCAGGATTTTTTCGCTGACGATCAGCAGCGCGCCGGCGCCGTCGGACATCTGCGAGCTGTTGGCGGCCGTGACGGAACCCTTGGCGGCAAACACTGGTTTCAGTTTTGCCAGTGACTCCATCGACGAATCGGCGCGCGCGCCTTCGTCCGTGTCGACGGTGCGGCGCGTCACATCAACCTGGCCGGTAGCCAGGTTCGGCGTGCGCGTGATGATTTCCACGGGCGTCGTTTCCGCCTTGAAGAAACCGGCTTGCTGCGCGGCGATGGCGCGACGGTGCGATTCGACGGAGAACGCATCCTGCTGTTCGCGCGACACTTTCCATTGCTGCGCCACTTTTTCTGCCGTCAGGCCCATGCCGTAAGCCATGCCGATGTTCTCGTCGCTGAACATGTCGAGGTTCATCGACGGGTGGTGGCCCATCATCGGCACCATCGACATCGATTCGATACCGCCGGCGATCATCACGTCGGCTTCGCCCACGCGGATGCGGTCGGCCGCCATGGCGATGGCCGTGATGCCCGAAGCGCAGTAGCGGTTGACGGTGACGCCGCCCACGGTTTTCGGCAAGCCGGCCAGCAGTACCGAGTTACGCGCGATATTGAAGCCCTGCTCCGCTTCCGGGAACGAGCAGCCGATGATGGCGTCGGTGATCAGCGCCGGGTCCAGGCCAGGCGCTTGCGCCAGGGCCGATTGCAGCACGCGCACCAGCAGGTCGTCCGGGCGGGTGTTTCTGAACATGCCGCGCGGCGCCTTGCCGATCGGGGTGCGGGTTGCAGAGACGATGTACGCGTCTTGAAGTTGTTTGCTCATTTTATGCTTTCAAAGATGTTGAACGAGGTTCGTGTTCTGTCGAATGTCCGGGGTAGAGGCTTATCGCTTCTGCGACAAATACCAGTCCACCGTCACCTGTGCCGCCAGCGTGCCTTCGGAGTCGAAGATATCGACTTCCACGGGAAACGCCACCTTGCCGTCCTGCGCCAGCTGCGCCTTCAGTGCAGCCAGGTCGCCCGGTACCCGGCCTTCGGCGCGCGTCGCGCCCCGGGCCACCTTCTGGTACTGGATGCGCGACTCCTTGGCCACTGGGCGCAAGCCCAGTATCAGCTCGGCGAAGCCGCCAGCCATGGCAGCGCCGGAAGCCGTTTCGGCCAGGGTAAACAAGGCGCCCGCATGCTGCGTGCCCAGGTGATTATTCAGTTTTGGATCTTCCGGCAGCGACACCTTCGAGGTGCCGGCGCCGATGTCGTCGATGCTGATCCCCAGCAGCCGCACGAAGGGCAAGGTGTCCATCATCTGTTGTTTGATACGGTCATACACCATGCTTGGCCTCACGCGCAGTAATACTCTAAAAACCAGGGACAGGATCGTCATCGACGTTGTGCTTAGTTGCGTACCGGTTTACCGGTTTGCATCATGCCCATGATCCGTTCCTGGGTTTTCGGATGGTTCAACAGCTCCAGGAATGCCTTGCGTTCCATATCCAGCAGCCACTGTTCGCTGACGAAGCTGCCCTGGTCCACGTCGCCGCCCGATACGATCTCGGCGATCATCTCGCCCAGCTTGAAATCGTGCGCCGAAATGAAGCCGCCGTCGCGCATGTTGACCAGCTGCGCCTTGATGGTGCCCCAGCCGTAACGGCCCGTCACCTGGATCAGCGACGGCAGTTGCGGACGGAAGCCCGCGTCGAACATGGCGCGCGCTTCGACCTTGGCCACGTGCAGCAGCTCGTAGGCGTTGAACACGATCACGTCGTCTTCCTTCAGGTAGCCCATTTTCTTCGCTTCCAGCGCCGATTTCGACACGTTGGCGGTAGCCGCATTGGTGAAACCCGTTTTCAGGAATTGCAGGATGTCGTTACCCTTGGCTTCCTTGTAGGCGCGCTGCGCCGCTTCCTTCAGGCCGCCGCCGGCAGGAATCAGGCCCACGCCCACTTCCACCAGGCCGATATACGACTCGATCGAGGCCACGCGCTTCGACGCATGCAGCGCCAGCTCGCAACCGCCGCCCAATGCCAGGCCGGCGACCGCGGCGATCACCGGTACGTTCGCGTATTTCAGCGACATGAAGGTGTTCTGCAGTTCGGCGATGATCGGATCGACGGCTTTCACGCCGCCTTGCATGAACGCCGGCAGGGCCGATTGCAGGTCGGCGCCGGCCGAGAAGGCACCGCCTTCGGCTGCGTCGGCGTGCCAGATCACCAGACCCTTGAAGTTCTTTTCCGCTTCGGCCAGCGCCAATTTCAGGCCATTGATCACGCCTTCGCCGATCACGTGCATCTTGGTCTTGAACGAGATGATCAATACATCGTCACCCGTATGCCAGACGCGCACGGATTCGTCTTCGAAGACGGTGGTGCCGGCGGTCTTGCCGTCGATGGCGCCGCTGCCCAGGACTGGCGCGCGGAATGGCTGGCGGTCATACACGGCCAGGGTCGAACGGGGCACGAAGCTGTTCGACACGGCCGAATACGAACCTTCCGGCGTGTGCACGCCGCCTTGTTCAGCGACCGGGCCTTCGAAGACCCAGGCTGGCAGCGGTGCATTGCACAGCGCGTGGCCGGCGTCGATGTCTTCCTTGACCCAGTTGGCCACTTGCAGCCAGTTCGATGCCTGCCACGTTTCAAACGGGCCCACGTTCCAGCCGAAGCCCCAGCGCATGGCGAAGTCGATGTCGCGCGCATTGTCGGCCACGGTGTCCAGATGGATGGCGATGTAGTGGAAAGCGTCGCGGAAGATCGCCCACAGGAACTGGCCTTGCGGGTTCGTCGATTCACGCAGCGCCTTCATCTTCTTGACCGGATCCTTTTCCTTCAGGATGCGGGCGATGATGTCGGCAGCCTTGGCGCCGCCGGCCACGTATTCACCGGTGGCGAAGTCCAGGCGTTGGATTTCCTTGCCGACCTTCTTGTAGAAACCTGCGCCGCTCTTCTGGCCCAGCGCGCCTTTTTCCACCAGCGATGCCAGGACGGCCGGCGTCTTGTAGACGGCAGCGAACGGATCGTTCGGCAGGTAGTCCTGCATGGTCTTGATCACATGGCCCATGGTGTCCAGGCCGACCACGTCCGCCGTGCGGAAGGTGCCCGACTTGGCGCGGCCCAGCTTGGCGCCGGTCAGATCATCGACGACGTCGACGGACAGGCCGAATTTTTCGGCTTCGTGCACGATGGCCAGGATGCCGAACACGCCAACGCGGTTGGCGATGAAGTTCGGCGTATCCTTGGCGCGGACCACGCCCTTGCCCAGGGTGGTGGTCAGGAAGCCTTCCAGCTGGTCGGAAATCTCAGGCTTGGTGAACGCGGTCGGGATGATCTCGACCAGGTGCATATAGCGCGGCGGGTTGAAGAAGTGCACGCCGCAGTAGCGCGATTTCAGGTCGGCGTCGAAGCCTTCGGCCAGCTTGGTGATCGACAGGCCCGAGGTGTTCGAGGCGAAGATCGCGTTCGGTCCGATGTGCGGGGCCACCTTCTGGTACAGGTCATGTTTCCAGTCCATGCGCTCGGCGATGGCTTCGATGATCAGGTCGCAACCGGCCAGCAGGTCCAGGTTGTCTTCGTAGTTGGCCACCTGGATCAGCGCGGCGTCATCCTTGTTGCCCAGCGGCGCAGGCGACAGCTTTTTCAGGTTCTCGATGGCGCGCAGCACGATGCCATTCTTCGGGCCTTCCTTGGCCGGCAGGTCGAACAGCACGACCGGCACTTTCGCGTTGATGCAATGGGCGGCGATTTGCGCGCCCATCACGCCGGCGCCGAGGACGGCTACTTTTTTAACGATGAAATTGGTCATATTTTCCTCAAGTCTTAGAACAGGTCTGCGTCGAGTGCCATCAGGTTGGCCGAACCGGAACGCGCCTGACGGATCAGGGTTGCCGTTTCAGGCTGCAAGCGGGCGAAGTAGAAACGTGCGGTAGCCAGTTTGGCGGTGTAGAACTTGTCGCCGCTGGATTCTTTTTCGAGGGCGATCTTGGCCATCTGCGCGAACAGGTAGCTGTAGATCATGTGGCCGACGACGCGCAGGTAAGGCACGCATGCCGCGCCCACTTCGTCCGGATTCTGGAATGCCTTCATGCCGATTTCCATGGTCAGCTTGGTGACTTTGTCGCCCAGGTCGCCCAGTGGCGTAACGAATTCGCTCATCGCTTCATCGGTACCGTTGTCTTCGACGAAAGCCTTGATCTTTTCGCCGAACTTGCGCAGCTTGGCGCCGTTGTCGCCCAGGATCTTGCGACCCAACAGGTCCAGCGACTGGATCGTGTTCGTGCCTTCGTAGATCATGTTGATGCGCGCGTCGCGCACATACTGCTCCATGCCCCATTCCGAGATGTAGCCGTGGCCGCCGAATACTTGCATCGCGTCCGAGGTGGCGATCCAGGCGTTGTCGGTGATGAAGGCCTTGATGACAGGCGTCAGCAGCGCCACTTCGTCGGCCGCTTCCTTGCGCACGTCGGCGTCCGGGTGGTGCAGTTCGCGGTCGATCTGCAGCGCCACGTAGGAGGTGAAAGCACGCGCGCCTTCGGCGTAGGCTTTACCGGTCAACAGCATGCGGCGCACGTCAGGGTGCACGATGATGCGGTCGGCCGGCAGTTCCGGGTTCTTGATGCCGGACAGCGAACGCATTTGCGTGCGGTCCTTGGCGTAGATCAGCGCGTTCTGGTAAGCGATTTCCGTCAGGCCCAGCGACTGCATGCCCACGCCCAGGCGGGCCGCGTTCATGAAGACGAACATGGCGTTGAGGCCCTTGTTCGGCTGGCCGATGATCCAGCCTTTCGCGCCGTCCAGGTTCATCTGGCAGGTCGAATTGCCGTGGATGCCCATTTTTTCTTCGATGGCGCCGCAGGTGATCGGATTGCGCTCACCGACAGTGCCATCCGCGTTTGGCAGGAATTTCGGCACCAGGAACAGCGAAATGCCTTTCGAGCCTTCCGGCGCGTCCGGCACGCGGGCCAGCACCAGGTGCAGGATGTTTTCCGCCATGTCGTGCTCGCCGGCCGAGATGAAGATCTTGTTGCCGGTGATGGTCCAGGAACCGTCCGCCTCAGGCAGCGCTTTCGAGCGCAGCAGGCCCAGGTCGGTGCCGCAGTGCGGTTCGGTCAGGCACATGGTGCCCGTCCATTCGCCCGACACCAGCTTCGGCAGATACACTTCCTTCTGGTGGTCGGTGCCGTGTTCCTTCAGGCACTCGTAGGCGCCGTGCGACAGGCCTGGGTACATGGACCAGGCCTGGTTCGACGAGTTCAGCATTTCATAGAACGAATTGTTCAGCACGACAGGCAAGCCCTGGCCGCCGTATTCCGGATCGCACGCCAGGGCCGCCCAGCCGCCTTCGACGTACTGCTTGTAGGCTTCCTTGAAACCTTTCGGCGTGGTCACGCTTTTCGTGACGGGGTCGTGGTGGCAGCCTTCGCGGTCGCCGGAGTGGTTCAGCGGGAACAATACTTCGGAGGTGAATTTGCCACCCTCTTCCAGTACCTGGTTGATGATGTCGGCGTCGACGTCGGCGTACGACGGCATTTGCTTCAGTTCTTCTTCCACTTGCAGGAACTCATGCAGGACGAATTGCATATCCCGGATTGGCGCGACGTATTGACCCATAATTTTCTCCTGAAGGCGATTAGCTAAAGTGTTGTACTTGTAAGTGCGTGTGCGTTGTTGCGGATACTGCCTGACGGCTTATTTGCTTGTGACGGAATTCTGGTACGACGCCAGCAGGCGGACAAAGCCCGCTTGCGCCCGTTCGATGCTGCCCGGCACGCGCAGGAAGCGCGCATCGTGATGCAGGGCCAGGATCAGGCCATACATCTCGTACACCAGCTGCTGGGCATCCGTGTCCGCTTTCAGGTCGCCCGTGGCGATCGATTGCTCGACACAGCGCAGCAGCGCGCCCTGCCAGGCCCGCACCATGGCCACCAGGGCTTCACGGATGGGACCGGGACGGTCGTCATACTCGACGGCGCCGCTGATATAGATGCAGCCCGAAGCGATTTCCACGCTGACCCGCTTGACCCAGCGCGCAAACATCGATTGCAGGCGCTGGATGCCGCGTGGTTCTTTCATGCTGGGAAAAAAGACTTCTTGCTCGAAACGATAGTGGTAAAGCTTCAGCACTTCCATCTGCAAGTCTTCGCGCGAGCCAAAGTGGGCAAACACGCCCGACTTGCTCATGTTCATTTTGTCCGCAAGCAACCCAATGGTTAGGCCTTCCAGGCCGTCGCGGCTGGACAGGTCCAGCGCCACGTCGAGGATGGCTGCACGGGTCAGTTCGCCCTTGCGCATGAATTTGACTGAAGTATTCAAGAGGTCCGTTCTAAAAGTGATGTTGCCGATTTGGCGGACTGAAGCGAGGGTAAAAAAAAGCACGCCTCGAAAAAATCCGAACGCTCGTACTATTATCCACTACCACGTAAAAGTCAAACGGGAACTTTAGAGCCGGCGTTCTATTGGTGCAGCGCAGCATTTTCAGGCTGCGTGTTTACAGCGATTTCAGGAGGGCAAAAGCGTCGCTCGCCCTTGCCCTCCCGCATCAGGCGAGCCTCAGGAAAGGTCGCCTGCCTTGCTCAATTGACGGCGGTCGCGCTTGGTCGGCCGCCCCTTGATGGTGGTACCCGGCTCGCGGAACAGCTTGCGCTCCTCGGCCAGCTGCTCGCGGCGGGCGATGCTGGCCGGCGTTTCGCCATACAGCAGGCGCGCCACGGGCGCCGCGCCGCGCTTGTCGGACAGGCCCAGCACGGCCACTTCCCACGTCTCCGCGCCATTATCGATGGCCAGCTCGTCGCCCACGCGCAGGCTGCGCGCCGGTTTCACGCGCTCGCCCCCCACTTTGACTTTCCCCGTGTCGACGGCCTCGCTGGCCAGCGAGCGCGTCTTGAAGAAACGCGCCGCCCACAGCCATTTGTCCAGCCTTACCGTTGTCATCTCGTTCATGCGTACTTGCCTACTGAAAAAATGCGCATCACCAGCCGGTACACGAGGAACGCGGCTTCGTAGCCGATGCGCCGGAAACGGCCGATGTGCTTGAAATCATCCTGGTGAATCACGATGCCGTCGGCGACGCCCTGCTCAATGTGCTGGCGCAAGCTTTGCGCGAACGCCACATCCTTGATGACCACGTTCGCTTCCTGGTTCAGGAACAGGCTCAGCGCATCGATATTGCTGGAACCCACCGTCGCCCAGTCATCGTCGACGACGGCCACCTTGGCGTGCAGCTGCGTCTTGCGGTATTCGACGATTTTCACGCCGGCGGCCAGCAGTTTCGGATAAAACGAATGCGCCACCGCGTCCTGCATGCGGAACTCGCCCACGCCGATCAACAGCACCACGTCCACGCCCCGCTGGGCCGCCTGGGCCAGCGCGCGGCGCAGCTTGTGGCCGGGCGCGAAATACGGGTTGGCCAGCATCACGCTTTTCCTCGCCTGGCCCAGCGCCTGCAGGTAGGCGCGCTGGATGGTGCGGCGGTTGCGCAGGTTGTCGCGCACGACAAAGCCGGCCACCACGGGGTTCTTCGCCAGCTCCTTGCTGACGACGCGCATCTTGCGGTACAGCTTGATACGCCGCACCAGGTTCATCTTGCCCAATCTTGCCCACTGCGCCTGCACTTCCTCGTGGATGGCGTCCACCAGCGGGCCCTTCACCTGCACGGCAAAATCCCAGCGCGGCGCTTCCAGGCTGATGTTGTGGTCGTAGTCGCAAAACATGTCGTCGTTGATATTGATGCCGCCCACCAGGGCGATTTCACCATCGGCCACACAGATCTTGCGGTGCGTGCGCGTGATGCCGCGCCGGAACCACGGATTGAAGATGCGGTGGTGCACACCCGCCGCTTCCAGCTCTGCATGCATGGCGTTGACCCGGCGGTTGCCCGTGCCGAACCAGTCCGTGATCATGCACACCAGCACGCCGCGCGCGGCGGCACGCTTGAGCGCATCGAGCACCAGGGCGCCCGTGGCGTCGTCGGCAAAGATATACGTTTCGAAATACACTTCCGAGCGCGCGCCGTCGATGGCGGCGATCAAGGCAGGAAAGTAATCGGTGCCGCAATACAGCAGCTGGATGTCGTTGTGGGCGATGAAATTGACTGTGCGCATGCCGGCAGTCTACGCGAGTTTCAAAGCGGCAACTATCGGCGCGTGGTCCGACAATTTGGCCCACAGGGTGCCGTGCATCACTTGCGCGCCTTCCACGTGGAAACCGCGCACATAGATGCGGTCCAGGCGGAACCACGGCAAGGCGGCGGGAAAGGTACGCGCCGGCACGGGAATCGGCGTTTTCGTCTGGCGCCGCGCCAGGGTGCGCACCAGGTCGCCCAGGGCCGAGTTCGAAGCCCGCTGGTCGAATACCTCGACCACACCGAGCGCGTTGCGCAGCTTGTCGCTGAGCGTGTTGCGCCAATCGTTGAAGTCGCCCGCAATGATGACGGGCTCGCCATTCGGCGCCGATTCCATGACGGCGTCGATCAGCGCCTGCGTCTGGCGGCCCCGCCCCGACTCGAACAGGCCCAAGTGGACGACGTAGCAATGCACGTCGGCCTGCGGCGTCTTGAGCACGCAATGCAGGATGCCGCGTTGCTCGTAGGCATGGTCGGACACGTCGTGGTTGGTTTGCGAAGCGATGGGAAACTTGCTCAGCAAGGCGTTGCCATGGTGGCCATGGTCATACACGGCATTCATGCCGTAGGCGGAATGGTGCTCGGGGCCGGCAAAGAACTCGTGCTGCGACGCTTCCGGCCAATGCTTGTGGCCGTTCTTCTCGGCGCCATAGCGGGCCGCATTACGGTCGTGCTTGCCTTGCACCTCTTGCAAAAAGACAACATCGGCATGGAACAGGGCAATCGCCTGCTTTAAAGCATGCACGCGGGGCAAGCCCCGCACGGAGGAGACACCCTTGTGTATATTATAAGTTGCTACGCGGATTTTCATGCATTGATTCTACTCCCAGACAGGCCCCGCGCGGCGCCGGCGTAGGTGCGCGTGCGCACCTAAAACCCACAATCAGGCCAGCATGCGTCCCACGCCCGCCGTCACGCTAACGATCAGCGCCGTGATGCCCGCCGCCCAGACGATTTTCACCAGCAAGGGCGCGCCGCGCCAGGCCACGGTGCGCTTGCCCTTGGCAAACGCACCCGGGTGCAGCAGCCAGCCGATGGCCATCAGCGGCATGCCGATCGGCGGCGTGCGGCCGGGCACGGTGGAGCTGAACAGCAGGAAGATAAAGCACAGGCAAAAAACGATGCCCAGGGTACCCAGCAGTTTTTGCTGCGTAGTCAAATGTAACCAGTTCAACATGGAATGCTTTCTAGGAAAATCAGGTGGGACGCGCCAGGCCCGTCATGGCCGGCAATTGCAAGATCGCTTCCGCATTGGACGACGAGAAACAGCGGTCGGCCGCCGCCAGATACGGCAGCCACGCGTACTGCAAATGCTCGCGCGGACTCAGGGTGATGGCGATGTCGCGCGGCACTTGCACGCTGAACACGTGCTCCGTGTTGCGCGTCACGCCCGGCGCATAGCGGTGGCGCCAGATCGGATAGATCTCGTACACATTCGACAAGTTCCAGTCGCGCAGCACGATATCGTGCCCATCGGCAACGATGCCGGTTTCTTCCGCCAGTTCGCGCGCGGCCGTCTGCAGCAGCGGTTCGTCGACGGCGTCGACGGAACCCGTCACGGATTGCCAGAAACCGGGTTGGCCCGCGCGCTCGATCAGCAAGACGTCAAGGTCCGCCGTATGGATGACGACCAGCACGGAAACGGGAATTTTATGGCTCATATCAAGAATGAAAAAGGCGCCTCGCAGCGCCTTTTTTTGCCTCAGCAAGTAAAACGGTAGCGGCTGCCTGGGCAGCCGCATGCTTCATTACACTACTTTTGGCTCGGTGCTGCGCAAACGGATGTGCAGTTCACGCAGTTGCTTCTCATCAACTTCCGACGGCGCATGGGTCAGCAAATCTTGCGCGCGCTGGGTTTTCGGGAAGGCGATCACGTCGCGGATCGATTCGGAACCCGTCATCATGGTCACGATACGGTCCAGGCCGAATGCCAGGCCGCCATGCGGTGGCGCGCCGTATTGCAGGGCGTCGAGCAGGAAGCCGAATTTCAGCTGCGCTTCTTCGGCGTCGATCTTCAACGCGCGGAAGACCTTGCTTTGCACTTCTTCGCGGTGGATACGGATCGAACCGCCACCCAGTTCCCAGCCGTTCAAGACCATGTCGTAGGCCTTGGCGATGCAGGCGCCCGGATCGCTTTCCAGCATGTCTTCATGGCCGTCTTTTGGCGCCGTGAATGGATGGTGGGTCGCCGTCCAGCGGTCCGCTTCTTCGTCGTGCTCGAACATCGGGAAGTCGACCACCCACAATGGCTTCCACACGTCTTCGAACAGGCCGGCTTTCTTGCCGAACTCGCTGTGACCGATTTTCACGCGCAGCGCGCCGATGGCGTCGTTGACGACCTTGGCCTTGTCCGCGCCGAAGAAGATCAGGTCGCCGTCTTGCGCACCGGTCTGCTCCAGGATCGTGGCCAGCACGTCGGCAGGCAGGAACTTGACGATCGGCGACTGCAAGCCTTCAGGACCCTTGGCTTTCTCGTTGACCTTGATGTAAGCCAAGCCCTTGGCGCCGTAGATGGCGACGAACTGGGTGTAGGCGTCGATTTCCGAACGGGGCATGCTGCCGCCTTGCGGTACGCGCAGGGCCACCACGCGGCCGCCCTTCATGTTGGCGGCGCCGTTGAAGACCTTGAATTCGACCGACTTCATGACTTCGGTCAAGTCCGTGAAGGCCAGCTTGACGCGCATGTCCGGCTTGTCGGAGCCGTACAGGCCCATCGCTTCGGCGAAATCCATCACCGGGAACGGGTTCGGCAAGTCGATGTTCAGCGTGTTCTTGAAGACGACGCGGATCATGTCTTCGAACAGGTCGCGGATTTCCTGTTCCGTCAGGAACGAGGTTTCGCAATCGATCTGCGTGAATTCAGGCTGGCGGTCAGCGCGCAAGTCTTCGTCGCGGAAGCACTTGGTGATCTGGTAGTAACGGTCGAAGTTGGCGACCATCAACAGTTGCTTGAACAACTGTGGCGATTGCGGCAAGGCAAAGAAGCTGCCCGCGTTCACGCGCGACGGCACCAGGTAATCGCGCGCGCCTTCTGGCGTCGACTTGGTCAGCATCGGCGTTTCGATGTCGATGAAGCCCAGCGCGTCGAGGTACTTGCGCACTTCCATCGTCACCTTGTAGCGCAGGCGCAGGTTGTTTTGCATTTGCGGGCGGCGCAGGTCCAGCACGCGGTGCGTCAGACGCGTCGTTTCCGACAGGTTGTCGTCGTCCAGCTGGAACGGCACGGGCACGGAAGGGTTCAGCACTTCCAGCTCCGAGCAGACCACTTCGATCTTGCCCGATTTCAAGTTGTTGTTGATCGTGCCTTCGATACGGTTGGTCACGACGCCCGTCACGCGCAGGCAGAATTCGTTGCGCACGGCTTCGGCGACCTTGAACATCTCCGCTTGTTCCGGGTTGCAGACGATTTGCACCAGGCCTTCACGGTCGCGCAAGTCGATGAAAATCAGGCTGCCGTGGTCGCGGCGGCGATGTACCCAGCCGCACAGGCTGACGGTTTGTCCCAGCATGGCTTCGGTAACGAGGCCGCAGTATTCAGTACGCATAGACATAAAATTCTCAGTTCAGGTTAGTGAGTGTTCAATCCGGCCACGTCCCGCATGGGACGCCTGCCTTTATTCTTTGGCTGCCGGGGCCGGTACAGCAACAACTTCCGCAGGCGCCACCACGCCCATCGAGACGATATATTTGAGCGCCGCATCGACGCTCATGTCGAGTTCGACGACATCGCTGCGCTTCATCATCAGGAAAAAGCCCGATGTCGGATTCGGCGTCGTCGGCACGTACACGCTGACATAGTCGCCCACCAGGTGGTTTGCCGCATCGCCGCCCGGCACGCCGGTCAGGAAAGCGATGGTCCAGGAGTTCTGGTGCGGATACGGCACCAGCACGGCCTTGCGGAAGGCATTGCCCGACGGGGAAAACAGGGTATCCGACACTTGCTTGACGCTCGAATACAGGGAATTGACGATGGGTATGCGTTGCAGCAATTTTTCCCACAGTTTCACCACGTAATTGCCGACCAGGTTATTCGTCAGCAAGCCCGTGAAGAACACGATCAGTACCGTCAATACCGTGCCCAGGCCGGGAATGGTGCTCAGCGCGGGAATCTGGCGGCCGAACCAGACGCTGGGCTGCGTACTGCCGGGCACCAGCAACAGCGACTGGTCCATCGTGCTGATGACCAGATTCAGGACCCAGGCCGTAATGGCCAGGGGCACCAAAATCAGTAATCCGGTAATAAAGTATTTACGCATCGGTTTCTCGGTAAGGGATCGTATCGGCGCGGCGCGCTTTTCAGTCCGCTTTCGGCGCAGCGGCAGCCGGGGCGGGCGCAGGGGCCGCGGCAGGCGCGCTCTCGGCGGCCGGGGCGGGTTTGGCGTTATCGGCCGGGCCCGTCGGAATGGCCGTGGTGGGCGCCGTGCCGCCGCGGAAATCGGTCGCGTACCAGCCGGTGCCCTTCAATTGGAAACCGGCGGCCGTCAATTGTTTCTTGAAACTGGGCTTGCCGCACGACAGGCACACCGTCAGTACTGGATCGGAGATCTTTTGCAAGACGTCCTTGGCAAAACCACACTCGTCACAACGGTAAGCGTAAATCGGCATCTCTACTCCGAGAAAATCATCAAAAACCCTGAATTATAAAGCTTTTCCTTTGTCGCCAGCGGAAATTGCCCCGCCCGCCTCAGTCCGCCCGGCGGCGCCAGCTCATCCAGCGCTCCTTGCCGGCGAAGACGGCGATGGAATCGTCGACGGCGTCGTCGGCCAGGCAATCGAAATGCGGCGCCAGCAATTCCTGCAGTGTCTCACGCGATATGCCGAACGGCGGCCCCTTGGCATTGTTGTCAAAGAAAAAGTAGCCGGCCAGCATGGCACCGGGCGCCAGCAACTGCGCCCAGCGGGCCGCCACTTGCGGCCACATGGCGCGCGGCATGGCGCACAGGAATGCCCGTTCATAGATCAGGTCCAGCGGCGCATCGGGTTCCCAGGCAAAGAAATCCGCTTCCACCACCCGCCCTGCCCGCTCACCCAGCTGGATGCGCGCGGCCGCCACGGCACCGGGCGAAAAATCGATGGCTGTGGCATCCCAGCCGTGTTCCAGCATGAAGACCAGCTCATACGCCGAGCCGCAGCCGGGAATCAGGCAGCGCAGCGGCGCCGGGCTGCCGGCAACGAAGCGTCGCAGGCGCGCGGGCACGCCGCCGTGGTCCCAAGGCGTGAATTGCTTCTCGAAACGCTCGTCCCAGAAGGCGGGCGAGAGCGGGTCGCGGGTGTGGAAGTCAGCCATCACTTACGTCCTCAGCCAGTTAAAACGGCAGTTGATGCCAGCGCATGAACACTTGCAAGCCCAGCGCGCCGAGCGCGAAAGCGCCCACGAAGTAGACGATAAAGCTCAGCAGGCGGTTCGTCTGGCGTTGCTCCGCCAGCAAGGTTTTCATCAATTCCACCTCGTTTTCGCGCGGTTCGCCATGCACCGTCAAGGCCTGGTGCAGCAAGCGCGGCAGTTGCGGGAAGATGTGCGCATAACGGGGTGCCTCGGCGCGCAGGCGCTCCATGAAGCCTTGCGGCCCCACCTGGTTGCTCATCCATTTTTCCAGGTAGGGCTTGGCCGTTTGCCACAGATCCAGTTCCGGGTCCAGCTGGCGGCCCAGGCCCTCGATATTAAGCAGAGTCTTTTGCAACAGCACCAGTTGCGGCTGCACTTCCACGTTGAAGCGGCGCGAGGTCTGGAACAGGCGCAGTAAAACTTGTCCAAAAGAAATATCTTTCAGCGGACGGTCGAAGATGGGCTCGCAGCAGGCGCGCACGGCCGCTTCCAGCTCATCGACGCGCGTATCCTTCGGCGCCCAGCCCGATTCGATGTGCGCCTCGGCCACGCGCTTGTAGTCGCGGCGGAAGAAGGCGAGGAAGTTTTGCGACAGATAATCCTTGTCGTAGTCGTTCAGGGTGCCGACGATGCCGAAGTCCAGCGCGATGTAGCGGCCGAACGATTCGGGCGCGATCGATACGAGAATATTGCCCGGATGCATGTCCGCATGGAAAAAGCCATCGCGGAACACTTGCGTGAAGAAAATCTCCACGCCATCGCTGGAGAGCTTGCGCAAGTCCACGCCGGCCGCCACCAGGCGCTCCGTCTGCGACACGGGAATGCCATACATGCGTTCCATGACGATGACGCTGCTGGAACAGTAATCCCAGTGCATTTCCGGCACCAGCAGCAAGTCCGAGTTGGCGAAGTTGCGGCGCAGCTGGCTGGCGTTGGCCGCCTCGCGCATCAGGTCCAGCTCGTCGTGCAGGTATTTGTCGAACTCGCCCACCACCTCTTTCGGTTTCAGGCGCTTGCTGTCGGCCCACAGGCGGCTGGTCCAGTCGGCGGCGATGTGCATCAGGGCCACGTCTTCGTCGATCAGCTTTTTCATGCCTGGACGCAAGACCTTCACGGCCACTTCGCGGCCATCTTTCAGGGTGGCGAAGTGCACCTGAGCAATCGAGGCGGACGCCACCGGTTCGCGCTCGAAGCGGGCAAACAGCTGGTCCGGGTGCGCGCCCAGGGACTTGGTGATCTGTGCGATGGCCAGGTCGGAATCGAACGGCGGCACCCGGTCTTGCAGGCGCGCCAGCTCTTCGGCGATGTCGAGCGGCATCAGGTCGCGCCGGGTCGACAGCACCTGGCCGAATTTGACGAAAATCGGGCCCAGCTCTTCCAGCGCCAGGCGCAGGCGCAAGCCCCGCGGCGACGACAGGTCGCGCCAGAAAATCAGGGTGTCGATCAATTTGGCGGTGCGGGGAACTTGCAGACCAGAAATCGCTATCTCATCCAGGCCGTACTTGATGGAAACACGGATGATTTTAAACAGGCGCAGGAATTTCAATATCATGTAGACAAATCCGGTGAGGAGGACTGCGGCTGGACGGCGGCGGCCGCCTTTTCCAGCCGGGCAAGGCGCTTGGCCAGGCGTTCGACGTCATCGCGCACGCGCGTCACGCCAGCGGAATACTCTTGCAGGGTAGAAGGACGGATCAGCATGGGCTGTTCGTCGAGAAAATATTCGGCCACGTTTTCCGCCAGCTTTTGCTGGCCCGTGCGCACAAAGGCGGCCGCATCCTTCGCGCCGGAAACGAGGCGCGTGGCCAGCATGGGGCCGACGACCTTTTCCAGGTCGTGCTCGGCTTCCCAGCGCAAGCCCTTGCTCAATTGGGAAATCGCATTGGCAAACTCGGCATCGCCTTCGATCTTGACGTAGGAAAACGCCCGCTCGCGGTTTTGCAGGATCAGCGGCACATCGGACAATTTCACGCGGATGGTGACGTTGGCCGGCATGTCGGCCGGCGCCGCTTCCAGCATGCCTGCGCTGTCGACGCGCAGGCGCAGGGCTACGGCGCCCGTGTCGATGCAGGCCAGCTTGCCGGCGTGCACGGCCAGTTGCTGGCGCGCCCACGGCTCCTGCGCCAGCAAGTGGTTGATTGTCGCGATGACGGGCGTCATCAGGGAGAGATCGGAAAGTGGTGCCATCTATATACTGCGCGCCGCGCGCGCCCCCAAAAAGAAAAAACCGCCCATCAAACAAGGTGGGCGGTTTCGATCTTACCAGTTCAGCAGGAAATATCTGTCAAGCATCATGCATTCCGCATGGACTTAAGCCATTATTCAGCAAGTTTTTACAATTAATTCAATTGCTGGATGCCTGCCAGAACCCAGCCGCTATTGCCGCTGACGGGTTTCGACATATTCCACACTTCCGCGAACGGTTCCGCTGCGGCGCCCGGCGCCGAACGGATCAGGCCCGTAAACTTCACGCTGGCCAGGTAGTCGTTGACGCTCGTTTCGATCCCCAGCAGTTCGGCATCGACGGTGACGACATCCGTAAAGTCCGGCTGCGCGCCCCGTTCCTGGATTTGCATGCGCAGTTCCGCATACACTTCCGGCGACGTGAATTCGCGGATATCGTTGACGTCCGCCTTGTCCCAGGCCGCTTGCAGGCGAATGAAATTGCTTTTCGCGTGGCGCAGGAAGGCGTCCTTGTCGAAGTCGCTTGGTACGCCCCATGGCGCGGCAGCCGGCGCCGGCTTGTCCAGGCCTACGCCAGACGAGACCGGTTGCAGCGGCGGCAGCGGCGGGATGCGCGAACCGATGTCAGGCACGTTGCCCGCTGGCGCAGGCTGGTTGCCGCCAAAACCGGCAAACGGCGCATTGCCGCCGGCATTGTTGTCGCGTTTGCCACGTACCATGCGGTAGATGAAGAAGGCCACGCCGGCCAGCAAGGCCACCATCAGCAGGGTGCTGATCATGCTGGCCAGGGCGCCGCCCAGGCCAAAGTGCGACAGCAAGGCGCCCAGGCCCAGGCCCAGCAAGGCGCCGCCCAGCAAGCCCTTCCAGCGGCTCGGTGCCTTGGCGGCAGGGGCCGGCGCGGGGGCTGGCGCAGGTTGCGCCTGGCGTGGCGCGGCGGCCGGCGCCGGGGTTGGTGCCGGAGCAGGCGCCTGGCGGCCCACGTTTTGCGACTGGCGGCCAAACGAACGGCCACCGCCCATGGGACGGGCCAGCGCCTCGCCCAGCATGGATACCGTGGTCGCGGCCAGCATCATGCCGACCATAAATTTCTTCAATTTCATTCCATCTCCTAAAATCACCGGCTTGGTGAGTTACAGCTTGAGTTACATCTTGATGCCGGTATGCAAAGCGGCAATGCCTGCCGTCAAATTGTAGTACTGCACGCGCTCCAGGCCCGCCGTTTCCATCATGGTCTTCAGCGTTTCCTGGTCCGGATGCATGCGGATCGATTCTGCCAGGTAGCGATAGCTTTCCGCGTCGCCGGCGATTTTCTGTCCGAACCACGGCAAGACCGAGAACGAATACAGGTCGTACGGCTTTTGCAGGGGCGCCGCCACCTTGGAAAACTCCAGCACCAGCAGCTTGCCGCCCGGTTTCAGCACGCGGCGCATTTCCGCCAGCGCCACATCCTTGTGCGTCATGTTGCGCAAGCCAAAGGCCACGCTGACACGGTCAAAATAATTATCGGGGAATGGCAGTTTTTCCGCGTCACACAACAAGGTGGGGGTGAGCAAGCCGCGATTCAAGAGGCGGTCGCGGCCTACGCGCAACATCGATTCATTGATATCGGTCAACCAGACTTCGCCGGTAGGGCCCGCCTGCTTGGCGAACGCCTTCGACAGGTCACCCGTGCCGCCGGCGATGTCGAGCACCTTGAAACCGGGACGCACGCCCGCGTTGGCAATGGTAAACGTCTTCCACAGACGGTGCAGCCCGCCCGACATCAAGTCATTCATCACGTCGTATTTGGCAGCGACGGAATGGAACACCTTGGCGACTTCGCGCACTTTGTCGTCTTCTGCAACTGTTTTGTATCCGAAATGGGTCGTATTGGTCATGGTAGGCAGTCTGTTTGAACTTGGGAGCATTATACAAGCGGCAGGCGCATTTCCCCGTGACGCCGGAGAAGGTATTGCCTTTCCACTGCATTCGCAGCCAGCATGGCCGCCCGGGCATACGCCGCCAGCGCCCCCCGTCGGTCGCCCTGGCGGCGCAGCAAGTCGGCCCGGGCCGCGTGCAGATAATGCGAATTGGCAAGGCTGGGCACGGCTTCCAGGCGTTCGAGCCACGCCAGGCCGTGTTCGGCGCCATGCGCCATCGCGCAGGCGATCACGGCATTGAGCAAGATCAAGGGTTCCGGCTTGTGCCGCAGCAAGGCACCATACAGGGCGCTGATCTGGCGCCAATCCGTCTGGCTTGCCCTGGGAGCTTGGGCGTGCAAGGCGGCAATGGCTGCCTGCAGTTGGTAGGGCCCCGGCGCGCGCGCCGGCAAGGCTCGTTCCAGCACGGCCAACCCCTCGGCGATCAAATCTCCCTGCCACAGGCGCCGATCCTGCTCTTCCAGGGTCAACAAACAGCCTGCGGGCGAGAGGCGAGCCGGGCCTCGCGACGCCTGCAGCAGCAGCAAGGCCAATAGCCCCTGTACTTCCGGCTGGCCGGGCTGCAGGCTGTCGAGCAGCCGCCCCAGGCGCAGCGCTTCCGCGCACAGGTCGGCGCGCAGCAAGCTATCGCCGCCGCTGGCGCAATAGCCTTCGCTAAACACCAGGTAAATCACGTGCAGCACTTGCGCCAGCCGTTGCGGCCAATCCTGGGCCGGCGGCAACTCGAAAGGGATGCGCGCTTCGGCGATCTTGCGCCTGGCGCGCAATAGCCGCTGCGACAGGGCCGCTTCCGCCACGCCGAAGGCGCGCGCGATCTCGCCCGTGGACAGCCCACACAGGGTGCGCAGGGCCAGCGCCACCTGCGCCTCGGGCGCCAGCGCGGGATGGCAGCAGATGAACAGCAGGCGCAGGCGGTCGTCCTCGATGGCTTGCGTTTCATCAAGCATGGCGGCCGGCAGGCAGGACAGCACGGCCTCGGCCTCGCTGACGCTCTTGCCCGCGCGGCGCACGTGATCGAGGCCCGCGTTGCGCGCCACCGAGCTGAGCCAGGCCGCGGGATTGGACGGGATGCCCGCCTGCGGCCACAGTTCCAGCGCCTTGCGGCACGCCTCCTGCAACACATCTTCCGCCAGGCCCAGGTCGCCGAAACGCCGCATCAGGCCGGCCAGCACCCTGCCCTTTTCCTGGCGAAAGACGTGTTCGACGGCCGCAATGGCGTCGCCGGCCATGTTTATGCCGTGACAGGCCGCACTTCGATGGTGCCCAGGGAAGCCGCCGGGCAACGCCCGGCCCAGGCCAGCGCCTCGTCCAGGTGGGCGCAGTCCAGCAGGTAATAGCCGCCCAGCTGCTCCTTGGTTTCCGCGAACGGCCCATCCGTGATGACAGGCTTGCCGTTTTGCACACGCACGCTGGTGGCGCTGCGCACAGGCGCCAGCTCGGCGCCGCCGCGCATCACGCCCGCCGCCTCCAGGTCCTGCGTATAGCTGGCAAAGTCGGCCATCAGGCTGGCCATCTGGCCCTCTTCCATGGCGGCATAGCGCGCCTCGTCGGCGTAGATCAGGATCATGTATTCCATAGTCTCTTCTCCAAAAGAAAAATGCCCGCAAGCGCGGGCATCCATACGACGAACGGGGCGGCGGCAATCCGACAAGATTACCGCATTATTTTTTCTAAACACCTAAAAAACCGTAGCGAGCGGAAGCAAGTTGTGGCCGAGAAGCGGAACTGTGCTTGAGCACAGTGAGCATCGGCGGCCGCAAATGGCGACGCGCAGTAGGTTTTCCAGGTGTTTTAATGTTTGTGCCCGCAACTGGGTCCATGAACATGACCGCCGGAAGATTGCTTGACCGTCATGTCCGCCTTGGCGTCGCGGCCGCTGTCGCCCGAGTAGCCGGCTGCCGCCAGGCGGTCCAGGTAATCCTGCCACAGGGTCGCTTGCTCCGCGCCCAGCTTGTACAGGTAGGCCCAGGTATACAGGCCGGAATTGTGGCCATCGCTGAAGGTGGGCTGCACGGCGTAGTTGCCGACCGGCTCCAGACCCGTGATGCCGACCAGACGCTTACCTAATTGCAAGGTTTCCTGGCCCTTGCCATGGCCCTGCACTTCGGCCGACGGCGAGTACACGCGCAGGTATTCGAACGGCAAGGCAAATTCGCTGCCGTCGTCGAACGCCACGTCGAGCACGCGCGACTGGTTGTGCACGGTCAAGCCGGTGGGTTGGGGTGTTGCTGCTTTTTCAGTCATGACAATACTTTATGCGGATAAACGTTGAAGGATGGCGCCGCGCAAGGCCGGCAGCAGGGCGCGGCGCGCGGCCAGCACCTCGGGCGCCGTTTCGCGCTGGATCACCGCCCAGCTGGGGTTCGGGAAATGCGCGTCGTCGCGGTAGCGGGGAATCACGTGCCAGTGCACGTGCGGCGTCATGTTGCCGAAACTGGCGACATTCACCTTTTCCGGCTGCATCACTTCCCGCACGGCCAGTTCGACTTGCCACACGACTTCCATCACGTAATTGCGCTCGCCGGGCGTCAAGTCCGTCATTTCCTTCACGTGTTTGTTCCAGATCACACGGCAAAAGCCGGGATAGGCAGGATCGTCGACAGCCACGACGGACAAGCGCTCGCTGCGCCACAGCAAGGTCTCCAGACCCTGCTTGTTGGCGTAGCCGTCCAGCAAGTTGCACAGATCGCAACTCGTAGACATCACACGAGCACCCGTTCGATGCCGCCGTCATTGGCGCGTTTCACGTAATCCGGCATCCAGTTCTCTCCCAGCAAGTGTTTGGCGATCTCGACGACGATGTAGTCGGCCGTCGTGCCCGAATCGTCATTGTAGCGCGACAAGCCTTGCAGGCACGACGGGCAGCTGGTGAGGATTTTGACGTCGCCCGTGAAACCGTCGCCGCGCAGCTTGTCGGCGCCCTTGACCATCTCTTCTTCCTTGCGGAAACGCACTTGCGTGGAAATGTCCGGGCGCGTGACGGCCAGCGACCCCGATTCGCCGCAGCAACGGTCATTCTTCTCGATCTTCACGTTGTCTACCGTGCTGATCAGGGAATTGATGGTCTTGCCCGATTCCTGCAGCTTCATCGGATTGTGGCATGGCTCGTGGTACATATAGCGCGTGCCGTTGACGCCTTCCAGCTTGACGTTTTTCTCCAACAAATACTCATGGATATCCATGATGCGGCAGCCAGGGAAAATCTTTTCAAACTGGTACGTGGCCAGCTGGTCGTAGCACGTGCCGCACGACACGAGCACCGTCTTGATGTCCAGGTAATTGAGCGTGTTGGCCATGCGGTGGAACAGGACGCGGTTGTCCGTCATCATCTTCTCGGCCTTGTCGAACTCGCCCGCACCGCGCTGCGGATAACCGCAGCACAAATAGCCCGGCGGCAAGACCGTCTGCACACCCACTTCCCACAGCATCGCTTGCGTAGCCAGGCCCACTTGCGAGAACAAACGTTCCGAACCGCAACCAGGGAAGTAGAACACGGCTTCCGTATCGGCCGTCGTCGTCTTCGGATTGCGGATGATCGGGATGACTTTATCGTCTTCGATATCGAGCAGCGCGCGTGCCGATTTCTTCGGCAGGTTGCCCGGCATCTTTTTGTTAATAAAATGAATCACCTGCGCCTTGACGGGCGGCTTGCCTGTCGATGGCGGCGGCGCCTTGGTTTGCTTCTTGGCAAATTTCTTCAGCAAGTCATGGCCCAGGCGCTGCGCCTTGTAACCCCAGCCGATCATGACCTTGCGCGTGGCGTTGATGGTCACGGGATCGGTAGCGTTGAGGAACATCATCGTGGCCTTGGTGCCCGGATTGAAGCTCTTCTTGTCCATCTTGCGCAGCAAATTGCGCATGTTCATCGACACATCGCCAAAGTCGATATTCACCGGGCAAGGCGTCACGCATTTATGGCAGACCGTGCAGTGGTCGGCCACGTCCTCGAACTCTTCCCAATGCTTGATGGAAATACCGCGGCGCGTCTGTTCTTCGTACAGGAAGGCTTCGATCAGGGACGAGGTCGCCAATATCTTGTCGCGCGGCGAATACAGCAAATTGGCGCGCGGCACGTGGGTCGAGCACACGGGTTTGCACTTGCCGCAACGCAAGCAATCCTTGACGCTGTCGGCGATGGCGCCGATATCGCTTTGCTGCATGATCAAGGACTCATGCCCCATCAGGCCGAACGATGGCGTGTAGGCATTGCGCAAGTCCGCGCCCATGCCCGGCAGGTTCAGCAATTTACCTTTGTTGAACCGGCCTTCCGGATCGATGCGCTGCTTGTAGCTGCGGAATTCGCCGATCTCTTCTTCCGTCAAAAATTCCAGCTTGGTGATGCCGATACCGTGTTCGCCGGAAATCACGCCATTGAGCGAGCGGGCCAAAATCATGATACGGCCCACGGCTTCGTGGGCGTCCTGCAGCATTTCGTAATTGTCCGAGTTGACGGGCAAGTTCGTGTGCACGTTGCCATCGCCCGCATGCATGTGCAGCGCGACGAACACGCGGCTACGCAAGATGCGCGCGTGGATGGCGGTGGCCTCGTCGAGGATCAGCTTGAACGCGGCGCCGTTGAAGATCTGGCGCAGCTGGGCGCGGATCTCTTGCTTCCAGGTAATGCGCACTGTGCGATCCTGCACCACGTCGAACAGGGTGGCGTCCGGCTGCGTTTCCAGACGCGCATCGAACACGGGCAGCAAGCGCTCCATGCCCAGTTCGGCCAATTCGCCCTTCACGTCCGCCAGCGGACGGTCCAGCTGGGCCAGCAGATAGGTCCAGCGGCTCGTGACTTGCGCCAACAGCTGCTGCGCCTGCTCGGCGCGGTCGCCCAGCATTTCCGCATCGTCGACCCGGTCGTCGGACGCATCGTCGCTCTTGCCTACTGGCAAATTACCCTTGCCAAAGAATTCGCTGAGGGCCTCGGCCAATTGCAGTTTATTCTTGATCGACAGCTCGATATTGATGCGTTCGATACCATCCGTGTATTCACCCATGCGATTGAGCGGGATCACGACATCTTCATTGATCTTGAACGCATTCGTGTGCTTGGCGATCGCCGCCGTGCGAGCACGGTCGAGCCAGAATTTCTTGCGTGCTTCCGGGCTGACGGCCACAAAGCCTTCGCCCACGCGGGTGTTGGCGATACGCACCACTTCCGATGCCGCTTGCGCGACGGCATTTTCATCGTCGCCGACGATGTCGCCGAACAGGGCCATCTTCGGCAGCACGCCCCGCTTCGACTTGGTGGCGTAGCCGACGGCGCGCAGGTAGCGCTCGTCCAGATGTTCCAGGCCCGCCAGACGGATGGTCGTGTATTGCTCGCCTTTCGCCGGCAAGCCGTCGAGGTAATCCTTGATTTCCACGATCGACGGGATCGCGTCGCGCGCCTGGCCGAAGAATTCCAGGCAGACGGTGCGGGCGAACTTCGGCATCTTGTGCAGAATCCAGCGCGCCGACGTGATCAGGCCGTCGCAGCCTTCCTTCTGGATGCCCGGCAAGCCGGCGAGGAATTTATCGGTGACGTCCTTGCCCAGGCCTTCCTTGCGGAACTTGCGGCCAGGAATTTCCAGGATTTCCGTCTTGAACGGCGCGTTTGGTTTCGTCGCGTCGCGCGTGCTCGGGTGACGCCATTCCAGCTGGAAACGTGCCAGTGCGATATCGTGGATCTTGCCCAGGTTATGGTCGAGGCGCGTGACGTCGAGCCAGTCGCCGTTCGGGTCGACCATGCGCCACGAGGCCAGGTTGTCCAGCGCCGTGCCCCACAGCACGGCTTTCTTGCCGCCCGCATTCATGGCGACGTTGCCGCCGATGCAAGAGGCGTGCGCGGACGTCGGGTCGACGGCAAACACGAAACCAGCCTTTTCCGCCGCTTCCGACACCTTGTTCGTGATCACGCCGGCGCCCGAATTGATGGTCGCGTATTCGTGCGTGAGGCCCGGCAAGACCGTCATTTCCACGGCGCCCAGGGTGATGAGTTTTTCCGTGTTGATGACGGCCGACATCGGCGTCAGGGGAATCGCACCGCCCGTGTAGCCGGTGCCGCCGCCGCGCGGGATGATGGTCAGCCCCAGCTCGATGCAGCCCTTCACCAGGCCGGCCATTTCCTCTTCCGTGTCGGGCGTGAGCACGACGAACGGGTATTCCACGCGCCAGTCGGTGGCGTCCGTCACGTGCGACACGCGCGTCATGCCGTCGAAGCGCACATTATGCTTTTCCGTATAGCGTCCCAGTACCTTGACCGTGCGCTTGCGCAAATCGTAGGTCTTGCGGAATTCGTCGCCAAAGTCGGCCACGGCCTTGCTGGCCGCTTTCAGCAGCAGCTCCACATTGGCGCTGCGCGCTTGCGCCACTTCGGGCGATTCGCCACTGGCGGCCACGTCGCCGCCGGCCGCGTCGATGGACAGGCGGCGCTTGTCGACTTCGGCCAGGCGGTGATGCAAGGCATCGATCAAGCCCTGGCGGCGCTTCGGATTGTCGAGCAAGTCATCCTGCAGGTAGGGATTGCGGCGCACGACCCAGATGTCGCCCAGCACCTCGTACAGCATGCGGGCCGAACGGCCCGTCTGGCGGGCGCCGCGCAGCTCGTCGAGCAGGCGCCAGGAGTCCTCCCCCAACAGGCGTATGACGATCTCGCGATCGGAAAACGACGTGTAGTTATACGGGATTTCGCGCAGGCGGCTTGCTGCGGGACCATTCGGCGTTTCTGCCAGTAAAGCTTGGATATGTGCGGGAGCGTTCATGGAGTGTGGTGACGATGTGGACTGGACCCTAAAGGCCCATTTTATCTTATTGCGCCGCACCATGCGGGAACAGCCTTATGCCGCCCAAGGTTTAAGCACCACACCCGTCACCATAGCAAATACGGAAAAGCCCTATTTTGCATGAATAAAAAACCAGTGTTGATCATTTTTTGACGCAAAAATGCCAAGAATCAGAGTCTGCTGCAAACTATCGAACTGCCCAAAAATGGGGCAAAACGGCGTTGCATTACGCCCCGTTTGCGCCCACTTTACGCCAGCATTTGTCCAATCCGGTGCCATACGCCATCGGGCACATACAGCAGCAAGCCCGTCATGGTCAGGTAGCGCGCGCACTTGCCGATGGCCATGTAGGCCACGCTGGGCCAGAACGGCAGCTTGAGCCATCCGGCCAGGGTACACAGCGGGTCGCCCACGATGGGCAGCCAGGCCAGCAGCATGGTCTTGGCGCCGTAGCGGGCCAGCCAGCGGAACCAGCGCGTGTCGCGTTCCTTGGCAAACGCCTGTTTGGCCCGGTAGCCCATCCAGTAGTCAACGACGCCGCCCAGGGTGTTGCCCAGGGTGGCGACGCCGATGGTGGCCCAGAACAGCGCGGGATTGGCCTTGATGACGGCAAACACGGCCGGTTCCGAGCCGAGCGGCAAGAGGGTGGCGGAAATAAAGCTGATCAGAAAGACCGATGTCAGCCCGACTTCCGGTGCGGCGATCAGCTGCAGCAGCCAGGCGATTGCGGATTCGATCATGGAACACTTCGCGATGCAGTAAGGCTCTCCATTATAATGAAGAGCAGCTTGCGCGCCGCACAATCCGCGCCGGCCGGCAAAGGCCTACCCGCCCGCAGTTCCACAGAGCATTATTGTCGCCAGGCTATCCGCCGCGGCGCCGCCGCTATCGCCCGACACGCTCCAGACCCTTTCTGGCCCAGAATCACTTGCTTGCAGACTATGAACATCGACTACCTCAAGAAAATCCTGACCGCCCGCGTCTATGACGTCGCTACCGAAACGCCGCTGGAACTGGCCCCTGCCCTGTCGCAGCGCCTGAACAACCAGATTTACTTCAAGCGCGAAGACATGCAAAGCGTGTTCAGTTTCAAGATTCGTGGCGCCTACAACAAGATGTCCAAGCTGAGCGAAGCGGACCGCAAACGGGGCGTGATTTGCGCCTCGGCCGGCAACCACGCCCAGGGCGTGGCCCTGTCGGCCGCGCGCATGGGTTGCCGCGCCGTCATCGTCATGCCGACCACCACGCCGCTGGTGAAAGTCGAGGCCGTCAAGGGACGCGGCGGCGTGCACGTGGAAGTGGTCCTGCACGGCGAGTCGTACACGGATGCCTACAACCATGCGCTGACCCTGGAAAAGGAACAGAAGCTGACCTTCGTGCACCCGTTCGACGATCCGGACGTGATCGCCGGCCAGGGCACGATCGGCATGGAAATCCTGCGCCAGCACGCCGGCCCCATCCACGCCATCTTCGCGCCCATCGGCGGCGGCGGCTTGATCGCCGGCATTGCCGCCTACGTGAAACAGATCCGTCCCGACATCAAGATCATCGGCGTGCAAAGCGTCGATTCGAACGCCATGGCCCGTTCGCTGAAAGCGGGCGAGCGCGTGACCCTGAACGACGTGGGCCTCTTTGCCGACGGCACGGCCGTGCGCCTGGCCGGCGAGGAAACCTTCCGCCTCGTGCAGGCGTATGTCGATGAAATCATCACCGTCGACACGGACGCCATCTGCGCCGCCATCAAGGACGTGTTTACGGATACGCGCAGCATCCTGGAGCCGTCCGGCGCGCTGGCCATCGCTGGCGCCAAGGCCTATGTGGAACGGGCCAGCCTGACCAAGCACCCCGTCAACAATGAAACCCTGGTCACCATCGCCAGCGGCGCGAACATGAATTTCGACCGTTTGCGCTTTGTCGCGGAACGGGCCGAACTGGGCGAATTCCGCGAAGCCGTGTTTGCCGTCACCATGCGCGAACAGCGGGGCAGTTTCAAGCGTTTCTGCTCGCTCATCGGCGCGCGCAACGTGACGGAATTTAACTACCGCATCAGCGATGAAAAGGCCGCGCACGTGTTCGTCGGCATCCAAATTGCCGACCGACATGAATCAAGCGTGCTGGCGAAGACTTTCGAGGAACACGAATTCAAGACCCTGGACCTGACCCACGACGAGCTGGCCAAGTCGCACATCCGCCACCTGGTGGGCGGCAAGAGCCGGCTGGCGCAGGACGAGTTGCTGTACCGCTTCGAGTTCCCGGAGCGCCCGGGCGCCCTGATGCGCTTCCTCGACAGCATGGCGCCGAACTGGAATATTTCCCTATGTCACTACCGCAGCCAGGGCGGCGACGTGGGCCGCATCCTGATCGGCCTGCAAGTGCCGCCCGATGAAATGGGAGAATTCGCCCGCTTCCTCGATACCCTGGGCTACCGTTACTGGGATGAAAGCAGCAATCCCGTCTATAAGCTGTTCCTGGGGTAAGCATCACCTCCCGGCGGCGGCTACTCGCCGTCGGGAGAATTAGGCTACCATGCGTGCTTGACTGAATTCACGCCACACGACCATGACCACCACCAACGACCTCGCCGAACAATCCCCGCTGGGCAAAAGCTCCGCCTACCGCACCGATTACGCGCCGGAACTGCTGTTTCCCATTCCCCGCCAGGGCAAGCGCGACGAGCTGGAATTGCGCGGTACATTACCGTTCTTCGGCCTCGATATCTGGAATGCCTATGAGCTGTCGTGGCTGAACCAGCGCGGCAAGCCGCAGGTGGCGATTGCCAAGGTCAGCGCGCCGGCCGATTCGCCGAACATCATCGAATCGAAGTCGTTCAAGCTCTATTTAAATTCGTTCAACCAGACCAGGCTGGACAGCCCGGATGCGCTGCTGGCCCTGCTCAAGCAGGACTTATCGAAGGGCTTCGGCGCGCCCGTGCAAGTGGAACTGACCTTGCAGGACGATTTCGGCAAGCTGAAAATGGGCGAATTCGACGGCGTGCTGCTCGACCGCCTGGACCTGGAAATCACGCAATACACGCCCTCGCCGCTGCTCTTGAAGGCGGCGCTCGATGAAGCGCCGGTGGAAGAAAAACTCGTCTCGCATTTGCTCAAATCGAATTGCCTGGTGACGGGCCAGCCCGACTGGGGCAGCGTGCAGATCGAGTACGCAGGACCGCAGATCGACCAGGAAAGTCTGTTGCGCTACCTGATCGGTTTCCGCGAACACAACGAATTCCACGAGCAATGCGTAGAGCGCATCTTTGTCGATATCTTGCGTCAGTGCAAGCCTCAAAAACTGTCCGTGTATGCGCGCTACACGCGCCGCGGCGGCCTCGACATCAATCCCTGGCGCAGCAACTTCAGCACCGGGGCGATGCCGGGCAATCTGCGCAATGCGCGCCAGTAACGCCAAACAACACCCCGCAACCATGCCAACAGGAATGTTGGCTGTGTTTTAAAACAACGTTGCAGTAGTGCCGCAGAGCATGTCAAAGACGCTGAAAAATCGGAAAATCGGCATTCGGCGGCGGAAAAACCGGCGCACTGCGTGTTTTTAATCAAGAAATAGCCGATACACGCCGATGTTATTTTTTTGCTAAAATGATGACCACGTGGGCTGTAGCGCCCACTGCGCCCGCAGCGGGCGTATACTGTTGAGAATTGGCGTTACAGGCCGCCGAAACAGGCCTATAATTCGGCTCGCAAGCCCTCTGCGCATTGCACCATTTCATTGAGTGTCATGACTAATCTTAGCAAAATATTATCCCTCGAAAACGTCCTGCTGGACCTGGAAGTCTCCAGTAAAAAGCGCGCCTTCGAGCAAGCCGGCCTGATCTTCGAAAACAATTACGGCATCGCCCGCTCTACCGTCTCGGACAATCTGTTTGCCCGCGAACGCCTGGGCTCGACCGGCCTGGGTCATGGCGTGGCCGTGCCGCATGGCAGGGTCAAGGGCAGCAAAACCTTGAAAGCGCCCCTGGGCGCCTTCGTGCGCCTGGCCGAGCCGATTCCATTCGAATCGCCCGATGGCAAGCCCGTCAATCTGCTGTTTTTCCTGCTGATTCCAGATCATGTCACCCAGCAACATCTGGAAATCCTGTCGGAAATCGCCGAAATGTTTTCCGACGACGCCTTCCGCACGGCATTGGCCACGGATCCGGAACCGAAATCCGTGCATTCGCGCATCGTCAATTGGCAACCCAGTCTGCAAGCGGCAGGTTAAACTTCAGGTATTCCTCCACTCCTGAAGAAGACTGCCATGTTGCAAACGCCGCTGACGATACAACGCCTGTACGACGATAATCGTGAAAGTCTGCAACTGGGCTGGTTCGCCGGCTTCCCCGGCGGCGAGCGCCTGATCTCGGGCGACGTCTCGTCGGCCGCCGACCAGGTGGGCCACTTGAACCTGATCCATCCGGGCCGCATCCAGGTCTTCGGCCACCAGGAAATTAACTATTACCAACGCCTGAAGGTCAACACGCGCACCCACGTGATCGGCGAACTGATCGCCGGCGGTCCGCCCGCGCTGATCATCGCCCAAGGACTGGAAACGCCGCCCGACATCCTCGCCATCTGCGACGAACAAAACATTCCCCTGTTCTCCACCCCGCTGCCGGCCGCGCAAGTGATCGACTTCCTGCGCGTCTACCTGTCGAAAAAACTGGCGCAGCGCATCATCATGCATGGCGTGTTCATGGACGTGCTGGGCGTGGGCGTGCTGATCACGGGCGACTCGGGCCTGGGCAAGAGCGAGCTGGGGCTGGAACTGATCTCGCGCAGCCACGGCCTGGTGGCCGACGACGCCGTCGAATTCTCGCGCATCGCGCCCAACATGATCGAAGGCCGCTGCCCGCCCCTGCTGCAAAACCTGCTGGAAGTGCGGGGACTGGGCTTGCTCGATATCAAGGCCATCTTTGGCGAAACGGCCGTACGCCGCAAGATGCGCCTGAAGCTGATCGTGCACCTCGTGCGCCGCAACGCGCTGGAAGAAGAAGTCGAGCGCCTGCCTTTCCTGTTCCCCACGGAAGACGTGCTGGGCTTGCCCGTGCGCAAGGTCGTCATCCCCGTCGCCGCCGGCCGCAACATCGCCGTGCTGCTGGAAGCGGCCGTGCGCAATACGATTTTGCAACTGCGCGGCATCGATACCTTGCAGGAGTTCATGGAACGGCAACGACTCGCCATGAGTGGCGATTAATGTTGCCAAGGAGTTCACCCTTGCAAGGGCGAACCGTTGCGCAGGCACGCAGCAGTGCTGCGTGAATTCCCTGCTGCACCAGAGATTAGCAATGAGTGGTGACTAGCGTTGCAAGAAGCACGCCCTCTTTTGTTTAACCAATACTACAGTCGAAATTGCAATAATTTGTAAAGATAGTTGCCTTGGGAGCGGAGCGCCGGTCTTTATTGTATGATCGGGTTATGCATATCGTCCTTATCACCGGAATATCCGGCTCCGGTAAATCCGTCGCGCTCAATGTGCTGGAAGATACCGGTTACTATTGTGTCGACAACCTGCCACCGGCCTTGCTGCCCAGCCTGGTGCAGACCCTGCTCGACGAAGGTACACCGCAACTGGCCGTCGCCGTCGATGCGCGCAGCGCCGAGTCGCTGACCAGCCTGCCGCACAATGTGGCCCTGCTGCGCGACCAGGGGCACGACGTCAAGGTCATGTTCCTGACAGCCACCACGCATTCGCTGGTGGCGCGCTTCTCGGAAACGCGGCGCAGCCATCCGCTGTCGCACGAATTGCGTCCGAACCAGAATCCGGCCAGCCGCCGCACCCTGATCGAGTGCATTTCGGAAGAGCGCGAACGCCTGTCGACCATCGAACAGCTGGGCCATGTGATCGACACGTCGGAACTGAGCGCCAACAAGCTGCGTGCCTGGATCAAGGATATCGTCGCCTCCGAACGCGCGCCGCTGACCCTGTTCTTCGAATCGTTCGCCTTCAAGCTGGGCGTGCCGCTGGACGCCGATTTCGTCTTCGACGTGCGGGCCTTGCCGAATCCCTATTACGACCTCGCCTTGCGCCCCCTCGACGGACGCGACGCGCCCGTGATCGCCTTCCTCGACGCGCAGCCCAGCGCGCTGGAACTGCTGGCCGACATCCGCGCCTTCATCGAGAAATGGTTGCCATCATTCAAGTCCGACAACCGCAGCTACCTGACGGTGGCCCTCGGTTGCACGGGCGGCCAGCACCGCTCCGTGTACATGGCGGAGCGGCTGGCGCAATATTTCGGCCCCAACGAGCGCGTGGTACTGCGCCACCGCGAGCGCAGCTAGTTAATCGAGGTGGCGCAGCGGATGCGCAGCGGCCGGCCAGACGGGGGCAAAGAAGCGCGCCACCATGGCCGCGTCGACTTCGTCCAGGCTGGCGGGGTTCCAGCGAGGGGCATTGTCCTTGTCGACCACCAGCGCGCGCACGCCCTCGAGCACTTCGCCATGTTCGAAATTATGGCGTACCACCGTGCGCTCCAGGCGCAGGCAATCGGCCACGCCCAGGTGGGCGCCCCGCTGCAGCAATTCCAGGGTCACCGACATCATCAAGGGCGAACGCAAGCGCATGGCCGCCAGCGCCTTGGCGGCGAACGCACTGTCGTCCTGCGCCAGCGAGGCCATGATGGCCGCAACGGAGCCGGCGCTGAAATGGCGGTCCAGCGCCGCGCGCGCCGTGGCCAGGGGGGATACCCCCGCCTCGGCCTGGAATGGCGCCGCCAGCGCCTTGATGGCCACAGGCAAGGCCTCGCCCGGCGTCGATTCAAACAGGTCCAGCAGCGCCCCCATCTGCGCTTCGGGCAGGTAGACATCGGCCAGGCCCGTGTACAGGGCGTCGGCCGCGTTGATCGTCAAGCCCGTCAAGCCCAGGTACAGGCCCAGCTGGCCGGCCAGGCGGGACAGGAAATAACTGCCGCCCACGTCCGGGAACAGGCCGATATTGACTTCCGGCATGGCCATGCGCGTGCGGCCCGTCACGATGCGCAAGCGGTTGCCTGGCCCGGCTTGCGCCACGCCCATGCCGCCGCCCATCACCACGCCATCCATCACGGCGATATACGGTTTCGGGTAGAAATGAATTAAATGATTTAAAGCATATTCTTCCGTAAAGAAATCTTCCAGCAGGGCGCTGCCGCCTTGCGGCGTGGCCAGACCCGCATCGTAAAAGAAACGGATGTCGCCGCCGGCGCACAGGGCTTTGTCGCTGCTGGAGCGGATCACGACGGCGTCCACCTGCGGATCGTCGCGCCAGGCCAGCAGGGCCGCGCTCAGGGCGCGCACCATCTCCAGCGACAGGGAATTCAAGGCTTTCGGACGGTCGAGCACGATGTGCCCGGTGCGGTTGCGGATGGAAGTCTGGACGAAGTCGCTCATGGCAGGCAGGAAAGAAGTGAAAGTGCGAATATTCTAATGCCTGCGCGGGGAACATTGCGTTCCGCTGGGCGCAAAAAAGGGCGCAATGTGCGCCCTTAGTTGATCACAACTGCTGGAAGCGGGTGGCCTTAGACGGCGACGACGGCTTCTTCCTCGGAGTTGTCTGGCAGATGCTTGATCGCCTCTTTACCGTGCCCTTGCACTTTGGTTTTGTATTTCATCACTTGCCTATCGAGCTTGTCGATCAGCGTATCGATCGCGGCGTACAGGTCGTGCGCCAAGCTTTCCACATAGACAGTCTTGCCGCTCAAACGCAGGTTGACTTCAGCCTTTTGACGTTTTTCTTTCTCTTTGAGGTTATCCACGGTCAGAATCACGGCGATATCGATGACTTGATCGAAATGACGTTTCACGCGCTCCAGCTTCGTTTGTACGTATTCACGGATGGCTGGTGTCACTTCGAGATGATGTCCGCTGATGGTGAGATTCATACACACTCCTAAAGATGATCGGGTTCGTGCGGTCCATCCTATCCGGCCCGCAGAGGAACCGAAAAAAACTTACAAACACTTACGCAGGCTCACTGGCGGAATTTTTAATGCTTCCCGGTATTTGGCAACAGTACGTCGCGCAATCACCATGCCTTGTTCCCCCAGCATGTCCGCAATCTTACTGTCGGATAAAGGATTTTTAGGGTCTTCTGCTCCTGTCAGTTGCACGATCAATGCCCGTATCGCCGTCGATGACGCTTCGCCCCCCGCTTCGGTGGCGACGTGGCTACCAAAGAAATATTTCAACTCGAACATGCCGTGCGGGGTCAGCATGTACTTTTGAGTTGTTACCCGCGAGATAGTACTCTCGTGTAAACCCAGTGTATCAGCTATTTCACGGAGCACAAGGGGGCGCATGGCAACGGCCCCATGCGAGAAAAAGTTCTTTTGTCTTTCTACTATCGCCTGCGCCACGCGCAGGATCGTGTCGAAGCGCTGGCGCATATTCTTGATCAGCCACTTGGCTTCCTGCAACTGTGCGCCCATGGCGCCCTCCCCCTTGCCCTGCTTGAGCAAGTTGGCGTACATGGCGTTGACGCGCAGGCGCGGCATGACGTCGTTGTTCAAGGTCACTTGCCAGCCATTGCGCGCGCGCTTGACGACGACGTCGGGCACCACGTAATCGGACACGTCCGAGGCGAACACGGCGCCCGGATGCGGATTGCACTGGCGAATCACCGTCTGCGCTTCGCGCAAGTCTTCATCGTCGCAATCGAGGGCTTTTTTCAGCTTGTTGAAATCGCGCTGGGCAAACCAGGCCAGGTGCTTTTCCACGATGACGAGGGCCATGCGCCGCGTCACCATGGCGATGTGTGGCAAGCGCTTGATTTGCAGGGCCAGGCATTCGGACGCGTTGCGCGCGCCCACGCCCGGCGGATCGAAACTTTGCAGCAGCGACAAGGCCGTGCGCATCTCGTCGGCGTCGATTTCCAGCTCTTCCGGCAGGCGCGCCAGGATGTCGTCGAGCGACTCTTCCAGGTAGCCATTGTCGTCGAGCGCGTCGATGATCAGCTCGACCAGCGCGCGGTCGCGCAATTCGAGCACCGTCACGCGCATCTGCTCCATCAGGTGTTCGCGCAGAGTGCAGTGATGGGCCTCCAATTGCGGACGCGAATCTTCGTCGTCGGGCGCCTTGCCCCGGCTCGCCTCACTCCAGTCGCTGTCGCCGCCATCCGCGGCGGCCGGGCTGTCGCCCCCCTCGCCGTCAAACGCTTCCGCTTCGGCCGGCGCTGCGGGCGCCTCCTGGCCTGGCGGCTGGGGCGGCGCTTCGGCCGGTGCGGCCGTGGAGCTCAAGGCCCCGTCGGACAGCAGGCGCAGCGAGCGGTCGAGCGGATCATCGAGGCGTTCGAGCAAGGGATTGTCCGTCAGCAATTGCTCGAGTTCCTGGTGCAATTCCAGGGTAGACAATTGCAACAGGCGTATCGATTGCTGCAACTGCGGCGTCAGTGCCAGGTGCTGCGAAGTGCGCAGCTGCAATGATTGTTTCATTGGCTTACATGCGGAAGTGTTCGCCCAGATAGACCCGGCGTACCGACTCGTTCGCAATGATGTCGTCGGGGCGTCCCGACGCCAGCACCGAGCCCTGGTTGATGATGTAGGCGCGGTCGCAAATACCCAGCGTCTCACGCACATTATGATCGGTAATCAGCACGCCGATATTGCGCTCCTTCAAGAAACGCACGATGCGCTGGATCTCGATCACGGCGATCGGATCGACGCCGGCGAACGGCTCGTCGAGCAGCACGAAACGGGGATCGGTGGCCAGCGCGCGGGCGATTTCCACGCGGCGGCGTTCGCCACCGGACAGGGACAGCGCCTGGTTCTCGCGCAGCTTTTCAATCTGCAAGTCGGCCAGCAATTTATCCAGCCGCTCCTCGATCTCGGCCTTCGTCAGCGGACGGCCTTCGACGGTCTGGATTTCCAGCACGGCGCGGATATTGTCTTCCACCGTCAGCTTGCGGAAAACGGACGCTTCCTGCGGCAGGTAGGACAGGCCCATCTGCGCACGGCGGTGGATCGGCAGGCTGGAGATATCCACGCCGCTGATATCGATGCTGCCACCATCGGACGGCACCAGGCCGACGATCATGTAGAACGAGGTGGTCTTGCCGGCGCCGTTCGGGCCCAGCAAGCCCACCACTTCGCCGCATTCGACTTGCAGCGAAACATCATGCACGACTTGCCGCTTGCCATAGGTTTTTTGCAGCCCGCGAACGATCAGGGTGCTGCCGCAACGTGTATTTTCCATTATTTCTTTCCTGGCGCGGGCGTGGCCGGCGCTTTCTCCGCTGCCGGCGCCTTGGTCTTCGGCTGGATCACCATGCGCACGCTGCCGCCATCGGCGGTGCTGGTGCCGCTGTTGGAATTTTCCATCGCAAATTCTTCCTTGCGGCTGTCATACGAGATGAAAGCGCCATTGGCCACATCGGTGACTTTCGCGCCTTCCAGGCGCGTCAGCTTGGCTCTGGAAAACAGTTTCACCACTTCCGTCTTGTTGTCGTATTCCACGCGCTCCGCTTCGCCTTCGACCCACAGGTCGCCCGCGCCATCACGCTTCTGGCGGAAGGTCGCAAGCTTGCCGGGATCGGCCCAGAAGGTGATGAACTGGTAGCCTTGCGGGTCTTCCGTGATCAGGGCCCGGCCCGCCTTCATGGTCAGGGTACCCTTGACCAGCACGACGTCGCCCGTCAGGGTGCGCACCTGCTTGACGTCATCGACGTGGCCGCTGCGTGCCGTGATGACGGCTTCCTTCTCGGAATCGGCCTTCTCGGCATGCGCCGCGCCCATGATGGCCAGCGAAAATACGGTCAACAGCAAGATGTTCTTCATAGTATGGTTTCCTTGTTTCATTCTGTCATTTTGCCGCCGCGGCCGGGCGCGGTTTCGGCGGGAGGACCATGCGCAGCGCATTCTGCACTTCCACCACGCCGGTGGCGTTATTCGCCTTCATGCCGACGCCATTGATGCGCGAGGCGCCCGTCAGGATATCGACAGGCACGTCCGTTTCCATTCTTTCCTCGTCCGGGAACACCGTCAGCGCTTCCGTCTTGACCGTCAGGTTCTGCGCCTTCGGACTGGCCACGCGGTCGATCACGACCTTGCGGTGCAGTTGCAGCCGGGTATTGTCCTGGTCGATATGCGCCAATTCCGCATTCATGTTCATCGGCGGCATGCCTGGCGTGAGCTTGCGCACGAAGGGCTGGTCGATATCGGACGAATCGTCCAGCGGATAATGCGTGAGCTTGGTGCCCGACACGATATAGCTGGGCTTGCCCGTCAAGTCCATGCGCACCATGCTGAAATTGGTGATGAAATAGTCGGGTTCATCCAGATGCTTGCTGGCCGTGATGTCCTGGCCATTCTTGTTCATCACCTCGAGCAGCCAAAAGCTGCCCAGCGCGACGACAACCGCGCCCAGCACGGTAAAAATCATGCGCCAGCGATGGGCGCCTCCTGGCTTACGCATAGGGCTTCACTCTTTCAAAGGTCACTGGCGAGGCGGCGCGCCTCACTCCAGGAACGGCGCCATGACGCGCGCATAGTTGTCCTGGGCGCGCAGCAGGAATTCGCAGATCTCGCGCACCGCGCCGCGGCCGCCGCCGGCCTGCGTCACATGGTGGGCCAGGCCCTGCGCCTCCGGACGCCCGCCCGGCACGCTGACGGCAAAGCCCACGCGCTTCAGGATGGGCGCGTCGATGACGTCGTCGCCGATATAGCCGCATTGCTCTTCCGTCAAGCCCGTCAGCGCCAGCAATTCACGAAACGGCGTCAGCTTGTCGTGACCGCCCTGGTGCACATGGGTAATGCCCAGGTCTTGCGCGCGGCGCGCCGTGATGGCCGAGCGGCGCGCGCTGATGATGGCCGTCTGCACGCCCGATTCCTGCAGCAGCTTGATGCCCAGGCCATCATACACATTAAACGTTTTCATCATCTCGCCGTCCGGGCCGAAATGCAGACTGCCGTCGGTGAGCACGCCATCGACGTCAAAGATCATCAGTTTGACCTTGGCCGCCCGCGCCAGGTTGTCCGCCACGCTGTCCATCAGATCACCTTCGCTTGCGTCAGATCATGGATATGCAGCGCGCCCACCAGCTTGCCGTCGGCATCGACGACCAGCATCTGGTTGATGCGGAACTGCTCCATCACGGCCACGGCATCGACGGCCAGGCGTTCGGGCGCGATGCTGCGCGGCTGCGCATGCATGACGTCGCGGATCGCCACTTGCGTGAAATCCTGCACGCGCTCGAACATGCGGCGCAGATCGCCATCCGTAAACACGCCCACGGGGCGGTTGTCCGCGTCGACGACGGCCGTCATGCCCATGCCTTTCTTCGTCATTTCCTCCAGCGCCTGCAGCAAGGAAGCGTCCACGGGCACCTTGGGTACGCGTTCGCCGCTGCGCATGACGTCATGCACGTGCGTGAGCAAACGGCGGCCCAGGGCGCCGCCCGGATGCGAGCGGGCGAAATCTTCTTCCTTGAAGCCGCGCAAGTCGAGCAAGGCCACGGCGATCGCGTCGCCCAGGGCCAGGGTGACGGTGGTGCTGGCCGTCGGCGCCAGGTTCAGCGGACAGGCTTCTTTCTCAACAGAAATATCCAGGTGCACGTCGGCCAGCTGGGCCAGGCTCGAATTCGGCTTGCCCGTCATGGAAATCAGCACGCCGCCCATGCGCTTGACGACGGGCATGATGGCCATCAGTTCCGATGATTCGCCGGAGTACGATATGGCAATAAAAGCATCGTCCGAGGTGACCATGCCCAGGTCGCCATGGGCCGCTTCGGCCGGATGCACGAACAGGGCCGGCGTGCCGGTGGAAGCGAGGGTGGCGGCAATCTTGCGCGCGATGTGACCGGACTTGCCGATGCCGGAGACGACGACTCGTCCCTTGCATTGCAGCAACATCGCCACGGCGCGGCCGACGCTGTCGTCCGTGGCCAGGCGCGCATGCAGCGCAACGATGGCGTCGGACTCGATCTGCAAGGTGGTGCGGGCCAGCGCGACAGCGCGCTCGGTCGTCGCTTGCATGTCAATTCGATCAAAAGCTTTCAGCATTGTTTTTTCATGGGTTACACTCATGCCCAAAGTATAAACGAATTAGGAAAGCAAAAAACTTGCCAGTCACAACAAACAACGATTTCCATTGACCGTACCGGGCAACCCATGTTTTCCTCGCTTGAACTGACCCTGATGTTACTCGGCAGCGCCGTGCTGGGCGTGGTCGCTTTCAGAATGTTGCATTTGCCGCCCATGCTGGGCTACCTGGCCGTCGGCATCGTCATCGGCCCCCACGCACTGGGCCTGGCGGCGGAAAACGAGGCCAGCCACACCCTGGCCGAGTTCGGCGTCGTCTTCCTGATGTTTTCCATCGGGCTAGAATTTTCTCTACCCAAGTTCCTCGCCATGCGGCGCATCGTCTTCGGCCTCGGCATGGCGCAGGTGGTCACCACCATCATCGCCACCGTCGTCTTCGGCTGGTTTGTCGCCCGTTACCTGTCCGCCTACATCCACCTGAGCTGGCAAGCCGCCTTCGCCCTGGGCGGCGCGCTGGCCATGTCGTCGACGGCCATCGTCTCGAAAATGCTCACGGAGCGGCTGGAACTCGAAAGCGAACACGGCCGCAAGATCATCGGCATCCTGCTGTTCCAGGACTTGGCCGTCGTGCCCCTGCTGATCCTGATTCCCGCCCTCACCCGCGATTCGGACAACCTGGCCGAAACCCTGGCCTGGGCCGGCGGCAAGGCCCTCGTCGTGCTCATTTTGCTGCTGTTCATCGGCCAGAAGATGGTGCGCGGCTGGCTGACCATCGTCGCCAAGCGCCGCTCGCAAGAGTTGTTCATGCTCAACCTGCTGCTGATTACCCTGGGGGCGGCGTGGATCACGGAACGGGCAGGCTTGTCGCTGGCCCTGGGGGCCTTTGTTGCCGGCATGCTCATTTCCGAGACGGAATTCAAGCACCAGGTGGAAGAGGATATCAAGCCTTTCCGCGACGTGCTGCTGGGCCTGTTCTTCATCACCGTCGGCATGCTGCTTAATATCCGCGTGGTGTTTGAGAACTGGTGGCTCGTGCTGCTCTTGCTGTGCGGCCCCGTGCTGCTGAAATTCGCCCTGATCGCGGGCCTGGCCCGGCTGTTCGGCTCCAGCAACGGCGTGGCCTTGCGCACGGGGCTGGGCCTGGCGCAGGCGGGCGAATTCGGCTTCGTGCTGCTGAACCTGGCCGGCGGCATCAAGCTGATGGACCCGTTCGTCGTGCAGGTGGTGCTGGCGTCGATGGTGCTGTCGATGCTGGTGGCGCCCTTCCTCATCGCCAAGTCCGACGCCATCGTCATGAAACTGGCGGCCAACGACTGGATGATGCAATCCTTGGCGTTGACGAAGATCGCCACGCGCACCATGGCGTCGCAGAAACACGTGCTGATTGCCGGCTTCGGACGCAGCGGGCAAAGCCTGGCCACCCTGCTGGCGGAAGAAAAGATCGAATACCACGCGCTGGACCTGGACCCGGAACGGGTACAGGAAGCGCAGCTGGCCGGCGCCCACGTGTCGTATGGCGACGCGGGCCGGCGCGAAAGCCTGGTAGCGGCCGGCATCTACCGGGCCAGCGCCGTGGTGATCACGTACGCCAACACGCCTTCGGCACTGAAATTATTGCATTTACTCAACGAAATGGCGCCCACCTTGCCCGTCATCGTGCGCAGCCACGACGATACCGACCTCGACCAGCTGAAGAAGGCGGGCGCGGCCGAAGTGGTGCCGGAATTGATGGAAGGCAGCCTGATGCTCGCTTCGCACGCGCTGATCATGATGGGCGTGCCCCTGCGCCGCGTGGTGCACCGGGTGCAGGCCGCGCGCGAGGAGCGTTATGCCTCGCTGCGCGGCTATTTCCACGGTTCCAGCGACGCGGGCGACGATGCCGAGCTGGAACGCCTGCATACGGTCACCGTCAGCGACGGCGCGCACTGCGTGGACTTGCCCTTGAGTGCGATCGACGTGGCCGGCTGCGGCGCGTTTGTCACGGCCATCCGCCGCGGCCGCGGCCGCCTCGACGTCACCCCCGAGACGCAGCTGGCCAGCGGCGACGTGGTGGTGCTGCGCGGCACGGCCGACGCCGTGGCCAAAGCAGAAACATTGCTACTGAAATAATTAGCTAGGTTGTGCCTGCCAGCTGATAACCTTGTTGCGGCCATCGGCCTTGGCCTGGTACAGGGCCTGGTCGGCGTGCGCCACCAGTTGCTGCGCCACCGTTTCGATCGGTAGCAGCGCCGCGTCCGCTTCCAGGCTGGCCACGCCGATCGAGACACTGACCCACGCTTGCGCGCTGCCCGGCAAGTCGAACATGGTGCCGGCGATGCTGGCGCGGATGCGTTCGGCAACGAACGTCGCACTGTCGAGGTCAGCGTCGATCAGCAGCACGACGAATTCCTCGCCGCCGAAGCGGCCCAGCGCATCGGAGCGCCGCAATTCCGTGCGGATGCGCGTGGCCACTTCGCGCAGCACTTCATCGCCGCCCTGGTGGCCATAGGTGTCATTGACCAGCTTGAAATGGTCGATATCGATATACATGCATGAAATGCAATAATTCTGGCGCCGCGCGCGGGCGATTTCTTCCAGCAGCCGGCGGTCGATATAACGGCGGTTGTAGACGCCCGTCAAGGAATCGGTCAAGCCGATGTATTTCAGCATTTCATTGCTGATCACGTTTTCCAGGCAAATGGCGATGATGGAAGCCATGTGCTTGATGAAATCCGTGCCCAGCACGGGCGTAAAGCGCGTCACGTCGCTGCTGGCCAGGTTCAGGCTGCCGATCAGGCGCTTGTTGCGCAGCAAGGGCACCAGCGCCACGCTGCGCAGGGGCGAGTCGATGCCAGGGAAACGCGGGCCATGCACGGCGACATCGAAGGCGCCCAGCAGCGGCAGCGGCGGCAAGGCCGCTTCGCCCTCGGCCACGGGGGCCGACGGGGCAAAACCCAGCTCCGCCACGGCATGCACGAACAGCAACTGCGGGAAGGCGCTGAAATCGACGCCCAGCTTTTCCATCACCAGCACGATATCGTCATCCTCGTCGAGCAGGCTCAAAGTAACGCCGTCGAGGTCGGAAATCACGGGCAAGGTGCGGAAAATGGTGCCGATCAGCTCGGGAAACGTGGACGCGCCGACGATTTCCAGATCAAACGCCTGGTGGCGGCACATGATGTCGTGGTTGCGCTCGACCTGTTCCAACAGGAAAGCCATGCGCGCCCGCAAGGCCTGGTTTTCGGCTTCGAGGCTGGCAATGCGCGGGTCCGGCGGTATTGCTTGATTCATAGAAACCTTAAACCCTTCTGTGCGGGCGCCATGCTTAAAATGCCAGTTCGAAACCGATGTCCTGCCCCACTACGATACGCTCATCGCCGCCTTCGGTGACGATGGCGTTCATGCCGAAGCAGATGGCGCCGTCAAGCTCGGGCTTGGCGCGGTAGCCATGCATGACGTCGAGCGGGTCCGGTCCGGGCACGCCCGTGGCCTGGTCCACCGACGGAATCGGGCAGCGCGAGCACGGCTTGACGGGTTTTAACACGGTTGCGCCGAATTGCAGGAAGTCGGCGTAGTCTTCCTCGAAGGCGCCGATATCGCCGATGACGAGGTTGGGACGGAAACGGTTCATCGGCAAGGCCTCGCGGCCGGCGGCGCGCAGCTTGTCATTGACGTCGGCTAGCGACGCGCTGCCGGCGATCAGCACCGGGTAGCCATCGGCAAACATGGTCGAGGCGGCCACGCCGTCCGTCCACTTCGTGCTGGTGGCGCGCACCACGTCCGGGTGAAAGCGCACCAGGCGGCACGGTACGCCGACGGCGTTGGAAAACCAGGTGGCCGTGACGTCGTCGCAATCGTAGGCGCGCACGGCATCGTCCCACACTTGCACGTCCAGCATGGGCGCCAGTTGCGGATGCGGCAAGCCCAGCTCGATTTCCAGCCGCAACATGCCCGGCGCGCGCAATTCCAGGGTGGTGGCCTTGATGGACGGCACGATCAGCGCCATGCGCGGATGTTCGCGCTGCGTCAGGAAACGGCCGTGCTCGTCCACCACCATCCATTCGCGGTCGAACACGTGCTCGCTCATCAGCCCTGAGCGCGTCAGGACCGCCTCACGCAAATGGATGCCGGCGCACGATTTGATCGGATACAGGATGATGTCGGACAGGATAGCCATGGACAGGGGAGAAGGAACAGTGTTGCTGCTTCAGCCAGGAAGTTATTCAAAAACGAAGTATGGCAGCAAAGCGGGCAAGCGTAAATCCGCCAAGCCCAGCCGCAGTGGCCGGGCCGGCGTGACGGCGATCAATACGTGTAGAAAATACGCTGGATTTCTTGCGTACTATTGGTTTTGGTCAAGGCCAGCATCAGCAGGATGCGGGCTTTTTGCGGGTTCAGGGTGTCGGATACGACACTGTCGAGTTCATCGTCGTTGGCTTCGCCATTGCGCGCCACGATGCCCTGGCCGACGCGGCTCGAACGCACGATCAGCACGCCCTTCTGGCGCGCTTCCACCAGGGCCGGCTTCATTTGCGCGGCCACGCTGCCATCGCCCACGCCTGCGTGGATGATGCCCTTGGCGCCGGCGGCGATGAACGCGTCCATACCGACGCGGTTCATGTTGGCGTAGCCATAGACGATGTCCACTTGCGGCAGGGCATCGAGCTTGCTGATGTCAAATTCCGACTCCAGCGTGTGCTTGCGCGTCGACTGGCGGTAGAAAAAGGCCTTGCTGCCCTGGATGTAGCCCAGCATGCCCAGTTCCGGCGACTTGAAGGTGTCGGTGGTCGAGGTGTTGGTTTTGGTCACTTCGCGCGCGGCGTTGATCTGGTCGTTCAAGGCCACCAAGACCCCCTTGCCCACGGCTTCCTTGCTGCCCGCCAGCATCACGGCGTTGTACAGGTTGATGGGGCCGTCAGCCGAGATGGCCGTCGACGGACGCATGGCGCCCACCACCACCACCGGTTTATGGCTCTTCACGGTCAGGTTCAGGAAATACGCCGTTTCCTCGATGGTGTCGGTGCCGTGCGTGACGACCACGCCATCGACATCGCTCGAGGCCAGCAGCACGTTGATGCGCTTGGCCAGGGCCAGCCAGTGGCTATTGCCCATGCTTTCGCTGGCGATCTGGAACACTTGCTCGCCTTTCACATTTGCCACTTTCTTCAATTCCGGCACGGCCGCGATCAGGCGCTCGACACCCACGGTGGCCGAGGTGTAGCCGACGGTGGTGGTGCTGTCGGCGCCGCTGCCGGCGATGGTGCCGCCCGTAGCCAGGATCACCACATTCGGCAATTTGACGGCCGCCTGCTGCGCGCGCGCGGGGGAAGCGGCGATAAAGCCCATCAGCATGGTAGCCAGCATCAGCTGTGCACAAGAATGGAATTTGCGTGAAAACATGGTGCTCCCGTGAGGTGTACTGTCAAAAATAACAAAGTCGTGTGCAAATTATATGTCATCCATGCCGGGGCAAATCCCGAATTCATGCGTATCGCGCAAACGTGCGCACCTTCCCTTGCGCTACAGTGGCGCCATGTCCACACTGCCGCCCATCCGGTCTTGCCTCCTCCTGCCGCTCGTCTTGATGGCGCTCAATGCCTGCGCCACGCAAATCGAACTGCGCACGGCGGCGCAACAGGAACAATGGGGGCGAGAAGCGGCCAGCCAGGGCGACTGGACACAAGCCATGCGCAACTACGCGGACGCCGTCGGGAACGTCGAACTGGGCCACGGCGATCTCGCTTGGCAGGCACGGCTGCACCACCAGGCGGGACGCGCCGCCAGCGGGGCCTGCCGCTACGATGCGGCCGAATTTCATTTCCGCCAGGCCATCGCGCTGGCGAAAAGCAGCAAACAATCGAGCGCCCTCGGCTACAAGGCCCTGATCGATCTGTATGAACGCCAGGGCAAGGCGACGGAAGCCTTGGCCGTGCGTAATGAACTGGGGTTTCATCAATCGTGGGCACTGGGCGCCTTTGCCGACCTGGAATCGCTGCCGGTGGGCAAACCTTGCGGAGTTGCTCGATGAATATCGCACGCACCTTGCTGGCCGCCTCCACCCTCTGCGCCACCATGGCGCCGGCGCGCGCCGTCGAAGCACCGCTGCCCTTATGGGAAGCGGGCGTGTTTGGCGGCACGACCGTCACGCCCGCCTATCCGGGCGCCAGCGAACGCTCGACGCGCAGCCTGGCCCTGCCCTATCTGATTTATCGCGGGAAAGTCTTGCGCGCCGACCGCTCCGGCGTGGGCGCGCGCCTGCTCGATACGGAGCGATTCGATTTCGATATCGGTTTTGCCCTGTCCTTGCCGGCCAGGTCCAGCGACGTGCCGGCCCGGCGCGGCATGCCGGACCTGGGTACCCTGGTGGAATTTGGCCCGCGCCTGAAAATCAGGCTGGCCGAGCCGACGCAGCACAGCCGCCTGGGGCTGGAGCTGCCCTTGCGCGCCGTCATCGAAGCGCGCGGCGGCCTGCGCCGCCAGGGCACCACCTTCGAGCCGCGCCTCGTCTACGCGCTGCAAGACGGGCAGCAGGCCTGGCACGTCGATGCCAGCGTCGGCGCCGTGCTGGGCAATGCCGCCATCAACGATTACTTGTATGGCGTCAGCCCCGCATTTGCCACCGGCCAGCGCCCCGCGTATGCGGCAAAAAGCGGGCTGATGCTCACGCGGCTGGGCCTGGGCGGTTCCTACCGGCTGCAGCGGGACTGGCGCGCCTTTGCCTTTGTACGCTACGACACTTACACAGGCGCCGCCAACCGCGCCAGTCCCCTGCTGCGCCAGAACAGCGGCACCTCGGCGGGGATAGGCCTGATGTGGACGTGGCAACGTTCAAGCAGCCTGGCGCGGGGCCCGGACGACTAGCGGCTAGACGGCTTAAAACTCCGTCGTGGCCGACAGCATGACCGTGCGCGGCGCGCCCAGGCCCAGGCTGGTCCATTGCGGCAGCGCCCAGTACGCCCTGTTGCCGACGTTCGTCACGCTGGCGCGCACGGTCAGGGGCCGACCCGCCGCCTTCGTCGCATAGCGGGCGCCCAGGTCAAACACGGTGCGGCCCGGCACGGACATCGAATTGTCGGCATTGATGTATTGCTTCGATGCCGCCGTCGCGTTCGCCGTCAGGGTCACGCCAGGGATGGCGGGCGTATCCCACTCAACGCCCAGCTTGGCTTGCAGCTTCGGCACGCCCGTTGCCTGCTTGCCCTGGTTGGCGCCGCCCACCGTCTTGCTCAAGACCGGATCGACATACGCCACGCCGCCCATCAGGCGCACGTCGCGCAGGGGCGAGCCGAAGAAGCCCCAGTCGATGCCGCGGTTGCGTTGTTCTCCGCCAAAAGAAAAGATATTGCTGACGGGGTCGACATAGCTGCTGGGCCGCTTGATTTCATACACGCTGACCGTATGCGCGAACTCGCCCAGGTCGACCTTGACGCCAAGCTCCGCCTGCTTCGATTTGTACGGCGCAAAGACCTCGCCCGAGTTGGCGGCCGTCAACGGCGCCGTGGCGCCCTGGCTCAAGCCTTCGATGTAGTTGCCGTACAGGGAGATGGTCTTGCTGGCCTTGACCAGCAGGGCGACGGCGGGCGTGGTGGCGCTTTCGTCATAGCGCGAGGTGCGCGCGCCCGTCTTGATGTTGAAGTTATCGCTGAGCACTTCCTGCCGGCGCAAGCCCACCGTCAGCTGCACGGTGTCTTGCGCAAAGGAAAGTGTATCGACCAGGCCAAAGCTGGCCAGGCGCAGTTCCGCCTTGGAAATTTGCGGCGCGTCGAAGCGCGTCGCCGGGCCCCAGACGGGATGGTAGATATTCGTGATCCAGTCTTTCGCCAGGGTATTCCTGCGGCCGTACTGCTTGTCCGTGTGGTGATAATACGTGGCGTTGACGGCCCATTGATGGCCGATATCGCCCGTGCGCAACTTGCCCCGCAAACCCGCCTCGGCCGACTGTTTTTCCACGTCGAAGCCCAGGTCGGCGACGTTGGTGCGGTAATCGCCGGCCGTGTTGAATACCTGGATCAGATACGCGCCCGTCGACTGGTAGTCGGCCCGGCTGGCGCCCACGGCCGCATACGCCATCACTTGCGCGTTCAAATCCAGTTCGCCGCGCAGCATGGCGCCCTTGTCCTTGGTGTCGTAAAACGCCCAGCTGGGATTGAGCAGGGTTTCCGCTTTCGGCGGACGCGGCACGGGCAAGCCGGGGGCCAGGTTGACGCCCCGGTTCAAGCCGTCGGCGCGGTCCTCGCTGTGATACAGATCGGCGGACAGGCGCGCGCCATTGCCACGCCAGTCCAGCCCGACCGAGACGAGCCGGGTCTTCTTTTTCTGGTGGTCGATGGCGCCGTCGCCGTCGCGGTAGACGCCGTTGACCCGGATGCCGAATTGTTGATTCTCGCCAAAACGTTGACCCATATCAATATGCCCTCCCCATTGCGAGTCCGACATGTACGACGCCGTCACGCGCGCCAGCGGCGCATCGCCCGCGCGCTTGGGCACGAGGTTGATGCTGCCGCCCACGGAACCGCCCGGTGGCATGCCGTTGAGCAAGGCCGACGGCCCTTTCAGCACTTCGATGCGCTCAAACATTTCAGGCGACGTGCGGTAGTAGGGAGAGATGCCGTACAGTCCGCCAAACGCGACGTCGCCGATATTCGAGCTGAAGCCCCGTATCGAGTAATTCTCGCCGATGATGCCCGTCATGCCGCTGCTGAAGACGGTAGGGTCGGCGGCGGAAATCACGTCGGTGATGTCGCGCGCCTGCCGGTCTTCGATGAATTTATCCGTATAGCTGATGGTGTTGAACGGCGTTTCCATGAAATCCTTGTCGCCAAGAAATCCCACGCGGCCGCCGGATGCCACTTGTCCGCCTGCGTAGGCATCCGTCACGCTGTTGCCCTTGCCCCACACCGTTACGGCCGGCATAGTGGCGGCGGCTTCGGCGGCGGCGCTGTGCGCCGGTTCGCGGCGCACCGTGTAGCTGCCATTGCCCTCGCGCACGGCTTGCAAGCCATGGCCGCGCAGCAATTCATAAAAGCCTTCAGGCACGCTGTAGCTGCCGGACAGGCCGGCGCTGTTCTTGCCTTGCAGTAAGCTAGCCTCGACCGTCAATTCGACGCCCGCCTCGGCCGCGAAAGTGTTGAGCGCCAGGCCCAGCGTACCGGCCGGCACGCTGAACGCTTGCCGGGCCTGGCCCGCCCCCGTTTGCGCGTACGCTGGCGGGGCCGCCACGCCCAGCGCCCCCACGGTCAAGCCCGTGATGAGCGCCAGTTGCACGGCGGTGGCGATACGACTCAGGTTCAAGGCGGGAAGATGGCGGGTTGCCATGCGTTGGGTCATAAAGTAAATCCTTTCAGAAGGGATGATTGCTTGTTCTCACCCTATCTCCCGAACGAAAAGGCAAAACCCTCAATGCAAATACGACTCATTACGAAAATAATTTATCTCACTGATAACCCTTGAGCACGTCGTCGATCACCCGTTTCAGCGACGTCACGCTGGCCGCCGTGATGTACCAGGCATCCGCATCGACGAAGACCACGCGGCCGTTCTTCCAGGCATTGGTCTGGCGCAACAGCGGATTGGCCATCTGTTCGGCCGTCATGACGGGACGGTGTTCCATCACGGCCGTGCGGTCCACCACATAGATGATGTCGGGATTGGCTTGCTGGATGAACTCACTGGAAATGGGTTGGCCATGCAAGCCCGCCTCGATGGCCGAGCTGGCAGGTTTCACGCCCAGCGCATCGAACACAAAACCGTAGCGTGACCGCACGCCGAAGGAGCTGAAGGCGCCGTTGTTATGCAGCACGATGAGCGCCTTCTCGGGACGCTCCTGCGTCACCTTGCGCGCATCCGCCACCTTGGCGTCGAGCTCCGCGGCTTTCCGGCTGGCAATGTCTTCCTTGCCAAAGATGCGTCCCAGTGTCAGCAAGTGTTGCTTGACAACTTCGATGTGCTTGCTCTCGCTGTTCTGGTAATCCACGTCGAAATGCAAGGTGGGCGCGATCTGGCTCAGTTCCTTGTAATGGTTGGCCTGGATCGACGTCATCAGTATCAAATCGGGCTGGAGCGCGTGGATATGCTCGAGATTCGGCTGCACGATGGCGCCCAGGTCGCGGATGCCCTGGTCATCCTTGTAGCGGGTGAGGAAATGCGGCACGTAATCCTTCACCATGCCGGCCACGGGCACGCCCAGCTGGTCGAGGAAATCGACTTCGTTCATGTCGAGCACGGCCACCCTCTGTGGGCGCTGCTTGAGCACCGTCGTGCCCAGCTTGTGCTCGATGGTGATGGGCGCAAACGCCTGCGGTGACGCGGAGGCGGCAGGTGCTGACGGCGTCGTGGCTGCCTTGTCGGTGCAGCCTTGCAGGGCGGCCATGGCGGCGAGCAGCACGGCCAGCGCGCGGCGGGATTTGTTCCAGATCATCTCAAGCTCCTGTGGGGGTAAAGTAATTGCAGACGCAGCCGCGCTCGTTGCGCACGATGTGGAAATCGATGTCGTACAGCGCGCGCAAGCGCTCTTCCGTCACGACTTCGTGGGCGGGGCCGGAAAAGCGCACGGCGCCGCCCTGCATGGCGACGATGTGGTCCGAATAGTTGGCGGCGAAATTGATGTCGTGGATCACCAGGATCACCGTGCGGCCCTGCTCGTCGCACAGGCGCCGCAGCGCGCGCATGATTTGCACGGCATGCTTCATGTCGAGGTTGTTGAGCGGCTCGTCGAGCAGCAGAATATCCGTCTGCTGGGCGATCGTCATGGCCAGGAAGGCCATCTGCCGCTGGCCGCCGCTCAGCTCATCGACATACGCCAGGCGCAGATGCTCCAGCGACAGGAAGGCGATGGCGTCATCGATGGCTTGCCGGTCCTGCTCTGTCAACGCGCCTCGGCTGTAGGGAAAGCGGCCGAAGGCGACCAGCTCTTCCACCGTCAGGCGCAAGTGAAAATCGGGCGACTGGCGCAGGGTGGCCACGAGTCGCGCATAGTCCCGGATCTGGATGGCTGCAATGCTGCGCCCGTCTATCGTAATCTCGCCGCCATGCGCTTCCTGCAGGCGCGCGATGAGCATCAGCAAGGTCGTCTTGCCGGCGCCGTTCGGGCCGATCAAGGACGTCACTTTTCCCCTGGGAAACTGCGCGCTGACCTTGGCCAGCACGCGCTTTTCGCCGTAGCTTTTTTCAATCTGTTTGACGTGGATCATGCTGTGCCTCGGGTGCGGACCATGAGCGCGAGGAAGTAAGCGCCACACACCAGGTTGACGAGGATGCCAACCGTGGTCCGGTAATTGAAAACGTGTTCGACCAGCAACTGGGCGGCCAGGAAGATGACGATGGCGATGGCGCAGCCCAGCGGCAAGGTGACGCGATGGCGCGCCGTGCGGGCCAGGGCGTAAGTGGTGTTCGCTACAAAGATGCCCATGAAGGCCGTCGGTCCCAGCAAGCTCGTCGACACCGCCACCAGCACGGCGATCAGCGCCAGCTGCAGCCGCACCATGCGCCGGTAATCGATACCGAGCGAGATGGCCTGCTCGCGCCCCAGCGCCAGCACGTCGAGCGCCGGCAAGGTTTTCAACACCGCCACGCAAGCGGCGCCCGCCAGCACGGCCGAGTACAACAACTGCACGGGCTGCGCCTTGTTGAACGAGGCCTGGCTGAATCCTTGCAAGATGGCAAATTCACCGGGACTGATGCGCAACTGGATGAACTGGGTAAATGTGCCGATCACCATCGTCAGCACGAATCCCAGCAGCAACAGGAAATACACGTTGTTCTTTCCATCACGAAACAGCCAATAGTGGATGGCCCAGGAATACGCAAGCATCAGTGCGATCGACACGACAAAATTGCCGTTCTGCCCCAGCAGCACGACGCTGTGCATGCCCATCGCGAGGATCAGCAGCGATTGCAGCAGCAAATACACGGCTTCGTAACCCATGACGGCCGGCGTCAGGATGCGGTTGCCGGCGATGGTCTGGAACACAATCGACGACACGGCCACGCAAACGCCGCCGATGACGATGGCGGCCAGGCGCGACATACGCTTGGGAATGACGTAATCGAAATCCAGATTTGCGCCGATGAAGAGGAAAGCGAGCGCCAGGGCCAACACGGCCAACCAGAGCATGCGCTGGTTCAAACGGCGCCTCATCGCCGCCCCCGGATGATCAACATGAGGAACAGCACGCCCCCCACGCCCCCTGCCGTCAGGCCGATGGGCACTTCGAATGGATAGATCAGCAAGCGCCCCGCGATGTCGCAGGCCAGCAGCAGCGACGCGCCGCCCAGCGCGACAATGGGCAGGGTACGGTCCAGCTTGTCGCCGTAGCGCAAGGCCACCAAGTTGGGGATGGCCAGCCCGACAAACGGGATCGCCCCCACCGTGATTACCGTGGCCGCCACCGTGACGGCCACCAGCATCAGGCCCAGCGCCACCGTGCCCCCATAGTTCAAGCCCAGGCTGGTGGCCATGCCCTCTCCCATGCCCAGCACGGTAAAGCGCTGCGCATACAAATACGTGAGGGCAACGATGGGCAGGATCAGATAAATGATTTCATAGTTGCCCTGCACGATCTTCGAGAAATCGCCCAGCAGCCAGCCCTGCATGCTTTGCAGGATGTTGTTGCGGTAAGCATAAAACTCGGCCACGGCGCTCAGCACGCCGCCATACACGAGGCCGATGACGGGCACGAGTATCGTGTTCTTGAAGCGGATGCGGCGGATCAGGGCCACATACACGAGGCTGGCGGCAAAGCAGAAGGCCAGCGCGAACGCCATCTTGCCGGCCGTGCCCGCCGCGGGCGCCACGGTGAGCGCCACGAGGATGCCCAGCTTGGCTGCGTCGAGACCGCCCGAGGTGGCCGGTTCGACGAATTTGTTGCGCACGATGTGCTGCAGGATGACGCCGCACACGGACAGGCCCACGCCCGTCAGCACCAATGCCGCCAGGCGGGGCAGCCGGCTGGCCGTCAGGGTCAGCCAAGCGTCGGCGGACAGCGCGCCGGACGAGGACAACAACTGCGCCCACTCCATCTGCCTGGCGCCCACCAGCAAGGACGCGCAGCACAGCAGGAAGAAGACGCAGAACAGACGCGCGCGTGTCAACTGCGGGACTCCGTTCCAGCCTGGCGGGCGGGCGCGGCGATGCGCCAGCCCTTGGCCTCCTGGCGCTGGGCCAGGAAGTGCGCGTACAGGCCGTGCTGCGCACGCAAGGTGGCTGGCGCGCCCTGCTCGCGGATCGTGCCACCGTCCAGCACGACGATCTGGTCGGCCATGGCCACCGTCGACAACTGGTGGGCGATGACGATCACCGTGCGCTTGCCGCGCAGCCGCGCCAGCGCTTCGGCGATGGCGGCCTGGTTTTCCGCGTCAAGCGCGGCCGTCGCCTCATCGACCAGCAAAATCGGCGCATCCTTGACCAAGGCGCGGGCAATCGCGATGCGCTGGCGTTCGCCGCCGGACAGGCGCGCGCCGCCCTCGCCGACCAGGGTATCGAGTCCCTGCGGCAGGCGGGCGATGATCTCGGCCACGCCCGCCTGCCGCACCGCTTCCAGCACCTCGGCATCGGTGGCGCCGGGCTTGCCGATGCGAATGTTGTCGCCGATGCTGCCCTGGAACAGATAACTGTCCTGGAATATCTGGCTGATCTGGCCAGCCAATTGCTCGCTGGACATATCGCGCACATCGACGCCGCCCACCAACACCGCACCTGCGCTGGCGTCAAAGAAACGCGCGATCAGGCGCACCAGGGTCGTCTTGCCGGAGCCGGACGCGCCGATCAGCGCCGTCATGCTGCCCGGCGCAATGCGCAGGTTGATATCCGTCAAGACGTCGGCCTGATCCTGTGCATAGCGGAATGCCACGTCGCGCAATTCGACGGCGCCATCGCGCGGCGCCTGCGGCTTGTCTGCTTCCGGCAGCGGCTGCACGGCGAAAATATCGCGCGCCGCGTCGAGCGGACCGCGCGCGCCGCGCAGCACTTCGCCATAGCTGGCCACTTCCTGCAGCGGGTCGACAAAGCGCACCACCAGCAGCAAGGCCACGATGACGGCGATGGCGTCGCCCGCGCCGGCAGCACCACCCGCCAGGCTGTCAAGCCACAGCGCGGCGGCGGCCAGCAAGGCGGCAAAGATGGCTTGCACGGTCCAGGCGTTGAGCACGGACGACAGCGCAGACAGGTAAATGAGCCGCGTGCCCGCGTGGCGCTGCGCATCGATCGCTTGCTGCAGGAAACGCGTGCCGCCGTCAGCTGCACCACTGCCGTTGCCATTGAATGCGCGCAAGACGGATTGCGCTTGCGCAAACTCAACGAGGCGCTGGCTGGTCTGGGCAAAATGGTGGTGATAGGCATCGTCGGCGCGCTGGCCCAGGTGCGCGGTGAGCCGCAAGGCGCCGGCCAGCAGGGGCAGCGCCAGCAGCGCGATGAGACCCAGCTGCCAGTGCAGCGCGAACAACGCGACGACCATCACGACGGGCGTGACGGCGCCGCAGATGACGGGCGTCAACACGTGGGCGGGCAGCTGGGCTACATTCATCATGCCTTGCGTGATGACGTGGCCCAGTTTTGCCGTGTTGTCCGGCGTGAACCAGCCGACGGGCAAGCGCGCCACGTGGTCGCCCAGGCGCTGGCGCGCCCCTTGCAGCACCGTCACTCCCACGCGCACGCCGGCCTTTTCTACCTGGCGCCGCCAGGCCCAGCAGGCAACCAGCCCGGCCAGCAGCACCAGCAGCCACAGGACCGCGCCGCCCACGTCGTCGCCCAGCAGGCGGCCCAGGGCCAGCACCAGCGCCGTGATGGTCAATCCGCTGAGCACGCCATACGCGAGCGCCATGGCACAGTAGCGGCGGAACACGGGCGCGTCATCACCCAGCAGTTGAATAAACGTTTTCAGCATGGCAGCACCGCGTCTTCCTGGAAATCCTGATAGCCGCCCAGCGCCCACAGTTGCGCATAGCGGCCCTTGTCGGCGAGCAAGCCGGCATGGCTGCCCTGTTCGACGATGGCGCCGTTCTCGACGACGACGATGTTGTCGGCATGCATCACCGTGTCGAGCCGGTGCGCAATGATGAGCAGGGTGCGGTCCCGGGCAAAGCGCGACAGCGCGTCCTGGATCGCCACCTCGTTTTCCGCATCGGCCGCGGCCGTCGCTTCATCGAGCACAAGCACGGACGGGTCGAGCAGCACGGCACGGGCGATGCTTACGCGCTGCAACTCGCCGCCGGACAATTGCGCATCCTCGCCGATGACGGAATCGTAGCCGCGCGGCAAGTCCAGGAGGCGTTCATGGATGTTCGCCAGGCGCGCCGCCTGTTCGATTTCGTGCATGCTGGCCGATGGCCGGCCCAGCGCGATGTTCTCGCGCACGCTGGCGTGGATCAGGCGCACTTCCTGCAGCACGAAACCGATGCGCCGGTACAACTCGGGCGTGGCGATGTGCCGCAGGTCGACGCCGCCCAGGGTGATGCGCCCCTCGGTCGGGTCGAAAAAGCGCAGCAGCAGCCGCGCCAGGGTCGACTTGCCGGAACCGGAAGCGCCGACGATGGCCGTCACCGTGCCGGGCTGCAAAGTCAGCGTGATATCCGACAACACCTTGTTGTGCCCATCGTAGGCATAACTGACGCCTTCCAGGCGGATCTCCGTGCCGTCGGGCAACTGCTGCTCATCCGGCGCCGGCTGCGCCAGCACGGGCGTATCGAGCAAGGCTTGCACGCGCTGGGCCGCTCCCGTGGCGTTGTTGAGGTCATGCGTCAGGTAATGCAGCAGCAGCATGGGCGCGGAAATGCCGGGCGCCACGAGGGCGAACGGCAGGATATCGACGGGCGCCATCCAGTCCAGGGCCACGAAGGCCGTGCCGGCAAGCACCACCACGCCCAGCACGGCGACGGGCGCGATCAGCGCGTTGGCATTCGCCATCGAGCCGACCAGCGGACGGGTAAACGCGGCAAACGCCTCGGCAAACGCATCGACGGCCGTGCGGTAGCTGCCGTGCGCGCGTCCCGTGGCGCCGAACGCCTTGACCACGGGAATGCCGTTGACGAATTCCACCACGGCATTGTTGATGCGCCCCATGCCGGCGACGAATTGTTCCATGTTGCCACCGCTGGCCTTCATGGCGCGGCCGAAGAACAGGAAGAAGCCGGGAAACGGCAGGATGGCGATGAGGGCCAGGCGCCAGTCCATGGCGAACAGGTAGATGACGGAGATGGCGATGGCGCCCACGGCGCGCCCCGTCGTCGTGTAGAAGTGGGCCGTGAGGCTGTGCAGGGTATTGATGTCGTCCTGCATCGCCTGCTTGACCTCGCCAGAGGCCCGGCTGGTGAACCAGCCCAGCGGCACCTGCCCCAGGCGCTGCATGGCTTGCAGGCGCAATCGATGTGTGAGGCGGTTGTCGGCCAGGTGCGCGGCCAGTTCGCCCAGCGACATCAGGGCCATGCCGAGGAACAGGCAGGCGACGCTGGCGATGATGATCGGCCACACAGCGCCCGGCGCCAGCGCGGGGGCCATGGCGATTTGCGCGATCTGCGCGATGCCGGCCAGCGGCACCAGGGTGAGCATGGACCCCGTGCCGGCCAGCACGGCGGCGGCGATCAGGCGTCCGCGGATGGGGTGCAGTATCCGGCTGATCGGGCCGGGCTGGCGGCGTTGGCTACGCATGGGAAAAACGGGAAAAAACGTGCATAAGGTCAATGAATAAGGGTGGCTCTCACCCTATATCCCGAACGAGAATGCAAAACCCTCAATCGGGCCCGAAAAATTGTCAGGCAGCGGCCTGGGGTATGGCTTGCACCGTCACCCAGTAGCGCGTGCGCGCGAGGATTTGCACGGGCAAGGCCAGCGCCAGGTTATGCAGCGCGCGATCCGTGTCGCGCAGGGAAAACACGCCGTTGACGCTCAGGCTGGCCACGGCCGGGTCGCAGCGCAGCAGGCCGGGGCGATAGCGGGCCAGTTCCGCAAGCAATTCATCGAGGCGCATGTTGTCGGCCACCAGCACGCCCTTCGTCCAGGCCGCCGCGCTGGCCGGCACGGGGGCGGCCGATTGCACGATGTCGGCCGAGAAGATGGCGCCGTAGCCCGTGGCGATGCCCACGGCGTGACCGGGCGCATGCGCGAGGCGTATTTCGACGGCGCCCTCGAAGACGGCGACGCGCGACGTGTGTTCGTCTTGCCGTAAAGTAAAACGCGTGCCCAGCGCCTGCACCGTGCCGTGGCGGCCCTGCACGCGGAAAGGCCGCTGAGCCGGGTCGGGATCGTGCGCCGTGGTGACGAGGATTTCGCCGCTGCGCAGGATCAGCAAGCGCTCGCTGGCGTCGAAGCGCACGTCGATGGCGGAAGCGGAAGCGAGCATGACGCGCGTACCGTCAGGCAAGGTAATCTCGCGGACCTCGCCCGTGGCCGTGCCGTGGCCGGCCGTGGCCACTTGCCAGGCATCCGTGCCGCGCAGCATGTACGCCATGCCGCCCACGGGCAGCAGCACGGCCAGCAGCTTCAGGGCACGGCGGCGGTTCAGGTAGGCGGCGGGCGCCGGTTCGCGCAGCGCGTGCCGGGCCGCATCGCGCGGCACGCTGTGCAGTTTGCCCTCGAACGCTTGCAAACGCTGCCAGGCGATGGCGTGATGCGGATGGGCCGCGCACCAGCGGGCACAGGCAGCCCGGTCTTCGTCGCTGGCGTCATCGGACCACAGGCGCGCCATCCACTGGGCAGCCTGCTGCACGACGGCGGGCGCAATCACCACCTCCATGGCTCAGGCGTCCGGCGCGTGCATGGCCTGGTAGCAGGCCAGCAAACCGGCGGCGATGTATTTTTCGACGGACGAGACGGACACCTGCAATTCGGCGGCGATGTCGCGATAGCTGAGGCCATCGAGTTTGCACAGCAACAGGGCCTTGCGCGCCTTGGCGGGCAACTGGTGCAGCACCGCATCGATTTCCGTCAACGCCTCGATCACCAGCGCGCGCTCTTCCTCGGACGGCGCCAGCGCCTCGGGCACCAGGGCCAGCACTTCCAGGTAGGCGGCCTCGATCTGGCGGCGGCGATACAGGTCGATGACCATGCCGTTGGCGATCTGCGTCAGGTGACGGCGCGACTCCCCGGCCGGCGGCATGCGCCCCGTCTTCATCAGGTGCAGGTACACATCGTGCGCCAGGTCGGCCGCATCGAAGGCATTGCCGAGTTTACGGCGCAGCAAGCCGCGCAGCCAGTGATGGTGGTCGGTGTACAGACTGCTGACTTGCTGCTGAAGCGCTAACTCGGCGGTGCTCACGATACCCTTCCTGTCGCCAACGGCCGGCAAGAACAGGCGCATCGGATTATAAATGAGAATTATTCTCATTGTACGCCGAGTGACGAGGAAAACGCAATACGGCGACGGGCAGCAAACGCCCTCAGCCCTGCTGCCGGACGGGCCTGAACAGCCTGAACGCGGCCCACAGCGAAGGCCGGTAGACATGCAGTGCGGCAGCGAGCAGCACGCCCCACGCCAGCGGAGCAAGCACCCCCAGGCGCTGGGCAAAAAACGCGTGGCCCGCCGCCAGCAGCGACAGCAGGACGGTGCTCAGGTACAGCGAACGACGCGGCAGCGGACGCCAGACGCGCATGCCCAGCTCCGTCTTGACGACGAAATACACGAGGAAGCCCAGCAGTTGAGACACGGCGGCGCCCGTGGCGCCATGGCGCGGCACCAGCACGGCGCCCGCCAGCAAGGTGCCCAGCAAGCCGGCCGCAAAGGCGGCGATGGAAAATGCCGGACGGCGGGCCAGATTGATGCCGACGCCGGTCACTTCCGCCAGGGCATACAGCAGCGGCTGGCCAACCGTGGCCACCGCCATGTACGCGACGCCATGATAGTTGGGAGGCAAGACCCAGCCGATCAGCCAGGCCAGGGCGCCCGCCAGGCAAAAGCCCACCACCACGATGGCCTGCGCATGGCGGCAAATGGCCGCAATATTCGACAAGCCACCGCCGGCCGCGGCCCATTTGTGTACTTGCGGTATCCAGACAATCGTAAAAATCGATTGCACCAGCCAGGCGCCGGCGGCCACGCGCGTGGCCAGCGCATAAATGCCGAGTTCGTCAAAGCCGGCAAAGAAACGCAGCAAGCCCATACCGGCCGACAACATGAACATATAAAAAATCCCGCTCACCAGCAGGGGCGCGGCCTCGGAAAGCAGGCGCCGCAGCAGCACCCGGTCCACGGCGGTGTTCCAGGCTTGCGCCAGCGATACGCGCGCATGCCACAACAGCCATAGCGTGACCAGCCAGGTAGTGGCCACGACCAGGCTTGCCAGGTGCACGAAATTGCGCTGCGGATCCCACCACAGGACAGGCAGCAGCAACAGCAGCGACATTTTCGGCAATACCTGCGCCAGGCTGAATACCCAGGCGCGCTCCTGCATGCGGAACAGTTGCGCGATCAGGCGATTGGCCAGGGCGCTCAGCATGCCGGCAGCGAACAGGATAGCCAGTGCAGGTTGCGCCACATCAAATAACAGTTGCGCTACCGGCGCGGCAAACACGAGTATCACGGCCAGCGCCATGGGCGCGAGCAGCACGGCCGGCAGCAGGCACGCTTTCAGCAAGCCGCTACGCGCGGTGCTGTAATGGTATTCATGCAGGAAAGCCTTATCCAGCCCAAGCGACAGCAGCAAACCGGCCACCGTGCATGCGGTCATGAAGAAATCCAGCTTGCCGATGTCGGCAGGTGGAAACAGCCAGGCCACGGCAGGCACGGTGGCCAGGCCGCACAGCAGCGACAAGATGGGGCCGGCTGAAAAACCCGCGAGACGGTTCAGGCGCATCGTTCAGCCGGGCCGGGCATCTCAGCCATGCCTGTCGTTGGAAAAACGATAGGGCACCGTGTCCGAATCGGCCGGCACGCGCCAGTGGTCCGGCGCATCATAGCGATACGCATGGTCCACCGCATTGACGAGGATGGCAAGAGTGCTGCAGTAATTTTGCACGCCATGCCAGACGCGCGGCGGCACGACGAGCAGGCCGGGACGCTTGGTTCCCAGCTTGAATTCGTTGAGCATGCCAAAGGTGGGCGACTCCTCGCGCGCGTCGTACAGCACCACGCGCATCTGGCCCGCCGCCACGAACAGGCGGTCCGTCGTGATGGCATGCGCATGCCAGGCGCTCAGTCCGCCCGGCTCCAGGGTCGAGGCGAATATCTGGCCTATCTGTGCCGCATCGGGCACCCATTCGGTGCGGAAAATTTCGGTCAGGCTGCCGTACGCCGTCAAGACAGGCTTGATTTCCTGAAAGATCACGCCATCGATCAAGGAAGGCGTTGCCGGCTTCCATTCCTTGGTAATGCTGACGCCATCCTGCTTCGCGCCAGCCAACAACCAGTTATCTTTCTCAGCCACCAGATCTACCCCTAGAATTTTATAAAAATGCTCTTATATATTGCAACCGTATTATCTATCGCCGCGACATGTCCTTCAATCCCCGGCGGCGGCGTAATTCACGTAAAAATGTGCCTTTGCGCCAATATTTGAGCCAGAAGCCGGGATGCGGCGGCCACAGCCCCAACATATAGCAAAGACGGCGTGACAATGCTTTCATGGCCGTTATCGCGGACTGTAGCGGTGCAATAAGACGCTCACGCCCCACCTTGCCATACAGCGTGGAGACAGCCTGCAGAATATTCAGCGGATCCTGCATGTGCGCCCACCAGAACGCATGCTCGGCGTGTTGCCGCTCCAGGTAGGCATTGCTGCGGCTGCCAGACTGGATCAGGATGGCGCCGATGCGGGAGTGGGCCAGCATCGGCCGTCCCGCGCGATACACGCGGTGCAGCCAGGCTTGCGACGGCCAGCAGCGCACTTCCCATGAGGGCTGCCATGGCCCGATCTGCAGGGCCAGCTCGCGCCGCATGATCCACAGGGTAGCGGGCACGTCCATCCACGGACGGTACGGTTGCACGCCATCCGCCAGCGCCCCCACCATGTGATATCCCACCGGCAAAACCACCAGTCCCTGGCCAAAAGCCAGGTCGGCCCCGGTGCGCTCGAGGACCTCGATACTGCTTTGCAAATGATCGGGCAACCACAGGTCATCGTGGTTCAGGAATGCCAGATAGGTGCCGCGGGCCAGGCTGACGCCGACATTGTTGGGGCCCGTCTGTTCGCCGTAATTGGTTTCCAGATTCACAAAGCGGATACGCGCGTCGCCGAACGCGGCGACCACCTCGGCGGTATCGTCGGTGCAGCAATCGCCGACAATAATCAGTTCCCAATCCTGCACGGTGCTGGCGAGTGCCGACTGAATAGCGTACCCGAGGATATTGCTCCGGTTGTACGTGGCCATGACAATGGAAACGAGCGGCGGTTTCTCCGGCTGCATGGCTGGCCTTTTCAAATAGACAAACAAAAAATGCCGCCCAAGTGCATTGAGCGGCATTTCGCAATGGACGAATGCAGTATGTTGCTGGCGCTCGCCAGCAAGCATCTGTCCTTAGACGTTGAACAGGAAGTTCAGCACGTCGCCATCCTTGACGACGTATTCCTTACCTTCGGCGCGCATCTTGCCCGCTTCCTTGGCGCCCGCTTCGCCCTTGTAGGCGATGAAGTCGTCATAGGCGATGGTTTGCGCGCGGATGAAGCCGCGTTCGAAGTCGGTGTGGATCACGCCGGCCGCCTGCGGTGCCGTGGCGCCGACAGGGATGGTCCAGGCGCGCACTTCCTTCACGCCAGCCGTAAAGTAGGTTTGCAGGCCCAGCAGCTTGTACGCGCCGCGGATCAGACGGTCCAGGCCTGGCTCTTCCATGCCCATGTCGGCCAGGAAAGCGCCCTTGTCGGCGTCGTCCAGGTCGGCGATTTCCGCTTCCAGCGCCGCGCAGATGGCGACGATAGGGGCGTTTTGCGATTGCGCATAGGCCGTCAGCTGGTCCAGCAGCGGGTTATTCGTGAAGCCCGAGTCGGACACGTTGGCCACGAACATGGCCGGCTTGGCCGTGATCAGGCACAGCGGCTTGATCAGTTCCATTTCATCGGCGTCCAGGCCCATCGCGCGCACGGGTTTCGCGTCGTTCAGGTAAGGCATCATGCGTTCCATGATGGCCAGCAACTTGGCCGCATCCTTGTCGCCCGAGCGGGCTTTCTTGTTTTCGCGGTGGATGGCCTTTTCCACGGTGCCCATGTCGGCCAGCGCCAGTTCGGTCTGGATGACTTCGATATCGTCGAGCGGGTTGATCTTGCCGGCCACGTGGATGACGTTGTCATCTTCGAAGCAGCGCACGACGTTGACGATGGCGTCCGTTTCACGGATGTGCGACAGGAACTGGTTGCCCAGGCCCTCGCCCTTCGATGCACCGGCCACCAGGCCGGCGATGTCGACGAATTCCACGATGGCGTTAACCATGCGTTCCGGCTTGACGATGGCGGCCAGCGCATCCATGCGTGGGTCCGGCACTTCGACGACGCCGACGTTCGGCTCGATGGTGCAGAACGGATAGTTTTCAGCCGGGATGCCGGCTTTCGTCAGTGCATTGAACAGGGTGGACTTGCCGACGTTCGGCAAGCCGACGATACCGCATTGGAGACTCATGGGAAAACCTTTAAATAATCAATTTTGCCGGCAAGCGGCTGGTGCAAAAACGGCCTGTACAGGCGTTTTCTGGATAATCTTGCTGTAATAAATCTGGTAAGGGTCAATTGTACCTCTATGCACCCTACTCTTCAAAAAAACCGCCCTCTGTGCCGCTAACTGTCGCCATCCCCGTCGTCCGGCTGCGACGCATCGAATTCCAGGATGTCGCCGGGCTGGCATTCGAGCATCTCGCAGATTTTCGACAGGGTATCGAAACGCACGCCGCGCACCTTGCCCGATTTCAAGAGGGACAGATTCTGTTCCGTGATGCCGATGAAGGCCGCCAATTCCTTCGATTTCACTTTTTTCCTGGCCAGTACCAGGTCGAGGCGCACGACGATGCCCATCAGATGAACCCGCTGTTTTCATCGGCCAGGCGCTGGCCTTCATGGAGGATTTGCGCCAGCGCAAAGAACACGGAGCACAGCAGCAAGGTCCACAAGTCGCCGCCCGTGACGTCGACCACCAGGCGCAACTGGCCCGCGCCCTCTTCCAGCAAGCCGAACAGCATGCCGCGCACGGTCGGCTCCAGCAGGGTCAACAGCGTTCCCAGCAGCAAGCCGCCCGCGAAACGGCGAAAGTGCGCCGCCACCTGCGGCGTAAAGTACACGCCCTGCTCGAACTGGCGCAGGACCCGGGCCAGCTGGCGCACGGCATCGCCCAGCACCAGCAAGGCCGGCAAGGCCAGCGCCAGGCCCAGTACCCGCTGCCACCACGGCATGGCCGCCAGGTGCTCGAATGGCTGGTTCTGCAGTTGCAGCATCAGCTCGTACATGCCGGCGCCACCCAATGTCCCATGCGCGGCCGGCGCGGGCGCCAGCCAGCCCAGCACCGTCAGCAGCAGGTACAGCACGAAGAACGTCGTCACGCCATGGCGCACGCGCCGGCTCAATACAGCGGGGCCTGACTGATTTTTTTTCATATTTAAAAGTATACGAAAGTACAAAGTGCCGTTAGAATAAATTATCGTAAAACAATAATTAAATCATGTTTTGCGACCATTTTAACATGTTCGCCCTATCCTATCGACTGGAGACACCATGAAAACCCTGCTTGCCTCACTCGTTTGCAGCACCGCCCTCCTGCTCGGCGGCGCCGCCCGCGCGCATGACTTGAACGCCATGCTGCAGCAGGCGCTGGCCGACAGGAGCGTGCCGGCCATGGCCATCCTGCTCATTCGCGACGGCAAGATCGATGCGCAGGCGCAGGCGGGCGTGCGCGCCAACGACGGCCATGACGCCGTACGCGCCGATGACGTGTGGAATATCGGTTCCGACGGCAAGGCCATGACGGTGACCCTGATCGCGCGCCTGGTGGAGCGGGGCGTGCTGTCGTGGGATGCGCCGCTGTCCAGCATGCTGCCCGCGCTGAGCGCCGGCATGCGCGCCGAGTACCGCGACGTCAACCTGATGGATTTGCTGGCGCACCGCGCCGGTTTACCGCCCAATCCGGACGAGGACTGGATCAATTCCACCTACACGGATGCGCGCCCCTTGCCCGTGCTGCGCCTGGAATACGCACAGCGCGCGCTGGCCGACGCGCCGGTGGCCGCACCGCGCGGCGAATCGCATTATTCGAACAGCGGCGCCATGATCGCCGCCGCCATTGCGGAGCGGGTCACGGGCAAGACCTATGAGGAACTGATGCAGGCGGAAGTATTCGGCCCGCTGGGCATGCAGGCCGCGTTCGGTCCCACGGTGCGCGGACAAAACCTGGGCCACAAGGAAGGCAAGCCGATCGCCGGCTTGATGGCCAGCAACCCGCTGATGATGGCGCCCGATGGAGAAATCCACCTGAGCATGGCTGACTGGGCCAAGTTTGCGCTCGATCAACTGCAGGGCGAACAAGGCAAGGGCAAGCTGCTGAAACAGGAAACCTATGTCTTGCTGCATACGGCGCAGGGCGACACGAATGCGGCATTGGGCTGGGGCGTGATGCATTTCCCGCCCCAGGCGCCACAGCGCGTGCTGACCCACCTGGGCTCGAACGGCTACTGGCACGCGCTGATCGCGCTGGCGCCCGGCAGCGGCGACGGCTTGCTGATCGCCGCCAACGCGGGTGAAGGCAGCAGCGCCCAGGCCAGCCAGCAGCAGATGGCGAAAACCATCATGACCGGCTTCGGCAAGGCGGGGAAATAATTACGCGGTGTGCAACTTCATGGTCGCCGCCTCGAACTTGCCCTCGACGATCAGCGGCATGACTTGCAAGGATTTGTCGATCGCCTGCTCGATCAGCTCCTGGTCTTCGCGGCGCGGGCGGTGCAGCACGAAATCGGCTACCTGCTGCTGCAGGCTCAGGGTGCGCGGATGGCCGATGCCCAGGCGCAAGCGCCAGTAATCCTGCGTGCCCAGCGCGGCCGTGATGTCCTTCAAGCCATTATGGCCGCCGGCCGAGCCGCCCTTCTTCAGGCGCGCGATGCCTGGCATCAGATCGAGTTCGTCGTGCACCACCAGCACTTCATCGGCGGCGATCTTGAAGAAACGCGCCAGCGCGCCCACGGATTGGCCCGAGCGGTTCATGAAGGTCAGCGGTTCGAGCAGCCAGACTTCGTTGCCGCCGATGGAGGTCTTGGCCAGCATGGCGTTGTAGCGCGAATCGCGCTGCAAGCGCGTGCCGGGCAAGCTGTTGGCGAGGTTGTCCACCAGCCAGAAGCCGGCATTGTGACGGGTTTGTTCGTATTCGGGTCCCGGGTTGCCGAGGCCGACGATCAGGCGTATGGGCATGGCTGTGTCTGCAGTGTAAAAACGTATTATCGGTGAAAACAGGCAGAAAAAAACCCGTCCGGAGCGAACCGGACGGGTTTTTCCTTGCGACTACCGCATTGCTGCGGCGGCAAAATTACTTCTTGTCAGCAACAACTTCAGCAGCAGCGGCTTCAGCAGCAACGTGGCCAGCCGGTACCGAAGCGGTAGCGATGGTCAGGTTGGCGCCGTGGGTGACAGCGGTCACGCCAGCTGGCAGGACCAGGTCGCCAACGTGCAGCGAGTGACCGACGTCGATGTTCGACAGGTCAACGTTGATGAATTCTGGCAGTTGGCCTGGCAGGCACGAAACTTCGATTTCGTTGGCTACGTGGCTGATGGTCGCGCCGTGCAGTTTGACTGCTGGGGAAACGTCAGCGTTCGTGAAGTGCAGAGCAACTTTCACGTGGATAGCTTGCTTAGCGTCAACGCGTTGGAAGTCAGCGTGCAGAACCAGTTGTTTGTATGCGTGGACTTGGAAGTCGCGCAACAGAACTTGCTGGGAAACGCCGTCGATTTCCAGGTCCAGGATCGACGAGTGGAACACTTCTTTTTTCAGCGCGTGGTACAGGGCGTTGTGATCCAGCGAGATCAGCACTGGGGCTTCAGCGCCACCGTAGACGATACCAGGGGTTTGGCCGGAAATGCGCAGGCGGCGGCTCGCTCCGGAACCTTGCAATTCGCGTTTAAATGCGATAACTTTCATGTGAAACTCCAAGAAGAACAAGGCTTGCGCCTTGTGTTATGAAGATTCCCGCGACCAGGAATCTTCGAAAATGGGCGCATATGCGCCCCGAAAACTAAAATACTACGGCGCAACAGGCAAAAAGCCGGTCGCGCCGCAGGTGACGTCTGTTGCTGCTCTTGTCGAATTAATCGATAAAGAGGGAAATAACCGAATCGCCCTTGATGATGCGCTTGAACGTCTCGGCCAGCAGCGGCGCGCACGTCAATTGACGGATCTTGCCGCAGGCCAGGGCCGCTTCGGACAGGGGGATCGTGTCGGTCACGACCAGCTCATCGAGTGGCGAGGCCGAAATACGGTCAATCGCCGGGCCCGACAGCACCGCGTGCGTGCAATACGCCACGACTTTTTTCGCGCCGCGCTCTTTGAGCACTTCGGCAGCCTTGGTCAGGGTGCCTGCCGTGTCGACCATGTCATCCATGATCACGCAGTTGCGGCCTTCGACTTCACCGATGATGTTCATCACTTCCGACACGTTCGCTTTTGGACGACGCTTGTCGATGATGGCCAGGTCGCAGCCCAGGCGTTTTGCCAGGGCGCGCGCACGTACCACACCGCCGACGTCCGGCGACACCACCAGCAGATCCTGGTAGTTTTTCTTTTGCAGGTCGCCCAGCAAAATTGGCGAAGCGTAGATGTTGTCGACTGGGATATCGAAGAAACCTTGAATCTGGTCAGCGTGCAAGTCCATGATCAGGACGCGCTCGACACCGGCTTCTTCCAGCATGTTCGCCACCACCTTGGCCGAAATTGCCACACGCGCGGAGCGTGGACGACGGTCTTGGCGGGCGTAGCCGAAGTAAGGAATCGCGGCGGTGATGCGGCCAGCGGAAGCACGTTTCAAGGCATCAACCATCAGCATGATTTCCATCAGGCTGTCGTTGGTTGGAGCACAGGTGGATTGCAAAACAAAAACATCCTTGCCGCGTACGTTTTCGTTAATCTCGACCATTACTTCGCCGTCGGAGAATTTCGAAACGTTTGCTTTACCGAGAGGGATGCCGAGGTTTTTTGCGACCCCCTCTGCCAACGCTGGATTCGCGTTGCCGGTAAAAACCATCAGGTTTTCGTAAGCCATGGGAGTCCCAAGAGGTGATATAGAAGTCTTGAAAAGCACTAACCGGGCATAGGCCCGGTCAGTCATTGTTTAGAATATGCCGCGTGGCGACATATCTGCTTTTTCCCGTACTGGACGCCAACTTCGCATCGACAGACTACGGTGAAATGGTGGCAGGGGAAGAAGGATTCGAACCTTCGCATGCTGGAATCAAAATCCAGTGCCTTAACCAGCTTGGCGATTCCCCTACGTTACTGACTGCTTGCCGTCATGTTGGCCAGTATTATACCGACTATTTGACGCTAAGCAAAATCTTTTTTTGCTCTTTACAACACCGTGAGCATCGGGTGGCGATTCAGCGCTTTTGCCTTCCAGGCGATCCAGACTGGTGGCACATTGCTGAGCACCGCATCCGCTTCTTCCTGACTGCCAAACGCACTAAACACACAAGCACCGGAACCAGTCATCCTGGCCTCACCGTAAGCACCCAGCCATTCTACCGCATCTGCTACCGGCTTGAAAAGACTGCATGCCACTTGCTGTAAATCATTTTTACCAAACCCGCCCGCATCGTTTCCTTCTGCGAGGTGCCTGGAAAAGTCCGCTATTGTGACGGGTTCGGTATTTCTCGTCAAGCCTTCCGCGCAAAAAATTGCGGCGGTAGGTACTTGCACGCCCGGCTCGATCACCACATACCAGCATTCGGGCGTGGCGACGGGCTGCAGGGCCTCGCCCACGCCTTCGGCAAAGGCGTTTTCGCCAAAGATGAAAAATGGGATATCGGCGCCCAGCGGCAAGCCCAGCGCCATCAATTCCTCCCGGCTCAAGCCCGCTTGCCACAGACGGTTCAAGGCCATCAGGGCCGTGGCCGCATCGGACGAACCGCCCCCCAGGCCGCCGCCCATGGGCAGCACCTTGTCGATGGCGATATCGACGCCGCGCGGCAAGGCGCCCGTGCGGCGCAGCACTTCCGCCTGCAGCAGTTTCGCGGCGCGGATGATCAAGTCCTGCTCTTCCGGCACGCCGGCCAGCGCCGTCACGCGGCGGATCAGCGTGTCGTCGCGCAGCGCGAAGTGCAAGGTGTCGCCATGGTCGAGCAACTGGAAAACCGTCTGCAGCAGATGGTAGCCATCGGCGCGGCGGCCGTTAACGTGCAGAAATAAGTTCAGTTTGGCGGGAGCCGGGCAATGATTCAGGGTCGTCAATGTCATGGTGCAGGTGTGGATGGGGCGGCATCGAGCACGATGCGCAGCGACACGGCATCGGCCTGCGCGCTGGTGGTGCGTTCGGCATCGATACGCCGCGGTTGGGGCAAGGCGCCCGGTGTATTCTCAGCAGCATCTTGCCACGACACATAGCGCAAGCGCCAGCCGTCTTTGGTTGTCACGCTGTCATTGGCCGGTGACGCGACGAAGCGCTTGCCATCGGCGCCCACGGCATAACCTTGCAGCCAGTCACGCAAGCCCGACACGGGCAGGGACCACCCCAGCATCTGCGCGCTCAGGGTATCGACGTCGGGCGCGCTGCGCGGCGCCTTGCCGCTTTGCGTCAACACGGCCTGCTGCGGCGTGACGGCGATCGTCGCCAGGGTGCTGCCGACGGGCGTATACAGGGTCACATCCGTGCGCGCGGCCGTCTGCAGCCAGTTGAAATTGACCGTGGCCGATTCGGGCTTGTCATCCTTCTGGTACACGACGTTCAAACGGCCCGTCAGCTCCACCTGTTCGCGGTAGGGCGCGACGGCTTTGCCCGATGGCGCGGCGCCGGATGAAAAGGGGGAAGTCAGGGTCGAGCAGGCCGAGAGGGCCAGGCACAGGACAGTCAGGGGCAGGAAATGTTTGGACATGGGTTTGGACATGGGCACAAGGAAAAACCAGCGCCATGGCGCTGGTTTCTCATAGTTGAGTTAATCGGTTCAATCACAAACTGACATTCAAGCGCGCCAGGGTGCTTTTCAGCGCATCGTTTTTCGGATCCTTGCCTTGCGCCTCGCGCCACAGCTTTTGCGCTTCGGCCTTGTCGCCCTTCTGCCACAGCACTTCGCCCAGGTGGACGGCGATTTCCGGGTCGCTGCGCACGGCATAGGCGCGGCGCAGCGCGCTTTCCGCGGCGGCCAGGTTACCCATGCGGAACTGCACCCAGCCCATGCTGTCCATGATGAACGGGTCGCCCGGCGCCATCTGCAAGGCTTTTTCGATCAGTGCATGGGCTTCCGGCAGGCGGATGCCCCGTTCGGCCAGCGAGTAGCCGAGGGCGTTATACGCGTGCTGATTGTCAGGCGCCAGCGCCATCACGCGGCGCAGGCTCGCCTCCATCAGCTCGAGTTTATCCAGGCGCTCGGCCAGCAAGGCATAGTCGTACAGCAATTCCGGATTATCGGGGAAGCGCAGCAAGGCGTTTTCCAGCACCGTATAGGCGCTTTGCACGTAGCCGGTATCGCGCAGGAATTGCGCGTCGACCAGCAGCACCTGCGCCTGGCTTGCCGGATCGTCCGTTTCGATTTCCGTCAGCGCCTTGCGCGCCGCATCGAGATTGCCGCCACGGGCGATCAGCTGGGCGCGGCGCAAACGCGCCTCGACATAACCGGCGGACGCACTGTTGTCGATCTTGTCCAGCCAGGCGATGGCGCCGGCCGTGTCGCCGCGCGTTTCGGCGATCTGCGACAGTATCATCAGGGCCTTGAACGGATCGCGCGCGTCGCCAGGGGATTTGTCGAGCACGGCCAGGAAGCGCTTGAAGTACTGCTCCGCGCCCTTGGTATCTTCCAGCTGCAACGCCACGATGCCGAGCGCATACAGGCCGCCCAGGTTGTCGGGCTGACTTTTCAGCAGCAGCAGGAATTGGTCGCGCGCCGGCTCCAGCTGTTTTTGCTCGACCAGCAGGCGCGCATACGCGCCGCGCACCTCGACAGCGTCCGGATTCTTTTGCAGGAAGGCGGCCAGCACCTTGCCTGCCGCCTCGGGTTCGCCCGTCACCTGCGCCAGGGTCAGCGCGGCCAGCTCGGAGTTCGGCTTGATCGCCAACGCCTTGTTCGCTTCGCCGATGGCGCGTTCACGCTCGCCGATCGACAAGGCGCCCTGCGCCAGCACCAGGTGGGCTTCGAACATGTCCAGGTAGGGCTGCACCAGGCGCGTCACCATCGAATAGGCATACAGCTTGTCATTCGAACGCGACAGGATTTGCTGCATCTGGAACAGGGCCACGCCGCGCGCACCCGGCGGTGCATTGGCCAGGCGCTCGGCAAAAATCGGTTCCGCTTCTTCGATCTTGTCCGTCAAGACGACGAAGCCGAGGAAGAACTGGGTCGCCTCATCCGATTCGGGCGCCAGCTCGCGCCACAGGCGGATGGCCGCCAGCGCTTCGCCGCCTTGCTTGGCGGCCAGTGCCATTTCGGAGGCGCGGCGCGCCAGGCGCGGATCACGCGTCTGCTGCGCCGCCACCATCATCGTCACGTACGGCCCTTGCCACTGGCCGCTCTTGAATTCCATTTCAGCCTTGGTCAGCTTGTACAGCAAATCGCTGCTTAACTCGACCTTGGGCAGCTTCTCGCCCTTGGCGTCATCGTCGGACTCAGTACCGGCCGCTTGCGGCGCGGCGGCCGCAGCGGGGCTGGCCGCCCCATCGGCAGGGGCAACAGGCGTCTGTGCCATGGCATGCGTGGCCATCAGGGCGGACAAGGTTACAATGGCGAAAGCGTTTTTCAAAGGCTGATCCTGGCTAAACGGCAAAGTTTGATTCTACGCCCAACGCGGCTATCGCGTACTTCACGTATGTAACGAAATATATACGTCGTGGCGGCGTAGCGTGCCCGGGCCAGCCATCGGCCGGCGACCCGCCTGTTTTTTACCCGGTTTTCCACCATTCGAGCCCTATGCCAGAATTGCCAGAAGTCGAAGTCACACGGCGCGGTGTCGCGCCCCACATCGAAGGGCGCGCCGTGCGTGCCGTCGTGCTGCGCCGCGACGGCCTGCGCTGGCCCTTCCCCCCGGCCCTGGGCGAACAATTGTCGGGGCAAACCATCGGCCTGACGGGGCGGCGCGGCAAATACCTGCTGATCCACTTCCGCCACGGCACCCTGATCATCCACCTGGGCATGTCGGGCCATTTGCGCGTGCTGCCCACTGGGACGGAGGCGCAAAAGCACGACCATTTCGACCTCGTCGTGGAAGACGCGGACGGCAGCAGCCAGGTGCTGCGCATGACGGATCCGCGCCGCTTCGGCGCCGTGCTGTGGCATGACGAGGCCGACGGCCCGCTGGATGGCCACGCGCTGCTGCGCGGTCTGGGCACGGAACCGCTGGAAGGCGGCTTCACTGGCCAGCTGCTGTTCGAGAAAACGCGCAACAAGGGCACCAACATCAAGCAGGTGCTGATGGCGGGCGACATCGTCGTCGGCGTGGGCAATATCTATTGCTCCGAAAGCCTGTTCCGCGCGGGGATCAACCCGAAGACGCCAGCCCGGCGCATCGGCCTGGCCCGCTATGAGAAACTGGCGCAATCGATCCGCGACGTGCTGGCCGAAGCCATCGTGCAGGGCGGCAGCACCCTGCGCGACTTCATCGGCGTCAATGGCCAGTCCGGCTACTTCCAGCAGACGTATTTCACGTACAACCGCGCGGGCAAGCCATGCCGCGTGTGCGGCGCGCCGATACGGCAAATCGTGCAGGGACAGCGTTCCACGTTTTACTGCGTGAATTGCCAAAAGTAGCCACACTCACAGAGGGAGCCAGATGGTCAGAGACTTGGAACAATACAGCGCATGGCGGCAGGACGTGCAGGCCGCCTTGCAGGCATACCGGCAAGCCGCCAGCGCGGCGGGCCTGGTCGACGGCGCCTCCGCGCTGCGCCTGGCGCGCTGTGGCTCCCGCCTGACTGACGACCGCCTGTCCGTCGCCTTCGTGGCGGAATTCTCGCGCGGCAAATCCGAGCTGATCAACGCCATCTTCTTTGCCGGCTATGGCCAGCGCATCCTGCCCTCGGGCGCGGGCCGCACCACCATGTGCCCCACCGAGCTGCTGTACGACGCGGCCTGGCCGCCATCGATCCGGCTGCTGCCCATCGAGACGCGCGCCCAGAACCTGTCGACCAGCGACTACCGCGACCTGCCCGCCGCCTGGACCGTCCTGCCCCTGAATATCGAGGCGGGTGGCGACATGCAGGAAGCCATCCGCCAGGTCAGCCTGACGAAGAAAGTCAGCGTGGAAGAAGCGGCGCGCTACGGCCTGTACGACGCCGACGATGCGGACGCCCCCGCCATGCTCGACGAGGACGGCCAGGTGGAAATTTCCATGTGGCGCCACGCCATCATCAACTTCCCCCATCCGCTGCTGAAACAGGGCCTGGTGATTCTCGACACGCCCGGCCTGAACGCCATCGGCACGGAACCGGAACTGACCCTGAACCTGATCCCGAATGCGCACGCGGTGCTGTTCATCCTGGCGGCCGACACGGGCGTCACGCGCAGCGATATCGAAGTGTGGCGCAACCATATCGGCGCCGGCGCGGGGCGCCTGGTGGTGCTCAACAAGATCGACAGCATGTGGGACGAATTGCGCGGCGATGCCGAGGTGGCGCAAGCCATCGAACGCCAGCAGGCCAGCGTGGCGCATCTGCTGACACTGGACCCAGGCCAGGTGTTTCCCGTCTCGGCGCAAAAGGCCCTGGTGGGCAAGATCAACCACGATGCGGCGCTGCTGGAAAAGAGCCGTTTGCTGCCGCTGGAGACGGCCCTGTTCGAGGAGCTGATCCCCGCGCGCAAGGACATCATCCGGCGCCAGCTGGCGTTCGACCTGGACGCCATCGAGGCGGCGCAGCAGGTGCAGGCGGCGGCGCGCGCGCGCGGCATCGCCGAGCAGCTGCACGAGCTGCACAGCCTGCGCGGCAAGAACCAGAGCGTGATCGCGCACATGATGCGCCGCGTCGATATCGAGAAGAAGGAATTCGACAGCAGCCTGTTCAAGCTGCAGGCCACGCGCGCCGTATTTACCCGCCTGTCGACGGAACTCTATACGAGCCTGGGCATGGACATCGTGCGCGACGATATCGATGGCGTGCGCGCCGCCATGCAGCGCAGCCGCTTTTTCACGGGCCTGCGCGAAGCCGTGCGCCAGTATTTCGAGCGCATCACCCGGAACCTGGATCGCTCGGAAGGCAAGACGGCCGAGATCACGGAAATGATGAACGTGATGTACCGCAAATTCGCCACCGAACATGGCCTGGCGCTGGCCTTGCCGATGCCGTTTTCCCTGGCCCGCTACCGCCAGGAGATCGCCGATATCGAAGCCGTGTATCACAAGCAGTTCGGCACGGCCACCCTGCTCACCACCAGCCGGGTCGTGCTGATGGAGAAATTCTTCGACACCATCGCCTCACGCGTGCGCCGCAGCTTCACCAACGCCAACGACGACGCCAGTGCCTGGCTGAAAGTCATCATGGCGCCCCTCGAAGCGCAGATCGTCGAGTACAAGGAACAGCTGAAACTGCGCTTTGCCTCGATCCAGCGCATCCACGACGCCACGGGCAGCCTGGAACAGAAAATCGCCGGCTTCGAAGCAAGCCTGGCGGCGCTCGAACGCGACAAGGCGCAGCTGGCGCAATTGCTCGCTGCCTTGCGCACGGCCAGCGCCACATAAAACACGCAACAACACGCCACAAGATACTGGAACCCTGCATGAAACGTCTGCTGCATCCGCTCTCGCCCGCCACGGGCGCAACTCAGTTTGAAAACGCGTCTGAAAATTATATCGACCCGACTTTTTCCGCCACCGTCATCGCCTGGCAAAAGCAGCATGGCCGCCATGCGCTGCCGTGGCAAAACACGCGCGACGCCTACCTGATCTGGCTGTCCGAAATCATGCTGCAGCAAACGCAGGTCACCGCGGTACTCGGCTACTATGCGCGCTTCCTCGAACGCTTCCCTACCCTGCGCGATCTGGCCAGCGCCCCGGTGGAAGACGTGATGGCGCAGTGGAGCGGCCTCGGTTACTACACGCGGGCGCGCAACCTGCACAAGTGCGCGCAGCGCGTGGTGGCCGAATACGACGGCGTCTTCCCCAGCGACCCGGCCTTGCTGGCCGACCTGCCCGGCATCGGCCGCTCGACGGCGGCCGCCATCTCCGCGTTCTCCAGCGGCACACGCGCAGCCATCATGGACGGCAACGTCAAACGCGTCTTCGCGCGCACCTTCGGCATCGATGCCTATCCCGGCGAAAAACGGGTCGAGGAAGCCATGTGGCGCCGTGCCGAAGCGCTGCTGCCGGAGACAGGTATCGAAGCCTACACGCAGGGCTTGATGGACTTCGGCGCCACCCTGTGCACGCGCAGCAGCCCCGATTGCGGCCGCTGCCCGCTGCAGCCGCGCTGCGTGGCCTACGCTACGGGCCGCACCAAGGATCTGCCGGTGCGCAAACCGAAGAAAACCAGCCCCGAAAAACACGCCGTCATGCTGGTCATCATCGACGATGGCCAGGTGCTGCTGGAACAGCGTCCCGGTTCCGGCATCTGGGGCGGCTTGCTGTCGCTGCCGGAACTCGATGGCCACGTGCTGGCCGGCGAGGACTGTCCGCGCGACATCGATCAGGATGCGCTGACGCGCGCCGTGGCGCCGTTTGGCGCAATCGAAACGCAGGAACGGCTGCTGCCCATCGTGCACGTGTTTACCCACTACAAACTGCACATCGTTCCCTGCCGCATCACCCTGGCGCGCCGCCTGGCGCTGGCCGGGGAAGCGACGCACGTCTGGTATGACGGCGCGAAAATCGCGGACGCGCCGCTGCCCGCCCCCATCAAGAAACTGCTGCTGGACCTGTTCGGCGATGCGCGCGCGGCGCAACGCAGCATGTTCTAGTGCGGCATTTTTTACTGCTCGCGCTGGCGGCGCTGTGTCTGCACGGCGCCCACGCGGCGAACGACCTGCCCGAGGTAAGAATTGGCGTACTGGCCTACAAGGGCGGCGACGCCGTGCAGCAGGACTGGTCGTACGTGACGCGCCACCTGCAAGCGAGCATTCCCGGCATCCGTTTCATCCTGGCCGACTACGACCAGGCGGGCCTGACGCGCGCCGTGCAGTCGCAATCGATCGCCTTTGCCATCACCAGCAGCGGCCATTACGTGGCGCTCGAGCACAGCGATGGCGCCAGCCGTATCGCCACCCTGGAATCGCCATGGACGGAGTCGCCGCGCCAGGCCATCGGCTCGGCCATCGTCGTGCGCAGCGCGTCGCCGCTACATGACCTGGCCGACCTGGCTGGCAAGAACGTGATGGCCGTGGCACCCGACGCTTTTGGCGGCTACCAGATCGCCGCGCGCGAACTGCGCGAAGCGGGCATCGATCCCGCGCATGATTTTGCCAGCCTGCGCTATAGCGGTTTTCCGTCGCAGCAGATCATCGACGCCGTGCGTGCGGGGCGCATGGATGCGGGCATCGTGCGCACCTGCCTGCTCGAACAGATGGTCGCGCGCGGCGAAGTGCGCGCCGAGGAACTGCGCGTGATCACCACGCGCCCGATTCCCGGTTTTCGCTGCGCCAGCTCGTCGCGGCTGTATCCGGACTGGCCCTTCGTGGCCCTGCGACAGACGCCGCCCGCGCTGGCAAAAAAAGTGGCGCAAGCCCTGCTAGCCATGCCGCGCACCGACGAAGGCTACAGCTGGACGGTACCCAGCGATTACCAAATCGTCGATGAGCTGTTCCGCGACCTGCGCATCGGTCCCTACGCCTATCTGGACAAGCTGACGTTCGAGACGGCGTTGCGCCGCTACTGGGGCTGGATGCTGCTGGTGCTGGCCTTGCTCATCGCCTGGGCCGTGCACACGGTGCGCGTGGAATACCTGGTCAGCCGGCGCACGGAGCAATTGCGCGCCGCCCAGCACCAGCAGCGCGCGCTGGAAGAGCAGGCGCGCCAGCGCCAGGCCACGCTAGACCACACGGCGCGCCTGGCGATTCTGGGCGAAATGGCCAGCGCCATCGCGCATGAATTGAACCAGCCGCTAGCCGCCATCGGCAATTTCGCGCGCGGCATGGCGCGCCGCATCACGGCGGGTCGGCTCGATGCGGCGCCCCTGCTCGACGGCGCGCAGGAAATCGCCACGCAAAGCGAACGCGCGGGCGCCATCATCCGTCACATTCGCGCGATGGCGCAAAAGCGTCCCGCGCACAGCACGGCCTTCGCCCTGGCCGACGCCGTGGAGCAAGCCGTGGCCCTGTTCCGCGCAGCCCATCCGCAAGCCAATATCAGCTGGCGCCACGAGGCGGTCAGCGCGGCACCGCGCGTGCTGGCCGACCCGCAGCAAGTGCAGCAGGTGCTGCTCAATTTACTGAAAAATGCGCTCGATGCGCAGCTGGAAAACGGCAATCCGCAGCACCCCATCGGCGTGCTGCTGCACCGCGAAAACGGCGCCTGCACGGTGGCCGTGCGCGACGCCGGCTGCGGCCTGGAAGCGGCGCAGATGGCGCGCCTGTTCGAACCCTTCTTTACCACCAAGGCCGAAGGCCTGGGCCTGGGCATGTCGCTCAGCAAAAGCATCATCGAATCGTTCGGCGGCAGCCTGTCGGCGCACGCCAACGCCGATGCACCAGGCTTGACGGTCTGGTTCCGCCTGCCCGAAGATACTGGCCTGGGAGCCAACAAGGAAACACCATGAATGAAAGCGATGCGATCATCTTTGTCGTCGACGACGACGCCGCCATGCGCCGCTCGCTGGCCTATCTGTTCGATTCGGCCGGCTGGAAGGTCGAGACGTTCGAGTCGGCGCGCGACTTCCTGCAGCGCTACGCTGGCCATGTGCCGGGCTGCCTGCTGCTCGACGTGCGCATGCCTTTGATGAGCGGACTGGAACTGCAACAGGAGTTGAACAACAGGACCGGCCACGCCATCTCCCTGCCCGTGATTTTCCTCAGCGGTCACGGCGACCTGGCCATGGCCGTGCAGACGATGAAGGCGGGCGCCTGCGATTTTTTGGAAAAACCGTGCAAGGACCAGGTGCTGCTGGACGCCGTCAGCCGGGCCGTGGCCCGCAGCGTGGAAGAAAGCCGCAGCGCCGCCAGCGCGAATACGGCGCAATCGGCGCTGGCCAGGCTCACCGCGCGCGAGCGCGAAGTGGCGTTGCTGATGGCCGAAGGCAAAGCCTCGAAAGTCATCGCCCGCGAGCTGGGCATCAGCGACAAGACAGTGCAGGTGCACCGCCATAACACGATGGAAAAACTGGGCCTGCATTCAGCAGCCGAGGTAGCCCGGCTGCTAATGGCCGGCGGCGAAATCTAGAACACCCAACCCAACCTACTGCGCGTCGTGATTTGCGGCCTGCGATGCTCACTGTGCATTCGCACAGCTACGCTTCTCGACCGCACCTCCCTTCCGCTCGCTACGGTTTTGTTGAGCGTTCGTTAAGCCCGCACGATGCGCGCCGGCAGCCCCTGCCGCACCGACGTGCCCGAGACGGGATCGACAAACACGTTCTTGTCGCCGCGGCTCGGGTCCGTCAATCCCAGGTCATTCAGGTTGATGCCGGCGCCGATGGCCGGTTCATCTGGCTGGCGCAGCTTGCCGATACGGTGGGCGCGCGCACCGTGCTCCTTGTGGCCGAAACCGTGTTCGACGGCGATCACGCCCTGCTGCACGCCATGGCGCAGCATCACCGTGGCCCTGGCCCTGCCGCCCGGCGTTTCCAGGTAAATGGCATCGCCATTTACCAGCTTCAAGCGCGCCGCATCGTCGGGATGCACGGCGACCGGGTTGTCCGGATGGATGCCGCGCAAGCGCCGCGCACCGATGCTGTAGGAGTTCTGCAGCGCCGATTTAAAGCTGATCAACTCGAACGGCCACTCGCTGGCCGGATAGGTCTTGCGCACGGGCGTACCGTCGGCAAACGCCGCCACTCGCCACGCGGGCGTGCCGGGGAATCGCTTGCCGCTCAAGCTGTTCTTGCTCACGCCCAGGCCTTCGTTGTACAGCATCATCGGTTTCAGATAGCGGTGCGTGGACCAGTCCTGCGGATACGGCGTCTCGTCGATCACGGGTGCAGGCGCTGCCGGCGCCTTGGGATTCGCCGGTGGCGGCAGGCGCAGGCCGAACATTTCGCCATAGCTCTGGTAGCGCCCTCCCCGCGCCAGCATGAAGGCCACCTTGCGCCACTCTTCCGGCTTCAAGGTGCGCTCCAGTTCGGGGCGGATGCGGCCCACGCCGGATAAATCGATATCGTCGTCGCTGGCCTCCGGCACGGCCGTCTTGCCCTGCCAGGCGATGTTGGCGCCGCCGCGCAGATACCAGTCTTCCGCGCGCTGCAGGGGGAAGCGCTGGCCATCCATGTCCTGCAAGGCCTCCGGACCGAAACCGGGCAAGTCCATCGTTTTCGCCAGCGCGATGAAGAACGATTCCATGCAGATGGTCTGGCCGTCCGGCGTCTTTTGCACGCGCGGTTCGACCACGGGCCAGCGCGCCGTGCTCATTTTGACGGGCATGCCGCCCCAGGCGCCAGCCCAGCCCCAGCTTTCGTACAGCAAGGTGTCGGGCAACAGGTAGTCGGCAAACGCCGAGCTTTCATTGATGAAGGGGTCGATGGCGACGATCAGGGGAATCTTCTTCGGATCGGCCAGCTCTTTGCCGATCTGCGCGCGCAAGCCCGTGATGCCGTAGACGGGATTGCAGCTCCACAGAATCAGCGCCTTCAGGGTATACGGGTAGCCGTTCATGGCGCTGGTCAGCCACTCGGTGGCCAGCGCGGGCGCATTCGGATACCACGGCGCCTTCGCCGGATACGCCTTGCCCGCTTCTTTCTTCAGCTTGAATTCCGAGGTTTTTTCATACGGCACATTGCGCCCGATCGGCATGCCGGCCGCCTTGATCTCGCCGTCGAAACTCTCGAGGTTATAGCGCGGACCGGGTCCCGCATCCTTGAAGCTGCCGCCGTTGACCAGGGTGCCGCCCTTGCGATTCAGGTTACCGATCAGGGTATTGAGCATGACCAGCGCATACGCGTTATAGAATCCCGCACCCGACATCATGCCGCCGTGCGCATTGACGGCGGCGCGCTTGCCATGGCTGGTGAGTTCCTGCGCCAGCCCTTCGATGATGTCGCGTGAAATGCCGCAGGCCGCCGCGTATTCATCCATGCTGTGGCGCTGCGCTTCCTCGTTGAGCATCGTCATGGCCGTCTTCAGGTGCAGTGGTGCACCCGCCACGTCCAGCGGGCCGTCGAAGAACAGGCGCGCCTCACCCTTGGCGGCATTGTGTGGCACGATCGCTTGCGTGGCGGCGTCGATCACGCAAAAGGCGTCGCCATCCTTGTAGCGCTCTTCTTCCGACAACTCCACCGCGCCCATATCCGACGCGCGCAGGTAGCGGCCATCGCGCGGATGGCCCTTCTCGTTGATGATCAAATGCGTGGCATTGCACCAGGCGGCTTCGCCCGCCGCTTCCGCCACCTTCAGGTTCGGCTGCACGAGGAAGTTGCGGTCATAGCGTTCGTGTTCGATGATCCAGCGGATCATGGCCATGGCCAGCGCACCATCCGTACCCGGCTTGATCGGTACCCAGCGGCTGCGGTCGCCCGCGGCAAGGCTGTCCGCGTTTGTCAGCACGGGGTCGACAACGACGTAACTGAATTCGCGCTTGCCCGACCTTGCTTTCGCGATCAGGGTGCCCTGGCGCTTGAACGGGTTGCCCGCATTGCCCGGCGCCGTGCCGACGAAAATGCAGAATTCCGTATTTTCCAGGTCCACTTTCGCGTGCGGCATCTTCTTCATGTCGCCGAACATGGCACCCGAGCCGCTGCGGTAGGCGCCGCCGCAATACGAACCGTGGTTGACCAGGTTCAAACTGCCGTACGACTGCTTGAAAAAGCGCGTGCCGAACGCCAGGCGGCCATCGTCGGTACTGCACATCAGGCCCACCTGGTTCACTTGCGGGCCCAGTTCCGGCTGCGCCGGATCGATCGGCTTTTCCAGCTCGCGCAAGGCGCGCAGTCCCTGCACGTGGCCTTCGCCAAACAGGTCGCCGCCTTCCGTCACTTCCTTCACCAACTGGTCGAAGGCGATCGGTTCCCACTGGCCGCCGCCGCGCGGTCCCACACGCTTCATGGGCGCCAGCACGCGGAACGGCGACTCCATCTGTTCCAGCACGCCGTTGCCGCGGCCGCAAGCCGTCGAACGGCCCTTCAGCCCCTTTTCCTGGAAGCGCGACAGCGACACAAAGCTGTCGCGGATCGAGGTTTGATACGGCAGCGCCGGGTCGGCCGACAGGGGGCTGTAGGGATTGCCCGCCACGCGCAGCACCTTGCCGCTTTTTTTATCCTGGCGCACGCGCACGCCGCAAAACGTAGTGCAGCCCATGCACATGGTGTAGCTCACTTGCTGGTCGGGATTGACCGTTAGCTTGCCCGTGGCCGTATCGACGGAAAACTCGGGCGGCAGGGAATTGCCATGCAGTTTCTGCACGGGTTTATCCTTGCCCAGCGCATGGTCGACCATGCGGCCGGCCGTGGTGGAAAAGCTGGCGGCAAACGCGGCCAGGCCGCCGCCAATGGCGCCGTAGCGCAACAGCTTGCGGCGTTTTTCGTTTTCATCTTCAGGGACGTCGTTGTGTGCGTTGTGGTGTATTTGATCGTTCATTTTTGACTCCTCAGTGCGTGGCCATGGCGGGACGGCTGCGACCAGCGACGACGCGGCCCGCCCATGGCAAAAATTCCAGCATCAGCAACAGCAGCGCGATCCACAGGCCGGCCGTGCCAATAATGCCCAGCAAGCCATCGTTCCCCATCGGCAGGTGGTAGTCGTACAGGCCTGCACCCGTCTTCGGAATCGTCTGGCCGCCGATAAAAATCGTCCAGCGCATCATCCAGGCGCTATGCAGCGCGATCAGGCCATTGGCCAGGCCACTCGTGGCCGGACGCCAGATGGCCAGCGCCATCGGCACGATGGCCGACAGCACGGCCCATACGGCCGTGAACTGCCATTGCGGCATGCCCGCCACCTGCGTAAAGGCCATGCTGTGGCTGGCGCTCACGCCGGAAAGACTGACGAACAGCCAGCCGCCGCCCAGCGCCAGCACCAGCGCCAGCGACAGGGCCAGCGCGCGGTTCAGCGATACTTCCAGCGCCTTGTCGCGGCCCGGCAGGAAGCGGTTGAACAGCAGCGCCAGGCCCACGGCCCCGACAAAGGCCGTGGCGGCAAATTGCGCCGGCAGGAAAGGCGTGAACCACAGGGGACGGGCACGCACCACCATCACTTCCATGCCCGTGTACAGACCCACGACGAAGGCGGCCAACAAGGTGAAGGCGGCGGCGACGCGAATGGCCCGCAAGGAAGCGGCGCCGCCGCGCCCCAGCAAGCGGTAGGCGAAGGCCAGGCGGTCCTGGCCCTGTCCCCGTGTGGCGAAGTCCACGCGCAGCGCCAGCCACGCGTACAGCATCAAACAGCCCAGATACAGGGGGATGAAGAACGAGCCCCACGACATCCACGACTGCGGCTGGAAGTAAATATAGAAATGGTAGAAGCGGCCCGGCCCGTGCAAATCGGCCAGCAGCGCCACGGGCGCCGTCATGCCGCAGACGAGGGATGCCAGCAGCGCGATGCGTCCCAGGCGTTCATACGCCTTGCGGCCAAAGACGAAGTACGGCAGCGTCAGCATGAAACTGCCATAACTGAGGCCGATGAGGAAAAAATACTGCACCGCCCACGGCAGCCATGCCGCTTCGCGCGTGACGTTGAGAATTTCGGTGATGTGGCTGTCCATGGTTTATTTCCCGTGTTTGCTCGGTTGCCAAAGAGTCGCTTCGCCCTCGACGTGGCCGGCGAAGCGCGTGTCCAGTCCCAGGTAAAACACGTGGGGCTGGGTGCCCTGCTCGGGTTTCAGCACCTTCACCTTGTTCTCGGTCAGCAGCTGGTGCACCACGCTGTCCGGGTCATTCAGGTCGCCGAAGATACGCGCGCCGCCCACGCAGGTTTCCACGCAGGCAGGCAGCAAGCCTTCATCGACCCGGTGCGCGCAGAACGTGCATTTGTCGGCCTTGCCCGTTTCGTGGTTGATGAAGCGCGCGTCATACGGGCAGGCTTGCACGCAGTAGGCGCAGCCCACGCAGCGGTCGCCATCGACGACGACGACGCCATCCTTGCGCTGGAACGTGGCGCCGACGGGACAGACGGGAATGCAGGGGGGATTGGCGCAGTGGTTGCACAGGCGCGGCAGCATGTAGGTGCCGCAGCGGTTCTCTTCCTTGACTTCATAGGTCGAGACGACGGTGCGGAAGCTGTTTTCCGGCACGGCGTTTTCCATGATGCAGGAGACCGTGCAAGCCTGGCAGCCGATGCATTTCTGCACATCGACCACCATCGCCCAACGCTGGCCGCCTTCGCCCTTGGTGGCCGCCTTGCCTGGCAGCGGCGCGATGGCCGCCCCGATGGTTACGGCTGGCAAGGCGCGCAAGAAACTGCGGCGCGATTCAATCATGACACTCTCCTTGACTATGGGCGGCAAGCCCTTGTTGACTTGCTGCCATGATAGAAAAGAAGGCGCTACGGGGGTATTGGGATGATCGGGTGGGGACCTAGATGATCATGCCAATTGACAGAGGAGAGGAATGGGGGTAATGCGCTTACAACTCGTCGAGCGAATACAGCCTGCGGTGCTCACGAATCGCGTAGCGGTCCGTCATGCCGGCGATGTAGTCGGCGATCTTGCGCGCCTGCTGCGTGACGTCGCCATCCCTGAGTTGATAGTCGGGCGGCAGCAGGGCCGGTTCGGCCATGAAGCTGTCGTACAGTTCGCGCACGATGCGGCTCGCCTTCACGCGCATGCGGTTGACCTGGTAGTGGCGGTACAGGTTCGCGCGCAGGAACCGCTTGAGCTCCGTCGCATCCTTGCGCATGGCGTCCGAAAAACGGATCAGCGGGGGACTGGCGCGCACTTCGCTGACGTCGCGCGGAGCGGCGTCCGCAATCAGGGAAGTCGACGTGACGATCAGATCGTCGGCCAGGGCCGTGATCAGGCGGCGCAGGGTTTCGTAGATGGCGCGCCGGCCCGACAGGCCGGGAAACGCCTGCTGCACGTCGCGCCACAGGCGGCCGAAGAATTCCACCTCTTCCAGCTGGGCGATGGTAATCAGGCCGGAACGCAGGCCGTCGTCGATATCGTGGCTGTTGTAGGCGATTTCATCGGCCAGGTTGGTCAGCTGCGCTTCCAGGGTCGGTTGCGTGCGATCGATGAAGCGCTGGGCCACAGGGCCCAGTTCGCGCGCATGCGCCAGCGAGCAGTGTTTCAGGATGCCTTCTCGCGTCTCGAACATCAGGTTCAAGCCATCGAAGGCGCCGTAGTGCTCTTCCAACGTGTCGACCACGCGCAGGCTTTGCAGGTTGTGCTCGAAGCCGCCGTGCGCCTGCATGCATTCGTTGAGCACGTCCTGGCCCACGTGGCCGAACGGCGTGTGGCCCAGGTCATGCGCGAGCGCAATGGCTTCCACCAGGTCTTCGTTCAGGCGCAGGTTGCGCGCGATGGAGCGGCCCACCTGCGCCACTTCCAGGCTGTGCGTCAGGCGGGTGCGGAACAAATCTCCCTCGTGATTGAGGAACACCTGGGTCTTGTACTCGAGGCGGCGGAAGGCAGAGGAATGGATGATGCGGTCGCGGTCGCGCTGGAACTGGCTGCGCGAGGCGTGCGGCGCCTCGGCAAAGCGACGTCCCTGCCCCTGTGCCGAATGGGCCGCGTACGGAGCAAGGAAGTCTTCGGGCAGCATGTTATTGCACTCCGGCGGCCAGGGTAGCCAGCACCAGTTCGTGCGGCGCGGACGTGATGTTCGGGCTGCCCAGGGGTTTCAACAGGATGAACTTGATGGCGCCGCCCTCGTTCTTCTTGTCCACTTCCATCAGCTCCAGCCAGCGCTCGACACCGAGGTCCGGCGCCTTCACCGGCAGGCCGGCGGCGGCCACCAGCGCGCGCACGCGCTCCACGGCCGCCTGGTCGATATAGCCCATGCGGCAGGACAGGTCGGCCGCCATCACCATGCCGCAGCCGACGGCTTCGCCGTGCAGCCAGTGGCCGTAACCCAGGCCCGCCTCGATGGCGTGGCCGAAGGTGTGGCCGAAATTCAGGATGGCGCGCAAGCCGCCTTCGCGCTCGTCCTGGCGCACCACGTCGGCCTTGATCTCGCACGAGCGGGCGATGGCATAGGCCAGGGCGCCCTTGTCGCGCGCCATCAGCTTGGCCATGTTCGCCTCGATCCAGTCGAAAAACGCGGCATCGATGATGGCGCCATGCTTGATCACTTCGGCCAGGCCGGCCGACAGCTCGCGCGCTGGCAGGGTTTCCAGGGTCGACGTGTCGGCGATCACGGCGCGCGGCTGGTAGAAGGCGCCGATCATGTTCTTGCCCAGCGGGTGGTTGATGCCCGTCTTGCCGCCGACGGAGGAATCGACCTGCGCCAGCAGGGTGGTGGGCACCTGCACGAAGCCGATGCCGCGCATGTAGCTGGCCGCCGCGTAGCCGGTAAGGTCGCCGATCACGCCGCCGCCCAGGGCCACCAGGGTGGTCTTGCGGTCGCACTTGTTGGCCAGCAGCGCGTCGAAGATCTGCATCAGGCTGGCCCAGTTTTTATATTCTTCGCCGTCCGGCAGGACGATGCTGATCACCTCGCGGCCATCGCTGGCCAGCGCCGCCTGCAGGCGGCCCAGGTACAGGGGGGCGACGGTGGTATTGGTGACGATGGCCACCTTGTGGCCGCTGATATGGCGCAGCAGCGCGTCGGCGTCGGCCAGCAGGCCGGGACCGATGGCGATCGGATAACTGCGCTCGTCGAGGTCTACGCTCAACAACATTTTAGATTGCTCGTTCATCGAAGGCTCTGCATGAATGACGCAGTTGGGCGAGGCCTCGCATTCGAGGCTGGCCAGCTGCATCAGGATGGTCTGAACCATCGATTGTACGTTAGGACGGCCCGTGTCGATCACAATGTCGGCCACTTCCATGTAATGGGGCTCGCGCTGGGACGTCAATTCTTCCAGCTTGCGGCGCGGGTCGGCCGTCTGCAGCAGCGGGCGGTTCTTGTCGTGGCTGGTGCGCGCGAGGATGTTGCTGACACTGGCACGCAGGTAGACGACCGTGCCCCGTTCCTTCAGGTAGGCGCGGCTGTCGGCGTTGAGGATGGCCCCGCCGCCGGTGGCCATGACGATGCCTTCCTGGGCGCTCAGGTCGCGGATGACCTCGGCCTCGCGCCGGCGAAAGCTGGCCTCGCCCTCGATTTCAAAGATCCACGGGATGGTCGCTCCCGTGCGTGCCTCGATTTCGTGGTCGGAATCGACAAAGCGCAAGCCCAGCTTGCGGGCCAAAATGCGCCCGATCGTGGTTTTGCCTGCGCCCATGAGGCCGACAAGAAAGATATTACTGTTGGAAATTTCGGACACTTTTTATATCAATCAGAAAATAAGCAGGCACCGCCTCTACGGCGCCCGTTTCCCCTTACGTCAAGGACAGGAGAATGTCAGTCTAAACGGGTAACTGGTGGCGTTACCCAGCGGCGTCGTCACTGTTACATTAAACGTGCTGACCACATTCGCTACACAATTTGTCGGCGTCAGGCTGTTAATTGTAACGGCATGCCGGCCTCCCTGGTTACCTTGAATGTTGCCTCCGGTACGGTCATCCACGCCAAGCGTGTTGTGCGGATAGATATTTTGTATGCTGTCCGGAGTGATGGATCCAACGCCATTGATCATATTCGTGATCGCGACCGTGGTCCCGGAAGGCATGGGGTTTTGATGCAAATCGCTGAATCTCAAGCTGAATTGACGCACTGCAGCGGCTGAAACGCTCCCAAGATCATAGGTGCTGCGATCCAGGCTGACCTGGGCCGACTGATCGAACAGCGTGACATTTTCGGGACGGCTGCCGCTCAGGAAGATGGCGATCTTCGCGAACAACGTCTTGCTGCCGTCCGAAGTGCTGGCGCAGATGGTGGCAAGACCGGGCCACAGGCTGTCGGCCGTGCCGCCATTGCTGACATCATTGCAGGGCGTGACAGGTGGATTGGTGGCCACACGCGGGTTCTGGCTGCGGAAGTCGACCGAGCAGCCGCCGTTCATGGTGGTGCAGCCGCCCATGCTGGACGAGCCGATGGCGCCCAAATTGCTCTGAAATGCCACCGGCGTGCCGTCAGGAACAGGGTTGCCCGCTTGGTCTGCCAGCAAGATAGTGACGGTCGTGGCAGGGGTGCCTACGGGGCTGTCATACGACCAGCCTTCCACGCTGGACTTGACAGAGCTGAGCGAAAACGCCGTTTGCACAGGCAAACCCGTCGTTACCAGGATGGAATCGGACAAGGTGGAAATGCCAGAGGCCAGGCTGGCCTTGACGCGGAAGGTGGTCGGGGTGGTGCCGGAACTCACGGTGGTGATGACGTCACCATTGGCATCCGTGGTGTCTTTCACTTTATTGAGCGTCATGCCAGGGCCGTTCAACAACGAAAACGTCACTTCCTGGCCGACCAGCGGTTTGTTGAAAGTATCGAATACGCGGAAAGTGAGCGTAGCCATTTCCGTGCGCGCTATGCCGCCCTGCCCTTGAATCACGATCGATTTGCCTACCGGACTGACGCTGGAAAATTGTACCGATGCCGGCGCGACGCGGCCGATCGGCAGCGTCGCGTGATACATGGAAGCGCTGCCCGCCACTGTGGCATTGACCATATCGTAGTCATTGCAACCCAGGTCGCGGAAAACAGCTGTGGCCTTGCCATTGACGACAGGCACGCCACTGGTCACGCTAGCCTTGCCGGCCTGCACGCAAGTCGAACTGAAATTTACCGTCTGGCCTGATCCCGTGTACAGGCTGCTGCCAGCCATGACATCAACCGTGACGTTGGTGGTGCCATAGGCCGGGATGCTGGCGGGCGAAAACCGCATGTTCTCCGCACTCAGGTCGGTGGCTCCCAGCACATAATTGATCTGGCTGCTGGCAACGGCACCATTGACCGTCGTGGTCGCCCGCAACGTGGCGGCGCCGCTGGCCGACAGACTGAAAGGACGCAGCGTGACGCTGGCCGTACCTGTCGCATCGGTCAGTGCCGTCCCTACCGATGGTGACATCACTGCCATGGTATTGTCAGTCGAGAATGCCACCAACACGTCGCTGATCGGTTTTCCGTTCAAATCGGTCACCAACGCCTTGGCCGTCAGCGGCGCGGCGCTCGACAGCGCGTTACTGGCGCTGCCGCCGTTAAGCAGCGCTAGCGTCATTTTGGCGCCCGATGCCTGGGCCGCCTTGATGTCATAGCTCGCCTCGCCGCTTACCGTGGCGGTGCCTGCCGCAACAGTGGCCGTCAGCTTGCCGGCACCGGTGACCGTCGCATTCAAGGCCGAGACGGTGATGCTGGCATAGCCCTTGGCGTCGGTCAGCGCCGTGCCGTTGGTTGACGACAACGATACCAGCGTGGCATCGGCTGAAAACGTGACCACGGCATTGCTGACAGGAACGCCATTTTTATCGTTGACGAGCGCCTTGGCCGTCAGCGGCGTCGTGCTGCTCAATGCATTGCTGGGCTGGCCAGCGGCGTTCAACAGGCTTACCGTGACCGTCGCGGCCACGCCGCCCGTCGTGCCGCCACTGCTGCCGCCATCGATGGTCGGATCGCCGCCACCGCCGCCACAGGCGGCCAGCAAGGCGCCCAGCGCCAGCAAGACCAGCCAATTCGATACCCGACTCCAATAAGTGTTGCTCCAAGATACATTCCGCATAGTCGCCATCAGTCCGCTTTCGTTTGCATTGTTACTTAAACGTAAAGATGTGACATTAACGTGTTGCTGGCCGATCTGCCACTATTTTCGGCGTAATAAACACCATCAGTTCGGTTTTTTCTTGACTGCGGCCCGTGCTGCGGAAAAAAACACCAAGTACGGGGATGTCGCCCAGCAGCGGCACCTTGCTGTCCGTGCCCCGCTCGGATTGCTGATAAATGCCGCCCAGTACCACCGTGCCGCCATCTTCCACCATCACTTGCGTGCGCACGTGCTTGGTGTCGATAGCGAAGCCGGAGCGGGTTTCCTGGCCCACGCTATCCTTGTTGACATCCACTTCCAGCACCACGTTGCCGTCCGGCGTGATCTGCGGCGTCACTTCCAGGCGCAGATTCGCCTTGCGGAAGGTGATCGAGGTGGCGCCGCTGCTGGTGGCCACCTGGTACGGCAGTTCGATGCCCTGCTCGATCAGCGCCAGCACCTTGTCGGCCGTCACCACGCGGGGGCTGGAAATGATCTTGCCCCTGCCGTCCGCTTCCAGCGCGGACAATTCCAGGTTCAGAAAACGGTTGGCGGCCGCCGAAAACAGGCTCAGGGCGAAACTGGCCGGCTGCAAGCCATTGATACTGGCGGCCGGCAAGTTGACAAATTGCGTGTTCGGCACGAAGGCGCCGGCGCCGGCCACCGTTTGCCCCGTCGCCTCGCCCACGCCCTGGTAACTGCCGCCGATGGCCGCGCGGCGCCCGCTGCCGCTCAGGGAAAATCCGGGCACCTGGCCAGCCGCCAGGCGCTGGTCCGTAAAACCCAGGCGCGCGCCCAGGTTGCGGCTGAAACTGTCATTCGCCTCGACGATGCGCGCCTCGATCATCACCTGCCGCGTGGCAATATCTGTCTTGGCGATCAGTTGACGGATCTGCTCCAGGCGCGCCGGCACGTCGGTGACGAACAGCTGATTCGTGCGCGGCTCGATCAGCACGCTGCCACGGCGCGACAGCAGGCGGCTGCGCCCTTCTCCCGCGTCCAGGGCGAACACCGTGCGGAACGCTTCGGCCTTCTGGTAATTGAGCTGGAAGATGGCTGACTGCAAGGGTTCCAGTTCCGCGATCTGCGCGCGCGTTTCGAGCTCCAGCTTTTCGCGCGCCAGCATTTCCTCGCGCGGCGCGATCCACAGCACGTTGCCATTGCGCCGCATGTCCAGTCCTTTCGCCTGCAGCAGCACGTCGAGCGCCTGGTCCCACGGCAAGTCGCGCAGGCGCAAGGTCACGTTGCCCGCCACACTGTCGCTGGCGACGATATTTTGCCCCGACGCATCGGCCAGGATGTGCAGGGCCGCGCGCACGCCCACGTTCTGGAAGTCGACGGAGATTTTCTCGCCAGCATATAAACGCGGCGCCGACACGTGCACCACGGTTTCCTGGGCAAGGCTGCTGGCATGCAGACACAGCATGGCGGCCAGCAGCACGCGGCGCGGCCTCATGGCGCCGCCTCGGGCAGGCTGGCCTTCGCAGCCGCCCCCGCCGCCTGCAAGGCCAGGCTGCCGCGCCGCTCGCGCCAGGGACCATCCGCCTCGCGCAGCAGTTCACGGTACTGCAGCGCCTGTTCACTGATATCCGTCACCACGCCGTGGTCTAGCCCCAGATACTGGCCCACCGCCACCCGGTACACGCGCTGGCCCGCCAGCAGCAGTGCGCTCAGGCGTCCGTCCTGTTGCACGCTGCCGACCATGCTGATGGCCGGCAAGGCCACGCTTTCCAGCGGTTCGCGCACGCGCCGCGGGTCGGGCCCCGCCACGGCGCCCCGCTGCCCCGGCGCGCCGGCCGACGGCAAGGCGCCAAAAGGATCGCCCAGGGCGGCGGCCTCATACGGCTGCGGCGCGACAGCGGCAAGCGGACGCCATGCCGCAGCGGCTGCGCCCGCCTTGGGCGCCAAGGCCTCTTGCGGGGCCCGCTCCCCCGCTGCAGGCAAGCGATACGCGTGCAGCACGGCATCGAGGGTCAGCAGACGATCCTTGCCGAGGGTCAAGGCCAGCCCATGCACCGTGACGATGCGCGGCAGGCGCGCCAGGTCCGCCAGCAGCGCGGCCATGGCGTGGTAGCCGCCGCGCAACTGTATGGCGATCGGCAAGGCGACATACGGCGCTTGCGGCTGGGCCGCACCGGGCTTGAACAGGGAAAATTGCAGGCCGCGCGACTGGCCTGCGGCATTGATCTGCGTCAACAGCAGCGCCATCGCCTGCTGGTCGGGCAGCTGCTGTTCCAACATGGCCAGCTCGGCGCCGGCCTGACGCTGCTGTGTGCGCCAATGCGGCAACTGCTGCGCCCTGGCTTGCGCCGACAGATACGCGGCACGCAAGCGGACCTCCTCGTCTTGCCCCGCCTGCATGGCCGCAAACAGTCCATCCAGCCACGCAAGGTGCAGCAGGGCTGCCGCCAGCGTCGCGGCCAGGGCGGCGCAAGCGAGGCGCGCGGGTAGCGGCCACAGCGACGCGATCTTCAAGCTCAGCATGATCAACCTCCAGGACTAGGGTGCCAAAGCCAGCCGTACCGTCCATTCCACGGCGCCATCGGCCGCGCCGCGCACTTCCACCAATTCCGGCCGGGACCAGGGCGCCGCCTGTTCTAGCCCCAGCAGCAATGCCGCGACCTTGTCCTGCGACGCAGCCTGCCCCTGCAAGCGCACCATCGCCGTTTCCTGGCGCACACTATGCAAGGCCACGCCAGCCGGCATCGCCCGGGCCAGCGCGTCCAGCATGCGCACCCAGGCATTGCGTTGCTGTTGCAAACTGGCCATGGCTTGCTGGCGCAGCAGCAGCGCGGCCGTCTCGCCCTGCACCCGCTGGCCAACGACAAGCACGGCATCGACTTGCTGCATGGCACTACGCCAGCCCTCCTGGCGGCGCAGTTGCGCGTCGAGCTGGTACCGCAGCCAGGCGCCCGTCGCCACGGCCAGCAGCAGTCCCAGCAGCGCCCCGCCCGCCAGTTGCCACAGCAGCAACTGAATACGCCTGCGCCGTGCCGCGGGGCGATACGGCAACAGGTTGATGCGCTGCACTTGCGCCCGGACCGTCATCGGGCGTACCTGTGCAGGGCCAGGCCCCAGGCCAGCTGGTAGGCCACGCCACCGTCTGGCAGGGCTTGCCAGCCACCCTGCGCGAGCGCCGCCTGCATGGCCATTGCCTCGCTATCCATGACGACGGCCTGCAAGCCCGCCGCCGTGGCCGCATCGAGACGGCGCTGTACGCTGGCGCGCCGCGCCGCCACCAGCAGCACGTCGACCTCCTTGCCTGTTGCGCCAGCCAGCGGCGGCGCGGGGCCGAGTATGAAAAAATCCAGGCTGGCGTCTTCCAGCGCAAACGGCATGTATTGGGCCGCTTCCAGTTCCACGAGGATTTCCAGCTGTTCCTCCGGCAATCCGGCGGGCAGGCGGATCGCATGCGTGATCAGGGCCGTGGCCGGCATGGCCAGCGCCACCCGCGTGCAGGCGCTGCCACTGTCGCGGTGGGCCTGGCGCAAGGCATCGGCCAGGCCCTCCGTGTCCTCGACATTGCCTTCCAGTATCACGCCGGGCGTCAGCGCGGCGGCGCCGCAATGCCGGCACGACAGTCTTCCCCGCCGGCGCCTCAACTCGACCACGCGCACGGCATCGTCCGCGATGTCGACGCCCAGCAAGCCGATGCCAAGAAAATTGCTGATGGACATGTTTTTCATAGAGAAACGTCAGCGTGGGAGAGTTCCTGCCATCCGACAGCCTAGTCCCGGCGGCGCCGGCTTGTAAATGGATTTCAGGCCGGAGTCTGCGGCGCGCGACGCCTATCTGGCCGGGCCGTGATCTGGCGCAGAATAATTGTTACCAAATCCTGGTTGCCAGCGGGCCAATACACGCTTATATAGAGTATCGGCAAGTTTCAACACTCCCCCCGGCCAGCGCCACGGCGCGCTGCCACCCCGGCAAGCTCGCTTATAATTGGCCGGCATAATTAACCGAAAGACATACGACGCATGACATCTTCAAAATCCGCTGGCCCCGCTGGCTCAAAGCCGCCCACCAAGGGCAGCAAACCCAAACGTTTCCTGCTGATGGCCCTGGTATCGCTGCTGGGCCTGGGCATCGTCGGCGTCTTGCTGGTGGTCTTTGGCCTGGCCATGGCGTATCCGAACCTGCCGGCGCTCGATACCTTGACCGATTACAAGCCAAAGATGCCGCTGCGCGTGTTCACGTCCGACAGTGTGCTGATCGGCGAGTTCGGCGAGGAACGGCGCAACATGGTGCACATCAAGGATATTCCCGATGTCATGAAGAAAGCCGTGCTGGCCATCGAGGATGACCGCTTCTATGAACATGGCGGCGTCGATTACCTGGGCATCACGCGTGCGGCCCTGCACAACCTGACGGGCGGTGCCAAGCAAGGCGCCTCGACCATCACGCAGCAGGTGGCGCGCAATTTCTTCCTGTCCAGCGAACAGACCCTGAAACGCAAGGCGTATGAAGTCTTGCTGGCCTGGAAGATCGAGAAAAACCTCAGCAAGGACCAGATCCTCGAGGTGTATATGAACCAGATTTATCTGGGACAGCGTGCCTACGGCTTCGCCTCGGCCGCGCAAATCTATTTCGGCAAGAACATCCAGGATCTCACCGTGGCGGAAGCGGCCATGCTGGCCGGCTTGCCGAAGGCGCCGTCGGCCTACAACCCCGTCGTCAATCCGAAACGCGCGCGCATGCGCCAGCAATACATCCTGCAACGCATGGCCCAGCTGGGCTACATCACGCCGGCGCAGTACGAAGAAGCGAAAAATGAAGAGCTGAAAGTGAAAACCGACAGCAGCGCCTTTGGCGTGCATGCGGAATATGTGTCGGAAATGGCGCGCCAGCTGGTCTACGAGCAATTCAAGGAAGATACCTATACGCGCGGCCTGAACGTCTACACCACCATCACCAAGGCCGACCAGGACGCCGCCTACATCGCCTTGCGCAAGGGCGTGATGGATTACGAGAAACGCCACGGCTACCGCGGCCCGGAAGCGTATATCGAGATTCCAAAAACCAAGGCCGAAGCCGATGACGCGATCGAGACGGAACTCGCCGACCATCCGGACAGCGACGACATCATCGCCGCCATGGTGCTGCAAGCGTCGCCCAAATCGTTGCAGGCCGTCACCTCGGCCGGCGAGGAAATCACGATTACCGGCCCCGGCCTGACGTTCGGCGCGGCCTGGCTGTCGGAAAAAGCGGCGCCGAACCGCCGCATCAAGCGCGGCGCCGTGATCCGCGTCATGCAGGAAGGCAACACCTGGGTCTTGACGCAGATGCCGGAAGTGCAATCGGCGTTCGTCTCGGCCAGCACCACGGACGGCGCCATCCGCGCCATGGTGGGCGGCTTCGATTACAACCGCAACAAGTTCAACCACGTCACGCAGGCGTGGCGCCAGCCCGGTTCGGCCTTCAAGCCCTTCATCTACTCCGCGTCGCTGGAACGGGGCCTGTCGCCGGCGACCATCATCAACGATGCGCCGATTTCATTCGACGCGGGCCAGACGGGCGGCCAGGCGTGGGAACCGAAGAACTACGACAGCAAATACGATGGTCCGATGACCATGCGCAAGGGTCTGATGAAATCGAAGAACATGATTTCCATCCGCATCCTGCACAAGATCGGCGCCAAGTATGGCCAGGAATACGCGACGCGCTTCGGCTTTGACGCGGACAAGAACCCGCCCTACCTGACCCTGGCCCTGGGCGCTGGCAACGTGACGCCGCTGCAGATGGCGGGCGCGTATGCCGTGTTCGCCAATGGCGGCTACAAGATCAACCCGTACCTGATCGCCAAGGTGACCGATAGCGACGGCAATGTCTTGTCGCAAGCCAAGCCGGACCTGGCGGGCGAGGAAGCCAACCGCGTCATCGACGAGCGCAATGCCTTCATGATGAACAGCATGCTCAACGACGTCGTGCGCTTCGGCACGGCCAATAAAGCCATGGCCTTGAAGCGCCCCGACCTGGCCGGCAAGACGGGCACGACCAACGATTCCATCGACGCCTGGTTCGCCGGCTACCAGGCCAAGCTGGTGGGCATCGCCTGGATCGGCTACGACCAGCCGCGCAACCTGGGCAACCGGGAAACGGGTGGCGGCCTGGCCTTGCCGATCTGGATCAGCTACATGGCGAAAGCCCTGAAAAGCATTCCCGTCGAGGAACGCGCCGTGCCGGAAGGCCTGATCCACGTGGGCGACGAATATTACTATGCGGAAAATCCGCCGGGCACGGGCGTAGGCAGCCTGGAAGGCGCGGCGCGCGGCACGCCGGAGGAAGAAAAGGCGAAAGAAGCCGTCAAGAACGAACTGTTTTAAGATCGTTTGATGCAAAAAGGGCAGCCTGAAGAGGCTGCCTTTTTTATGACGCACGGCTAAGACAATTACTTCAATACGACTGCCGTGCCTGCCTGCTCGCTGGCCATGGCCGACAGGGCCGCAAACAGTTCCGAGCCGTCGCGCGTGTTGCGCCATTCGTCGTCCACGCGCTTGTAGTGGAAACCGCCGGAACGGGCCGCCACCCACATCTCGCGCATGGGGGCCTGGCTGTTGACGATGATTTTCGTGCCGTTATCGATGAATTCGATTTCCAGCACATTGCCGCTGCGGCTGCATTCGACGTCGAGCACGTCTTCATCGTTCAGCCGGTCCAGCGCCGCCTCGATCTGGGTCAGGGTGGCTTCGGCCAGGGCCAGGAATTCCGATTCGCTCATGCTACACTCCAAATATCTTAATCAAACCGTGATTCTAATCGTGAAGTCATCCTCAGCGTTTTATATCGGCACCGCCATTGTGGTTTCTAGCGTCCTGGCCGGCTGCGGCCAGCCCGGTCCCCTGTACCTGCCCAAACCGCCAGCGGCCAAGGGGGCGCCAGCCAAAGGCCCGGTCGAACCGGCGCCCGTGCCGCCGCCACCGATCATCGTGCCAGCCACCTAAACGGCACGCACCGGGGTGGCTGCCTTGGCCGCCCTGGCGCTCTTTTCTCGCTTGCTCCAGGCGAAATACACGCGAATTAGCAGCAGTAGCGCGACGATGGAGCCGAACAGTATCGGTTGCGCGAAATTGTGCTTGCCCGCCTTCATCCACCAGAAGTGCAGGATGCCCAGCGGCGCGATGATGTAGATCAAGCGGTGCAGCCACTGCCAGCGCTTGCCCCCCAGGCGTTTCACCATGCCGTTCGTGCTCGTCACGGCCAGCGGGATCAGCAGTACGAAAGCGATAAAACCCACGGTGATGAACGGCCGCTTGAGCACATCCTTCCACATTTCCTGTACATCAAAAAAGTGATCGAACCATAAAAAAGTGGTGAAGTGCAGTGTCGCGTAGAAAAACGCGAACAGGCCCAGCATGCGCCGCAGCTTGATCAGCCAATTCCATTGCGTGAAGCGCCGCAAGGGCGTGACCGCCAGACTGATGCACAGGAAATACAGGGTCCAGTCGCCCGTGCCGCGCGTGATGAATTCCAGCGGCTCCACCAGTTGCCCCGTGTACGTCAGCCAGACCATGCGGGCAAACGGCAGCAGCGCCAGCAAGAAGATCAGGCTTTTCAGCAGCGACAGCTGTTTGCTCGTGGGGTTGATGGCCATAGTATTTCCTTAAAAGAACTTCTTCAGGTCCATGCCCGCGTACAGCGAGGCCACATCGTTATAACCATTGAACATCAGGGTCTTGCGCTTGCGCGTGAGGAAACCGTCTTCGCCGATGCGCCGCTCGGAAGCCTGCGACCAGCGCGGATGATCGACGTTCGGGTTCACATTCGAGTAAAAACCGTATTCGGACGGCGCCGACAGGTTCCAGGACGTGCGCGGCTGTTCCTTGACGAAACGGATCTTGACGATGGATTTGGCAGACTTGAAACCATATTTCCACGGCAATACCATGCGCACGGGCGCGCCATTCTGGTTCGGCAAGGTTTCGCCATACATGCCCAGGGTCAACAGCGCCAGCGGATGGTTCGCTTCATCGATGCGCAAACCTTCCGTATACGGCCATTGCAGCACGCGGCTGCCCACGCCCGGCATCTGTTTCTTGTCGGCCAGGGTGATGAATTCCACATACTTGGCATTGCCCGTCGGTTCGACCTTCTTGATGATTTCCGAGAAGGAATAACCGACCCACGGAATGACCATCGACCAGCCTTCCACGCAGCGCAGCCGGTAGACGCGCTCTTCCACCGGCGCCAGCTTCAGCAGCGCGTCCAGGTCCAGGGTCATGGGTTTCTTGACTTCGCCTTCGATGCTGACCGTCCACGGACGCGGGCGCAGAGTGCCCGCGTTTTGCGCCGGATCGCTCTTGTCCGTGCCGAATTCGTAGAAATTGTTGTAGCTGGTGGCGTCTTTATAGGCCGTCTGTTTTTCCAGCGCCGAATAGGCGGGATTCAGTTTGGCAGCCAGCTTGGGATTGGTGCCCTGCGCGAAGGCTTCGCGGCTGGCCATTTCCAGCAAGGCCGCGCTGGACATCGTGCCCAGCGCCACTTGCTTGATGAAACTGCGGCGCGATTCAAACACGGCGCGCGGCGTGATTTCGGAAGAATACGGCAACTCAATGCCGTTGGGACTGCGCTTGATCAACATGGCGGCTCCGGGAAAAGGTGATTATTTGTACCTTACACCAGTTTTCCCGGGCCGTTCATGACGCTTCTGTCATGCAAAAAACAATTAAAGCTTGCCGTAAGAATGCAAACCGGAAAGGAACATGTTGACCCCCAAAAACGCAAAGGTCGTCACCAGCAAGCCCACCAGCGCCCACCACGAGGCGACGCGGCCGCGCAAGCCTGTCATCAGGCGCATGTGCAGCCAGGCTGCATAGTTGAGCCAGACGATCAGCGCCCACGTTTCTTTCGGGTCCCACGACCAGTAGCCGCCCCATGCTTCGGCCGCCCACAGGGCGCCCAGGATGGTCGCTACCGTGAAGAAAGCGAAGCCCACGGAAATGGCCTTGTACATGACGTCGTCGAGCACTTCCAGCGACGGCAGGCGGTCGACCAGGTAGCCGCTCGATTTGAGCAGGTAAGCCGCCGCCACCATGGCCGACAGGGCGAAGGTGCCGTAGCCGATGAAATTGGCCGGCACGTGGATCTTCATCCACCAGCTTTGCAGGGCCGGCACCAGCGGCTGGATTTCGGCCGCGTCGCGCGTGACCGTGTACCACATCAGGAACACGACGGCCGCCGAAATGACCAGCATGACGAAGGCGCCCAGCTGGCGCGTCGCGTAATGCTGCTCGTAATACAGGTAGAACATGGCCGTGATCAAGGAAAACAGGATGAACACTTCATACAGGTTCGACACGGGAATATGGCCCACGTCGGCGCCGATCAGGTAAGACTCGTACCAGCGCACCAGCATGCCCGTCAGACCCAGCACCACGCCGGCCCAGCACAGCAGGGAGCCGACGGACGAGCCGAATTCCGAGCGCGCCACCAGGCCGATCCAGTAGAACAGGGTCGACAGCACGAACAGGGTGCCCATCCACAGGATGGCGGACTGGCTCGACAAAATGTATTTCAGGAAGAATTTCTGATTCGCCATCTCCAGGTGGCCGGCGTACAGCTCGATGGCGAACAGCGACAGCACGGCTGCCACGGGGATCAGCCAGCGCACGGGCTTCCAGTACCAGCCCAGCCACGCGAACGTGGGCGCCGCGGCCAGCAAGATGGCTTTTTCATAGATATCCATGAAGGCGCCAAAGCGCATCAGGCCGAACAGGGAGGCTGCCAGCAAGCCGGCGCCGTACAGCCAATCGATCAGGCTCAGGCGCTTGAAAAATCCTGGTTCCTGCGTATATATTTGCTTGTTTGCCAATTCCATCATTTTCTCCATTCCCGGCGACGCGCAAGCGTCCCGGACACAGCGCAGCTTACGCCGATTGCGGCAGCTTTGCCTTCAAGTTCTCAAATTCTTTTTCAAAATCCAGGGTCTTGCGTTGCGTGCTCATGGCCATCAAGGCCTCGCTGCCGCCCTCGCCATCCTTGATCCACACCCACAGGCGGCGCTCGCGGATATAAAACATGGAAAATACGCCGATCACGAGGAACAGGCAACCGAGGTAGACGACGCTCTTGCCCGGCGACCGCGTCACTTGCAGCACGGACGCCTTGATTTCCGTAAAGTCGTCGAGTTGCAGATACACGGGCGCGCCATAGAAGAAGCTGTCGGACAGCGCATTCGTGGCCAGCTGCAGGAAGCGGCCGTGCTTGTCATCGGCCTCGATAGCCTTCAAGCCATCCTGGGCGCGCGCCGCCTGCCACAAGTCCCACAGGCTGCCATTCAAGATCTTCATGAAGATATCGGCCGCTTTTTCTTGCTCGGCGGCAGGAATTTTCTCCAGGAAACGTGAAATGGCGAGGAAACCGCCCTCTTGTCCATTGCCGGCAAAGATGCCCAGGCTCTTCGCCGCCGATTCCTGCAACTGGCTGCGCAAGGCTTCCGCGCCCGCCTGCGGCATGGCGCGCGCCGCATAGCGCGTGGCGGCTTGCTGGCGCAGCGCGGGATCTTGCAGCGCGGCACGCAAGCGCATCCATTCGTTCACGCTGTAATTGTCATCGGCGGGAATGCGCAGATAGCTGAACGGGTCGCTGGGGTTGACGCGCATGCCGGCCAGGAACACCGTCGTGCCATCCACGGCGACCGGCTGCATATAGTTCTGGTACTCGCGCGCCTGGCCCGTCTTGTCGCGCAATTTGTATTGCACCGAGGGGCCCACGTTCTTGAGATCCTTGTTGTTCGCGTTCTTCGCGGCCGAACCGAGGCGCTTGTCCAGGCCGACGGCGAATTTATCGTTAAAACTTTCCGCCTTGTTGACGGCGCGCACATCCTGGCCCGCGCTGAGGTTTTCCACGTTGAAGGGACGGAAACCCGACCATTCCACCGTGTAGGAATTGCCATCGCTGCGCTCGAGCGGCGTGCTGCCGCCCACTTCGCCGCCGATATCGAAGCGTTTCGTCGTCTTGCCCGTCATCGGATAACCCGTCAACTTGAGCTTGCTGCCACCATCCTCAAAGCTGGACTGGTACAGGGCCAGGCCCTTGTAAAGCAGAGGCTGGTTGACTTTGATGGTTGCTGGGAAACTTTCCCCCGTCGCATGGTCGGTGACGACCACGTCGCTGGCAAACAGCTTCGGCATGCCCGTGCTGTAAAAATCGATGTGGAATTTCTTCAACAAGATCGTGATGGGCAAATCCTGGATCAGCACGCCATCGGCCTGGGGAATGATGGCCGTGTTGCTCGACGAGCCTTCCGGGATCATGGTATTGCCGCGGAAAGTGGGGTTCGACAGGCTCAGGCGGTGCTGGGCGGGGATGTCGGCGATCACGCCGCTGCCGGCAAACGGCGTCTTGCCAAAGAACCATTGCTGTACGCGGATCGGCATTTCCGAGTCGAGCAAGCCGCCCACACAGATGATGACGATGGCGCCGTGGGCAAAGATATAGCCCCATTTATTGGCGGCGCCCCGCTTGGCGGCCACCAGGGTGGCGTTGTCCTTCTCGACCACCTTGGCACCGTAGCCGGCGTCTTTCAGGCGCATCACCATCTGCTGCGCCAGCACGGCGCGCGGCAGCGGCGCCTGCCATTCCAGCTTGTGGTGGAAATTGCGCAGCGATTGCTCGCGCACATTGTCGCGCCAGCTGCGCATGTCCTTGAGCATCTTCGGCGCATTGCGCACGATGCACAGCGAGGTCGAGGCGACGAGGAAACCCATGATCACGAGGAACCACCAGGCCGAATACACGGAATACAGGCTCAGCTTGTCGAAAACGGTGAACCAGAACGGCCCGAACTGGTTGACATAATTGGGCATGGGCTCGTTTTGCTTGAGCACGGTGCCGATGATGGAGGCGACGGCGATCAGGGTCAGCAGGCTGATGGCAAAGCGCATCGACGAGACCAGCTCGACGAATTCAGCCAGGCTGCGGCGTTGGGTCTTTAACTCGATTCCGGTCGTGCCTGTGCTCATACGTGGATACTCATACGGGATATGCAATCTTCAAGAAAATGTGGCATGGAGCTGATAGTTTCTCCGCGCAAGGCGGCAGCATACTCCTGTTTGGCCCCTGCCATAAAAAAGGGCAGCCTGTTGAGACGGCCGCCCTCGTTCATGCGCGCTGGTGCGCCTGGCAATCTCTTGCCACTATGAAAACTTACTTCAGGCCGGCGATGTAATCGGCAACGGCGGCGATCTCGTCATCCGACATGCGGGCGGCGATGGTGTGCATTTGCGCGCTGTTCTTGCGGGCATCGGCCTTGGTGCTGCGGAACATGGTCAGCTGGGCCACCGTGTAATCCTGGTGCTGGCCGGCGATGCGCGGGTACTGGACGGGAATGCCATTGCCCGTCGCGCCATGACAGCTGGCGCAGGCGGCAACTTGCTTGGAAGCAATGCCACCACGGTAGATTTTCTTGCCCAGGTCGATCGTATCCTTGTTTTTCGCGGCGCCCGGCTTGGACAGCTGCGCGCCCAGGTAGGCGGCGATATTCTTCTTGTCGGCGTCGCTGAGCATCTTCGCGTACGTCGTCATGACGGGCTGGCTGCGTTCCGGCGTGGTGAAGTCGACCAATTGCTTGTAGATATAGCTTTCGTGCTGACCGGCCAGTTTCGGATTGACCGTGATGGTCGAATTGCCGGCCGCGCCATGGCAGGAGACGCAGGCAGGCAAGCCGCGCGCCGCATCGCCATCGGCGTACAGGGTGGCGCCCTTGGCGGCGTCGGCCTTGACGGCCGGTTTCGCTGCTTCGACCGCGGAGGCAGTTGCCGATACAGCCAGCAATGCGAGCAGCATGGATTTGATAAACGGTGAAAACGCACGATTCATTCAGGCACCCTGAGACAGTGAGAAATTAGTGGTGGACATTGCCGCGCCCTGTGGATTTTTGCTTTATTTTCAGGGCCGCAAGCCGCATCGCTGCTACGCCGGCAACAATAAACAACCCCTTATTGTACAATAGCTTCTTGGCGTTATCGCTCCCTTATCGCTCCCTTTTGTTGCTTTACTACTCCCATGTCAAAACTCTGGCAAGCCCGCTTCTTTACGACCGTCAACCAATTGCGTGACCTGCCCGATACCACGGTGCCGGAAATCGCCTTTGCCGGCCGCTCCAATGCCGGTAAATCGACCGCCATCAACATCTTGTGTAATCAGAAAGGCTTGGCGTTCGCCTCCAAGACACCTGGCCGTACCCAGCACATCAACTACTTCTCCATCGGCGGCGCCCACGTGGCGCAGCACCGCAAGGATGCCACCATCGTCGAAGAGATCGAATGCCTGCTGGTCGACTTGCCGGGCTACGGCTACGCGGAAGTATCGGGCTCGGCCAAATTGCACTGGCAGCGCCTGCTGGGCGACTACGTGCAGCGCCGCGAGCAATTGGCGGGTTTGATCCTGATCATGGATTCGCGCCGCCCGTTCACCGACCTGGACATTCAAATGCTGGAATGGTTCGCCCCGACGGGCAAACCGATCCACTGCATCCTGACCAAGGTCGATAAGCTGAACCGTAATGAATCCGTGAATGCCTTGCGCCAGGCGAAAGCCAAGCTCGACAGCTATGTGGATGAAGACGGCGTCGGCTTCCCGTTCACCGTGCAACTGTTCTCGGCTTTGAAAAGAGTCGGCATCGACGAAGCCAACGACAAGATCATGGAACTGGCCGGCATCAGCGAAGACGGCGCGGCCCAGATGGTCGAATTGATCGACATGGAAGACGACGTCGAGCCGGAATCGGACAAACCGGCTTGATCGAGATCAACGCTGCGTAAAAAAAGGCTGCCCGTTCACACGGTGCAGCCTTTTTTATTGCCGTCAGTTTGACGGGCGCCTAGCGCCGTCCCGGCCCTGGCCGTTTCTCGGAAAAGAATTCCTGGCGCAGGAAAGCCATCAGCTCGGCCGTGTCTTCCACGCGGGCGCTGAGGTTGACGTTACGCCCCAGGCGACGCGATTCCCACACGAAGTCGCCCGGTTTTTCGGCACGGATCAGCTGGATCATCTTCTTCAGGATGGCCGTTTCGATATCGGGCTCATTGCCCAGCTCCACTTTTTCCTGCTTCAGCCAGTTGCGCTTGAAGTTGCCGTTCCAGCCCTTGAACTTGACTTCCGCGCTGAACGAGGTCTGGTTGACGATGGAAAACACGCCGCCCGAATCCTCGCGGTCGCTGCCGGAATTGCGTCCCTGGGCGCCGGCGATATTCGCCTTGGCCACGCGCATGGCGCGGTCGTTTTCGCTTTCCTCGGCCGGCGGCGCGGGATTTTGCGCCTGACGCTGCTTGCGGCGCTGCTCGATCATCGAACTCATGTCTTCAGCGGGCGGCGGCGGCAACGGCACTTTCGACACCAGCGGCGGCGTGAAGGTTTCCAGTTTCGGCTTGTCGCGCGGCACGTCTTTCGTGACCACGCGCTTGCTCGGCGCCGGTGGTGGTTTGACCTTGGCCACTTTCGTGTCCTTCGGTTTCGGCGTGGGTTTCGGTTGCGGCTTCGGTTGCGGCTTGTCTTTCAGCGGCGCAATGTAGACCATCGCGCTTTCCTTCTTCGGCGGCGGGATTTTTTCGATCTTGTCGCTACGCAACAGGACATACGCCGCCAGCAGCACGTGCAGCAAGACGGACACGCCGAGCGCCACCTTGCGCATGGTGCTGGTCTTGGACCCGTAGGCCGGTGGTGGCTGGATGACTTGCCCGCAGGTGGGGCAAACATCGGAATCGGCAGCCATCAAATGGGTCGTGTCATGCAAAATGAATCGTGCTTTCTGTGTAGCGACAAAAGTAATCTTACAGGGCAGCCATAGTGCCAGAGTCCCTTGCTTTTGGGAACACTTCCTCGGCATTTCCAACCCGAAGCGTACAGGATAGCGACTTTCCTTGCAGCGGTATCAGCGTACCCTAGCCGTCCCTTGACGGTTGTTACCGTATGTATCACGGCCCATACAAAACCGGCGCCGCATTCACTCAGGAACGGGGCGCCGGTGCTGGCCGTATGGCGGATCAGGCCTTGTTGTCGAGCGCCACCAATTGCTCGTCCGTCAACGGTCCCGTGCCGCTGTACTTGTCCAGGAACAGATAGATCACGGGGGTGATGAACAGGGTAATCACTTGTGAAAAGAGCAAGCCGCCGACCACCGCCAGGCCCAGCGGCTGGCGCAGCTCGGCGCCGGCGCCCAGGCCCAGGGCGATCGGTAAGGCGCCCATCAAGGCCGCCGCCGACGTCATCATGATGGGGCGGAAACGCAGGATGCAGGCCTGGCGGATGGCCTCCGCCGGCGCCAGCCCGTCGTTGCGCTGCGCATGCAGGGCGAAGTCGATCATCATGATGGCGTTTTTCTTGACGATGCCGATCAGCATCAAAATGCCGATGATGGCGATCATGGTCAGGTCCATGCCGAACAGGCGCAGGGTCAGCAGCGCCCCCACGGCTGCCGATGGCAAGCCGGCCAGGATGGTCAGCGGGTGGATATAGCTTTCATACAACACACCGAGCAGCACGTAGATCACGGCCAGCGCGGCAATGATGAGGATGATCTGGCTGGACTGCGAGCTCTGGAACACGGCCGCGTCGCCGCCGTAGCGCGTGATGATGGAGGCCGGCAAGCTCATGTCCTTGGCCATCGCGTCGATCTTGCCCGTGGCGATGCCCAGCGGCACATCCGGCGCCAGATTGAAGGCGATGGTAACAGCCTGCAACTGCCCCTGGTGATTCACGGACGTGGGCCCGATCGTGCGTTCCACGTAGGCAATACTCGACAGTTTCACCAGTTCGCCCGTCTTGCTGCGCACGGACACGCGCGTGAGCGCATCGTCGTACTGGCGGTCTGCCGTGGCCGCCTCCAGGATCACGTAATAGCTGGCTGCCGACGAGTAGATGGTCGACACTTGCCGCTCGCCAAAGGCGCTGTACAGGGCCGTGCGGATGTCGGACATTTGCACGCCCAGCAAATTGGCCTTGTCGCGGTCGATCCTGAGCGACGCCTGCAAGCCCTTGATCTGGGAATCGCTGGTAACGTCGCGGAAGGCCGGATCCGTGCGCATGCCAGCAATAAACTTTTCCGCCCAATCATTCAAGGCGTCGGGACTGACGCTTTGCAAGGTGTACTGGTAGCGGCTCTTGCTCTGGCGTCCGCCCAACTGCAAGTTTTGCACGGGGCGGAAATACACGGCCATGCCGGGCACGGTGCTCGTCGCGCGGCGCAGGTTTTCCAGCACCACGGGCATTTTCGGCCTCTCGTTGCGCGGTTTCAAGACCATGAACATGCGTCCCGTATTGCCGCCGCCGACGAACGAGGTCACATCCTGCACGCTGGGGTCCGCCTTGAGCACGGCCGCCACGCGGGCTTGCAAATCCTGCAGTGCCGCCGAGGAAATGTCTTCCGACGCTTCCGTATTGACCTGGATCTGGCCCAGATCTTCTTCCGGGAAGAAACCTTTCGGTATCGTGGCGTACAACAGCACCGTCAGCGCAAAGGTACACACGGCAACGAACAGCACCACATTGCGGTGCGCCAGGGCCTTGTCGAGCAGGTGCACATAACCATTGCGCAATTTCGTGAAACCCGCTTCGAAATGGCGGCCGATGAAGGTTTTTTCGCCATGGCTGGGGTCGCTGTCATTGTGCTCGCGCGAATCGGCCGGCAGGAAGCGGCTGGCCAGCATCGGCACCAGGGTCAGCGAGACGATGGCGGACACCAGCACGGCCAGCGAGACGACAACGGCGAACTCATGGAACAGCAAGCCGATCACGCCCGGCATGAAGAAGATGGGGATGAACACGGCCACCAGCGAGACGGAAATCGAGATGATGGTAAAGCCCATCTCTTTCGCCCCTTCCAGGGCCGCGCGTATCGGTTTCTTGCCCATCTCGATATGCCGCACGATGTTTTCCAGCACCACGATGGCATCGTCGACGACCAAGCCGACGGCCAGGGTAATGCCCAGCAGCGAGACGTTGTCGAGGCTATAGCCGAGCCAGTACAGCAGAGCCAGGGCGCCCAGCAGGGAAATCGGCATGGTGACGGCAGGAATGAAGGTGGCGGCCGCGCGGTGCAGAAACAGGAAAATCACCAGCACCACCAGCACCACCGTCAGGGCCAAGGTCAAATTGACGTCGTGGATGGCTTCGCGTATCGACAGCGAACGGTCGTTAACCAGGCTGATCTGTATCGATTGCGGCAATTGTTCCTTGAACCCAGGCAACAAACGGCGCACGCCATCGACCACTTGCACCGTGTTGGCATCCGGTTGGCGCTGCACCATCAGGCTGATCGAGCGCTCGCCGTTGAAACTGCCGACGGCCTTGATCGATTGAAAGCTGTCTTCCACCTCGGCCACGTCTTTCAGGCGCACGGGCTGGCCATTGCGGCTGGCGACGATCAATTCGGCAAAATCAGCCGCTTTCATCATTTGCGGATTGCCCTGGATGGTCAGGGTCTGGCTCGGGCCGTCAAGGATGCCCAGCGGGGAATTCGTGTTCGACGTGCGCAAGGCGGTGGCCAGCTCGTCCATCGTCAGGTTGCGCGCATTCATCAGGTCGGCACGGGCGCGCACGCGCACGGCAAAGCGCTTCTGGCCATTCACGATCACCTGGGCCACGCCAGGCAGGGTCGACAGGCTCGGGGCGATCAGGTTTTCCGCATAATCATTGAGATCCGACAAGTTCAGCGATGGCGACGTCATCTGGATGAACAGCACCGGCGCATCGGCCGGATTGACCTTGCGGTAGGATGGTAAATCCGTCATTTCCGTCGGCAACTGGCGCTGCGCCCGCAGCAGCGCGGCTTGCACGTCGACGGCCGCCTCGTTGACATTGATGCTGGCGTCAAATTCCAGGGTCAGCGAGGTATTGCCCAGCGTGCTCGTGGACGTGATCAGGCTAAGGCCGGAAATGGTGGAAAATTGTTTTTCCAGTGGCAAGGCCACCGACGAGGCCATGGTTTCCGGGCTGGCACCGGCCAGGTCGGCACTGACGTTGATGACGGGCGTGTTGTAGCTCGGCAAGGCCGCCACGGGAATTTGCAGGTAGGCCAGCACGCCGGCCAGGATGATGGAGAGGGACAGCAGCACCACCATGACGGGGCGGCGGATGCTCAGTTCGGACAGGTTCATGCTGGCTTGCCCTGCGGTGCGGCGGCGCCATCGGCGGCCTTGTGTTTTTCCGCCAGGCGCACCTTGCTGCCTGGACGCAAGTTCTGCTTGCCATCGACGATGACTTTTTCATCGCCTGCCAGGCCCGTGACGACGGCGCTCGGCCCGAACGCGTACACGCGGGTAATCTTGCGCATCTTGGCCGTACTGTCCGCCTCCATCGAGTACACAAAGGTGCCGGAAGTACTCGTGATGATGGCGTTTTGCGGGATCACCAGCGCATCCTTGAGGGTGCGCACGGTCAGCTGCGTATTCACGTACTGGCCTGGCCACAAATCGGTGCCGCCATTATTGAAACGGGCCTTGATCCGGATCACGCCGGTGGCGGAATCGACGGCATTGTCGATAAAGTTCAATTTGCCGTCGAGCTGCTTGCCGCCCGCATCGGACAACAGCGCCGTGACGGGCACCTCGCCCGCCTTTTGCGCCGCCAGCAAGCCGGACAAGCTGCTTTCCGGCAAGGTGAACGACACGTCGATCGGGTCGAGCTGGGTGATGCTGGTGAGCGACGTGGTCGGCTGCACCAGGCTGCCCGCATAGACATTGATGGCCCCTACCCTGCCCGCCTGCGGCGCGCGCAGGACGGTGTAGCTGGAATCGACCTGGGCGGCGCGCAAGGCGGCCTGGTCGGCAGCCAGCAAGGCGCGTGCCGCGTCGAGCTGGCTTTGCAGGGTATCGACGGCGCCCTGGGCAATAAAGTTCTTGCTCAGCAAATCCTGGCTGCGCTTGAGCTGGCGCTCGAAGTCCTGCACCGAGGCGCGGTCGCGCAAGACCTGCGCCTGCGCCTTGTCGACATTCGCGTGTTCGCTGCGCGCATCGAGAGTGAACATCAGCTCGCCCTGCTTGACGAACTGGCCTTCGCGGATATGCACCTTGGTAATCGTGCTGGTCGTCTGCGGGTGCAAGTCAACGCTGCTGATCGGCATCACGCTGCCATTGGCTTGCAGCACCATCGGCACGTCCTGGCGCACCGGAACGACCACGCTCACCGTCGTCGGCGCCTGTCCGCCCTTGCCCCCTTTACCATCCTGCCCACCGCTCGCCGCGCCGGGCTGATGATTGAAATACCAGATGCCGCCGCCGATACACAGGGCCGCACCCACGAGGATTGCCAGACTAGTCTTTTTCATTGTTCTGTCACGCTGTCGCAGCGCAGGGCTGCTGGTTGAAGGTAGTTGCCAGGGGGCATAAAGCACAATATTGTCGCACGGAAATGCTCACTTTCCTGCGTAATACTCAGGCACGATGAGGGTGACTTCCAGTCCACCGTCGACATGATTGAGCAGTGAAACCGTGGCGCCATGCTGTTCGGCGATATTGCGCGCGATGGTCAGGCCCAGGCCCGTGCCGCCCGATTCGCGCGAACGCGAAGTCTCGATGCGGTAAAACGGTTCGAACACTTTAGCCAATTGATCTGGCGCAATGCCTGGCCCCCCGTCGCGGATGCGGATGCGCGCGGCACCCGGGATGCGCTCGACGGCAACCTGCGCGTACAAGCCATATTTGACGGCATTGTCGATCAAGTTCACCAGGCAGCGCCGCATGGCGATCGGGCGCGCCATCAAGGCCATGCCTGCCTGCCCATTCAGGGTGACTTTCTGGCCGGCATCAGCCGCGTCGGAACAGACGCTATCCAACAGGGAATCGAGGTCGAGCGCCTGCATCGCTTCCGTGCTATCCATCGAGCGGGCCAGGTCCAGCCCTTCCTTGACCATGCTCTGCATGGCCGACAAATCGCCCACCAGGCGGTCATACAATTCCGTATCGGCCACTTTTTCCAGGCGCAAACGCAAGCGCGTCAGCGGCGTCTGCAAGTCGTGCGTGATGGCAGCCAGCATCTGTGTCCGCTGGGAAATATGCTGGCGGATGCGCGCCTGCATGGCATTGAAGGCGGCGCTGGCCTGGCGGATCTCGCTGGCGCCCGACAGGGTCAGCGGCGGATGGTTGATGTCGTTGCCCAGGTCTTTCGCCGCCTGCGCCAGCTGCTTGAGCGGGCGCATGGTCATGCGCGTGACCAGGTAGGCGAGGATGGCGATGCTGATCAGGAAAGGCAGCAAGGTCATCCAGTCGTTGTGTTCATTGAACGGCGGCTGCTGGCGCGGCGGCAAGACCATCAGGCGCAGCACGTGGCCATCCTGCATGCGCACGTCGAGGTTTTCGCACGTGCCGCCCCATGGCTTGGCGGCAAACATGCCCGGCGTCTGGCGCGGTTTGACGCAGGCGGCCGGGCGTTCGGCCAGCGCGCTGACCTTGAAACCTTCGCCCAGCTTGGCTTGCAGGGCGGTGGAAAACTCCGTCGGCGCGCCGGGCGTATGTTCCGTTTCGGGACGCAGTTCCAGGCGCACGCTGCCTTTGTTGGCCACTTTCAGGTAGGCGGCGCGCGAGGCCAGCGGCACCACGTCGGCCGCCATCACCAGCTGCTCGGCCCGCTCGACGGCGTGGTAGTCGCGGTATTGCTCGATGGCGCGCTGACGTTCGCCCACGGCCAGCCACTGCGTCAGCGCGGCCGACGCGACGATGCCGATCAGCAAGAACATGAAGACGCGGCCCGTCATCGACCCGAGGAAGGCCTTCACGCGTGCGGCTCCACATTGACCTGGCCGGCCAGCACGTAGCCGCCGTTGCGCACGGTCTTGATGATTTGCGGCAAGCGGGCATCTTCACCGAGCTTTTGCCGCAGGCGGCTGATCTGGATATCGATCGAGCGGTCGAACGGGTCGGCGTCGCGGCCCTGCGTCAGGTTCAGCAGCTGGTCGCGGTTGAGCACGCGGTTCGGGTGTTCCAGGAACACGCGCAGCAAGCGGAACTCCGCGCCCGACAGCATGATCACGAGGCCGCTGGGATTGAGCAGGTGGCGCGCCGTCAAGTCCAGGGTCCAGCCGGAAAAGCGGATTTGCTGCGCCTTGTCCGATGGCACGTTCGACGGCATGGCATGGCTGCGGCGCAACACGCTGCGTATGCGCGCCAGCAATTCACGCGGTTCGAACGGTTTCGGCAAGTAATCGTCGGCGCCCATTTCCAGGCCCAGGATGCGGTCCAGCGGTTCATTGCGCGCCGTCAACATGATCACCGGCACCGTCGATTGGGCGCGCAGCTTGCGGCACAGGGTCAGGCCATCGTCGCCGGGCAAGTTCAAGTCGAGCACGATCAAGTCGGGCCGCGTTTCGTCGAGGATTTTCCACATGGCCGTGCCATCTGCCGCGCCCAGGGTGCGGTAGGCGTTCGTTTCCAGGTAGTCCGCCAGCAAGCTGCGGATATCGCGGTCATCGTCGACGATGAGAATTGTAGAAGTGGGTTCCATGGTACGAATTATCCCCACTTCCCCCAGCCTTGCACAGCGCATTTGTATCGTCTTGTATATAGGAGACCCGAAGAAACATATAGATACAAACTGTCTGGCAGCGGACACTTCGGGGAAACATGGCGCGTCCAACATGGATTCATGTGCAGCAACATGTACATCCCTCACTTTTACAAAGGAATCCAGATGAACGCCTCAATGACAACCTTGCGCAAGAATTTGATCATCGCCATGAGCGTACTCGGCATGGGTGCGGCATCGCTGACCGTCCACGCCCAGGAAGCGGCCGCCAGCGCGCCTGCCGCCAGTACCAAGATGCAACACGATGGCCAGCACCGCGGCGGCAACCCGGCCGAGCGCATGGCCAAGTACCAGGCCCGCCTGCACGACAAACTGAAGCTGACGGCCGCGCAGGAACCGGCCTGGGCCACTTTCACGGCCGCCAATGCGCCGAAAAAACCGATGGGCGACTGGAAAGCCAAGCGCGAAGCGATGACCAAGCTGTCGGCGCCGGAACGCATGGAGCAATGGATCGCCATGTCGAAGGAGCGCATCGCGAACCAGGAAAGCCGCCTGGCCTCGCTGAAAACCTTTTATGCCGTGCTGACCCCGGAGCAAAAGAAAGTGTTTGACGACAGCGTGCCTGGCGGCAAGCACGGCGGCCACCGCGGTGGGCACCGTGGCGCTCACGACGACATGCAGCAGCATCCCAAAGCCGGCTAAGTTGTAGCGGGTGTAAACACAGAAAAAGCCTGCAATGCAGGCTTTTTCTTATTGGCGAGACAAGTGACCGCTTACTGCCCGTCGAGCTTGCGCAACGAGGTCAGGAAGGTGGCGGCGTTCTGGAAACCGATCACGCGCGATTGGGCGATTTCCTGCCCTTGCGGGTTGAACATGATGATGCCAGGCGGGCCGAACAGCTGAAAACGTTTCAGCATGGCCTTGTCGTCCGCATCATTGGCCGTCACGTCCACTTGCAGCAGCACGGCTTGCCCCATCTTCTCGCGCACGACGGGATCGACGAAGGTCAGCTTTTCCATTTCGATGCAGGACACGCACCAGTCCGCATAAAAGTCCAGCAGGGCCGGCTTGCCATTGAGCTGGGCCAGCGCCGCATCGAGCTGCGCCACGGTCTTTACGCGCATAAACGGTTGCGCATGCACTTGCCCGCCGCCGAGGTGGGCCAGCGGCGCCAGCGGATCGCGGCCACCGCTGGCCACACCCACCAGTTGCATCGCGCCCAGCACGGCAAACACGAGGCCGAAGGCCTTGGCGATCCAGGCGTTCTTCGCGCCGCTCTTGCCCACCAGCAAATACATGCCGTAGCCGACAAACAGCACCGTCCAGCCCATCATCTGCACGGCGCCCGGCAGCACGGGCGAGACCAGCCACCAGGCCACGCCCAGCTGCAGTACGCCAAAGAAGCGCTTGACAGCGTCCATCCAGGCGCCTGCACGGGGCAGCAGGGTACCGGCCGACACGCCAACCAACAGCAGAGGTACGCTCATGCCCACCGCCATGGCAAACAAGGCGCTGCCGCCGATGACGACGTCGCGCGTCTGGCTGATGTACAGCAAGGCGCCGGCCAGCGGCGCGGCCACGCAGGGCCCCACGATCAGGGCGGAAATGGCGCCCATGACGAACACGCCCGCCAGGCGGCCCGACGATTGCTGGTTCGACACGGACGTCAGCTTGCCTTGCAGGAAAGCCGGCACTTGCAGCTCATACAAGCCGAACATCGACAGCGCCAGGCCTGCCATCAGCAGGGCAAAGAAGCCCAGCACCCACGGATTTTGCAGCTGGGCCGCCAGGCCTTCGCCTGCCAGGCCGGCCGCCACGCCCAGCGCCGTGTAGACGATGGCCATGCCCAACGCGTACGTCAGCGACAGCAGCAAGCCGCGCGAACGACTGACCTTGGCGCCATCGCCGATGATGATCGACGACAAAATCGGCACCATCGGCAACACGCACGGCGTAAATGCCAGGCCCAGGCCCAGCAGCATGAACAGGGGCACGATGACGAGCAGCTTGCCGCCCTTCAGGGCCGCTTCGATCTTGCCCATCTCGCTTTGCGCGGGCGCAGGGCTGGCCGCCACGGGCGCTGCCGCTACCGGCTCGGGCGTGCTGGTGATATTGGCCTGGGGAATGCTCATGACGGACACGCCGGGCGACGCCTGCGCCTGCGGGCCGTTGACGGCGGCCGTGTCGACTGCCGGCGCGGCCGGCAAGGCGAACTTCGACGGCAAGCCGCCCGGCGCCATGCTCTGGCCGCCGCCACCGCCTACCAGCTGGGCCGTGGCATCCTGCGGCGCATAGCACAGGCCCTTGTCCGAGCAGCCCTGGCCCGTCGCCTTCAGGGTGAACGCGCCGGCCGCTTCCACGGGAATGGTGATGGTGAGGGTCTGGCGGAAGGTTTCCACGTTCTTCTGGAAAGTGTCGTCGAACTTGACCTTGCCCTTCGGATAAACTGGCGTACCCAGCTTGGCGCCCACGGCTTCGAACTTGAAGCGCTCGTGGTACATATAGTAGCCATCGGCAATCACATAGGTGACGGCAATGGTGGACGGGTCCTGCATGCGCGCGGAAAATTTAAACGCCAGCTCGGGATCGAGGAATTCATCGTCGGCACGGGCCTGATTGGCGCCAAAGACGGCCATGGCCAGCAGCAGACAGGTGGCAAGCCAGATCAGCAGTTGATGTAGGGGAGCGGCGCGCGCGGTGGCGCTGGAAGGGAAACGGGACATGAACAACCTTTTTCTGCGGCATCAGCTGTGCCATTCGACAAGAGTCGCGCGGAGCGGGCAGCGCTTGTGCCGGGCCGGCGCGAAAGAAGAATAGTACACCGCAGCAAGGATAGCTGCAGCAGAAAACAAAAAAGCCAGGCTAGGCCTGGCTTTCTCAGATGCAATTACTGGGATTACTCGCCAGCAACTTCAACTGCTTCGGTCGTATCTGGACGATCCATCAGTTCAACGAACGCCATAGGAGCGTTATCGCCGACGCGGAAACCCATTTTCAGGATACGCACATAACCACCGTTACGGTTGGCGAAACGTGGGCCCAGTTCAGCGAACAGTTTGACGACCATTTCACGGTCGCGCAGGCGGTTGAAGGCCAGACGCTTGTTTGCCAGGGAGTCGGTTTTGCCCAGGGTCAGAATTGGCTCGACAACGCGGCGCAGTTCTTTTGCTTTTGGCAGGGTGGTTTTGATCGCTTCGTGACGCAGCAGCGATACTGTCATGTTGCGCAGCATTGCCAGACGGTGGGACGAGGTACGATTCAGTTTACGGAGGCCGTGACCGTGACGCATGATAAATCCTTTCGGTGAGTGTTTAAATTCCAGCTCTTCGATCAATGAGGCGGAAGCTTCATCGCGGGCCGGTTTGGTGCTACAAAATAAAAGCCTGGGACACCTGTCCCAGGCAGTTTGCTACAACTACGTATTACTTTTCCAGGCCGGCAGGCGGCCAGTTTTCCAGCTTCATGCCCAAGGTCAAGCCGCGCGATGCCAGCACTTCCTTGATTTCATTCAGGGACTTGCGGCCCAGGTTTGGCGTTTTCAGCAGTTCGTTTTCCGAACGTTGGATCAGGTCGCCGATGTAGTAGATGTTTTCCGCTTTCAGGCAGTTCGCCGAACGCACGGTCAACTCCAGGTCGTCGACTGGACGCAACAGGATAGGATCGACCAGCGGAGCGCGCGATGGCGCTTCGGCGGCGGCTTCCGTGCCTTCCAGGGCAGCGAACACATTCAACTGGTCCACCAGGACGCGGGCCGACTGGCGGATCGCTTCTTCCGGCGAGATCACGCCGTTGGTTTCGATGTTGATGATCAGCTTATCCAGGTCGGTACGCTGTTCAACGCGGGCCGATTCAACGAAGTACGATACACGGCGCACTGGCGAGAACGACGCATCCAGGATGATGCGGCCGATGGTCTTGTTCGTGTCTTCCGACAGGCGACGCACGTTACCAGGAACGTAGCCGCGGCCTTTTTCAACCTTGATCTGCATGTCCAGCTTGCCACCAGCGGTCAGGTGGGCGATCACGTGGTCAGGGTTGATCAGTTCGACGTCATGCGGCAGGTCGATGTCGGAGGCCAGGATGGCGCCTTCGCCTTCTTTTTTCAGGGTCAGGGTTACCGAATCGCGGTTGTGGACTTTGAAAACCACACCCTTCAAGTTCAGCAACAGATCGACGACGTCTTCTTGCACGCCATCGAGGGAGGAATATTCGTGGACGACGCCAGCGATCGTCACTTCGGTCGGCGCGTAGCCTACCATCGACGACAGCAGAACGCGGCGCAACGCGTTACCCAATGTGTGGCCATAGCCGCGCTCGAACGGTTCCATCACGACCTTGGCGTGACCTGCACCGAGAGCTTCAACATCGATAATACGTGGCTTCAACAAACTGTTTTGCATGAAATGTCCTTTTCAATACCCTCGGCTCATTACACCGATAAGGCTGATGGCATTAGTAAAACGCCCACTCAAGAAAGTGAGTGGGCGGGAGTCTTGCTAACTACTATTAACGCGAGTACAGCTCGACGATCAGCGATTCGTTGACGTCGTTAGCGATTTCGTTACGCTCTGGCAGGGACTTGAAGGTGCCTTCCATTTTCTTGGCATCAACCGAAACCCAGCTAGGCATACCAACTTGTTCAGCCAGCGACAGTGCTTCAACGATACGCACTTGCTTTTTCGATTTTTCACGAACAGCAACGATGTCGCCAACTTTGACTGCGTACGAAGCGATGTTCACAACGATACCGTTCACGGTGAACGCTTTGTGGCTGACCAATTGACGCGCTTCAGCGCGGGTCGAGCCAAAGCCCATGCGGTAGCAAACGTTGTCCAGACGCGTTTCCAGCAACTTCAACAGCGTTTCGCCGGTGTTGCCTTTACGACGGTCTGCTTCAGCGAAGTAGCGGCGGAATTGACGTTCCAGCACGCCGTACATGCGCTTGACTTTTTGCTTTTCGCGCAGTTGGTTACCGTAGTCCGAGGTGCGGGCGCCGGATTTGACACCGTGCTGGCCTGGCTTGACGTCCAGTTTGCACTTGCTGTCCAGCGAGCGACGTGCGCTCTTCAGGAACAGGTCTGTACCTTCACGGCGGGAAAGTTTTGCTTTAGGTCCGATATAACGTGCCACGATACTTCCTTTTTTTAAATGATAACGCCCCAGCCACATGCATGATCAAACACACTGATGCGGTTAGGCGCTAGTCTGATTTGGTTTCAATCAGACGGTGGCTGAAAACGAAAAACCCGTCAAACAGGATTTGACAGGCAAGAACAGCCGGGCAGTATAACCGTTTCCGGCTCCCTGCTCCAGCGTTTTCACACAACTGTACTGAGTTACAACAGACAGCAAAGCAGCTGGCGCCGAAGCGCCCTCTGCAACACTATCTTAGATACGACGACGTTTCGGTGGACGGCAACCGTTGTGCGGTACCGGCGTCACGTCCTGGATCTCGGTGATCTTGATGCCCAGGTTGTTCAGCGCGCGAACGGCGGACTCACGACCAGGACCTGGGCCCTTGATACGTACTTCCAGGTTCTTCACACCACACTCAACAGCCACTTTACCAGCGGCTTCCGCGGCGACCTGCGCTGCGAATGGGGTCGATTTACGCGAACCCTTGAAGCCTGCACCGCCGGAGGTAGCCCACGACAAGGCATTGCCTTGACGATCGGTGATGGTAATGATGGTGTTATTGAACGAAGCGTGGACATGCGCGATGCCTTCAGCGACGTTCTTTTTAACTTTTTTACGCACGCGTGCTGATGCGGCGTTATTTTGCGACTTAGCCATAATTATTCCCTAGCGGATTATTTTTTCAGCGATTGAGCGGCTTTACGCGGTCCCTTGCGGGTACGTGCGTTCGTACGCGTACGCTGGCCACGGCAAGGCAGACCCTTACGATGACGCATGCCGCGGTAGCAACCCAGATCCATCAAACGCTTGATGTTCATGGACAGTTCACGACGCAGATCGCCTTCGACGATGAATTTACCTACTTCATCGCGCAGCTTTTCCAGTTCGCTGTCATCCAGATCTTTGATCTTTTTGTTGGTTGCTACACCGGTCGATGCACAGATTTTCTCTGCGCGTGGACGGCCCACACCGTAGATGGCCGTCAGGCCGATAACGGTATGCTGATGATTTGGGATATTAACCCCTGCAATACGTGCCATTTGTTATTCCTCGATTAACCTTGACGCTGCTTGTGACGTGGTTCCACGCAGATAACGCGGACTACGCCTTTGCGCTTGATGATCTTGCAGTTGCGGCAGATCCGCTTGACTGATGCGAGAACTTTCATTTTTGGGCTCTTTCTTTCGCTTCTTTGGTTTGATTCAGTGTGTTACTTGGTACGGAACACAATGCGGGCTCGGCTCAGGTCGTACGGCGTTAACTCCACCGTCACCTTGTCTCCAGGGAGAATGCGAATATAGTTCATCCGCATTTTACCTGAAATATGCCCGAGCACCACGTGTCCGTTCTCCAGCTTCACTCGAAATGTTGCATTTGGGAGATTCTCAAGAATCTCGCCCTGCATCTGTATGACGTCGTCTTTTGCCATTCGGTATGTTTACCGCGCTTAACGCGTCGGAATTCCGCCCTTGAAATTTGCTTTGCGCAGCAGTGAATCATATTGCTGCGACATCACGTAGTTCTGTACTTGCGCCATGAAATCCATGGTGACAACTACAATAATCAATAAAGAAGTACCGCCGAAATAGAATGGTACTTTCCACTGGGCTTGCATAAATTCCGGCAATAAACACACCAGGGTGATGTAGACTGCGCCGGCAAGTGTCAAGCGTGTCAGGATCTTGTCGATGTAACGGGCTGTCTGTTCGCCTGGACGGATCCCGGGAATGAACGCACCGCTTTTCTTCAAGTTATCCGCTGTTTCCTTGCTGTTAAAGACCAGCGCTGTATAGAAGAAACAGAAAAACACGATCGCCACTGCGTACAACAGCGCATGGATAGGCTCACCAGGCCCCATCGATGCTGCCAAATCTTTCAAGAACCGCACCGCAGGGTTAGCATTGTCGGCGCCCTTTGAAAACCAGTCCACGATAGTGGCCGGGAACAAGATGATCGAAGAAGCAAAGATCGGCGGGATCACGCCGGCCATGTTCAGCTTCAACGGCAAATGGCTGGTTTGACCGCCATAAATCTTGTTGCCTACCTGGCGCTTCGCGTAATTGACCAATATTTTGCGCTGACCACGTTCGACGAATACGACGAAGTACGTTACCAGTGCTACCAGGATCACGATGAAAATCGCGCTGAAGCTGCCGATCGAACCATTCGACACCTGAGTGAACAAGCCACCCAACGCCGACGGCAGACCTGCTGCAATCCCGGCAAAAATGATGATCGAGATGCCATTCCCCAAGCCACGCTCGGTAATTTGCTCACCCAACCACATCAAAAACATTGTTCCGGTCAACAAAGTGACGACCGTCACGAAGCGGAATGCAAGACCAGGTTCCAACACCAGACCAGCTTGCGACTCCAGTGCGACTGCAATGCCTAACGCTTGGAACAGTGCCAGGGCAACCGTGAAATACCGGGTGTACTGGGTGATCTTGCGACGACCTGCTTCGCCTTCTTTTTTCAACGCTTCCATCTGCGGTGACACGATCGACAGCAATTGCATGATGATCGAGGCCGAGATATAAGGCATGATACCCAGCGCAAACACTGTAAAACGAGACAAGGCACCGCCCGAGAACATGTTGAACATGCCCAGGACGCCGCCTTCGTGCTCCTTGAACAGCGAGGCTAATTGTGTCGGGTCAATCCCGGGAACCGGGACGTGAGCACCGATACGATAAACCACCAATGCGCCAAGCAAAAACCAGAGCCGTCCCCAAGGGAAACCGGCCGCTGCACTTTTAGCAAGTTGTGGATTAGTCGCCAATTTTCGCTCCGATCAAGCTGTTAGCGGTCAACTCAGGCTACCGAGCCGCCGGCTGCTTCGATGGCTGCTTTCGCGCCAGCGGACACTTTCAAGCCCTTCAAATTCACCGCTTTGGTGATTTCGCCGGACAAGATCACGCGCACGTCACGGGCCAACACGCCCAGAACGCCAGCTTGCTTCAAGACCAGAATGTCGACATCGCCAACAGCCAGGTTGTTCAGATCGGACAGGCGCACTTCAGCTTTGAAGGTTGCGTGCATCGATTTGAAACCGCGCTTAGGCAGACGGCGTTGCAGAGGCATCTGACCGCCTTCGAAACCGACTTTATGAAAGCCGCCCGAACGCGATTTCTGACCTTTGTGACCACGACCCGAGGTTTTACCCAGGCCGGAGCCGATACCGCGACCGACGCGACGCTTGTAGTGCTTAGCGCCTTCGGCTGGTGCAATAGTATTCAATTCCATGATTTGCTCCGTTCGTGTAAGCCCGAAGGCTTACCCGACAACTTTAACGAGATACGATACTTTATTGATCATGCCGCGTACGGATGGGGTGTCTTGCAATTCGGAAACCGAATTTACACGACGCAGACCCAGACCGCGCACGGTAGCGCGATGCGATTCGCGCGTACCGATCAAGCCCTTGACCAATTGCACTTTGACTGTGTTTGTCATTTTGTCCACCTTAAGCCAGAATGTCTTCGACCGACTTGCCGCGTTTGGCAGCGATATCGGAAGCAGTGCTCATTTTCGACAGGCCGTCCAGCGTAGCGCGTACCAGGTTGTATGGGTTGTTCGAACCGGTGGATTTCGCCACCACGTCCGTCACGCCCATCACTTCGAAGATAGCGCGCATTGCGCCACCAGCGATAACGCCAGTACCAGGCTTAGCTGGGTTCATCAGGACCTTGGAGGCGCCGTGACGACCAACAACCGTGTGATGTAAGGTACCGTTTTTGAGCGGTACTTTGATCAGGTTGCGACGGGCTTCTTCCATTGCCTTCTGCACGCCAACTGGCACTTCTTTCGATTTGCCCTTGCCCATGCCGACGCGGCCATCGCCATCACCAACTACGGTCAGCGCGGCGAAACCCATGATACGACCACCCTTGACCACTTTGGTCACGCGGTTGATCGCGATCATTTTTTCGCGCATGCCATCATCCGGCTTGTCGCTTTGCATTTTTGCTTGCATTTTTGCCATGATTGATCCTTAGAACTTCAGACCGGCTTCGCGTGCGGCTTCTGCCAACGCTTTCACACGGCCGTGGTAACGGAAACCGGAGCGGTCAAACGCAACTTCGGTAATCCCTGCTTTCAACGCTTTTTCAGCGACGCGCTTGCCGATCAAGGCTGCAGCAGCGGCATTGCCGCCTTTGCCGGATTGGCCTGCCAGTTCAGCGCGAACTTCCGCTTCAGCCGTCGAGGCCGAAACCAGGACTTTAGCGTCCGGGCTGATCAGGTTGGCGTAAATGTGCAGGTTGGTGCGATGCACCGACAAGCGATTTACTTTCAATTCCGCAATCTTGATGCGGGTTTGGCGTCCGCGGCGAAGCCGTGATTCTTTCTTATCCATCGTCAGCCCCTAATTACTTCTTCTTGGTTTCTTTAAGCTTAACCACTTCGTCCGCATAGCGAACGCCCTTGCCTTTATAAGGCTCAGGAGCGCGGTAAGCACGAACTTCAGCGGCTACCTGGCCAACCTGTTGACGGTCGATACCTTTAATCAGGATCTCGGTCGGGGTTGGTGTTGCGCAGGTAACGCCAGCTGGCATGTCATGCACTACAGGGTGCGAGAAACCCAGGGACAGATTCAGCTTGTCGCCTTGAGCTTGCGCCTTGTAACCCACGCCTACCAGGTTCAGCTTTTTCTCGAAACCCTTGGTGACGCCAACAACCATGTTGTTGACCAGTGCGCGCAGCGTGCCGGACATGGCATTGGCTTCGCGGCTGTCGTTCGCCACGTCGAAACTCAGGGTTCCTGCATTGTTTTCCACTTTGACCTGGCCGGTGAGGGCCTGGGAAAGTACGCCCAGCGGGCCTTTTACGGTGATCGCTTGTGCGGAGATGGCGACTTCGGCGCCAGCTGGCACTACGATAGGCATTTTAGCTACTCGAGACATGTGTAACTCCTTAAGCCACGTAGCAAATAACTTCGCCGCCGACACCGGTAGCGCGTGCTTTGCGGTCAGTCATGACGCCTTGCGGAGTCGACACGATCGCCACACCCAAGCCATTCATCACAACAGGGATCTCGTCTTTACCCTTGTAGACGCGCAGACCCGGACGGGACACGCGCTCCAAGCGCTCAATGACGGGACGGCCAACATAATACTTCAAACCGATTTTCAGTTCCGCTTTGCCACCAGCTTCGGCAACAGCGAAATCTTCAATGTAACCCTCGTCCTTCAGGACGCTGGCAATCGCAATTTTGACTTTCGACGATGGCATGGCCACGGTCGTCTTTTGCACGCCTTGTGCATTGCGAATGCGGGTCAGCATATCGGCGATAGGATCGCTCATACTCATTGCATATTCTCCTATTACCAGCTTGCTTTTGTCATACCCGGAATTTCACCACGCATGGCGAATTCACGGAGCTTGATACGACCCAGACCGAATTTACGGAATGTGCCGCGCGGACGACCAGTGATGGCGCAACGGTTACGTTGACGCGTCGGGTTCGAGTTACGTGGCAGCGCCTGCAATTTCAGGCGAGCTTCGTAGCGCTCTTCTTCCGATTTCGATTGGTCATCGACGATGGCCTTGAGAGCTTCGCGCTTAGGGGCGAATTTCGCCACCAGGTCAGCACGCTTGATCTCACGATTAATCAGTGACAGTTTGGCCATGATCAGTTCCTGAAAGGGAATTTAAAGGCGGCGAGCAAAGCTTTGGCTTCGTCATCGGTCTTAGCGGTTGTCGTGATGCTGATATTCATACCGCGCAACGCGTCAATCTTGTCGTATTCGATTTCAGGGAAAATGATCTGTTCCTTGACACCGATGTTGTAGTTGCCACGACCATCAAATGCACGGCCGTTCACACCACGGAAATCGCGTACGCGCGGCAGAGCCACGGTAATGAAGCGATCCAGGAACTCGTACATCCGAGCGCCGCGCAGGGTGACCATCGTACCGATCGGGTAACCTTCACGGATTTTGAAGCCTGCGATCGCTTTGCGGGACTTGGTGGTCACTGGCTTCTGGCCGGCGATCTTGGTCAAGTCAGCAACTGCGTGCTCGAGAACTTTTTTATCCGCGATAGCCTCACCAACACCCATGTTCAGGGTGATCTTGGTCAGGCGTGGAACTTCCATTACCGACTTGTAACCAAACTTGCTGGTCAGGTCGGCAACGACTTTTTCTTTATAGAATTCTTGGAGACGTGCCATGATTTCTTAAGCCTTCACTACTTCGCCGGAGGATTTAAAGATGCGAACTTTCTTGCCGTCCACTTCTTTGAAACCCACGCGATCTGCCTTGCCAGTCGCTGCATTAAACAATGCAACGTTGGACACGTGAATTGGCATGGTCTTATCGACGATACCACCAGTTACGCCAGTCATCGGGTTTGGCTTAGTCGCTTTTTTAGCGATGTTAATGCCGTCAACCACGATATGTTCAGCATCGATACGCTGCTGTACCACACCACGTTTGCCCTTGTCTTTCCCGGTCAGAACGATGACTTCGTCGTTTTTACGAATCTTATCCATTACGACTCCTTACAGGACTTCCGGTGCCAGGGACACGATTTTCATGAACTTCTCAGTGCGCAGTTCGCGCGTGACAGGTCCAAAAATACGGGTACCGATCGGTTCCAGCTTGGCGTTCAACAGAACGGCGGCGTTGCCGTCGAACTTCACCAGGGAACCGTCTTGGCGGCGAACACCTTTAGCGGTGCGCACAACCACGGCGTTATAAATTTCACCTTTTTTGACACGGCCACGTGGCGCAGCAACCTTAACGGTTACCTTGATCACATCGCCAATGCCAGCATAACGGCGCTTGGAGCCGCCCAATACCTTGATGCACATTACTTCTTTGGCACCGGTATTGTCAGCCACTTCGAGCCGGCTTTCAGTTTGAATCATAGTATTCTCTTTCCCAACTTAAGCCGAAGAATCCACACAATGTAGACCCACGGTCAGTCTTGGTCCCGCCAGAGCCGCCCTGCTGGGCTTCACTGTTTGGGTGCATGACCTTCATACATCAACTGACCGCGAATGCTACTGTCTGTGGCCAGACACTTTGCGGCGTTACATGAACGAAGCCCGCAAGTATTACATACAATTTGCGGGCCTGCAAGTACTAATTAAAAGCCACCGCCGAAACGGTGGTTTTTATTTAAACGGTTGGTGCGGCTTGAACCACACGTGTCACCGTCCATGCCTTCGTTTTGGAGATCGGGCGACCTTCCTGGATCTCGACCGTGTCACCGGCCTTGACTTGGTTGGTCTCGTCATGCGCGTGATACTTGTTCGAACGCATGATGATCTTGCCATACAAAGGATGTTTTACGTGGCGCTCGATCAGAACGGTAACGGTCTTGTCCATCTTGTCCGAAACCACTTTACCGATCAGCGTGCGCTTGAGCGACTGTTTCACTGGTTCGTTCATTTGGCTTCCTTCAGATTCATTACCGTCTTCACACGCGCGATATCGCGGCGTACCTTCTTGAGCTGCGAAGTGTTGCTCAGCTGCTGCGTAGCGATTTGCATGCGCAGGCCGAACTGTGCCTTCAACAGGTCATTCAGCTCTTTTTGCAGAGCTGGCTGGTCCTTGCCGCGGAGTTCAGATGCTTTCATATACAACTCCAATTATTGGCCGACTTGGCGGATGACAAACGTCGTCGCCAGTGGCAGTTTAGCGGCGGCAAGACGGAATGCTTCCCGTGCCAGCGCTTCATCAACGCCATCCATTTCATACAGTACTTTGCCTGGCTGAATTTCAGCGACGTAGTACTCAGGATTACCTTTACCGTTACCCATACGGACTTCAGCCGGTTTGTTCGAAATCGGTTTGTCCGGGAAAATACGGATCCAGATACGGCCACCGCGCTTGATGTGACGCGTCATTGCACGACGCGCCGCTTCAATTTGACGCGCAGTGATACGACCGCGCGCAACTGCCTTCAGACCGAATTCGCCAAACGACACGGCGGTGCCGCGGCTGTGCGAAATACCGGTATTACGGCCTTTCTGCTCTTTACGATACTTTCTGCGTGCTGGTTGCAGCATGATTATTCTCCTGCTTTCTCAGCTGGTGCTGCTGCGGCGGCCGGTTTAGCGGCGGTACGCACACGTGCACCTGGTGCTGTGGATGGTTTCGCACCGGCACCGGCTGGACGTGGACGGCCAGCTGGCTTGCCATCGTCACGGCGTGGGCCGCGGCTTTTCTTCTCGTCAGCTGGGGTATCGATGACTGGTGCATCGCCGTTAGGCGCGCGGTCACCTTTGTATACCCACACCTTGACACCGATGATGCCGTAGGTGGTCGACGCTTCGCTGGTACCGTAGTCGATATCGGCGCGCAGGGTATGCAGAGGCACGCGGCCTTCGCGGTACCACTCTTTACGTGCGATTTCGATACCGTTCAGACGGCCGGACGACATGATCTTGATACCGAGAGCACCCAGGCGCATTGCATTTTGCATTGCACGCTTCATGGCGCGGCGGAACATGATCCGTTTTTCCAGCTGCTGAGCGATCGAGTCGGCGATCAGTTGCGAGTCGATTTCTGGCTTGCGAATTTCTTCGATGTTCACGTGAACAGGTACGCCCATGATCTTGGTCAGCGCGGACTTCAGTACTTCGATGTCTTCGCCTTTTTTACCAATGACCACGCCTGGACGCGAGCTGTAGATCGTGAAGCGCGCGTTCTTGGCTGGGCGCTCGATAACGATGCGGCCAACGGAAGCGTTCTTCAGTTTCTTTTTCAGGTAAGCACGTGCTTTCAAGTCTTCGTTCAGCATGGCAGCGAAATTACCGTTGCCTGCATACCAGCGCGAAGCCCAGTTACGGGTGACCGCCAGACGGAAACCGGTTGGATGAATTTTCTGACCCATCGTGGCTCCTTAGTTACCGACAGTCACGTAAACGTGACAGGATTGTTTCGAAATACGGTCGCCACGGCCTTTTGCACGCGCGGTGAAGCGCTTCAGGACGGGGCCCTTTTCGACGTAGATCGTTTTCACGAACAATTCGTCGATGTCCGCGCCATCATTGTGCTCGGCATTCGCAATAGCGGATTCCAGAACGCGTTTGATGATCGCAGCACCTTTTTTCGGGCTGAATTGCAAGATGTTGAGTGCAGCGTCAACTTTCTTGCCACGGATCAGGTCAGCAACCAGGCGGCCCTTTTGGTCCGACAGGCGCACACCTTTGAGGATAGCTTTAGTTTCCATTATTTCTTAGCCTTTTTGTCAGCTGCATGGCCCTTGAACGTACGGGTCAGTGCGAATTCGCCGAGCTTGTGACCAACCATGTTTTCGGAAACATAAACCGGCACGTGCAGCTTGCCGTTATGCACCGCGATCGTCAGGCCGATGAAGTCAGGCATGATTGTCGAACGACGCGACCAGGTTTTGATTGGCTTTTTGTCTTTGGCTGCTTGCGCGGCTTCAACTTTTTTCACCAGGTGGGCGTCACAGAACGGCCCTTTTTTCAATGAACGTGTCATGTGCTACCCCTTATTTCTTGCCGCGGCGCGAGACGATCATGGAAGTAGTACGCTTGTTGCTGCGTGTCTTCTTACCCTTAGTCTGTTGGCCCCAAGGCGAAACTGGATGACGACCAGCTGCTGTTTTACCTTCACCACCACCGTGCGGGTGATCGACCGGGTTCATGACCACACCGCGAACGGTAGGACGAACACCGCGCCAGCGCATCGCACCAGCTTTACCGATTTTACGCAGGCTGTGCTCGGCATTGCCGACTTCACCAACCGTTGCACGGCACTCGATGTGCACGCGACGTACCTCACCCGAGCGCAGACGCACTTGAGCGTAGGTACCTTCACGTGCCATCAGCACAACGCCAGCGCCGGCGGTACGTGCCATTTGGGCACCTTTACCTGGCAGCATTTCGACGCAATGCATCACGGTACCGACTGGGATGTTACGGATTGGCAAGCAGTTACCCGATTTGATCGGTGCTTCCGAACCGTTCATCACGCTGTCGCCAACGGCCATGCCTTTGGTTGCGATGATGTAGTGACGTTCGCCGTCGGCGTAGCACAACAGAGCGATATTCGCGGTGCGGTTTGGATCGTATTCGATACGTTCCACTTTCGCTGGAATACCATCTTTGGTGCGCTTGAAGTCGATCAAGCGATAGTGTTGCTTATGACCACCACCGATATGACGGGTGGTGATGTGACCGTTGTTGTTACGACCAGCGGTCTTGGATTTCTTTTCAACCAGGGCAGCGAACGGACGACCTTTGTACAGGTCGGCATTCACCACCTTTACCATGCCGCGACGGCCTGGCGAGGTTGGTTTCATCTTAACGAGTGCCATTATGCAGCCTCCTCGGAGAAGTTGATTTCCTGGCCAGGCTTCAGGCACACGAAAGCACGCTTGGTATGGTTACGACGACCGTTGAACTTGCCGGTGCGCTTTTGCTTACCTTCGCGGTTTGCAGTTTGCACGGACAGAACTTCAACCTTGAACAGCAGTTCGACCGCTGCCTTGATTTCAGGCTTGGTTGCATCCGGCAGTACGCGGAATACAATTTGCTCGTTCTTTTCCGCGACCATGGTGGCCTTTTCGGAAATCACGGGCGCCAACAGCACCTTCATCAAGCGTTCTTCGCTATGTTTCAAAATCGCGCTCATGCCAGCATCTCCTCAATCTTGGCCAATGCAGCTTTGGTGACCAGGATCTTCTTGTAGAACACCAGGGACATCGGGTCTGCGTGACGTGGCTCAACGACGAGTACGTTAGGCAGGTTGCGCGATGCCAGTTCCAGGTTTTCGTTCAGAACGTCGGTGATGATCAGAACCGAATCAAAGCCCAGGCCGTTCAATTTTTGCGACAGCAGCTTGGTTTTTGGCGCGTCGATCGTCAGATCGTCGATGACGATCAGGCGCTCTTCGCGAGCCAGCTGCGACAGGATCGAGCAGATACCTGCGCGATACATTTTTTTGTTCACTTTGTGGGTGAAGTTTTCGTCAGGCGAGTTCGGGAAAATCCGACCACCGCCGCGCCACAGTGGCGACGACGACATACCAGCACGCGCGCGGCCGGTACCTTTTTGGCGCCATGGCTTTTTCGTCGTGTGGTGAACTTCTTCACGGTCTTTTTGCTTGCGGTTACCACTACGTGCATTCGCTTGATAAGCGATGACGACTTGGTGGATCAGCGCTTCATTGTAGTCACGGCCGAAAATCGTATCGGCTGCAGCAACGTTCGAGGCGGCTTGACCTTGCGCATTCAGAAGCTTGAGTTCCATCGTTTAAGCTCCCTTCTTGGCTTTGGTTTTGATGGCTGGCGAGACAACTACCTGGCCATTTTTCGCACCTGGAATCGCGCCTTTGACCAGCAACAGCTGACGGTCGGCATCGATACGGGCGATCACGAGGTTCTGGATCGTACGGTTAACGTCACCCAGATGACCGGTCATGCGCTTACCAGGGAAAACGCGACCTGGATCTTGTGCCATACCGATGGAACCTGGAACGTTATGCGAACGCGAGTTACCGTGCGTTGCACGGCCAGAAGCGAAGTGGTAACGTTTGATAACGCCTGCATAGCCTTTACCGATGGTAACGCCTTGCACGTCGATCTTTTGACCGACTTCGAACAGGGAAGCAGCGACAACATCGCCAGCTTTCAGTTCAGCGGCTTTAGCAGCGTCAACGCGGAACTCTTTCAACAGAGTACCGGCTTCAACACCAGCTTTAGCGTGATGACCAGCAACAGCTTTGGTCACGCGGGAAGCGCGACGTTGACCGAATGCGACCTGAACAGCGGAGTAACCATCTGTTTCAGGGGTTTTGATTTGCGCAACACGGTTGTTCGATACGTCCAACACGGTGACAGGAATCGAATCCCCTTCATCCGTGAAAATGCGCATCATACCAACCTTGCGACCGAGAAGGCCTAGGCTCATTTTTTCTCCATTCCCACCTGCGATTGGGCGGGGCTTGTTTAACTACAAAGTAACGTAGGACTCAAAAAAGACGAATCCATACCGAAGCCGGCTAGTATATAGCACAAAAACCCTTGACGCAACAAGTTAACACGAGGTATGTCAAAGTGTTGCGCGACGCCCCTGCAGGAGTTGTCGAACACCTCCCGCAATTGTCGCAGCGCCTCGTCAAAATGAGCATCCATGCGCCCTGACGCCACAAAAAGAAGGGCGCGGGCCAGGCTTGTACCCCGTCCGCGCCCATGCGTCATGCGAGTCGCTGGTCTAGCCGTTGCAGCGCTCCAGGCAATGTTGGAGCAGGTCACGGCAAATCGGGCTACCGCCCAATGAACCGGTGCAGCCGACATAGCTGCTGTCGCAGCGCGAACGGCATTGCCAGACATCCTCACTCGCCGCGGCATACGCGTAACCGGCACTCAGGCCACAGGCGAAGAGGAAAAAAGCCAGTTTCTTGATCATGGTGCTGTCTCCAGGTTGTTATGTTGGAATGAAAGGAACTGCCCGGTGGCGGCAAGCCATCCTTCCTGCCGCCCGCTATTACTCCCGCAACACACAATACCGTGCTGCCCGGAAAGCAATACCAAAGACTACCGTAAACAATACCAACTTAAAACCAATTATTTTCCAAATCAGCAATCTTTTTCATGCATCACTGGAGCAGGCTCTGACGATTGCTGCCCTCCCCTGCCTACCTGATACCAGTCCACCTTGCGCGTCGCCACCATGATGGCGGCCAGCACGGCGAACAGCAGGATGCTGCCCATCACCAGCGCATTGTTTTCCGAGCTCAGCAAGCCATACAGGGCGCCATACAGCACGGTCAGCGCCACGCCGAAGCCGATCCCGCGCCAGGCGTTGTGCAGCACGTGCACCAGATAGAAGCTGGTCAGCGCGATGCACGCGGCGCTGGCGATCAGATAGGCGGCCAGGAAGGCGATATGCTCGGCCAGGCCCACCAGCAGCAGGAAGAAGATCACCAGCGACAGGCCCACCAGCAAATATTGCACCGGGTGGATCGGCAGGCTTTTCAGGATTTCAAAGATGAAGAAGGCGGCAAAGGTCAGCGCCACGAACAGCAAGCCATATTTCGTGGCCCGGTCCGACTGCGAATACACGTTCACCGGCTCGATGAAGCCCACGCTGAAGCGGTCAATCTGGCCCAGCGGGGCGCTGTCGGGCACCTTGAATTCCCCTTCGATCGTGCTCAGTTGCGTTTGCGCATTGGTGGCCAGCGACGAGATATTCCACGCCACACTGAAACCCTGGGCATCGATCTGGCGATTCTTCGGCGACGGCAGGAAGCGCCCGCCAAACTGCGGATGGGGCCAGTTCGACTTGATCTGGATCTGGCTGTTCTTGGCCACCGGCACGAAATGCTGGCGTTCGATGCCATCGAGGCCCAGGTCAAAGCTGAAGCGCACCTGTTGCGGCGCCGCCAGGGGCATGGCGCCCAGCGGCGCATGCAGGCCGCTGCGGAAGGCAAACAGGTCGGTACCCTGCTCGAACTCGATCTTTTGTCCGCCCCAGTCGATTTTCGGAATATTGCGGATGCCGCGCACGTCCTCGATGGAAAGGGCGACGAAAGGCTGACCCAGGGTCACGCGCGAGTCCGGCGACTTGCGCGGCAACTGGCTGCTGGCCGGCACCGTGAAGTCGCCCTTGAAGGCATGCTGGCCGCTGTAGACCAGCACCTGGTGGATGCCGCGGTAACGGCGGTCCGTCTCGATGTTGCCGTTGATCTGCAGATCGTTCGGGTACACGAGCAGGCGACGCTGCACCAAGCGGCGCAGCAACTCCGTGCGCGCAGGCGCTTTCGCTTCCTTGTCATCACCCTTGGCCACTTCCACGCGCTCTTCGTACTGCTCCGTGTAGGGAATCACGAGGATGGGGCCGATGATGGTTTGTTCGCGCACCGAATCGGCGGCGATGCTGTTGACGGCTTCCTGGCGGAATTCCATCCGCTCCTTGATCGTTTCCTGAATCATCAGCAAAGGCAGGCCGATCAGCAACATCAGGCCGAACACGATCATCGCTTTGACTAAGAGAGTTTTTTGCATGGCGCATCCTTGAAGTAAGGCGGCCAGTGTAGGAAAGCTGTATGCGCTGACGATGCAGTCTGTGTGAAGCCTGTAAATATAGTGCGCTAAGCCAGCGGCAGACACAGGCACGCGCAGGCACCGCCTTCCGCATGATTGAGCACCTCGACCGTGCCGCCATGCAGGGAAGCGACCTCGCGCACGAAAGGCAGGCCCAGGCCCGTGCTTTTACCGGCGCTCGGGCGCGGCAAGGAGTAGAAGCGCTCGAAGACGCGTTCGAGCGCATATGCGGGGATGCCCGCGCCGCGGTCACGCACGGCAATTTCCACCTGGCTGCCCTGGCGCCGCGCCGTCAGGTCGATGCAGCTGCCGGGCGGGGCGAAGCCGGCCGCGTTATCGAGCAGGTTGCCCAGCGCCTGGCGCAGCAACAGGGGGTCGCCCGCCACGCTCGCCTCGTCGTGCTGCAGCTGCAGACGCACGCCGCGCGCCGCCAGGGTGGCGGCCGCATCCTGCGCCACTTGCGCCAGCAGGGGCGCCAGCGCGATGCGCTCAGGGTTATCCAGGCGCTGCTGCTTTTCCACGCGCACCAGGGCCAGCAGCTTGTCGATCAGTTGCCGCTGGCGCGCATTCTGCTCCAGGATGCTGGCGAGAAACTGGCGGCGCTCGGCCGGCGGCATGTCTTCCTGCAGCAGCTCGGCAGAGGCCTGGATGGCGGCGATCGGGCTTTTCAATTCATGCGCCAGCGTGTGCATCAACTGCTCCACATACTCCTTGCCCTCCAGGCGTGTGCGCATCGCCTCCAGCGCCCGCCCCAGGGTGCCGATCTCGTTCTGGCCCAACGCCGGCAGCGCCACCTTGCGCCCCGCTTCCACGTCGCCGATGTAATGCATCAACTTGCCCAGCGCATGGTGCAGCCACCAGGCGAATGCCAGGCCGATCAGCAGCGACAGCAGCAACAGCACGGCGCCGCGCTGCAATATCTTGCGCTGGCTGCGCTCGACAAACGCCTGCACGCTGGCATTCGGCTTGGCCACCGTCAGCACGCCGATCACCTCATTGCCGTCGCGAATCGGCGCGGCCACGTGCATGACCGTCGACATCTCGTCGTCTGGCCGGCTGCGCGTGCTGCGCGCACCATACTTGCCCTGCAAGGTGAGGTACACGTCATTCCAGCGCGAATAGTCGCGGCCCACGTCGCGCCCGCTGGAATCGAACAGCACGATGCCATGCCGGTCCGTGATGGTGATGCGGTAATCGAGCGTGCGCTTGCGCACACCGTTGATATTGACGTCCACGCCATGGCGCGCGTAATCCTGCATGCGTTCTGCCACGGGCGACTGCGCCAGCCTGCCCGCCTTTACGTCGGGTGCCACCAGGCTGGCCAGCAGCTGCGAAGTATCGACCAGGGTGTCTTCCAGGGTCGAGCGCACACCGGGCTTGACCTGCTCCATGAAGACGTTCAGCAGGAACCATGCGGCCAGCCCGACGATCAGGAAGTAGCCGAGCAGGATGCGCAGGCCGATCTTCATGCGCCGGCCAGGCTGTAGCCGAGGCCACGGTGGGTGTGGATGGGGTCGACTTGCGCATCGATGGCGCGCAGCTTGGCGCGCAGCGATTTGACGTGCGCGTCGACGGTACGCTCGAGCGTGTCCGGCGCCCCGCTCCACACGCGCTCCATCAGCTGCGCGCGCGACAGCACGTGACCGGGATGCGCAAGCAGGGTTTTCAGCAACAGGTATTCATAGCGGGTCAGGTCCAGCGGCTGGCCGTGAAAGAGCACCTTCGCCTCCAGCGCGCGCAATTCGAAGCGCGCCGGCGCGGCGACAGGCGCGACTATCGTCATGCCAGTCTCGCGGGGAGCTTGCGCGGCACCTGCGCGGCGCAGGATGACGCGGATGCGCGCCACCAGTTCGCGTGGCGAAAACGGTTTCGTGACGTAATCGTCGGCGCCGATTTCCAGGCCGACGATACGGTCGATCTCATCGCTGCGGGCCGTCAGGAAGATCACCGGCACCTCGGAAAACTGGCGCAGCCGGCGGCACACTTCCAACCCGCTCATGTCGGGCAAGCCCACGTCGAGCACCACCAGAACGGGCATCTGCGCGGCTTCGCCGGGCGTTGGACGCAGCGCGGCCAGGGCTTGCTCGCCCAACATCACATGGCGCGGCGCAAAGCCGTCCGTGCGCAAGGCATAGGCGATGCTGTCGGCAATCGCCTGTTCATCTTCCACGATCAGGACAGTCTTGGACATGGCGGCGGCACGCAGTAGTGGACAGACCCGGAGTATCCCTGAAGCACGCAAGCGGCGTCAATCGCGCGCCTTGCCGCGCGCCGGCAAAAAGCCACCCTCCCCAAAAAACTTATAGTATATTTATCGCAGCAAGACTCCACTGATACACCGTGTTTGACACCCGTCCGAGGAGACTATGAAGAACCATACCATCAGCCTGCTATGTGCCGTCAGCCTGCTGGCCGCCTGCGCGGCGCCAGCGACGATCACCACCTCCAACGCACAACAAGACGCCTGCAACGCGGCCGAGCTCAAGGGCCAGTTTGGCGAAGCGGAACTGGCTTGCGTACAGGCGCTGCGCAGCGCCGAGCAGGCCGGGGCCAGCGCGGACATCCTCTCGCAGCGCCAATACAACCTGGGCCGCATCAAGCGCTTGCAGGGCAAGAATGCCGAAGCGGAGCAACTGTACCGGCAAGCCCTGGCCACGGAAGAAGCGGCGCAGCCACGCAGCGATGCGCGCGTCGGCCGCCGCATGGTGGAACTGGCGTCGGCCCTGGCCGCGCAAGGCAAGTGGCAGGAAGGCACAGGCTATCTGGAACGCGTGCTGCCGTTGCTGCCGAAGCTGTCGTCCGCGTCGCGCACGTATTCCGCGGAAGTGCTGCGCCAGTACGCCAGGCAGTTGCAAGGCGGTCCGCAGGCCGCATTGGGCGCGCGCTTCGACGCGGTGGCGGCCAGCCTGCAATGAGCAACTCCCGGGCCCGGCCTAGGGCTGGGCGACGTGGATGCTGGCCTTGATGTGCTTGAGGTGGGCCACGATGGTGAACGTCATCACCACCAGCAGCGACCAGGAGCTCCATTTGCTGACATGCACCACCGACCAGGCGCCAAGCTGGTTCGGATAGCGCCACACGCCCCAGAAAGTGCTGATGTTTTCAGCCAGCCAGATAAAGAAGCCGACCAGCACGAAACCGAGCAGCAAGGGCATGCTGCGGTCGCGGTCGAGCGGACGGAACACCACGGTGGTGCGCGCATACAAGCCCAGCGCGCAGGCGGCCAGGTACCAGCGATAGTCGCCGATGTAATGGTGAGTAAAGAAGTTGGCGTAGATCAGCACAGCGATCAGCACCGCCATCCAGTATGGCGGATGGTGGCGAATCCGCATGTCGAGCAGGCGCCAGGTCTGGATGATGTAGCTGCCGACCGCCGCATACATGAATCCCGAAAACAGGGGAACGCCGAACACTTTGGTATAGGCAAAGTCGGGATAGCTCCACGACTGGATCGTCCCCGATACCTTGAATACTTCCAGCGCAAAGCCCACCGCATGGAACAGGCAAATGGCTTTCAGCTCATCCCACGTTTCCAGTCCGCTCCAGACCATTGCGGCCTGGATCGCCAGCGCCAACAGCAGCAGCACGTCATAGCGCGGCAGGCCGAACAGGCCGGCGCGCGGCACCAGGAACACGGCAGCAAAAAACAGCCCCACGAACAGGCACGACCTCGCCTCCTTGATGCCGAAATACAGAAATTCGGTCAGGAAGCGCGGCCAGCCGCGCAGGCGCTGGCGTGGAGTCGCATTTAACAGGTGGGTATCGAGGGCATTGAGCATGCAGCAACTTTATCGACGGGCTGCAGCACTGTAAAGCGATTTTGCACACACAGGCAGGTGGCGCCAGCGTTAGGCCGGCCAATGGCAATGGGGCCGGGCGCACTCACGATCGTGAGCAGGCCCGGCCCCATCATCAGGCAGCGGGACACCCCGCCGGCCTGGAACAGCTGTCAATACCTGATGCTACGGTGTTGTCAGCTGCCCTGAAAACTCTTATTGCAGTTTGATTTCGACATCAACACCAGCTGGCAGGTCCAGCTTCATCAGCGCGTCAACGGTTTTGTCCGTTGGGTCAACGATGTCCATCAGGCGTTGGTGCGTACGGATCTCGAACTGATCGCGCGAAGTTTTGTTGACGTGCGGGGAACGCAGCACATCGAAACGTTGAATACGGGTAGGCAGTGGTACTGGGCCTTTGACGACAGCGCCGGTGCGCTTCGCGGTTTCAACGATTTCCAGAGCGGACTGGTCGATCAGCTTGTAATCGAAAGCCTTCAGGCGGATACGGATTTTTTGGTTTGGTGCCGACATGATATTTCCTTAAAAGAACGAACCGCGCGGTCTGCACGGCAATGAGGTCATACGGGAATTTCTGACGCTACAACCGTCAGGGTCGACATGATAGCACCAAAATGCTTGCCAACCCCGGCAGTTGAATAAAAAGAAGGGCGCCGGGCGACGACGCGTCTTCTTTTCTATCGCTTAATAATTAAGCGATGATTTTTGCAACAACACCAGCGCCGACGGTACGGCCGCCTTCGCGGATAGCGAAGCGCAGACCTTCTTCCATCGCGATCGGGTTGATCAGCTTGACGGTGATCGACACGTTATCGCCTGGCATGACCATTTCTTTGTCTGCTGGCAACTCGATCGAACCGGTTACGTCCGTCGTGCGGAAGTAGAACTGTGGACGATAGTTGTTGAAGAATGGCGTATGACGGCCGCCTTCGTCTTTCGACAGAACATAGATCTCGCCGGTGAAGTGAGCATGCGGCTTGATCGAGCCTGGTTTTGCCAGAACTTGACCACGTTGCACGTCTTCACGCTTGGTGCCGCGCAGCAGCAGACCAACGTTGTCGCCTGCTTGACCTTGGTCCAGCAGTTTGCGGAACATTTCCACGCCGGTGCAAGTCGTTTTGACGGTATCGGTGATACCAACGATTTCGATCTCTTCGCCGACTTTAACAATGCCGCGCTCGATACGACCGGTCACAACGGTACCGCGACCCGAGATCGAGAACACGTCTTCTACTGGCATCAGGAACGCACCGTCAACAGCG
>NZ_JAPWIA010000003.1:0-341614 GCF_030587335.1 Janthinobacterium sp. SUN176 | reverse complement strand
CCTGATGACCATAGCAAGTTGGTCCCACCCCTTCCCATCCCGAACAGGACCGTGAAACAACTTTGCGCCGATGATAGTGCTGCAACCAGTGTGAAAGTAGGTTATCGTCAGGCTTGTTATTCGTAGTAGAAGAAAACCCGTCAAGCAATTGGCGGGTTTTTTTTCGTCTGGTGGTTTGGTTTTATCAGCAGACAGGCGTAAAAAAAGCAGCGCTGCGCGCTGCCTTTGTCATGTAACGTCGCTTAACTTCCGCGATAGGTCGAATACGACCACGGTGACACTACCAGCGGCACGTGGTAGTTCTCGTCCGTATGCGCAATGCCGAAGGCCAGGGTGACCAGATCGATGAAACGGGGCGAAGGCAGTTCCACTCCCTGGGCGGCGAAATAGTCGCCTGCGTTGAACACCAGTTCATATTGACCCGCTTTCATGCTCTCGCCTTCCAGTAATGGCGTGCTGCAGCGGCCATCGCTATTGGTCATATCCATCTTCAATAGCACTTTTCCTTCCGGCGCAACTGAAAACAGGGCCACCTTGACGCCGGCTCCCGGCCTGCCGTGGGCGATATCGAGTACATGCGTGCTGAGTTTTCCCATTTGCTATCCTGTATATAGGGTGAGTGAATGTGCTTATCGTGCAAATCATATACCGGTGACTGCGCCTGGCTATATGATTGGGCATATAGCCAACATTGTCCTCCTATAGGCGCGCCTCCGCATGAACAATTACGAAGATTATCCACGCGACTTGATCGGCTATGGCCGCACGCCCCCGCATCCGCAATGGCCGGGCAAGGCCCGCATCGCCCTGCAATTCGTCCTCAATTACGAGGAAGGGGCGGAGAACAGCGTGCTGCATGGCGATCCTGCCTCGGAAACCTTTTTATCGGAAATGATCGGTGCGGCCGCTTTTCCCGCGCGCCACCTGAGCATGGAGTCGATCTACGAATACGGCTCGCGTGCCGGACTGTGGCGCTTGCTGCGCATGTTCGAGGACCGGCGCCTGCCGCTGACCGTATTTGGCGTATCGATGGCCTTGAAACGCAATCCGGAGGCGGTGGCCGCGTTCCAGCAACTGGGGCATGAAATCGCCTGTCATGGCTTGCGCTGGATTTCCTACCAAAACATGGATGAAGCGACGGAGCGCGAACACATGCGTGAAGCCGTGCAGATCATCCGCGAATTGACGGGTTCCGCCCCGCAAGGCTGGTACACCGGGCGCGATTCGCCCAATACGCGCAAACTGGTGGTGGAGCATGGCGGTTTCCGCTACGACGCCGATTACTATGGCGACGATCTGCCATTCTGGGAGAAAGTGGCGTACACGGATGCCGCCGGCATGCCGGCCGTGCGGCCGCAACTGATCGTGCCTTACACCCTGGACACGAACGACATGCGTTTTGCCGCCATGCAAGGTTTTAATTCGGGCACGCAGTTTTTTGATTATCTGAAGGATGCCTTCGATGTGCTGTATGCGGAAGGCGATCCGAACGGCTTGAATCAGCCGAAGATGTTGTCGGTGGGCTTGCATTGCCGCCTGGTGGGACGTCCGGGACGGGCCGCGGCGCTGGCGCGCTTCCTCGACTATGTACAGGGCCATGAGCAGGTGTGGATCACGCGCCGCATCGATATCGCTGAGCACTGGCATACGACGCATCCCTATGCTGCTTGATGGGTATTGATATTGGATGATAAGTAAAATCAGTCTTTGCATATAGTTGTCCCATATGCCGGTGTTAATCTCCTATACTGGGACTATACCGAGGCCAGCATGTCAGAACCGATCCGCTTTTATTACCGTGGTGCCGTACAGGAAGTACGCAACGCCGCCCCTACGCAGACTGTGTTGCAGCACCTGCGCGAGGATTTGCATTGCACTGGCACCAAGGAAGGCTGCGCCGAAGGCGATTGCGGCGCCTGCACCGTCGTCATCGGCAGCCTGGTCAATGGCCAGGTCGAGATGAAGGCCGTCAACGCTTGCATTCAGCTCACGCCCACCCTCGATGGCAAGGCCCTGTTTTCCGTGGAAGACTTGCAGCAGCCGGATGGCGCCCTGCACCCGGTGCAGCAGGCGATGGTCGAGTGCCACGGATCCCAGTGCGGTTTTTGCACGCCCGGTTTTGTCATGTCCTTGTGGGGCATGTATCTGAAAAAAAACGGCGAGACGCCCACGCGCTGCGAAATCGACGACACCCTGTCGGGCAATCTGTGCCGCTGCACCGGTTACCGGCCCATCATCGATGCCGCCAGGCGCATGGGGGAATTGCCGCACGTCACGTTCGATCGCGATGCCTTGAGGGAGCAATTGCAGGCGCTGCAGCGCGGCAGCCTGCATACGTATGAACATGGCGGCCAGCACTTCCACGCGCCGCGCAGCATCGATGAATTGGTGGCGTTGCGCGCGGAAAAGCCGCAAGCCTGCCTGCTGGCCGGTTCCACCGACGTGGGCTTGTGGGTGACCAAGCAATTGCGCGACCTGGGCGAGATCATTTATCTGGGCCACGTGGCTGCGCTGAAAACCATCTCCGCGGACGACGGCAAGCTGCACATCGGCGCTGGCGCCAGCCTGAACGATGCTTACGGGGCGCTGTGCCAGCATTACCCGGAGGAATTGTCGGAACTGTGGCAGCGCTTTGCTTCCTTGCCGATTCGTAACGCGGGTACCCTGGGCGGCAATGTGGCCAATGGTTCTCCCATCGGCGACTCGATGCCGTGGCTGATTGCGCTGGGCAGCGACATCGTGCTGCGCGGCCCTGCCGGCCAGCGCATCATGCCGCTGGAAAACTTCTATCTGGGGTACCAAAAGAAAGATTTGCAGCCAGGCGAATTCGTCGAAGCCGTGCGCGTACCCTTGCCACGTGCCGACGTGCAATTTCGTACGTATAAACTGGCCAAGCGCTTCGACCAGGATATTTCGGCCGTGTGCGCCGCCTTCGCGTTCCAGCTCGATGGCGAACGTATCGTCGATGCGCGCATCGCCTTTGGCGGCATGGCGGCCACGCCGCAGCGCGCCGCGCAAACGGAAGCATTTTTGCGTGGACAGGCGTGGACGGAAGACAACCTGGTCATCGCCATGCGCTTGCTGGCCGACGATTACGCGCCTCTGTCCGACATGCGCGCGTCGACTACCTACCGCATGACGACGGCGCAAAACCTGCTGCGCCGCTTCTGGCTGGAAACACGTCCCGCTGCGCCCTTGTTGCGCACGGCCGTCAACGCCTACGCTTGCCGCGCCTGAAAGGACCAGCATGAACCATCCTGCCACGCCCGAACTGCAAGCGGCCGCCTGGGCCGCCGTGGGCAAGCCCAGCCCGCATGAATCGGCGCAATTGCATGTGCTGGGACAAGCCACGTACACGGACGACATCGCCGAACTGCAGGGTACCTTGCATGCGGCGCTGGGCCTGTCGCAAAAGCCGCACGCGCGCATTACGGCCATGGATTTGTCGGCCGTGCGCGCCGCTGGCGGTGTCGTTGCCGTCTATACGGCGCAGGACATTCCCGGCACGAATGATTGCGGTCCCATTATCCACGATGATCCCATCCTGGCTTTTGATCTGGTGCAATACGTGGGCCAGCCCATCTTCATCGTTGTGGCCGATACGCATGACCATGCGCGCCGCGCCGCCCGCCTGGCGCAAGTGTCATATGAGGAATTGCCCGCGATCATGACGCCGCAAGCGGCCAAGGCCGCGCAATCGTACGTGCTGCCGCCGATGCAGCTGACGCGCGGCAACTACCAGGTCGCGTTCGAAGGCGCGCCGCATGTGGTCAAGGGCCAGCTGTATGTGGGTGGCCAGGAACAGTTTTATCTGGAAGGACAGATTTCCTACGCCATCCCGAAGGAAGCGCAGGGCATGCTGGTGCTGTGTTCGACCCAGCATCCGAGCGAGATGCAGCACGTGGTGGCGCATGCGCTGGGCGTGCATTCGCACAACATCACGGTCGAGTGCCGGCGCATGGGCGGCGGCTTCGGCGGCAAGGAATCGCAATCGGCCCTGTGGGCGGCGGCGTCATCGATTGCGGCGGCCAAACTGAAGCGTCCCGTGAAATTGCGCGCCGACCGCGACGACGACATGTTGGTGACGGGCAAGCGCCACTGTTTTTACTATGAGTACGAAGTGGGCTACGACGACGAAGGCCGCATCCTTGCCGCCAAGGTCGACATGACCACGCGCGCCGGCTATTCGGCCGACTTGTCCGGCCCCGTCGCCACGCGCGCCGTCTGTCACTTCGACAACACATATTACCTGTCCGACGTGGATATCCGTGCCGCCTGCGGCAAGACGAATACCCAGTCGAACACGGCTTTCCGGGGCTTTGGCGGGCCGCAGGGCGCCATTGCCATCGAGTACGTCATCGATGAAATCGCCCGCCACTTGCAACGCGATGCGCTCGATATCCGCCTGCTCAATTTCTATGGCCGCAACGATGCCGAGGGACGCAACATCACGCCCTACGGGCAGAAGATCGTCGACAACGTGATCCATGAACTCGTTGCCGAACTGGAAGAGAGCAGCGATTACCGGGCGCGCCGCCGCGCCATTGACGCCTTCAACGAGGCCAGTCCAGTCCTGAAGAAGGGCCTGGCCTTCACGCCCTTGAAATTCGGCATCGCCTTCAACGTCACGCATCTGAACCAGGCCGGCGCCCTCGTGCACGTGTACGTGGATGGCTCCGTGCTGGTCAACCATGGCGGCACGGAAATGGGGCAGGGCATCAATACCAAGGTCATGCAGGTGGTGGCGCACGAGTTGGGCCTGGACCTGGACCGCGTGCGGGCCACGGCCACCGATACCAGCAAGGTGGCGAACACGTCGGCCACGGCGGCGTCCACCGGCGCCGACTTGAACGGCAAGGCGGCGCAGGATGCGGCGCGCCAGATCCGTGAACGCCTGGCCGATTATGCGGTCAAACTGTACGGCGGCGACGTTGCTGCTGTGCGCTTCTTTGACAACCATATCCACGTGCATGGCCATGTCGTCGCGTTTGCCGAACTGGTACAGAAGGCGTATCTGGCCCGCGTACAACTGTGGTCGGACGGTTTCTATGCCACACCCGGCTTGTCGTGGGATGCGAAGACGATGACGGGCCATCCGTTTTCGTATTACGCGTATGGCGCGGCTGTGGCCGAAGTGGTGGTCGATACCCTGACGGGCGAATGGAAATTGCTGCGTGCGGACGCCTTGTACGATGCGGGCCAGTCATTGAATCCCGCGATTGATCTGGGTCAAGTGGAGGGGGCATTTATCCAGGGCATGGGTTGGCTGACGACGGAACAGCTGTGGTGGAATGCGGCGGGTAAGTTGATGACGCACGCGCCATCGACGTACAAAATTCCTGGCATTTCCGATTGTCCGGAAGATTTCCGTGTGAAACTGTTTCAGAATCGCAATGTGGAAGACAGCATCCACCGTTCCAAGGCCGTGGGCGAACCGCCGCTGCTGTTGCCGTTTTCCGTGTTCTTCGCCATCCGCGACGCCATTTCCAGCGTGGGCCATCACGCCGTGCAGCCACCGCTGAATGCCCCCGCCACCAGCGAGGAAATCCTCAAGGCGGTCATGGCCGTGCAAGCGGCGCATGCCGGTGCCTAGGAGTACAGCATGAGCGACTGGCTGACAGCGATGGAGAACGACACGCAGGCATCCGTGCTGGTGACGGTTGCCCTGGTGGAAGGTTCCGGACCGCGCGAGGCGGGGGCGAAGATGCGCGTGACCCTCGATGGCCAGGTGGACACCATCGGTGGCGGCCACCTGGAATTGCGCGCCGTGGAAATCGCCAAGACCATGCTGGCAACGGGCGAGACCCATGCGCGGCTCGAGCGTTTTGCACTGGGCCCCAGCCTGGGACAATGCTGCGGCGGCGTCGTCCACCTGGCATTCGAATATGTCGATGCCAGCCTGAAAGAATTGCTGGCCGCCTTGCGCGAACGTCGCCAGCAAGACAGCTGGCGTTTGACGGCGCTCGACGGTGTAGCCGCGTCGGCGCTGTTCGATGCTGCCGGTCACCTGATCGCCGGCACAGGCGCACAGGCGCCCGACACGTTTTCGCGCGAACGCAGTACCCATGTCGCCCAGGATGGCAAGGGCCGGCGCTGGCTGGTCGATCCCTGCCTGGCACCACGCGCCCATTTGACCTTGTTTGGCGCCGGCCATGTGGGCGCCGCCATCGTGCGCGCGCTGGCCCACTTGCCTTGCAATATCACCTGGGTGGATGAACGGGAAGACATGTTTCCCGTGCAACTACCGGATAATGTGCGCATCGCCGCGACCGATACGCCCGAGGAATTTGTCGCCATGGCGCCGCCGGGCGGCAGTTTTCTCGTCATGACGCATAGCCATGCGCTCGATCAGCGCTTGACGCAAGCCATCATGGAGCGCGAGGATGCGGGCTGGTTCGGCTTGATCGGTTCGCACACGAAACGCAAGCAGTTCGAGCACCGCCTGCAGGCGCGCGGCGTGCCCGACGCGCGCATTGCCGCCATGGTATGTCCGATCGGCATGCCCGGTATTCGCAACAAGGCGCCGGCCGTGATTGCCGCGTCCGTTGCCTGTCAACTACTCATGGTGTGGGAGGAAGCGGCCGCGGCCGCCCTGGCCGCACCGCTGCGGCTGGCCTCTGCCAGCGCGCCACCGCGACGCGAGAAACGCGCCGCCATTCACCCGTTATAGAAAGAAGTCATGCCGATTGTTCCTGCTACATTGCAAGCTTACCGTGCCAGCTTGCTGCACTTCCACGCAGATCCCGCCTTTAGCGAGGAGGCGCACGCCTGGCATGCGGATGGCTTGCTGATCGTGGCCGATGGCAAGGTCGTGGCCGCCGGCGATTATGCGCAGCTGCAAGCGACTTTGCCGCCCGGCACCGAGATCGTCGATTACCGCGGCAAGCTGATCGTGCCGGGTTTCATCGATACCCATCTGCACTTCCCGCAGACGGAAATGATCGCCTCGCCCGCTCCCGGTTTGCTGCCGTGGCTGGAAACGTATACTTTCCCCACCGAACGCGCGTTTGAGAATCCTCAACATGCGCGCGATGTGGCCGAGTTTTTCCTCGATGAACTGCTGCGCTGCGGCACCACGACGGCCATGGTGTATGGCAGCGTGCATCCGCAATCGGTCGATGCCTTCTTTGGCGCCAGCGAGGCGCGCGGCTTGCGCATGGTGGCGGGCAAGGTCATGATGGACCGCAATTGCCCCGAGTTTCTGCGCGACACGGCCGAGTCGGGTGCGCGCGAAAGCGAAGAACTGATCCAGCGCTGGCACAAGCACGGCCGTTCGTTGTACGCGATCACGCCCCGTTTCGTGCCGACCTCGACAAATGAACAGATGCACCTGGCGGGTGAGCTGGCGCGCGCCTATCCGGATACGTATTTGCAGACGCACGTGTCGGAAAACGCGGATGAATGCCGCTGGGTGCGCGAATTGCATCCGCAGGCGCGCAGCTATCTCGATGTGTATGACCAGTACGGCATGCTGCGTCCGCGCGCCATGTTTGGCCATTGCATCTGGCTCGACGAGCGTGACCGCGCGCGCATGGCGGAGACGTCGTCGGCGGCCGCCATTTGTCCTACATCAAACCTGTTCTTGGGCAGCGGCCTGTTTGATTTCGAGCGGGCCGATGCGGCGCGGGTGCTGCTGTCGCTGGCCACCGACGTGGGGGGCGGCACCTCGTTCTCGATGTTGCAAACAATGAACGAAGCCTATAAAGTAGCACGCTTGAAAGGCAGCTATCTGCCCGCCTTGCGCATGTTTTATCTGGCGACCTTGGGCGCTGCACGGGCCATGCAACTGGAAGGCACCCTGGGCAATTTCGCGGCAGGCACGGAAGCGGATTTTATTGTGCTCGACAAGCAATCGACGCCGCTGCTCGAGCGCCGCACTGCCGGCTGTCAAAGCCTGGAGGAATTGCTGTTTGCCTTTGCGCTGCTGGGCGACGACCGCGCTGTGGCCGCCACCTATTCAGGCGGCCGATGCGTGCATGTGCGAGGGCAGGGCTGACCTACCCGTTGTTCCATACGAATTATCCTGAGCGAGAACGCGAATGCACAAGAAACTCACTGGCCTGGCGCTTGGCGCCGCGCTGGCCTTGACCGGCACGGCGCAGGCCGCCCCGTCTTCCAATGAAGCGGCTACCGCGCGCCATTTTGCCGCCCTGGTTGCCGGTGCGCAGCCGAAGACAGCCGAGTTGAGCCTGTTCTTTTCCATGATGCCCAAGGGCGGTGACTTGCATCACCATTACTCGGGCGCCATTTACGCCGAGCAATTCCTCGACTGGGTCGACAAGGAAAACTATTGCGTCAACAAGACGACCTACCGCATCGAAAGCAACAAGGACGTCGTGGCGGCCGAGCGCGCCAAGCCGGCCGCGCAGCGCGCCTGCCTGTCGTCCACGGAAGTGTTTGCCGATGCGGGCCTGTATGCGGAATTGCTGCAGCGCTGGTCGACCAAGGATTTCTATAATCACGGCGCCATCCAGACGCCGCCGGACCGTACCTTCTTCGATACCTTTGGCTATTTCGGCCCCGTGGCATCCACGAACACGGCCGATGGCCTGAAAACCCTGAAGCAGCGCGCCATCGCGGAAAACCTCAGCTACATCGAAACGATTTTCGAGCTGTCGCCATTCGTGCAAAACGCGCAGTTCGACCAGCAAGTGCTGGCGCCGGGCTTGCAGCCGGCCGCGCTGCAAGCGCTGCTGGCCAACTGGACAGGCAGCCTGGAGCAGGATGCCGGCTTCCAGAAAAGCATCACCGCCTACAACGACAACGTCAACGCCAGCAGCGCTGGCATCGACGACGCGCACTTCACCATGCGTTACCAGGCGTATGTGCTGCGTTTCCTGTCGCCATCGCAAGTTTTTTCCTCGATGGTGGCCGCGTTCAAGGCAGCGAGCCTGAATCCCTTGCTGGTGGGCGTGAACATCGTGGGCCAGGAAAGCGTGAACGTGTCGATGCGCGATTACAGCCTGCACATGGAAATGTTCAAGTTCCTCAAGGCAAAATATCCGAACGTCAAGATCGCCCTGCACGCCGGTGAGCTGGCGCTGGGCATGGTGCCGCCGGAAGGCATGGCTTTCCACATCGCCGAAGCCGTCGATGTGGCGGGCGCCGACCGTATCGGTCACGGCATGGATATCGCCTACGAGCACAATGCGCTGGCGACCATGCAAAAAATGCGCGAACGGGGCATACCCGTGGAAGTGAACCTGACCAGCAACGATTACATTCTCGGCATCAAGGGCCAGGCCCATCCGATCACCCTGTACCGCAAATATGGCGTGCCCTTCGTCATCTCCACGGATGACGCGGGCGTCTCCCGCAATACCCTGTCGAATGAGTACGTGCTGTTTGCCAGCCAGTACAAGACCGATTATGCGGAAGTCAAAAAGCTGTCGTATAACAGCTTGCGGTACTCGTTCCTGGCGGAAGCGGACAAGCAACGTTTGCTGAAAGCACTCGATGCCCGTTTCGCCCGGTTTGAAGCCTTGATCGCAAATAGTGATCGTAAAGCAACTGTTGTAAAACCATAAAAGTATTTCACCTCTCCTGCCTGCCACGCGACCGCAACTAGCGGTCGCGTAACCTCCGCTTCTTCATAGTTACAAAACCCTCTTTTTAGCCTTTTTGTTGTGCCTTTACGACACAAAATGACGCGCTGGTAGTGCTTTCTTGCAATTATTTTCTGAAACAATTTCCAAGTCTTGCCGCTCATCTATAATTTCGCCCCGATGAGGTGAGCTTGCTCGGTTGATACAAAAAATGCGGCTTCCAGCGGTGATTTATATTTTTTATATATAAATCATTAAAAAAAAACGTATTTGTCAGCCTACAGACCTTAATGCATAGTTGGACGGCGAAGAATTGAATAAGTCATTTTTGATATCGCTTTTGTGACAATTCAGGATGTCTAGCGGCTCCTGTCACATTGCGGTCATATCCGTGTAACGGATTTGAAATATTCGATCTTTATACTGCCGTGTCTAGTTGGATAGTTTCCGTGTTTCACCACAATATAAGCAAGTCAAAATCTTGTAAGTTACAACACACTCTAGGGGGTTCAAATGCAGTTCATTCAACAACCAAAATTGCGACTAAGTATGATCGCAGTGGCATGCCAGCTGGCTTGCTTCGGCATCTCCACTGCACATGCGCAAAGTGCTGAAGGCACGGTATCGCCATCGACGGTGACCGTTACCGGGAAAAAAGTTGGTATGGGCTTGATGGTGCAGGAAGATGCGCCAAAGGCACGCAGTACCGTGACGGCCGAGGAGTTGGCAAAACAGCGTCCAACCGGCAATGCATACGATGCCCTGACTCTGTTGCCATCGGTGAACACCTATGGCTACGATGCGACTGGTCTGTTTGGTGGCGGCTTGGCCATGCGCGGTTTCAACAGCGATCAGATCGGCGCGACGGTGAATGGCGTGCCAGTGAATGACTCCGGTAACTTCGCTGTATTTCCACAAGAATATGTAGACCAGGAAAACACCTGCTCGCAATTTGTGACCCAAGGCTCGACCGACGTTGATTCTCCACAAGTGGGTGCAACTGGCGGTAACTTTGGTATTACTACCTGCGATCCAGAAGATAAATTCCGTGTACGCGTCATGCAAACCCTGGGCCAGTTGAATCTGGCAAAGTCGTATGTGCGTGTCGATACCGGCCGTTTTGCCAATGACAAAGCGAAGGCATTCATGTCGGTGTCGAATGCGCAAGCGGATAAATGGAAAGGCAAGGGCAAAGCCGATCGTACTCACGTTGACGTTGGCTTCAATTACGACTGGAACCGTTTCAATTACATTCACGCTTCTATCGGTTATAACCGCGCGATTAATAACAACTTCCGCTCGCTTACGCTGAAAGAGCTGGCCACCGAAGGTTACGACGCTGATTACAGCTCCACTTATGCTGGCCAGGCTGCACTCAGCCCAGGCAAGGCAAGCGCTGCCGGTCCACAGGCAGGCACCGGCCAGCCAGCCGCTTACTACAAGCTGGCCCTGAACCCATTCGAGAACGTCATCGCGTCGGCGATCGGTAAATTCCGTCTGGCCGAAGATCTGGATCTGAAAGTCGTGCCTTACTACTGGTATGGTTTCGGCACCGGCGGCGTGCAGCAAAATACGCTGAAAGAAGCCGGCGGCTTCCTCAATCCTGTCACCGGCAAGATCGCCGCCAGCAAGGATGTGAACGGCGACGGCGACAGCCTCGACACCGTATCGATCTATCGCGGCAGTCTGACCCGTACTCATCGTCCTGGCGTCACGACTTCGATCACGTATAACGTGGGCGACCACCAGATTCTGGGTGGCATCTGGTACGAGCGTGCGAATCACCGTCAAACGGCACCTGGCCAACTGGTCAACGCAGATGGCTCCGCACCGGATATCTGGCTGCGCAACAACCTGATTACCCGTCCGGACGGCACCTTGTATCAAAACCGCGATTGGGAGACGATCAGCACGGCTTACCAGGCGTTCTTGCAAGATACCATCACGTTGATGGACAACAAGCTGAACCTTAACATCGGTGTGCGCGCTCCATACATCAAGCGTGATTTCACCAATAACGCCAGCGAAGGCAGCAATTCGCAAACCACGTACAACGTGTCGAAGACGTACTCGGATGTGTTGCCACAATTGGGCGCGCGTTACCGTGTTACCAACGACGACCAGATCTTTGCCAGCCTGGCGAAGAACATGCGTGCGCCGAACAACTTCGTGCTGGCACCGAACAATCCGCCGTACGTGACTGTGACGAATGGTGTTGCCACCATCGTCAAGGACGTCAAGCCTGAAGTGTCGTGGAGCCTGGACGTTGGCTACCGTCATCAAACCAAGGATATTTCGACCTCGCTGACCGCTTTCTACACGGACTTCAAAGATCGCCAGGCAACCGCAATCGATCCAAACACACTGACCAGCCTGACGACCAACGTAGGCAAAGTGCGTAACAAAGGTATTGAGCTGGAAGTCGGCAACACGCCGATCAACGGCTGGTCGGTTTATGGTTCGCTCGGCTACCTGAAGACCAAGATGGAAGATGATCTGGCCGTGGTCGCCAAAACCGTCAATGGCAAAACCATTGTTGGTTATGCACCAACCGCTGGCAAGAATTTCTCCCTGTCGCCTAAGCTGAAAGCCGGCTTGAGCGCCTCTTATGAAACCAACGCCTGGTATGTTCGCGTAAAAGCCCGTTACACCGCCTCGCAATACGCTACGCTGGTGAACGACGAGGAAGTGCCAGCGTACACCCTGGTTGACCTGGATGCGGCATATCAGTTGCCAACTTTCGGCATGTTCAAGAATCCTAAGCTGACCCTGAACGTATCGAATTTGTTGAACCGCGAGTACCGCAACCCAAGTTCCGGTACGGGTATTGGCGCCAATGATATCGTTACGGCTGCCGGTACGTTCGCAGGTCGCGCACCAACCTACTACATGGGTGCACCGCGCTTCGCGTCGGTCACCTTGCGCGTCGACTTCTAAGCATGGCTGTCAACTCCGCGCTGCCCGTTAAGGCGGCGTCGAGTTGTATCAACCAGGCTGAGATAGCAAGAGTACAGGCCTTCGGGCCTGTTTTTTTTTATGGGTAAGGATCTTTCACCGTCTTTGCCATTGGCGCCGCCCCGTCCAGGAGTCTCCGCATGATCCCATCCCTTTCCCTCCACCGGCCTTCATCGAGGTTGCCACGTCTGCTCATGCTTGCCCTGTTGATGACCGGTTGCGCCACGCATCCTGCGGTGCCCGTCGATATCAACCTGGTCGCCCTGAACGATTTTCACGGCAATCTCGACCGCAGCAAATTTACCTACACGAGCGTTGCCGATGCCGAGCGCAAGACGGTGCAGGCCGGTGGCATCGATACCTTGTCCGGCGCATTGACGGCGTGGCGGCGCGAAGACGCGCAGCTGATTTTTGTCGGCAATGGCGACCTGGTCGGCGCCAGCCCCGCCATGTCGGCCCTGTGGGCGGACGAGCCGAGCATCGTTGCCATGAACATGCTGGGCATGAAGGCCAGTTCGGTTGGCAACCATGAATTTGACCAGGGCAAGGCGGAATTGCTGCGCCAGCAGCGCGGCGGCTGCGACTCGTCGCGCGCCGACAAGGCGTGCAAGTTCACGCCCGACTTCAAGGGCGCCAGCTATACCTATATGGCGGCCAATGTCATCGACACGCAGACGGGCAAGTCCTTGCTGCCCGCCTACCGCATCGAAGAGGCGCATGGCGTCAAGGTGGGCTTCATCGGCGCCGTGCTGAAAGATACGCCGTCCGTGGTGACGGCCGCCGGCATTTCCGGTTTGCAATTCGGTGATGAAGCGGATGCCATCAACGCCACCTTGCCGCAACTGCGCGCGCAGGGCGTGGGCGTGTTCGTCGTGCTGCTGCACCAGGGCGGCGAGACCAAGGAAGCCGTCGACCAGCCCGATTGCAGCCAGCTGAAGGGCGAAGTGGTGGATGTGGTGAAACGTCTCGATCCGGCGATTCAGTTGGTCATCAGCGGCCATTCGCACCAGGGTTATCTGTGCCGTGTAGATGGCCGCCTGGTGACGCAAGCGCAGATGGGCGGACACATGTTGACGCGCATCAAGCTCAAGGTCGATCCCGTCAAGAATGCGCTGATCGATGCCAGTGCGCAAAACGTGGTCATGCTGCCAGGCATGTATGAGCCGGACCCGGCCGTGGCAGCCTACCTGGAATCGGTGAAGCAGCGCAGCGCGGCCGAATTGTCGCGTCCCGTGGCCGCCATCGCCGTGCCCACCGTGGGCCGCAGCACCAAGGGCGGCGGCGCTTCCCCGCTGGGCGACCTGGTGGCCGACAGCACTCTGTTCGGCGCGCGCGCAGCCGGCGCGCAAATTGGCCTGATGAACAATGGCGGCATCCGCAAGGACCTGGAAGCGGGCGCCGACCTGATGACGAACGTGGGCCAGAACCAGGCCGTGGTGCCGTTTGGCAATACCCTGATCGTCGTGAGTCTTTCCGGCGCGCAAATCCGTACCTTGCTCGAGCAGCAATGGCCGGGCGAAGAGGCCGGCGAGGGCAATCTGCTGCAAGTGTCCCAAGGTTTTAGCTACCGTTGGGATAGCACGCGGCCGCAAGGCCGGCGCGTGCTGCCTGGCAGCATCATGCTGAATGGCATTTCTCTTGAAGACAATCAACAATACCGAGTCGCCGCCAACAGTTTCCTGGCCGGTGGCGGCGACCGCTTCACCGTGCTGGCGGCCGGCACGCGCCGCCTAGACACGGGCGTGCGCGATATCGATGCCTTCAGCAATTACCTGATCGACCGCGCGCGCGCCGGCAAGCCGACTGGTAGCGCTACGGCGGCCGGCCGCATCGTGCGCGTCAAATAACATTACAAGGAATAACCATGCGTCGTTTATTTGTTTCTGTCGTTCTCTCCAGTCTGTTCGCGGGCACGGCCCACGCCGATTTCACGATTCCCGGCTTTGAGCTGGTACACACCTCGCCCGTGGAAACGAGCTTGACGAATCCCGACCTGCGCGAGCCCGTTACCGTATGGAGCGAGCTGTTTGATTCGGCCAAGAAAGAAATCGTCATCGCCCAGTTCTATGCCGTCAGCAAGCCGGGCACGGCCTTTGAAAAAGTGCTGGCGAGCTTGACGGCCGCGGGCCAGCGCGGCGTGAAAATCCGCTTCCTGCTGGACCAGAAGGGCGTGGGCCTGTCGGAAGCGGCGACCATCGACCGGATCAAGGCGATACCCAACCTTGATCTGCGCCTCATCGACTTCAATAAAATCACGGGCAATGGCATCGTGCACGCGAAATACCTGGCCGTCGATGGCCAGGTGGCATACATCGGCAGCCAGAATTTCGACTGGCGCTCGTTCGAGCACATCCATGAGACGGGCTTGAAGATCACGGAGCCGGCCATGGTGAGCCAGGTGCAAGCGATTTTCGAGCAGGATTGGCAAGCCCAGGCATTGACCTCGCAAGGCAGCCGCGCCACGGTGCTCAACAGCAAGATCGTGCCTGCCAACTACGCGCAAAACGCCTTCCTGCTGGCCAGCCCGAATGCCTACAACCCGGCCGGCGTGGGTGACTCGGAAACGGGCTTGCCCGCCTTGCTGGCGGAAGCGAAAAGCGAAGTGCGCATCCAGCTGCTCGACTATGCCCCCCTGTCCTACGGCCCGAACCGCACGCGGCCGTATTACGCCGTGATCGACAATGCCGTGCGCGCGGCCGCCCAACGCGGTGTGAAAATCAAGCTGATGGTGTCCGCCTGGAATACGGAAGCACCTGCCATTTCTTACCTGAAAAGCCTGGCCCTGGTGCCGAACGTGGAAATCCGCATCGTGACGATACCCACGGCATCGACGGGTTTCATCCCGTTCGCGCGCGTGATCCACAGCAAGACCATGAGCATCGACGGCAAGCTGGCCTGGGTCGGCACGAGCAACTGGGCGGGCGGTTATTTCGACCTGTCGCGCAACCTGGAAGTGGTGTTGCGCAACGATGCCATGGCGCAGCGTATTGCCGCGCTGCATGAGCAGACGTGGAGCTCGGCGTATGCGCAGCCCATCGATATCAACAAGCAATATCCGAAGCCGGCCAAGGCTGCGCCGCAAGGCAAGGAGTGAACATGAAAAAACTGTTGACGGTGCTGGCGCTGGGCGCGGTTTTCTCCTCCGGCAATGTGCTGGCCTGGGGCAACGACGGCCACCGCGCCGTGGGCGCCATCGCCGATCAGTTGCTCAAGGGTAGCGCGGCGCAGGCGCGGCTGGAGAAATTGCTGTTGCGGGGCGAAAGCCTGGAAAAGATCGCCAACTGGCCCGATTGCGTGAAGGGCACGTATTGCGGTCCGCAATCGCCCGAAATGTTGACCTATGTCGCGGCGAATCCCAAGCATGGCGAATACCATTACACGAACGTGCCTTTTCAAAACGCGCATTACCACGACCATGGCGTGGGCACGGCCGACAACGATATCGTGCAGACGCTCAAGCAGGCGATCCTGGTGTTGCAAGGCAAGGATGATGCGGCCAGCAATCCGCACGGCTTCAGCCAGCGCGAAGCTTTGATTTTGATCACGCACCTGGTGGGTGATATCCACCAGCCATTGCATGTGGGCAATGCGTTTGTCGGCAAGGATGGCCAGTTTTTCGTGCCCGCCACGCAGGCGCAGATTGACGATGTCACCATTTTCAATGCGCGCGGCGGCAACGACTTGCTGCTCGACGATGCGAAGATGACGGCGCTATCGGATGCCGTGATTCCCGCGCCGCTGCCGGCTGAGGATGGCGCGGCCAAGCCCTCCAGCGCGTATCCGAAGTCGCCCACCAAGCCCCTGCATTCATATTGGGACACGACCGTCGTCGATTACGCCATGCGCCGCCTGAGCACGCGCACGCCGCAGCAGTTCGCGCGCACCGTGATCGCCAGCGCGCCTGTGGTCAGGGCCAATAGCGGCGACCCCGCCACCTGGCCCTATCAATGGGCCGATGCCTCGCTGGCGGCGTCAAAGATTGCCTTCACGGACGTGGTGGCCGGCCCGGCCACGCAGCAGACCAGCCGCAAGGGCGATGTCTACAACGTGTGGAACTTGAACGTGCCGGACAATTATCCCGTGCCCAGCTCGGCGCTGGCGAAGCAGCAGCTGATCGAGGCGGGCTATCGTCTGGCCGCCGTGCTGCAGGCGATCTGGCCGCAGTAAAGTGTCATGCGAAAGCGGCCTGAAGGCCGCTTTTTTCATGCCAGGGTGATGCTGATCCCCATCTCGCGGTAGGGCGCGACCAGGGCGTCTTCCACGTCGCGGTGCACGATGATGTCGTTGACCTGGCTCAAGGGGAGGATTTGAAACGGCGAGGCCGTATTGAACTTTTCCGGTGAAGCCAGCACGACAGTGCGGCTGGACGCTTCGCTCAGCGCGCGTTTCACGCACGCTTCTTCATGGTCCCCCGTAGTGATGCCCGCTTGCGGATGCAGGCTGGACACACCCATGAAGTACAGGTCGGCGCGGATGCGGCCGATGGCTTCCACGGTGGCCGCGCCGACACCCACGATCGAGTGCTTGTACAGGCGCCCGCCCAGCATCAGCACCTCGACGCCGGGGTGATTCACCAGTTCGACGGCAATCGAAGGGCTGTGCGTGACGATGGTGGCGCGCAATTCCCGCGGCAGCTGGCGCGCCAGTTGCACGGCAGTCGTGCCGCCATCGAGAAACACCACTTGTCCCGTTTGTATCATGGCGCCCGCTGCGCGGCCGATGGCGGGCTTGGCTTCCAGCGAAAGCTGTTCGCGCCCGGCAAACGGCGCCAGCGCGGGCGAACGGGGCAGCAAGGGCAGGGCGCCGCCGTGCACGCGCTCCAATAAACCCTCTTTCGCCAGTTCGCGCAGGTCGCGGCGTATCGTGTCTTCCGACAAGCCCAGGCTATCGCTGACGGCCTTGGCGACGATCTGGCCTTCGCGCTGGAGCAAGTCCAGCAGGTATTGTTTGCGTTGATGTGTCAGCATGATTTTTCTTGTATTTTCTTGATATTGCACGAGTTTGCATGATAAAGTCGGCAAAGGCAAGCATATACAAGCACAAGGAGACACTATGCGTGAAGAAAATAGCAAGCAGGAACGGGTCCGCATCCACGGCGTGCAGACCCTGTCGCACGACTGGTATTTATTGCAGAAAACCACGTTCGACTATCTGCGCCGCGATGGACAGTGGCAGACGCAGACACGGGAAACCTATGACCGGGGCGATGGGGCCACCATCTTGCTCTACAACAAGCTCAAACGCACGGTGATTTTGATCCGCCAGTTCCGCTTTCCCACCTACCGCGAAGGCCACGACGGTTTCCTCATCGAATCGGCGGCCGGCTTGCTGGAAGAGGCCAGCGCGGAGCAGCGCATCCGCGCCGAGGTGGAAGAAGAAACGGGCTATGCGGTGGGCGCCGTGCATAAAGTGTTCGAGGCTTTCATGAGCCCCGGTTCCGTGACGGAGCGCCTGCATTTTTTTGTCGCAGAGTACGATCCGGCCAGCCGCATCGGCGACGGCGGCGGTCTGGCGCACGAGGGCGAAGATATCGAAGTGCTGGAACTGCCCCTGGCGCAAGCGCTGCAGATGGTGGCCGATGGCCGCATCTGCGACGGCAAGACCATCATGCTGCTGCAGCATGCGCAGCTGCACTTGATGCCGCGCAAAAGAGGACTGCAGATTTTAGTAGCTGGCCCGTATCGTTCCGGCACGGGCGACGACCCCGTCTTGATGCAGCGCAATGTGGACGCCATGCAAGCTGTCTGCCTGCCCCTGTATGCCAAGGGACACATGCCCGTGCTCGGTGAATGGCTGGCCTTGCCCATGCTGGCGCTGGCCGGTTCTACCCGGGTGGGCGATGCCGTGTATGAGGAATTATTCCACGCGCATGCGACGCGTTTATTGAGCCATTGCGATGCCGTGCTGCGCATCGGTGGGCCATCACAGGGGGCGGAACAGATGGTCAGCATGGCCCGCCATTCGGGCATACCCGTATATTTCTCATTAGAAAAACTTTTGGAAATGCACAGTTCTAGCTAAATAAGATTTTTGAATGCAGGGCAGTCGGACTTCCCGCAAGTACAGGATCCGATTCCATGCGACGGTGCGAGGAAAAAGTAATTTTTTCTATTTCGGGTTATTTCTTTGTAAATTCGTTCTTCATTCCTTATTCTGAAGTAACGAATTTTTTTCTCGGCAAGGAAAACATCATCGCGTAAATCATTTAATATATACATTAAATTTCCAGACGGCGCCAGAAAATCCATGATCCATAATGAATTTCCACAATTCCACTCTTCCGCGCTGATATTGGCATTGTTTGTTTTCATGATGCGTAGTTCTGTTGAACTGTCCAGGTATGCCCATGCAATATACCCAACGGGAAATCCTTCAATATTGAAGTAAATTTTTATATTTTTCTGCAATATTGCATTGAGTAAGTTGTTTGATAAATAAGAAATTTCCCTATTAGCATGGGCAGGGTTGTTCTTCATGATGATAATGATGTGGCCCAGAATTTCAGCTGTTTCTTGTATCTTCTGTGCAGGTCTGTCATACACTCTCAAAAAACTGTTTCGCATAATTTTTTCATCAAATTTTTTTCATCGTCATTGGATGTGCGATTTTGAAAATAATTGATTAATTTATTTTCTTGATCGACATTTTTCACGAGTAAGGGAGCCATAGTCTCCGAGAAGATTGAACCCTCGCCAATCCATGCGCTTAAGTCTATATTTCCGTCTATTGGGTCGGATAGAGAGATTTTGTTTTTATTGATGATGTTATTGATGAAATCTTTGCTATCCAGGCCAGATGCAACATGCATATCGATTGTTCTGTCGAGTGTATGCCTGTATAAATCAGGGGTTCCCTGATTTATCCTGAGTGAATTAATCTTGATAAAAAGGTGAGCGGAATTCCTTTCGGCAGGGTTTTTCTTGAATAGACAGGCATCACGCAGATTCCAATATGAATCTATGAATTCATGTAGCAGGCGGATGTCATTTAATTCTGGGAAAAGAGAAATTTCAGCTTGTTGTTTATTTTTGCATAGGCTGATCAATCGAATTAAAGAGTTCAGGCTGTAACTGCCCATTTTCTCTGGCATGAAAGCATCTTGCCCGGCGCAAGCAGGATACAGCTTGAACGGTTCGGAATTTCCCTTGAGTATTATTTTTTTAAAACAAGAAAAAGCAGATTTTGTTAGATGATTGTCAATGGATAGTAAATCCCATGCGGGTATGCCAGTTAGTTTTAAAAATTCCAGCTGAATGCTATCAGAAAGCTTTTTTGAGAAAATGGAAAGAATATCGTTTGGGGGAACCAAGAATCTCTTCTTCTCGTTAGGCAAATACCTTTGGATGGAAAGAACTATTTCATTTATGGTATTTTTAATTTGACTATCTTCGCCAAAAGGAACCCCATGTTTGGCGACTATGATCTTCCCATAATCTGAAACGCTTGATGCAGTGCCAAAATCAATCCAACGTCCATCCATGCACATGTTGGACGGAGATTGCAAGCCATGTGACAGGCGTTTTGCCGTTGCTGCCGCATGTTGATCGGCAAAACGTTCAACCATGGCGATTAGCAAGCTATTCAGCTGGTGGTTTGAATTGCTCAGGAAAGGGGCTGCGTCACTTGCTTGCGCCAAGGCCACTACTGCGGCGCGGGTTCTTTCTGCATCCGACGCCATGCCATGTCTCGCCTCATCATGGCGCGAAAAGTAAAGTGATCGGACAAAATGGCCGGGTCTCAGTGCCGCTTCACGGATAGTAAGTCCTCGACGGGTTGTTTCTGAAGTCCCTTCCGCTGACGAAAAGGCTGGAACCCGGGTGCCGGTATCAATGAGGCCGTGTATCCTGACGGCGCCGTGAGGTAGCGCGCTGTGGCTTATCTCGCTCCAGATGGCTTCCCTGATCCCGCCGGCCAGAGATTCGCCACCATAGGAATGCCAGAAAGACGTGGCACTTCCTGCCAAGGGATTTTTGCCTATTCCTTTAATTTGAATGCTGTTTCTCAAGCCACATCGGGCTCCCCCCCCATTTGAAGTTACACCTACGCCGCCATATCTTTCGCCAAGAAATAGCTTGATGTCTTTCGCAGACGAGGCAGAGGGATGATCACCATCAATAGGAATATAAAAAGCATGTTCATCAAGGTCCGGTGGCGATATTCCGTAAGGATTGCTCCAGACTATTTTCGCCGAGGTGAGTTTTTGTGCGGAAAATTCAACAAAAGAAGATTTTGGTAAAATATTTTCTAAAAAATTGTTTATCATGAAAATATTGAATTTAAAATTACATATCAAATAATGTTAATTTTATTGCTTATTTTGTGAAACGGAAGGAGGGTATTTATCCCTTCCTTCCATTCCTGCATCTATAAATATTTACTTCTCAGATTGATGATGATAATTTAAAACTGCATATCCCACAAATCCCTGTAATAGCTGCCATCAGAGTAGCCGCCGCCGCCAGTGTCTCCAGCACCGCCACCTGCACCGGCTTGATAATCGGGCAGGCGATTTTGTGCAGCTTCTGCTGCTGCTTCATCGGCCAGGATGCGTTGGCGTTCATCTTCCGTCAAATCCCACCAGCCTTCGTCGCTAGAGCCGGCACCGGCAACGGCTTCTAATTCTTGAATATTTAAAATACGCATGAATACTGCCTTTCAAAGATGAATTGACATTCCAGGATGAACTGGAAAGTTTTCTCCAATATGGAGGGTATTCGTTAAGAAACATATCAAAACGAAATATTTGGATAGAATCATGGTGCACGTTAAAAATATGAATTATTTTCACGTTGCATCATGGCGTTGTTTTATCTGACGCTGATCTAATGTAAGTTGATTTTTTAGAAAAATCAATAGAATTCAATTGAAGTGGAAAAAAATCGGCTACAATTATTTTCCGTTGATCCGTTGATAGTGTGAGGAAAACTGTGCCAAAACAGCCGTGGATAAGCTACTAAAAGTCGACAATTTTTATTGTCGAATTAACCATGTGAGATAGCTTGATGATCACATAACAATATGGTCATGTATCTCAGACACATACATGTCTTACTGCGCAGTATGAGTGAACAGAAATAATACCGTCAGGCTTTATGTATGTTTAACCTCATCAGAAATTCGCTTTATGTCCGGGAATGGACTTCAAGGTATAGGTATCAATGAACATACATGACATGCCTCTGGAAACGAAGATAGAAGCCACAGTGCCACCCGCAAAAAATGAGGAATCGCAATCGCTTCCATTGTTCCGACCGGAAGTTCACCTATCGAGAAGCAGCCAGTGGGCCGGAGCCATCAGTCTGGCGCAGCCCGTTTCACGCTGGCTGGTGGCGGGGATTGCTTTTATCGTAGGCCTGTTGCTGATTCTGTTTATTTCTTTTGGTAGCTTTACAAAAAAAAATCGCGTCGTTGGTATTATTGTTCCTCAGGGTGGCAGCCTTGGAATTGCCGCACTTGCTGCAGGTGTTCTGACAAAAAATTTTGTGAAGGAAGGGCAGCATGTACAGATCGGCGATCCTCTGTTTGAATTGTCAACAGCCCGGCAGGCGGGTGATGGGGAAATCACAGGGTTGATCGCGCAACAGTTGGCGGTCCGACGGCAGACGCTGGATGCGGAACGACGCGTTCTTATTACGAGAATAAAGGAAAAAGGCCAGCAAATTGACGAACGGCAGCGAATTTTAGCCAGTGAAATTAGTCAATTGAACGTGGAATTGGAGCTGGCGGGACGACGTGAAGAGTTGGCGAAGTCAAGCGTTGCGAAGTACGAAACGTTGCAGCGTAGTGGCTATGTCTCCGACGCGCAAGTTCAGCAGAAGCAGGTAGAGTTGATTGATTACTCAAGTCGATTGAGCAGTCTGCAGCGAACAAAGGCTCAGCAGGCAGCCAGGAATTACGCTTTGGATGCAGAGCGTACGAATCTGGCGGGAGAGCTCACCGGTCAACTAGTGCAATTGGATCGTGCTGTTGCCAGTATTAGTCAGGAGGCGGCAGAGAATGAGAATCGAAAATTAAATTTCATCACCGCCCCCAGCAGCGGGACAATTACCACGATTACCTATCAGGCAGGACAGACCGTGAGTGGTGGGCAGGCACTTGCGACACTCGTACCCGATGCCACCGAACCACAGACAGATGCGGACGGACTTGAAGTCCACTTGTATGCTCCGAGCCGGACAACTGGTTTTGTTGCCGTCGGACAGGATGTATTAATGCGCCTGCAAGCGTACCCTTATCAAAAATTCGGCCTTCAGACTGGCGTCATTACAGGTGTCAGCAACACGCCGTTTGCTCCAAGTGAATTACCAGTGAACCTGGCCAGCACAATTTTAAGTAACTCGGAAAGGAGCTTACCAGGTTCTAACAGCAATGAAGCTCTTTACCGCATTAAGGTAAGGCTGGCACGTTCCTATATCCTGGTTAATGGGAAGAGGCAGTCCTTGCGACCAGGTATGGCGCTGGAAGCGGACATTATTCAGGACAAACGGCAGATATGGGAGTGGATCGCTGAACCATTGTTGACACGTTTGAATGGTTAATCATCATAAAGAAGCAGCCAAACGAAAATATAGACTTGATGAAAACTATACTCCAAACTGAAAAAAGCGAATGTGGCATTGCTAGTCTGGCCATGATTTGTAATTATTTTGGCTATCACGTCGGCTTGCCTGAGTTGCGCCGAAAGTTTTCGATAAGCCTGAAGGGGACAACCTTAGCGCAACTCGTACGATATGCGGGAGCGATGCACATGGCTGCGCGTCCCCTGCGCTTGGAGTTGGATCAGCTTGCAGAACTGAAATGTCCCGCCATTTTGCATTGGAATTTGAATCATTTTGTCGTTTTGAAAAGTGTCAAACGAAAATTTTTCGGTAAATTGCTTATAAAAATCATTGATCCTGCAATTGGGGAAAGAGTTGTTTCGATAGATGAGGTGTCGAAGAATTTCACTGGCGTAGCCCTGGAATTGACGCCAAACGATGCGTTTGAAGTAAAGCAGGAAGAGAAAAAGATCTCCATTCGTGCATTGACTGGAAGAATTTCCGGTTTGCGTCGGGCTTTGATACAAATTTTCTTACTCGCAATTACACTTGAATTATTTGCGATTGTAATGCCACTTTTCAACCAATTTGTGATTGACGAAGTGATAGTTGCTGGTGATAAAGATCTTTTGCAAATTCTGGTTCTTGGCTTTTCCTTACTACTGTTGACGCAGACTGCGATTGGACTGGCCCGCAGCTGGTTTCTGATGCGTTGGAGCATAGACATTGGTTTTCAATGGGGGAATAGAGTGTTCGCCCACCTGACACGGCTGCCCATTTCCTATTTTGAAAAAAGGCATGTCGGTGATGTAGTGTCGCGTTTTTCGAGCATGAGTGCGATTCAATCTACGTTGACCAATATTTTTGTTGAAAGTGTTATCGATGGGTTGATGGCCTCGTTTGCCCTGATCATCATGATCATGTATAGCCCACGTTTGACAGCGATCGTTGTCATCGCCGCATTATGTTACGCACTGTTGCGGTGGGTATTTTATCAACCCCTGCGCGAAGCTTCTTTGGAGAGGATTCTACTTTCTTCAAAAGAAAATACGCACTTTCTGGAAACCATACGTGCAATCACTCCGTTGAAGCTATTCGGACGTGAATCCGAACGTGGCGCATATTGGCGTAATTTAAAACTTGATGTTATCAATAGAGATATCAAGACCCAAAAACTTGGCATTGTATTCAAGGTTGGCAATGGTTTGATTTCTGGAGTACAAGGGTTGAGTCTGCTTTATTTGGGCGCAATGGCCGTCATGGGGGGGAGCATGACGGTGGGTATGCTCATGGCCTTCGTCAGTTATTCCAGCACATTTTCCAGTCGTGTCTTCAGCTTGATCGATGTCTTTGTCAACTTCAGAATGCTAGGTATGCATGCAGAGCGTCTGGCCGATATTGTGCTCGAACCGGTGGAGCCTGAAATGGATTTCGAGCTGGATACAACGGGCATTCAACCCGCCATTACATTGAAAAATGTGAGTTTCCGCTACGCAGAAGGTGAACCATGGGTCTTGAAGGACGTTAACTTGCACATACCGGCCGGCCAAAGTGTCGCCTTGGTTGGAGCAAGTGGCTGCGGGAAGACAACCATGTGCAAAATCATCACTGGTCTGCTGTTGCCGTCATCTGGTGAAGTGCTGATCGACAATATTCCAATTCAGAAGATCGGGCTGAGGGCCTATCGAACACTGGTGGGCACCGTGATGCAAGACGATGTGTTGCTTGCCGGATCCATCATGGAGAACATCAGTTTTTTTGATACGAGCATGTCGTATGCTGCGGTCGAAGAGTGCGCGAAACTTGCTGCCATACATGAAGAAATAGCGAGAATGCCCATGGGATATCAAACACTGGTCGGTGATATGGGCAGCAGTTTGTCAGGAGGGCAGAAACAGCGTATTTTGCTGGCCAGAGCATTGTATAAGCAACCCAAAATATTGGCGCTCGACGAAGCTACCAGTCATCTCGACATTGCAAATGAATACAAGGTCAATCTGGCGATAAACAAGATGAACCTGACACGTATCATGGTGGCGCACCGACCGGAAACCATCAAAATGGCGAGCCGTGTCGTCCACCTGGTTGCAGGGCAAGTTCATGAATCATTATTCGAGAAGGATGGTGCCCAGGTTTAAGGACCGCACGCCAGGTATGGAACGACACTTGTGTTCCTGAGCTCTCAGAACGAGGCAGGATGGAAAATGCACCGGAAAGCGTGATCGCTTTCCGGTGTTGTGGGCGATTAACGCGATTTGACGAACGGGATACCGATGGCCTTCGGCGCGATGGATTTCGCCATCAAGCCCGCCAGCACGATCACGGTGACCACGTACGGCACCATCTGGATCAGCGAGCCGGGGATGCGGCCCACGACGGGCAAGTCCACGCCTTCAATCTGGATCTGGATGGCGGCAAAGAAGCCGAACATCAGGCAGCCGAGGAAGGTGTAGACGGGACGCCAGTTGCCGAACACCATGGCCGTCAGGGCCAGGTACCCGGCGCCGGCCGACATGTCGCGCAGGAAGAAGCCGCTTTGCACGATGGCAAGATATGCGCCCGAGAACGAGCACAGGATGCCGGCCACCAGCATGGCCAGGTAGCGCGTCGCTTCCACGCTGACGCCGGCCGAGTCGGCCGCGTGCGGGTTTTCGCCGCAGGCGCGCAGGCGCAGGCCGAAGCGCGTGTGGTACAGCAGCCAGTGCACGAGCGGAATCAGCAGGAATGCCACGTAGACGAGGATGGAATGGCCGCCGATCAGGTGGGCGTACACCCAGCCGATGAAGGGGATGTGTTCCACGTATTGCGTACCCGGCAAGACCACGTCGAACAGCCGCGCCGAACCGAGGTCGGGCGTGCGGCCGCCTTGCTGGAAGAAGAATTGCGCCAGCACAAACGTCAGTCCGCTCATGGCAATGTTGATCGCCATGCCGGCCACCAGCTGGTTGCCCTTTTGCGTGATGCTGACATACGCTTGCAGCAGGGCCAGCGCGACGCAGACGAGCATGCCGGCAGCCATGCCGTAATACGGGTTTTGCGTCGTGTAGGCCACGGCGGCGGACGCGAAGGCGCTGGCCAGGATCTTGCCTTCCAGGCCGATGTCGATCATGCCGCTGCGTTCGGCAAACAGGCCGGCCATGGCGGCAAAGATCAGGACGGGCGCATTGCGCACGGTCGATACCAGGATGCTGGCGAATTGAAAGTCGTCGAGTGTCATGGTGTTAGCCTTTGGTGCGCTTGAGCAGGGCGGAAATGGCCGGTGCGTAGAAGTTTTCCATGGCGCCGCAGAACAGGATGATCAAGCCCTGGATGAAAATGAAAGTTTCCGTCGGGATATTCGGCTTTTCCAGCGACAAGTCGAAACCACCCTGTATCAGGGCGCCGAACAGCACGGCTGACAGGAAGATGCCGACCGGATGCTGGCGGCCCATCAAGGCGATGGCGATGCCGATGAAGCCGGCGCCGCCGACGAAATTGAGCGACAGATAATGCGTCGAACCCATGATGGAATTGACGGAACCCAAGCCCGCCAGCGCGCCGGAGATCAGCATGACGATGATGATCATCTTGCTGATCGACACGCCCGCATAGTGGGCCGCATGCTTGTTGAGGCCCGTGGCGCGCAGCTTGAAGCCCCACGACGAGCGCCAGACCATCACGCCGTAGATCACCAGCGCGGCGATCGCCAGGATAAAGCTGATGTTCAGCGGGGTGTCGCCCAGCGACGGGAACCAGGTGGACAGGCGCGGCATTTCGCCGCTTTCCGCAAACACGCGGCTGGCCGTGTTCTGTTCGCCTGGCGGGATCAGGTACTTCACGATCACGAAGTTCATCAGGCTGGCGGCGATGAAGTTGAACATGATGGTGGTGACGACGATATGGCTGCCGCGCTTCGCTTGCAGGTAGCCGGGCAGGAAACCCCACAGCGCGCCGAACAGGGCCGCGCCGATCATGGCGGCCGGAATCAGCAGCCAGGCGGGCAGGGTCTGGTCGAAGGCCAGCATGGCGACAGTGAGGCCCAGGCCGCCGATATACATCTGGCCTTCGGAACCGATATTGAACAGGCCGGCCTGCATCGCCACGGAGACCGACAGGCCCGTGAAGATGAAGGTGCTGGCGTAGAACAGGGTATAGCTCAAGCCTTCCGGATTGAGGATGGCGCTGTGGACGAGGATCGACAGCGATTCGGCCGGGTCCTCGCCCAGCATATAAATCACCAGGGCTGCGACCAGCAAGGCCGACAGCAGGTTTAACATGGGCATGACAAAGGCTGTCGCCCAGCGTGGCAAGTCGTTATTCATGATTTATGCATTCCCCCCATCAACAGACCGATGCGGGTGGTATCGAATTCTTCAATTTTCAGTTCGCCGGTGATGCGTCCGCCGCACATGACGAGGATGCGGTCGGCCAGCGCCCGCACTTCTTCCAGTTCGACGGACACCAGCAGGATCGCCACGCCCGCGTCGCGCAGGGCCAGCAATTGCGTATGGATGCTTTCGATGGTGCCGATGTCGACGCCGCGCGTGGGCTGGCCCACCAGCATCAGTTTCGGCTTGGCCAGCACTTCGCGCGCGATCACCACCTTTTGCTGGTTACCGCCCGACAACAAGCCGATGCGCAAGTCCGGATTGGCCGGACGCACGTCGAAGGTTTTCAGCAATTGCGCGCAGCGGGCGCCGATGGCCTTGAAGTTGAACAAGCCCCAGCGGTTTTTCAGGTGGTCCTGGTAACCGAGGATGGTGTTTTGCATGACGGAAAAATTCTTCACCACGCCATCGCGCAAGCGGTCTTCCGGAATGTGGGCGATGCCCAGTTCGCGGAAGGCCAGCGGCAAGCCGTCGGCATCGTGGCGCTTGGCAAACGGCAAGTCCTTGTCCAGGAAGCGCAGCTTGCCCGACGTCGGCAAACGCATGCCGGACAGAATTTCCAGCAGTTCGCTCTGGCCATTGCCCGAAACCCCCGCGATGGCGACGATTTCGCCGGCGCGCAGATTGAAACCTATGTCGGCCAGCAATTTGACTTGCTGGTCGTCAGCCAGTTGCAAACCGTCAACTTCCAGCACCGTGGCGCCCGGATTGTACGGTGCGCGGGGCAAGTGGCTCTGGATGGGGCGGCCGACCATCATGTTGGCCAGTTCCTCTTTCGAGGTGCCGGCGGTCGCCACGGCGCCCACCACCGTGCCGCCGCGCATGACGGTGACGTTGTCGGTGATTTCCAGGATCTCTTGCAGCTTGTGCGTGATCAGGATGATGGTCTTGCCTTGTTCCTTGAACAGGCGCAAGATTTCAAACAGCGAAGCCGTTTCCTGGGCCGTCAGCACGGCTGTCGGCTCGTCGAGGATCAGGATATTGGCGCTGCGATAAATCTGCTTGAGGATTTCCACGCGCTGCTGCGCACCGACGGAGAGGTCTTCGATCTTCGCCAGCGGGTCGACGTCGAGGCGGTAGCGCGCGCAAATCTCGCGCAACTTCGCTTCCGCTTCCGTGCGGTGGCTGGCCAGGCGAAAACCGCCTTCCGTGCCCAGCATGATATTGTCGAGGACGGTGAAGTTCTCGACCAGCATGAAGTGCTGGTGCACCATGCCGATGCCGAGGTTGATCGCTTCCTGGCTGTTGCGGATCGGTTGTACTTTTCCGTCGAGCAGGATTTCCCCGCCGTCGGCACGGTAATACCCGTACAGGATGCTCATCAAGGTCGATTTGCCGGCGCCGTTTTCCCCCACCAGGCCGTGGATACTGCCCTTGGCGATGGAGAAGCTGACGTCGGCGTTCGCCTTCACATGTCCAAACTGCTTGGAAATGCTGCGAAATTCTACTGCTGGCTGCATAGGTTCATAACTGGATAGTTTCATGGAAACGCGCCGCGCGGAGACTGGCCCCGGCGGCGCGCTAAAAGATACGGAGAAAAATTAAACCGGGCAGCTGCTGCCGACGCGGTAATCGATCACTTTGATCTTGCCATCGATGATGTCCTTACGCGCACCCAACACGCGCTTTTCGATTTCCGGCGTAATCAGCTTGCGGTTGTTCGCATCGAGCGCCCAATCCACGCCGCCTTCTTTCAAGCCTTTATAGCTGACGCCGCCCTTCCAGGTGCCGTTCTTGACTTCCATGAAGCTGTCATAGACGGTGTTGTCGACGCGCTTGACCATCGAGGTCAGGATGCTGCCTGGATACAGATGGTTCTGGTTCGAATCGACGCCGATGGCCAGCTTGCCTTTTTCCTTGGCCATTTGCAGGGTACCCATGCCGCTGCCGCCTGCGACGGCGAAGACGACATCGACGCCGCGCTCGAATTGCGAGCGGGCCAGTTCGCCGCCCTTGGCCGGGTCATTCCAGGCGCCGGATGTGGTGCCGACCATGTTTTGCGTGATTTCCGCTTTCGCATTCACTGCCTTGACGCCTTGCGCGTAGCCGCAGGCGAAGTTGCGGATCAGGGGAATATCGATGCCGCCGATGAAGCCGACCTTCTTGCTCTTGCTGGCCATGGCCGCAGCCACGCCCACCAGGTAGGAGCCTTCTTCTTCCTTGAAGACGACGGAATTGACGTTGCTGCCGGCGGCCTGGCCGTCGATCAGCACGAATTTCACGTTCGGAAATTCCTTGGCGACCTTTTGCACGGCTTGCGTTTGCGCAAAGCCGATGGCGGCGATCATGTCGAGTTTCTTGCGGGCCAGGCCACGCATGACTTGCTCGGCTTGCGTATCGCTGGAGGCTTGCACTTCGATGAAGGAAATGCCCGTGTCTTTTTTGAAGCGCGAGGCGCCTTCGAAAGCGGATTGGTTGAACGACTTGTCGAACTTGCCGCCCGCGTCATACACGACACCCAGTTTTGGGGTAGCCGCGGACGCTTGAGCAGTCAGAAATACGGCTGCGATCGTCAAACTAAATTGTGTAAGTTTCATGAATTGGCTCCTGGAAGATCGATATTGTATATTTTTTATAGGTGAAACATATAATTTGGGGCCGATTTAGCCTGTTTTTGATGCACGAGGTGATAATTCCTTATCAACATTGCACTGTATTGCACAAGATCATTGCTGACCTTGACTGCTTTTATGTCGACAATGTGATGCTCATGCAACAGTCGACCCCGTCTCTTTTATAGGTACAACATCGAAGGGGGCTGCCGGAGCGGGCTGGGATGCGCCGTCAGTTGACGGGCAGGGCAAGCACGGAACCGGCGCCGCGATGGGCGTCCGAATCACTATGCATCATGCCAGATATGTATGACAAATACGTTTTTGTTTAGTTATTTATATGAAAGCCATATAAATTGCGGCTTCAAGCGGCGGGGGGATTCAGGATATTCAGGAAGGCCCGCACGACGGGCGCGTCGTCCAGCGTGGTGTAGCTGATATACAGGTTGGCCGACGGCGGATTGGTCTTGATCGGCAGAAACACCACGCCGGGCCAGCCGATGCGGCTCGTCGTTTCCGGCACCAGGGTCACGCCCAAGCCCGCACCCACCATGGCCAGCAGGGTTTGCGGTTCGCTCGCTTCCTGGAAGATCACGGGTTCGAAACCCGCATTGATGCAGCATTGCACCAGATAGCGGGGAAACGCGGATTTGTCGAGGTTCAGGGTCAGCATCGGTTCGTGGGCGATGTCGATCAGTTCGATGGACGTGTTTTTTGCCAGCGGGTGGTGTTCATTGACGGCCACGCAGACGTTTTCGCGGAAACACAGTTCCTGGCGTAAATTGTCGTGACGCAAGTCGTCGTCGTTGAGCTTGGGTTCGCGCCAGAAGCCCACGTCGATTTGCTTGGCGCGCAAGGCTTCGTATTGCACCGTGGGACCAAATTCATGGATGGTCCAGCTGACGCGGGGAAATTTGGTCTGGAATTCTTCCAGCAGGCTGGGAATGGGCCCCCACATGGCAGAGCCGACGATGCCCACGCGCAAGCGGCCCACTTCGCCGCGGTCGATCTGGCGGATGGTGTCGATGGTCATGCGCATCTTGGCCAGCAGGTCGGCCGCCTCGTTCATCAGCGCCTTGCCCGCCACGGTCAGCTCGAACGTGCGCGTGGTGCGCGCAAACAGGCGTACGCCCAGTTCGCTTTCCAGTTTCATGATCTGCTGGCTCAGGGGCGGCTGCGAGATATGCAGGCGCTCGGCGGCGCGGCTGAAGCTTTTCTCCTCGGCAACGGCAAGAAAATACTTTAACTGTTTCAGATCGATGGACATGCTTTCCTTGGCGTTGCGTGGTGCTAGGCGATGGAACGGCGCGCAGGCCTGGATGCCGGCATGCGCGCTTTCTTTACAGCAGTCCTATTATCGTGCCACGACTGCCTGCATGGCAATGGCCAGCGCCGTGCCGACCTGGGCATTGTGCTTGACCAGCGCGATATTCGTCGCCAGGCTGCGGCCATCCGTCAACTGCTTGATGCGCGACAAGAGGAATGGCGTGACTTGCTTGCCCTTCACGCCACCCGCATCCGCTTCCTGCAGTGCTTGCGTGGTGATCGCATCGATTTCTTCCTTGGGCATGGCTTGCGCGGCCGGCACGGGGTTGCTGACGATCACGCCGCCTTTCAAGCCCAGTTGCCACTTGGTGCCGATGAAGGCAGCCTGTTCGGCGGCCGTATCGAGGCGGAAATCGGCCTTGAAACCGCTTTCGCGCGTGAAGAAGGCGGGGAAGCCTTCCTGGCCCACGCTGATGACGGGCACGCCATGGGTTTCCAGGTATTCCAGGGTCAGGCCGATGTCGAGGATGGATTTCACGCCTGCGCAGACGACGGCGACGGACGTTTGCGCCAGTTCCTGCAAGTCGGCGGAAATGTCGAAGCTCGTTTCGGCGCCGCGGTGCACGCCGCCGATGCCGCCCGTGACGAACACGGAAATACCCGCCAGTTCCGCGCAGATCATGGTGGCGGCCACGGTGGTGGCGCCCAATTTACCCTGCGACAGGACGAACGGCAGGTCGCGGCGGCTGACTTTCATGGCGTCGGGCGAGGTGCCCAGCAATTCCAGTTGCTCGGGCGACAAGCCCACGCAGATCTTGCCGCCGATGATGGCGATGGTGGCCGGCACGGCGCCGCCGTCACGGATGATCTGCTCCACTTCGCGCGCCATTTCCACGTTTTGCGGATACGGCATGCCGTGCGAAATGATGGTCGATTCCAGCGCCACGATGGCCTTGCCGGCGGCGCGCGCGTCGAGCACTTCTTGCGAGAACAAGAGGAAATTCTGTAATTGGGTCATGTCAGTCCTGTTGAAAGAGGGTAGGGGGAGGCGGCGCCAGGTCGGCGTCGTCAATGTTGTCGAGCGCGCCGGCGGAAATCTGGGGGGAGACGGTGGCCGCCGATTCCAGGGTCATGGCGGCCAGTTTCAGGCCGCGCCGGCATGCCAGTTTCAAGTCGCTGCTGTCGTGGTAGAGCGACCAGCAGACGGCGGCGGAAAACGCGTCGCCGGCGCCCGTCACGTCGACGGCGTCCACTTCGCGCGCGGCCAGGTGCACGACAGGCGCGTCCAGGCTGTCGCCATCCGTGAAGTACACGCCTTCGCCGCCGCAGGTGACGATCACCTGGCGCGCGCCCTGGCGCTGCACTTCGCGGCAGGCGGCGCGCACCTCGAACGCCGTGGGCAAGGCCCGCGCCACGCGCGTTTCCAGTTCGCCACGGTTGAGGATCAGCAAATGCAAGCCCGTCAGGTCTTGCGGCAGGTGCGCCATCTTCGGCTGCGAGACGGCGACGATGACCAGCGGCGTCGCATGGGCGGCGTCCTGGCGCGCGTCGGCCAGCAGCGCCTGCACGCTGTCGTGGCCCAGGTTCAGGTCGCAGACGGTGAGTGCGGCGGCGGCGCGCTGCGGCTGGCGGCTGTGCAAAAAGGCGGGCGTCAGCTGTTCGTAGAGTTGCATATTGGCCATCGCCAGCAGCATTTCGCCATGTTCGTTGAGCACGGCCGTATAGGTGCCGCTGCTGGTATTGCTCAAATGCAAGCTGCCGCGCATGTCGATGCCTGCGTCTTCCGCGTGCGTCTGCAGCGCGTGGCCGGCCGCATCGTCGCCCAGCGCCGTCAGCAGGGCGACGGGAATGGACAGGCGGGCCAGGTTTTCCGCGATGTTGCGGCCTACGCCGCCAAACACTTCTTCCGAGCGCACGGGATTCGAGGTGCCCATCTGCAGGGTCGCCAGGGTGCGCATCTTGCGGTCGAGGTTGGCGGCGCCTATGCACAGCACGGGGCGGCTGTCGGGCAGCACGTAGGCGCGTCCCAGCAGGCGCCGCTCACGGATGAGGCCGGCGATGTGGCCGGCGACGGCCGAGCGCGACAAGCCCAGTTCGCTCGCCAGGTCTTGCTGCGAGATGAAGGGGTTGTTGCGGATCAGCGTGTACAGCTGGTCTTTTTTATTGGTGTCGGTCACAAGGTTTTCGCTAAAGGTTTAAACATTTGTCTTTTACTGTAAACATTTGTCTTTGATGTGTCAAGCCCATGTCAAGCCCGTGTCAGGCGTGCGCGAAAAGCGGTCGTATGGAGCTTGTATGCATGCATTTTCGGGGCATGGCAGGTCAGGGCTTGCCTGGACTATAATGTCGGCCATTTATATTTGAATTGTATAAATGGGCAAGAAAAATGGTATTTGCCATACATATTCCGTTTGATGCATAGTGGCGGCAAATAGAGGCAATACGCATTTCGATATACCTGTAACACCATACTTACCCGATACCTGGGCCGCAGTCCTTCACCGGACACGGCCGCGCAGGCAGCAACCATCATCATTAGTCAAACAGAGGATAACCATGTCGAACAACACCCCTTTCCACGCCGCCGAAATCATCCGTGCCCGCGCTCCTGAAAATTTCAAGCCGCGCGTGGCGATGATCCTCGGCTCCGGCCTGGGCGTGTTGGCCGAGCAGATGACGGACGCCGTCAGCATCAGCTTTGACGAATTGCCAGGCTTCCCGATCAGCACCGTGCACGGCCATGCCGGCGAACTGGTGATCGGCACCCTGTCGGGCGTCGCCGTCGTCTGCATGAAGGGCCGTGGCCACTTCTACGAAGGTTATGGCATGGGTGTGATGACGAGCGCCATCCGCACCCTGAAACTGCTGGGCTGCGAAATGCTGTTCGTCACCAACGCCGCCGGTTCCCTGCGCCCGGAAGTGGACGCCGGCAGCCTGGTCGCCATCAGCGACCACATCAACCTGCTGCCAGGCACGCCGATGGTCGGCCCGAACGACGACCGCTTCGGCCCGCGCTTCTTCAGCATGGCCAACGCCTACGATGCGGACTTGCGCAAGCTGGTCGCGGACACGGCTGCCTCGAACGGCATCACCCTGCACGAAGGCGTGTTCGTCGCCTACCCGGGCCCGAACTTCGAGACGGCCGCGGAAATCCGCATGATGGCCCGCCTGGGCGCCGACACGGTCGGCATGTCGGTGGTGCCGGAAGTGGTTTCGGCCCGCCATTGCGACCTGAAAGTGGTGGGCGTGTCCGTCATCACCAACCTGGCCGAAGGCATGTCGCCATTCGCCCTGTCGCACGAGCAAACCCTGAAATACGCGGCCATCGGCGCGAAAGACCTGGTCAAGCTGATTCTGGCTTTCCTGGCCAAGGTCGCTGAAAAACCGCAAGCCTAAGCCCTTTTTTACGCAGCAGCGGCGCGCCGGCCACCGGCGCTGCTGCGCGGCAGGCCGGGAAAAACCGGCCTACACTGTCCGCATCACCCCGCATCACTCCATAAAGCGAGCCTTATCATGTCACGCGCATTTATCCTCCTGCTTGATTCCTTCGGCCTTGGCGCGACGCCAGACGCCGCCAAGTATGGCGACGCAGGTGCCAATACCTTTGGCCACATTGCCAGCACTGTCGCCAAAAGCGGCAAGACCTTGAAACTCCCGAACATGGAACGCCTGGGCCTGGGCGCCGCGGCGCACCTGGCCAGCGGCGAATGGGCCACGGGCTTCGACCAGCGGGACGGTTTCACCGGCGCCTACGGCGCGGCGCGCGAGCGCTCCACCGGCAAGGACACGCAGAGCGGCCACTGGGAAATCGCCGGTGTGCCCGTCGAATTCGACTGGGGCTACTTCCCCCGCACGACGCCATCGTTCCCGGCCGACCTGACCGACAAGCTGAAAGCCATGTCCGGCGTGCCGGGCTTCCTCGGCGACTGCCATGCCTCGGGCACGGACATCATCAACAAGCATGGCGACGAGCACGTCGCCACCGGCAAGCTGATTATCTATACCTCGGGCGACTCGGTGATGCAGATCGCCGCGCACGAAGAATCGTTCGGCCTCGAACGCCTGTACCAGGTGTGCGAAATGGCCTTCAAGCTGGTCGAACCGTACAACATCGGCCGCGTCATCGCCCGCCCGTTCACGGGCAGCAACGGCAACTACACGCGCACGTCCAACCGCCACGACTACGCCGTCGCGCCGCCAAGCAAGACCCTGCTCGACCACGTCAAGGATGCGGGCGGCGAAGTTGTCGGCCTGGGCAAGATCAGCGACATTTTCGCCACCCAGGGCATCTCGCGCGTCGTGAAGGGCGTCGACAACATGGCGCTGTTCGAAGCGCTGTTGAAGACGGCCGATGAAGTGCAGGACAAGTCGCTCACCTTTGTGAACTTCGTCGATTTCGACCAGGCGTTCGGCCACCGCCGCAACGTCGAAGGCTATGCCGACGCGTTGCGCGAAATGGATGCGCGCCTGCCGGAATTCATGGCCAAGCTCAAGGAAGGCGACCTGGTCGTGATCACCGCCGACCATGGCTGCGACCCTACCTGGCATGGCTCCGACCACACCCGCGAACACATTCCGATGATCTTCTTCGGCCCCGGCGTCGCTCCGCGCGCACTGGGTATTTCCGAGACGTTCTCCGATATTGGCCAAACCCTCGCCAAGCACCTTGGCGTACCACCACTTGCTAATGGAACCAGCTTGTTATGACACTCATGCACCCCGAATTCAAGCGTAACGAGGCCGTTGGCCTCGATCTGGGCTGGATCAACCAGATCCGCGTCAACCGCGCCGCGACGGACCGCCGCGCGGCCAGCCTGGCGAACCGCCGTACGGTGAAAAAGGAATACCAGGCCGCCTGGCTGGTGAAAGCCATCCAGATGATCGACCTGACCACCCTGGGCGGCGACGATACGCCGGGCCGCGTGGAACGCCTGTGCATGAAGGCCATGCGCCCGCTGCGCGCCGACCTGATGGACGCGTTGGGCTTGACGGAACTGAGCACCGGCGCCGTGTGCGTGTACCACGAGATGATTCAGCCGGCCGTGAAAGTCATCCAGGGCCGCTTGCCCATCGCCGCCGTGTCGACGGGTTTCCCCGCTGGCTTGACGAGCATGGAAACGAAGCTGCGCGAGATCGAACTTTCGGTCGCCGCGGGCGCCTCGGAAATCGATATCGTCATCACGCGCCAGCACGTCCTGAACGGCAACTGGCAAGTGCTGTACGACGAAATGCTGGCCTACCGCAAGGCTTGCGGCGAAGCGCACGTGAAGGCGATTCTCGCCACGGGCGACTTGCTGACCATGGAAAACGTGGCCAAGGCGTCGTGGGTCTGCATGATGGCCGGCGCCGATTTCATCAAGACTTCCACCGGCAAGGAGGGCGTGAACGCGACCATCCCCGTGGCCCTGACGATGGTGCGCACGATCCGCGAATACCACGAGCAGACGGGTTTCCAGGTGGGCTTCAAGCCGGCCGGCGGCGTCAGCTCGGCCAAGAGCGCGCTGCAATACCTGACCCTGATGAAGGAAGAATTGGGCAACGAATGGCTGCAGCCGCACCTGTTCCGCATCGGTGCTTCCAGCCTGCTGACCGATATCGAGCGCCAGCTCGAGCACTACGTCACCGGCAGCTACTCGGCCAATCATCGTCACGCACAACCTTAAAGAACAATCGTCATGCCAACAATTAACGAGATTCTCAATACTATGGACTACGGCCCTGCTCCCGAAAGTCAAAAAGAAGCGCAGGCGTGGCTAGCTGGCCACCAGCGCAAATTCGGTCTGTTCATCGACAATGCCTGGAGCGAGCCGGCCGAGCTGTTCGCCTCGACCAACCCTGCCGACGGCACGCAACTGGCCGAGCTGACGCAAGCCACCGATGCTGACGTGGAACGCGCCGTGGAAGCGGCGCGCCGCGCGCTGCCCGTATGGCAGGGCATGGGTGGCCACGGCCGCGCGAAAGTCATGTACGCGCTGGCCCGTCTGCTGCAAAAGCATTCGCGCCTGTTCGCCGTGCTGGAAACCCTGGACAACGGCAAGACCATCCGCGAAACGCGCGATATCGACTTGCCGCTGGCCGCGCGCCATTTCTATCATCACGCTGGCTGGGCGCAGCTGCAGTCGGAAGAATTCGCCGACTACCGCGCCGTGGGCGTGGTGGGCCAGATCGTGCCGTGGAATTTCCCCCTGCTGATGTTGTCGTGGAAAATCGCCCCGGCCCTGGCGGCCGGTAACACGGTCGTCTTCAAGCCGGCCGAATTCACGTCGCTGACCGCCATGCTGTTCGCCGAACTGTGCGTGCAGGCGGGCGTGCCGGCCGGCGTGGTCAATATCGTCACGGGCGACGGCCGCGTGGGCTCGGCCATCGTCAACCATCCGGGCGTCGACAAGATCGCGTTTACGGGTTCCACGGAAGTGGGCCGCCTGATTCGCGAGGCGACGGCCGGCAGCGGCAAGAAGCTGTCCCTCGAATTGGGCGGCAAGTCGCCGTTCATCGTCTTCGAAGACGCGGACCTGGACGGCGCCGTGGAAGGCCTGGTCGACTCGATCTGGTTCAACCAGGGACAAGTCTGCTGCGCCGGTTCGCGCCTGCTGGTGCAGGAATCGATCCAGGAGCGCTTCTTGAACAAGGTACGCGCCCGCATGGAAAACCTGCGTCTCGGTTCGCCCCTGGACAAATCGATGGACGTGGGCGCGCTGGTCGATCCCGTGCAGCGCCAGCGCATCGCCGCGTTGGTCGATTCTGCCCGTGCCGAAGGCTGCGACGTATGGCAACCGGCGTGCGAATTGCCGGCGGACGGTTCGTGGTTCCCGCCGACCCTGATCACGGGCGCGTCTACTTCCGCCGCCGTGGCGCAAGCTGAAATCTTCGGCCCCGTGCTGGTGGCGATGAGCTTCCGCACGCCGCCTGAAGCGGTGCAACTGGCGAACAACACGGTGTACGGCCTGGCCGCCAGCGTGTGGACCGAGTCGATCAGCCTGGCGCTGGACATCGCGCCTGCCATCAAGGCTGGAGTGGTGTGGATCAACAGCGCCAACCAGTTCGATGCGGCGTGCGGCTTCGGCGGTTACCGCGAATCGGGCTTTGGCCGCGAAGGCGGCCGCGAAGGCATGCTGGAATACATGACGGCCCTGGCCGAAGATGCGCGTCCGGCCTTGCCGGTGGTGGAAGCGAAGGCCAAGGCGGCGGCAAAGCCGGCTGCAGCCGATCCGTTCGCCATCGACCGCACGGCCAAGATGTACATCGGCGGCAAGCAGGCGCGCCCTGACAGCGCCTACAGCACCCCCGTGTTCGGCGCGAATGGCGCCCTGCTGGCCGAAGTGGGCGTGGGCAGCCGCAAGGACATCCGCAATGCCGTCGAAGCGGCCCATAAAGCGTCCGGCTGGACCAGCGCCACGGCGCACAACCGCGCGCAAGTGCTGTACTACATCGCCGAAAACCTCGCTGCGCGCGCCGACGAATTCGCCGCCCGCATCGCCGCCATGACGGGCAGCAAGAACCCGGAGAAGGAAGTGCAGGCATCGATCGAACGCCTGTTCTACTACGCCGCCTGGGCCGACAAGTATGACGGCCTGGCGCACCAGCCGCCAACCAAGGGAATCACCGTGGCGCTCAATGAAGCGGTCGGCGTGATCGGCATCGTCTGCCCGAATGAAGCGCCTTTGCTGGGCTTCATTTCGCTGGTGGCGCCGGCCATCGCGCTGGGCAACCGCGTGGTGGTGGTGCCGTCGGAAGCGCATCCGCTCTCCGCGCTGGACCTGTACCAGGTGTTCGACACGTCCGACTTGCCTGGCGGCATCGTCAACATCATCAGCGGCAACGCCGATGAACTGGCGCGCACCCTGGCCACGCACGCCGACATCGACGCCGTCTGGCGCCATGACGGTTCGGCGGAAGGCTGTGCGGAAGTCGAGCGCCTGTCGGCCGGCACCCTGAAGCGCACCTGGGTAGGCGGCGCGAAGGGCCGCGACTGGTACAGCGCCGCGCAAAGCGGCGGCCGTGCCGTGCTGGCGCATGCGTCGCAAGTGAAAAACGTGTGGATTCCTTACGGCGTCTGATAGGTAGCTAGCGTTACAAAGCTGGGGTCAGATCCGCAGGGACTGACCCCAGATCTCATGATTGGAGTTATTCCATGTTGTTAACCCAGGAAATCATTCGCAAGAAACGCGACAAAGGCGTGCTGAGCGCCGAGGAAATCCAGTTTTTCGTGCGCGGCATTACTGACGGCAGCGTCAGCGAAGGCCAGATCGCGGCGCTGGGCATGGCCGTCTATTTCAACGACATGAACATGGACGAGCGCGTGGCGTTTACCCTGGCCATGCGCGATTCCGGCCAGGTGCTGGACTGGCGTTCGCTGAACTTGCCGGGCCCCATCGTCGACAAGCATTCGACGGGCGGCGTGGGCGATGTCGTCTCCCTGCTGCTGGGCCCCATAGTCGCCGCGTGCGGCGGCTACGTGCCGATGATCTCGGGCCGCGGCCTGGGACACACGGGCGGCACCCTGGACAAGTTCGACGCCATTCCAGGCTATTGCACGGTGCCGGACAATGAACTGTTCCGCAAGGTGGTCAAGGAAGTTGGCGTGGCCATCATCGGCCAGACGGCGCAGCTGGCACCGGCCGACAAGCGTTTCTACAGCATCCGCGACGTCACCGCCACGGTGGAATCGGTGGCCATGATTACCGGCTCCATCCTGTCGAAGAAACTGTCGGCCGGGCTGGACGCGCTGGTGATGGACGTGAAAGTGGGCACGGGCGCCTTCATGCCGACCTACGACAAGTCGGTGGAGCTGGCCGAAAGCATCGTCGCCGTCGGCAATGGCGCGGGCATGCAGACGTCGGCGATTTTGACGGACATGAACGAGTCGCTGGCGCCGTACGCCGGCAATGCGCTGGAAGTGCGTGGCGCCATGGATTACCTGACGGGCCGTTCGCGTCCCGCGCGCCTGCATGAAGTCACCCTGGCGCTGTGCGCCGAGATGCTGGTGCTGGGCGGCCTGGCCGCCACCGAAGAAGAGGCGCGCGTGAAATTGATGGCGGCCCTCGATTCGGGCGAAGCGGCCGAGCGCTTTGCGCGCATGGTGTCCGCACTGGGCGGCCCGGCCGACCTGGTCGAACATCCGGACAAGCACTTGGAACAGGCGCCGTTCATCGTACCGGCGCCTGCGCTGTCGTCCGGTTACGCCAACGTGCGCGATTGCCGCGCCATCGGCCTGGCCGTGGTGGCCCTGGGCGGCGGTCGTCGCCGTCCGACGGACAGCATCGATTTCGCCGTCGGCCTGACGGATCTGGTGGGCCTGGGCGAGCAGGTTGCTGTCGGCCAGCCGCTGGCCATGGTGCACGCGCGCACGGCAGCGGCGGCGCAGCAAGCCGTCAAGGAAATCCGGGACGCGTATGCTATCGGCACGGTGGCGCTGGCGGCCAATCCCGTGATTTACCGTACCATTCGTCCGTAGTTGAAAACCAGGGGCAGACCCCCATTTGCGATAGCGCTGAACTATGTGTCGGCGGTGGTCTGAGCCCAGTCTTATGAATTCAAGGGTATTGCAGAAAAAATGAACAACCAAGAACTGATCGCCGAAGCCAACGCCGGCCGTGAACTGGCCTACGCGCCATACTCGCGTTTCAAGGTGGGCGCGGCGCTGCTGTGCAAGGATGGCCGCGTCTTCCGTGGCTGTAACGTGGAAAACGCCGCCTATGGCCTGTGCAACTGCGCCGAGCGCACGGCATTTTTCAGCGCCATCGCGCATGGCTGCAAACCGGGCGATTTCGCCAAGCTGGCCGTTACGGGCGACACGGCCGAACCGATTTCGCCATGTGGCGCCTGCCGTCAGGTGATGTTCGAGATGGGCGGCGCCGACCTGCCGGTGATCCTGACGAACCTGAAAAACGATGTCATGGAAGTGACGGCGGGCTGGCTGCTGCCGCATGGCTTCGGCAATTCCGACCTGGACATGAAGTAACAGGATCCGCTTGAACAAGACGATCGACATCCAGGCCGCCGTGGCGATTGCCGCGGCCGAAGCCATGGCCGCCAAGACGCAGGGCACCTTCGGCGTGGGCGGCGTGCTGCTCGATGGCGCCGGCAACGTGCTGCAATCGATGCACAACAACGTCGTGCGCCAGGGCCTGGTGTTCGACCCCACGGCGCATGGCGAACGCCAGCTGGTGGACTGGTATTTCGCCGAGCGGGCCAAGGGCACGCCCTTGCCGCCGCCAGGGGAACTGACCATCGTCACCTCGCTCGACCCTTGCTGCATGTGCACGGGGGCGATTCTGGCGGCCGGTTTCAACGTGGTGGTGGCCGCGCCCGATGTCAAGGCGGGCATCAATTACGATGGTAGCGCCACGTTTACGGCCTTGCCGGCGCCGTTGCAGGTGCAGGCCGGCCGCAGCTTTTGCTATCCGGCCGTGCGCGGCGCCACCGAGTATGCGCGCCTGCCTTCCGGCGCCACGCCCAAATCTTTTTTCATCGGCAAGAGCATCCACGAGGCGACGCAGGCACTGTGCTCGCTCGTGTTCGAGTCGACATCGGCGCAGGTGATGCAGCTGCTGAACGCCGGCGACGACGTGCAGCTGCGTGATCCTGCCACCTTGCCATCCGAGCATGCCGTGGTGCGCGCCCTGCGCCGCCGCTATCCCGATGCCCTCACTTACCGTTGCGACCCGCACGTGCCCGATGCGGGCCTGGCGCCATTCCTGCAGGCGGCCATGGAGCAGGATGTGCGCGATGGCGGCCAAGGCGACGCGGCCGCCTTGCTCGATTCCTTTGGCAACCTGCTGCTGTGCATGCCGGGAAACGTGGCGCAATCGGCCATCCGCACGCCGTTCATGGAATGCACGCGCCAGTACGCGCAGCTGCGCTTTGAATTGATGGCGAATGCGGCGCCGGCGCTTCAGGAAGAATTCAAAAGCTACCTGGGCCACCCCAAGCACGGCACCTTCGTGCTGGCCATCGGCCCGGACGACAGCGCCGCCAGTTTCATGACCCTGGGCGCCTACGGCTCCACCATGGAGGGGGCGCTGCCGGAGAATAATCCGGCGCAATTCCAGTACGTGCGACCCGCCATGGCGGAAGACGCGCTGCTGGCGCTGTGCGAGTCGATGCCGCCGCTGTACCGCAAGCTGATACGCATCCGGCCGCGCCAGGTGCTGGACCAGGCCCTGGTCCAGGCGCTAGGCTAGCCTAGGCATCATCGTCCGGCAGGTTTTTCAGTAAAAAGTCGCGCACGTTTTCGCCCGCCACGCGGCGGATCTGCGCTTCCGACAAGCCTGCGTCGAGCAGGGCCTGCGTCAGGCGCGGCAAGCCCGTCGCATCGATGGCCGTGGTGACGGCGCCGTCGAAGTCCGAACCATAGGCCACGTGTTCGGCACCGATCAGTTTTACCGTGTACTTGATGGCGCGCGCGATGGACGCCACGTCCTTGCCGCAGACGGCCGTATTCCAGAAACCGATGCCCACCAGGCCACCTTGGGCGGCGATGCGTTTCAGTTGTGCGTCGCTGAGGTTGCGCCCGTTGGCGCAAGTGCCGCGCACGCCCGTGTGCGACACCATTACGGGGCGTTTCGCCATCGTCAATACGTCGTCGATGGTGGCCGGCGAGGCGTGCGCCAGGTCGACAATCATCTTGCGTTGCTCCATGGCGCGCAGCCATTGCTTGCCCAGCGGCGTCAAGCCGCCTTTCTTCAAGCCGTGCTGGGAGCCGGACAGTTCCGTATCGAAGAAGTGCGTGGGCGCGGCCATGCGGTAGCCGGCCCGGTACAGGGTATCGAGGTTGTCCAGCTTGCCTTCGAGCGCATGCGCGCCTTCTAGCGTCAGCCAGCCGGCCAGCAGGGTGGGATCTTGCTCTCGCGCGGCGATGAAGCCGCGCAGCTGGGCGCGGCTGCCGATGACCCGGACCTTGCCCTGGCTCTTGGCCGCCTGCTGGCGCAGCTCGTCGGCCTGATAGGTGGCGCGCGCCAGCAGGCTGTTCCAGGTGGCAGGCGGCAAGCCTTGCGCCACCACCAGGGCCGTGATGTTGTCCGTGTCGCTGCCATTGCGCTCGATATTCATCTTGCGCGGCGTCTTGGTGACGACGGAAAAGGCTTGCAGCGCCACGTTGGTCCGCTGCAGGCGGGGGAAGTCGACATGGCCGCGCTGGCTGTCGCGGTTCAGGTTGCGTTGCCACAGCAGGCTGTCCGCGTGCAGGTCGGCGATCCACAGGCTCTGGTGCAGGGCCACAGTGGCTGCCGACGGCGCCTTGCCGGATGGAGGATGGACGCGGTTGAGGTGCTCGTCGACGAGGACGGGAGCGGACAGGAAACCGCCGATCAGCGCAAGGCTGGCGGCGGCGAGGGTACTGATAATCATTGTTCTCCGTCTTACCATGGATCGTAGGTGCCCAGGCTCCAGATATGGCCTTCCGGGTCGCGGCAGGTAAACCCCCGTCCGCCGTAATCTTCATCCTTGATGTCGAGCACGATTTCGGCGCCCGCTTCGCGCGCGCTGCGGTAGACGGCATCGGCATCGCTGACGACCAGGTAGCAGTTTTGCGTGTTCGCGCCACCGACGTCGCCGGGCAGTTTCATCAGGCGACCATAGTCGCTGTCGATGGCCGGCGCCACCATGACCATGCCATTGCCAAAGCTCAGTTGCGCATGGGCGACGCCGCCGTTTCCGTCAGGCACAATCAATTGTTTTTCAAAGCCGAGCGCCTTGCACAGCCATTCGATGGCGGCGGGCGCGTCGCGGTAGCGCAGGCATGGAATGGTCGTGCCGGTTGTGGCTTTTGCAGTCGAGGTCATCAGAAAACTCCTATGGCTGTGGGGGAGTAGCTTCGATTGTTAATCTTGCGTAGCGTTCCGTCTCAATACCATCCATCGGGAGGGGTTTGATGCCCGTCAGTGCCGCGCCCATCCATAGTGCCATAGAATAATCATTGCACTCTTGCTACTACGCAAATTTTTATTGCGGCGACTGCGAAGAGTTCGCTGCCTTCGTGTCCGCGTCCATGTCATCGCTGTTGCTTGCCCATCTCAGCAGCATGACGAGGGCAAACAGCATGATGGCCAGCGGCAAGATGGTGATCAGGAACGCCAGGCCCAGGCAGCATGCCAGCAGCATGGGCCAGGACATGGCGCGCAGGGCGGCCATGCCCTGGCGCGTGTAAGCGCACAGCTCGCTCCAGAAAGCGCTGAAGGAAGTGCTGCCCGGTGCCGAATTGAGGTCTTTCATGCCGTTCTCCTGTCGTGTGGGTGCCGCTGCGTATGCAAGCTGGCGATGAATCCACTATAGGCAAAACCCCGCTGCCAGACATCGCGTATGCGACGAATGGCAGGAATGGCGGACCGAACGGCGACAGGTCGGGACAAACGGTTATTCAAACACCTTGAGTTTCAGCTGGAAACTGAGGGCGCCATACAGGCGATCCTTGTAGGATGGCACGATGGCGATATTCACGCCCACGCGCTGGTATTCATAGCTGATGGTAGGCACCAGGGCCGGGAACCAGCCGCCATCGCGCATCTTCGGATAGCCGCTGAAGCCGCCAACGACGGCGCCGACGCGCAGCGGGCCCACCTTGATGGGCTGGTAGTACACGCCCAGATAGTTCGAATAGGCGCGGTCGCTATTGTAGAAGCGGCCGGCCGTGACCGAGGCGACGGTGGAAAAGCGGTATTCGGCGCCCAGGCCCGGATTGCTGTCGTTCAGGTTCTTGTCGCGCTGGAAATGATACGAATAAAAGCCCGCGTTGAGCCAGGTTTCGCTCAGCGGCTGGTTGTCTATCATGCCGACTGTCTGCGCCTGTGCCGCGCCCGCCACTGCCAGCAGCGCCGCGCAGGCAGCTTTGCCCAGCAATGACGCGGTGCGCGCCGATGACCATTGTTTCATGCCTGTTCCTTATCCTGTCGATATTGCGCCGCCATTGCAAACGCTTCAGCGCGCCATGCTATCACTGTCAGATTGTTCATTGGAAATTTCATCACATGCCGGGCATTGCTCCGGGAAGGGCGATGGCCGCCTGCACCATATGCGTGAGCAGGATTTCGGCATCCTCGTAATCCTTGCGCGTGAGCTGCTTGCGCTCCAGTACCAGAGCCATCTGCGCTGAAAAATCCGCATACGATTGCGTCATGGCCCAGATGGCGAACATCAGGTGCGTGGCGTTGACGGGCGCGATCCTGCCGGCGGCGATCCAGGCTTCGAAGACGGCGATATCCTTGCGCAGCAGGGGCACGACCCGGTCGCGTATCTGCGCGCCGTACAGGGGCGCGCCGTTGATCACTTCCAGCGCATACACGCGCGAAGCCCACGGCTGCTCGCGCGAAAAACGCAGTTTGGCGCCGATGTACGCGCGCAGCACGTCGCGCGGCTCGTCGTGTTCATTGGCCAGCGATTCCATGCGCGCCAGCCAGTCGTCGAGCACGTCGTCGAGCACGCGCTGGTACAGCAGCTGCTTGGATGGGAAGTAATACATCAGGTTTTGCTTCGACAGGCCGGCCCGCTCGGCGATGGTGGCGATCGACGCGCCCTCATAGCCGCTTTCCGCGAACACGCGCACGGCTTGCTCCAGGATGTCCGCTTCCAGGCGGTCGCGGTTTTGCAGGCGCCGGCCGCCGGCATTTTTCACGGAAAGGGCAGGGGATTTGTCGCTGGCCATGGCGGATTCTTTAGCGTGGGCGGATCGATTGCAGGAAGGCTTGCAGCACGGGGGTATCGGTGTAGGCCACGTTGAAGCGGAACCACACCGTTTCGGGCGCGCGCAGCATGAAAAATTCGTTTGGCGACAGCAGGATGCCGGCCTTCAAGGCCATGTCGGCGATGATCTTGCCATTCCACTCCGGTGTTTGCACATCGGGCCAGCCGGCGCTGACGAACATGCCGCCGCGCGGACGCGCCACGGGCGCCATGCCCGCCTGCGCCAGGCAATCGATGCTGCGCTCGCGGGCCGCATCGAGCTGCGCCACCAGCCGTTCCACCATGCGCTTGTAGGGTCGCGCGGAGATGGCGTGGTAGACGGCGCGCTCGTTGATTTCCGACGTCGTCAGTCCCGCCAGCATTTTTACGCGTACCAGTTCGGCCACCAGCGATGGCGAGGCGCAAATCGATCCCACGCGCAGCACGGGCGACAGCGTCTTGGAAAAGCTGCCCACGCGGATCACGCGGCGCAAGCCATCCATCGCCGCCAGCGACGCGTCGCCGCGCGCCGCCAGTTCGCGGTAGATATCGTCTTCCACCAGCCAGAAATCGAATTGCTCGGCCAGTGCCAGCAAGCGGTGCGCCTGCGCCTGGCTGAGCGAGGTGCCGAGCGGATTTTGCAGCACCGTGTTGACGAACATCAGCTTGGGCTGCGTGCGCGCAGCCTCGCTGGCCAGCGCATCGAGGTCCAGGCCCGCCTCGCCGCGCGCAATGCCCACGGGGATGCAGCCGTGGTGGCGGATCAGCGACTGCAGATTGCTGTAGCCTGGGTCTTCCACCAGCACCGTGTCGCCCGGCTTGGTCAGGCTGCGCAGGACCAGGTCAAAAGCGTGCGTGGCGCCATGCGTCAGCAAGGCCTGGTCCGGCTCCACCTGGAACAGCTCTTCCGACAGGCTTGTCGCCAGGTGCTGGCGCAGCGAGGGAAAGCCCAGCGGATGGCCATAGCCGCGCAGCCGGCTGGCGGGAATGCGCATGGCCTGGCGCACGGCGTCGAGCACGGTCGCTTCGCCATACATTTCGGGCGGCAGCCAGCCCGCGCCCACGGGCAGGGCGTCGGACACGCCCGAATACAGGTCCGGCGTGAGGGCGTCGATGGCGGTGGGACTCGCGTGTACGGCCGTCTGCGGCGAGGCGGCGATATCGTGGCGTGCGACGAAATAGCCGGAGCCGCGGCGCGACGACAGCAAGCCCAGGTTGACCAGGCGGTCATACGATTCGACGACGGTAAACGTCGACACGCCATTGCAGCGGGCGAACTGGCGCACGGACGGCATGCGCGTGCCGATGCGCAGGGTGCGACTGCCTACCATGACGCTGATGGCGATGACGATCTGCTCGACCAGGCCGCCCTTTTTCTGGCGGTCGATGTCCAGCACGGGCCAGCCGCTGGTCTGTTCGGGGGCATCGTCTGCGCTGTCGCTGTGTTTCACGGTGGCTCCTTATGCTGCCTTGCACAAAACTGTACTGATTTTCCGACCTGTACGGTTGGGATACTTTGCCGTTTGTGTATCTGTGCCATTGGGGATGGCCTGTCTATTATTACATCAGCTTTTTGCCAACTGGTAAATTATTTTACGCTTCGTCAAAAACGATCCTGGCCCCGCGCCAGCCCATCCCAAGGAGAAGGTCATGAACGAAACAAGGCCGGAATCGATGTCGGCATTCTGGATGCCGTTTACGAACAACCGTGATTTCAAGGCCAACCCGCGCTTGCTCGTGTCAGCCGAAGGCATGTATTACAAGGACGTCGATGGCAACAGCATCCTCGATGGCACGGCCGGCCTGTGGTGCGTGCCATGTGGCCATGCGCAGCCGAAAATCGTCGGCGCCATCCGCGACATGGTGGGCCAGCTCGACTTCGCGCCCACTTTCCAGATGGGCCATCCGGCCGCCTTCGACCTGGCGGAAAAACTGATGGACTACACGGGGCATAAATTTGGCCATGTCTTCTACACCAACTCCGGTTCCGAAGCCGTCGACACTGCCTTGAAGATCGCGCTGGCCTACCACCGGGCGCGCGGCGAAGGCGCACGCACCCGCTTGATCGGCCGCGAACGCGGTTACCACGGCGTGGGCTTCGGCGGCATTTCCGTGGGCGGCATCGGCGGCAACCGCAAGACCTTTGGCCCGCTGTTGCCCGGCGTGGACCATTTGCCGCACACGCATAACCTGGACAAGAACGCCTACACGGTGGGAGAACCCGAATACGGCACCCACCTGGCCGATGAACTGGAACGCATCGTCGCTCTGCACGACGCCTCGACGATTGCCGCCGTCATCGTCGAACCGGTGGCCGGTTCCACGGGCGTGCTGATCCCGCCGAAAGGCTATCTGAAACGCTTGCGCGAGCTGTGCACCAAGTATGGCATCCTGCTCATCTTCGATGAAGTCATCACGGGCTTTGGCCGCATGACGACGCCGTTCGCGGCTGATTATTTCGACGTCGAGCCTGACCTGATGACGACGGCCAAGGGCCTGACCAACGGCATGGTGCCGATGGGCGCCGTCTTCAGCAAAAAGTACATCCACGACGCCTTCATGGATGCGCCGGCCGGCATCGAACTGTTCCACGGTTACACGTATTCCGGTCACCCGCTGGCTTGCGCCGCCTCGCTGGCGACCCTGCAAGTGTTCGAGGAGCAGGACATCCTGGGCCACGCGAAAGCGATGCAGGCGTATTGGAGCGACGCCGTGCATTCCTTGAAAGGTTTGCCGTACGTGATCGACCTGCGCAGCATTGGCCTCATCGCCGGCATCGAGCTCGATCCCATCGCCGGCAAACCCGGTGCGCGCGCCTTCAGCGCCTTCAAACAAGCCTTCGCCGACGGCGTGCTGATACGCACGACGGGCGACATCATCGCCCTGTCGCCGCCGCTGGTGCTGGAAAAACAGCATGTCGACGAGCTGTTTGGCAAGCTGGCCAAGGTACTCAAAAATCTCGACTAAGGAACACCATGAACGATCTCGACACCATCACCCACTTCATCAACGGCGCCAAAGTCGCCACGAATAGTGGCCGCTATGGCGACGTGTATAACCCGGCCCTGGGCGTACCCGTGGCCCGGGTGGCGCTGGGCATCGTGGAAGACGTGGATGCGGCCGTGCAGGCGGCCGCCGCCGCCTTTCCTTCCTGGTCTGCAACGCCGCCCTTGACGCGTGCGCGCGTGCTGTTCCGCTACCTGCAGCTGTGCCAGCAGCACACGGACGACTTTGCCGCCATGCTCACGCGCGAGCACGGCAAGACTTTCGCGGATGCGCAGGGCGAAGTGGCGCGCGGCATCGAGATGGTGGAATTTGCCGTCGGCATCCCGCAATTGTTAAAGGGCGAATTCACGGACCAGATTTCGCGCGGCATCGACGCCTGGTCCATGCGCCAGGCGCTGGGCGTGGTGGCCGGCATCACGCCATTCAATTTTCCCGTGATGGTGCCGATGTGGATGTTCCCCGTCGCCATCGCCTGCGGCAATACCTTCGTCCTGAAACCGTCGGAGCGCGATCCGTCGGCATCCCTGCTGCACGCCAAACTGCTGAAGGAGGCGGGCTTGCCCGACGGCGTCTTCAACGTGGTACAGGGCGACAAGGTGACGGTCGACGCCTTGCTCGATCATCCTGTCGTGCAGGCGATCAGCTTTGTCGGTTCCACGCCGATCGCCGAATACATCTATGCGCGCGGCAGTGCCAGCGGCAAGCGCGTGCAAGCGCTGGGCGGCGCGAAAAACCACATGGTGGTGATGCCCGATGCGGACATGGACATGACGGTCGACGCCTTGATCGGCGCCGCCTACGGTTCGGCGGGCGAGCGTTGCATGGCCATTTCCGTCGTCGTGGCCGTGGGCGACGCGGGCGACAAATTGATCGATGCACTGGCAACGCGCACGGCCGCACTGAAAGTGCGCGACGGCATGGCAGAGGGGGCGGAAATGGGGCCGGTCGTGTCGCTGGCCGCCAAGCAGCGTATCGAAAAACTCATCGCCTCGGGCGTGGAGCAGGGCGCGACCCTGGTCGTCGATGGGCGCAACCATGTGGTGCCGGGCCGCGAGAACGGCTTTTTTGTGGGCGGCACTTTATTTGACCACGTCACGCGCGACATGAGCATCTACAAGGAAGAGATTTTTGGCCCCGTACTGTGCGTGCTGCGCTGTCCTGACGTGGTGCATGCGGTGGAGCTGATCAATGCCAACGAGTATGGCAACGGCGTGGCCATCTATACGCGCGACGGCGGCGTGGCGCGCGAATTCGTGCGACAGATCCAGGTCGGCATGGTGGGCGTCAACATCCCCTTGCCGGTGCCGATGGCCTTCAACAGCTTTGGCGGCTGGAAGCGCAGCATGTTCGGCGACCACCACGCCTATGGTCCCGAAGGCGTGCGTTTCTACACGCGCCACAAGGCTGTGATGCAGCGCTGGCCGAATACGGCAAGCGCTGGTGTGGAATTTGCTTTTCCCCAGATGAAGTGACGGTTTCACACTGAAAATCCACCGCAGGATCAAAGAAGGAAAACGCGATGATCGAGTCCCTCAACTATTTGCCGCATCCCACCCTGCCCAACGAGGAACTGGCGGGCCATTTCACGGACTTGGCGCCTCCTTTGAGCGCGCGCCAGGCCGCCATCGAAAGCGCCCGGTGCCTGTACTGCTACGACGCGCCGTGCAGTCGCATCTGTCCGTCGGAAATCGACGTGGCCAGTTTCATCCGCAATATCCACGACAAGAACATCAACGGTGCCGCCGCCGGTATCCTGAAGCAGAACATCCTGGGCGGCAGCTGCGCCCGCGTCTGCCCGACGGAAATCCTCTGCGAAGACGTTTGCGTGCGCAACCACGACGCGGAAGGCCAGCCCGTCAAGATCGGCCTCTTGCAGCGCTACGCCGTCGATCATATGCAGTTTGCGGCGCACCCGTTCAAACGGGCGGCAAGCACGGGCAAGACAATTGCCATCGTCGGTGCGGGCCCTGGCGGCCTGTCGTGCGCGCACCGCCTGGCCATGCTGGGACACGACGTGGTGATCTTTGAAAAGGAAGGCAAGGCGGGCGGCTTGAATGAATACGGCATCGCCAAGTACAAGCTGACGGACGATTTCGCGCAAAAGGAAATCGACTTCCTGCTGGACATCGGCGGCATCGAAATCCGATGTCGCCAGGTGCTGGGCGAGAACATGCAGCTGCGCGACTTGCACGCGCAATACGACGCCGTCTTCCTGGGCCTGGGCCTGGGCGCCAGCCGCAAGCTGGGCTTGACGGGCGAGGACGCTCCTGGCTTGCTGGCCGCCGTCGATTACATCAGCGCGCTGCGTCAGGCCGACGATCTGGCTGCGTTGCCCGTGCCGAAACGCGCGATTGTGATTGGCGCCGGCAATACGGCCATCGACATGGCCGTGCAGATTCAAAGGTTGGGCGCAGAGGAAGTCACCCTCGTCTACCGCCGCGGCTTCGACGCCATGACGGCCACGCATCATGAACAGGAAATCGCCAAGGCCAACCAGGTGCGCATGCTGACGTGGGCCCAGCCGCAGCAGGTGCTGCTTGACGCTGGCGGCCATGTGGCCGGCATGCGCTTCGAGAAAACCCGCATGCAGGGCACGCGTTTGACTGGTACGGGCGAAACGTTCGACGTGGCGGCCGACGCCATCTTCAAGGCCATCGGCCAGAGCCTCGACACCGACGTGCTGCATGACCCGATGGCGGCGCTGTTGCAATGCGAAGGCGACAAGATCGCCGTCGACGCAGGTTTTCGCACGGTGCTGCCGGGGATTTACGCGGGCGGCGACTGCGTGGCGCCGGGGCAGGACTTGACGGTGCAGGCCGTCCAGCATGGCAAGCTGGCCGCACTGGCCATCCATTCCGATTTATTCAATAAAGTGGAGGCTGCATAATGGCTGATCTCAGCATCGAATTTTGCGGCATCAAGGCGCCGAATCCCTTCTGGCTGGCGTCCGCGCCGCCGACCGACAAGGCCTACAACGTGGTGCGCGCCTTCGAAGCGGGATGGGGCGGCGTCGTGTGGAAAACGCTCGGTGAAGACCCTGCCGCCGTCAACGTCTCGTCGCGCTATTCCGCTCTGTACGGCAAGAACCGCGAAGTGGTCGGCTTCAATAACATCGAACTCATTACCGACCGCTCGCTGGAGATCAACCTGCGCGAAATCACGCAGGTGAAAAAGGATTGGCCCGACCGCGCCATGATCGTCTCCCTGATGCTGCCGTGCGAAGAGCACTACTGGGCCGACATCCTGCCCAAGGTGGAGGCGACAGGCGCGGACGGCATCGAGCTCAATTTCGGCTGCCCGCACGGCATGCCGGAGCGGGGCATGGGCGCGGCCGTGGGCCAGGTGCCCGAGTACGTGCAGATGGTCACCGCCTGGTGCAAGAAGCACAGCAAACTCCCCGTCATCGTCAAGCTCACGCCCAATATCACGGACGTGCGCATGCCGGCGCGCGCGGCCAAGGCGGGCGGTGCGGACGCCGTCTCGCTGATCAACACCATCAACTCGATTACCTCGCTGGACCTGGACCGCATGGTGGCCTTGCCCATCGTGGGCGGCGCCAGCACGCACGGCGGCTATTGCGGAGCGGCCGTGAAACCTATCGCGCTGAACATGGTGGCGGAAATCGCCCGCGATCCGCAGACGCGGGGCTTGCCCATTTCCGGCATCGGCGGCATCGGTAACTGGCGCGACGCGGCCGAATTCCTTGCCCTGGGCGCAGGCTGCGTGCAGGTGTGCACGGCAGCCATGCTGCATGGTTTCCGCATCGTCGAAGAGATGAAGGATGGCTTGTCGCGCTGGATGGACGAGAAGGGATATGAGCGCATCAGCGACTTTTCCGGCAAGGCCGTGGCCAATACGACGGACTGGAAATACCTGGACATGAATTACCAGGTCATCGCGCAGATCAATCAGGACGACTGCATCAAATGCGGCAAGTGCTACGTGGCTTGCGAAGACACCTCGCACCAGTCGATTGCGCAGCTGATCGACGCTGCCGGCACGCGCACGTATGAGGTGATCAAGGAGGAATGCGTGGGCTGCAACCTGTGCGAAATCACCTGCCCGGTGCAGGGCTGCATCACGATGGTGCCGCAGGTCACGGGCAAGCCATACATGAACTGGACGCAGGATCCCAGGAATCCACGGGCGTTGGCGGAAACGGCGTAGGGCACGTTTTTTGCGTGCGTTTTATTTGTAAACAGCGGCCGGGCTTTGCGGTAAGCTAGGTTGACTTAAAAGTCGAGCCGTTTCTATAAAACCGATCCTCTCCCAACCGATGGAGCATACCTGTGAACCACGACTATTCAGGCAACACGCAACTCTGGAATGAAGACCTGGCGCCCACCACGGCGGCACAGCGCACCTGGCGCTGGTATCACTTCGCCGCGCTGTGGGTCGGCATGGTGATGTGCATTCCCGCCTACACCCTGTCGGCCAGCTTGATCGACAGTGGCATGTCCGGTTACCAGGCCGTGCTCACGGTTTTTCTCGCCAACGCCATCGTGCTCTTGCCCATGCTGCTGATCGGCCATGCGGGTACCAAGTACGGCATCCCGTATGCCGTGCTGGCGCGCGCCTCGTTCGGCACCATGGGCGCGCGTCTTCCGGCCCTGATGCGCGCCATCGTCGCCTGCGGCTGGTATGGCATCCAGACCTGGTTCGGCGGGCAGATGATCTACACCCTGATGGGCGTGCTGGCGGGCCATGAGCTGGGCGGCGAGAAGATTGCGGGCCTGGGCATCAATGGCAGCCAGTTGCTGTGCTTCCTGGCTTTCTGGGCCATCCAGTTCTATTACATCCTGCATGGCATGGAGTCGATCCGCAAGCTGGAAACCTACACGGCGCCCTTGAAAATCCTCATCTGCTTCGTGCTGCTGTACTGGGTGCACAGCAAGGCCGGCGGCGTAGCCAGCCTGCTGGATCAGCCATCGCAATTCATCCCCGGCGGCAAAAAGGCGGGCCAGTTCTGGAGCGTCTTCTGGCCATCGTTGACGGCCATGGTGGGCTTCTGGGCCACCCTGGCCTTGAACATTCCCGACTTCACGCGCTTCGCCAAGACGCAGCGCGACCAGGTGATCGGCCAGTCGATCGGTCTGCCCGTGCCGATGGGATTGCTGGCCATGCTGGCCGTGATCGTCACGGCAGGCTCCGTCGTCATGTACGGCAAGGCCATCTGGGATCCCGTCGACCTGGCCAGCCGCATGACGGGCGCCGCCGTGCTGATCGCCCTGATCATCCTTTTGATCGACACGGTCAGCGTCAACCTGGCGGCCAACTTGGTGGGGCCCGCCTACGACTTTTCCTCGCTGGCGCCGAAGCAGATTTCGTACAAGATGGGCGGCTACATCACGGCCTTCATCGCCATCGTCATGATGCCGTGGAAAGTGCTCGAGTCGACGCAGGGCTATATCTTCACCTGGCTGATCGGCTACTCGGCCCTGCTGGGCCCCATCGCCGGCATCCTCATCGTCGACTACTACTTTGTACGCAAGACGCAGCTCGACGTCAAACAGCTGTACCGCGACGACGGCGTCTACTCGTATGGCAATGGCTGGAATATGGCGGCGCTGATCGCCTTTGTCATTGCCGTGCTGCCGAACATCCCGGGCTTTTTGAACGCGGCCTTCCCCACGGCGTTTCCCGGCGTGGCCGAAGGTTTTAAAACCATCTACACCTACGCCTGGTTCGTGGGCGTGGCCATCGCCGCCGTCGTTTACGGCGCCATGATGAAGGGCAAGGCGGCGGAGAGAGTGCAGCAGGCGCCGCAGTCGTAATCACTCAAGGAGACAAGATGACTACACTGATACGTGGCGGTACTGTCGTCAACGCCGACCGCGCCTTCCGCGCCGATGTGCTGATCGAGGGCGACACGATTGCCGCCGTCGGCGAGAACCTGCCGGTGCCGGTCGGCGCCACGGTGATCGATGCGGGCGGCCTGTATGTGATGCCGGGCGGAATAGACACCCACACGCACATGAATCTGCCCTTTATGGGCACCGTGACGTCCGACGATTTTTTCTCGGGCACGGCGGCGGGCCTGGCGGGCGGCACCACCACCATCATGGATTTCGTCATCCCCGCACCGAAGCAGTCGCTGATCGAGGCGTATCACCAGTGGCGCGAGTGGTCGGCCAAGGCGGCCGGCGACTACACCTTCCACGTGGCGATCACCTGGTGGAGCGAGCAGGTACATGCGGAGATGGGCACCCTCGTGCGCGAACATGGCGTGAACAGCTTCAAGCATTTCATGGCGTATAAAAACGCCATCATGGCCGACGATGAAACCCTGGTGAAAAGTTTTACACGTTCGCTTGAACTGGGAGCGCTGCCCACCGTGCATGCGGAAAACGGCGAACTGGTTTTTCAATTGCAGCAAGCCCTGCTCAAGAAGGGGATTACCGGGCCGCAGGCGCACCCGCTGTCGCGCCCGCCTGCCGTGGAGGCGGAAGCGGCCAACCGCGCCATCGCCATCGCCAATGTCTTGAATACCCCTGTGTACATCGTGCACGTCTCGTGCGCCGAGTCGCTGGACGCCATCACGCGGGCGCGCGCGAATGGTCAGCGCGTGTATGGCGAAGCGCTGGCGGGCCACCTGGTGATCGACGACAGCGTCTACCAGGGCGACGATTTCGATTTCGTCGCGGGCCACGTCATGAGCCCGCCGTTCCGCGGAAAACACCATCAGGCGGCCCTGTGGCACGGCCTGCAAAGCGGTAACCTGCACACGACGGCCACGGACCACTGCACCTTTTGCGCCGAGCAGAAGGCGGCGGGCAAGGACGACTTCACGCGCATCCCGAACGGTTGCGGCGGCGTCGAGGAACGCATGGCCGTGGTGTGGGATGCGGGCGTCAATTCCGGCATGCTGACGCCGTCCGAGTTCGTCAAGGTGTCGTCGACCAATGCGGCGCAGATCTTCAATATGTATCCGCGCAAGGGCGTAATCGCCGTTGGCAGCGACGCCGACATCGTGCTGTGGGACCCGCAGGGCACGCGCACCATTTCCGCCGCCACGCAGTTCGCCAAGGGAGGCTTCAATGTCTTCGAAGGGCGCGCCGTGCGCGGTATCCCCAGCACCACGATTGCCGCCGGCAAGGTGGTCTTCCACCAGGGTGAACTGATGGCGGCGGAAGGGGCAGGGCGCTATGTTGAGCGGCCCGCGTTTTCCGCCACCACCGCATAAGGAGTTGACGATGGATGCACTGCGTATCAATGGCGAACGGCTGTGGGCGGCCCTGATGGAACTGGCGCAGATCGGCGCGACAGCGAAGGGCGGCGTCAAGCGCCTGGCCCTGACGGACCTGGACAAGCAGGGGCGCGACCTGGTGGTGGGATGGGGCCGTGAGGCGGGCATGAGCATCACCATCGACCAGATCGGCAATGTCTTCATGCGCCGCGACGGCACGGACAATACCCTGCCGCCCGTGATGACGGGCAGCCACATCGACACGCAGCCCACGGGCGGCAAGTTCGATGGCAATTACGGCGTGCTGGCGGGCCTGGAAGTGGTGCGTACCCTGAACGATCTGAAAATCAAGACGCAGGCCCCCATCGAAGTGGCTTTCTGGACCAACGAGGAAGGCTCGCGCTTCGTGCCCGTGATGATGGGCTCGGGCGTGTTCTGCGGCGCCTTTTCGCTCGAAACCGCGTATGCGGCCAAGGATACGGAAGGCAAAACCGTGGGCGAGGAGCTGGCACGCATCGGTTATCGTGGCGACCAGGTGCCGGGCGACCACCCGATCGGCGCCTACTTTGAAACGCACATCGAACAGGGGCCCGTGCTGGAAGACGCCGACAAGGTCATCGGCGTGGTGCCTGCCGTGATGGGGCTATCGTGGTATGACTGCGTGGTGACGGGCATGGAAGCGCATGCGGGCCCCACGCCCATGGGCTTGCGCAAGGATGCGCTGCAGGTAGCCACCACCATCATGCAGGAAGTCGTCGTCATTGCCAACCGCTACCCGCCGTATGGGCGCGGCACGGTGGGCATGGTGCAGGTCTTCCCGAACAGCCGCAACGTGATCCCCGGCGAAGTCAAATTCAGCATCGACCTGCGTAACGTGAACGACGAACTGCTCAACACCATGCATGGCGAAATCACGGCCTTTATCGATGCCACGCGCGAGAAGACAGGGCTGGGCATTTCACTGGAAAGAGTCTCCTATTACCCGCCATGCCCGTTCCATCCCGACTGCGTGGGCGCCGTGCGCAACGCCACGGCAAATCTGGGCTACTCGGTGATGGACGTGGTGTCCGGCGCCGGCCACGATGCCATTTACGCGGCCAGGCTGGCGCCGGCCGGCATGATCTTTGTGCCGTGCAAGGATGGCATCAGCCACAATGAAATCGAGGACGCCAAGCCCGAGCACCTGGAAGCGGGCTGCAACGTGCTGCTGCACGCGATGCTGGAGCGGGCGGTGGCCGTGTAGTTTTACGGCTTGGGCTGGAAGCTGCGCAAAAACGCCAGCAGGGCGCGCGCCGCGATGTCGGCGTCGTCGGCCGTCATGGTTTCCAGCGGGTTGTGGCTGATGCCACCATTGCCGCAACGGGTAAATAGCATGGCCACGTCGGTGATGGCAGCCATGGCCATGGCGTCGTGGCCGGCGCCCGACAGCAGCGCGTATGGTTCGACGCCAACCGATTCCACGGCTTGCGCCAGCTGCGCCATCAGCCATGGCGCACACGGTGCGGCACGCGCCGACAGCAGCAGTTCCAGCTGGTAGTCGATCTGGCGCCGTGCACAGATGGCGGCGATGCCATCGAGAATATCGTCGACGGCTGCCTGGCGTACCGCGTCAACGGCCGCGCGGATGTCGAGCGACAGGGTGCAGGCGCCGGCGATTACGTTGACGGAGCCGTTGGGCACGTGCAGCTGCCCCACGGTGCCCACCAGCGCCTCGCCCTGGTTGCAGCGCCGTTCCACCAGCAGGATGATTTCGGCCGCAGCGCTGGCGGCATCCTTGCGCATGGTCATGGGCGTAGTGCCCGCGTGGCTGGCCACGCCGCCAAGATTGACCAGGTAGCGCGAGCTGCCGGCAATCGCCGTGACGATCCCCAGCGGCAGGTCGCGTTCCAGCAGCACGGGACCCTGCTCGATATGCACTTCCACATAGCCGAGCAAGTCGGCGGGATCGCGTGCTATGGCGCCGATGGCGCTCACTTCGTGGCCGGCGGCGGCCAGTGCGTCGCGCATGCTCACGCCATCCGCATCAAGCTGCTCAAGCAGCGATACGTCGAACTTGCCCGTGACGGCCGTACTGCCCAAAAACGTGCTCTTGAAGCGCACGCCTTCTTCCTCGGCGAAGCCGACAATCTCGAAGTGAAACGGCAGCTTTTCGCCCTGTTCGTGCAGGTGGCGCACGACGGCGATCGGCAGCACGATGCCCAGGCGGCCATCGTACTTGCCGCCGTTGCGCACCGTGTCGTAATGCGATCCCGTCATCAGGGTTTTTGCGTCAGGCGCATCGGACAGATAGCGCCCGACCACGTTGCCGACGGCGTCGATGTGCACCTGCATGCCCGCGTCCCGCATCCAGTCGGCCAGCTGTGCTGCCGTTTTCTGGTGCGCCGGCGTCAGGTAGGCGCAGGTCAGGTTGTAATCGCTGTCGCTCCAGCCGGCCAGGGTTTCTGCCTGCTGCATGATGGCCGGACCGAAGTCCAGGCGCACGTCGAACAGGTCGTTCAGGCGAAGCTCGGCGATGCGCTTGATCTGCCGCAACGATTCGGCCAGTTCATCGGCGCGCCGGTTCTTCAGGCGCCGCGCAAACGTGGCGATGATGTCCTGGCGCGTCAAGCCTTCGCCCGTCGGGCCCTTGACGGCCAGGATGAAGGGAAAGCCGAACTTGGCGTTGTAGTCGTCGTTCAGGCGCTGCAGGGTGGCGAATTCGTCGGCGCTGCACAGGTTCAGGCCGGACTTGGCCTGCTCGCGCGTCGATTCCGCCGTCAATTGCCCTGCGATGGCGGCCTTGCCGGCCAGCTCCGGGTGGGCGCGTATCAGCCCCAGTTGCTCTTCGGGCGAAGCTTGCGCCAGCACGCGCTGCAGCTCCGTCTTGAGTGCCGTCAGACTGGCAAATGGCCGGGCGGGTGCCGCGCGCTGGGCGATCCAGGGCGAATGTTCATAGATGCCGTGCAGCCGTGCGATAAAGTCTGCCGTGCTGCCGGCGTTCAGGTCTGAAAGGGTGGTCATGGTTTTCCGATCATGCAAGCGGTGATGATAGCGCCCCGTTCCTGTCTCCATTATATGCGCGTGCTGATAGCGGCTATCGCTGGACCAGCGCCTTGGCGGCAGCGCTGACCTGGTCGCGCAGCCATTTGTGCTCGGGTGCCTGGTGCACGCGCTGGTGCCACAGCTGGTAAAAGCGCATGGGCGGGAATTTCAGGGGCACGGTATACGTTTTCAGCGGCAGCGTCTTTTCATAGAAGCGCATGAATTGCCGGCCCGTGGTCAGCACCAGATCCGTCTGCGTCAGCATGTAGGGGATCAGGCCGAAATATGCCGACTCCACCACCACATTGCGTTGCAGGTTTTGCCGTTCGAGGAAGGAATCGATCACGCCGTGGTAGCCGGGCATCATCTGCGACGGCGCCACGTGGGGCAGGCTCAGATAGTCGTCGAGGGTCATGGCGTCGCTGGCCGTGCGCCGCGCATAGGCGTTTTCCGCATGCATGGCGCAGATGATGGGATCTTCGAACAGCTTCGAGATGTGCAGATGCGCGGGCGGCTCATCCCAGTTGGCGATCACCAGGTCCAGGCCCCCGTCGGACAGTTGGCGGATATGGTCGATGCCCGGCCCCAGGCTGTGCAGCACGACGCGACTTTTCGGTGAACCGCGGCGCAGCAGGGCCACCACGTTGGGCAGGAACTGGCTATCCAGGTAGTCGGGCGCGGCGATATGAAAGGTGCGCGCCTCTTCCTGCGCCACGAACGGCGTCTTCTTGACGAACAGGCTTTCTGTCTGGTCGAGGATGCGCTTGGCCGGATTGAGCAGGCTTTCGCCATGCTGGGTCGGCACCATGCCGCGCGCGCCGCGCACGAGCAGCGGGTCGCCCGTCAGTTCGCGCAGCTTGCGCAGGGAGGCGGAAATCGAGGGCTGCGGCTGATTGAGTTTGAGCGCCACGCGCGAGACATTCTTTTCCACCAGCAGCAGGTAGAGGATGCGGATCAAGTGCAGGTCGAGGTGTTGCGGCAGGCTGGACATGTGGCGGCGGCTCTGTTGTATATCGATTTGAATATGTCAAATATACGATATTTTTCATGTGATGGGCGGTAAATCCGTTTATCTTGTGTAGATTGGCACGAATATTGGTTCGGTCTGACTAGAGGAAATTTATGGAAGTATTTGCCTACCTGATTCCGTACGGCCTTGAGTGGCTGAACCTGATCGTCCGCTGGCTGCACGTCATCACGGGCATCGCCTGGATCGGCGCTTCCTTTTATTTTGTCTGGCTCGACAACTCGATCCGCCCGCCCGCGCCCGGCTCGGAGCTGGCAAAGAAAGGCGTGTCGGGAGAATTGTGGGCCGTGCACGGCGGCGGCTTCTATAACCCCCAAAAATACCTGGTGGCGCCCGCGGAACTGCCGAAGGAACTGCACTGGTTCAAGTGGGAAGCGTATTCGACCTGGCTGTCCGGCTTTGCGCTGCTGACGATTGCCTACTACTTCAATGCCCAGGCCATGATGATCGACAAATCCGTGGCCGACATCAGCAGCGGCCAGGCGATCGGCATCGGCATCGCCACCCTCGTCATCGGCTGGGCCGTGTACGACCTGCTGTGCCGATCAAAGCTGGCGCAATACGAGCTGTGGTTCGGCGTGACGGTGTTTGCCCTGATCGTCGGCGCCGCATATGTGCTCACGCACTTGCTCAGCGGGCGCGCCGCCTACATCCACGTGGGCGCCATGATCGGCACCATCATGGTGGCCAATGTACTGATGCTGATCATTCCCGGCCAGCGCAAGATGGTCGAAGCCATGGCCGCCGGCAAGCTGCCCGATCCCAAGCACGGTTTGAAGGCCAAGCAGCGCAGCGTGCATAACAATTATTTTACGTTGCCGGTGCTGTTCATCATGATCAGCAACCACTACGCGATGACCTACCGCAACGATCACGCCTGGCTGGTGCTGGCGCTGATCATGGCGGCCGGCGTCTTCATCCGCCACTTCTTCAACCTGCGCCACAAGGGCCGCGTCGAGTGGCGCTATCCGGCCCTGGGCGTGGCCTTGCTGGTGGCCGTCGCAGTGGCCATCGCGCCCAAGGCGCCCGTGGCCGTGGCGGCCGCGCCGGCGGTGGACCCTGCCGCGCAGTTCAAGGCCGTGCATGCCATCATCGCCCAGCGCTGCGCCACCTGCCATTCGGCCCAGCCCACGCAACCGGGCTTTGCCACGGCGCCGGCCGGCATGATGCTGGATAATGAAGTCGAAATCCGCCAGCACGCGGCGCAGATCTACAAGCAGGCCATCGAACTGAAGGCCATGCCGATCGGGAACCTGACCAATATGACGGACGCCGAGCGCAGTGAGCTGGGCGTCTGGCTGCAACAGACCATGCAAGGAACAAAATGACAACGCACGCAGAACGAATCACGGCCTGGATCGACGAACACTTCGACGAGGAAGTCGCCTTTTTGCAGAAGGTGGTGCAGCAGCCGACGGATACGCCGCCCGGCAATAACGCGCCCCATGCGGACCTGGTGGCGCAGCTGCTGCAGGCGTATGGCTGGCAGGCGGAAAAGCACGCGGTGCCAGCGGCGCAGGTGGAAGCGTACGGCATGCAAAGCATCACCAACCTGATCGTGCGCCGGCCGTATGCCGCGGGCGGGCCGACGGTGGCCCTGAATGCGCATGGCGACGTGGTGCCGCCTGGCGACAACTGGACGTACCCGCCGTATGGCGGCCAGATCGACGACGGCTATATCTACGGCCGCGCGACGGCCGTGTCGAAGGGCGATTTCGCCACCTATGTGTTTGCCGCGCGCGCGCTCGAGGCGCTGGGCATTCCCTTGAAGGGCCAGCTTGAGCTGCATTTTACGTACGACGAGGAATTCGGCGGCTTGCTGGGGCCGGGCTGGCTGCTGGAGCAGCAGCTGACGAAGCCCGATTTCGTCATCGCCGCCGGTTTCAGCTACGGCATCGTCACCGCCCACAACGCCTGCCTGCAGCTGGAAATCACCGTGCACGGCAAGTCGGGCCACGGCTCCATGCCGGAGACGGGACACGACGCGCTGCAGGCGGCCAACAAGATCCTCAACGCTATCTACGGCCAGTTGCCGGAGCTGAAAAAGATCAAATCCGCAGTGGCGGGCATCGATTCGCCCACCATGCTGGTGGGGCGCATCGACGGCGGCACGAATACCAATGTGGTGCCGGGCAAGGTGGTCATGAAGATGGACCGCCGCATGATTCCGGAAGAAGACCCTGTGGCGGTGGAAGCGCAGGTGCGCGCGCTGATCGAGGACGCCGTACGGGGCGAGCCCGGCATCCGCCTCGAAATTCGCCGCCTGCTGCTCTCGCACGCGCTGCGCCCCTTGCCCGGTTCCGAACAGCTGGTGGGCAGCCTGCAGAAAAATGCGCAAGCCATCCTCGGCGAAACGATTCCCGCCGTCGGCACGCCCCTGTATGCGGATGCGCGTCTGTATGGCGAGCGGGGTATCCCCGCCGTGCTGTATGGCGCCGGTCCGCGCACGGTGCCCGAATCGAATGCGAAGAAGGCCGACGAGCGCCTGGCGCTCGACGATTTGCGCAAGGCCAGCAAGATCGTCGCCCTGACCCTGCTGGACTTCCTGGCGCAGAAATAAGGTCGCTGACTTTGGCTTACAATGGGGCGGACATTCAAACTGTGAAGAAGAGCCCCATTGAATACCCGTTTTCTCGAAGCGTTTGTCTGGGCTGCGCGGCTGGGCAGCTTCCGCACGGCGGCCGACAAGCTGCACATCACGCAGGCGGCCATCTCGAACCGCATCGCCTCGCTGGAGCAGGATTTCGGCACGCGTCTGTTCGACCGCGACGCGCGTGAAATCCGCCTGACCTTCGCCGGGCGCAACCTGCTCGTGTACGCCGAGCGCATGCTGGAACTGTGCCGCGACATGTATGCGGCCAATTCCTCGCCCGCGCACATCACGGGCGAAGTGCGCATCGGCGTCATCGAAACCATCGTGCATACCTGGCTGATTCCGTTCCTGCAGCGGGTGCAGGAGCGCTATCCGGGCATCGAGATTCAATTGACGTCGGAATCGACTCGCCGCCTGCACGAACAGCTGCAGCAGGGCGAGCTCGATATCGCGCTGCAGACGGACATGCTGACGGGCGACCATCTCCGCAGCACGGGCAGCGGCGCCATCGCCATGGGCTGGGCGGGCCGGGCTGCCGACTGGCCCGACACGGACAAGCCATTCACGGTGGCGCAACTGGCGCAGCATCCGATCATCACCATGAACCGGGGCTCGCAGCCCCATTCCGCCTTGAAGGCGCTGTGCCAGGACGAGGGCGTGCAGCTGGGTCGCGTGCATTGCGTCAGCTCGATTTCCGCCATCGTGCGGCTGGTCAAAGCGGGTTTCGGCATCGCCGTGCTGCCGCTGGCGCCCCTGCGCGAGGAAATCGAGCAGGGCCACATCGCCCTGATTCCCTGTACCAGCAGCCTGGCGCCGCAGCGCATCGTCATTAGTTACAGCGAAGACCTCACCACGGAAGCGATTCAATTGGTGGCCATGCTGGCATGCGAGGAGGCGGCCAGGTTCACCCTGGGGCTGGGCGAAGAGTATGGCGCCGGTGCGCGGATGTGAGAATTAAATTGCTGTTGTCACCGCGACCCATAAGAAAAACTTATCAGTCGCGTTCAGAATAACCCGTTTGCCAAGTGATGGCGTGCCACCTATTCTGGGCTGGCATACCACCCATCACGCAGAACGGAACCATCATGACGACCTCCCCCACCTTGCCCGGCATCCTGTTTGTCTGGACCAGCGCCGACCCGGAACACGAACGCGATTTCAACCGCTGGTATGACCGCGAACACGTGGAAGAGCGCGTGCGCATTCCCGGTTTTGTCAGCGGCACGCGCTACCAGGGCGTGCGCGGTCCCCGCAAATACCTGGGCCTGTACCGCACCGATTCGCTGGGCGCCTTCCAGACGCCCAACTACTTCAAGGCTTTCGGCCAGCAGACGCCATGGTCGGTGACGAATCTGCAGCGCATGGTGGACCCGATGCGCCGCGTCTGCGCCATCGAGGCGGAAACGGGCATGGGTACGGGCGCCTGGCTGGCCGTGTTGCGCCTGGGCGCGTCGGCGATCGGTCAGGATGCGCAAGCCGTGGCCGCCATGGCCGCGCTGGGGGCGACATTGCTGCAGATCGATGGCGTCATTGCCACTCGCTTGCTGACGCCCGACGCGAACCTGTCCGGCCCCCTGCCGGCGGAGCAGAAGGAGGGCCGCGTGCTCGACCCGATTTTCCTGATCGACGCATCGTCGGAAAGCGCCGCCATGGCCGCCGCCAATGCCGCCAGCGCGGCGCTGGGCCTCGACGGCGAACAGACGGCCATCCTGCAACTGTCCTGGCAGTTGCGCGAGGCCGACCTGCACGCGGCCTGACACGGCCGCGCGTATCTTGCCGGCACTGATAACACGAGACACGGGCCACGGCGCAGGGCAAAGCATCCTGCACCGGACCTGCAATAAAACTGACGAGAGAGGTAGGCAATGACCACATATACAACGGCAAACGCTGCGCATCCGGCGGCCCAGGCACCGGGCGACAAGCCAAAAACGGGACGCCTGGCCACGGCCAGCATGGTCGGAACGACCCTGGAATGGTATGACTTCACCGTCTACAACACCATGGCGGCGTTGATCTTCAACCACCTGTTTTTCCCTTCTTTCGATCCGCTGACGGGCACCATCTTGGCCTTTTCCACGTACGCCGTCGGCTATATCTCGCGTCCCATCGGCGGCGTGATCTTCGGCCACCTGGGCGACAAGCTGGGACGCCGCTGGGTACTGGTGGTGACCCTGATGCTGATGGGCGTGACGACTGGCTTGATGGGCCTCTTGCCCACGTATGCGACGGCTGGCATCTGGAGCCCGGTCCTGCTGGTGGCCCTGCGCTTCGTGCAGGGCATCGCGCTGGGTGGCGAATGGGCGGGCGCCGTGCTGATTTCCGTCGAACACGGCGCGCCGGACAAACGGGGCCGCAACGCTTCGTGGACGCAGGTGGGGCCGTCGTTCGGCACCTTGCTGGCCACTGGCTGCATCGGTTTGATCACCTACCTGCTGCCGCATGAAGCGTTCATGGACTGGGGCTGGCGCATGCCGTTCATCGCCAGCCTGTTGCTGGTGGCCTTCGGCATGTGGATACGCAGCGGCATCGAGGAAACGCCGCTGTTCAAGGAACTTGACCAGAAGGATGCGAAGGCGGAAGCGCCGATCGGCGACGTGCTGCGCCTCTACTGGCGCCGTTTGCTGATCGCCGGCGGCGTGCGCATCGGCTCGGACGTGCTGTATGCGCTGGTGGTGGTGTTCACCCTGACGTATGTGACGACGGTACTGCACCTGTCGTCGACGCTGGCGCTGACCGCCATCATGATCGGCACGGCCTGCAATGCGCTGTCGGTGCCCGTGTTTGGCGCGCTGTCGGACAAGATCGGCCGCCGACCCGTATATGCGCTGGGCGCCGTGCTGGGACTCGTGTGGGCGTTTGCCTTCTTCACCCTGCTCGACACGGCCAGTCCGGCCGCCATCGTCACGGCCGTTGTCGTAGGCCTGGTCATCCACGCCATCATGTACGGCCCGCAAGCGGCCTTCGTCATCGAGCAATTCCCCACCAAGGTGCGCTATGCGGGTTCCTCGCTGGCCTATACCTTGGCCGGCGTCATCGGCGGCGGCTTTGCACCGCTCGTCATCGCCAGCCTGTACCGCTCGTACAACAGCACCATGGCCGTCTCGCTGTATGTAGCGGCGGCCCTGCTGATCACCGGTGCCGCCGTCTTCGCAGCCAGAGAAACGGGCCGCGGCCCTCTTGAGGAGTAAAGAGATACCATGACTACCCATACCTTCAACCTGGCGGGCCACGGCCCCGTCACCTTCGACATCGACAACCTGATCATCGCTGGCTGGACGGGCCGCGACCTGGCGATGGTCGAACACCATATCGCCGAACTGGAAGCCATCGGCGTGGCGCGCCCGAAAAGCGTGCCGACCTTTTACCGCGTGGCGGCGGCGCTGCTGTCCAGCGATGCCGCCATCGAAGTGCCGGGCCGCGATTCGTCCGGCGAGGCCGAATTCGTGCTGTTCTCCACCGAATACGGCCTGCTGGTGGGCATCGGCTCCGACCATACGGACCGCAAGGTGGAAAGCTATGGCGTGACGGTGTCGAAGCAGATGTGCGGCAAGCCCGTGGGCGACACCTTGTGGCGCTATGCCGATGTGGCGGACCACTGGGACCAGCTGCAGATGCGCTCCTGGCGCGAGCGCGCCGGCGTGCCGGCCCTGTACCAGGATGGCCCCGTGACGCGCATGCTGTCACCGGAAGACCTGATCCTGCGCTACACGGGGCAGGCGACTCTGCCCGTGGGCAGCGCCATGTTTTGTGGCACGCAGCCCATCATCGGTGAAATGGGCCACGGCGACGCCTTCGAGCTGGAGCTGTATGATCCAGCCTTGCAGCGCCGCCTGCAGCACCGCTATGCCGTGCAAACCCTGCCCGTGGAAGGATAACGCAATGACCAAGACCATCCGTGAACTGGCCGCCGACTTGGCCGCCGGTCGCATCACCAGCGTGGAATTGACGCAGCGCATGCTGGCGCGCGCCGAGGCGCACAGGGCGCAGGGCGGCCATGCCTATGTCAGCCTCGATGGCGAACAGGCGCTGGCCGAGGCCCGTGCCAGCGATGCGGCGCGCGCGGCAGGCTGGATGCCTTCGCTGCTGGCAGGCATTCCCCTGTCCATCAAGGACCTGTTCGACGTCAGGGGGCAGGTCAGCAGCGCCGCCTCGCTGGCGCTGGCTGACGCCCCGCCCGCCGTTGTGGATGCCGGCGCCGTGGCGCGTCTGCGCGCGGCTGGCGCCATCCTGCTGGGCCGCACCAACATGAGCGAATTCGCATTCTCCGGCCTGGGCTTGAATCCCCATTACGGCACGCCGCGCAATCCGCACGACCGCGCGCGCGTGGCGGGCGGCTCCACCTCGGGCGGCGCCGTGACGGTGGCGCTGGGGATGGCTGCGGGAGCGCTGGGCACGGACACGGGCGGCTCGATCCGCATCCCGTCCGCTTTTTGCGGCTTGACGGGCTTCAAGCCGACGGCCGCTTCCGTGCCGCTGACCGGCACGGTGCCGCTGTCGCGCTCCCTCGATTCGGCCGGGCCCATCGCGCACAGTGTCGATTGCTGCGCCATTTTGTACGCAGCGCTGTCGGGCCATGACATCAGCGCGCAGGCGCCAGCACTGAAAGGCTTGCGCTTTGGCTTTACCCTGGACTATGTCGGTACGCATGTGGCGCCGCAGGTGCAGCAGGCTTTCGATGCTGCCCTGGACAAGCTGCGGCAAGCTGGCGCGCAGGTAGAACAGTTCGATTTCCCCGAATTGCTGGAGCTGCCGACGATCAATGGCGGCGGCGGGCTGGTGGCGGCGGAAGCCTGGCACTGGCACAGGATATTACTTGAAGAGAAGGGTGCACAGTACGACCAGCGCGTGGCGGCGCGCATCCGCCGCGGTCAGCAGCAGGGCGCGGCCGACTACATCGACCTGCTCGATGCGCGCGCGCGCCTGATCGGCGTCGCCCGGCGGCGCCTGGCGCCGTTCGACGCCTGGCTGATGCCCAGCGTGGCCATCCAGGCGCCGGAAGTCGCGCCGCTGGAAGCGGATGACGCCACCTTCTTTGCCACGAATGGCCTGGTGCTGCGCAACGCCAGCGTGATCAACTTCCTCGACGGCTGCGCGCTGTCGCTGCCTTGCCACGCCGACGGCGAGCTGCCCGTGGGGCTGGGTATTTGCGGCCTGGCGGGCGTCGACGATACAGTGCTGCAAATCGGCCGCGCCGTGGAGGCGCTGCTGCGGGAGCGTGGAAAAGAATAATGCTGTAGTGCAGAAAAATGCCAACTCTGTCATGATGGCTGGCATTGACATGGGATAGTCGCGCTTCAGGCGCCGGCAAACTTCACACTGTGCACCGATACGACCTGATTAGTTGTCATGACTGCGGCGTGCTGTACCGCAAACGTCCGCTGCGTCCCCGCGAAAAGGCGCGCTGCATCCGTTGCCGCTCGGTGCTGTATCGCGGCGCGCATGCGCAGGGCGCATCGGCCGAATTGACCAAGGTGGTGGCGCTCACTCTGGGCGCCGCTTTTGTCTTCCTGATCGCCCAGTTTTTCCCTATCGTCGAACTCGACGTCAATGGCCTCACTTCCAGCGCCACCTTGCTCGGTTCCATCCGCGTGCTGTGGTCCGAGCAGATGCACATCGTGGCGACGATGGTCTTCCTGTTTACCATCCTCTTTCCCGCCATCGAACTCGGTTCCCTGCTGTACGTGGCGCTGGGCCTGCGCGGCGGCGTCAAGGTGCCCGGCTTTAACCGCGTGCTGCGCGCCGTGCAGACGGCGCGCGAATGGGGCATGACGGAGGTGCTGATGATCGGCATCCTGATCACCGTCGTCAAGATGACCAGCCTGGCCACGGTGCTGCCGCAACCGGGGCTGTTCGCGTTTGGCGCGCTGACCCTGATGCTGGCCATCGTCGTCTCGTTCGACCCCAAGGCCCTGTGGAACCTGGGCGACAACCTGACGCGGCAAGCGCTGCCCGGCATCCGCTACAAGGCCTTCGCACCGGGCGAGAAGGTGCTGCCCTGCCATGCCTGCGGCCTGGTGGCGCCGCCGCTGGGCAAGGGCAGGCACCTGGCTTGCGTGCGCTGCGGCACGGCCCTGCACGTGCGCAAACCGGACAGCATCAACCGCACCTGGGCCTTGCTGACCGCCGCCATGATCCTCTACATTCCTGCCAACCTGCTGCCCGTGATGGTGACGCAATCGCTGTTCGGCGCGCAGGACGACACCATCATGAGCGGCGTGGTGCTGTTCTGGACCAGCGGCTCGAAAGGTCTGGCCATCATCATTTTCATCGCCAGCGTGGTCGTGCCGATGCTGAAGCTGGGCGTGCTGGCGCTGCTGGCATTCACCGCGCAGCGGCGTTCGCGCTGGCGGCCGCGCCAGCGCACCATCTTGTACCGCATGGTCGAATTCATCGGCCGCTGGTCCATGCTCGACATCTTTGTCGTCACCCTGACGGTGGCGCTGGTGCGCTTCAAGTCGCTGGCCGTGATCACGGCCGGTCCTGGTGCGCTGGCCTTTGGCGCCGTGGTGGTGCTGACCATGCTGGCGGCGATGCAGTTCGACCCGCGCCTGATCTGGGACCCCGTCGACGGGCAGGTGCCCGGCGAGGAAGAACCCGTGGTGGTGACAAATACCGGAAACAATACAGTGATTGGAGAACAGCATGTCTGACAAAGAAGCAGGCGACCTTGCCGAAGCGGGCGGCCGCCCATTGCCGGAGCCTGATGTGGAACAGGGCAGCCGCTGGCTGCCGTCGCTGGTATGGCTCATCCCGCTGCTGGCCGCGCTGATCGGCGCCGGCCTGGCCGCCAAGTCCATCCTCGACCAGGGGCCTACGGTGACGGTCAGCTTCAAGAGCGCCGAAGGACTCGAGCCTGGCAAGACCAAGGTCAAGTACAAGGATGTCGATATCGGCCAGGTGCGCGCCATCACACTGGGCGAGGACTTGAGCAAGGTGCTGGTGACGATCGACATGAGCAAGGAAGCGCGCCGCTTCGCTACCGCCGATTCGCGTTTCTGGGTGGTGCGCCCGCAGATCGGCGCCAGCGGCGTGACGGGGCTGGGCACCTTGCTGTCGGGCGCCTACATCGGCGTCGACACGGGCAAGTCGGAAGCGAAGAAAGACAACTTCATCGGCATGGAAAGTCCGCCCGCCGTGGCCGGCGACCAGAAGGGCAAGCTGTACACCCTGCATGCGGAAAGCCTCGGCTCCGTCGACGTGGGTTCACCCCTGTTCTTCCACCGCCTGCGCGTGGGCAAGGTGGTCAGCTTTGCGCTGGACAAGGATGGCAACGGCATCACCATGTCCGTCTTCGTGAACGCGCCGTACGACCAGTTCGTCGGCAAGAACGCGCGCTGGTGGCATGCCAGCGGCGTCGATGTGCGCCTCGATTCGAACGGCTTCAAGCTGAACACCCAGTCCCTGGCGGCCATGCTGGTGGGCGGCATCGCCTTCGAGGCGGAAAATGGCCGCAAGCCCGAAGAGCCGGCACCGGCCAATACCAATTTCCGCCTGGCGGCCGATGAGGCCAGCGCCATGCGCGAACCCGATGGCCAGGCCATCACCACCGTGTTCTATTTCGACCAGTCCCTGCGCGGCTTGCAGCCCGGCGCCACGGTGGACTTCCGCGGCATCGTGCTGGGCGAGGTGCGTTCGGTCGGCATCGAGTTCGATCCCGTGAAGAAGAACTTCCGCATGCCCGTCACCGTCAATCTGTACCCGGCCCGCCTGGGCATGCGCTTCAAGGCCGCTGTCGACGATGAGGAAGGTTCGGCCGGCCACCAGCTGCTCGAACGCATGGTCAGCCGTGGCTTGCGCGCCCAGCTACGCACGGGCAACCTGCTGACCAGCCAGCTGTACATCGCGCTGGACTTCTTCCCGAAAGCGCCGAAGGTGGTGCTCGACGCGAACAAGTATCCGCTGGAAGTGCCGACCGTGCCGAACACGCTCGACGAATTGCAGACGCAGATCGCCAGCATCGCCCGCAAGCTCGATCAGGTACCGTATGCGGAGATCGGCAATAATCTGAACGCCACCATCAAGCAGGCCAATACCCTGTTCAAGCAGCTCGATGGCCAGGTGGTGCCGGAAATGCGCGATACCTTGACGGCGGCGAAACAGACCTTCGGCACGGCCGAACAGGTGCTGCAAAAGGATTCGCCGCTGCAGTCGGACGTGCGCCAGGCCTTGCAGCAGCTGACGCAAACCCTGCAATCGCTCAATGCCCTGTCGGATTACCTGGAACGCCACCCAGAGTCCCTGATCCGCGGTAAAAAAGGAGATGAGAAAAAATGAAGCAGCCAATTTTTGCGCTTTTGATGACAGCCATCTTGCTGGGCGCCTGCTCCACGCCCCAGCCCGAGCATTTCTATACGCTCAGCGGCGGCGCCGACGCGCAGCCGGCCAAACCCGTCAAATACTATGTCGAGGTGCTGGCCGTCAGCGTGCCGCAGCAGGTGAGCCGTAACCAGTTTGTCGTGACGGCGCCATCGGGGCGCATCGAATTGCTGGAGCAGCAGCGCTGGGCGGGGCCGTTGGCCGGCGAGATCGGCCAGGCCCTGTCGACGGCCGTGACGAACGACCTGGGCGCCATCGACGTGTTCCGCACGCCGCATCCGGACAACTTGCCCGTGTACCGCATCAGCACCAATGTGCAGCGTTTCGAGTCCGTGATGGGCCAATATGCGCTGATCGACGCCGTGTGGAGCGTGCGCCAGCTGGCCACCAGCAAAGTAGTGACTTGCCGCACGATAGCCAATGAAAAGGTGGGCACCGGCTACGATGAACTGGTGCTCGGTCACCGCCGCGCCGTGAACCGCATCGCCGCCGATACGGCGAGCGTGGTGCGCGCTTTTGACAACGGCAACGCCGCCTGTCCGGCCGCCTGAGCCGCTTTCCGCTACCCAGTCCCGGCGGCCGCTGGTAAAATGCGGCCATGGGAATGACCTTGTTCACGCGCCGCTTTGCCGCCTGGATCGCCTGTTTCGCGATCCTGCTGGCGGCGCTCGCGCCATCGGTTTCCCAGGCCGTCGCCAATGCCAAGCAGGAGTCCGGCTCCGGCTGGGCGGAAATCTGCTCGGTGGCCGGCATCCGTTTCGTCCAGGTCGACGATGATGGCGGCGCCGACGGCAAGTCCGGCGGCAAGGCCATGCAGATGGAGCATTGCGCCTTCTGTTCCACGCATGCGGGTTCCGTGGGCTTGCCGCCCAGTCCCGTGCTGCCGCTGCCCGTCGCCGGCGGCACGGCCATTTTCCCGGCCCTGTACTACCAGTCGCCGTCTCCGCTGTTCATCTGGTCCACCGCGCAATCGCGCGCGCCGCCCGCACTCGTCTAAGTCCTTGCATTTTCAATGTTGGCGCTGTCCGCCTTGCGGTGGGGCACGCCGCATCCGCACACTTAAACGAGAATCACATGAACAAGAAACTGTTGGTGCTGGCCGCGGCCATCACCGTGGCTTACCCCTGCGCGCGGGCGCAGCAACTTGACCACGCCATCGACACCGTCGTCGTTTCCGGTTCGCGCGCGCAAGCGTGGCTGTCCGAGACGCCACAGGCCATCGGCGTCGTCAATGCCACAACCCTGGAACGCGACAAGCCCAAGACCATGGGCGATATCCTCAACCGCATCGCCGGCGTGTACTGGAATGACCTGGGCAACGAGCAGCACAGCATGAGCATCCGCCAGCCCATCGGCACGAATGCCGTCTACCAGTACCTGGAAGACGGCATTCCCATCCGCCCGCTGGGCGTCTTCAACCATAACTCGCTCAACGAGATGAACATGGCGGGCGCCAGCGGCGTGGAAGTGGTGAAGGGCGCCGCCTCGTCGCTGTACGGCAGCAATGCCGTCGGCGGCGCCGTCAATTTCCTCACGGCCGGCGCCAGCGCGACACCCACGGCAAGCGTGGGCGTGCGGCGCGATAACGTGGGCGGCTACACCCGCTACGACACTTCCGCCAGCGATACCTGGGGTCCGCTGGGACTGCGCTTTTCCCACTATAGTTCGCGCCGCTCGCGCGACAACTGGCAAGAGTACAGCTACGGCGACAAGGATTCGTTCTCGCTGCGCGCCGACTATGCGCTCAGTTCCACCTCGCAGCTGCGCGCCACCATCGTCCACACGGATCTCGATGCGGCGATGACGGGCAGCCTGTTCGAGAACGACTACCGCAACGACCCCGGCAAGAGCCTGAACACGTTTACCTACCGCAAGGACAAGACCACGCGCATGAATCTGGCGTGGGAGGGCGCGACGACGGCCAATGGCACGAGCACCGTCACCGTGTTTACGCGCAAGAATGACCATGGACAGATTCCCGCGTATTCCATCGGCAGCTGCGCGGGTGTGCTGTGCAAGGGCGTCATCAACAATAACCATGTTGATTCGCTGGGCCTGGACGTGAAGCACCAGCAGGAATTCGCCTGGCTGCGTTCGCGCCTGATCGCCGGCGTGTATGTGGACAAGAGCGACAATCCCTTTGTCAGCGACAACCTGTCCATCGTGCGCGATGCCGCCACGGGCCGCTACCTGCGCTACACCGTGGCCAATGCATCCAATCCGCAGGGCGTGCGCGACTACCAGACGGATATCCTCAACACGGCCGTCTTCGCGCAATGGGAATTTTCTCCGCTGGCGGGCACGCGCGTGGTGCTGGGCGGCCGTTCGGACGCCATACGCTACGACTACCATAACAAGCTGGCGCCCGGCGGCAGCGTCAACTACGGCGCGCCCGACGAGTCGCGCAGTTTTTCGCACGTGAGCCCGAAGCTGGGCGCCACCTACGCCCTCGGCCATGCGGGCAGCGCGTATGCGAACGTCAGCCAGGGCTTCACGCCGCCCGAGGTGAGCCAGTTGTATGGCAAGACGGGCATCGCCGACTTGCAGCCGTCCGTCTACAACAACTATGAACTGGGCTTGCGCTGGGCCTTTTTGCAGGGTCGTTTGAAACTCGATACGGCCCTGTACCGGCTCGACGGGCGCGATACCATCGTCAGCTACACGCTCTCTCCCGGCAACAGCGAAAACCGCAATGCGGGGCGCACGCGCAGCGAAGGCCTGGAGCTGGGCCTGAACTACGACAGTGGCCCGTTCGACGCGCGCTTCGCCACGGCCATCGCGCGCCACCGCTACTTGCGCTACCAGCTCTCCAGTACCCTCGATTACAGCGGCCGCGCCATGCCGCAGGCGCCGCGCGACATCACCTCGATCGAGATCGGCTACAAGCCCGTGGCCGGCGCGCGTATCGCGCTCGAAGCCGTGCACCAGGGGCGCTACTGGATGAACAATGCCAACACGGTGGAGTACAAGGGGCACGCCTTGCTGAACCTGCGCGCCAGTTACCAGCTCGCGCGCGGACTGGAAGCGTGGGCGCAGGTGCGCAACCTGGCAGATAAACGCTATGCCGATTCGGCCAGCAGCAGTTATGCGGGCACGGGCAGCTATGCGCCGAACAGCCAGAACCAGTACACGCCCGGCGCGCCGCGCAGCGTGATGCTGGGCCTGGGCTATACCTTCAACGCACTGTGAGGATGGCCATGGACGACGCAACTTTTCTCATCGCACGGCGCAAAAGCCTGTATTGGCGCATCCACTTCTGGGCCGCGCTGATCGCATCGCCGTTTGCCCTGGTGGCCACCCTGACGGGCATTTTGTACGTATTCACGCCGCAGATCGAGGCAAGGCTGTACCAGCACCTCGACCATGTGGCGCCGCAGAGCGCCATGCTGCCGCTGGATGCCGCCGTGGCGGCGGCCGAACGGGCGGCGCCGCGTGGCTGGGCGGTGCAGCACGTGGTGCCGCCGTTTCAGCAGGACGACGCGGTGCAGGTGGCGTTCGCGCCGCCCGGCGGCGCGCAGGATGAACATGCGGGCCATGGCGGACATGCCGCGCTGGCCACGCCCGTCAGGCCGAAGTTCAGCCTGCCCGCGCAAGCCGTCGTCGTATATGTGAACCCCTATGACGCGCGCGTGCTGGGCAGCCTGGCCAGCAGTGAGCGCTTCGGCAACTGGGCGAAAAAGCTGCATTCGCGCCTGCAGCAAAACGATGGCTGGCGCTGGATGATCGAGCTGGCGGCCAGCTGGCTGATGGTGATGCTGGTGACGGGTGTGGTCCTGTGGTGGCCGCGCGGCGCGCAATCGGGCTTGCCGAAGCGGGGTGCGCGCGGGCGCAATGGCTGGCGCCAGTGGCATGCTTTTCTCGGCGTGGCGCTCGGCATCGTCAGTGTCGTCATCCTGACGACGGGGCTGACGTGGAGCCAGCAGGCGGGCGGGCGCATCCGCGCGCTGCGCGACGTCAGCGGCCAGGCGCCGCCGCCCGTGCCGCGCGGCCTGCACTCAACGGAGGAGGGCGCCCCGCTCGACTGGCAGGATGCGTGGCAGGTGGCGCGCAGCCATGCGCCCGCCATCGCTGTGCAATTGACGGCACCCGCCAGCCAGGACGATGTGTGGCGCGCCACCATGGCCGACCGCAGCCAGCCCACCTTGCGCTTCGACCTGCAATTCGACGCCTACAGCGGCAAGCCTTTGTACTATGCGGGGTGGGAGGCGCAGACGGCGTTCGGCAAGGCGACGGCCATCGGCATCCCGTTTCATCGCGGCGAATTCGGCTGGTGGAACCAGGCCTTGCTGCTGCTGTTCGGCGCCAGCGTGCTGTTTTCGCTCGTGTCGGGCTGGATGATGTTTTTCAAGCGGCGTTTGCCTGGTTCGCTGGGCTTGCCCAAGCTGCTGCCTGGCGCTTGGACCTCGCCTTCCGCGCTGGCCTGGATGACGGCGGCGGGCATGTGTGCGCTGATGCCGCTGCTGCTCATCTCCGGCGGCCTGCTGATGCTGCTGGAGCTGGGCCTGGCAAAATGTGGGCCGCGTGTCGGCCGGATGTGGCTGCGCTAGAATAAGGGGCGCGGCCAGGCTCGTTGCCATGGGCCGCCCCTTGCATAGGCTGAACCATGGTATTCATCGATTTTCCCGCCTTGTCCGCACTGGCCGCCGCGTCGGCCGCGGTTACCCAGAAATGCAGCTGCTGCGCCGTTCCGCTGGACGCCTGGCAGCGCCTTCCCACCTCGCTGGAGTTGGACCGCTTTGAAGAAATCGGCACCCTGCGCGAAGATCCGTACGAGGAACCGACGTTTGACGAGTATCACCCGCACGGCACGCGCTACGACAGCGTCGATGCGCCCATCGCGCCGCGCTTTTATCCCGCCAATCTGAGCCAGGTAGCACGCTGCCTCAATTGTGGCCGCCACTACCTTCGCTACAACGAGGCGGGCGGTTATTTCACGGAACTGCGCATCCGCGCGCTGCGCCCGGCATTGCTGGCCGACGCGCCGCTATCTGTCTGAGGGCTACAGGCTTTCCTTGACGTGCGCGATGCCGTGTTCATCGTAGATCGAGTACACGGCAGCGAGGAGATTGTCCAGTTCCGGCGAGCGGTCCATGTGCCGCATGCTGAATAAAATGGGCGAGAACGCATGCTTGTCGTCCAGCTTGCGGTATACGACGTTCCGGTGATGCATGGCTTGCACGCTTTCCGGCACGATGGAGATGCCCTGGCCGGCTGCCACGAGTCCCATGGAAATCTGTAGCTCGCGCACTTCCGTGACGGGGCCGGGCGTGACATTGCCCTCGCTGAACATGGCCAGCACCTGGTCGGCAAAGCTGGGGCGGGGCGCTTTCGGATACACGAGCAGGGTTTCGTGGATCAGGTCCGTCAGGCGCAACCCGCCTTCCCCCTTGGCCAGCCGGTGGCCGGGTGGCAGGGCCACCACCAGGCGCTCCTCGCGCAGCAGGATGCGGCGGATGCTGGGATCCTCGCTTTTCAGGCGCCCGAAACCCACGTCGATGCGGCCTTCCTTCAGGGCCTTGATTTGCTCCACCGTCGTCATTTCATGCAGGGTCACGTCGACCTCGGGATGGCGCTCGCAATAGCGGTGCACGACGTCGGGCAATTCCCCGTACAGGGTCGAGGCGACGAAGCCGATCGACAGCGTGCGTTCCAGCTTGCCGATGCGCTGGGTCATCGCCTTCAGGTCGCGCACCTGGTCGAGCAGCGGGCGCGCGTGGGCGAGGAAAAATTCGCCCGCTTCCGTCAGCCGCAAGGGCCGCGAGCCTTTCTCGATCAGTGTCACGCCCAGGGTTTCTTCCAGCTGCTGCATCTGCCGGCTCAGTGGCGGCTGCGCGATATGCAGGCGCGTAGCGGCCCGCGTGAAGTTCCTTTCCTCTGCCACCGCCACGAAGTAGCGCAAGTGCCGTAATTCCATCTTCATACCTTTCAGGTATAGGTTTGATACCAACTCGGTGTTGGACGTGGGGACATTCGGGGAATATCGTGTCTCCACTCCACAGAATTATACGGAATAAATATGATTCAAAATATCGAGACCTACTTGGTCGATGTGCCAACCATCCGTCCGCACAAGCTGTCCGTCGCCACCATGAATACGCAAACCCTGGTGCTGGTACGGCTGCGCTGCGCCGACGGCATCACGGGCTGGGGCGAGGCGACCACCATCGGCGGCTTGAGCTACGGCGGCGAAAGCCCGGAAAGCATCAAGACGAATATCGATACCTACATCGCGCCGCTGCTGGTCGGCATGGAAGCGAGCGAAGTGGCCAAGGCGATGGCCAGGGTGCGCAAGGTCATCCAGGGCAACCGCTTCGCCAAGTGCGCGATCGAGACGGCCCTGCTGGACGCGCAGGCGCGCCGCCTGAATGTGCCGCTGTCGGAATTGCTGGGCGGCCGCGTGCGCGATGCGCTGCCCGTGGCCTGGGTGCTGGCCAGCGGCGACACCGTGCGCGATATCGCCGAAGGGGAAAAAATGCTGGAACTGCGCCGCCACCGCATCTTCAAGCTGAAGATCGGCTTGCGCGACGTGATGGACGACGTGGCCCACGTGCTGGAGATCAAGCGGGCGCTGGGCGAACGGGCCAGCGTGCGCGTCGACGTCAACCAGGCCTGGAGCGAGACGGACGCCGTGCGCGGCATCGCCGCGCTGGAAGCGGGCGGCATCGACCTGATCGAGCAGCCCGTCAAGGCGGGCAACCGCGCCGCGCTGGCGCGCCTGAAGCGGCGCTTCGACGTGGCCATCATGGCCGATGAAGCCTTGCACGGTCCCGCCGATGCGCTGGCGCTGGCGCAGGCCGATGCGGCCGACGTGTACGCGGTGAAGATCACCCAGTCGGGCGGCTTGCTGCCCGCGCTGGAAGTGGCCACCGTGGCGCGCCTGGCCGGCGTGGGCCTGTACGGCGGCACCATGCTCGAAGGCGGCGTCGGCACGGCGGCCACGGCCCACGTCTGCTCCACGTTCGCGGAACTGGCCTGGGGCACGGAACTGTTCGGGCCACTGCTGCTGACGCAGGAAGTCTTGCGCGAACCGCTCGTGTACCGCGACTTCATGCTGCAGGTGCCGACGGGGCCGGGCCTGGGCGTCGAGATCGATATGGACAAACTGCGCGCCATGCAGCGCGCCTGAAGACGCCTATCAAAACCTACTGCGCGTCGTGATTTACGGTCTGCGATGCTCACTGTACCTTCGTACAGCTGCGCTTCTCGACCGCAACTCTCTTCCGCTCGCTACGGTTTTGTTAGGCGTTGCAAGTGCCTATAAAAATCTTAAGGAGACACCATGTTATTCCATGTACGCATGAACGTGAACCTGCCAATGAGCATGCCCGCCGAGCAGGCAGCGCAGCTGAAACAGACGGAAAAGGAACTGGCGCAGCGCCTGCAGCACGAGGGCAAGTGGCGCCACCTGTGGCGCATCGCCGGCCAGTACGCCAACATCAGCGTCTTCGATGTGGACAGCGTGGACGAGTTGCACAACTTGCTCGCCTCCTTGCCGCTGTTCCCCTATATGCAGATCGACGTGATGCCGCTGTGCCGCCATCCATCGTCGGTGCGCGACGGCGATGCCTGACCCGCAGAGCAAAGGACACATGCGATGAAACACACGGATACCGGAATTGTCGTGACCACCTGGAACGGGGAAGATACGCTGCTGCATTACCGCACCGACGGCGAGCGGGGCAAACCGTGCCTGGTATTGTCGAATTCCCTGGGCACGGACCTGTCCATGTGGGATGCCCAGGCGGCGGACCTGGCCAGCGACTTTTATGTCGTGCGCTACGATACGCGCGGTCATGGCCTCTCGGCCAGCGGCGGCGCGCCGTTCGGCATCGAGCGCCTGGGCCTGGACGTGGTGGCGCTGCTCGACCACATGGAGATCGCCCGTGCCGCGTTCTGCGGCATTTCCATGGGCGGCTTGACGGGGCAGTGGCTGGGCATCCACCAGCCGCAGCGCTTGACGAAGCTCGTGCTGGCGAATACGGCGGCGCGCATCGGCACGGCCGACGCCTGGCTGGCGCGCGCGGCGCAGGTGCGTCGCGAAGGCATGGCCACGGTGGCCGATGGCGCGGCCGCGCGCTGGTTTACGTCAGCCTTCATCGCGCGTGAAGCGGCCACGGTGGCGCGCATGATCGCCACCCTGCGCGGGCAGGATGCCGAAGGCTACGCGGCCTGCTGCGCAGCGCTGGCACAGGCGGACTTGCGCGCGCAGGTGGCCACGATTGCGGTGCCGACCCTGGTCATCGCCGGCGAGCACGATCCCGTCACCACGGTGGACGATGCGCGCTGGCTGCAGCGGCAGGTGGCAGGTGCACAGCTGGCCCAGGTGCCCGCGTCGCATTTGTCGAATGTCGAGGCGGCGCAGGCCTTCACGGCGCAGCTGCACGCCTTTGTATCGTCGCCGGCAGGGTAAGATTTCGCTTTGCCCCTGAGCACCGCCACCGGCAAAGACCGGCACGCGGCAGGGGAAGCTTTTTTGAAAAAATAATAAGAAAAAAAGCAAACTTGGAGTAGACAGATGGAAAACAGATTGATCATCATCGCGGCGGTCACGGTGGGCTATTTCGCCCTCATGTCGTACATTACGTATAGTGTGCGCAAGCATGCCAACAGCGCCGAGGGCATGACGGCGGGCGGACGCAACTATCCCGCTTACCTGATCGGCGCGCTGCTATTGTCGGAATTCATCGGCAGTTCCGTCAGCATCGGCACGGCCCAGAAGGGCTATGAACTGGGCATTTCGGCCGCCTGGAACCTGGTGGCGCTGTCGCTGGGATTTTTGCTGCTGGCCATCGTGCTGGTGAAAAAATACAAGGAAAGCGGGCAATCGACGATTTCCGGCATCCTGGCGCAGACGTACGGCGAACCTGTGCGCTATGCGGCATCCATCCTCACCATCGTCGCGCTGAGCATCGTTGCCGTGGCCCTGTATGCGAGCGGCGGCGCCGTGCTGGCGGCCGTGCTGCACATCAACAAGACGGTGGCCATTTTGCTGGTGGGCGCCATCACCGTGATCTATGTCAGCCTGGGCGGCATGCGCTCGGTGGTGTACACGAATTTTGCCCACTCCATCGTCAAGTACCTGGGCGTGATCCTGGCGCTGGCGTATGCGCTGGAAGCTACCGGCGGCATCGGCGCGCTGCAGGCGCAGCTGCCGGCCAAGATGTTCAACTGGGTCGAGATCGGCTGGGGCCAGATCATCGCGTGGATGATCGGCGGCATCGGTTCCATCTTCGCCACGCAATACGTGATCCAGGCCCTCGTCAGCACGGACAACCCGGCCGTGGCCAAGCGCGCCTGCTATTACGTGTCTTCGTTGATGATTCCGTTCGGCCTGATGGCCGCGCTGATCGGCATGTGCAGCGCCGTGTTGTATCCGGGCATGAAGTCGATCGACGCCTTCCCGACCCTGATCGCCCACATGCCGGCGTTTTCCGCCAGCATCATGATCGTCGGCCTGGCCGGCGCCCTGTTCGGCGGCATTTCCGCCACTACCCTGGCATCGGCCACCCTGGCCATGAAGGATTTTTATGATCCTTGGTACAACAAGGCAAAGAACGATGCGAAATCGTTGATGTTCCTGCGCATCGCCATCGTCGTGGCCGGCCTGCTGCCGCTGGTGCTGGCGCTGTATGCGGAAAAACTGCTGATGATCGCCTTCCTCGGCAAGGCCCTGCGCGCCACCCTGGCCGTGCTGGTGCTGATGGCCTTTTATGCGCCGAAATTCGGCACGCCGCGCGGCGCCTTTGTCGGCGTGATCGTCTCGGTGATCGCCACCATCGGCTGGTTTCTGGCGGGCAATCCGTACGGCGTCGACAGTTCCTACCTGGCGCTGGCCGGTCCGCTGCTGACCATGGGCATCAGCCATCTGTTCAAGCCGGCGCAAGCCGTGGCGAAGCCGGCATCGTCGTCACGGCTCTAGGTCAGACCAGCCCCGTCAGGTAATACAGGGCAATGACGAGGAACACGGCCACCGTCTTGATGACGGTGATGCCGAAAATGTCGCGGTAGGACTGGCGGTGCGTGAGGCCCGTGACGGCCAGCAGGGTGATCACGGCGCCATTGTGCGGCAAGGTATCCATGCCGCCGCTGGCCATGGCCACCACGCGGTGCATGACTTCCAGCGGAATATGCGCCTGCTGAGCGGCCTGGATGAAACTGTCCGACATGGCGGCCAGCGCGATGCTCATCCCGCCCGAGGCCGAACCCGTAATGCCGGCCAGGGTCGTCACAGACACGGCCGCGTTGACGAGCGGATCGGGTACGCTGCGCAAGGTGTTGCTGACGGCAAGAAAGCCGGGCAGGGCGGCGATGACGCCGCCAAAGCCATATTCGGAGGCCGTATTCATGGCCGCCAGCAAGGCGCCGCCCACGGCCGCCTTGGTGCCTTCCGCAAAGGCGGCGCGGATGCGCCCGAAAGCCGTTGCGCACACGAGCAAAATTCCCAGCAACAAGGCGCCTTCCACGGCCCAGATACCTGTCACGGACGCGATCGACGTGGTCACGGGCGCATGCAGCCCTGGCAACGCCTCGGCGGTGAGCGAGTAGCTGGCACCGTACCAGTGGGGAATCAGCCGGGTCAGCGCAAAGTTGGCCACCCCCACCAGCACCAGGGGCGCTACCGACAGTAGCGGATGGGGCAGGTCGCCCACGTCGGCCTTGGCCTTTTCGGCCTCGGCCCCATAGCCTTCGCCCGTCGCCATGACGGAACGGCGGCGCCATTCGAGGAAAGCCAGCCCCATGATCACCGTCAGCACGGCGCCGATGGTGCCCAGCCACGGCGCGGCCCAGCCCGTCGTATTGAAAAAGGTGGTGGGGATGATGTTCTGGATCTGCGGCGTGCCGGGCAAGGTATCCATGGTGAACGAGAACGCGCCCAGGGCGATGGCGCCCGGCATCAGCCGCTTGGGGATATTGCTCTGGCGATACAGCTCGGCCGCAAACGGATACACGGCGAACACCACCACGAACAGCGACACGCCGCCGTACGTCAGGGCCGCGCACACGGCAACGATCACGGCATTCGCGCGCGAGCTGCCGATATAGCGAATGGCCGCCACGACGATGGACTGGGAAAAACCGGACAGCTCGATGAGTTTGCCGAACACGGCGCCGAGCAAAAAGACGGGGAAATACAGCTTGATAAAGCCCACCATCTTTTCCATGAAGATACCGCTGAAGACAGCCGGCACGGCGGACGGATCGGTGAGCAGCACGGCACCCAGCGCGGCGACGGGCGCAAACAGGATTACGCTGTAGCCGCGGTAGGCGGCCAGCATCAGGAAGGCCAGTGCGGCCAGAACTATCAGGAAAGACATCGGTCAGGCCCTTGCGCGGAAAGTGATCAGGATACTAATGATGTAATTAGTATCATACTTCTCGGCAAGACACCAACGCGCAGGTCAAGGTGCAAGCAGTTGATGCAGGCGCAGTAAGGAGAAAGGGCTGGTCGGGGTGAGAGGATTCGAACCTCCGGCCTCTGCGTCCCGAACGCAGCGCTCTACCAGGCTGAGCCACACCCCGCTTTCCTTCATTACAGCAGATGGCGGGGTGGCTTTCAAGCGGTTGCATCAAGGTCTATTTCTTTTCCTGCTGGGCCTTCCTGATGTCCGCTTCGCTCACTTTCTTGGCTGGCGCGTTCGTCGCCGGCGAGGCGGGGGCCTTGCGGGTGGCGTTTGCTTGCGCCATGACGGCGGCGCAGTCCGTGTCGGGGGCCTTGTCGACGTTGACGAGTGGCAGCAGGGCGGCCAGCGGCGTGACGACGGTGGCCAGGGCCACGGCGGCGCCCGCTTTCAGGGCCAGCGGGCCTTTTTGCGGGCCCACGTCCGGGTTCTTGAACGTGCCTTTCGCGTACAGCGGCGTGCGCAGGGTGATGATGCGGGCGCCCTTGGTGCGTGGGCGCACGTCGAGGTCCAGGGTTTCTCTTGCCAGGTTGACGTTGCCCGTGACATTCACGACGGCCGTGTCCGTATCGAGCACGAAGCGGCGCACGTCGGCCTGGCCATTCGTGACGGCGAAGTCGCTGGCCATGCAATTGAGGTGCACTTGCTTGTCGCCAAAGATTTTGACGAAGACGGCGTTGGCCAGGTTCAGGCCGGCCAGTTCCAGCATGAATTGGCTGACGGAGCCTTCGCTGACGGTGGTCGCCAGTTCGCCATTCGCGCTGGCCAGCATGGCCGAGACGGAGTTGCCGTGGCCCGTCAGCGCCGCGTCGCCATACACTTCGCCGAAACTCGCTTGCATCGATTGCAGCTTGGGAAACAGTTCGCGAATTTTGAGGTGACGCGCCGCCACCTTGGCTTGCGCGGCGATGGTCTTTTGACGGCCGTCGAGCGTGATATTCGAGGTGATGTCGCCACCGGCCATGCCGAAGTTGAGCGGCGTCAAACTCAACACCTTGTCTTTCATGTGGATATGGGCGACGATATCGTTGAACGGAATGTCATGCGTGCGCACCAGTTTCTTGCCCGTGAATTTCACGTCGGCATCGAGCGCATTCCATTTGGCCGTGTTGAACTGTTCCACGGGCAAGGCTTTGTTGTCCGGCTGCACGGGTGCCTTGCCGCGCGCCTGTTTCTGCGCATTGCTGTCGGCGCCGATGGTGGGACCCAGGTCTTCCAGGCGCAATTGCTGCGACGTCACTTCGCCGCGCAGCAGGGGACGCGGCTGGCGCGGCAAGTATTGCAGGGTGCCGGCCAGGTCGCTCTGGCCCACCGTGCCCTTGAAGTCTTGATAGGTCCAGTTCCAGGTGGCGCCGTCTTTCTTGCCCAGCAAGCGTCCCTTGGTGGTGTAGTCCGGCGTTTCCGGCAGCAGCACGCCCGTCAGCGGATACAGGTCGGCCATGCTGGCGCCGGCGAGGCTCAGCTGCAAATCGATGCCGGACAAGGAGCGCGGGTCCGTCAGGGTGCCGTCGATGCTGGCCTTGTTCTTGCCCAGCACGGCATGTGCCTGCACGGGATAGACGGTGTTGTCATCGGTCAAGGACAGCACGGCGCCCGCCTTGCCGCCGCCCGTCACGGGCGCCTTGCGGTAGCTGCCGCCCAGGGTGAATTCGATGCCGTATTTCTGCACGGGCGCGTTGCCTGGCGCATCGCCCGGCGTGGCGTCGGGGGCCGTCGAGCTGACCTTGGCGCGCACGTCCAGCGCGATGCCTTCGTCCAGATAGCGGATGGTGCCGTTGCCGAAGGCCATGCGCTGGATTTCCACGTCCCATGCCGACGGGCCATTGTCCTTCAAGGTCCAGCTGTTGCTGCCGTCGGCGCGCCGTTGCAGGGCAATGTTTGGCGCCTCGAGCGCCAGGTCCGTCAGCACCAGCTTATGTTGCAACAGGGGCAGTGGATGGATGGCCACGTCGATGCGTTGCGCGCTGGCCAGTTGCGGGCCGGCCGTGGCCCAGTCCGGGTTGCTCATGCGCACGTCCTGCGCGCTGATGATGGGCCGCGGCACGTAGCGGCGCCAGCCGGGCTCCGTTTTCAGCCCTTGTTTCCATTTCACCTGCAAATCGCCGCCGATGACGAAGGTGCGGCCCGTGCTTTCCGACACCTTCTCGTTGATGTAGGGGCGCGCGCGGTTCCAGTCGAAGGTCAGTACAAAGATGACCACGACGGCGACCAGGGCCAGCAGGGCGGCCAGGCTCCAGCCGAGGATTTTCAGGGGTGTCGAGCGTGTCATGGGATGCCGATCGCAGTGATTTTTCATCAAGGTAGACCGATAGGCCATGACAGTCGGTGCGCTAGGTTACGTAAGATAGGTAGCCAAGGCGTGTGGCTTGAAAAGATTCAATAATTCGACTATTATTGAAATATGGAAAATACACAGCAAATAGCGAGCGGAGCGACACCGCTGACGAGTACTTCCGCCATCGTGGCCCTGGCCGCGCTGGCACAGGAATCGCGGCTGGCCGTGTTCCGCCTGCTGGTGCAAGCGGGGCCGCAAGGCATGGCGGCGACGAAAATCGCCGAAGCGCTGGCCATCGCGCCCTCGTCGCTGTCGTTTCACTTGAAAGAATTGGCGCACGCCAATTTGGTAACGGCAAGCAAGGCGGGCCGTTCCATCATCTATGCGGCCAACTATGCGGGCATGAACGGCTTGCTGGCCTTTTTGACCGAGAACTGCTGCGCTGGCGCGCCTTGCTGCGTCAGCGAACCACATTTACTGAAGGACATCACGACATGACGATCACGATTTATCACAACACGGCGTGCGGCACCTCGCGCAATACCCTGGCCCTGATCCGCAACACGGGCGTCGAACCCGTCATCATCGATTACGTCAAGCATCCGCCTTCGCGCGAGGAATTGGTCGACCTGATCGCCCGCGCCGGCCTGACCGTACGCGCCGTCATGCGCGACAAGGGCGCCCTGTACGACGAGCTGGGCCTGGCCAATCCGGATTTGCCCGATGCGGCCTTGCTCGACGCTATGCAAGCCCATCCTATCTTGATCAACCGCCCCATCGTCGTCACGGAACTGGGCGTGCGCCTGTGCCGGCCTTCGGAAAAAGTGCTGGAAATCCTGCCGCTGCCGCAGCAGGGCGCGTTTGCCAAGGAAGACGGCCAGGCCGTGGTGGGCGCCGACGGCAAGCCGGTGGCCTGAGATGGCAGACCTTGCCAACGAGTTGCCGAACATCAGCGCCGCGCACCTGGACGTGCCGGACCTGGACAAGCTGGCGCCGGCCAGCGTGTCCACCCACGCGCCGCGCATCTTGCTGCTGTACGGTTCCTTGCGCGAACGCTCGTACAGCAAGCTGCTGACCCTGGAGGCGGAACGCATCCTGCGCCACTTCGGCGCCGACACGCGCGTGTTCGACCCGCACGGCTTGCCCATGGTCGACAGCGTGTCGCCCGAGCATCCGAAAGTGCAAGAGTTGCGCGCGCTGTCGCTGTGGTCGGAAGGGCAGGTATGGTGCAGCCCCGAGCGGCATGGCGCCGTCACGGGCGTGTTCAAATCGCAGATCGACTGGCTGCCGCTGGAAACGGGCAGCGTACGGCCCACGCAGGGGCGAACTCTTGCTGTGATGCAAGTGTCCGGTGGTTCGCAATCGTTCAACGCCGTCAACGGCTTGCGTGTGCTGGGACGCTGGATGCGCATGGTCACCATTCCGAACCAGTCTTCCGTTGCCAAGGCATACCAGGAATTCGACGATGACGGCCGCATGAAGCCGTCGCCGTACTACGAGCGCCTGGTCGACGTGATGGAGGAACTGTACAAATTCACCCTGCTGGTGCGTGACCGCCGCGATTACCTGGGCAGCCGCTACAGCGAGCGGCTGGAAGCGGCGCCGGCCATCGTACAGGAATTGGCGGGCGCGGCGATGGCGCACGAGCGCACGTAGCTTTTCTGCAGTGCATAAAAAACGGCGCCATCGGCGCCGTTGTCTTTGCTGTAGCGCAAATCGCGATCAGTGATTGCGGTCCACGGCAAACGAGCACAGTTGCAGCATGGATTGCTTGTAGACGCTGTCCGGCCAGCCGGCGATGGCATCGGCGGCGCGCTGGCCGGCGATTTCCGCCTGCTTGCGCGTGTAGTCGAGGGCGCCGCTGCTGGTGATGGCCGTCAGGACGGCGTCGAAATGCTGTTCGTCGCCTTGCTCGATGCAGCTGCGCACCAGTTCGCGTTGCTCTGGCGTACCGTTTTCCATCAGCCAGATCAGCGGCATGGTCGGTTTGCCTTCGCGCAAGTCGTCGCCCACGTTCTTGCCGATTTCGGCAGCGTCGCCTGCATAGTCGAGCACGTCGTCGATCAGCTGGAAAGCCGTGCCCAGCGAGCGGCCGTATTCGGCAGCCGCTTCGATATCGTCTTCGCTGGCGCCGGCGATCAGGGCGCCCAGTTGCGCCGACGCTTCGAACAGCTTGGCTGTCTTCGAGCGGATGACGTTCAGGTAGCTGTCTTGCGTCACGTCCGGATCGTGCATGTTCAGCAACTGCAGCACTTCGCCTTCGGCGATCACGTTGGTGGCGTCGGACAGGATTTGCATGACGCGCATATTATTCAGCGAGACCATCAGCTGGAACGAGCGCGAGTGCAGGAAATCGCCCACCAGCACCGAGGCGGCATTGCCGAACAGGGCGTTGGCCGTCTGGCGTCCGCGGCGCATCGACGATTCGTCGACGACATCGTCGTGCAGCAGGGTGGCGGTATGGATGAATTCGACCACGGCGGCCAGTTCATGGTGCGCCGTGCCGCGATAGGCGTGGGCATTGGCCACCAGCAAGATCAGCACGGGACGGATGCGTTTGCCGCCTGCGCTGATGATGTATTCAGCGATCTGGTTGATCAGAATCACATCGGAGTGCAACTTTTGGCGGATCACCGTATTGACTGCGTCCATATCGGCGGCAATCGTTTGCACGATGGTGTTTTGGTTAACGTGTTTGTTAGCGTCAGACAAGGCGAACCTGCATTAGATTGTGGGTGCCGCGATTATACGACAAGGCTTGCGCGTGCGTGACGTTTGCCTATGACTGTAGAGCAATTGATTGATCTGCTTGGCACTGGCGCGCGTTTTGCTGTCCGCCTGGCGCAAGCCTGACATGATGGTCAGGTTGTCGACATACCACGATCGTCAAGCTTTGTGAATACTTTTTGACGCAATTTCTCAGTCCGTGTATAATCGCTGGTTCCCCCTGTTGTGCACGGCTTGCTTTTCATGGCAGTGGGACAAATTCTTTCAACATTTGATGAGGTTTCAAATCATGTACGCGGTCATAAAAACCGGTGGCAAACAATACAAAGTTGTCGCTGGCGAAAAACTTAAAGTAGAACAGATACCGGCAGACATTGGTTCCGAAATCACCATCGATCAAGTGCTCGCAGTAGGCGCGGGCGACAGCATCAAGTTTGGTGCTCCATTGGTCGAAGGTGCAACGGTACTGGTTACGGTTGTGGCGCATGGTCGCCATGATAAGGTCAAAATTTTCAAGATGCGTCGTCGTAAGCACTACCAAAAGCATCAAGGCCATCGCCAGAATTTTACCGAAATCCAAATCGTTTCGATCAACGGCTAATCGCCGCTGTTTGAATTAATCAGCTATCAAGGAGTCTTAAATGGCACATAAAAAAGGCGGCGGCACAACGCGAAACGGCCGTGATTCAGAATCAAAACGTCTGGGCGTTAAAGTCTACGGCGGCCAAGCTATCAATGCTGGCGGCATCATCATTCGTCAACGCGGCACCCCAGTGCGCGCCGGCGAAGGCGTAGGCATGGGCAAGGACCACACGTTGTTCGCGCTGATCGCGGGCAAAGTGAAGTTCGTTGTCAAAGGTGCTGGCTCGAAGCAATTCGTGACCGTTGTACCAAACGAAGCAGTACCAGCGTAATTCATGGCGGAGCGCCAGTTCGCTCCGCCATGATCGCATGATGTAAGGCGCAAGCCTTCAATCGAAAGGCTCTGCCCAAGGTAGAGCCTTTTTAGTTTTATGGCGGCAAAATTATGAAGTTTATCGACGAAGCAAAAATCGAAGTCATCGCGGGCGATGGCGGCAACGGCTGCGCATCTTTCTGCCGTGAAAAATTCCGGCCTTTCGGCGGTCCCGATGGCGGCGATGGCGGCAAGGGCGGGTCCATCTGGGCTGTCGCCGACCGCAATATCAACACGCTCGTCGATTTCCGTTTCTCCAAAATGCACAAGGCTCGCAATGGCGAGCCTGGCCGTGGCGCAGATTGCTATGGCAAGGGCGCGGATGACATCCACCTGCGCATGCCTGTGGGCACCTTGATCATCGACAACGCGAGCGGCGAAATCCTGGCCGATTTGACCGAGCACGGCCAGATCGAATTGCTGGCCAAGGGCGGCGAAGGCGGCTGGGGTAATATCCACTTCAAGTCCTCGACCAACCGCGCGCCACGCCAAAAAGGCGAGGGCAAGGAAGGCGAACGCCGCGAACTGCGCCTGGAACTGAAAGTTTTGGCCGACGTGGGCCTGCTGGGCATGCCGAACGCCGGCAAGTCGACCTTCATTTCGGCCGTCTCGAACGCGCGCCCGAAAATTGCCGATTATCCATTTACCACCCTGCACCCGAACCTGGGCGTGGTGCGCGTGTCGCACGAGAAGAGCTTTGTGATCGCCGATATTCCCGGCTTGATCGAAGGCGCTTCCGAAGGCGCGGGCCTGGGCCATCAATTCCTCCGTCACTTGCAGCGTACGGGTCTGCTGTTGCACATCGTCGACCTGGCGCCGTTCGAAACCAACGTCGATCCTGTCAAGGAAGCCAAGGCGCTGGTGAAGGAATTGAAGAAGTACGACGAGTCGCTGGTTGACAAGCCGCGCTGGCTGGTGTTGAACAAGCTCGACATGGTGCCGGAAGAAGAGCGCAAGAAGATCGTCAAGGACTTCCTCAAGCGTTTCGCCTGGAAAGGTCCCGTCTTCGAGATTTCCGCGCTGAACCATCAAGGTTGCCCGGAACTGGTGAATGCGATTTACCAGCATCTGGAAGCGAAGAAACACAGCGAAAGCCGTGCCGAAGAAACGCAGATGACCGAAGAAGCACGCGGTATCTCGTCGATCGACCCGGATGATCCGCGTTTCAAGATCCTCGACTAAGGCTTTACCCTGATGTCGGTACAGACGGCCGCTGCCGCGCCAGCGCGCAAGCAAGCGTGGCAGCGCCGTGTATTGCATCTGATCGCGTATGCTTACGGGCTGAGCGCGGTCGCCTGCCTGTTGTTCGCCGATGAAATGGCGGCCGGCATGGGCATCTTCCTCAATGGCGTCAATGGCTACAGCCAGTTCTACGCCACGCATGTCGGTGTCTGGGGCGCTACCGCGCTCCTGGCACTGTTCGCGGCACGGCAGGGCGAACCGCCTGTGCTCGGCGATATCACAGCAATGTTGGTCCTGGCGCAGCCCGCCGGCCGTCTGTTCGCGGCCATCAGCTTCGGCTTGCCCCAGGGTTTTGTGTTGTTCATGTGCGCAATGGAGCTGACGGCGGGGCTGGCCTTGCTGCTGCTGCGTCCTGCGCGCTGACGTCTATTAAGTGAAGAGCGCCGCCCCATGGATTCCGTGATTCAAAAAGCTACCCGTATCATCATCAAAGTCGGCTCTTCGCTGGTCACCAACGATGGCCGCGGGCTCGACCATGCCGCCATCGCGCGCTGGGCTGCGCAGATTTCCGGCTTGCGCGCCCTGGGCAAGGAAGTGGTGCTCGTCAGTTCCGGCGCCATCGCCGAAGGCATGCTGCGCCTCGGTTTCGAGCAGCGCCCCACCGATATCCACGAATTGCAGGCCTGCGCCGCCGTCGGCCAGATGGGCCTGGCGCAAATCTATGAAAGCAGCTTCCGTGCCCACAGCCTCGGCACGGCGCAAGTGCTGCTCACGCACGCCGACCTGGCCGACCGCGAACGCTACCTGAATGCCCGCTCCACCCTGACGACCCTGCTGCGCCTGGGCGTGGTGCCGATCATCAATGAAAACGACACCGTCGTCACCGATGAAATCAAGTTCGGCGACAACGATACCCTGGGCGCCCTGGTCGCCAACCTGATCGAAGCCGATGCGCTCGTCATCCTGACGGACCAGCACGGCCTGTTCTCGGCCGACCCGCGCAAGGACCCGACCGCCTACCTGATCACGCAAGGCATCGCCGGCGATCCGGCCCTGGAAGCGATGGCCGGCGGCGCCGGCAGCAGCTTGGGCCGTGGCGGCATGCTGACGAAAATCCTCGCCGCCAAGCGCGCCGCCAAGTCCGGCGCCCATACCATCATCGCCTGGGGCCGCGACAGCGACGTGCTCAGCCGCCTCGCCCAGGGCGAAGCGATCGGCACGGAGTTGCTGGCACAAACGGGGCAATTGACGGCGCGTAAGCAGTGGATGGCAGATCATCTGCACACGGCCGGCGCCGTCGTGCTGGATGCGGGCGCCGTGCAAAAGCTGCGCCAGGAAGGCAAGTCCCTGCTGCCGATCGGCGTGACGGGCGTGAACGGCGAATTCGGCCGCGGCGCCGTGATCACCTGCGTCGACGTGGATGGCGTGCCCGTGGCGCGCGGCCTGTCCAACTACACGAGCGGCGAAGCGCGCCGCATCATGCGCAAGCCGTCCACCGAAATCGAAGCCATTCTCGGTTACATGGAAGGCCATGAGCTGATCCACCGCGACAATATGGTGTTGCTGTAAGCGATAACGGGGCCGATGCCTGCATCGGTCCCGGCCTACAGTTGCCCGTAACGAAATCCCATTCCCAACGCCAGAGGCCATTTCAGCCACAGCAGCAGCAGCAGTCCCCCATACCATAGCGTGAAGAGCCCGTGCACGAGCGGCGCTGGCAGGTAGCGCAAGAGAAATTGGTACACCTTAACTCCCAGGTAACAGTGGTGCGAACAGCACCGTCAGGCAAGACCAGGCCGTTTGCAGGTCCGGCGTCGACGTCAGCGCGAAGCTCAGTATGACAAATTGCAAGGTCAAAAACCAGCTGGAGAATCGCCACAGGGTGTAGCGGCGCAACAGCTCCGCCCATGGCATGTGCTTGCCCCACAGGTGGACGATGGCCAGGCCGGCACCGTGGAACAGGCCCCAGGCCAAGTAGCGCGGCGACAGCTCATGCCACAAGCCCAGCACGATCATGCTGCCCAGGCTGGCAAACAGGTATTGCCGCGTGCGCGTCAGGATGGGCCGGAAAACGAAATCGCGGCACCATTCCGACACCGTGATGTGCCAGCGGCGCCAGAAATCGGGCAGATTACGGGCAGCAAAAGGAAAGTTGAAATTTTCCGGCACGCGTATGCCCAGCAGCGCGGCGAAGCCGATGGCGATATCGCAATAGCCCGAGAATTGCCAATACAGGTTCAAGCCATAACCGAGCAAGGGCAGATAGGCATCGAGCCAGGCGTAACCGGTGGACAAATTCAGAGTGTTGAATTTGAAATTGAGAATATACCCTGCGAGTAAAACCACCTTGCAATAACCGTACAGCATGCGCTGCAGTGCTGGCGAAGCGAGTTGCCTGTCCCAGCGCGCGCGCAGTAGTTCCATGCGGAAGGCATCGTAACGCTGGACCGGACCGACGGCCAGGGTGGGCGGGAAGAGCAGATAGCCCAGGGTCGTGCCGGTGCGGCCATCGCGCGCGATGCCACCGCCGCCATGCTCGGCGATCAGGTGCCAGGCTTTCAGCGAGACGAAGGCGTAGCCCAGGTAGGCGGCCATGCCATGGCCGGCTTTCGCGTACTGGTAAGCCAGAAAGGCGAGCAAGACACCCGTCAGGCCCAGCGTCTGCATCAGGGCTGGGCGCCGCCATCGGGGGCCGCAGATGAAGGCCAGCCATGCCAGCAATGCACCCCAGGCCGCCATGCTGGCCCAGCCATCATGCCATAGCAGCGCGCCGCCTGTGGCCACCAGCAGCCAGGGGCGCCAGGCCACTGGCAAACGCCAGTAAAGCACGACCAGAACAAGCATGCACAGCATGCCAAAAATTGTCAGCCACACCATGTCAACCCCTGTCCCGCAACTGCCGTAACTGGGTTTGCCACCAGGGAGCGAACTGACGCGCGCCCTGCGTGTTCAGATGGCTGGCGTCGCAATAAAGGTTTTGTTCGGTGAGTGCGGGCGAGGCTAGATAGATGATGTTTTGGCTCGCAGGCAGCAATGCTTGCAAGCGCCGCTGCCAGTCTGTCTTTTGTTGCGCCGTCTGTTGTTCAATCAACAATGATCGCCTCACATCGAGCAGTATCACCCGCACGCCCCGCTGCGCCAGTGTGGCAATGTTGTTGATCAGTGCAGCATCGAAGGTGCCCTGTCGATACAGATTTTGTAGTTCGGCAGCATGCTGCCGTATTTGTGACGCGCTTAATTTCTTCAGCTCCGGGCCGCAGGTAAATGCAAGTTCCTGATCATTGCGCTCCCAGTATCGCGGTGGCGAGGCAAGTTTGCCAGCGGTGAGCAATGAAGCAGCTTGCTTGCCCCAGTGCCAGACATCTTCGCGTAGTTGATCCATTGTCGCGTTGCCATCATCTGGCAAGAACAGGTTCTGTTCGAGGACCAGCACCTCCGGTGGGCGGCTGCCAAGGGTGGCGAGGCTCGATTGCAAATAGCCGATACCTGCGCCGCCTTTCGTCATCCGCATCCAGGCGATGTCCGGCAGCTCGGCACGCTGCACATTGGCTGTTTGCGGGGTGGCGGCATGGAGCAGGGACGAACCCAGCGCCAGCACGCGCCATTTCCCTTCTGGCCTGGGCGCGTCGAGAAACGTTTTCGTCTGGCCTGCAATCGTATTGTCGTAGCGTGGGCCGGGCACATGACGCAGCAGTATGCATAGTCCGACCACGCCAGCTGCCAGCGCCGCACTGTATGGCCAGATGCGCAGAGGAAGTGCGTTCGCCATCTCAGCGCGTCAGCCGCTTGATCAGTTGCACGGTGGCGTCCATGGTTTCCATATGCACCACATCCGATGGACTCAGACGCACCTTGAACAGCGTTTCCAGGCCGATCACGAAGTTGATATGTGCCAGCGAATCCCAGCCTGGCGTATTGGCGGGGCCTGAATCCCCCTTCAGCGCACTTGCCGGTAAATTGAACAGGTCCGCGGCCAGCGCAAAAATGTCTGCCTGCTGATTGCCCTGGGCGCTTGCTTCCTTGGGCGCAAGCGATAGCGCGTGCTGCAACTGTGCCGTGATGACCTTGCCTGACGGCGTGCGCGGCAATTGGCCGGTAAAACTAATGCGTTTCGGCAATTCGTGTGCACCCAGATGTTGGGCGCAATGCAGCAGCAGTTGCTGGTTGTCCGCCTCCATGCCAGGGCGCAATACTACGCAGGCGACGGGGATTTCGCCCCACGTCGGGTCAGGCAAGGCGACGGTCGCCGCTTCCAGTACGGCCGGGTGTTGCATCAGTACGCCATTGATGGCTTCCGGCGACAGATTGTAGCCGCCACAAATGATCACGTCCTTGATGCGCCCCGTGATCCAGTACACGCCATCGCTGTCGCGCCGTGCCAGGTCACCCGTATGCAGCCAGCCATTGCGCAGGACGGCAGCGGTCGCTTGCGGATTGTCCAGGTAGCCCTGCATCAGGTTGGCACCTTGCAGGCACAGTTCTCCGGCCTCGTCGCAGCCGGCCTCGCTGCCATCGTCCCGCAAGATTTTTGCCAGCATGTCGCGCGGCATGCCCACGCTGCCGATCTTGTGGCTGGCCGCGTCCGGTCCCGCATAGAGGCCGCAGGTTCCCGTTTCGCTCAAGCCGTAGGTATTGATGAGCTTTACATTGAAACATTGGCTGAAGCTGGTCCAGGTAGCCGCGCTCAAGGGGGCGCTGCAGGAAACGGCGAAGCGGAAATGGCCATTCTCGAAGTTTTCCGCCAGGTGGGCGCCATATTGCTGCATCAGGGCCAATGCCGTGGGCGCGGCGATCAGGTGCGTGACTTGTTCGCGGTAGATCGCAATCAGGATGCTCTCGATGGCGACAATGCTGAATGGCGCAGGACGCACCAGGGTACAGCCGCGTTGATAAGCCAGCAGCACGCCTTGCACCAGGCCATCGGCATGCGATAGCGGCATCAGGTTCAGCAGGCGTGATGCGGGCGTCAGCGCGTAATGTTCGCCGATCGTCCGCAAATGCGCGAGCAGGGCGGGCCAGTGCATTTCCACGCCTTTCGGACGGGCCGTACTGCCGGAGGTGAACACGACATAGGCAGGCCCCTCCTGTCTTGCCGGCGGCAACGGTGCCGGTGCGGGAGCGGACAGCAGGCCAGGCCAGTTGTCCAGGTCGGCTGGCGCCCGCCGTCCCAGCAGCTTGTTCAGCAGCAAACCCTTGGCCTGGACAGTGCCGACGCGTATCTGCTGCGCCGGCAGAGGGACACCCTCGGCGCGCCACAGGTCGATGGCGTCCGCATCGGCAATGACGCCATCGATATGCGTATGCTGCAGTAAATCCCTGACTTGCCGCACCGAGGTTCCCGGATCGAGCAGCAGGGGAATCGCGCCGGCCCGCATGCAGCCGAGCAACAAGGGCGCATAGGCCAGATCGTCGCGCACCATCAGCAGCACGCGTTTATTGTGCAGTTCGCTGCTGATCAGCCGGGCAGCCACTTGCAGGATTTGTTCCTCCAGATGGCTATGCGACAAAGACTTGGGGCCGATCAGGAATGGCGTATTCGCAGGTGTGGGACGAGTCTGAAACATGTTGAGCGTATCTGTTATGGTGTGATTGAATGGGCCAGCGCGCGGCGGTCGAGTTTTCCTGCGGCCGTGTACGGTAACGCTGCCTGGATGCGCAGGTCACGGGGGAATGCCTCGATTTGCGCGTGCTGGCGGCAATAGGCGACAAAAGCGGGTAATTCGAAGCCGCCGTCGACCACCAGCATGCCGATCAGTCCCTGTGGTCCTGCGGTGATGGCGGCTTCCCTGACGTGTGGATAGCTGCACATCGCCCGTTCCAGCGGGGCAGGGTGGACGATGTCGCCATATTCGTTCTTGAGCTGGTCGTCGTGCCGGCCCAGCAAGGTAATGTTGCCGAGGCCATCGTGGCTGGCAATATCGCCAGTGAAGATCCAGCCATCGCGGGCGATGGACGCCGTTTGCGCCGGATCGCGCCAGTATTCCAGCATGAGCTGGTTGCTGTGCACGCGCAATTCCCCTGTTTGTCCTTTTCCGAGCGGCATGCCCCTGTCATCGCAGATTTGCACGATGGCGCCGACGGCGCGGCCGCAAGCTTGCGTGGCGCCGGGCGCGTGCTGGAACAGCATGCACAGCCCCCCCGTTTCCGTCAGTCCGTAATAATCGATGATGGCGAGCCGCATGCGCTCGCTCAAGGCCGTGTGCAGCGACGTTTGCAGGGGCGCGCCCGTGGAAATGATTTGCCGCAAGCTGGCCGGGTGCAGGGTCAGGTGGGCCGGCAGCAACTGCAGCATGGCTAGCCAGGCGGGGCCTGTCGCCAGGACGGTCACGCCATGGCGCTGGGCCGCTTGCAAGGTCTTGCCGACATTGCCCCGTTCGTTTTCATCGGCCAGATACACGCTGGCACCGGCAAACAGGGCGGCGACCATGGGGTTGCGCAAGCCGCTCATGGTGTGGCAGTCGCCCAGCGACAGCAGGATGTCGCCATCATGCCAGCCAAATTCCGTCGCCGCCAGCTGGCCGCTCTGCATGAGGGCGCGCTGGCTGTGGACGACGCCCTTGGGGATGCCAGTACTGCCAGAAGTAAACAGGATCACGGCAGGATCGTCGGGGTGGACGGCCTGTCCGGGCAGCTCCGGCGTCGGCGGCAGCTCCATCCAGCCTTCCAGCAAGGCTGATAATTCAGGCAATGCGCAATCTGGCGGCAAGACCGCCGCCGCTTCCTGGCCGATATCGTCGAGCAGCAGCGCCGGGCAGCTTGCCAAAGCGGCGGCGCTGTGACGGGGATGATCCAGCACCAGCAGGGCGGGAGCAATGCGTTCCAGCAAGGGTTGCAGCAAGGCGGACGTGTCCGTCAATTCCTTGCGCAAGGGAACCACGACAGCGCCGATGCGCCAGCAGGCCCAGCTGAGCAGTACCGCTTCAGGGTGGTGGGCACACAGCATGGCGACGCTGTCACCTGCCCGCACGCCCATCGCCAGCAAGCCCCGTTGCAACGCCGGCACGAGTAGCTCGACTTCGGCCCAGCCAAAGGCGCTGTCGTCCATGCCGCACAGCAGGAGCGGGCGCTGCTGGTACAGCGTGGGCAGTAATTGCCACAGATACTCAAAGGTTTCTTCCTGTGGCAGCGGACGCACGATCTGGCTGGCATAGTACGATTGCAAGCGTGCCATGGCGCCGCTGATGGGGGCCATCTGCAGCAGTTCCATATCGACCATGTTCCTGGCTTGCTGGCAAACGTATTCCACTGGCAGGCGCAGGCGCTGCGCCACTTGCTCCAGGGTACGTAGCTGGCCCAGCTGGAACAGGATCTGCAATTCTTCAGCGCTCAGTTGTCGTGGTCCGAGGCGCGCCAGGCGTTCCGCATAACAAGGATGGCGCACCAGCAAATCTTGCATCAAGCCACCCAGCGCATCGGTATCGGGCACACACCAGCCGTTCAAGCTGTCGAGCCGCAGCAAGGCATTGACGACGGCGCGCGATGAGGGCAATGCCAGGTCGAGATCGGCCTGGCGCAGGGGCGCCCCTTCCCATGCGGGAGGCACCAGCGCCACGACGCCGTTGTAGTGTGCAGTGTCCGGTTCGCCATGCAACTGTCCGATGGCGTCGAACAGGGTTACCTCCGACATCACCAGCGTCTTGCGTTCGCCGCGTGCTTGCGCAGCATCAAAGCGCTGCTGGTAGCAACGGCCGTGAATAATGTTGCCGCCGCGCTCGAAGTACGGCGTGGGCTGGCTATTGGCCATGTGTACATGCGGGAAGATGATCGGCGCATCGCTGCGGGCGATGCGCAGCATGTCGCCGGCGAAGGTCAGTGGCGCATAGCGATGCAGTGAATCAAGGCCATGAATCAGCGCGAACGTGCCGTCGCGAAAAGGCATGGGACTACCTGGAGGCAAGAAAATAATGTCATGGTTGGGCGCGCGCTGTCCAGCGGGCAACCAGTGCGCATATCCCATGTAGCCGAGCACATCGAAGTTGCCTTCCCATACAGAAATGACATGTTGCTGGGGAAACGCCGCAGCCAGCATTTCGCCACTCCAGCCCGTTCGGCCCCAGGTGTCGAGAATGAGGTCGCCAGGTTGCAAATGCTCCCTGATCAGGCCCAGCAAGGCATAAAAGGCGCGGGTGGATTCATTGAAGGGTTGAAAGGCGGCGTAGCGGTCGGGAATGCGGCGCACATGGCGGCGGTGCATGAAGGACAGATAGTCGGCGCTGGGCGTCAGCTGGGCACGCAGTGCCGGCAGCATATGGGCATCGCCGCCTTGCCGTGCTTCCGTAAAGAGCACAAAGCCTTGCACGACGGGAACGGTAATCGCGCACGCCGGACAGCTCAATATCGCTTCCAGCAACGGTGCCGACGCCCCGGCTGGCGTGTTGCTTTGCAGGGGCTGTCGGCAGGCGGGGCAAGCCAGGGTATCTAGTGTCGTTTGCAACATGGTGTCGCCGTTCGTAAAGGTGTGTTGTCAGACCACGGCCGGCATCGGCGACTTGTCCTTGTAGTCGCACAGGTCGGCAATCATGCAGTTCCAGCATTGTGGCTTGCGCGCCGTGCACGTGTAGCGGCCGTGCAAGATGAGCCAGTGGTGGGCGTCGTGCAGGAATTCCTTGGGGATGAATTTCAGCAGTTTTTGCTCGACGATATCGACATTCTTGCCCGGCGCGATGCCGGTGCGGTTCGAGACGCGGAAGATATGCGTGTCCACGGCCATCGTCGGTTCGCCAAACGCCGTGTTCATGACCACGTTCGCCGTCTTGCGGCCCACGCCGGGCAAGGCTTCCAGCGAGGCGCGGTCGCGCGGCACTTCGCCGCCGTGCTGCTCGAGGAGGATCTGGCAGGTGGCGATGACGTTCTTCGCCTTGGTGCGGAACAGGCCGATGGTGCGGATGTAGCTGGCCAGCTCGTCCACGCCCAGGGCCAGTATCGTGGCCGGCGTATTGGCGACCGGATACAGCAAGCGGGTCGCCTTGTTGACGGACACGTCCGTCGCCTGTGCCGACAGCAGCACGGCGATCAGCAGCTCGAACGGCGTCGTGTAGTCGAGTTCCGTTTTCGGGGAAGGATTGGCGGCGCGAAAGCGCGTAAAGATTTCCAGGCGTTTGGCGGCGTTCATGCGTCTTTTTTCGGGGTGGTGGGGGCTGGCTGGGGGGTATCCGTGCTGGCGGCAGCGGCCTTGGCGCGCGCGCGCTCCATGGCCGCGGCGATGATGGCGCGCTTGCGTTCCTTTTCCGCCTGTTCATCGGGCGTGACGGGCACTTCCTGCGTCACTTCGCGCATCTTGGCGACGGCCTTGGCGGCCAGGCGCGCTTCGTTTTCCTCCGTTTCGCGGCGCAGGCGCTGCGTGCGGAAATCGTGGCGCGCGCGCGCGTCGTCTGCTTCTGCCTGGCTCCAGGCATCCCAGCCCGTGGCGTCGCCGCTGACCGGGTACATGACGATGCAATCGACGGGGCAGGGCGCCACGCACAGGTCGCAGCCCGTGCACAGGCTTGTCACCACCGTGTGCATCTGCTTGGCGGCGCCGACGATGGCGTCCACCGGGCAAGCCTGGATGCACAGGGTACAGCCGATACACAGCGATTCGTCGATATAGGCGACAGATCGCGGACGTTCGAGGCCGTTGACGGGATTGAGCGGGATGACTTTTTTGCCCAGCAAGCCGGCCAGGCGCACGATGCCTTGCGCGCCGCCCGGTGGGCACTGGTTGATGTCGGCGCTGCCGGCGGCAATCGCTTCCGCATACGGGCGGCAACCGTTGTAGCCGCATTTGGTGCATTGCGTTTGCGGCAGCAAGTCTTCGATCTGGTCGGCAAGTGAGGGAGGGGCAGGGTGCGGCACGGTCATCTTCCACGGTAAAACGCCATTATCGGCCATCCGGCGCGCGCACAAGTAAAAACCTGTTGCGCAAGAGGGGATAGCCGGCGCCATGACAGCCTGTTGCAGGCGCGCCGCAATCGTATTTTATTTCCCATGGGAATGTCAAAGTGCAAATAAACAACTTTGCAATTTCTTTTTTTTGTGGGAGCATGATTTTTATCAAGCCAGTGATCAAAAAAAGCCGACCGCCAGTCCTGTTGCCGCGCCTGCATTGCAAGGTGCGCCAGGCCATAGGAGCCAAACATGCGTTTCCTCCGGACAGTTGGTTTGCCCTTCTGTTTGTTCATGCACTCTGCACTTGCCCTTGCACACGGGCAGGCTAGTTCCCCCATGGCGGCGCCGGGCGCTGCCAGTTCGCGCATCGTCCGCTTCGCGGCGGAAGACTGGCCGCCCTTTATTTCCCGCAGCCTGCCGGCCGACGGCATGTCGGGCGCCATGGTCAGCGCCGTTTTCGAGCGTCTCGGCTATACGGTCAAATATGACTATTTTCCCTGGAAGCGCGCCATGCAGTTTGGCCTGGCCAGTTCCCGCTATGCCGGGTTTCTGGCCGTGTGGCGCACGCCGGAACGGGAAAAACTCTGCCACTTTTCTGTTCCGGTTGGTAACACGCAGGGTGTGCTGGCCTACCTGAAAGAGGACGGCGTGCCTGGCGCCAGCCTCGCCGACCTGGGCAAGCTGCGCATCGGCACCGTGGCCGGCTACTCGAATGGGGAACAGTTCGATGGCATGGTGGCGCGCGGCGAGCTGAAGACGGAAGAGGGTTTGAACGACGCGACGAATCTGAAGAAACTGTTCATCAAGCGTTACCGCGTGATCGTCATCGAGCGCCATGTCCTGCAGCACTTGTTGATGGGGCGCAACTTCAGCAAGGCCGAGCGCGAACGCATCGCCGTCATCGATACCGTTTTCAAGGAGCGTCCCGTGCATGTGTGCTTCCAGCGCGATGCCGGGGGGGCGGCGTGGCAAAAACGCTTCAACGAGGCGGCGCGCGATATCGATACGGCCCGGCTGGAACGCGATTACTGGAAGCGGCTCGACCAGAGCCTGGCGACCGCCCCGGCGACTCCCTGACACGGCGTGCCGCCGCTGTTGTTAGTTGCCAAAACGAAATATCTAAATACGAAACCATTCGTTCTTGTTTGTTTGTCCATCCTTTAGTCTGCAGCCACTGTGTTGACGACTTTGAAAGGATGTTTTCGTATGCTGGAACCGATTCACAAGCATGACCCCGCCCCGCGTTTGCGGCAACTGGCGCACGCCGTCTCCGTGGCCGTACTGCTGCTGGGGGCGCCTGGCGTGGTCCACGCGCAGGCCGCGCCGGATGGCGCTGGCGCACTGGCCGCCGCGCCGTATGACACCGTCATCGTCACGGGGGCGCGCGGCACGGGCCGCACGGTGGCCAACAGCGCCGCACCCATCGACGTGATCAGCGCGCAGCAATTGCAAGCCACGGGCAAGCTGAACTTGCTCGATGCGCTGGATACGGCCTTGCCGTCGTTCAACTTGCCGGCCCGCGTGCAGCCGGACCTGGGCAGCATCGTGCGCGCCGGGCAGTTGCGCAACCTCGACCCGTCGCATACCCTGGTATTGGTCAACGGCAAGCGCCGGCATACGACGGCCATCGTCAACGAGGATGGTTTTCCCGGTTCCGTCGCCACCGACCTGGCCCTGATACCCACGGGCGCCATTGCCCGCGTGGAAATCCTGCGCGATGGCGCCTCGGCCATCTACGGTTCCGACGCCATTGCCGGCGTCATCAACATCATCCTGAAAGCGGATGACAAGGGCAGCTTCAGCACGCAACTCGGTTCCACCTACGACGGCGACGGCACGAACGGTTCCGTGCGCATCGATGGCGGCACGCGCCTGGGTGAACACGGCTTTGCCCACTTCGGCGCCGAAGTCCAGCGCCAGGGCATCGCCGTGCGCAATTTCGGCCTGAATCCAGGCTACCTGTCGTATCCGGCCGTGCGCAACAGCGATGGTCAGCTGGTGAAATTGGGACCGAACAACAGCTTGCCGGCCGGCGCCTCGCCGAACCCGGCAGAAGCAAGCCGCAACAGCAATCCATGGCGCAATACGGGCGTGCCGCAAAGCACGACCGCTTCGCTCAGCGCCAACTTCGGCTATGACGTGTCGAACGAGGTGCAACTGTATGGCTTCGGCACGTATGCGCACCGCAATGCCCGCTCGGCGCAGAATTTCCGTCTGCCCAATACCATTTTTAATAACAACAAAGGCTTGCTGTCCGTGTATCCCGACGGCTTCACGCCATATGAAACGACGAGCGAAAACGATTTTTCCCTGACGGGCGGCGTCAAGGGCGAGACGGCCGGCTGGAACTGGGATATCAGCAGTACTTACGGACGCGACGATATCGACGTGGGCGTGGAAAACTCGGCCAATTATTCGCTGAGCTATCCAGGTGGCAAGACGGATTTCACCATCGGCAATCAGCGCTACAGCCGCTCGACCACCAACGCCGACGCGCGCCGTCCCGTGCCGCTGGGATTGAGCGAGCCGGCCGACCTGAGCGTCGGTCTCGAGTATTCGCATGAAACGCAGCAACGCAGTCCGGGCGAACCCGCTTCCTGGCAGGGCAGCGGCTCATCGGCGCTGGCCGGCTACCTGCCCGTCGACGCCTCGGACACGGCGCGCCACAGCTATGCGGCGTATGTCGGCCTGGGCGCGAAACTGACGCCGCAATTGCTGCTCGACACGGCACTGCGCGCCGAGAAATATTCCGATTTCGGCAGCAAGACGACGGGCCGTTTGTCCGCCCGCTATGACGTCACGCCCATGGTGGCCGTACGCGGCACCGTCAGCAATGGTTTCCATGCGCCTAGCCTGGTGACGCAATCGTATTCGAACACCTCCGACCATGCGGGTGTGCCGTATACCCTGGCGCAGCCGAACTCGGCCGCAGCGCGGGCACTGGGTGCGCAAGCGCTGAAACCGGAAAAATCGACGAATCTGTCGGCCGGGCTGACCTTCAATCCTACGCCTACCCTGCGCCTGGCCGTTGACGCGTATCAAATCAAGGTCCGCGACCGCCTGGGCGTGTCGTCGAACATCGGCATCGACCGCAGCTCGGGCGTGGCGCTCGACGGCAGCGGCCGGCCACTGACGGCGGCGCAAGCGAGCGTGATCGAAAACCTGCTGCGCTCGGCGGGTTTGACGGTAGGCAATGGCCTCGTCGCGCATTACTTTGCCAACGTGGGCGACACGCGCACGCGCGGCATCGATTTGACGGCCGAGGATGTCTTGCGCGTGGCCGACGGCAAGCTGCGCTGGACGGCGGCCGCGAATATCAATCACACGAGCCTGGTCGGCAAGGCGGCCTTGCCGACGGTGCTGCAAGGCTTGCCGAATATCGGCACCCTGAGCAAATCGGCCGAGTACGACTTGCTGTACCGGGCGCCGCGCGACAAGGAAATCCTCACCCTGGCGTATGAAAAGGCGGGCTGGACGTTCAACGTGCGCGAGACGCGCTACGGCAAGCTCAAGCGCCTGAACGCCATCACGGGCGGCGATTACCAACTGAAGGCCGCCTTCGTGACGGATGTCAGCGTCGGCTACGACATCAGCAAGCGCATCAACGTGACGGTGGGCGCCAACAATGTCTTCGACCAGAAACCGGGCCAGGTGCCGCGCGACGCGCGCAGTGCCGCGAATCTGGCGCAGTACACGGGCGCGTACGACAACTCGGGACCGTTGGGCGTACTGGGCGGTTATTACTACGCCCGCGCCACTGTTCACTTTTGATCTGCCTTCTCTCCATATTTATCATCAAGAACAGGAAATCCTATGTCAGACAATACTCAACACGCGGCCATCGACCTGGAATGGGCCAATCTCCTCTCGCCGCAGCGCCGCACGGTCTTGCGCGGCGGAGGACTCGTGGCGGCATTGGCCGCTTCGGGCCTTGCCGGCACGGCCCTGGCGCAGGATGGTGCCGTCAAACGCGCCAAACCTGTACCGGGCAAGAGCCCGTGGGGCGAGCATACGGACACGGCGCCCACGCCGCGCCCCGTCAGCGTGCGGCCCGGCGAGGAAACCTTGCCATCGAAGCCGCGCGCCTACACGGATATCGAGAGCTATCACGCGCATATCTATTTTGACGAAGACAGTTACCAAAAGGCGGCGCTGATACGCAAGTGGGCGGCCGAGCGTTTCCAGATCGAGCTGGGCGACTGGAACCTGGAGCCGCGCGGCCCGCACGTGACGCCGTCGTTTTACTTTGGCTTCACGAATGACTTGCTGCCCGTCATCGTGCCGTGGCTGCAGCTCAATAGCCTGGGCCTGACGATACTGATACACCCGAACACGGAAGATCCCCGCGCCGACCATTTGTATTACGCGCTGTGGGTGAACCGCTCGCAGCCCGTGAATGGCTATGCGATGAAGAAACCGGGGCCGGGCGAGCCGCGAGTCGAGCAAATCTTTGTCAATACGCGCCCGACGGTGAAGATCGAAACGTCACGCGCATGAGCCGGGCATAAAAAAACGGCACGCCAGGGTAGCCTGGCGTGCCGTTTTGCCTGAAATACTGCGGATCAGGAATGTTTCTGGATGAATTCGCCGATTTTCGGGCAAATGATTTCGCGCCAGCGGCGGCCCGAGAAAATGCCATAATGGCCACATTTTGGCGCCACGAAATCCTGCTGCATCTCGGCAGGGATGCCGGAACACAGGTCATGCGCCGCCTGCGTCTGGCCGGCGCCGGAAATATCGTCCAGCTCGCCTTCTACGGTGAACAGCGCCACATTCGTGATGTCTTGCGGACGCACCAGCTGGCCGCCCACTTTCCACGTGCCCATCGGCAGGCTGAATTCCTGGAAAACCGTTTTAATGGTTTCCAGGTAGTACTCGGCCGGCATGTCCAGCACGGCGTTGTACTCGTTGTAGAACTGGCGATGGCCTTCCGCCGGCTCGTCGTCGCCCGTCACCAGGTGCATGTAGAACTCGCGGTGGCTTTGCGCGTGACGGCCCGGGTTCATGGCGATGAAGCCGGCGTGCTGCAGGAAGCCCGGATACACCTTGCGGCCAAAACCCGGGTAGTTCGGCGGCACCGCGTAGATCACGGTGTTTTCAAACCACGAGAATTTCTTTTCCGTCGCCAGGTTGTTCACTTGCGTGGGGGAACGGCGCGGGTCGATGGGGCCGCCCATCATCGTCATGGTTTTCGGCATGTGCGGATCTTTGGCCGTCGCCATCAGCGAGATGGCAGCCAGCACGGGCACGGTCGGTTGACAGACGGAAATGACGTGCAAGTCAGGCGCCAGCAGGCGGATGAATTCCTGCACATAATAAATGTAGTCGTCCAGGTGGAACGGGCCTTCCGTCAGCGGTACCATGCGCGCGTCCGTCCAGTCGGTGATGTAGACATCGTGCTCGGCCAGCAAGCCGCGCACGGTATCGCGCAGCAGGGTCGAGTGGTGACCGGACAGGGGGGCAACCAGCAAAACTTTGGGCTGTTGCAAGCCAGTGGCTTCTTTCTTGAAGTGAATCAGGCGGCAAAACGGTTTTGTCACGACAACGTGTTCGCGGATGTCGACGTTCTCGCCTTGGACGAGAACGGATTTGATGTCAAATTGTGGTTTTTCGTAGTCTTTGCCAAGGCGGTACATCAGCTCGTAGCCGGCTGCGATGCGTTGCGAAAACGGGGTGTGGGCCAGTGGAGAAACCGGGTTGGTAAATAACTTGGAGGACATGTCTGCCCATTGCATCACCGGAGTGAGGAAGGAGCGTTGCAGTTCGTGCAGTTGGTAAAGCATATATAGTCCTTGTTTAATTCCAAGCGCCAATATCGGCTCAAATATCATAATCCAATTTTACGATATTTGTTGAGGACAAAATGTGCATTACCGCGCATAGGTCCACAGTTTGCGCTTTGGTGTGACAGCGCGCCACACTTGCGTGGATAGACCTGCAACGATGCTCTAAAAGCAAAAAAAGCAGCGTTTCCGCTGCTTTTTGTACATTTTTTCACCGCCACGCCCCTGCGGAGAACAGTGTCTCCGCCGGAAACGCCGCGGCAAGTGCCGTGCGCTTAGCGCACCAGCATGTCGAGCTTGTCCTTGACGTCCTTGTATTGCTCGGCTTCCGGCAAGGCAGCCTTCGTCTTGGTGATCGAAGGCCAGTTACGGGCCAGGTCGACGTTGATCTTGATGAAGGCTTGCTGGTCGCCCGGCACGTCTTCTTCCGCGAAAATCGCGTTCACCGGGCACTCTGCCACGCAGACTGCGCAGTCAATACATTCGTCCGGATCGATTGCCAGGAAGTTCGGGCCTTCCCGGAAACAATCTACCGGGCAGACATCGACGCAGTCGGTATAGCGACAGGCGATGCAGGATTCGGTGACAACGTGGGTCATAACAGTCCTATCAATTTGGGGGGAGGTGCTGTAGCGCCTGCAGGAACCTCGGCGGCGCATACTAAAGCAAAGCATTGTATTTTAAGGCAATTCGCTATTTCTCACAAATCCCGCTTATATACAATACATATAAGCAAATTCATTTTTTGGCAGCGCCGTTGCCGCGCAGAGCGTGCAATTCAGCGACTATCCGGGACGTTACCATGAAGAACGCGGCAAGAAAGCGACAGTCGCCCGATGCTGCAGGGAGCAGGACGGGCGAGGCGGGCGCTCGCCGTGTGGTGTTTTTGTTTTACCCAAATCAAGATCGGTAAAAATAAGTGCCGGAACAATCAGGCGCTGGCGCGTATTTGCGTCAGCAACTGTTGCCAACGTGCATTTTCAGCACTGCCATCCTCGGCAAACGTGATGGTGCGGCGCGCGGCCGGTGCCTCGACGGTGATCTGCCAATGGGGGATATCGGCGCCCACCTGTTCGCCCGTGCCCTGCGGGTGCGTGAAAAAACCGCTGCTGGCCAGTGTCGCTTCCAGCCCAGGGCCGGCCGGGTGGGCTTGCGTATCGATGTCGTACTGTTCGCTCAGGCCGGCAAAGCCGCCGCTGCTGCGGGCTGAAATTTTCATGCTGCTCCTTCTTGGGGACGGTGGTGGGGAAATGATGCGGCATGCCTTCGCCTGCGGCTGACCGCTGGCGGGCTTGCGGCGCGGGGCGCTTACCGGGGGGCGTAACTGCGGCACCAGGCCGCCAGTGCTTCGCGCTCCGCTTCCAGCAATTGATCCGATTCGCTGTATTCCGCATGGTTCATGGTACCGCAGCAGGCGCGCCTGTCTTGCACGGCGCCCGCTTCGTCGATGACATCGGGGGCAAAGGTCATTTGTCCATCCTCCGTCATGGCATTGTCCTTGAGCACTTCGCGCACGGTAAAGCTGTTGCGGATGAAATCGAGGTAGCTGGTAAAGCCGTCGGCTTGCGCCAGGGTCAGCATATGACCGGCCACGTCGGCGTACGTGGCCGCCTGGTCGGGGGACGCCACCAGGGCGCGCAAGACCAGGCTGCGCAGGTAGTCGCCGCAACGGTGCAGCACGGCCGCGTCATCTTCCAGCTGGGGCTGGCGTTCGTGGGCAAAGATGTCGGCCAGGATGTCGTAGATAGCGCCTGTAAACACTTGCGAGATGGCGTGCACTTCCGTGCCGGCCTCCGACAATTTGATGTCGTTATCGGCATTGCGCAAGCCGTTCGGCCGGCCCAGCGCCAGGCCGAACTGTTCCGCCAGGTCGGCCAGGAAGGTTTTGTCGTGCAGGTCGGACTTGGTTTGCGCGATCACGGCCTCGACCTGGTCCAGCTGCGACAGGGCCAGGAAGATGGCCGTCAGGTCGCCGAACGATTCGTGCAAGCCGCCCGTCTGCGGTGGATTATTGTTGAGCAGCCAATTCGGCTTGAGGCCATCGAGGATGGCGTGCCCGGTTTCATGCGAGACGATGTCGAGCGAGCGGCAGGTGTAGACGCGCTCGGTGGCGCCGCTGGGAATGAAGTCGCCGAACTTGAGGGCCTTGTCGCTGCGGCTGTAATAGGCATTCATAACATTGGGCAAGCCGTGCGGGAACACGCGCAGCGGTGCCGTGTTGCTGGCGCTATTCCATTGCCAGGGCAGGGGCGGCGCCGTGTTGTTGCTGGCCATCGCGCGCTGGTACATGGTGAGCGTCATGCGCACGATGGCAAAGGTGTGCACGGCGTCGAACTGGTCGGTGTTGGGCGAGACGATGAAGTCGCCAAAGGCGTTCGGGCTGACCTGGGCGATGCCCGGCTCGCCAAAGGTGATGCGTGCGTCGCGCGGACCTTGCAGTATCAGGCCGGGCAGGAAGGCCTTGCGCGTGCCCAGCTCGCTCACGGACGGGTCTTGCTTCCAGATCAGCACGCGCGAACCGACGGGAACGGCGGCCAGGTTGCGGACCGTGGCGTCCGTCAGGCGGGGCGGACCCGGCTGCAGAGTCAGTTGCGCATTCTTGCGGTGCAGGCGGTAGGGCGCCGAGGGGGTAGGGACGTAGCCGACAGGCAAGGACACGCATTTGGTCAGCACGGCTTCGACCGGCACGATGACTTTCTGGTCCATGGTAGCTCTCCAAGACACTCGCAACTGGAATGGAGATAGTCGGCCTGCTTCGGTGGTTGCGGTTTGATGCGGCGCAAGTGCGGCGCAAGAAAGCGCGGTTTTTTCCGTGTGCCGGCGTTCCCTATGGCTGCGGCTGCCGCGTGGCGGCTGGTATGATGCTGGCCGTATGGCACCCGTTTTTATAATAAAAGGATCGTTTGATGGCGGATATAAATATAGTTCAGCAACATAAGCTGACAGCAGCAAAGGCGCGCGAAGCGGCGCAGCAAGTGGCCGACAAGCTGGCCCAGGAATATGACCTGGCCTGCGCCTGGGATGGCGATGTGCTGCGCTTCGAGCGCAGCGGCGTCGATGGTTCGCTGACCCTGGAAAAAGAGCAGGCGCAACTGCAAATCAAGCTGGGCTTCATGCTCAGCGCCTTCGCGTCCACGATTGAAGGCAAGATCGCCGAAAAGATGCGCAAGGTGTTTGCCGAGCCAGTTTGATCCGCTTGTCTGGCGCCATGTTTGGTGCTAGAAAACGTGTCGCAGCGATGGGCGAAAAGACGATGAAAACACGTCGCTTTTCGCCTTTTTCACGTCTGACTGTACGCTGGCGAACATTGCTAGCACATTTCTATTTGGAAAGCCATTGGACTTTGGCGGCTTTTTGCGTTATACTTGAGTCATATTTACAACAGCTACACCGCGTTTCACCATCTGCTTCGCAGTACTCCCCACTCGCTGAGTGGTGAATAATTCATTGGGTTTTACACCCGCATCCAGTTAAAAGTAGCTTGGTCGATTTTTTTTCGGTCAAATACATTTGGTGCCATGTATTTGCATGGCGCTAGCGTTGTTAAAAGTCCTGAACCACAGCCTCTTTTAGCACGCACACGGCACCCCGGCACCGGCTTTGGCCATCCGCTGGTCACATGCGTGTCACCCCCTGTTTCCTGTCGCTCCCGTGCGCTTTTTGCGCCGTGGCGTAGCCGACGCAACAGGGTTTGCTGATTCCCGCCGCAAGCTGGCAGCTTGCTGGGTTTCATTCCATTCGTCAAATCGAGGGAGAACCACATCGTGGCAAAACAAATCATTATCGACCATGTGTTCAAAGTGTTCGGCGACAAGCCAGAAGAAGCACTTGAACTCGTCCATCAGGGCGCCAGCAAGCAGGATATCCTGGCCCAGACCGACTGCACCATCGGCGTTTTCGACGCCACCTTTACCATTGAAGCGGGCGAGATATTCGTCATCATGGGCCTGTCCGGTTCGGGCAAGTCGACCCTGGTGCGCATGCTGAACCGCCTGATCGAGCCGACCGCCGGCCGCATTTTGATCGACGGCAACGACATCAATACCTTGCCGGACGCCCAGCTGCGCGCCCTGCGCCGCAAGGACATCAGCATGGTGTTCCAGTCGTTCGCGCTGCTGCCGCAAATTACCGTGCTCGACAACACTGCCTTCGGCATGGAGCTGGCCGGCATGCCCAAGGCCGAGCGCCATGCGCTGGCCCAGCAAGCTCTGGAACAAGTGGGCCTGGACGGCTACGGCGCCAGCTATCCCGACGAATTGTCGGGCGGCATGCAGCAGCGCGTGGGCCTGGCCCGTGCGCTGGCCTGCGATCCATCGATTCTGTTGATGGATGAAGCGTTTTCCGCGCTCGATCCGATTATCCGTACGGAAATGCAATCGGAACTGCTGCGCTTGCAGCAAATCAAGCGCCGCACCATCGTCTTCATTTCGCATGACCTCGACGAAGCCATGCGCATCGGCGACCGCGTTGCCATCATGAAAGACGGCCACGTGGTGCAAGTGGGCACGCCGGAAGAAATCCTGCGTAAACCTGCCAACGATTACGTGCGCAACTTCGTGCGCGGCGTCGATGCGGCGGCCGTCTTCAAGGCCAGCGATATCGCCCGCAAGAGCCAGATCGTCGTGTCCGAGTCGCCGAGCCGCGGCTCGCGCGCCGCGCTGTCGATGCTGGAAGAGCAGGATCGCGCGTTTGCCTACGTCGTCAATCCGCAGCGCAAGTTCCTTGGCGTCGTCTCGGCCGATTCGCTGCGCAGTGCGCTCGACGGCCATGTGGGGCCGCTGGGCCTGGCGCATGCCTATCTGCCCGACGTGCAGACCATCAATGCAGATGAGCCAGTCGCCGGCCTGTTCGGCCAGGTGGCGCAACTGCCTTACGCCGTCCCTGTGGTGGCCAATGACGGCAGCTTCCGCGGCGCCATCAGCAAGACAACCTTGCTGAAGTTCCTTGACCGCGACACGCCAGCCATAGCCGAACAACAACAGAAAGGACAAGCATGAATCCAAGCACCGTTTCCGCAGTAGAACCTGTTGTTGAACAGGCCGCTCAAATCAATCCCTGGGCGCTGACGCCGCCCACCGACGCCAGCACCGCCTGGCTGGACGCCGCCGCGCCTGCCGTGCAGCCGGAACATGCATCCGGCTTTCACCTGACGCAGATTTTCGACGGCTCGCTGCCGCTGGAAAGCTGGATCAACCAGGGCCTGGGCTGGGTCGTCGCGCATTTCCGTCCCTTCTTCCAGGCCGTGCGCGCGCCGATCGACAGCGTGCTGTCCGGCGTGGAAGGCGTGCTGCTGGCCGCCCCGTCGCTGACGGTGATCGCCATCATCGGCTTGCTGGCATGGCAATTTACCAGCCGCACCCTGGCCATCGGCACCGTGCTGGCGCTGCTGGTGGTGTCGATGCTGGGCATCTGGCCGGAAGCCATGACGACCTTGTCGCTGGTCTTGACGTCGCTGGCGTTCTGCCTGGCCATCGGCTTGCCGTTGGGCATCTTCCTTGCCAGCAGCGACCGCGCGCAGAATATCCTGCGCCCCCTGCTCGACGCCATGCAGACGACGCCCGCCTTCGTCTACCTGGTGCCCGTGGTGATGCTGTTTGGTATCGGTAATGCGCCTGGCGTGATCGTGACGATCATCTTTGCCCTGCCGCCGCTGGTACGTTTGACCAACCTCGGCATCCGCCAGGTGCGTCCCGACCTGATCGAAGCGGCCCGCGCCTATGGCGCCTCGCCGTGGCAGTTGCTGACCCGCGTGCAATTTCCGCTGGCTATGCCATCGATCATGGCCGGTATCAACCAGTCGCTGATGCTGTCGCTGTCGATGGTCGTGATCGCCTCGATGATCGCCGTGGGCGGCCTGGGCCAGATGGTATTGCGCGGCATCGGCCGCCTGGACATGGGCCTGGCCACCGTGGGCGGCCTGGGCATCGTGCTGCTGGCCATCACCCTGGACCGCTTGACGCAAGCGATGGGCCAGCCACGCCGCGGCGTGCGCCACTGGTACCAGACGGGTCCTGCCGGTTTCGTGCTGCGCCTGGTGCGTGGCAATGTGGAGAAAAATAATGTTGAACAGCAAGTAACGCTGGCCAACGCACAATAAAGGATACACATGCATCAAATCGACAATTTCAAAGTGACGCAAAAATCGCAACGCAAGTTCCAGCTGTTTTCCGCCCTGGCGATCGCCGCCATGGCCCTGACCACCAGCCTGGCCATGGCGCAGACGCCGGCCGCCGCTGCCGATGCGCTGCCCGGCAAGGGCGTCAAGGTGCAACCGCTGCAAAGCTCGATCGCGGAAGAAACCTTCCAGACCATGCTGGTCGACAAGGCCCTGGAAAAGCTGGGCTACGAAGTGCAGCCCATCAAGGAAGTGGAATATCCGACGGCGCATATCGCCATTGCCAACGGCGACGCCACCTTCATGGCCGTGCACTGGGACCCGATGCACAAGGATTTCTATAACAATGCGGGCGGCGACGCCAAGCTGTCGCGCACGGGCCAGTATGCGGGGCCTGCCGCGCAAGGTTATCTGATCGACAAGGCGACGGCGGAAAAGTACAACATCACGAATATCGACCAGTTGCGCGATCCCAACCTGGCCAAGCTGTTCGACCATGATGGCGATGGCAAGGCCGACTTGACCGGTTGCAACCCCGGCTGGGGCTGCGAAGCGCTGATCGAGAACCACATGGATGCGTATAAATTGCGCAAGACGGTGACCCACGTGCAGGGCAGCTATGCGGCCCTGATCGCCGACACCCTGGGCCGCTACAAGCGTGGCGAACCGATCCTGTATTACACGTGGACGCCGTACTGGGTCAGCGGCGTGCTGGTGCCGGGCAAGGACGTGGTCTGGCTGAAAGTGCCGTTCTCGGCCAATCCGGACAAGGTGAATACCCGTCTCGACGATGGCAGCGACTACGGCTTTGCCGTCAACACGGCGCGCATCGTGTCGAACAAGGCCTGGGCGGAGAAGAATCCGGCCGCAGCCAAGCTGTTCGAAGTGATGCAATTGCCCGTGGCGGACATCAATGCGCAGAACGAGCGCATGCGCCGCGGCGAAAACACGCAAGCCGATATCGCGCGCCATACGGCTGGCTGGATCAAGTTCCACCAGCAGACGTTTGACGGCTGGATCGCGCAAGCGCTGGCGGCGGCGAAAAAGTAAGTTTGCGGCTGAGACAGGCGTAAAAAAGTGGCTACCGATTTGGTAGCCACTTTTGCTTTTTCAGCCTATTTTTGTGGTTTTTGGTGAGTTTTCAGCCGTTTTCGGCCTATTTCTCTGCAAAACAGGCGTTTTCAGGTTTAATCCTTCAAGTCTTCGATCAGATCGATGTATTGCTGTTGCGCCTCTTCCTTCGAGGTGCCGGCCAGGGCCGCCCAGGCGTCGAACTTGGCGCGGTTGACGAAGTCGGTCATGCCAGGACGCTCGCCCGTGGCGTCGCCGCTCGACGCTTGCTTGAACAAGGCGTAGATTTTCAACAAGGTCATATTGTCCGGACGCTCGGACAGGGTCTTGGAATCGAGCTGCGCTTGTTCGAATTGCTCTTGTAAACTCATGATGGCTCCTGTGTGCTGATGGAATCGCTGGAAAAGTGCGGCAGGCCCGGCGGAGTGGCCACCGTGCGTGCTGCAGTGCCTGACATCATAGTGAAAAAAGCGCGCCGTGCATTAGAGGACACACTCAAAACAAAAACGCCGCCGCTGCGTGAACAGGGGCGGCGTCGGTACAGTCGCTTGAGCGCTGCGGAGTCGGTGCTTATACGCCCAGCAGTTCGACGTCGAAAATCAGGGTGGCGTTCGGAGGAATCACGCCGCCGGCGCCGCGTGCGCCATAGCCCAGTGCTGCCGGGATGATCAGCTGGCGCTTGCCGCCCACTTTCATGCCTTGCACGCCTTCGTCCCAGCCTTGAATGACGCGGCCGGCGCCCAGCGGGAATTCGAATGGATCGTTGCGGTCCTTGCTCGAGTCAAATTTCGCGCCGGCGCTGCCGTCGTCGTTTTGCAGCCAGCCCGTGTAATGCACGACAACATTGTTGCCGGCTTGCGCTTCAGCGCCTTCGCCAACGGTGGTGTCGATGTATTGCAGGCCGGAAGCGGTAGTGGTGGTGGTCATGATTATCCTTGTGTAGGCGATGAAAGCTTCAGATTGTAGAGCAATGAGTTGCAAAGCGCCATTCCAGGCCTGGGACGGGGAAAAAACGGAAATTACGGCGATGTGTGGCTGCCGGCAGCATTTAAGGGGGGATTTCACACAATAAATACAGTGTTCCACGTAAAATGCATGTTTTGTATTTAACAGTGATTTTTGCCATGTTCCGCAGTCTACGCCGCCTTGTTTTTTCCTCGCTGTGCCTGGTTTCCGCAATATCGACGGCGCAAGCCGAAGTGGTGGTGGTGCTCAATTCCCGTGATGCTACGGTGCAACTGCTGGACCAGAAAACCTATGCTCCCCTGTCCACCTTTGCCGTCGGCAAGGAACCGCACCATCTGATGGAAACGCCGGACGGCAAGTCGCTGATCGTCGCCAGTTCCGTTGGCAACGAGCTGATTTTCCTCGACCCCGTGTCGGGCCAGATCCAGCGCCGCATCAGCAACATCCTCGACCCGTACCAGATCGGCTTTTCGCCGGACCAGAAATGGTTCATCTCGAACTCCTTGCGCCTGGACCGCATCGACCTGTACCGCTACGACGGCAAGAACCTGACCCTGGCCAAGCGCATCCCGCTGCCAAAATTGCCCAGCCATATGGCGTTCACGGCCGACAGCACCATGGCTTTCATTACGCAGCAGGGCAGCAACCAGGTCAGCGCCATCGACCTGGCCACGCAAACGGTGAAATGGACCATGCCTGTCGGCCCGGCGCCGGCCGGCATCACGATGACGCCCGATGGCAAGCATTTGCTGGTGGGCATCATGGGCAGCGATTACGTGGAAGTGATCGACTGGCGCACGCAAAAGACCGTCAAGCGCATCAAGGCAGGCGCCGGCACGCACAATTTCCGCGCGCTGGGCGACAACCGCATGACGTTCGTCTCGAACCGCGTGTCGAACACGATCAACATCATCGACCAGCAAACGCTGGAAAACGTGGGCACGATCAATGTGCCGGGCGGCCCCGATTGCATGGAAATCACGCCGGACGGCAAGACCATGTGGGTAACGTTGCGCTGGATCAAGAAAGTGGCCGTGATCGACCTGACCACGCGCAAGGTGATCAAGACCATCCCGGTGGGCCGCTCGCCCCATGGCGTGTATTTCGCCACCCACTCGCCGCGCATGTGATGAGCCGGTGATGATGAAACGCTTCATTTTCGCGGGCCACGCGCCCGCCATGCTGCTGTGCGCCAACGCCATGCTGTCGCCCGCGCATGCCGCCGCACCTGCTGCCGTACCTGCCGCCATATCTGCTGCCCCAGCCGCATCTCCAGTTGCATCGCCAGCCCCGGCCGCCTGCAAGGGCACCATCTACATGACGTTTGACACGGGTAGCCAGTCGCAAGCGCAGCTGATCGCCGACGTGCTGAACAAACGCCATGTGAAGGCAACCTTCTTCCTGGCCAATGAAAAGACCACGCGCGGCGACTATTCGCTCGATGCCTCGTGGGCGCCGTACTGGAAAGCCCGCGTGGCTGAAGGCCATGCGTTCGGCACGCATACGTTTGACCACGTGTACTGGAAGAAGGATCTGGCCAACGGCTTGATCCAGGTCAAGCCCCAGTTCGGCAAGGATGGCGGCAAGCTGGCGTCGTTCACGGATCAGCAATTCTGCGAAGAATTGCGCCGCGTCGATACGCGCTTCCAGGAGCTGACCGGGCGCAAGCTCGACCCGTTCTGGCGCGCGCCGGGCGGCTACACGTCGCCGCGCACCCTGGCGGCCGGCAGCGCCTGCGGCTACCAGCACGCGGGCTGGGCGCCGGCGGGGTATTCCGGCGATGAGCTGCCCAGCGATAAGTATCCAAACGCCACGCTGCTGAAGAAAGCCCTGGCGAACTTGCGCAGCGGCGATATTTTCATTGCGCACATGGGCATCTGGTCGCGCAAGGAGCCGTGGGCACCGGCCAACCTGGACGCCTTGATTTCCGGCCTGCAAGACAAGGGTTTCTGCTTTGCCACCCTGCGCGAGCATCCTGCCTACGCGCGGAAGAAGGGCCAGCCATGATCGCCGCCGACATCGTCAGCTTCGTCACGCCCGTCATCGATGCTGTGGTCGACGCCTTTGGCGCGGCGCAAGGCTGGCTGTTCCAGACGGTGGTGAACCCGCTCGTATATCACCTGGGCTTTGGCGAATTCACGGAAGAAGCGTTCGAGGGCACGGAGTGGCTGCTGATCGGCCTGTGCGAACTGGTGCTGCTGTTTCTCGTGCTGCGTCCGCTCGAAGCCTTGATTCCCGCGCAAAAGATGACGGACCCGCGCGCCCGCTGGAACGATTTTATCTATACGGTGCTGCACCGCATTGGCCTGTTTTCCGTCGTGGTGTTCTTCACGCTCGATCCGCTGATGGATGCATTGGCGGGCGCCTTGCGCTTCGACAATATTCATCCATTGAACCTGGAATCGCTGTTGCCCGGCATCAGCCCCTTGCTCAGTTTTATCATTTATTTTGTGATACTGGACTTCGTCGACTATTGCTACCACCGGGCCTCGCACCATTTCGGCTGGTGGTGGGGCTTGCACAGCCTGCATCACAGCCAGCAAAACATGAACTTGTGGAGCGATGACCGCAATCACTTGCTCGATGACTTCCTGCGCGACGTGGTGATGGCGCTGGTGGCGCTCGGCATCGGCGTGCCGCCGGGCCAGTACGTGCTGCTGGTGTCGATTTCGCGCATTTTGCAAAGCTTGCAGCACGCAAATGTGAGGATACACTTCGGCCGCATCGGCGAGCGGCTCTTGATCTCACCCCGTTTCCACCGCACGCATCACGCGATCGGCGTGGGGCACGAGTCGAAAGGCAAGGGCAGCATGGGTGGTTGCAACTTCGGCGTGGTCTTGCCGATTTGGGATATGCTGCTGGGCACCGCGAATTTCTCGGCGGGCTATGCGCGCACGGGCGTGCGCGACCAGCTGGCCCGCATCGACAGCAACGGTGTCGGCCGGCCGGGGCGCAACTATGGCCGCGGTTTCTGGCAACAGCAATGGCTGGGCCTGCGTCGCATGGTGGAATTTGCAAGAATTAAACGAAAAGGACGCCGTTGATGCGTAATGTGTTGAATTCGTATGGCCGTGCTTTCCTGTCGCAATTGCATGGCAGGATACTGCTGCTGAGCGTGGCGCCGTTCATCCTGTCGCTGGTGCTGTGGGGCGGCTTGCTGTACGTGGGCTTGCAGCCGCTGATCGACAGCCTGCATGCGCTGTTCACGCAGTACGATTTCTTCCGCACCAGCGGCCAGGTGCTGACCACTTTCGGCCTGGGCGTGCTGAAAGCCGTGATCGTGCCGCTGATCGCCATGTTCATGCTGCTGCCGCTGATGATCCTGACGGCGCTGATCTTCATGGGCCTGTTCGCCATGCCGGCCATCGGCCGCCATATCGGCGGGCGGCACTTTCCTCAGCTGGAAAAGAAACATGGCGGCAGCCTGCTTGGCAGCGTCGGCACTTCGCTGGCCACTTTCCTGCTGTTTATCGTCGTCTGGGTGCTCATGCTGCCCCTGTATGCGTTTCCGCCGGCGGCCCTGGTGGGGCAAGCCGTGCTGTGGGGCTGGCTGACGTACCGCGTGATGGCGTACGACGCCATGGCCGACTACGCCAGCGTGGACGAGCGCCACGCCATCATGCGCACGCAGCGCTGGCCCCTGCTGGCCATCGGCATGGTGTCCGGCGCGGCCGGCGCCGTGCCGGGCTTGCTGTGGATGGGCGGCGCGATGTCGGTGGTGTTCTTCCCCTTCCTGGCGGCGTTCGCCATCTGGCTGTATGTGCTGATCTTCATCTTTACGGGGCTGTGGTTCCAGTATTACTGCCTGGAAGCACTGTCGCGGTTGCGGGGCGTATGCGGCATGACCGACGTGGCGCCAGCGGACGCTTGAGTATTTTTATCGAATTCTACGAGGAAGCTTCATGGCTATCGGATTGATCATCATCGGCGACGAAATCCTGTCGGGCAAGCGCACGGACCAGCATTTCCCGAAAGTGGTGCAAATGCTCAAGGCGCGGGGATTGCAGCTGAGCTGGGCGGAATACGTGGGCGACGAGCCTGCCCGCCTGGTCGCCTTGCTCAAGCGCAGCTTTGCCAGCGGCGACATCGTCTTCAGCTTCGGCGGCATCGGCGCCACGCCGGACGACCATACGCGCCAGGCGGCGGCCGATGCGCTGGGTTTGCCGCTGGTGCTGCATCCGCAGGGCAAGATCAATATCCAGCAGCGCATCACGGAAATGGGCATAGAGGCGGGCGTGCCGGCCGATTTGCACTCGCCGGAAAACCTGCACCGCTTGAAAATGGCGGAATTTGTCGAAGGCGCCGAGCTGATTCCGAATCCGTACAACAAGATTGCCGGCTTTGCCGTGCGCGAGCATTACTTCGTGCCGGGCTTTCCCATCATGTCCTGGCCCATGATCGAATGGGTGCTGGACACGCATTATGCGCACCTGTTCAACCAGGTGCCGCATGCGGAACACGCCTTGCTCGTGTACGAAACGGCCGAATCCCTGCTGACGCCGCTGATGGTGCGGCTGGAAGCAGAGTTTCCGTTGATCAAGGTTTTCAGCTTGCCCAGCGTGGGCGATGCGCAGACGCGCCGGCATATCGAACTGGGCGTCAAGGGCGAGCCGGCGCAAGCGGCGGCCGCCTTCGCGCAGATGTGCGCCGCACTCGATACCTTGCAGGCGGAATACACCACCATCTGACATGCAGCCAGCCCGGCGCCAGCGGCTTTTTTGCCGGCGTCCAGCCCGCCGTGCATCTATGTACGCAAGCGTACATTCCAAGACGTTGTTTTTTTGCGAAAATCTTCAATGAAGCAAGATTTTTGTGCGCGCTCGTCAGTCGTTTTCATGCCGATGTGGTGGAATGGTGAACAGGGGCCTTGCGTGTCAAACGCGGGGTCGCCTGCCTGTGCAGTAGCGTGTTTTTTTGATTTACCGGTATGGACATCATGTTAAGCAAGCTTTGTTGTGACCGGCCCTGGCTGGCCCTCGTCTTATCCCGCGCGGAGCGGTATCGCTGCCGCATTTCCCGCGCCGTCCAAACCCAACCTTACCCCAGCATCCCATGAAAGACACAGGCGTCAATCTGGCCGCGCAAGAGCGGCCCCCCTCTGATCCAGCTGCCGAGGCGCCGCCGCCGGCGAGCCCGCCGAAGAAGCGCCGTTCGCGCATCTGGCCCATCTTTGCCATCATCCTGCTGGCGCTGATTGCCGGCGTGGCCTGGTTCGTCATGCGCGAAGTGCGCACGTCGGCCCTGCAGGCGGAATTTTTCACGCGCCTGGACCGCCAGCTGTCGTTCAAGGTCGAGCCCGGCCCCGCACCGGCGGGCGCCATCCGCTATCCGCAGCACGGCCCGTATGACGAGCGCCTCGGCTATGCCAGCTTGCCGGATTTTATTAGCAAGTTGAATGCGCGCGACTATGAAGTGACGGCGCAGGCGCGCATGTCGCCGAAGATGGTGCAACTGGTCGACCGGGGCATCTTTGCCACCTATCACGAGAAGAACCGCGCGGGATTGAGCATTCTCGATTGCCGCGCCGCACCCCTGTTCGCGGCCAGCTATCCCGAGCGCATGTTCGACGGCTTTGCCGAAGCGCCGCCCGCGCTCGTGCAAAGCCTGCTGTTCATCGAAAACCGCGAATTGCTCGATCCGGGCACGCCCGAGCGCAATCCGGCCGTGGAATGGGACCGCCTGAGCAAGGCGATTCTGGACAAGGCGCTGAACCTGTTCGGCGGCCACCGCGGCGGCGGCGGTAGCACGCTGGCCACGCAAATTGAAAAATACCGCCATTCGGAAGACGGCCGCACCAGTTCCATGCAGGACAAGCTGCTGCAGATGCTGTCGGCCAGCCTGCGCTCGTACCAGGATGGCGAAAACACCATGGAAGCGCGGCGCAAGATCGTTGTCAATTACCTCAATACCGTGCCGCTGTCGGCAAAGAGCGGCTTTGGCGAGGTCAACGGGATCGGCGACGGCATGTGGGTCTGGTATGGCCGTCCATTTTCCGAAGTGAAAACTTTGCTCAAAGGCAATATGGACCAGCCGGGCAGTGCGCTCGCCTACAAGCAGGCGCTGAGCTTGCTGATCGCGCAGCGCCGTCCCTCGCACTACCTGGTGGCAGGCGGCGCCGACCTGGAAGAGTTGACCAACAGCCATCTGCGCCTGCTGGCGCAAGCGGGCGTGATCTCGCCGCAGCTGCGCAATGCGGCCATCGCCGAGAAGCTGCGCCCATCGACGGCCTCGGGCGTGCAATCGGAAGCGTCGACCTCGTTCGTCACGCGCAAGGCATCGAATGCCGTGCGCAACCACCTGGCCAGCATGCTGGGCGATCCGCGTTTGTATAACCTCGACCGTCTCGACCTGAAAGTGGTCAGCACGCTCGATGCGCAGGCGCAAAACGCCGTCACCAAGGTCTTGCGCGAGCTGCGCGACCCGGAAGTGGCGAAAGCGGCCGGCTTGACGGGCAAGGGCATGCTGGGCAATGGCGACCCCGCCAATGTGGTCTACAGTTTTACTTTGCTGCAAAAGGGCGAGCAAGCCAACTTGCTGCGCGTGCAGACGGATAACTACGACCAGCCGCTGGACATCAACGAAGGCGCCAAGCTGGACCTCGGTTCCACGGCCAAGCTGCGCACCCTGGTCACCTACCTGGACATCATTGACCAGTTGCACCAGCGCTACAGCGGCATGGGCGCCGCCGAACTGGGCAAGATTGCCGTCGATCCGAAGGACATGCTGTCGCAGTGGGCAATTGCTTATTTGAAACCTTTGCCGCTGGGCGAGGCGCGCAATTTACCCGCCATGCTGGCGGCCGCCATGGAACGCAAATATTCGGGCAACCCGGGCGAAGGCTTCTTCACGGGCGGCGGCTTGCACCATTTCGGCAACTTCTCCAAGCTCGACGACAGCCGCATCATGACGGTGCAGCAGGCGCTGCGCCAGTCGACCAACCTGGTGTTCGTGCGCCTGATGCGCGACGTGGCCCGCTACTACATGTTTTCGCGTCCCGATTCCTCGGCCTCGCTGCTGGCGGACGCGGACGATCCGCGCCGGGCCCAGTACCTGAGCCGTTTTGCCGACAAGGAAGGGCGCGAATTCCTGCACCGCTTCTACCAGAAGTACCGCGGCAAGAGCGTCGACGAGCAGGAAAAGATCCTGTTGGCCAGCATCCGCCCGACACCCGTGCGCCTGGCGAATATCTTCCGCACCATCAATCCGAAGGGCACCGTCGCCGAATTTGGCGACTTCCTCAACGCCAATTTACCGTCGCAAAACGAAGTACCGCCCGAGCGCGTGGCCAAGATGTACCAGCAATATGCGATGGAAAACTGGTCGCTGGCCGACCGCGGCTACCTGGCCAATGTGCATCCGCTGGAACTGTGGATGGTGGCGTATCTGCGCCAGCACGAAGGTTCCACCCTGTCGCAGATGGTGGCGGCCAGCGAAAAGGAGCGCCAGGAAGTGTATAAATGGCTGTTCAATACGCACCGCAAGCACGCGCAGGACCGCCGCATCGCCAACTTGCTGGAAGTGGAAGGATTCCTGGAAATCCACCGCCAGTGGAAGAAGATGGGTTACCCGTTCGACTCGCTCGTGCCGTCGTATGCGACCACCCTGGGCGCGTCGGCCGACCGTCCCGCCGCGCTGGCCGAGCTGATGGGCATCATCATCAACGATGGCGTGCGTAAACCCAGCGTGCGCATCGATTCCATGCATTTCGCCGCCAATACGCCGTACGACACCATGGTCAAGCGGGGCACGAAGGTGGAGGCGGAGCAAGTGCTGTCGCCGGACGTGGCGAAAGCTGTCGCCAAGGCCATTCGCGAAGTGGTGTCGGACGGCACGGCGAAACGGGCGAAGACGGCATTCGTCGGCGCCGACGGCGTGCCGATCCCGATGGGCGGCAAGACGGGCACGGGCGACCAGCGCTTCGACGTGTATGGCGCGGGCGGCCGCCTGATCGAGTCGCGCTATGTGAACCGTTCGGCCACGTTCGTCTTCAATATCGGCGAGCGCTTCTATGGCAGCATGACGGCGTATGTGCGGGGGCCGGAATCGAAGAACTACGATTTCACCAGCGCCTTGCCCGTGCAACTGCTGGTGTCCCTTGCGCCGAGCCTGATGCCGCTGATCGAGCCGCCTGCGCCAGCCGAAGGCGTGGCCAAGCAGTGCACGAATTAAATCGTTGCTGCATTAAAAAGCCGGCCTGAATGGGCCGGTTTTTTTATGGAGGAGAAAGAATCCATGGAAAGAACACAGCAGATCTTTGCGCAATATCACCGTTTTGACGATGGCGCGCTTGTATCATTCGAGCAAGCATATGGACCCCAGGGCGTGCAGAGCGTGCGCATCGTGTTGTACGCGAGGAATCATGGGCTGGAAGGCAATGTCTGGCGCAAAGTCGCCATCACGGTGAGAGAGGTGCGGGAATTGATGATGAAGACGCCGGGCAACTTCATCAACCGCATCTGCTGCGGCGTGAAGCTGCTGCGCTTTGGCGACGTGTGGTGTGTCGATATCGACGGCACGTATGCGCACGACGACCCGGCAACCCTGGAGGAAGTGCGCCGCGATGGCGATTGCTACGTCATCGGCGGCACGGTCGAGGCAATCGAACTGGATTAACCGGCAAACACGGCCGTTTTACCTTCCAGGCGCGCGTGATACGCGGCGATGGCCGGATACTCGGGGCGCTGCATGGGCGCCATCAGCCAGCGCTTGACGGACAGGCCCAGCACGATATCCGCCAAGGTAAATTGCTCGCCGCACACATACGCGCCCGTGCGCTGCAACTGCTGTTCCAGCACGCCCATCATCTTGTTCCATCCGGCAATACCGGCCGCCAGCTGGGCCGCATCCTGGTGTGCCGGGCTGTGGCGCACCAGCGACATGAAGGCGTAGCGCCAGCTGTTGTTGAGGTCGCCCATTTGCCAGTCCATCCATTTTTCCACTTCCGCGCGGGCGCGGGGATTACTCGGCAGCAAGTCGTCGCGGCCCGCCTGCGCGCACAGGTAGCGGCATATCGTGTTCGATTCCCACAGCACCAGGTCGCCATCGAGCAGCACGGGCACCATGGCGTTCGGGTTCAGGGCCAGGAAGGCCGGGTCGTCCGTGGCGCGAAAGCCGCTGCCCCAGTCTTCGCGTTCGTACGGCAGGTCGAGTTCCTCGCACGTCCACAAGACTTTGCGGACATTGATCGAGGCGGCTTTTCCAAGAATTTTCAGCATGCAGGGCTCCCGAGGGCAGGTGGTCGATCCAGCACTGTAGCCGAATTGGCCACGCCGCGCATGTGAAAGTGCCTTGCATAGTTGGGCTTTTCTTGGCATCGTAGCCACCCATGAAACCTATGCGCCACCACATGTCCAAAATCCTCGCGTTCAGCCGCTTTTCCGTGCGCGATTTCCTCGCCACCGCCGGTCCCACCTTGCTGCTGGTCGGCGCGTTTTGCGCGCTCGCTTACTGGCTGGTCGACCCGGCGCCGCCGCGCAAGGTAACCCTGTCGACAGGGCAGGACAATAGCGCGTACGAAGAGTTCGGCAAGAAGTACGCGGCCACCCTGGCCAGGCACGGCATCAAGGTGACCTTGCAGCCGTCGCTGGGCTCGCAGGAAAACCTGCAGCGCTTGAACGCGGGCAAGACCGATATCGCCTTCGTGCAAAGTGGCTCGACGGAACACGACGATGCCGAGCGCCACGGCCTCATTTCCCTGGGCAGCCTGTTTACGGAACCCGTCTGGCTGTTCATGCGCGACGACAAGGCCGTGACGGAGCTGACGCAATTGAAGGGCATGAAGATCAACCTGGGGCCGGAAGGCACGGGCGTGCCCGGCCTGTTCCGGCAGTTGCTGTCCGTGAATGGCGTGGAAGCCAAGGAGTTGACGGTGAGCGACTTGCAGAACACGCCCGCCACGGTGGAACTGCTGGAAGGGCGCATCGACGGTCTCGTGTTCAGCTCGGCGCCGGAAGCGCCGCTGATCCAGATGCTGCTGCAAACGCCGGGCATCAAGCTGTTTGATTTTTCGCAAGCGGAAGCGTACACGCGGCGCCTGCCTTTCCTCACGCATGTCGTTTTGCCGCGTGGCATCGTCGACCTGGGGCAAAACATTCCCGCGCAGGATTATCACCTGATCGCGCCGACGGCCACCCTGGTCGCGCGCGAAGACTTGCATCCGGCCCTGGTCGACCTGTTCGTGCAGGCGGCGGCCGGCATCCATGGCGGCACGGGCTGGTTCCAGCAGCAGGGGCAGTTCCCGTCCGCGCGCTACACGGAAATTCCCGTGGCGCCGGAAGCGTTGAAATTCTACAAGGATGGCGCGCCCGTGTTGCAGCGTTACATGAGTTTCTGGCTGGCTAATTTCTTTGACCGCATGTGGGTGCTGGTGGTAGCGCTGGGCGCCCTGATCCTGCCCCTGTCGCGCGTCGTGCCGCCGCTGTACGTGTGGCGCATCCGTTCGCGCGTGTACCGCTGGTATGGCCAGCTGCGCACGGTGGAGCAGGCGCTGGAAGACGTGCCGGAAGACCGGCGCGCGCACGTGTATGCGGAACAATTGAAACGGCTCGACCAGATCGAGGAAATGGTCAACCAGATATCGATACCCCTGTCGTTTGCCGATGGCCTGTATGGCTTGCGCAGCCACATCAATTTCGTGCGCAAGCGCATATTGACCCTGATGGGCGAGCACCCGGCCGCGGAGGCGGGCGAGCCGGCCTGAGCGCTTAACCGCTTAAACGAGGGTGATCGACAGCTTGCGCCCGAGCAGCGCGGCGGCCCGCTCCAGGGTGGAGAGCGTCACGTCGCTGCCGGGATCGAGCAGGCGGTCGAGTTGCGAACGGCTCGTCTGCAGCAGCGCCGCCATGCGCGTCTTCGACAGCGATTGTTCCTGCATCGCCTGCGTCAGTTGCCAGGCGATCACTTCCTTGATGGCGCGGGTTTGCGTTTGCTCAAAGATGCCTTCTTCCTTGAGGAAGTCGTCGAGACTGCTGCCGAGGTGGGGAGCGGTGGCGTTCATGTCAATTCCTTGTGGCGTTTGCGGGCCAGCGCCAGGTCGTCGTCCGGCGTGGCGCGGGTTTTCTTGATAAAGCCGTGCAGCGCCACCAGGCAATCGCCGTGATGGCAGATCAGCACGCGCGCGATGCGGTTGCCGGGCAAGCTGCTGCGCACCTCCGACAAGCCCTGCCCCAGGTGGCGGCACAAGGGCATGCCCACGGGCCAGCGCCATTGCGCATGCATCAAGTCTTGCCCGATCACATGACGTTCTTCGACGGGCAAGGATTTGAGCCAGTCGCGCACGGGTTCGCCGCCATTGCCGTTCGCATAGAACCGCAGGGTAATCTGCCGCAAGCCGGAAGCATCCATGACGCACCTCTACGTTGTACTATATAAGGTACATACTCGCAAGGTAAATCTGCGCCGCTCTTGAGAAAAGCGGGCGCGCATGGATGGTTGTAGCCGATGGCGGGCCGCATGGTGGCCCGCCAGATCAAACACTGTTCAGATAATTCGGCAGCCAGCGTCAAGCGGCCAGCGTCAGGCGCCCAGCCACGGCAAGCCCGCCTTGCACCAGCCGCCGATCTGCTTGCGGTGGCCGTCGGCGTCCTTGTCGCCTTCAAAACCTTCGAGGATGTCGAAGCAGTTGATATAGCCGTGTTCGGTCGCCAGCTTGGCCGCATGGCGCGAACGCACGCCGGAGCGGCACAGGAACAGCAGTACCTCGTCCTTGCCGGCCTGGGCCGCCAGCTGCGCGAGGAAGTCGGGATTCGGCACGCCGCCCGGGTAGGTGGCCCACTGCACCGCACCATGCTGGGTATCGGCGATGTCGACGCGGCCCACCCAGTCGCGCTCGGCAGTCGTGCGCACATCGATGAGCTTGACGGCGGCATCGCCTTGCAGCAAGTCATACGCTTCCTGCGGCGTGACGGCGCCGGCATACGGCGTACCTTCATTGGCCCGGCTGCGGGCGGTGGTCAGGATGTCGGCGGCGGTGGTCATGGCGTCCTCGATGAAAGTGGGCAGGTGTGTGTACGATTATAGTGCGCCGTCCGCGCCCCGCAAACGGGAATCCGTGGTGCACGGCGCATGCACCACAAGGAGGCATTTTTCGGTAATTCGCACAAAATGCACGATAATGGTGCGTTATTCGTTTTTTGCACTTGCTTAGTGCATTCTTGATTTGACGCAAACGCGTGTCAAAATCGCGGGCAGGAAAACTTTCACTGGGATGGCAGCAATTTTGTTGCCGGCACCAGGGGGCTCCGGGAGCTGGCATGGAATCTGCTATGATCCTTATGAGTTTTGGTGGCACGCAATGTTTGCTTCGCTTCATCAGCCCAGACGCACTAAGGTCGGCTCACCCCACATTCATTTAGGAGATACGCATGGCAATGACAGCCGCAGAAGTCTTGAAGATGGTAGAAGAAAACGAAGTCAAATTCGTTGATTTCCGCTTTGCCGATACCCGTGGTAAAGAGCAGCACGTGACGGTTCCCGTGTCGCACTTCGACATGGACAAATTCGAGTCGGGCCACGCCTTTGACGGTTCTTCGATCGCTGGCTGGAAAGGCATTGAAGCGTCCGACATGATCTTGCTGCCGGATCCAAACACGGCCAATATCGACCCGTTCATGGAAGAAACGACCCTGTTCATGCAGTGTGACGTGATCGAACCGTCGGACGGCAAGGGCTACGACCGCGACCCGCGCTCGATCGCGAAACGCGCCGAAGCCTACCTGAAATCGTCGGGCATGGGCGACACCGCCTACTTCGGCCCTGAGCCGGAATTCTTCATCTTCGACAGCGTGCGCTGGAAGATCGACATGTCGGGCTGCTTCGTCAAGATCGGTTCGGACGAAGGTTCGTGGTCGACCGGCAAGGACATCGAAGGCGGCAACAGCGGCCACCGTCCTACCGTCAAGGGCGGCTATTTCCCAGTACCACCAGTGGACAGCTTCCAGGACATGCGTTCGGAAATGTGCCTGATCCTGGAATCGCTGGGCATCCCGGTTGAGGTACATCATCACGAAGTGGCCGGCGCCGGTCAAAATGAAATCGGCACCAAGTTCTCGACCCTGGTCGAGCGCGCCGACTGGACGCAAAACCTGAAATATGTGGTGTGGAACGTGGCGCACAGCTATGGCAAGACCGCCACCTTCATGCCGAAACCTATCGTTGGCGACAACGGTTCGGGCATGCACGTGCATCAATCCGTATGGAAAGATGGCAAAAACCTGTTCGCCGGCGACGGCTATGCCGGCCTGTCCGATTTCGCCCTGTACTACATCGGCGGCATCATCAAGCACGCCAAGGCACTGAACGCGATCACCAACCCGGGCACCAACTCGTACAAGCGTCTGGTACCAGGCTACGAAGCGCCAGTGAAACTGGCGTACTCGGCGAAAAACCGTTCCGCCTCGATCCGTATCCCGCACGTGGCCAATCCAAAAGGCCGCCGCGTCGAAGCGCGCTTCCCGGATCCGCTGGCGAACCCGTACCTGTGCTTCGCCGCACTGCTGATGGCCGGCCTGGACGGCGTTGCCAACAAGATCCATCCGGGCGAAGCCGCCTCGAAAGATCTGTACCATCTGCCGCCGGAAGAAGATGCACTGATCCCGACCGTGTGCGCTTCGCTGGAAGAAGCACTGGAAGCCCTGGACAAGGACCGCGAGTTCCTGACCCGCGGCGGCGTGTTCAGCGATTCCATGATCGACGCTTACCTGGAACTGAAAATGCAGGACGTACAGCGCATGCGCATGACCACGCATCCTGCCGAGTTCGACATGTACTACTCGCTGTAATGGCGCCACGCCGGCAATGTGCCGGTAGTGAATAAAAAACGCGGGTGAGGCGATGGTCTTGCCCGCGTTTTTTTTATGCAAGGCGCCAAGGCGGTGACAGTGCGGTGTTGTATAGTCGGCCCAGGAACGATGCGGCACGAGCCGACAGGAGTGAAGATTGACCAAGCATTACAGAATGGCGCTGATGGCAGGATTGCTGGGCGCGGCGGCACAGGCGCACGGGCAGCTGTATGTGTGCGCCGATGCGCAAGGACACAAGACGTACACGGACAGGAGTGCTGGCAAACATTGCCAGTTGCTCGATTTGCCGGGCGCCATGACGGAGCCGCCACGCAGGACGGCGCCGCTGGCCGGTGCGCCTGTCAGGCCCGCCCTGCAGGCGGCGGCCACGGCGGCGCCTGCCGCCGGCGCGTTTCCCAAGGTCGATGGCGCCGAGCAGCGCGCGCGCGACCTGGACCGGCGCCAGATCCTGCAGGACGAATTGCGCAGCGAAGAGCAGAAACTGGCGGCGCAGCGTCTGGAATTTAACGGCGGCCAGCCCGAGCGCCAGGGCAATGAGCGCAACTACGCGAAATACCAGGAAAGAGTGGCGCAGTTGAAGGACAACATTAGCCGGACACAGCAAAACGTCGAGGCCCTGAAACGCGAGATCGCGAATATCCGGTAAAGCACATGACACTAGACAACCATTCCAGCCGTCCCGCCCACCTGGCCGGCCTTGATTTGCTGGCCTCGGCCGTGATCCTGCTCGATGGCGACGGCCGCATCAGCTACGCCAACGCGGCGGCGGAAAACTTGCTGGAAAGCTCCTTGAAGGCTCTGTCGCGGCAAAAGCTGACGGCGTTGTTCCTCAATCCCGAGGAGCTGGCCGGCATTTGCGCGCAGGCGCTCGAACACAAGTTTTCCGACTTGCGCCAGGACCTGAGCCTGGAGCGCCTGGGGCGCGAGCCGCTGCGCGTGCACAGCATCGTCAGCGCGCTCGACGCGCCGCGCGACGGCGTGCTGATCGAGCTGCGCGAAAACGTGCAGCAGTTAAAGCTCGACCGCGAGGAGCGCATCCTCGACCAGAGCCAGGTCAACAAGGAGCTGATCCGCAACCTGGCGCATGAAATCAAGAACCCGCTGGGCGGTATCCGCGGCGCGGCCCAGTTGCTGGAGCTGGAATTGCCGGCCCTGCACCTGAGCGAACTGCGCGAATACACGCAAGTCATCATCAAGGAAGCGGACCGCCTGCAAACCCTGGTCGACCGCCTGCTGGCGCCGCACCGCCGTCCGCACATCGTGGGCGACGTGAATATCCACGAAGTGTGCGAAAGGGTCCGCAGCCTGATCCTGGCCGAATTCCCCAGCGGCCTGACCATTGCGCGCGATTACGACGCCTCGATCCCCGAGTTTCGCGGCGACAAGGAGCAATTGATACAAACCGTGCTCAATATCGCGCACAACGCGGCGCAGGCCCTGGCCGAGCGCATCGAGGCGGGCGATGCGGAGCTGATTTTCAAGACGCGCGTGGCGCGCCAGGTGACCCTGGCCAAGGTCCGTTACGGCCTGGCATTAGACTTGCATATCATTGACAATGGACCGGGCATCGCACCCCAGATCCGCGACCGGATTTTCTACCCGCTGGTGTCGGGCAGGGAAGGCGGCAGCGGGCTGGGACTGACCTTGGCGCAAACCTTCGTGCAACAGCACCTGGGCGTGATCGAGTGCGAAAGCCGGCCTGGATACACCGATTTCAGGATCGTTCTACCCTTGCCATAAGCGAGGAGGTATCCCACCCATGAAATCCATTGCGGGACGCACACACTAATGAAGCCAATCTGGATAGTTGACGACGACGAATCAATCCGCTGGGTGCTGGAAAAAGCCCTGGCGCGGGAAAATCTCGCCACCAAGAGTTTTGCCAATGCGCGCGACGCCATCGCCGCACTGGAATTTGACACGCCGCAAGTGCTCGTGTCCGATATCCGCATGCCGGGCGCCTCCGGCCTGGAATTGTTGCAGACGGTCAAGTCGCGCTTTCCCGGCTTGCCTGTCATCATCATCACGGCCTTTTCCGACCTCGATTCGGCCGTCGCAGCCTTCCAGGGCGGCGCCTTCGAATACCTGGCCAAGCCCTTCGACATCGACAAGGCTGTCGAGCTGATCCGCCGCGCGCTGGAAGAAAGCCTGCGCGAGACGAGCGTCGAGTCGGGGCCGTCGGAAACGCCGGAAATCCTCGGCCAGGCGCCGGCCATGCAGGAAGTCTTCCGCGCCATCGGCCGCCTGTCGCAATCGAACGTGACGGTGCTTATCACGGGCGAATCCGGTTCCGGCAAGGAACTCGTGGCGCGCGCGCTGCACAAGCACAGCCCGCGCGCGGCGCAGCCGTTCATCGCCCTCAACACGGCGGCGATCCCGAAGGATTTGCTGGAGTCCGAGTTGTTCGGGCATGAACGGGGCGCGTTTACGGGCGCCCAGACGACGCGCCGGGGCCGCTTCGAGCAAGCGGAGAACGGCACCCTGTTCCTCGACGAGATCGGCGACATGCCGTTCGACCTGCAGACGCGCTTGCTGCGTGTGCTGTCCGACGGGCATTTCTACCGCGTCGGCGGCCACCAGCCCATGAAGGCGAACGTGCGCGTCATTACGGCCACGCACCAGAACCTGGAGCAGCGTGTGCGCGACGGCCTGTTCCGCGAAGACTTGTATCACCGGCTGAACGTGATCCGTTTGCGCCTGCCCAGTTTGCGGGAGCGGCGCGAAGATATCCCCATCCTGGTGCGCCACTTCCTGGTGCAAAGTGCACGCCAGCTGGGCGTGGAAGCCAAACGCATGAGCGAGCCGACGATGCAGTTCCTCAGCAGCCTCGATTTGCCCGGCAATGTGCGCCAGCTGGAAAACCTGTGCAACTGGATCACCGTGATGGCGCCGGGCCAGACGGTGGAAATCAAGGACTTGCCGCTGGAATTGACGCAGGGGCAGGGCGATGGTGCCGCCACGGCGGCAGGCGAGCCTGCGCCGGCGGTCGTTGCCCATGTGCATGGCGGCCAGGTCTTCGAGGCGGCCGCGCCCGCCAACGGCGCGCCGCCGGGCTGGATTGGTTTACTGGAATTGCAGGCGGCCGGCATGCTGGGCGCGGGGCAGCAGGAAGTCATGGCCGTGCTGGGACGCCAGTTCGAGTCGGCCCTGATCAAGACGGCGCTCAAGCATACGCACGGGCGCAAGAACGACGCCGCCGTGCGCCTGGGCATCGGCCGCAACACCATCACCCGCAAGATCTCGGAACTGGGCATCGACGGCGCCAAGGACGATTGACGCAGGTCAGGACGGGGGCTCCCCCGTCCGCTTTTCCACGCGGCGTCCTTCGCACGCCACAACACGCACTGCAGGCGATAAGGTAAGCTGGCGCCTGCCGGACTGTTTCGTCCGGTGTTAACTTGAACTGTGGAATAGCATGCTCATAAACTGCGTGGCCTACCAGGATGGCAAAAAACTGGCCGACTTGCCGATCGACGATATCAGCGATTACGTCGAGCGCCCCGATTGTTTCGTCTGGGTCGCCCTGCTCGACGCCACGCCGGACGAGCTGAAACAGATGCAGCACGAGTTTTGCCTGCACGAACTGGCGGTGGAAGACGCGCAGCGGGGCCACCAGCGCCCGAAGATCGAGGAATATGGCGATTCCCTGTTTGCCGTGGTGAAAACCGTGGAAATGGTCGAGAACGAACTGGTGCTGGGCGAAGTCGACATTTTCGTGGGCGCCAATTACGTGCTTTCGTCGCGCAGCAACAGTTCGCAAGGTTTCCTGGGCGTGCGCGCGCGCGCCGAGCGCGAACCGCATCTGCTGCGCCAGGGCTCGGCCTTCGTGCTGTACGCGCTGATGGACGCCGTCGTCGATCGCTACTTTCCCGTGCTCGACGCGCTGGAATCGGAGCTGGAACTGATCGAAGACCGCATCTTCGACCGTGGCACCGAGCGCGACAATATCGAACGGCTGTATCAATTGAAACGCAAGGTCATGGTCTTGCGCCACGTGGTGGCGCCCCTGATGGAAGCGGTGGGCAAGCTGCACGGCGGGCGCGTGCCGCCCCTGTGCCACGATACCCAGGAGTATTTCCGCGACGTGCACGACCACCTGGCGCGCATCAATGGCACGCTCGACACCATCCGCGACACCATCAGCACGGCGATCCAGGTGAATCTGTCGATGGTGGCCATCGACGAGAGCGAAGTGAACAAGCAGCTGGCGGCCTGGGCGGCCATCTTCGCCGTGTTTACGGCGTTTGCCGGCATCTGGGGCATGAACTTCAAGTTCATGCCGGAGCTGGACTGGCATTATGGCTATCCGGCCGCCGTGGCAGTGATGAGCTGTGTCTGCGGTTATATGTATTACTTGTTCAAGCGTTCCGGCTGGCTGTAAAAAATTCCTGTGTATCTGTATTATTAAGCAATAGCCAGGGGTACAATCGCGGCAGGTCCGCTGGGGCGGGCCATGGCTGAGAGTCGCCGCGCCGGCAGGTGTGTCTGCGCTTCCGGTGCCGTGCAGGAGCATTCATGAGTATTCCGTTGTTTGATGTGAATTCGCAAGAACCCCTGTTCGATGCCGAGCAGCGGCGCACCCTGGCGGAAGCGGCCCTGCGCTCGATTACCGCCTCGACGGCGCACGCCCGGGGCGACGACTTCCTGCGCATCCTCGTCAAGGACCTGGCCGAAGCGCTCGACGTGCACTATGTGATCGCCGGACGCCTGGTGCGCCTGGAAGATGGCAGCGAAGGCATCCGCACCCTCGCCCTGTGGGGCGGCGACGGTTACCAGCCGAATATCGAATACAGCCTGCAGCACACGCCATGCCAGGACGTGACGTGCCAGAGCATGTGTTTTCATGGCAGCGATATCCAGCGTCGCTTTCCATTCGATACCCTCCTCGTCGACATGCAGGCGGAAAGCTATGTCGGCATGCCGCTGATCGATACCGATGGCAAGACCCTGGGCATCCTGTCGGCCATCGACACGCGGCCCATCGATGAAAACAAGCGTTTGCTGGCCTTGCTGCTGCTGTCGATCTTCTCGGCCCGCGGCGCGGCCGAGCTGCAGCACCAGGAGCGCACCCAGCAGCTGGAAGAAATCGTGCGCGTGCGCACCGAATCGCTGCTGGCGGCGCAGGCCAACCTGATCGAGCAAGAGCAGATGGCGGCCCTCGGCTCGCTGGTGGCCGGTGTCTCGCATGAAGTCAACACGCCCATCGGCGTGGCGCTGACGGCCGCGTCGAGCATGGGCAGCTATGCCGACCAGCTGGTGCAGCTGCTGGGCGGCGCCAAGGTCAGCCGTGCCGAACTGATCGACATTGCCGAGTCGCTCAAGGGAGCGGCCGCCTTGATCGAGCGCAACCTGGCGCGCGCCGCCGACCTGATCGGCAATTTCAAGCAACTGGCCGTGGACCAGGTCAGCGAATACGTGGCCGACCTGGCGCTGCACGACTATGTGCACGGCCTGGTGTCGGCCCACAGTCCGGAATTGCGCAAGGCGGCGCTGGGCGTGGAACTCGATATCGCGCCTGATTGCCAGGTGCGCCTGGCGGCCGGCAAGCTGTCGCAAATCCTCTCGAACCTGCTGATGAACAGCGCCCGCCATGGCTATCCGCAGGGCGGGCCGGGGCGCATCACGATACGCGCGCGCATCGAGGAGGATGACACCGACGCGGCTGCGCGCTGGCTGCTGCTCGATTTTTCCGACGACGGCATCGGCCTGGCGCCGGCCGTGCGCGAACACATGTTCGAACCGTTCTTCACCACCAAGCGGGGCCAGGGCGGCTCCGGTCTGGGCATGCACATCGTCTACACCATCGTGCAGCAACTGGGCGGCCAGGTGTGCGCCATCGACAGCACGCCCGGCTGTCATATACAGATCAGGCTGCCGCTGGCCAGCTGACCACGGCTGCTCTGTACGCTATCTTTGGGTGGCATGCCTGCCTGACTTCTATTTTTTTCACAATGTTGTATGTATGCCATACGCGACGTGAGTTCTGTTGACACCAAGAATATCCCCGTGATTCTATGTAGTTGTCTAGCTAACTTTCAGTTGGCTGGCCTCGGCTGTTGTACCGACATCGTGGTTCGCCTTCCCTCATGCGGGAGCGGGGCTGGCACACTGTCGAACGTGCGGTGCAGGAAGAGTGCCTTTAGGAGAGTGGATGCAGTCCGGATAGCAGCTTTGTTGCTTACATAATGCAAAAATGAAAAGGGTTCGTCATGCTTAAAGAAACCGTCATCTCCCGTGCCGTTCGCATTGTCTGTGCCGGTGGCATGGCAGCGGCTTTGTCCGTTGCCTCGCAGTCTGCGGTGGCGCAAGATACGCAGATACAGCGCGTGGAAGTCACCGGCTCGTCGATCAAGCGCATCGCCGCCGAAGGTGCCTTGCCCGTCACCGTGTTGACCGCCGAAGCCATCCGCACCTCGGGCGCCACTTCGGTCACCGACCTGGTCAAGAAACTCTCTTCCGCCCAGGGGGCGACGACGGAAAGTTCTTCGGTCGGGGGCAGCACCTTCGGTTTCTCCGGCATTTCCGTGCATAACGTGGGTGAGACGCGTACGCTCGTCTTGCTGAATGGCAAGCGCCTGGCCCAGTTCGGCGGCCAGACCCTGACTGGCTTCGCCGCCGGTTTCGACTTGAATTCGATTCCTATTTCCGCCATTCAGCGCGTTGAACTGCTGACCGACGGCGCGTCCGCCCTGTATGGCGCCGACGCCATTGCCGGCGTGGTCAACTTCATTACCAAGCACGACACGACGGAAGGCGATGTGAGCATCGGCTATTCGGCGCCAAAGAACGGTGCGCGTGAGAAACGTATCAGTGCCACCAAGGGCTTCGGCAACCTGGAAGACGATGGCTACAACGTGGTGCTGACCTTTGGCCACGATGAACGCGACAAGTTGACCTCGGTCGACCGCTCGTTCGCCAACACGGGCAAGGTGCAATTCTCGGCCAACGGCAAACGCTATCAGAAGCAGCAGTTTTCGGTCAGCCCGATTCCCGCCAACGCCGTTGATGACAATGGCCAGCTGATCAGTCCCTATCAAAAGCTCAACGGCTCCTGCCCCGCCAAGACTTTCCGCGTGCTTGAACCGTATGCCGACCCGGATGGCACCCCGCGCTTGAATGACTACTGCGGTTATGATTTTGTTAAGGACCTGGAGATCTATCCGGAACGCAAACGCGACAATTTCATGGCGTCCGGTACCTTCAAAGTCGCCGGTCACGAAGTGTATGCCGACGTACTCTTGTCGCGCACCAAGCAGACCTCGCGTATCGCCCCCGTGCCGGGCGAGATTTCCATCGATAAGGGAACGCCGCTGCATGACAAGTATTTGTTGCCGATCGGTATTACCGGTGACAGCGTGGCGGCCTATCGCCTGTTCGACATGGGACAGCGCACCTCGAAGGATACGGCCGACTTCGCCAGTGTGGTGGTGGGCACGCGCGGCGTGGCCGCCGGCTGGGATTACAATGCCTCCTACAACTTCTCGGAAAGCCGCGTAAAAGGCAGTATTTCCGGTTATCCTGGCGCGATTGCCGTCGGCAACCTGACATCGAGCGGTTTACTCGATCCCTTCGTCGGTCCGGGCAAGCAATCGGCTGCGGCGCAGGAAGCCATCAAGGCGGCCGCTTTCACCGGCTACTGGGATGGCGGCACGTCGCGCTTGCAAACCATCAATTTGAATGGTTCGACGGAAATACGACGCTTGCCGGGCGGCGCCATGATGCTGGGCGTGGGCGCCAACATCAATCGCGAGGAATTCTCTTCCAAACCGAGCCCGTTTGCACAGGGCATCCTGGCCGACCCAGTGAAGGGCACCTTGTGCGGCGGCGCGGCGGGACTGGAGTGCGACCAGCGTTTCGGCGATGCCGCCAGCAGCAAGCCGTACAGCGCCAGTCGCACGTCGAAGGGCGTGTTCAGCGAAATTATCGCGCCGGTGCTGAAGGAACTGGAACTGGGCGCGGCCCTGCGTTTCGATGAATTCTCGGACTTCGGCGGCGCCACCACGGCCAAGGCCAGCTTCAAGTGGACGCCGGCCCCCACCTTGCTGATCCGCGGCTCCGTTGGCAATGGTTTCCATGCGCCGACAGTGCCACAAGTTAACGCCTTGCAGCGCGGCTATGGCGTTACCAGCGACAAGTATACTTGTACGCCGGCCCTGCAAGCGATTGCCACGCGCCTCAATGCCCAATGCCAGCCAGGCAACCACCAGTACGATCAGTTGGCCGGCGGCAACCGCAACTTGCAGCCAGAGAAGTCGAAACAGGCCACCCTGGGCTTCCGCTACGAGCCGATCAGCGCCATTACCCTGGGCGCCGACCTGTGGCATGTACAGATCCGCGATTCCTTCGGCCAGTTGACCGAGCAGCTGGTGTTCGCCAATCCCACGGCATATCCGAAATCGTGGGGCGTGAATACGGACGTCGGTACGGGCAAGACCTACCTGGCCTTCCTGGCCGATAACCAGAACTTGGGCAAATCGTTCGCCACCGGCGTCGATATCGATATCAGCGCCCGTTACCGCTCGGGTATCGGCCTGTTTACCTCGCAGCTGAACGCGACGCAGATGTTGCGCGAGGATATACAGCTGGAACGCGGTGGTCAGTATTATTCTGCGCTGGGTAACTATGCCGAACTGGGCACCGTGACTTTCCGCACGCGCGGCCAGTGGACGAACACCCTGAAAACGGGCAACTGGGCCAATTCGCTGACGGTCAACTTCCTGTCCGGCTACAAGGACCAGAAAACGACGGTCGACGTGATCGACGCTTCCGGCGCCGTGACGGGCCAGGAAGATATCCGGATGCGGGTCGGGTTCTATTCGACGCTTGACTGGCAGACGGTCTGGACTCCCAGCAAGAGCTGGGTTTTCACCGCAGGCGTGCTGAACCTGACCGACAAGAGCCCCCCGTTCGTGCCATCGACGTCCGGCGCGAACCGCGGCCAGCAATTCGGCTATGACGACCGCTACTATGATCCGCGCGGCCGTACCGGCTACCTGAATGCCTCGTACAAGTTTTAATCGTCAGGTACAGGTATAAAAAAAACCGGCACATGGTGCCGGTTTTTTTTCGTCCCGCCGCAGGGCGGAGGCAGCGTGGCCTAGCCGCGCGCCGCCATCGACAGGGCCACCGCTTCGGCCACCTTGATGCCGTCGACGGCGGCCGACAGGATGCCGCCCGCATAGCCGGCGCCTTCGCCGGCGGGGAACAGGCCCCGCGTGTTCAGGCTTTGCAGGTCGTCGTCGCGGCGCTTGATGCGGATCGGCGACGAGGTGCGCGTTTCCACGCCCGTCAGCACGGCGTCGGCCTTGTAGTAACCCTTGATTTGCTTGTTGAACGCTGGAAACGCTTCACGCAGCGCCGTGATCGCGTATTCGGGCAGCGAAGGCGCCAGGTCCGTCAGGTGCACGGCCGGCTTGTACGACGGCACCACGCTGCCAAATTCCGTCGAGGCGCGGCCAGCGACGAAATCGCCGACCAATTGCCCTGGAGCATCGTAGTTGCCGCCACCCAAGGCAAATGCGCGCTCTTCCAGTTCGCGCTGCAGGGCGATGCCGGCCAGCGGGTCGCCCGGATAGTCGGCCGGCGTGATGCCGACCACGATGGCGCTGTTGGCGTTGCGCTCGTTGCGCGAATACTGGCTCATGCCGTTCGTCACCAGGCGGCCCGGTTCCGAGGCGGCCGCCACCACCGTGCCGCCCGGGCACATGCAGAAGCTGTAGACGGAACGGCCATTGCTGGCGTGGTGCACCAGCTTGTAGTCGGCCGCGCCCAGGATCGGGTGGCCGGCGCTGGGGCCGAAGCGGCAGCTGTCGATCAGGGATTGCGGGTGTTCCACGCGGAAGCCGATCGAGAACGGTTTCGCTTCGATGTACACGCCGCGCTTGTGCAGCATTTCAAAGGTGTCGCGCGCGCTGTGGCCGATGGCCAGCACGACGTGGTTGCTGGCGATGGTTTCGCCATTGTCCAGCACTACGCCGCGCACCTGGCCGCCGTCGGCGCCTGGCACGATGTCGAGATCGACCACTTTGCTGCTGAAACGGTATTCGCCGCCCAGCCGCTCGATATTCGCGCGCATTTCTTCCACCATCTTGACCAGGCGGAAGGTGCCGATGTGCGGCTTGCTCACATACATGATTTCCTCGGGCGCGCCCGCCTTGACGAATTCCGTCAAGACCTTGCGTCCGTAGTGCTTGGGATCCTTGATCTGGCTGTACAGCTTGCCGTCCGAGAAGGTGCCGGCGCCGCCTTCGCCGAACTGCACGTTCGATTCGGGATTGAGCTCGCGCTTGCGCCAGAAGCCGAAGGTGTCGACCGTGCGTTCGCGCACCTGCTTGCCCCGTTCCAGGATGAGGGGACGCAAGCCCATCTGCGCCAGGATCAGCGCCACGAACAGGCCGCACGGGCCCGTGCCGATGACGATGGGACGCGGTTCAGTGCTGTGGCCAGCCAGCTGTTCGCCGCCAGCGACGAATTTATAGTCGGTGTCGGGTGCGGGCATCAGGTGCACATCGTGCTGCAGGCGCGCCAGCACGGCCGCTTCATTCTTGACGTCCACATGCAGCGAGTAAATCAACACCACGGCGCTGCGCTTGCGCGCGTCATAGCTGCGTTTGAAGACGGTAAAGCCGAGCAAATCGGCCGCAGCGATGCCCAGGCGCGCCAGGATGGCGGCGGGCAGGGCCGCTTCGTCGTGTTCGAGGGGGAGTTTTACTTCGTTGAGTCGCAGCATGGTGTCTATCCGAAAAGTGCAGGGCTCCGTATCTAGCGGAGAGTGGGCAGCCGCGTGGCGCGGCGCAAGGCGGCATTTTACTCCTTCTTGCAGGCAATGCATGGCGGCCTGGGCGGATGTCGGGCCATTTTCCTGTCGCATGGTCGTTATCGGCGGCCGGGTGCCGCACGGGAAGCGGCGCGTCTCCTGACGCCACGTTCGCGCCGATGCCTGACGCGATGGCGCGGCACGACAGCGCGCTTCCGCAGCGCACCATTCTGGTGCGCCAGCCTGTCGTTTCGCCGCCACGGCAGGCATGGGCAACGCGACAGGCTGACTTTGTCCGAAGGCTTGATGGCCGGGGCCGTTGCCTGTTTTTAGATATTGCCCATTTTGTGCACGGTGCGCTGTTGTTGCGATATCAAATTACATGCTTGTTGATCGGACGATTTTTGAAGCTGCGATAAGAAGTTGAATATCAATATGTATAGGCAAATTATGAATTTTCTTGCCAAGTTGAATGGACAAGAGGTGCTGCAGCGATGCGGGGAGAGGGGATGTTCCGCAGCCGCGGGAAGGCTGCCATCGTGGCATGGCGGGTCAGCGTGCTGCTGGCGTTGCCACATTTAACCTGCGCGCATGGGAGGGAAGTTGCGAGCCGGCGCCGGCCATCAAAACCTGTTTTTAATTCCAGATTATTGTATGCAATAACTGCAGATGTTATTCCATGCGATTCTCATCGAGAAATAAGGGCATTGCGTTATTGCGTTATATTTTCTGATTTCCCAGATATGGATTTTTTGATGGTGCTGATTTTTTATTTCTCGGAGGGGCGAATGCAGGGTGTGTTTCTATTTATTTTTTTATTCTGATAATGAATATGGAAATTCTATTTCCGGATATTGATAATCGTTGGTGCGTCTAATAACTTATATTCAAACGCAAATAACTCCGTGAGAAGTATTCATACAATGTAATTGAAAACTTCAGGTTTGAATAGTTCAATTCCATCGGGTGTTGTCAATCTGCAACAGGTCTGCCGCCATCCCGCATGCTTCGCATGCTCGGAAGGCGGCGTTTCAAGGGCTGCAGGAGCGCCATGGCAGGTATTCCACGTTCTGGCCATGGGCGGGAGGCGAGCGCAACGTCGTGTGTTTTCAAACAATAATTTTTCGCATATTAATATGCGTTTTTTTGCAGTGCATCAAATTGGTGCATTGCCGCACAATCTTGGACGCATTTGCCATTGTCCGGCGCCATTCATTTTTGTTGTATCTTTGCATCATATTTTCCTACTATGTTGACAGTGAACAATCGCATATGGTTTTATGTATCGCTTAGGCAAGTAGGTTTTTCCTGTTTTGTCTGAAGCCTGCCATATCAGTGGTGGGAGAGTGTCAAATCATCAAAAACTAAAACCGGAAATAAAAACGTATTAAACATGATTTAGTGCTTAAAATTTACCAAGCAACTCTACCAGAGACGCTTAATCTAATAATTAGGAAACCACATGTTGAGAAAAACAGTTTTAGTTCGTGCGCTGGCGCTGGCCTTCAGCGCCGGCGCCATGTCCGCCATGGTCGTTGCTCCCGTCATGGCGCAGTCGAACGCAGCAGGTAGTATTTTTGGTAAGGTCGGCAGCGGCGCTGGCGATACCGTCGTGTTGCAAAACAATGGTACCAACCAGACGCGTTCCACGGCAGTTGATGCAAACGGTGCATTCCGTGCCACGAGTCTGCCTATCGGCACCTATACCGTGACGCTGAAGAAGGGCGAATCGGTTGTTGGCACCACGTCGCTGGAAGTGCTGGCCGGTCAAGGCGTCGAGGCGATTTTCCCTGTTGCTGGCGGCGTTCAGGCCGTGCAAGTGACGGGTCGTCGCAACCGCATCGATATCTCGAGCTCGACCAATGGCGCGACCTTCACCGCGCGCGAGCTGGACAAGTTGCCGATCGCACGTAACGTCGAGGCAATCGTTCAACTCTCCCCGAATACCACCCGTGGCGATCCGACCTATCCAGCCGGAGCCAGCTTCGGTGGTGGCGGCGCTTCGGAAAATGCCTACTACATCAACGGTTTCCCGGTAACCAACCCGCTGTCGCAGTTGGGCGCGATGGAACTGCCATTTGGCGCGATCGCTCAGGCTCAAGTTTTGACGGGCGGTTACGGCGTTGAATTTGGCCGTTCGGTTGGCGGCGTGGTCAACGTCACGACCAAATCCGGTACCAACACCTGGGAAGCCGGTGCCCTGGTCTCGATCGCACCGAAGTCGTTGCGCGCCAAGTCGCGTGACATGTACTACGCCAATACCGGCGTGTTCCCGCAAACAGACGGGACCCTGCGTATTCGCCGCGAAGACAATGAATTCGAGCAAAAACAGTACTCCGCCTATGTTGGTGGTCCGCTGATCAAGGATACCTTGTTCGGTTTCGTTGCACTGGAACAAACTCGCGCCGAAAGCAATGGCGTCTTCGGCGGCCGTACCGCGCTGACTAACGATAGTAACGGCTGGCGCGACTACAAGACCACCACGCAGCGCTACTTCGGTAAGTTGGACTGGAATATTTCCGATAATCATCGCATCGAGTTCACCACGATCGGTGACTTGCCAGAGACCGATACGCAATTCCGTTCGTACAAATACGATACCCGCGCCGTCGGCAGCAAGGTCAATTCGTCTACCCACGAAGAATACGGCCCATTCAACCCGAACGGCGGCGAAGCCAACATTGCGCGCTACGTTGGTAACATTTCCGATAACCTGACCGTCACGGCCCTGTATGGCCAGTCGCGTGCCAAGCATATCTATCAGCCTACGGGCTACGATCCAACGCTGGCACAAGTGAGTGCGGCAAAGGCGGATCAGGCGCAAGGCTTGAACTACACGGGCGGCCAGCCGTTCTCGACCAATCAACCAGTCAATGGTGCCATCGACCGCGTAACGTCCAAGCGTCTGGATTTGGAATACAAGATTGGCAACCATACCCTGCGTGCTGGTCTGGACAATAACAAGATGTCCTCGACAGACGCTGGCGACGCCCTGGCCGGTGGCGTACTGTGGTTGTACGGCAAGACACCGGATGCCACTCAGCCATTTAACGTTCCTGGCGGCCAAGTTGGCGTGCTGGCAGGCAAGGGCCCGCTCGCATCGCAAGGTTTTTATGTGTCGCGTGTCTTGTCCTCGACCGTATCGAATGCTTTCGCTGGTCAGGATGCTCAGTACATTGAAGATCGCTGGCAAGTGACGAAGGACGTGTTGCTGACCGCAGGTCTGCGTCGCGAAGGCTTCTACAATGCCAACCAGGACGGCACCAAGTATATTGAGATGAAGAACCAATACGCTCCACGCGTAGCAGCAGTGTGGGACGTGAATGGCGATGCATCGTTCAAAGTATTCGGTAGCGCTGGCCGTTACACCCTGCAAATGCCAACCGTGATCGCTCTGCGCGGTGCAAACGGTTCGCTGAACACCAACCAGTACTACGCTTACACGGGTACGGATGCGCATGGTGCGCCAACGGGCTTGACCCAGTTGACGGATGTCTTGTCTGCAAACAATGAATTCGGTCAAGCAAAAGATCCGAAAACCGTTGCTGCACTGGACATGAAACCATCGTTCCAGGATGAGTTGACCCTGGGCTTTGAAAAGGCCTACAACCCTAGCCTGAATTTCGGTGCCAAGGTTACTTACCGTACCCTGAAGTCGACGATCGATGACTTCTGCGATGGCCGCGTGCTCATTAAATACGCCAAGCGTAATGGTATCGACACTTCGAACTACGGCGGCTTTAACTGCGCATCGTTCAACCCGGGCGAAGCAAATGACTTCCTGGTTGACTTCGCAGGTACGCAGTCCAACTACACCCGCGTCCACCTGACGAAGGAAGACCTGGGCTTCGACAAGGCCAAGCGTACTTACGCTGCACTTGATGTGTTTGCTGAGCATCCATACCGTAACGGCTGGTATGGTAAGGTCAACTACACCCTGTCGCGCAGCAGCGGCAATACCGAAGGTCAGACGCTGTCCGATACCACGACTGGCCAGGCAGACGTTGCCGCTACCCAGACCTGGGATTACGCAGCACTGATGCGCTATGCGGATGGCCGCCTGCCAAATGATCGTAAGCATCAGATCAAGGCTTACGGCTTCTACGACCTGACCCCAGAGTGGACCGTGGGTGCAGCCGCCTTGCTCGCTTCGGGCCGCCCACGTTCGTGCGTTGGTACCAACCCGAACACGCAGTCGGTCGAAGATAAGGACTTTAACTATCAGTCCGCTTCGCACTATTGCTTCGGTGCAACTGGCAATCAGAACGTTCCTTCGCCACGTGGCGCCGTGGGCAATCTGCCATGGGACAAAAACCTGGACTTGAACGTGGCGTACAAACCAGCGTATGTGCCAGGCCTGTCTGTGAAACTGGACATCTTCAATGTGTTCGACACGCAAACCACGCAAAAAGTGGTCGAGCGTTACAACACCAACCAGGGACGCTATGCTCTGTATGAATCGGTACTGAGCTACACCGCACCTCGTTCGATGAAGTTCACCGCTGAGTTCAACAAGAAGTTCTAATTGTGTGATGGCCGCCGGCTTGCCGGCGGCTTGCAAAAGACACGATTTCAGTAAAAATGCCGCGCCCTGTCAGACAGGGCGCGGCATTTTTTTTGGCTATGTCCACGGCAGGCGTGGGAACGCCCCCGGCGTTGCCTTCAATATGGTTTCTGGCCTCTTACATCCCGCCCCACAATGCCGCCAGGGTGGCCAGCGCCGTCAGGCCTGCCGTTTCCGTGCGCAGGATGCGCGGGCCCATGGCCAGGCCGATGGCGCCGGCGGCCAGCGCGGCCTTTTCTTCCGCTTCCGAAAAGCCGCCTTCCGGGCCCACCATCACGGTGATCGCCTGCGGCGGCTGGTGGCGGGCCCAGTCGGCCAGCGACTGCTCCGCGCGCGGCGTCAAAATGATGCGCTTATGCAAATCTTGCTGGCGGCTCCAGTGATTGAAATCCTGCAATGGCGCCAGCTGGGCCAGGCGGTTGCGCCCGGATTGTTCCGAAGCGGAAACGATAATGCCTTGCCAATGCGCGAGTTTTTTCTCGGCCCGCTCGGCGGACAGGCGCACGACGCAGCGCTGCGCCGACAGCGGCACGATGCCCGCCGCGCCCAGTTCGATGGCTTTTTCGATGATCCAGTCCATTTTGGACGCTTCCGGCAAGGCCTGCGCCAGGGTCACGGCATACGGCAGCTCCGCTTCGCGCGCCACGTGCGTCTGGATTTCAGCCGTCACGCTGCGCTTGGCGACCGTCACCAGGCTCGCCTGCACTTCGCCCCCTTCGCCATTGAACAGGGTGATCAGGTCGCCCGGCGCCAGGCGCACGACCTGGATATGGTGGGCGACAGCCTCCGGCAGGGCGATGGTGGTGCCGGCAACGAGCGGCTGGGGACAGAAAAAACGCGGCATGCAAATCCTCAACGGGGGTATAAGTGGGGTGGAAAGACGTCAAAGTATAGCCATTTGGCGGGCCAGTACGCCGCAATTCTAATTTGCGGCCCCCCAGTCTGGTAAAATACTTGACCACAGAAAGCAGCCGGCTTCCCTGTCCGTGCTGTTGCAAACGAATTCCAAACTCGCGACTGACCCATACCATCATGACAACTACGCTCCCGACTACCAAAATGGCCAATGCGATCCGCGCACTGGCAATGGACGCTGTACAAAAGGCCAACTCCGGCCATCCAGGCATGCCGATGGGCATGGCCGAGATTGCAGTTGCCCTGTGGAGCGGTCACTATCGCCACAATCCCGCGAATCCAAAATGGCAGAACCGCGACCGTTTCCTGTTGTCGAACGGCCACGGCTCGATGCTGCACTACGCGCTGCTGCACCTGACCGGTTACGAACTGTCGATGGATGACATCAAGGCGTTCCGCCAGATGCATTCGAAAACCCCGGGCCACCCGGAAGTCGATGTCACGCCAGGCGTGGAAACGACCACCGGCCCGCTGGGCCAGGGCATCGCCAACGCCGTCGGCATGGCCTTGTCGGAGCAATTGCTGGCCGCTGAATTCAACAAGCCTGGCTACGATATCGTCAACCACTACACCTACGCCTTCGTGGGCGATGGTTGCCTGATGGAAGGTATTTCGCACGAAGTGTGCGCGCTGGCCGGTACCCTGGGCTTGAACAAACTGATCGCCCTGTACGATGACAACGGCATTTCCATCGACGGCAAAGTCGAAGGCTGGTTCACGGACGACACCCCGGCCCGCTTCGAAGCGTACGGCTGGAACGTCATCCGCGCCGTCGACGGCCACGATGTTGCCGCCGTGGCTGCCGCCATCGCCGCCGCCAAGAAGGCCAGCAAGCCAACCTTGATCTGCTGCAAGACCATCATCGGCAAGGGTTCGCCGAACCTGCAAGGCGGCGACAAGGTCCACGGCGCCGCGCTGGGCGACAAGGAAATCGCTGCCGTACGCGAATACATCGGCTGGGATGCCGCCCCGTTCGAAATGCCGGCCGACGTGTACGCGGCCTGGGATGCCAAGAAGCAAGGCGCTCTGCTGGAAGCGGACTGGAACGAGCGTTTCGTCGCTTATGGCCGCGAATTCCCGCAGCAAGCCGCTGAACTGAGCCGCCGCATGCAGGGCGACTTGCCCGCCGCGTTTGAAACGGCGCTGTCGGCCGCCATCGCTTCCTGCGTCGAGAAGAAAGAAAACATTGCCACCCGCAAGGCCAGCCAGAACGCCATCCAGGCACTGGCGTCGTCCCTGCCGGAATTCCTGGGCGGCTCGGCCGACCTGACCGGTTCGAACCTGACCAACTGGAAAGAGTGCGTAGCCGTGCGTTCGGGCCAGCCTGGCAACCACATCAATTACGGCGTGCGCGAATTCGGCATGAGCGCCATCATGAACGGCATTACCTTGCACGGCGGCTACATTCCGTTCGGCGCCACGTTCCTGACGTTCTCCGACTACAGCCGCAATGCGCTGCGCATGGCTGCCCTGATGAAACTGCGTTCGATCTTCGTGTTCACCCACGATTCGATCGGCCTGGGCGAAGATGGCCCGACGCACCAATCGGTCGAGCACGTCTCGTCGATGCGTTTGATCCCGAACCTGGACAACTGGCGTCCGTGCGACACCGTCGAGTCGGCTGCTGCCTGGGGCGCCGCCGTGCGTCGCAAGGATGGTCCGTCGACCCTGATCTTCTCGCGCCAGAACCTGCCATACCAGGAGCGTAGCGCCGAACAGATCGAGAACATCTACCGCGGCGGCTATGTGCTGAACGACGTGGCCGATGCCAAGGCGATCCTGATCGCCACCGGTTCCGAAGTGGAACTGGCCGTCGCCGCCGCCAGCGCGCTGGCTGCCGAAGGCATCGCCGTGCGCGTGGTGTCGATGCCGTCGACCGACGTGTACGACCGCCAGGACGCCGCCTACAAGGCCAGCGTGCTGACGAAAGGCGTGCCGCGCGTGGCCATCGAAGCGGGCGTGACCAGCTTCTGGTACAAATACGTGGGCCTGGAAGGCGCCGTGGTCGGTATCGACACGTTTGGCGAATCGGCTCCGGCCGGCGTGCTGTTCAAGCACTTCGGCTTCACGGTCGAGAATGTCGTAGCCAAGGTTAAAGCCGTTATCGCTGGCTAATATTGATTTTGAGCAGACCCTGGTCATGTGCTGGCCGGGGTGCTGTGCTGATACCTTTTTTTTTAATCAGGAGCAGAGTATGACGATCAAAGTTGCAATCAACGGCTACGGCCGCATCGGCCGTAATGTATTGCGCGCTTTCTACGAAGGCGGCAAGAAACAGGATATCCAGATCGTTGCCATCAACGACCTGGGCGATGCCAAATCGAACGCCCACCTGACCCGCTATGACACCGCGCACGGCAAGTTCCCGGGCACGGTCACCGTCGAAGGCGACAACATGATCGTCAATGGCGATCCGATCCGCGTATTCGCACAGCGCAACCCGGCTGAAATCCCATGGGGCGAGCTGGGCGTGGACGTCGTGCTGGAATGCACGGGCTTCTTCACCACCAAAGAGAAAGCTTCGGCTCACTTGAAGGGCGGCGCGAAAAAAGTCATCATTTCGGCACCAGGCGGCAAGGACGTCGATGCTACCGTCGTGTTCGGCGTGAACCACTCCGTGCTGAAATCGACGGACACCGTCATCTCGAACGCTTCGTGCACCACCAACTGCCTGGCACCGCTGGTCAAGCCGCTCAACGACGCCATCGGCATCGAAACGGGCCTGATGACCACCGTGCATGCCTACACCAACGACCAGGTGCTGTCCGACGTGATGCATGAAGACCTGCGCCGCGCCCGTTCGGCCACCATGAGCATGATCCCGACCAAGACGGGCGCCGCTGCCGCCGTGGGCCTGGTGCTGCCTGAGCTGAATGGCAAGCTGGACGGTTTCGCCATCCGCGTGCCGACCATCAACGTGTCGCTGGTCGACCTGTCCTTCATCGCCAAGCGCGACACCACCGTGGAAGAAGTCAACGCGCTGATGAAGGCCGCTTCGGAAGGCGCCCTGGAAGGCATCCTGACGTACCAGACCGAACCGCTGGTCTCGATCGACTTCAACCACAACCCGGCGTCGTCGAACTTCGACTCGACCCTGACCAAAGTGTCGGGCCGCCTGGTAAAAGTGTCGTCGTGGTACGACAACGAGTGGGGTTTCTCGAACCGCATGCTCGACACCACCGTTGCATTGATGTCGGCCAAGTAATCTTTTGACCGCATAAGAAAAAACGCCCTTCGGGGCGTTTTTTTTCGTCTGTTGCTTTAGTCCGCTTACTCAGGGTCGACGTTGGCGCACTGTGCGTACCAGAGTTCGCAGTCATTGTTATTGCCCTGATAGCAGCTGTTCAAGAGATAGGTGCACGTATCCGGCGGTCTGCGTGCATGTTCGGTCGCGTTACTGGCAAACGAGGCAGCGATGCCGACGGCAGTGGCAAAGACAAACAGGGCTTTTTTGATGGAAATCATTTTTCTCGCTTTCACAATTGGACAACGATAGGGTGTCAAATCAAAACGCCGTCCTGCCAAGCCTGATCGGCTCGCTGGACGCAGAAAAATATTAGCATTAAAACCAGTATTTTATTGCTTTAAAGAAAAATATTTTTGCTAACGGAGGATGTGCAGGCGGCGCCGGTAAAAGCGCCACAGCAGGCGCAAGTCGCGCAGCACTGGCACGCCCGACAGCAGGGTCAGCACGCCGGCGAGCAGGATGGTGGCGGCAGGAAAGCCGATGTGCTTGAAGGCCAGGGCGCCGCTGACGCCGCCGATGAAGAAGCAGGCGATCAGCAGGCTGTGGGTTCTCAGCTTGCCGCGGTTGACCTTGACCATCCGGTCCGGCAGGTGGCGCCGGTTGTAATACGCCATCTTGCCCAGTTCGATGCCGATGTCGGTGGACAGTCCCGTCACGTGCGTGGTGCGGATGACGGCGCCCGAAATCTTGGTGATGATGGCGTTTTGCAAACCCATGACAAAGCACAGCAGCAAGATGGTGACGGGGCCCAGCACGTCGGGCATGGTGGCCAGGTAATTGCCCGTCAAGCCGAACAGCAATAACAGGGCCGCTTCCAGCAGCAGGCTGGCGGCAAACTGGCTGTGCAGGCGCCGCCGCTTGCCCCAGTTCACCATGATGGCCGTCACGGCCGCGCCGCTGACAAAGGCCAGCCACGCGCCCAGCGCCGCCAGGGCCAGCGTGATATTGCCCAGCGCCAAGTCATCCGCCATGCCCGAGACGATGCCCGTCATGTGCGAGGTATAGCCGCCGATGGCAAGAAAGCCGCCCGCATTCACGGCGCCGGCCACCAGCGCCAGCACGCAGCCCAGCTGCAGATTGGCTTGCGTATCGCGCGCCGATCCGCTCAGGCGGGACAGGTAATGAAGCGGCATGCCCGGGCCGGCCTCAGGCGGTGGCGCCGAAGATGGCTTGCCACAGGCGCATGACGTGGTCCGCATGCACGCGCACTCTTTCCGGTTCCACGCGGGCCAGGTCCTGTCCTTGCAGGCGCAGCTGGTGCTGCAGCTTGCGCAGCGCGCGGTAGGCGTCGGCCACCAGGGCGGCCAGCTGGGCGTCGATCAACCCCAGTTCGCCGCACAGGCGCAGCAGGGCGATATTGCCCGAGTTGGCCGTCAGCTGCGGGTACTGCGCCGCATGCTGGAGCACCAGGTATTGCACCATGAACTCGATGTCGATCATGCCGCCCGGATCTTGTTTCAGATCAAAGTTACCGGGGCGGGGCGGGTGGGCGTCCAGCATCTTCTTGCGCATGGCCACCACTTCGCCCTTGAGGGGGCCGTTTTCCGGCCTTTCCTTGCGCAAGATCGTGTCGCGGATGCGCTCGAAATGCTTGCCGATGCCGACATCGCCGGCGCAGAAGCGCGCGCGCGTGAGCGCCTGGTGTTCCCACACCCAGGCCGCGCTGCCCTGGTAGCGCTCGAAGGCTTGCACGCTGGAAACCAGCATGCCCGAGGCGCCGTCGGGACGCAGGGCGATGTCGATATCGAACAAAATGCCGGCCGAGGTGTGCGAGGTCATCCAGGTAATGAAGCGCTGCGCCAGCTTGGCGTACAGGCCGGGCGCTTCCTGGTCGTCGTCGTCGAAGAGGAAGATGACGTCGAGGTCCGAGACATAGCCCAGCTCCTTGCCGCCCAGCTTGCCGTACGCGATGACGGCGAATTTCGGCACCTCGCGGTGGCGCGTGGGCAAGGTTTGCCAGACGGCTTGCACGGTGGCGGCGACGATGATGTCGGCCAGCTGGGACAGGTAATCGGCCAGCTTCTCCACGCTCAGGTCGCCCGCCAGGTCTTGCGCCAGGCACTGGAACAGCTGCGCGTGGTGTGTTTCGCGCAGGATATCCATCTGCCGCTCCGTGTCGCCGGGCGCGTCGTCGAGTTGGCGTTGCAAGTCCAGCGCCAGCGCGGCCGGGTCAGGCACCGTATTGCGGATGCGCTCGTCCAGCAGCTCGTCGAGCAGGATCGGGTGCTGCGTGAGGAAGGTGGCGGCCCAGCCGCTGGCGCACACCATGCGCACGACGCGCTCGAGCGTATGCGGGTATTCCGTCAGCAGCGACAGATAGGCCGAGCGGCGCGCGATCGCCTCCAGGAAATCGAGCAGGCGGCCCAGGGTGGCCAGCTGGCTGGCGTTGCCGTTGGACACGGAGCAATCGGTGATCAGGGGCAGGGCTGAATTGACGAGGGCCACTAAACGCGTGCGGCTCGCCTCGGGCAAGGATTGCAGCCGCGGCGCTTGCCACGTGGCCAGCAGGCGGCGCGCGCAGGCGGCCGGTTCATGGAAACCCAGGGCGGCGAAGCGCGCCTCGATGGCTTCCTGCTGATCCGAGGCGGCGCAGTCGTTCGACGTTTGCGGGTCGATGCCCGTGTCGGCCGGCGGCGTGCCGCTGCTCTTGTCGCTGAACATTTCGTCAAATTGACCGGCGACAAACACGCGGTGCGCTTCCAGCTGGGCCAGCAGGGTGGGCGTGTCGGGCAATCCCATCATCTGCGCCACGGTGAGGCGGTCGGCCTCGTTCGCGGGCAGGGTATGGGTTTGCGCATCGTCAAGATACTGCAGCCGGTGTTCCAGGTTGCGCAGGAAAGTGTAGGAACCCAGCAATTGTTCTACGATGGCCGGTTCCAATAGCCCCTTGTCCGCCACCGTACGCAGGGTGGCGCGCGTGGAACGTTCGCGCAGCTCGGCGTCGCGCCCGCCCCGTATCAACTGAAACACTTGCGCGAGGAATTCGATTTCGCGGATGCCGCCACGGCCCAGCTTGACGTTGTTGCTGCGGTCCGGGTGCAGCCGCTCCTGGCGGTTGACCTCGGCGCGGATCTGGCCGTGCATGGTGCGGATGGCATCGATGACGCCGAAATCGAGGTAGCGGCGGAAGACGAAGGGGCGCACGATGGCGTCGAGCGAGGCGATGTCTTCCGGCTTGCCCGTCACGGCGCGCGCCTTGACCCAGGCGTAGCGCTCCCATTCGCGCCCTTGCACGATCAGGTACTGTTCCACCATGCCCAGGCTGGCGGCCAGCGGGCCGGAATTGCCGTTCGGACGCAGGGCCATATCCACACGGAAAGTAAAACCGTCTTGCGTGATCTCGGCCAGGGCGGCGATCAGTTTCTTGCCCATGCGAATGAAAAACTCGTGGTTGGACAGGCTGCGCTGGCCCGGCAAGGTGACTTGCGTATCGCCATCTTCCGGGTAGACAAAGATCAGGTCGATGTCCGACGAGACGTTCAGCTCGCCGCCGCCCTGCTTGCCCATCGCCAGTACCATCAAGGCTTGTTCCTCGCCCGATTCCTCGCCGACGGGCATGCCGTGCAGGGCCACCATCTCGGCCATGATGGCGTCCACATGCGTGCGGATGGCGAAATCGGCAAAACCCGTCATGGCGGTGACGACTTCGTTCAAGTCGGCCTGGCCGCCAAGATCGCGCGCGATCAGGCCGCAGACGAGCAGGTTGCGCAGGCGGCGCATGGCCCGTTCGGGCGGCAGCGGCGGCGTGGCGGCGTTCGCCTGAGCGGCCAGCTCGGCGGCAAAGTCGAGCCCGTCCAGCGGCGCGCGCACCAGTTGCGCCACCTGCGCGGCGCGCTCGGGGGCGGCGTCCAGCCAGCGCTGGTAGAAACGGGAGGCGGAAATCAAAGGCTGTGTGCTCATGGTATCGGTAAGGGTCTCGTGGATGCTGCGTGCATGTTCTTGTTTAACTTGGCTGCGAACGGCGGGGGATGCGGTAAAATTGTGCCGCTGGCCGTATACCGCCGGTAGTGCGTGCTCTTCCGGACGATGGTAAGGGAGGCTTTGCTCAGACGCAAGCGCAAGGATGCAGGCGCGCACCACGAATGCAGACGATTTTTGCCATTATTTGACGCCGGGCCAGTTTATTAGCTTATTGATGCAAAAACCGCCAGAAGCAAGCGTGACAGAACATGTGCCATTGGCCCTGCGCTGGCAGAGGCTGCGTGCCGCCTATCGCATGGCCAACCTGGCCACCCACCATGTATTGGGTTTTACCATCAAACTGGTGCTGCTGGCGTATTTCGCCTTCGCCGTGCTGTTTTTATTCCTGCGCTACGCCATCTTGCCGAATATCGATTATTACAAAGGCGATATCGAGCGGGCGGCCAGCCGCGCGCTGGGCAACCCTGTCAGCATCGCGCGCATTTATGCTTCCTGGCATGGCGTGCGGCCAAATCTCTTCCTCGGCGACGTGACCCTGCGCGACCAGGCGGGGCGCCAGGCGCTGAGCCTGCCGAGCATTTCGGCGACCGTGTCATGGTGGAGCGTGCTCGGTTCCGTGCGCTTCACTACCCTGGAAATCACGCGGCCCGACCTGGACGTGCGGCGCAGCATGGATGGCAAGCTGTATGTGGCCGGCGTGCTCGTCGACAGCAGCCAGGGCAGCGACGGCAAGGGCGCCGACTGGCTGCTGTCGCAGCATGACATCATCATTCGCGACGGCAAGGTGCGCTGGACGGACGAAGCGCGCGGCACGCCGGAGCTGGCTTTAACCCAGGTCAACTTGCTGCTGCGCAACCGCTGGCGCAGCCACCGGCTGGGCTTGCAGGCCACGCCGCCCGCCAGCCTGGCCGCGCCCATCGATGTGCGTGCTCACTTCACGCATCCGCCTTTCAGCACGCGCATCTCGGATGTATCGATGTGGAAGGGCGAGCTGTATGCGGACCTGAAAAACGCCGACTTGGCCGCCTGGCGCCGCTACCTCGATTACCCGTTCGAGCTGAGCCAGGGCAAGGGTGCCTTGCGCGCCTGGTTGAGCCTGGATCACGCGCGCCTGGCCGGCTTCACGGCCGACGTGGGCTTGACGGATGTGCAGGCGCAGCTGGGCGAGCATATCGCCCCGCTCGACTTGCTGTCGGTCAGCGGGCGCATTTCGGCAAAAGAAGAGCTGTCGGCGCAGGTGCCGGACGGCAAGCCCACCTTTGGCGCGAATGGCCATCAGGTGGAGTTGACGAATTTCGCGGTGGAAACCCGCGACGGCCTCAGCCTGCCACCCACGACCCTGTCAGAGCGTTTCATTGCCGCCACCAAGCGCAAGCCGGCGCGCACGGAAATCACGGCCAAGTCGCTCGATTTGCAAACCCTGGCCGCGCTGGCCGACAAGCTGCCGCTGGGCGAGCAGCAGCGCCAGCGCCTGGACGCCCTGGCGCCGCGCGGGCGTTTGCAGGATTTCTCGGCACAATGGGAAGGCGAGATGGCGACACCGGCCAGCTACCGTTTGCGCGGCAAGCTCATCGACCTGGGCCTGAATGCGCAGCCGGCGCGCCTGGCCGTGGCGAAGACGGCGAGCAGCCCCGCGCAGGCGGCCGCACCGGCCATTCCCGGCTTCGACAAACTCAGCGGCACCATCGACGCCAACGACAAGGGCGGCAGCATCGCTATCGATGCGCAGGATCTGGTGCTGCAGTTTCCATCGTACCTGAGCGAACCGGCCATGCCGTTCGAACAATTCGCCATGCAGGCGCGCTGGACGTTCGAAGCGGAGAATATGCTGCAAGTCGAGCTGGACAAGCTCGACTTCAATCAGCAAGGCTTGCGCGTCGCCTTGCAAGGCACGCACCGCATGCCGCTCGACGGCAAGAACCTGGGCCAGGTCGACCTGACGGGCACGATAGACAATTTCCAGATCAACACCATCGGCCGCTACCTGCCGCTGCAAACGCCCGAGCACCTGCGCCACTGGCTGACGGGGGCGCTGGAAGGTGGCGTGGCGCGCGATGTCAGCCTGCGCCTGCGCGGCGAACTCGAGCATTTCCCCTTCAAGGCCGACACCCCGGTCCAGCGCAATCGGGGCGATTTCCGCGTGGCGGGCAAGCTCGAGAATGGCACCCTGAACTACGCGCCCGGCGAATTTGCGGAAAGCGGCCCGCTGGCAGGCAAGGCGCCCCTGTGGCCGCAGGCGGACAAGATCAAGGGCAGTTTCGTGTTTGAACGGGCGCGTATGGAAATCCGCGGCGACACGGCCATCACGGGCGGCGTGGCCTTGACGAATGTCAAAGCCGTGATCCCCGACCTGACCGTGTTCGACACCTTGCTCGACATTGAAGGCAACGCGGCCGGCCCCATGCAGGAATTTCTCAAGTACGTGACGGCCAGCCCCGTGCTGGGCTGGATCGAGCATTTCACGGATGAAACGACGGCGACGGGCAACGCCAGGCTGGCCCTCAAATTGCACTTGCCGATCGAGCGCATGCTCGAATCGACCGTGCAGGGCAGCTTGCAGCTGGCGGGCAACGACGTGGTGCTGTTCCACGACATGCCGCCCGTACTGGGTACGCAGGGCAAGATCGAATTCAATGAAAAGGGCGTCAACCTGAACGGCTTGAACGGCAGCTTGCTTGGCGGGCCGCTGGCCATCTCGGGCGGCACGCAGGCGGACAGTTCCATCCAGGTCAAGATTGCCGGCAACATGACCATCGACGGCTTGCGCAAGACGTATCCGGCGCCCGTGCTGCAGCGCCTGGCGAAACATTTGAATGGCGGCGCGCGCTACAGCGGCTTGATCACGGCGCGCGATCACCAGGTGGTGGTCAATGTCGAATCGCCGCTGACGGGCCTGGGCCTGGATTTCCCCGCCCCCCTGAAAAAGCCGGCCGGCGACAGCCTGCCCGTGAAATTCACCTTGACGGGCAATGCGGCCAACGGCGCGGGCCTGCGCACGGACGATATCCGCATCGCGCTGGGATCCGGCATTGCCGCGCGTTACCAGCGCCAGAAGCAGGGCAAGGACGCCTGGCGCCTGGTGCGCGGCGGCATCGGCGTGAACGTGCCGGCGCCGGAACCGGACAGCGGCATGATGTTCAACGTCAACATGAAAACCCTGGACGTGGACAGCTGGATCGCCGCCGGCAGCGAGATCGCCGGCAGCGGCTCGGCATCCGCCGACAGCGGCGCCGCCGACGATGCCCCCGATATCGCGCAATACGTGGTGCCGGACATGATGGCCGCCCGTGCCAGCGAACTGATGCTGGGCGAGCGCAAGCTGGAAAACGTGGTCGTGGGCGCCACGCACCAGAAGGATGTGTGGCAAGCTAATATTGATGCAAAACAAGTGTCAGGCTATGTGACCTGGCTGGAAACGCCGTCCGGCCTGGGCAAGATGACGGCGCGCCTGTCGTCGCTGATCATTCCGGAGTCGGCCGCCAACGATGTGAAGAATTTGCTGGAGGGAAAGAACGGCGCCCAGTCGATTCCCTCGCTCGATATCGTCGCCGAGCAATTTGAACTGTTCAACAAGAAGATCGGCCGGCTGGAGTTGCAGGCCTATAACACCATGGCGGCGGGCGGGCGCGAGTGGCGCGTGGGTAAGCTGCAACTGTCGAATCCCGATGGCGCCCTGAGCGGCAATGGCAAATGGGTGATCAAGGATGGGCAAAGCACGACCAGCCTGCGTTTCGGCCTCGATATCGTCGATGCGGGCAAGCTGCTCGACCGCTTCGGCTTTGCCGACACGGTGCGCCGCGGCAAGGGCCGCCTGAGCGGCGACATCGCCTGGAACGGCTTGCCGTATTCGCTCGACATCCCCACCTTGTCGGGGCAGATCGAGATGAACGTGGAATCGGGCCAGTTCCTCAAGCAGGATCCGGGCGCGGCCAAGCTGTTGGGCGTGCTCAGCCTGCAAGCCTTGCCCCGCTTGCTGAAACTCGATTTCCACGACGTGTTTTCCGAAGGCCTGGCCTTCGACGGCATCACGGCCAACGCCAGCATCAAGCGCGGCGTGGTGAGCACCGATAACCTCAAGATGCATGGCGTGGCGGCAACCGTGCTGATGGATGGCACGGCCGATATCGCCAATGAAACGACGAATTTGCACGTGGTGGTGATCCCGGAATTCAACCTGGGCACGGGGCCGCTCGTGTACGCGCTGGCCGTCAACCCCGTCATCGGCCTGGGCAGTTTCCTGGCGCAATTGTTCCTGCGCGCGCCCGTGATGAAGGCGCTCACTTACCATATGCAGATCGCCGGGCCGTGGAAAGCGCCCGTCGTGACCAAGCTCGATGGTGGTAAATTGGACCCTGTCGCCGTGCCTGCCGCCGCAGCGGCGGAGGCCGTGGCGAAATAGGCGCGGCGTTCGAATGGAGAAGAGGTGGCAATGATGCATACAGTCGCAGCAGTACAAATGATTTCCTCGCCTTCCGTGGAAGACAACCTGGCCACGGCGCGCCGCCTGGTGGCGCAGGCCGCCGCCGGTGGCGCGCAACTGGTGGTGCTGCCCGAGTACTGGGCCATCATGGGCAAGCAGGAAACGGACAAGCTGGCCCATGCGGAACAGCCCGGCAGCGGCCCCATCCAGGATGGCATGGCGCAGATGGCGCGCCAACACGGCATCTGGCTGATCGGCGGCACCTTGCCCCTGATTTCCGGCGAGGAGGGCAAGGTCCTCAACACCACGCTGGTGTATGACCCGCAAGGCGAACCGGCTGGCCGCTACGACAAGATCCACCTGTTCGGTTTTACGCGCGGCGCCGAGTCGTACAACGAATCGCGCACCATCGTGCCGGGCGCGCAGGTGCGCTCGATCGAGACGCCGTTTGGCCGGGTCGGCTTGTCCATCTGCTATGACTTGCGCTTTCCCGAACTCTACCGCGCCATGGGCGATTGCGCGCTGATTGTCGTGCCGGCCGCGTTTACCCATACGACGGGCAGCGCCCACTGGGAGGTGCTGCTGCGCGCGCGCGCCATCGAAAACCAGTGCTATGTGCTGGCCTCGGCGCAGGGCGGCTTGCATCCGAACGGCCGCCGCACGTGGGGCCACAGCATGCTGATCGACCCGTGGGGCGAAGTGAAAGCCGTGTTACCCGAAGGCGAGGGCGTGGTGAGCGGCGAGATCGACCTGGTGTTTTTGGCCGGCGTGCGCGAATCCTTGCCAGCCCTGGCGCACCGCACTATGTGAGGGTACCTGACATAAGCTACTGCGCGTCGCGCTTTGCGGCCTGCGATGCTCACCGTGCTCAAGCACGGCTGCGCTTCTCGGCCACAAATCACTGCCGCTCGCTACGCTTCTGTCAGGTACTGAGAATGAGTTGAATATAATTAGCGAGTGCAAAGTTATGAAGCCATTTGAACCCAATCTGTCCAGCCTGGCCGTGGCGCGCGATATCCTGTTGACGCCGTTCGGCCTGGACGAGGACAAGCTGTTGAAAGCCCTGGGCACGATGTTTACGCACAAGGTCGACTATGCCGATCTGTATTTCCAGTCGACCAAGAGCGAAGGCTGGAGCCTGGAAGAGGGCATCGTCAAGACGGGCAGTTTTTCCATCGACCAGGGCGTGGGCGTGCGCGCCGTGTCCGGCGACAAGACGGCGTTTGCGTATTCCGACGACATTTCCGAGCGTGCCCTGCTGGAAGCGGCCGCGGCCACGCGCACGATTGCGCGCGCCGGCGCCGGCAGGATCAAGATCGCGGGCCAGATGCAGCCGCAGGGCGGACGGTCCTTGTACCTGCCCAACGATCCGCTCGCCTCGCTGGACGCCACGGCCAAGGTGCAATTGCTCGAACGCGTGGAAAAGATGGCGCGGGCGAAAGATCCCAGGGTCGTGCAAGTGATGGCGGGCCTGGCCGGCGAATATGACGTGGTGCTGGTGCTGCGCAGCGACGGCGTGCTGGCGGCCGACATCCGCCCGCTGGTGCGGGTGTCGCTGACGGTGATCGCGGAACAGAATGGCCGCCGCGAAACGGGTTCGGCAGGCGGCGGCGGGCGTTACAGCTATGACTATTTCAGCGATGCCGTACTGGAACAATACGCGGCGGACGCCGTCAATTCGGCCCTGGTGAACCTGGAAGCGCGTCCCGCGCCCGCCGGCCCCATGACCATCGTGCTGGGCCCGGGCTGGCCCGGCATCCTGTTGCACGAAGCCATCGGCCATGGCCTGGAAGGCGATTTCAACCGCAAGGGTTCGTCTGCGTTTTCCGGGTGCATCGGCGAGCGCGTGGCCGCCAAGGGCGTCACCGTGGTCGACGACGGCACCCTGGCTGGCCGGCGCGGCTCGTTGAATATCGATGACGAGGGCAACCCCACGCAGTGCACGACCCTGATCGAGGATGGCATCCTGAAGGGTTATATCCAGGACACCATGAATGCGCGCCTGATGAAGATGCCCGTGACGGGCAATGCGCGCCGCGAATCGTTCGCCCACCTGCCCATGCCGCGCATGACGAATACGTACATGCTGGGCGGCGACAAGGACCCGGGCGAAATCCTCGCCTCCGTCAAAAACGGTCTGTATGCCGTCAACTTCGGCGGCGGCCAGGTCGACATCACGAATGGCAAGTTCGTCTTTTCGGCCAGCGAAGCGTACGTGATTGAAAATGGCAAGCTCAGCTACCCGGTGAAGGGCGCGACCCTGATCGGCAATGGCCCGGACGTGCTCAACCGCGTTTCCATGATCGGCAACGACATGCGCCTCGATTCCGGCGTGGGCGTGTGCGGCAAGGAAGGGCAGAGCGTCCCCGTGGGCGTGGGACAGCCGACCTTGCGCCTGGACGGCATTACCGTCGGCGGCACGGCTTAGATCGCCATTTCAGGAACCTACTGCGCAGCCCACTCTTGAGTTTGCGTTGCTCGCTGTACCTGAAGTACAGCTGCGCTACTCAACCCAATATTGGGCTTGCTCGCTACGGTTCCTGAAACGCCTGATACGTTGAAAATATGACGAAATTCAGAACTTGTACTTCACCCCCGCACTGATGAAGCGTCCCGCCGCGCCCGCGTAGTCGAGCGGGTTGTAGCCCGTGGCGCCATACGTGAGCGGATCGAGCGGGGCGATCTTGTCGAACAGGTTTTGTATGGTCGCAAACACTTCCAGCTTGGGCGTGGCCAGCCAGCGGGCCGTCAGGTCCACCGTGGTGAACGAGGCGATGCGGCAGCCGCGCGGCGCGTCCGTGCCGTCGGCGAAGTGCGTGGCGCAGCCGTCCGGGTCATTCTTGAACAGCAGGTTATCGAGCGGTGCGCGGTAGTTGACGTTGGCCGTGACGCGCCAGTTCTGGCGTTCCCAGGTGGCGCCCAGGTTGATGCGGTCGTCCGGCGTGCCCATGCAGTTGGACACGTCGCAATTGCCATGCGTGCCGGCAAAATCGCGCTGCGTGCCGTCTTGTTCCGTGCGCAGCCATTTGTACAGATGCGTCCACTTCAAGTCGAAGGTCAGGTTGCCATAGTCGCTGCCCAGGCTGAAGCGCTGGCGCGCGTCGATATCGATGCCGCGCACCGTCGTTTGCGCCGAATTCACATAGTTGGCCAGCACGGCCGTGATAGCGCCCGGATCGCCGGCGATGCCGGTGGCCGTCGACGGGTCGCGCGCCACATGGCCTTCGGCGATGGCCGTATCCGTTTGCTCCTGGTTGATTTCATTCTTGCGGCGGATTTGCCACAGGTCGACGGAAATACTGGTGCGCGGCAACGGGTCCCACACGGCGCCCACGGAATAGCTGCGCGAACGTTCGGGCGACAGCTTCGGATTGGGCGAGGTGATGACGGCGATGGAAGCCGGATCGCAGGCCGCTTCCACGCCCAGTGCGCAGCGCAGCGGATCGCTGGCGGTGGAGAACGCGGCCAGGCCGCCGACGCCGTTTTCCGCCGCGCTGGGGGCGCGGAAGCCCTTGGCGAAGGTGCCGCGCAGGGCCAGTTGGCGCACGGGCGTCCATTTCACGCCCACTTTCGGCGTATAGGAATTGCCCACGTCGGTAAAATGGTCGGCGCGCAGGGCGCCCGACAGTTCCACGCTCTTCAGCACGGGCGCCAGCACCTCGGCATAGATGGCAGACGCGTTGCGGCTGCCCTTGTAGGCGGAATAGCCGAGACCAATGATATTGCCCCGTTCCGTGCCCGTGGTGGGCTTGAGTTCCGTCGATTCGTGGCGGAATTCCGCGCCCACGGCCACGCCCAGGCCGCCGCCGTCCAGCTTGGCCACCTCGCGGCTGGCCTTGAAGTCGATCTGCGCGATATGCGTTTTGGCGTCGTTCGAGATGCGCGGCGACAGGGCCGCGTACAGCTCGCGCGAATTGAGGCCCGCGTTTTCCGCGATGCGCCACAGGCTGCCGGCCGGCAGGGCCGCATACGCGGGGTTCAGGCTGGCCCGCTCCACATTGGCGGCGCTCGGGTTGAGCAGGGAGAAGGCGACGTCGCGCTGCAGGTAGCCGTCCAGGTCGTTCGACACCTTGTTCTGCGAGTACAGCAAGGCGCTGTCGATATCCCAGCCCGCCACGCTGCCCTTGATGCCGGCGACAAAGCGCATGAAGGTGGATGTGACTTCCGACAGGCGCGGCCCCACGTCGGCCGCCAGGTAGCGCAGCCGCGCCGCCGTGCCGAAATACGGATTGTCCGGGTGGGCGGCGCCCAGCGACACGCCCGCATTGCTGACGGGGCCGCCCGGATAGCCGACCGAGCCGCTGACCGTCGAGGGCGTGGTGGCCGAGTGCGATTCGCTGTGATACAGATTCAGCTCGGCATACGTCTGCAGCTCCGGCGTCAGTTGCCAGGCGCCGCGGCCGAAGAAATTGATGTTCTTTTGCTTGGGCTGGATCTGGCCATATTGCTGCGCGGCATCGGTCAGGCAGCCGCCGCCCGGATCGCCCTGCGGGTGAGTCGTGAAATTGCCGCAGGCGGCGCCGGGGAAGGTGCGCGTAAAGCCCGCGCCAGCGAGGTTGCCGCGGTTGTAGTAGTCGAGCGTGTCGGGATTGCGCACATTGCCGTTGACGGCGCTGCCGGCCGCATTGTTGGTGGTGATGGCGCCCGCGCCGCTGAGGGTTTCCTGCGCGCTGAAGCCCAGGTCGCGCAAGTCGCTGCGGCCGACGGCGCCCCGCCCGGCCCGGTCGCGGTTCCAGATGGCGGCCTTTTCGCTGTACTCGAGGTTCAGCAGCACGTTGTAGCGGTCAGTGTCGATGTCGCCGAAGCCGTGCGTGATGGCGGCGCGCGCGTCGCGCCCGTCCCACTCCTTCGTCTTGCCGTAATTGCCCTTGATGGCCGTGCCCTGGTAGTCGCGCCGCAGGATCACGTTGACGACGCCGGCGATGGCGTCCGAACCATAGATGGCCGAGGCGCCATCCTTGAGGATTTCCACCCGTTCCACGGCTTCCAGGGGAATGATGTTCAGGTCGGCAAACACCTTCTGCCCGTCGTCGGCCAGGCCATATGGCGCGACGCGGCGGCCATTCAGCAGCACCAAGGTCGAGGCCGTACCCAGGCCCCGCAGCGACACGCCGGAGGCGCCGGCGGCAAAGCCGTTGCCGAAGGTGGTGGGGACGGAGCCCTGGTTGTCGACGGCCAGGGTCTGCAGCAGTTCGGCCACGCTGGACTTGCCCGATTTTTCAATGTCGGCCGCGCTCAGGGTTTGCACGGCCGACGCCGTTTCCGCCTGCGCGCGGCGGATGTTCGAGCCGGTGATTTCCACGCGCGCAATCGGCGCGGCGTCCTGCGCCAGGACGGGTAGGCTCAGCAGTGCACTGGCCAGTGCCAGGCCCAGTCTGGGTGGTGAAAAGGCAGCGAAATGCAAGGATGGTGTAGGGATCATGCGGTTCTCCGGAAAGGTCAGGCAGTCAAAGGTCGTCGATACGTCCTTGAGTTTTGTCCGTGCGGCGACGCCGGGACTAGACCTGGATCAAGGAGTGCACCGCTTGTCGTCGATAGAATGGCTGGCGTGGCGTGGTTGCCACGACGGGCACAACGGTGGTGCCGGGGATGCAGAGTCGCGGCGAGATTCTCAGCGCGCAACTTTTTATGCTTTTTTGCGGGTTATGCAGTGTAAAACGGCAGCGGCATGCGGCTTTGCCGACAAATATGCTTGCCAACCCTTGCAATTTAGGTTTATAGTCGTTCATCACTTACGGATGACTCGCATGTTCGCTCGCCACTTTTTTACCGCTTATTTTTACTTTAGCAATTCCAACCCAAAGGCGGTGGAGTAGCGGTCGGTTCACGTAGCAGCAAAACGAGATCCCAGCAAATTCTAAAAAACCGCCACCGATGGCGGTTTTTTTTTACCCAGATGTTTTACCCTTCCTTAAATTTTGGAGAAAATGATGCCCCGCACCGATGATTTGCGCATTCGCGAAATGAAGGAACTGACCCCGCCGTCCCACCTGATCCGCGAATTTGCCTGCTCGGAGCAAGCCGAACAGACTGCCGCCAGCGCCCGCATTGCCCTGCACCGTATCCTGCATGGCCAGGACGACCGCCTGATGGTGGTGATCGGGCCTTGCTCCATCCACGATACCAAGGCGGCGATGGAATATGCGCGCCTGCTGGTCAAGGAGCGCGCGCGTTTCGCGGCCGAACTGGAAATCGTCATGCGCGTCTACTTCGAGAAGCCGCGCACCACGGTGGGCTGGAAGGGCCTGATCAACGACCCGTACATGGACAACAGCTTCCGCATCAACGACGGCTTGCGCATGGCGCGCGAACTGTTGCGCGATATCAATGAGCTGGGCTTGCCGGCCGGCACGGAGTTCCTCGACGTGATCAGCCCGCAATACATCGCCGACCTGATCAGCTGGGGCGCCATCGGCGCGCGCACGACGGAGTCGCAGGTGCACCGCGAGCTGGCGTCGGGATTGTCCTGTCCGGTCGGCTTCAAGAATGGCACGGACGGCAATGTGAAAATCGCCGTGGAAGCCATCAAGGCCGCCTCGCAGCCGCACCATTTCCTGTCCGTCACGAAGGGCGGCCACTCGGCCATCGTTTCGACCAACGGCAACGAGGATTGCCACATCATCTTGCGCGGCGGAAAAACCCCGAACTATGACGCGGCCAGCGTGGACGAGGCGTGCAAGGCGATCGCCGCGCAAGGCCTGGCGGCGCGCCTGATGATCGACGCCTCGCATGCGAACAGCTCGAAAAAACCGGAAAACCAGATCCCCGTGTGCGCCGACATCGCCAGCCAGGTGGCCGGCGGCGATGGCCGCATCGTCGGCGTGATGGTGGAGTCGCACCTGGTGGCGGGCCGCCAGGATTTGATTCCGGGCAAGGAACTGATCTATGGCCAGTCCGTCACGGATGGCTGCATCGACTGGAGCGCCAGCGTGGCCGTGCTGGAAAACCTGGCGGCGGCCGTCAGGCAGCGCCGCCTGCAGGGCGACGCGGAATAAGGTGGCGCGCAGCATGAAAAAAAGCCCGGAAAGCTAAGCTTTCCGGGCTTTTTCAGTTTTCAGCCGATGCAATCAGCTTAGAACTTGTAGGAACCGCTCAGGTAGAACTGGCGGCCCAGGGCGCTCGAGTACGATGGGTTGTAGCCAATTTGATGCGAACCCGTGTTGCGCAGGGTGAACGGCGGATTGCGGTCGAACAGGTTCAGGATGCCGCCCGTGATTTCCACGTTCTTCATAGGACGGTAAGCCGTCTGGAAGTCGAAGGTGGTGTAGCTCGGCACTTCCAGCTGGATGCCATAGCATTCGCCAGGGCTGCCGGCGACGATCACGGCGCAATCGTCGACCGTCTGTTCCTTGTCCGTGTAGCCATTGCGGTAGCTGGCGCTCAGCGTATGCGTGAACTTGGCCGTCTCATACGAGGTGGTGGCGCGGATGATGTTGCGGAAGCTGACCTTGTCGTTCGAACCGTAGCGATTCAGGCTGGTTTCCCACTGATCATCGGTGCCCGGCGTCGTGTAGCGCGAACGCAGCAGGTAGGTACCCATCAGGCGGCTCGTCAGACGGCCGTCCAGCAACTTCATCTTGTGGGTGAAGTCGTAGTCGATACCGCGGTTTTCCACCTTGCCGATGTTAATCGGCAGCAGCTTGATGGCCAGCACGTCGAGGCCTGTCGAGGTGATGTGCTTGGTGGTGAACAGGTTGGCATACTTGGCTGGATTGTTGAAGATCAAGCCTTCGGAGACTGCCGTGACCTGGTCGCGGATTTCCACGTTCCACAGGTCGAACGACATCGACAGGCTGTCGATCGGCTCGAACACGGTACCGATGCTCCATTGCTTCGACGTTTCCGGCTTCAGTTCAGGATTGCCGCCCTGGAAGGCTTCGAATTGCTGGCGTCCAACGCCACTGCAATAGCTGGCCAGCGGGTGACCGCCCATGCCGTTTGCCGCCGTCAATGGGCATTGGTAGTTACCGCCCGTGACGCCCCAGTCTTCCAGCGGTCCGGCGATTTCCTGCATGCTGGCGGCGCGGAAGCCGGTGCCGGCAGCGGCGCGGAACATCAGGCTCTTGGTCGCGGAATACTTGCCGCTGATTTTCCAGGTGGTGGCGTTTTCTTTCTTGCCTACCGTCTTGCCCGTCAGCTTGTCGTCGATGGCGCCGATCTGGTCATAACGCACCGAACCGGTTACTTCCAGTTTTTTCGAAATCGGCAGCATCAGCTCGGCATAGGCGCCAGCGTTGTCGCGTGCGTATTCGCTGTCGACTTGCGCATTGTCAAACAGGATTTGCGCCTGCTTGGCGACATCCGCCTGTTGCATCTTGAACGAGGTGTTGCGGTAGTCGGCGCCCACGCCCAGCATGGCGGTGCCGCCTGGCAGCGAGAACACAGGGCGCGAAGCGCGGCCGTCGACGCCCTTCATTTCCACGGTTTGCGTGTTGTAGGTGCCGCTGAAGCCAGTACCGAGCAGGGCTTGACGCATGGTGTCCGGCATGGCGCCCACGGGGTAGGCGAACGGGTCGATAGTGCCGGCGTCGAGCAGGGCGTTGAACTTGTCGGACAGCGGGAAGCCGCTGACGTAGTCCTGCGTCTGCTTGTTTTTCGAGTACGTCACGGCCGTGTTGATATCCCAGCCGAATGCACTGCCTTCCACGCCACCGACGAGGTGGGTCGCCTTGTTGCCGTAGTCGTACACGCGGTTACCCATTTCGGACAGGCGGTACTTGGCGACGCCGCTCACGGCATTGGCCAGCTGCGACGGGCTCAACTGCGAGGCAATGTATTTGCTGAACAGGGGCGAATTCGGGGAAATGGAGAAATCGGCCGGGTACGGCGCGATGCTGGCCTTGATGCTCGCTTCGGTGTAGGCGAAGTCGTAGAAACCTTGCCAGCCGGTCTTGCCCAGCTTGACGGTACCCGAACTGAACAGCGAGTCGCGCTTCGATTCGGGATTGATTTCAATGGTCGACGGCGAGTCGAAATAGCAGTTGCCATCGCCGTAGAAGTCCATATTGCCAGGCGCGCACTTGCCGCCATGGGCCAGTGCATACGGATTGGCCAGGTTGACGGTATCGACGAATGGTTTGTTGGTTTCCGGGTTGATCACCACATTGCCGTTTGCATCGGTACGGTTGTAGGTGGCTGCGGCATTGGCTGCCGACGAACGCGAGGAACCGTTGATGAATTGCAGCGCCTTGCCGGTCTTCGGATCGTTGAAATTGATGATGCCGCTTTTCGCGAAGCTGCGCTGCGATGCTTTCAGCGATTTTTGTTCGTCGTGGCTGGCCGACACGAAGATGCTGTAGCCGTCTTCGTCGATATCGCCGAAGCCCTTGCTGATTGAAATCGAATTGCTGGCGCCGCCTTTTTCTTCAGGGCGCGAGTACTTGGCGTTGATTTCCAGCGGCGATGTGCCTTTTTTCAGGATGAAGTTGACCACGCCGGCGATGGCGTCGGCGCCATACAGGGCCGAGGCGCCGTCCGTCAGCACTTCCACGCGTTCGATGGCCGACAGGGGGATCGAATTCAGGTCGATGGTGGTGCCGGAATTGGATGGCGCCAAGCGGCGGCCGTTCAGCAGCACCAGCGTGTAGGCTGCGCCGATATCGTGGATCGAGGCCGTGGTGACACCGCCGCCGCCGCCGCCCACCGAATCGGCGGCCACGGAGAAGCCCTGCATTGCAGGAATTTGCTGGATGAAATCGGTAACCGTGGTAACGCCGGTTTTCTTGATGTCTTTCTGGTTGAACGACTGTACCGGCAGCGACGCTTCGGAAGCGATGCGCTTGATGCTCGAACCCGTGACTTCCACGCGTTGCATGGTGCCATCTGTTGTTTCTTGCGCATACGCGGCGTGCATGCTCAGGGCCATGCCGCCTGCAAACATCAGGCGCAGCGACCGCGATATTACATTTTCTATCATCATCTGAAATTCCTTGTTATTGTGATAAAGATGGCATTTATTTTGAAATAACATGTTGCTTGCTGACAATTTATTTGCTTATTTCAAAATTGACCAACGAAAATTCTGTAAATTTTCTTGGGCCTCATCAAAACATTCACGATTCAGATTGTCAATTTCGTGCGGACTTTTTGGACGAAATGCAACATTTTCCTGTTTTTTTTATAATCCTTCAGCAATAAAATATCGTGAACCCTTGTCAGACTTGCTCAGATGCGTAAAATAAAACGGCGCACATCATCGCTGATGGCGCCGTCTTTGGTTCCGCTGGCAAATGCCTGCCAGCGCTGCCCGTCTGATCTCGTTTCCCGCAATTCCCCCTTAAAACGTATAGCTGCCGCGCAAGTACCAGGCGCGCCCGATCGGGTCCGTGTAGCGCGGGTCATAGCCTTTCTGGAACAAGGTGCCCTGGTTCGAGAACGGCGGTTCCTTGTCGAACAGGTTTTTCACGCCGGCCGTCAGCAGCAAGCCCTTCCACGCATAGCTGCCGGAGACGTTCAGCAGGCTGTAGGACGGCACATCGTGGCGGTACTGCGGATCCACCTGGTTCTGATCCGTGTAGCCGGACTTGAACGATTGCGACACGGTGGCGCCCCAGTTGCCCATGCGCCAGTTCAGCGCCGCCGTATGCTTCCAGCGGAAGACGGGATTGTTGTCCGCGTAGCGGCCCACGTTGGCGATGAATTCGCCGCCGCGCTCGTTCTGGTAGTCATACTTGTGGGTCCAGGTGCCGTCGACCGACACGCTGAAATCGCCATACGCACCGCGTCCCAGGCGCGCATTCAGGCTGACGTCGATGCCGTCGGTCTTCACTTCACCGAGGTTGTCGTTCAGGTCGAGGATGGCGTAGGGCGAACCGTCGGGATTGCGCAGGAACAAGGCCTTGTATTTTTCATAGTTGCCGTAGATCGATTGTTCGGGCAGGGACGAAATCTTGTCCTTCAAATGGATGTTCCAGTAATCGACGGCGACGGTGACTTCCTTGATGGGTTCGAGCACCAGGCCAAAGGCGAAGGTGGTGGATTTTTCCGGTTTCAGCTTTTCATTGCCGCCTTGCAGCTTGAATTGCTGCAAGTCGCAATCGCGCAAGGGATTGGCGCCCGGTTGCGGCACGCCTCCGGGGCACAGGATCGGGTCGTCGTAGGAATCGTTGGTATCGTTCTTCGACGGCGGCGCATTCTTTTCAAACAGCGTGGGCGCGCGGAAACCCGTGCTGGCCGAGCCGCGCAGCACCAGCGCGCTGCTGGCCTGGTAGCGCAGGGCCAGCTTCGGATTGGTGGTGCTGCCCACGTCGCTGTAATGGTCGAAGCGGGCGGCCAGCTGCACTTCCAGGTCCTTGATCAGCGGCAAGTTAACTTCGCCGAAGACGGCCTGGATCGTGCGTGAACCGCTCTTCGACAGCGAGCCGGACAGGCCTGAACTGGTGGCCTGGCCGGCGATGTCGCGGTTCACGTTGAAGTCGGCCTTTTCGCGCCGTACTTCGCCGCCGAGCGCAATCGCCAGCGGGCCGCCGGCCAGTTGCATCAGGTCGCGGCTGCCCTTGAGGTCGAAGCCCGTGGTGGTGACCTTGGCGTTCTGCACTTCGCCGCGCAGGGCGGTGCTGTCCAGATAAGTCTTGCCGGCCGCATCCTGCACGCCAAACGGGTTCAGGATGCCATTGAGCACGCCGGCGGCGAACGAGGCATCCTGCACATAGCCACCCGTAAATTTCTCCGACGATTTGCTGATCGCGTGGCTCAGCCCCGTCTTGTAATCCCAGCCCGCCAGTTCGCCTTCGAGAGCCAGCACCAGGCGGTCCGCCTTGCCGTCCGAATCGATCTGCCGCTGGCCCGCTTCCACGGGGCGCCAGTTGACGCTCAGCGGCTGGCCCGACAAGCCCGGCTGCGCCGGCACGCCGCCCGCCTTGCCCGGATAATATTTGCTGCTAATGGGCAAGATCAAGCCCGTTTGCGGCGGCGGCGCCGTGCGTGCCTTCACCTTGTTTTCCGAATGCAGATATTCCACCGTGGCCAGGTGGCCGCCGCCGAGCTTGAAGGCGCCCTTGCCGAAGAAGGCCACTTGCTCCTGCGCGGGCAGATCGTCGATCTGGCGCGTGTAATCCTGGCGGCAAGTGCCGTTGGCGGCCGCCACCGACAGCGGCGGCAGACAGCCGCTGGCCGCGTACGGATTGCCGGCCAGGCCCTTGCCGCCGTTGGCCGCCGCATCGAAGTAGTTGCCAGGGAAGGTGGTGCCGCTGGTGAGCGACAGGCCCCGCTCGGGAATGATGCCGGTCTTGGAAAAATCGCGGTCCTGCGAGGTGAGCACATTTTGCTTGTGGTAGTCGACCACGCCGAAAATATTGTAGCCGTCCGTGTCGAGCTTGCCGAAACCCGTCGACAGGTTGATGCGGTGCTCGCCGCCGCCCTTGTGTTCAGGCGCGACGACCTCGGCGGTGATATTCGTGACGTTGACGGAGCGCTTCGTGATGAAGTTGATGACGCCGCCGATGGCGTCCGTGCCGTAGATGGCCGAGGCGCCGTCGCGCAGCACTTCGACCCGTTCCAGGGCGGCGATGGGGATGATGTTCAGGTCGACGCTGGCGCCGTCATACGGATGGTTGGCGATGCGCCGGCCGTTGAGCAGGACCAGGGTCTTGTCGCCGCCCAGGCCGCGCAAGTCGGCGCTGGCCTGGCCGCCCGTGGGCAAGCCGCTGGTATTGCCGCCGACGGCATTGCCGCTGCCCATGCTGGACGCATTCGAGGGGATCTTGCTGAGCACTTCCTGGGCCGTCGTCAAGCCCTGCTTGGCAAAATCCTCGGCCTTGAAGATGGACAAGGGCGTCGCCGTTTCCGAGACGAGGCGCTTAATGGAGGAACCGGTGACTTCGACGCGTTGCATGCTGCTGGTATCGCTGACTTCTTGCGCCAGCACCTGCTGGCTGAGCAGGCCGGCGGCAAGGCCGCTGGCGCAGATCAAACGGATGGAACGGGACAAGCGTGTTTCTCTGATCATGTTCAAGACTCCTGGAAAAGCGGTTGGCTAGAAGGGCAAGAACGGCCGCGCTGGTTGGCGCACCGAGAACATTGAAAAGTATTTATATCTTTTCAAGAGATTCACTGTAATGAGCTGCAAAAGTCCTTGTCAACGTGGCAAACAGGTTTGTGTGCCTAAACAACGCAGTGCATCAGAGGTACTGATTTAGAACAAAGAAGGTGCATTTTGTGCCGCATTTTTGACGAGGCTGCCATCCCCCCTCGTGCGCAAAATAAAAAAACGCTCGCTGCAGTGCAACGGGCGTTGGTGTGGATGGCATGACGATAGTGACTTGTGCCTGCCGGATGTTCAGGCTGTGCGTGGCAGCCTGAGCGGACGCTGGAAGAAATTGTCGCTGGCGCCCAGTTTCGGCGTGGTCGACGAGAAACGGTCGTATTTGTCGTCACGCAAGGCGCCGGACAATTCCACCATCTTGATCACGGGCGCCAGCACTTCCAGGAACACGGCCGACACCTTGCTGTCGCCCCTGGCGGCTACATAGCTGGAATGGATGGCGCCGTCTTCCGTGCCCGACAACGATGGATTGTCGAGCTTGTCGCGGCGGTGTTCCGCGCCCACGGCCAGGCCCAGGGCGCCGACTTGTTTTAATATTTGCAATTATTTTAATGTTGCACCGCGCCGTATATTTTCCGTACTGCCATAAAAACTGTCGTCATTCAGGGCCGTAACGGTTACTGCCAAGTCGTTTTTTCATGGTGGCGACCGGTCTTTGTTGCGCTGCGGAAGATTTCCCCTGCACGGCAGGCAGCCGTGGCTGCCCGCCACGCCCGTACTGCGGCTTTTTGCCCGGCGAACAAAATATGCGTTATCGTTACGCCTTTTTCCAGCGCGCCTGCATGCGGACGGGGCTGGCGATGAGCAAGGCATAGATCTTGCGAGGATGGACTGGTTTTGGCGGTGGAATCCTGTATCCCAGGGGGAAGCCAGTACAAGCGCACCAATACGGTGCGACAGATAATCGAGATGAAGGGTATTACATGAAGTCACCATGGATGCGGCGCGTGGCGCTGCTCGCCTGCCTGGCCACCCTGCCGCTGGCGGCCGTTGCCGCCGATGCCCCCAGCGCCGCGGCCGCGCCGGTCAAAACCTTGCGCTATATCTTGCCGGCCGCCGAGACGGGCTTCGATCCGGCCACCGCGCGCGACCTGTATTCGAACCACATCACGCAGGCTGTCTTCGACACCCTGTACACCTATGATTACCTGGCGCGCCCCGTCAAGGTGGTGCCCGGCGCGGCTGCCGCCATGCCGGAAGTGTCCGCCGACGGCAAGACCTACACCATCCGCCTGAAAAAAGGCATCCTGTTCACGCCCGATGCGGCGTTCGGCGGCAAGCGCCGCGAACTGACGATGGCCGATTACGTGTATTCGTGGAAACGATTGTTCGACCCGCGCCTCGCTTCGCCGCATAGCTGGCTGTTCGAAGGCAAGGTAGTGGGGCTGGACGACCTGGCCAAGGAAGCGGCCAAGGCGAACAAGCTGGACTTCAACAAGAAGGTGGCCGGCCTGGAAATTCTCGATCCGTACACCTTGCGCATCACGCTGACCAAGACGGATTTCAACTTCCCCATGATCCTCGCCTACGTGCCGACGGCCGCCGTGGCGCGCGAAGTGGTGGAAAAATACGGCGACGTGAAGGGCGAAGTGGGCTCGAATCCCGTCGGCACCGGCTACTACACGCTCGGTGAATGGACGCGCGGCAACCGCATCGTCCTGAACCGCAACCCGCAACACTTGCCGGAAACGTGGAATTTCATGGCTGGCGACGACCCGGACGACCAGCGCATCGTGCGCCAGATGCAGGGTAAACGCATTCCCGCCATCGACCGCATCGAAATTTCCGTGATGATCGAAGACCAGTCGCGCTGGCTGTCCTTCCAGAGCGGCGGCACGGACGTGTTTTGGCTCGACGGCCCGCTGGCGCCGAAAGCATTGCTGAACGGCAAGCTGCGTCCCGAACTGGCGGAGAAGGGCGTGCAACTGTCGCGCTTGCTGGACCCGGAGATCAGCTATTACTACTGGAACATGGAAGACCCCACCCTCGGCGGCTTCAGCAAGGAAAAGATCGCGCTGCGCCGTGCCATTGCCATGGCGCACAATATCGATGAAGAAATCCGCATCATCTGGAATGGCCAGGCCAAGCGTCTCGACTATCCGATCCCGCCGGGCGTCGTCGGCTACGATCCGCACTACAAGAGCCTGCTGCAATACGATCCCGTGCTGGCCAATAAATTGCTGGATAAATTCGGCTACAAGAAGGGCGCCGATGGCTGGCGCACCTTACCGGACGGCAAGCCGCTCCTGATCCGCTACGCTTCGCGCAACGAAGCCAATGGCGTGCTGCAGGCGGAAATGTGGCGCAAGACCTACAACTCGCTGGGCATCCGCATGGAAAACGACCGCATGATCTTTTCCGACATTTTGAAGACGGAAAAGCAGTGCAAGATGCAGACGCGCACGGCGCCGTGGCTGGCCGATTATCCGGACGGCGACAACTTCATGCAGCTGTTCTATGGCCCGAACACGCACCAGAACAACAATGGCTGCTACCAGGACCCCGAGTACGATAAATGGTACGCCGCCAGCCAGGCCATGCCGGCCAGCCCCGAGCGCGACGAGCTGTTTCACAAGATGGCGCGTCGCCTGGAAGTCAATGCGGGCGCCCTGATCGGCTACGCGCGCTACCGCAACATGCTGGCGCAAAAGTCGGTGCAAGGCTACAAGAAGCACCCGATCCTGTTCCAGGAATGGGCGTACATGGATATCGACAGCACGGGCACGCCAATGGCGCCCGTTGCCGATTCCGCTAAAAAATAAGCGCAGCTTATAACGACAAGGAATCATTATGTTTGCTTATATCCTGCGCCGCTTGTGGCAGATGCTGCCCACCATGCTGGGCGTCGTCCTGCTGGTGTTTATCCTGTTCAACTGGGTGGGCGGCGACCCCGCCTACATCCTGGCCGGCAAGATGTCCAGTGCGGAAAGCATCGCCAACATCCGCCGCCAGCTGGGCGTCGACCAGCCGTACTACGTGCAACTGTGGATCTTCATCAAGCAGATCGTCACGTTTGACTTCGGCCAGAGCTGGGCGACGGGGGAATCCGTGTCGCACATCATCACGTCGCGCCTGGGGCCGTCGATGATGGTGCTGATCCCGCTGACCGTGCTGGAAACGTTTTTTGGCGTGGCGCTGGCGCTGGCCATCGCTTTCGTGCGCGGCTCGCTGACGGACCGCGCCGTCATGATCGCCTGCACGGTGGGCATGTCGATTTCCATCCTCGTCTACATCATCGTCTTCCAGTACGGCTTTGCCTACAAGCTGGGCCTGTTCCCCGTGCAAGGCTGGGGCGACAGCTTCTGGGAAAACCTGCTGCGCTATTCGACCTTGCCTATCCTGATCGGCCTGGCCGTGTCGATTGCGCCGACCCTGCGCTTGTTCCGCACTTTCGTGCTGGACGAGGCCAACCAGGATTACGTGCGCACGGCGCGCGCCAAGGGCTTGAAGGAAGGCCGCATCATGTGGGTGCACGTGCTGCGCAATGCCGGCATCCCCATCATTACCTATGTGATGTCGAACTTGCCGGCCCTGCTGATCGGCGCTTTCCTGCTCGAGCGCTTCTTCGGCATCCCCGGCATCGGGCGTGAAGTGATTTTGGCTGTCGAGCGCAGCGACTTTCCGGTGATCAAGGCGATCACCGTGTATGTCGCCGCCGCCACCATGCTCTTCAACCTGCTCACCGACCTGCTGTACCAGGCGGTCGATCCTCGCGTACAACTGAAGTAGAAAGAGACGATGTCGAAACCTCATACATCGCCCGGCCTGTGGGCCCTGGCGTGGCGCCGTTTGCGCGGCGACAAGATTGCAATGGTATCGCTGGCCGTGGTCGGCGCCTTTTTCCTGCTGGTACTGGCTTCCGCCAGCGGCCTGGTGGCTTCGAACTGGGAAGACGAAGTGGCCGTCAGCTACGCGCCGCCCACGTTTGTCGGCGCCGACAAGGACGTCGCCGCGGCCGGCGACGGGGCCATTCCCCTGGCCGACGAGCGCAGCTCACCCACACCCGTCAACGTGCTCGACCCGCTGGCCGATGATATCGCCGAACTGCGCGCCCAGATGGGCAGCAACCCATCGGCTGGCGTGGAAATGTACGGCGTCGCGGACCCGCTGGCCGACGACTTGACGGCCTTGCGCGCCGGCATGGGCAAGGCCAAGAAACTCGTCACGCACAAGGCGGCAACCTTGCCGTTCGGCGCCGACAAGTGGGGCCACGACATCCTGCAGAAAACCGTCAAGGGCGGCGAGACGTCGATCGTCGTGGGCCTGGTGGCCGCCTTGCTGGCCGTCGTGCTGGGCACCATCTTTGGCGCCGTGTCCGGTTACTTCGGCGGCATCGTCGATGACTTCTTCAACTGGTTCTACAGCATTTTTACGTCGATTCCTTCGATCCTGATGATTTTGACGGTGGCGGCGGTGCTGCAACAGAAGGGCGTGCTGACCATTGTGCTGATCCTGGGCTTGACGGGCTGGACGGGGCCGTACCGCTTGATCCGCGCCGAATACATCAAGCACAAGGCGCGCGAGTACGTGATGGCGGCCGACGCCATCGGCGCCTCGCACTGGCGCAAGATGTTTTCCCACATCTTCCCGAACGTCAGTCATGTTGCCTTGGTGCAAATGTCCATCCTCGTGGTGGGCTTCATCAAGGCGGAAGTGATCCTGAGTTTCCTCGGCTTTGGCGTGCCGGTGGGCACCGTCTCGTGGGGCAGCATGCTCAACGAGGCACAAAATGAACTGATCCTGGGCAAATGGTGGCAGTTGACAGCCGCCGCCACGGCGATGGCCGTGCTGGTGACGGCGTTCTCGCTGTTTACCGATGCCTTGCGCGATGCGCTCGACCCCAAAGTGAAATAGGAGTTGCTCATGGACCAGAATAACCTGTTGGAAGTGCGCGACCTGCGCGTCACTTTCCGCCTGGACAAGAAGACCACGTTCGAAGCCGTCAAGGGCATCTCGTTCAACGTGCCGCGCAACAGCACCGTCGCGCTGGTGGGCGAATCGGGCAGCGGCAAGTCCGTCAGCTCCCTGGCCGTGATGGGCTTGTTGCCGCCGGATAACACCATCATCGATCCCGCCTCCAGCATTCATTTCGGCGGGCGCGATCTGCTCAAATTATCGATCGCCGAGCGGCGCACCATGTGCGGCAAGGATATCTCGATGATCTTCCAGGAGCCGATGTCGTCCCTGAACCCCGTGTTTACGGTGGGTTTCCAGATCGCCGAAGTGTTGCGCCAGCACATGGGCATGAACCGCAAGCAGGCGCGGGCGCGCACCCTGGAATTGCTCGAGGAAGTGGGCATACCCGACTCTGCCACGAAAATCGACGCCTACCCGAGCCAGATGTCGGGCGGCCAGCAGCAGCGCGTGATGATCGCCATGGCCATCGCCTGCGAACCGAAGCTCTTGATCGCGGACGAGCCGACGACGGCGCTGGACGTGACGATCCAGAAGCAGATCATGGACCTCATCGCGGCGTTGCAAAAGAAACACCAGATGTCCGTGCTGTTCATTACCCATGACCTGGGCCTGGTGGGAGAGATCGCCGACCAGGTGATCGTCATGCGCCACGGCGAAGTGCGCGAGACGGGGGACGTGCGGCAAGTGTTTGAAGCGCCGCAAGACAGTTATACCAAGGCGCTGCTGCATTGCCGTCCGTCCCTGGACGAGCGCCCTTGGCGCCTGCCCGTCATCGCCGATTATATGGATGGCAAGGCGGGCCCCGGCATCGAGGTGAAGCAGCGCACGCGCGGCTACACGCCGGGCGACGAGCCCGTGCTGGTGGTGAATAATCTGAGCAAAAGCTTTTATACGCGTGTAGGCTTGTTCGGCAAGCGCGAATTCCAGGCCGTCAAGGATGTGTCGTTCACTTTGCCCCGCGGAAAAACGCTGGGCGTGGTGGGCGAGTCCGGTTCCGGCAAGACGACGGTGGGCCTGACCCTGCTGCGCCTGCACCAGGCGACGGGCGGCACGGCCATGTTCCACGGCAAGGACCTGATCGCCATGCCGAACAAGGAGTATTTGCCGTATAAACGCCGCATCCAGATCATCTTCCAGAATCCATATGCCTCGCTGAACCCCCGCTTCACGGTGGGACAGATCCTGCTGGAACCCATGCGCATCCACAAGATCGGCGCGACGGACCAGGAACGCATCGCCAAGGCCTACTGGCTGCTCGATAAAGTCGGCTTGCCGGAGCAGGCTTTCCACCGCTATCCGCACGAGTTTTCCGGTGGACAACGCCAGCGCATCGCCATTGCCCGCTGCCTGACGATGCAGCCGGAAATTCTCGTCTGCGACGAATCCGTGTCGGCGCTGGACGTGTCGGTGCAGGCGCAGGTATTGAACTTGCTGCAGGATTTGCAGGATGAATTTGGATTGTCGTACATCTTCATCTCGCACGATTTGTCCGTCGTCAAATACATCGCCGACCAGGTGATGGTGATGCACAAGGGGCAGGTGGTGGAACTGGCCGATTCGGATGAGCTGTACCGCAATCCCGTGCATCCGTACACGCGCACGTTACTAAGCGCCATACCGAAGGGCGTGCAAATATAAACACGCTTTTACGGTAAGATAGCGGCCATGCCCAACCTCATTTACCTGCTCGAACATTACGGTGTCCTGATTGTCTTTGGCATCGTGCTGGTGGAGCAGCTCGGCCTGCCGATTCCCGCCTTTCCCATCCTCGTGGTGGCGGGGGCGCTGGCCGTCGATGGCGACATGAATGGGGGACTGGTGCTGGCCGCCGCGCTCAGCGCTTGCCTGATCAGCGACTTCACGTGGTTCCGCGCGGGCCGCCATTTCGGCAAGCGCATCCTGCGGCTGCTGTGCCGCATCTCGCTGTCGCCCGATTACTGCGTCAGCCAGACGGAAGACAAATTCAAGCGCTGGGGCCCGAAAGCCCTGATCGTCTCCAAGTTCGTGCCGGGATTCAATACCGTGGCCGCGCCCATGTCGGGCGCGCTGGGCACGCCGCCGGGCCTGTTCTTCCTATACGCGGGCCTGGGCGCCTTGCTGTGGACCGGCACGGGCATCGTCGTCGGCGTGATTTTCCATGCCAGCGTGCAGCAAGTGCTCGACTTGCTCAGCACCATGGGCAGCACGGCCTTGCTGATGCTGGCCACCTTGCTGGGCTTGTTCCTGCTGTACAAATTCCTCGAACGCCGGCGTTTCCGCCAGGCCTTGCAGATCGAGCGCATCGGCATCGATGAATTGCTTGAACTCATAGAGCAGGGCGAAGAGCCGCTGATGGTCGACGCGCGCAGCGCCACGGCGCAGGCGCTGGAACCGGCCGTGCCGGGCGCCTTGTTTTTCAATGGCAAGGAACCGGTGCCCGCCATGATCGCCATGGACAAGGACCGCCACATCATCGTGTATTGCAGCTGCCCCAACGACGTGACGGCCGCGCAAGTGGCCAAGCTGCTGCACCAGCACGGCTTCCACCGGGCCAAGCCCCTGCATGGCGGCCTCGATGCCTGGAATGCCGCCTACCGCTCGGACCAGCCGGCGCCCCCCAGCCTGCTGGGCGAAGGCTTGCCTTCCTGATCCGGGCTGCCGCCGGCACGCCAGGCTGGCAGTAAAACCCACAGTAAAAACCGGTAGTAATAATACGAAAACACCTTTGCGGCCCGGCCAGGACGGTAGCGCCGCACCAGTGCCGCCGCGTCCCAAGCGGCTTTGCGCAAACTCCGGCATACTCTGTTTTCAAGGTGATTCCTGCTGCTGTGCAGCATGCTTTTCGCGTGCCTGGCGAGTGCAAGTACTTACTATAAATCATTGTTTCTAAGCAATTTTGGCGCTGTCTGTTGCATTTGGAGTGGAACTACCAATAAAGGCTTGTTTTGATGTACTTAAACTACAAACTTTGCTTGCCTCCGGGCGCATTCATCCTTTAAGCTTGGCGTCCCATGCGTCCCACTTCATCATTTAAAATCATGAGCGCTTCGTCTTCTTCCGTACTGCCGACTTCCGCCTTCGCCGATGGACCGCGCCTGCTGGCCGACGTGGGCGGCACTAATGCCCGTTTCGCCCTGGAAGTGGCCGCCGGCCACATCACCCTGGTGGAAGTGTTGCCCTGTGCCGATTACCCGAGCCTGTCCGCCGCCCTGCAAGCCTACCTGGCCCTGCCGCACATTGCCGCGGCCGGCGGGCAAGCCGTGCGCCATGCCGTGATTGCCATCGCCAATCCCGTCGACGGCGATTTCCTCAGCATGACGAACCACCACTGGTCGTTCTCGATCCGCGCCATGCGCGAAGAGTGCGGTTTCACGACCCTGGACGTGGTCAACGATTTCACGGCCCTGGCGCGCGCCTTGCCGCAACTGTCCAACGAGCAAAAGCACCAGGTGGGCGCGGGCACGGCCCGTCCGAACACGGCCATCGGCCTGATCGGCGCCGGCACGGGCCTGGGCGTATCGGGCCTGATTCCTTCGCACGGCGGCTGGATCGCCCTGCAAAGCGAAGGCGGCCACGTCAGCTTCGCGCCGTTCAATGAAGTGGAAGTGAGCATTCTGCAATTTGCCTGGCGCGAATACGAGCATGTCTCGGCCGAGCGCCTGATTTCCGGCGATGGCCTGGAATTGATCTACCGCGCCTTGGCCGACCGCGCGGGCGTGCCGGCGGAAGACTTGCCGGCGGCGGAAATCACGCGCCGCGCGCTGGCTGGCGAATCGCAGCTGTGCGACGACGTCATCGAAGCGTTCTGCTGCATGCTGGGCACCGTGGCGGGCAACGTCGCCGTCACCCTGGGCGCGCTGGGCGGCATCTATATCGGCGGCGGCATTGTGCCGCGCCTGGGCGCGCGTTTCGACCGCTCCGGCTTCCGCGCCCGCTTCGAGCGCAAGGGCCGCTTCGCCAATTATGTCTCGCAAGTGCCGACCTTCGTCATCACGGCGCAGTACCCAGCTTTCCTGGGCGCATCGGCCATTCTCTCGGAGAAACTCGCCTCCCTGTGATGTTGGCAGCGGGCGGGATGTCGCGCCAGAGCCGGGTAAAACGCGTGTTTTACCCGGTTTTGCGCTTTTCCGCTTTTTATCAGGTACAATTGGCATCGTTGGATGAAACGACGACTGTCGCTTTCCCGTCTGGCTGCATCGTCGCCACAGGAAAAGCAGCTGCTCCGGAGTTCGTTTCATTGCTGGTTATTTAAGGCCAGCACCATGGATGGCAGGACTTTCACTGCATCCGCTTTAGTCCCGCTTTGCGCGCATCGGCCAAGGCGTCGGAAAAACAGCCTCAACTAGTAACCCAGCACGGCGTCATCATCGATGTCTGCCCTCTGTTACGTTGAAATGAACGTTTTTGATTTCTTTCTCTGCATACGAATTGCAACACACATCCGCACAGAATTGCTATGAATACAATTGAGGCTAAAAAAGTCCTCGAAACCGCGTTGCTGTGCGCTCGTGAATCGCTGACGATCCACAGCTTGAAGAAGCTGTTCGTCGATGCGGACGAGAATGGTCGCGTGCGTGGCGTCGGCGTCGGTGCCGACACGATCAAGCAATTGCTGGAAGAGTTGCGCGATGAGTGGGAAGGGCGCGGCATCGAGATCGTCAGTCTCGCTTCGGGCTGGCGCTTTCAAAGCCGCCCGGAAATGAAGATGTATCTGGACCGTCTGACGCCCGAGCGGCCGCCCAAGTATTCGCGGGCGACCCTGGAAACCCTGGCCATCATCGCCTATCGCCAGCCGGTGACGCGCGGCGATATCGAGGAGATTCGCGGCGTTGCCGTCAATTCGCAGACGATCAAGATGCTGGAAGACCGTGGCTGGGTCGATGCCATCGGTTACCGCGACGTGGTGGGACGGCCGGCCTTGCTGGCCACCACCAAGCAGTTTTTGGATGACCTGGGTTTGCATTCGCTGTCCCAGCTGCCGCCGTTGCAGCAAATCAGTGAAATGCAGGGCAATGGGCTGGAAGCCCTGGAAGCGGCCCTGCAAGAGAATTTTGACAAGGCAAGCAATGAGCTTGTCCCCCAGCTTGGTGCAGGTAGCAATACGGCTGTGACAGATGTAGATGTGACAGCAAGCCTTGATGCCGGCCCCGATGCTTCGCCCACGGACGAAGCCTACACTCACGACCCTGCGCCAGAACTAACGGTTGACGCTGCGCCAGGTCAGCACAGCCAAGAAACGAAGAATGAATAATCCGAACACACCCGAGACAGTAACCGCCAGCGACGAAGCCATCGTTGCCAAGCCCAAGCGCCGCACCAAGGCTCAGATCGAAGCCGATACGGCCGCTGCCGCCGCTGCAGGCGACACCGCCGCTGCCAAGCCGAAGCGCCGCACGAAAGCCGACGTGGCTGCCGATGCGCCCGTCGTCGTCGCCGCTGCTGAAACTGAAGCGGCGCCAGCCGCCAAGAAAACCCGCGCCAAGCCAGCCTTGAAGGCCGTGGCCGACGCCGCCGAAGCGGCTGCCGAGGCGGTTGCCGCTCCGGCACCGCGTCCGCCGCGCGCCCGCGCCGCCGCCAAGGCCGCTGCCGCCGTCGCTGAAACGGCGCCGGAAGTTGCTGCCGACAAGCCGGCCGAAGCGCGTCCGACGCGCGGTCCGCGCCAGATGCGTGGTGTACAGGCTGAGCGCGCGCTGCGCCAGCCGCCGCGCGCCGAAGCGCCGCAGGCAGCCGAAGCCGCACCTGTCGCCGAGCAAGCTGCCGCGCCTGTCGCCGATGTGTTCGATGCCGAAGGCAACCTCGTATCCGGCCCGCGCCTGCCGCGCGGTCCGCGCAACGACGTGCCGGGCGCCGGCAAGAATGCCGGCAAGAGCCGCAAGAAGGGCAAGGGCCGCCAGGCTGCGCCGGGCAAGCTCAGCGACGCTGATGCTGTCTTCTCGTTCGTCACCTCCGACGCGTTCGACAGCGAAGAAGGCGGCACGGGCCGCGTACAGAAAGCCGTCGTGCGCCGCGACCTGACGTCCGACGACGATGCGCCGAAGCTGCACAAGGTGCTGGCCGAAGCCGGTCTCGGTTCGCGCCGCGACATGGAAGACCTGATCATTTCTGGCCGCGTATCCGTCAATGGCGAGCCAGCCCACATCGGCCAGCGCATCTTGCCGAGCGATCACGTGCGCATCAATGGCAAGTTGATCCAGCGCCGCGTCAGCAAGAAGCCGCCACGTGTATTGGTCTACCACAAGCCGGCCGGCGAAATCGTCAGCCATAATGACCCGGACGGCCGTCCATCCGTATTCGACCGCTTGCCGACCATGAAAGCCGGCAAGTGGCTGGCCGTTGGCCGCCTCGACTTCAACACGGAAGGCTTGCTGCTGTTTACCACCTCCGGTGATTTGGCCAACCGCCTGATGCACCCGCGCTACGGTATCGACCGCGAGTACGCCGTGCGTACCCTGGGCGAGCTGGAAGAGGGCATGCGCCAGAAACTGCTGGCCGGCGTCGAGCTGGAAGACGGCCTGGCGCAGTTCTCGAAGATCGCCGATGGCGGCGGCGAAGGCATCAACAAGTGGTACCGCGTGGTGATCGGCGAAGGCCGTAACCGCGAAGTGCGCCGCATGTTCGAAGCCATCGGCCTGACCGTTTCGCGCCTGATCCGTACCCGCTACGGCGCCATGACCCTGCCGAGCGGCCTGAAACGCGGCCGCTGGGAAGAGATGGATGAAAACACCGTGCGCGACCTGTTGACGGCCTACGGCATCGAAAAGAAAATGCCGGCATCGGGCGACCCCCGTGCCGCTGGCGCCGCCAAGGGCCGCGAAGCGCGCAAGGCCAGCCGCGATGACGAGCCGAATGGCAACCGCATCGATGTGAGCAACCGCAACGCCGATCCTTTCCCGGTCGCGCCGCGCCGTGGCCAGCCGCAAGGCCAGTTTGCCCGTCCGCAAGGCCAGGGTCGCCCAGGCGGCGCCGGCCGTCCAGGCGACGCGCGTGGTCCTGGTCGTGGTCAGCCGCAAGGTCCGTTCCAGGGTGGTCAGCCCCGCTCGTCGGCATCGTTCGAAGGCGCGCCGCAAGGCCAGGGCCGTCCGCCGCGTGCGGCAGGCCAGGGTCAAGGCCGTCCGGGTGGCGAAGGCCGCGCGCCGCAGCGCGGTCCGCGCCAGCCCGATCCGCTGCAAACGGCGTTCGGCTTCGCCAACACGGGTCCGCGCCGCAATACGGGTGGCGGTGGTGCTGGTGGGCAACGTTCCGGTGGTCAGCCGCGTGGCGGCATGGATCGTGGCGGCATGGATGGCATGCCGCGCCGCCGCAGCAAAGGTTAATCGGGAAGAGTTTCTTCTTGCGCGCCCGCCGATCTGCCGCGGGTGCGCGCTCTTGTAACTGTTGTAAGCCGGGCCGCTCCGCGTGTGCGGCATTGCGGCGAAGTTAATAAGAGGTTATAATCTGCAGCCTAATAAAAGTTCTCCGCAGGGTTGTTTGGTGGGGAGTGCTTTCATCTGGTTGGGGAAATACAAGAAGATGGGCAGATGCCCATTTTTTTTTTGTTGAACCGTTTGTAATGGCTCCGCAAGGGGCCATATATGACTTGAATGCGTGTTTTTGCATGTTGTAGGCGCCCGATGTGGCGCTGTCATGCCGAAAACGGGCCTTATTTCTGGAGAATTTCTTGCAGCAGTTGGGATTAATTGAAAAGACAGTTACAGGTCTGGGCTATGAGCTCGTTGATGTCGAACGTGCCGAGCGCGGACTGCTGCGCGTCTTTATTGATTTCAGCGCCGCCGATGCCGCTGAAAAAGGTCCGATCACGGTCGAAGACTGTGCCACGGTGAGTCACCAGTTATCGCATGTGTTGACGGTAGAGAACGTTCCTTACGAGCGCCTCGAGATTTCTTCCCCGGGTCTGGATCGTCCGGTGCGCAAGCTGGAAGACTTTGTCCGTTTCGCAGGTCAGGAAATCATCGTCAAGCTGATGGTGGCGATGCCGGGTACGAACAACCGGAAATCGTTCCAGGGGATCTTGCAAGAACCCGTGGGCGATAAATTGTCGTTGGAATTTGAAGGTAAGGATGGTCCGGCGATGTTGGAGTTTACGCTCGCGGATGTGGATAAGGCACGCTTGGTGCCGCAGGTGGTTTTTAAGGGACGCAAAGCATGAGCCGCGAAGTTTTATTATTGGTTGACGCGCTGGCGCGCGAAAAAAACGTCGATAAAGATGTCGTCTTCGGCGCCCTCGAATTCGCGTTGGCGCAAGCCACGAAGAAACGGTATGAGGGTGAGGTAGACATCCGCGTTTCGATCGACCGCGAAACGGGCGAATTCGAATCGTTCCGCCGCTGGCACGTGGTGCCCGATGAAGCGGGCCTGCAATTGCCGGATCAGGAGATCCTGCATTTCGAGGCAAAAGAACAGATTCCGGATATCGAAGTCGATGACCACATCGAAGAACCGATCGAATCCGTCGAATTCGGCCGCCGTTTCGCCCAGGATACCAAACAGGTCGTCCTGCAGCGCGTGCGTGACGCCGAGCGCGAACAGATCCTGGTCGACTTCCTGGAACGCGGCGACTCGCTCGTCACCGGCACCATCAAGCGCATGGAACGCGGCGACGCCATCGTCGAATCGGGCAAGATCGAAGCACGTTTGCCACGCGACCAGATGATCCCGAAAGAGAATCTGCGTATCGGCGACCGCGTGCGTGCTTTCATCTTGCGCATCGACCGCAACATGCGCGGCCCGCAAGTGATTTTGTCGCGTACCGCGCCAGACTTCATCATGAAGCTGTTTGAACTGGAAGTGCCGGAAATCGAGCAAGGCATGCTGGAAATCAAATCCGCAGCCCGCGATGCCGGCGTCCGCGCCAAGATCGCCGTCTACACGGCCGACAAGCGCATCGACCCGATCGGTACTTGCGTCGGCATGCGCGGTTCGCGCGTGCAGGCCGTGACCGGCGAACTCGGCGGCGAACGTGTCGATATCGTGCTGTGGTCGGAAGATCCGGCGCAGTTCGTCATCGGCGCCCTGGCGCCGGCGAACGTGTCGTCGATCATGGTCGATGAAGAAAAACACGCGATGGATGTCGTCGTGGATGAAGAAAACCTGGCAATCGCGATCGGCCGTTCCGGCCAGAACGTGCGCCTGGCCTCGGACCTGACCGGCTGGAAGATCAACATCATGACGGCCGAAGAATCGGCTGACAAAGCTGCCCAGGAAACGGCTGCCGTGCGCATCCTGTTCATGGAAAAGCTCGATGTCGACCAGGAAGTGGCCGATATTCTGGTGGAAGAAGGTTTCGCCAGTCTGGAAGAAATCGCTTACGTGCCAATTTCCGAAATGCTGGAAATCGAATCGTTTGACGAAGATACCGTCAATGAACTCCGTACCCGTGCGCGTGATGCGCTCGTGACCGAAGCGATTGCTTCGGAAGAGGGTCTGGAAGGCATGGACGAGGCGTTGGTCGGTCTGGAAGGCATGGACCGCATTACCGCCGGCAAGCTGGGTCTGGCTGGTATCAAGACCGTTGAAGCATTTGCAGCACTGGCATACGACGAATTTGGCGCAATCCTGGCCTTGTCTGCGGACCGTGCGCGTGAACTGATTACAAGTGAATTTAAAGATGTGACCGACGATGAGATGAAGTTGGTTGACTCGAAATACGACGATCGTGCCAAGGCGTTGCAAGCCAAGGCATGGAGTCTGGCCGAATCCGCAAAGGCTTAATTTGAGTATCTTTATCATCTCCGCGACACATAGAAAAGAGGACTGAATGGCGAGTAACAACGTAGCCCAATTTGCCACCGAACTGAAGATGCCTGCAGATTTGCTGCTGACGCAGCTGCGTTCTGCCGGCGTCGAGAAAAGTTCGACGTCAGATCCATTGTCGAAAGATGATAAGGACAAGCTTTTGGATCATCTGCGCCGCACACACGGCGCAGCGGCTGACACAGAAAAGAAGAAAATCACCGTGACCCGCAAGGAAACGACTGAAATCAAGCAAGCTGACGCCACCGGCAAATCGCGCACCATCCAGGTGGAAGTGCGCAAGAAACGCACTTTCGTCCAGCGTGACGAAGCTGCGCCGGTCGCGGCTGAACCGGTCGCGCCTGCCGCACCGGTGATCGATCCCGCCGACGTGGCGCGCCGTGAAGAAGAAGCCCGTAAACAGGCTGAACTGATCGCCCGCCAGGAAGCCGATCTGCGCGAAAAGCAAGAACGTCTGGCCAAGCTCGACGCGGAAAAGGAAGCCCAGGCGAAAGCCACGCAACAGGCTGAATTGGCTGCGAAGAAAGAAGCGGAAGCGGAAGCGAAGAAAGCGGCCGCCAAGGCTGCCGCCGCTCCTGCCGCCAGCGCCGCTGCGCCTGTCGTTGACGACGCCGCCGCCGAAGCGAAAAAAGCTGCTGCCGCTGAAGAAGCGAAGAAGAAAGCCGCCGCCGCTGCTGTTGCCGCCAAGGAAGCCGCTGACAAAGCGGAAGCCACCGAGCGTGCACGCAAGGCCGTGGCCGACGAAGTCGCCCAGATCAAGGCCATGATGAACGCGCCACGTCGCGCCATCAAGGCTCCTGAGCCTGCACCGGTACCGGTCAAGCCGAAGGCGCCGGAAGGCACGCTGCACAAGCCTGCTGACAAGAAACCTGGCGACAAGCCGGGCGACAAGAAGCCTGCTGTTGCAGACAAGAAATCCATCAAGTCGGCGAATGTGTCGTCCACCTGGTCCGATGACGCGAAAAAACGCGGCACCACCGGTGGTCCTAAACCACGCGGCAACAGCGGCCCAGGCGGCCGTGACAGCTGGCGCGGTGGCGCGAAGGGCCGTCGCCCGACGCACCATGACGACCGTGAATCGAACTTCCAGGCGCCTACGGAAGCCGTCGTCAAGGACGTGCACGTACCGGAAACGATCACCGTGGCCGAACTGGCGCACAAAATGTCCGTCAAGGCATCCGAAGTCATCAAGCATTTGATGAAATTGGGCCAGATGTGCACGATCAACCAGGTGCTGGACCAGGAAACCGCCATGATTCTGGTGGAAGAAATGGGCCACAAGGCGTTCGCCGCCGAACTGGACGATCCGGAAGCGCTGCTGGCCGATGTGGGCGAACACGCGCACTTCGAAACCAAGCCACGCGCACCGGTGGTCACCGTCATGGGTCACGTCGACCACGGCAAGACCTCGCTGCTGGACTATATTCGTCGCGCCAAGGTTGCTTCCGGCGAAGCGGGTGGCATTACGCAGCATATCGGCGCTTACCACGTCGATACGCCACGCGGCATGATCACCTTCCTCGACACCCCGGGTCACGAAGCGTTTACCGCCATGCGTGCCCGTGGCGCCAAGGCAACCGACATCGTCATTCTGGTGGTTGCCGCCGACGATGGCGTGATGCCGCAAACGAAAGAAGCGATTGCCCATGCGAAAGCAGCCGGCGTACCGCTGGTGGTGGCGATCAACAAGGTCGACAAACCAGGCGGCAACGTTGACCGCGTGACGCAGGAACTGGTCGCCGAACAAGTCGTGCCGGAAGAATACGGTGGCGAATCGCCATTCGTGCCGGTGTCGGCCAAAACGGGTCAAGGTATCGACGACCTGCTGGAACAAGTGCTGTTGCAAGCCGAAGTGCTGGAACTGACGGCACCGGTCGAAGCGCCTGCGCGCGGCCTGGTAGTCGAGGCGCGTCTGGACAAGGGCCGTGGTCCTGTCGCGACGATCCTGGTGCAGTCCGGTACCTTGCGCCGCGGCGACGTGATCCTGGCTGGCTCTTCGTATGGCCGTGTTCGCGCCATGCTGGACGAGAACGGCAAAGCCATCGCTGAAGCGGGTCCTTCGATTCCGGTCGAAATCCAGGGTCTGACGGAAGTGCCGGTTGCCGGTGAAGAAGTCGTCGTCATGGCTGACGAGCGCAAGGCGCGTGAAATCGGTCTGTTCCGTCAAGGTAAGTTCCGCGACGTGAAACTGGCGAAACAGCAAGCTGCGAAACTGGAAAACATGTTCGACCAGATGGCCGAAGGGGAAGTGAAAAACTTGCCACTGATCATCAAAACCGACGTGCAAGGTTCGCAAGAAGCGCTGGTCGGTTCGCTGCAGAAGCTGTCGACCTCCGAAGTGCGCGTACAAGTGGTACACGCTGCCGTCGGCGGCATCACGGAATCGGACGTCAACCTGGCAGTCGCCTCGAAAGCGGTCATCATCGGCTTCAACGCCCGTGCTGATGCCCAGGCACGCAAGCTGGCCGAGTCGAATGGCGTGGACATTCGCTACTACAACATCATTTACGATGCGATCGACGAGATCAAATCGGCGTTGTCGGGCATGTTGGCACCAGAGAAACGCGAAACGGTCATCGGCCAGGTCGAGATCCGCCAGGTTATCCTGGTCTCGAAAGTGGGCGCGATTGCCGGTTGCCTGGTCACCGATGGCGTGGTCAAGCGTGCTTCTTCCGTCCGCCTGTTGCGCAACAACATCGTGGTGTGGAGCGGCGAGATCGACTCCCTGAAACGCTTCAAGGACGATGCGAAAGAAGTTCGCGCCGGTCTGGAGTGCGGCCTGTCGCTGAAGAACTACAACGACATTCAGGTTGGCGACACGCTGGAAGTGTTCGAAGTCCAGGAAATCGCTCGTACCCTGTAATCACAGCAGTAATGGCGCGGACATATCTTTGTCCGCGCAAACACGTGGGGCGCATTGGTCAACGGGCAACCGTTTGACCCATGCGCCCTGCGGCACTTAGGACAGCATAAAATCATGGCTAAACATAGCAAAACCATGCCAGCGCGCGGCTTGCGCGTGGCCGACCAGATCCAGCGCGATCTGGCAGAAATCGTCGCCTACGAATTGAAGGACCCGCGCGTCGGCACGATGATCACCATCACCGAAGTGCAGATCACGCCCGATTACGCGCACGCCAAGGTGTTTTTCACGATGTTGAAAGACAGCAAGGAAGCCATCAAGAACACCACCGAAGGCTTGATGGCCGCGGCCGGCTTCATCCGTGGCTTGCTGGGCAAGCGCCTGCACATCCACACCTTGCCGATGTTGCATTTCGTGCACGACAGCTCGACGTCGCGCGGCATGGAAATGTCCTTGCTGATCGACAAGGCCAACGCCACGCGCGCGGCTGACGCCGAGCCGGACGCGAAACCCGAGACGGACGAGCAATAACAGTGGCGGGTCCGAAGAAACCACCGGGCATCAAGCGGGTGCGCGACCTGGTCGATGGCGTCTTGCTGCTGGATAAGCCTGTCGGCTGGTCCAGCAACGACGCCTTGATCAAGGCCAAGCGCGTGCTGAACGCGAAGAAGGCGGGCCATACGGGCACGCTGGATCCGTTCGCCACGGGCCTATTGCCGCTGTGCTTTGGCGAGGCGACGAAATTCTCGCAGGACTTGCTGGAAGCGGATAAAACCTACGAAACCCTGGTGCACCTGGGGCAGACGACGGATACGGGCGACACGGAAGGCGAAGTGCTGGAAACGCGCGACGTCAACGTCACCGAAGAGCAGATCGAAGCCGTGCTGGCGCAGTTCCGCGGGCCTATCCTGCAGACGCCGCCCATGTACTCGGCCTTGAAAAGAGACGGCAAGCCCTTATATGAGTATGCAAGGGCCGGCATCACCCTGGAGCGCGAAGCGCGCCCGGTGACCATCCACAAGCTTGAGTTCCTCGGCTACGAAGCCCCGTTCCTGAAATTGTCCGTGATGTGCAGCAAGGGCACGTATATCCGCGTGCTGGGCGAAGACATCGGCCATGCCTTGGGTTGCGGCGGCCATTTGAACGCCTTGCGCCGCACCCACGTGGGCAACCTGACCCTTGACGGCGTCGTCACGCTCGATGAATTGACGGCGCACGCCGCGCCGTTGAGCTTGCTGGCGCCCGTCGATGCATTATTGTCGAGCTTTCCCGCCGTCCAGCTGACGGAAGAATTGGCCAAGCGTTTCCTGCACGGCCAGCGCATTGCGCTGGGCAAGGAAGACGTCGCCGTGCCAGCCGAGCCGGGCAGGGTGCGCGTGTATCACGACAGCAAACTGCTGGGCACGGGCCAGTTGCAGGAATACAGCATCCTGGCCCCGGAGCGTCTCATTGCCACGGCGCATCAATAAGTCACAGCAACGTCATATTACCCAGCGACACTCGTCAAACAGTGTCGCTTTTTTAAACAAACCGTCCCCGACTGCGGGAGCCGCCAGCATTTTTAGATAGCGTTGCAACGCAACATGCTATACTACGCGGTTCCGGAAATAGATTAGCATTCGGGTATCTCGTACATCTTGTACGCACTCCGCAGTTTTTCAGTAACTACTACGACCATGTCAAATACAAAACGCGCAATTCGTAATATCGCCATTATCGCCCACGTTGACCACGGCAAAACCACGCTGGTGGATCAGCTGCTGCGCCAGTCCGGCACCTTCCGTGAAAACCAAGCGGTCGACACCCGAGTCATGGACTCGAACGACCTGGAAAAGGAGCGCGGCATTACGATTCTGTCGAAGAACTGCGCCGTTGAGTACGAAGGCACCCACATCAACATCGTCGACACCCCAGGCCACGCCGACTTCGGCGGCGAAGTGGAACGTGTTCTGTCGATGGTGGACTCGGTTCTGCTGCTGATCGATGCACAAGAAGGCCCGATGCCGCAAACCCGTTTCGTCACGCGCAAGGCGCTGGCACTGGGTCTGAAGCCTATCGTTATCGTCAACAAGATCGACCGTCCGGGCGCACGTCCGGACTGGGCCATCAACCAGACGTTCGAACTGTTCGACAAGCTGGGCGCTACCGACGAACAACTGGACTTCCCTATCGTTTACGCTTCGGGCCTGAACGGCTATGCCGGCCTGACCGAAGACGTGCGCGGCGGCGACATGAAGCCGATGTTCGACGCCATCCTGGAACACGTTCCAGTACGTGACGACAATCCGGAAGGCCCGCTGCAAATGCAGATCACCTCGCTGGACTACTCGTCGTACGTCGGCAAGATCGGCATTGGCCGCGTCAACCGCGGTACCGTCAAAGTCGGCCAGGACGTGCTGGTCATCAATGGCCCAGGCGCGACCCCGATCAAGGGCCGCATCAACCAGGTGCTGAACTTCAAGGGCCTGGAGCGCGTGCTGGTGGACGAAGCCGTCGCCGGCGACATCTGCCTGATCAACGGTATCGACGAAATCGGCATCGGTTCGACCCTGTGCGCAGTGGACACCCCAGAAGCGCTGCCTATGCTGACCGTCGACGAGCCGACCCTGACCATGAACTTCATGGTCAACAACTCGCCACTGGCTGGCCGCGAAGGCAAGTTCGTTACCTCGCGTCAACTGCGTGACCGTCTGGAAAAAGAATTGAAAGCCAACGTTGCTCTGCGCGTGGCACCAACCGACGACGACACGATCTTTGAAGTATCGGGCCGCGGCGAGCTGCACCTGACGATTCTGATCGAAAACATGCGTCGCGAAGGCTTCGAGCTGGCCGTTTCGCGTCCACGCGTGGTCTTCAAAATGGTCGATGGCGTGCGCCACGAGCCGTTTGAAAACCTGTCGGTCGACGTGGAAGAAGCGAACCAGGGCGGCGTCATGGAAGAACTGGGCCGTCGTCGTGGCGACCTGCAAAACATGGAATCGGATGGCAAGGGCCGCGTGCGTCTCGAGTACCTGATCCCGGCACGTGGCCTGATCGGCTTCCAGGGCGAATTCATGACCCTGACCCGCGGCACCGGCCTGATGAGCCATGTATTCCATGAATACGCACCAGTCGACAACACCCGTGGCGAAATGGCTGGCCGTCGTAACGGCGTGCTGATCTCGCAAGACGACGGTGCCGCTGTTGCTTACGCCATCTGGAAACTGCAAGACCGCGGCCGCATGTTCGTGTCGCACAATGACCCGGTCTACGAAGGCATGGTCATCGGTATCCACTCGCGCGACAACGACCTGGTCGTCAACCCGATCAAGGGCAAGCAGCTGACCAACGTGCGTTCGTCGGGTACCGACGAAGCGGTGCGCCTGGTACCGCCTATTCAGATGTCGCTGGAATACGCAGTCGAATTCATCGAGGACGACGAACTGGTGGAAATCACCCCTAAATCGATCCGTCTGCGCAAGCGCTTCCTGAAAGAGCACGAGCGTAAAAAAGCGTCGCGTGATTCGTAATCTGTTGTAGAGCATGGCCTGTGGGCCATGCCGCTCCGGCCCGCTGCGCCGCGTCACCGTCACTGGTGAGGCGCGCAGCGGGTTTGTCATTTGCAGCTCCTGTTTTTTGTAGACACCATGACTTCCTCTTCTTTGCCTTCCCGCCGCCTGTCCGTTGCCCCGATGATGGACTGGACCGACCGCCATTGCCGCAAGTTCCACCGCGAAATCACGCGCCACACCTGGCTCTATACCGAGATGGTGACGACGGGCGCGCTCGTGTACGGCGACGTGGAGCGCCATCTGCGCTTCAACGAAGAAGAGCATCCGGTGGCGCTGCAGCTGGGCGGCAGCGACCCGACGGACCTGGCCACCAGCGCCAAGCTGGGCCAGCAGTGGGGTTACGACGAGGTCAACCTGAACTGCGGCTGCCCGTCCGAGCGCGTGCAAAAGGGCGCGTTCGGCGCCTGCCTGATGGCCGAGCCGCAACTGGTGGCCGACTGCGTGAAAGCCATGCGCGACGTGGTCGATATCGACGTCACGGTGAAACACCGCATCGGCATCGACGACAGCGAGTCGTACGACTTCGTGCGCGACTTCGTCGGCACCGTGGCCGACGCCGGCTGCAAGACGTTTATCGTGCATGCGCGTAACGCCATCCTGAAAGGGCTGAGTCCGAAGGAAAACCGTGAAGTGCCGCCCCTCAAGTATGACTATGCCTACCGTTTGAAGCGTGATTTTCCGCAATTCGAGTTCATTATCAATGGCGGCATCAAGACGCTCGAGGAAATCGACCTGCACCTGCAGCACCTCGACGGCGTGATGCTGGGCCGCGAGGCGTATCACAACCCGTACGTGATGGCGCAATTCGACCAGCGCTATTACGGCGACGACGCTCCCGTCAAGACGCGCGAACAGGTGCTCGAAGCGATGATTCCTTATATTAGTGCGCAGCTGGAGAAAGAGGCGGGGCGCTTGAAACTGAACAGCGTTACGCGTCACATGCTGGGCCTGATGCAAAACCTGCCCGGTGCGCGCGGCTTCCGCCAGACCCTGTCCGATTCGAAGAAGCTGGCCTCGGGCGACCCGCGTTTGCTGCTGGAAGCGGCGGCGCGCCTGTCGTTGCCTGCCTGATGAGCGGCGATTGCCACGGCCTTGCGCGCCAGATTGACGGCTACCTGCAAGCCGTCAGCGCGCTGAAGGACGATGGCAGCCTTTTCGCATGCTCCTGTCTGGGCCCCGTCGCACCGCAGGCGGCGTTCGATGCGCTGTGCCGCGCGCTGGAGATCGCGCCGGACGGCTTGAGTCTGCAGCCGATCGAGAGCGTGGTGTGCAGCGGCGTCCTGTGCACGCCGCGCCAGTGGCTGCTCGAGCGCTTGCACCCGTCGAGCGAGGTTGACCGCCAGCCGCTCGATGCGCGCCTGTTCGATGGTTTCGAGAACGAACTGGCCGAACTGCTGGGCAGTGCGCCCCGCTGGTATCAACTGGTATCGTCCGGCCAGCGCAGCCTGGCCAGTCAATTGGGCGCCGTCTGGAGCGTCTTTGTCTTTGGCACAGAGCGTCACGCCTATGTGATGCATTGCAGCTGGGACCGCTGAGCAAACTTGTCTATACTGGTGCCCCGGCGCACTGGTATTGTCCGCACCACCCCCTCCTCTGAATACCACTTCCGAAACGATGTCATATGGCTATGCCATGTGTTGTAAATGCGCTGTTTCGGCGCACGGCCGCACTGTCGTGGGGCATTTCTATGGGGCAAGAAACGGCGTTGTTGCCATTTCCCCGAAGAAAGTTAATCAGCCATTTATTCAGGTACTTATTGCTTGCTTTGAGGCAAAATTTACACCTATAATTGATTATAGACAAATATTTCTCATATGAATGTTTGATGTTGATCTCACATCATCGGTGTCAAAAATTCAGTCCGTGGAACAAATTTGCATTCGCAGTCACTGGTGGTTTTCAGGGCTGTTGTAGACCAGGAAGTACCCCAGGCTGCGTGCGGCCGGATACCGCCAGCATACCAATGGGTAAGGGCGGATGCCGGTGTTGCGCAGCCTTCGTCTTGTCGTGCCGGGCAAAAATCCTTATCAATAGTTTCATTTACGAAGAGCCGAAATGAATTTAGCAAAAATGAAGGTTGGTACCCGCCTGGGCCTGGGTTTCGCCCTGGTACTGGTTCTGCTGGTGGCCGTGACCGTCCTCGGCATCGCGCGCATGGCGCAAATCCAGGAACGTCTCGATCACGTGATCAATGTCAACAACGTCGTCACCCGCCTGGTGATCGACATGCGTGGCAACGTCAGCGACCGCATCACCTCGCTGCGCATCCTGACCCTGATGACCGACGCGAGCGATATGGAGCCGGAAATGGCGCGTATCAAGACGCAAACGACCACCTATCAGGAAACGCAGAAGAAGCTCGAAGAGAAATTCGCCGTCGAGTCGACTTCTGAAGAAAAAGCCCTGCTGACCTCGATCAAGGAATACGAAGCCGCCGCCATGCCGGCCATCGCCAAGGCGTCCGCGCTGTGGATGGCCAACGATGCGGAAGGCGCCACGCGCGTGATGATCAAGGAAATCCGCCCGGTACAGAAAAAATGGATGGAAGCGCTGGAGCAACTGGCCGTGCTGGAAGACAAGCTCAATGAGCAGATGCAGTCGGACGCCCGCAAGGCCTTCGACAGCGCGCGCCTGTTCATGATCATCCTCGGCGTACTGGCCGTGGCGATGGGCGTGGCGGCGGCACTGGTGATTACCCGCGGCTTGCTGAAACAGCTGGGCGGCGAACCTGACTACACGGCATCGATCGCCGGCAGCATCGCCAATGGCGACCTGTCGATCGGCATCCACACGCAGCCATCGGACAATTCCAGCCTGCTGGCGGAAATGAAGGAAATGCGCAACAGCCTGGTGGGCATCGTCGGCCAGGTACGTGTCGGCACGGAAACCATCGGCACGGCGTCGCGTGAAATTGCCGACGGCAATATCGACCTGTCGTCGCGCACGGAAATGCAGGCCAGCGCGCTGGAAAAAACGGCGTCGGCCATGGAAGAGCTGACCTCGACCGTGAAACAGAATGCGGACAATGCGCGCGAAGCCAACAAGCTGGCCGCCACCGCCTCGGACGTGGCCCTGAAGGGCGGCTCCGTGGTGTCGCAAGTGGTTGACACCATGAGCTCGATCAATGAATCGGCGAAGAAAATTGTCGACATCATCGGCGTCATCGATGGCATCGCCTTCCAGACCAACATCCTGGCGCTGAACGCGGCCGTGGAAGCGGCACGCGCCGGCGAACAAGGCCGCGGCTTTGCCGTGGTGGCGTCGGAAGTGCGCAACCTGGCCCAGCGCTCCGCTGGCGCGGCGAAAGAAATCAAGATCCTCATCGACGATTCGGCCGAGAAGACGGAACGCGGTACGCGTCTGGTCGGCCAGGCTGGCGTGACGATGGGCGAAGTGGTCGACAGTGTGCGCCGCGTCACCGACATCATGAGCGAGATCGCCAGTGCCAGCCAGGAACAAAGCGCCGGCATCGAACAGGTCAACCTGTCGATCATCGAGATGGATGGCATGACGCAGCAAAATGCGGCCCTGGTGGAGCAGGCAGCTGCCGCGGCGCAAAGCTTGCAAGACCAGGCGGCCGAACTGGCCCACGTGGTCAGCATCTTCAAACTGGTCGAAGGCGAAGAAAAGCCGGCAGCGTATGTACCGGCCCCCGTAGCGGCTGTGGCTGCGCCCGTTGCCGCGCGCAAGCCGGCGCCGGCATTGCGCCCGGTGAAATCGCTGGCACGCAAGGCGGAAGCGGCAGCTCCCGTGGCTGCTCCGGCGCCGCGCAAGGCGGCAAGCGCCGGCAGTAATGACGAGTGGGAAGAGTTTTAAGCGCGGCCAACAGCGCACAGGAAGTTGTAATTACCGTATCTGATAATCATGGGGAAGCACATGTTTGAGAATAAGCGTTTGATGAGTGTTGCAGCAGCCTTGCTGGTGTCCGTTTCTTCCGCAGCCTTCGCTGCCGAGGTGCCGGCGTCGTTCGATGCCAAGAACTGCAAGGCCGACTATCCGAAAGCTTCGTTGATGAACGAAGAGCAGGGCACCGTGACGATGTCCTTCCTGGTCAATGCCGATGGTAGCGTTGCCGATTCGAAAGTCGAGAAGAGCAGCGGCTTCAAGAACCTGGACAAGGCCGCCATCAAGGCCCTGTCCGCGTGCAAGTTCAAGCCGGGCACCAAGGATGGCGCCGCAGCGCAGACCTGGACCAAGGTCGACTACGCCTGGAAGCTGGACTGATCCACCTATCGCCGGGAGCCTGGCTCCCGGCATGAGTTTTCCGCTACGGGCGGCGCCTGCAAGGGTGCCGCCCGTAGTGTTATGTGCGCCAGCCAACGGCACTGTCGCCGCCGATTCTGTTACCCTCGAAACATACCTTCGGGATCTCCCACCACAAGAGGCCTACCATGCAGCGCATCCTGACACTTTCCCTTCTCGCCGCCAGCGGCATGCTGCTTTCTGCCTGCGCCTCGCTGGGCACGCCCGTGGGCTTGCAGGCGGGGCAGACCGTGGCCGTCGTCAATAGCCTGAGCTGGGACAATCCCCTGACGGGCAAGCGCGACGGCGTGCGCACCAGCTGGCCCATCAAGGATGGCAAGATTGCCCCTGAGTATTTTCCGCTGGCGCAGCTGAAGCAATGCGAGGCGGGCGGCAAGCCTTGCGCCTGGGGCGTGATGCGGGCGCAGCGCGGCTCGCCCGCTTTGCAGTATGCGGACGGCGGCGTCGACCTGGCCGTGAGCGTGGCTATCGACATGGCGCGGCGCCAGGATGCGCGCCAGGGCGAAACGCAGACGGCAATGGCGATTCCGCAGGATGTGGCAGCGCTGGCTGGCCGGCAACAGGTGCAGCCTAGCTGGAAATTGAAGTATGGAAAGGTCGAGCAGGTCGAGCTCGATTACGGCGTGCGCTACCAGGTGTGCGTGCAGCGCTACGATGCGGCCGGCAAGGCCATCGATACTTGCGCGATACCGTTTATTTGAGGAAACATGCCGCGCGCGCCGTTTGTGGCGGCTTTGCGACACTTCATGTTGCGGCGTGCGTCGGGGTGTAACAATCGGTAAAAGCACAGCAAAGCGCGGCGTAATTTCTTATAGTACTTAATTAAGGTAGTACACCAGTATTGGTACCCGAGGAGAATTGCAATGAAAACCCTGTTGGCAGTAATTTCGCTGGCCGCCCTGGGGGGCTGCGTCGTGGCGCCGCCTGGTCCCGCGTATTACGGTTCGCGCGCGCCACAGGGGGCTTACAATCCCTATGAATGGCATACGGTCTCGTCCGAGCCGGTGCAGTCATCGCGCGTGGTGAGCGCGCCGCGCGTGGAATACACGAATGAACCCGTGTATGTGCAGCAGCAACCGGTGTACGTGCAACAGCCCGTGTATGTGCCGGCGCCCGTGTACGCGCCGCAACCGTATTATTACAATCCGCCCGTATCGATCGGGCTGGACTTCGTGTTTGGCTTTGGGCGCTACGGTGGACACCGCGGCGGTTGGGGTGGGCACGGACGTTATTACGGCCGCCGCTAGTCAACATCCCACTAAATTTACTGCGCGTCGCGATTCGCGGGCTGCGATGCTCGCTGTACTAAAGTACAGCTGCGCTTCTCCCCCACGACTCACTGCCGCTCGCTACAATTTGGTGAGAGTTGTGACGTAATATGAACTCAGTGGAAATATACGGAACTCTGGTGCAGCACGTCCGCCGAGCACAGGATGTACATCGCCGCCGCTGCCAGACCTATTTGCAAGGCGCCAAAGCTGATCGGGATGAGGCGGGACATGTCGTACTCCTGAGTAGTGTGAGGTGTGGTCAGGCTTTCATCATAGGATGACTCGATGCCTTTGGGCATCGGATGAACGTCCGCCACGATGTAGGACAATACCTCGTGCCTGGCGCCCCGCCTCGCTCTCCGGCCGTTTAGCGGTTTTTCCAGCGCACTACAGGCTCTTCCGGCGCCGTGTCCGGCACGTTCGAGATCGCCAGCCAGTGCGTCAGGCGTTCCGGATGCTTGAGATTGATGCCCATGCCATCGATGATGCCGACCTGTTCCAGCATGCGCGCATCGATTTTCGCCTTCGACACCGTGGGCGCGCCCATGACCATGCGGTCATATGCCTTGCGCGCCTTGTGTTCCCACTTGTGCAGATTGCTTTCGTCGAAGCGGTTCGCTTCGAAATACACGGTCAGGGTGCCATCGAGGTTGCCGAAGCCGACAATGCCCGCGCCCTTGCGGATGGTGGTGGTGTTGTCGATGTCAAATTCCGCCGTGGGCACGAAAATGCCGGCGCGGCCATCGATGTCGGGACGTCCCACGGGCGTTTCCTTGCCGTAGGAACTCGTTTCGGTAATGGTTTTTTCTGCAGACATGGTGCGTGTGGTGGCCGTGCCGGGAGCGCGATCGGGCCCGGCAGCGCCAGTCATCCTGTTCAAAAAATGCGTGCTGATGATCAGGGCGGGGTAGTGGCCCTGGCGGAGCGATGCTTGGCATTGCTTGATACCCCGCTATTGTAGCGTCAATTTAATTCTTTTTGGCAACATTTCCTGGGAATTATGCTTCCGTTTGGGCCATAAAAAAAGCCGCCCGGCCTGGTGGCGGAGCGGCTGTTGCACGACGACTTCAGACTCAGGCGGCAGTCTTGCGGCGTGCCATGAAACCCAGCAAGCCCAGGCCCAGCAGCATCATGGCGTAGCTTTCCGGTTCCGGCACGGCCGTCGTCACCGAGACGTTGTCCAGGTAGGAACCATAGGTTGGCGCGGAGGCCGGGCCGATCGATTCGAAACGCAGCAAGGTGGACGAACCGAGCGCGGTCACGTTCTGGCTGTAGGTTTGCCACACGCCGGTGGTGTTGCCGACCAGGGCCGTTGGCGTCAGCAGGGTCGAACCCCAGTAGACGTTCATCAGGCTGCTTGCGCCGCCTGGCGTATTCGGGCGGCCCGAGTAGGCAAACGACAGCGCATACGTGCCGCCGGCCGTGGTGGCGAGCGATTGCGACACGGACGTCAGGCGCTCGGCGTTGAGTTCCAGGTATTGCGTGCCGGCGGCAGCGACGGGGTTGAAGCCGCTCTGGCCGCCTTGCGTGGCGCCCTTCTGGATTTCAAAGGCCGTATTGCCGCTGACGGATGAGGTCCAGCCCGTCACGGCGCTCAATTGTGCGAATGGGGTGGTGATGGCGTTGCTTTCGAAGCTGCCGTTGACGACCAGTTCGGTCGCGGCGTTGGCGCCGCCGGCAGTGATCAGGGAGGCCAGTGCGGCGATCTTGAAGAGGGTAGCAGGCATTTTCATGTGGGTCCGTTCTATTATTTAAAAGTTAATTTCATTTCCTAAATGACATTTAAAGAATATCACTAAAACTCACGAAAAAAACTGCTGCACGATAAAAATATTTGTAATTGTGAAATCATTCATGTTCAAAATTGCATTAATTTCCATGGTGAACCAATTGCAGTGCTGGCGCAGGGTGAGCGCGGCCCTGAGGCTGCTTGCCCCGGAGTATTTTTGTGACATCGGGACGTAAAAAAACCTGCATCGAAACAACAACGATGCAGGTTTTTTGCGTGCCGCCCGCGTGCGCGCCCGGCTATTGATGCCATAGCCGGGACGTGCGCGGGACTAGAACGCCAGCCGTCCTTGCAGGTAAACCATGCGCGGCGCGCCCACCAGCTTGCCCAGGTTGCCGTCCGAGGTGCGCGTGAAGTAGCGCTTGTCGGTGAGGTTGTTGACGCCGGCAACCAGTTCCAGGCCGTTCTGGCCCGGTACTTTCCATTTCACTTGCGTGTTCCACGTACGGAAGCCGGGAATGACGCCCACGCTGCCGGCCAGGTTTTCCGCCACGGTGTTGGCCTCGTCGGCGAACTGGCGGCTCTGGTGGCTGCTCGACAGGTCGAAGCCCCAGGCGCCCAGCTGGTAGTGGGCGCCGACGGTGTCCGTGGTGCGCGAATAGAAGGGCACGTCATTGCCCGCGTTCACGCCATCCTGCAAGGTGGCCTTGGTGTAGGTGTAGGTGGCGTAGGCGTTTAAGCCGGCCAGCGGGCCGGACTGGTCGAAGTGGTAGTCGACGGCCGATTCCAGGCCCCGGTGATGCGTGGCGCCCACGTTGTAGAAAATAGCGTTCTTGCCGCTGCCGACGGACTGGATCTGGTTGTCGAACTTGATGTTGAACAAGGTCGCCTCGGCCGACAGCTGGCCGCTCTTCCAGCGCGCGCCCAGCTCGGCGGTTTTCGCCAGTTCCGGCTGCAGCGCGTTCTTGCTCGACTGTGCATTGAGCTGCGTATTTTGCACGGCGCCAAACGAGCTGTTGTAGTTGCCGAACAGGGTGACGTTGTTGTTGAGCAAATAGGCCACGTTCAGCGAGGGCAGGGCTTTGTTGTTGAGCAACTCGATCTTTTGGTCGGTCGGCAAGTGGTTGAAGCGCACCGTCTTGATGTGCTCGTAGCGCACGCCCGGCGTGATGCGCCAGGCGTCGATGGCGATCTTGTCGTCGATATACACGGCTTGCGCATCGGTGGAGTTGTTGGCGAAGTTCGTCGTTTGTTGCACGCCGCTGGCGATGGCGACGCTGTAGATGCTTTCATCGGCCCGTTCAACCAGGTAGCGGTAGCCGACGGTGACGTCCTGCGACACCTTGCCGGTCGTGAAGCGCTGCGTGTAGCGCGGTTCGATGGCCGTCGTTTCATAGTTGCGCGGCTGGTGGCCCAGGTTGTTTCCGCTGATCAGCGTGCTTTCGCGCGAGCTCTTATTGTAATAGGCGCGCACCTCGAATTCTTGCGTGCCGGAAATGGCATTCAGGTAGCCGATGTCGAAGGCCTTGCGCTCGCCGCTCCAGAAGTCGGTGGGGCGCGTGTTCTGGAACGGGTCCTGCTTGTATTGCGCGGCAGTCAGGCCGCCCGGCGTGCGCGACGTCACGTCATAGTAGGACAGCTTGCCGTACACCTCGGCCGTCGGGCTCAGGTCGTAGCGGAATTTGAGGGCGAAGTCGTTGACCTTCTCATCGCTGCCCACGCGCCAGTCGCTGCCGCGGATGCCGGAATACAGCACGGCCAGGCCCAGGCCGCTGTCGAGCTGGGTACCGGCAAACACGCTGGCCTGCGTGTTGTGGCCCACTTCGCTGTATGAGTTGTAGCGCACGGTGGCGTCGCCCGTGATGCCTGGCGTGGTGGGCACGCGGCGCGTCTTGAAGTTGATGATGCCGCCCACGTTTTGCGGGCCGAAGCGCACGGCGCCGCCGCCGCGCACCACGTCGACCGTTTCGACATTGGCCAGGCTGACGGGTGCGAACGACAGTTGCGGCTGGCCATACGGCGCGACCGACATCGGAATGCCATCGAGCAAGACCGTGCTGCGCGGCGAATAGCGTCCGGCCAGGCCGCGCACGCCGATATTCAGGGAAATGGCGCTGCCGGCGCTGCCCGAGTTGTCGCTGATCTGCACGCCGGGAATGCGGCGCATCACGTCGCTGAGGCTGGTCGCGCCCGAGTTTTCGATGTCATCCTTTTGCACCACCGTGCGGGCGCCCGCGAAATTTTTCGTGCTGGCGGCCATGCTGGTGCCCAGCAGGTTGCTGCTGACCTGGATGGATTCCAGGATGGGACCGGCGTCATTGGCGGTACTGGCCGTATTGGCGTCCTGTGCCTGCGCGGCAAGGGACGCGCCCAGGCAAGCGAGGGCGATGGCCAGCGCGCACGGGCGCAGCGAAAAAGGCAGTGGGGAAAGTGTGGCGGCCATGCATGGATCTCCGTAGGGACAATGGTTGCGCGGGCATTTTTGGCGGCGCGACAACATCGTGGCGTGGGCATCCTGCGCAAGGGGATAAGAATGATAATGATTCTCATTTTATCCGTCAATTGCGAATATTGCGTAGTGGCGGTATGCCTGCCCGCAGGGTGGGGAAGTGTTGCTGGCGCGGTACAGCGGGCGGTCTTGATTGCCGCTTGGCACCAGTGCTCGGGTGCGGCGGCATTGTGCGCGCTTCTTGTATACTCCCGTTTTTGCAGCCGTCAGACGTGAACGTACAATGAGCCAGACAACTGAAACGACACCAGGCAATCCCCCCGTGGAACGCCGCCAGGGCGACCAGCCGGCAAGTGCTGCGCGCAAATTGAATCTGCTGGTGGTCGACGACAACCAGGAAGTGGGCGAATCGCTGGCCATGCTGCTCGAAGCGCTGGGTCACCACGCGGTGGTGGTGCGCAACTGGCAGATGGCCGTCGAGCAAGTCAAGCTGTGCGTGCCCGACGCCGTCTACCTCGACATCGAAATGCCCGGCATCAGCGGCATCGAAATCGGCCGCCGCCTGCACCACAACCCCGAAACGGCCAACGCCGTGCTGATCGCCGTCACCGGCCACAGCCTGCCCATGTACATGGACGACGCGCTGGCCGTGGGCTTTCGCCACTTCCTCGTGAAACCTGTGCGTCTGGACGACCTGGCGACGACGGTGCAGTCGGTGCTGGCGGGCTGAAATGTGTGCTATGGTTTGCGGCCCATCCCCGGGCATCCGGATACAGGCACGCAATGACCATGCATTCCCCGCAGCAAGCTGCAAGTACCGACCTGGCCAGCCGCTATCTGGGCGTACTGGCCGATTTTGATACGGCCTTGCTGGACCGCCATGCGCCGCATGCCGATGCGGAAAAGCTCTCGGGTCTCTTTCTCCCCAGCGTGCCGCCCAACTGGCTTGGCGCCCGGCAGCGCATCATGATCGTGGGCTGCGAAACGCGGCAATGGAATGTGTTGCCGGTAGGGGAGCGTTTTAGTTCCCTGGAGTACTATGTTGAGCGGTCGATGGCCGTGCACCAGGCTTACTTTGCGCAGCAATTGTCACGCGCGGATATCAAGGGCCGTGCCTTTCATAATTTCACGCGCGCGGTGGCCCGGCGTTCCGGCAGCGATGGCTTGATCTATGCCAATCTGCTGTGCATGGCGTGGAATAAAGGTAGTCCCGTCAAATGTCGGCATTTTGAGGTCATCAAGAAGTACTCCAAACTGCTGCTGGATGTACAAATCGATTTCTTCCAGCCCGAGATCATCATCTTTGCCAATGGCAGCGCCACCGCCGGGCACCGGCGCGATTTCTTTCCGCTGGCCCGCGATGCGCAGGACAAGGCGCTGGGTTGCGATTACGTCGAGGATGGCATACCGAATGCGCAATTGTGGCAGTTCCCGCTGGATCACAGGGATTGCTACCGCATCCAGCATCCTTCGTCGCGCTCGCCAAGTTCAGCGCGGGCGCGCGAGTTTTTGCTGGGCCTGCTCCCCGCCCGCTGAGAGGACGCCCCGGCAGTGCCATGCCGCCGGGATACCGTTCGTCTGTTAGGGCCGGCTCAGCGACCACTGCTGATTATTCGCATTGGTCAGGTTCCACTGGATAATTTGCGCGTTTTCCAACGTGCTCAGGTTCAGGACGTCCAGGGTCAGGTTGCTGTAGCGGTTGGTAATTGTCTGGTAGCCGGACGCGGGGCTGGCGAAGCGCCATTGCTGGCCCAGTCCGCCCCAGTAGCTCCATTGGGCGATATTCGTGCCCGCCGTGGTCGAGTTGTTGTAGTCGTCCAGGCCCAGCAGGCTGTTCGCATTGATCAGGCTATAGTACCCGTCGCCATGCCCCACCACATACCATTGCTGGTGTTTCCCTCCCGTATAGGTTTGCTGCTGCACCAGCGCGCCATTCGCCGTGCCGGCGCCGGCCACGGCCAGCGCTTTGCCGCTCAGGCGCGAGCGCAGCACCGTGGGGCCGTCCGAGATGCCGCCGCAGCTGGCGACCGTAAAATTGCGCGTCAGGCTGGGCCAGCCATCGCCGTACGTCATCTTTAATATGTCGAGCTTGGCCGCGCCATTGTCGTTGACGTCGTAGTAGTGGACCGAGGTGTAGTTGCAGCCATCCTGCTTGAGCACGCCGATATGGCCCGGTCCCTTGTACTTGCCGTCGAGGTTGGGCAGCACCGTGCGCGTGCCGCTGTACGGCCCCGTCACGCTGCTGGCGCGTTGCACTTCCACATAGTATGTGCTGGCGGCGCCCTGGCAGCATTTGCCGCGGTTGACGAACAGATAGTAATACTCGCCGTCGCGCGTGATGTAGGGCGCTTCGATATCCTTGCCGCTGCCACCGAGGATGGTGGTGACGTTGCCGCTCGTCTTGCCTGTCGCCTGGTTGATTTCCGTCACGCCGATGCCGCCGAAAAACGAGCCGTAGGACATATAGACCTTGCCGTCGTAGTCGCGGAACAGGGCCGGGTCGATGGCATTGATTTCCGCACCGCCCCCATACGATTGCACGACGATGCCCAGGTCCGTCCAGCTGGGATTTTTCAGCGAAGCCGAGCGGGCCACGCCGATGGCCGACACGGAGGTGCCGAAGGTGGACACCGAGTAATACAGATAATAGTAGCCATTCATGTGGATCACGTCCGGCGCCCAGTACGAGCCGCTGAAGTTGGGGATTTTATTGGCGATCCAGGCCGGCGGCGTGCTGAACACGGGCGCAGGGCCGGCCGACCATTTCAGCAGGTCCGTCGAGGTGGAATACCAGATGCCGTCGCCCGTGGTGAAATTGAAATACGTGTCGCCGTCTTTTGTCAGGGTACCGGGGTCGTGCGCATTCGGTACGCCCGTCAGGGTGATCGCCTGCGCATGGGCGCAGAACATCAGGCAGAGTGCTGCCAGGATTTGCTTCATCGTTGTCTCCGTACTGTTTTTATGGGGCGGTCCAGGCCGCACCCCAGAGTAGGGCGATGGTCAAATTTGCACTAATGAATTTTTTGCAGGAAGCGATACCGGGGCCGATATCGGTGAAGGCAGAAAGCGGCGCCGGAATAGAAAAAGCCCGGTTCGAAAACCGGGCTCTTCTTTATTCTGTGGGGTGGCTGATGGGGCTCGAACCCACGACAACAGGAATCACAATCCTGGACTCTACCAACTGAGCTACAGCCACCACTGTCTTACTTACCTGTTTAGCTGTTTTGCTGAACAGGTGCCGAATTATACAAAGAACTCGGCAAAGTGGCAAATCTAAATGCAGTCTTTTTTAAAGAATCGAAAGATTGCATGAAAACGGTCGCTTTTGCTCACCCAGCTCACACGGACAGGTGTTCGACGGGCGGGTGCAAGTCCAGCAAACCGGCGAAGGCTTTCGCCAGGGACTCGACCTTGGCCGTCGTGTAGCCTTGCAGTCGTGGCGCGTCGTTGTTGATGCGGCGCAAGCTTGCCGCATCGAGCAGGCGGGCCAGCTGGCGCGCCACGGCGTCGCCCGTGTCCACCAGGGTGATCTGTTCCTGCGTGTGGGCGCGCACCGTGCGTTCGATGGCGTCCTGCACGAACAGGTAGTGCGTGCAGCCCAGCACCAGCGTGTCGACGCCTTGTTCCAGCATGGGGGCGATGTAGCGTTCCAGCATGGCGCTGGTGGCGTCCAGCGGATCGGTGCCCAGCTCGCATTGCTCGATGCGGTCGGCCAGGCCGATGCAGGGCTGCAAGATGAACGTGGCGCCCGTGGCGGCGCTCACCTGCTCGCGCAAGGCCAGCAGTTTGTCGCCGCGCAAGGCGCGTTCCGTGGCCAGCACGGCGATCTTGCCGTTGCGGCTGATGCCTGCCGCCGGTTTCAAGCCCGGTTCGACGCCGACGATGGGCAGGTCGGGGTAGCGCGCGCGCAGCGCCTTGATGGCGGCGATGGTGGCCGTGTTGCAGGCCACGACCAGCGCCTTCGCGCCTTGCTGCAATAAAAAGGCGGTGATCGCCAGCGAACGGTCGATCACTTGCTGTTCCGTCTTGTCGCCATACGGCGCATAGCCGGAATCGGCAAAGTAGATCAGGTCTTCCTGCGGCAGCTGCGCGCGGATATGGCGCAGTACCGACAGGCCGCCCACGCCGGAGTCAAAAATGCCGATGGGGGCGTCCGGGCGGGCATTGCTTGCAATAGAAGTCATATAAAGCCGAAGAAGATAAAAAAACGCCGCGCTGTGTTGCCGCGCGGCGTTAATGGTAGTGCTTGTTTAAGCGACCGTCACGGGAATCTTGCTGACGCTATTGAGTTGCTCGATCTTCGCCTGCCACTCTTTCGGGCCCGTGTTGTGCACGGAGGTGCCTTTCGAGTCCACGGCCACCGTCACCGGCATGTCGACGACGTCGAATTCGTAGATGGCTTCCATGCCCATGTCGGCAAAGCCCAGCACTTTCGCGCCCTTGATGGCTTTCGACACCAGGTAGGCGGAACCGCCCACGGCCATCAGGTAGGCCGACTGGTGTTTCTGGATCGATTCGATGGCGATGGGACCGCGTTCGGCCTTGCCGATCATGGCGATCAAGCCCGTCTGTTCCAGCATCATGTCGGTGAACTTGTCCATGCGGGTGGCGGTCGTCGGGCCGGCCGGGCCGACCACTTCGTCGCGCACCGGGTCGACCGGGCCGACGTAATAGATCACGCGGTTCTTGAAGTCGACCGGCAACTCTTCGCCCTTGGCCAGCATGTCCTGGATGCGCTTGTGCGCGGCGTCGCGGCCCGTCAGCATCTTGCCGTTCAACAGCAAGGTCTGGCCCGGCGTCCACGAAGCGACTTCTTCCTTCGTCAGGGTGTTCAGGTCGACGCGCTTGGATTTTTCCGTGTCCGGCGTCCAGTGCACTTCCGGCCACGACGACAGCGATGGCGGTTCCATGTAGGCAGGGCCCGAGCCGTCGAGCACGAAGTGGCCGTGGCGCGTGGCGGCGCAGTTCGGGATCATGGCGACAGGCTTCGACGCGGCGTGCGTCGGGTGCATCATGATCTTGACGTCGAGCACGGTCGTCAGGCCGCCCAGGCCCTGCGCGCCGATGCCCAGCGAGTTGATCTTGTCGCACAGCTCGATACGCAATTCTTCCAGTTTATTTTGCGGGCCGCGTTGTTTCAGCTCAAACATGTCGATGTCTTCCATTAACACTTCTTTTGCCATCAGCATGGCTTTTTCGGCCGTGCCGCCGATGCCGATGCCCAGCATGCCAGGCGGGCACCAGCCGGCGCCCATGGTCGGCACGGTCTTCATGACCCAGTCCACCAGCGAGTCGGATGGGTTCATCATGATCATCTTCGACTTGTTTTCCGAACCGCCGCCCTTGGCAGCCACTTTCACGTCGACGGTATTGCCTTCAACCAATTCCATGTGCACGACGGCTGGCGTGTTGTCCTTGGTGTTCTTGCGGTCGAAATGCGGGTCGGCCACGATGGAGGCGCGCAGCTTGTTGTCGTCGAAGTTGTACGCGCGGCGCACGCCTTCGTTGACGGCGTCGGTAACCGTGCCGCTGAAGCCTTCGAAGCGCACACCCATGCCGATTTTCAGGAAGACGTTGACGATACCCGTGTCCTGGCAAATCGGACGTTTGCCTTCCGCGCACATGCGCGAGTTGGTCAGGATTTGCGCGATCGCATCTTTTGCCGCCGGGCTTTGCTCGGCCGCATAGGCGCGCGCCAGGTGTTCGATGTAATCAGCAGGGTGGTAGTAGCTAATGTACTGCAACGCTGCGGCGACGGATTCGATCAGGTCTTCTTGCTTTATGACAGTCATGGTGTTCTCGCGGTAGATAAGAAGGGTAAGACTCTTTACTAATACTAGTTACTGCATTGGAATGACAAAGCCCATGGCCGCTGCTGGCAGCCATGGGCTTCGGGTTTAATGCGGTCGTGCCTGGTTCTGTGTCACCGTCATGATGCGGTCCGTGTACGCGATCGCCATGGCGGAAATGATGAAGACCATGTGGATCACCGTCTGCGCAATGATCACTTCCATCTTGTAGGAGTTGGCATTGATGAAAGTCTTCAGCAGGTGGATGGACGAGATACCGATGATGGCCATCGCCAATTTCGTCTTCAGTACGGAAGCATTTACATGCGACAACCATTCCGGCTGGTCTGGGTGGTCATCGAGATGCATGCGCGAAACGAAGGTTTCGTAGCCGCCAATAATGACCATGATCAACAGGTTCGAAATCATGACCACGTCGATCAGGCCTAATACCACCAGCATGATGGTCGCTTCGTTCAGCTTGGTCGGCAGGGCGCTGCCGGGCACGGCGACGGCCGTCAGTACGTGCTGCAAGGCTGCATCATTGCCGAACACGGCGCCGATCAGGTCGGATAATTCCACCCAGAAATGGAAGACATACACGCATTGTGCGAGGATCAGGCCCAGGTACAGCGGCAACTGCAGCCAGCGCGACATGAAGATGAAGGCGGACAATGGATGCAGCTTGGTATGTTTGGCAGACGGTGGTAGGTGGTCGATCATGTAGGGGTTCCTGGGGGGAGTAAATACCAATTTTTGGCATGCCCGACATTTTACACTTGCTGTCGATTACTGCGCATGGCCTTGCTCTGTATTATTGGGTTTGATGAAACACAAAGTGGTATTGAAGCTTCGGCGCGCCAGGCATTTTCCCAGTGAAAATACTGTACGGCGTCCCCTTGACGCCCATCGCCGAAGGCGCTTATGGTTAGCCTTGACGGAGGAAAACGCTGCAGAAAATGCGCAATGTAAGGCGTCCGTAAGACATGGCGCTTATCGTGTTAGCAAACAATTACTACACTGGAGACAAGCATGGCCGCTACAGAAAACCAAGGACAGGGCACGCAGCAGCAAGGACCAGAAGAGTCGCGCGTATTTGAACCATCGGCGGCCTTTGCCGCACAAGCCACCATTTCCGGCATGGCCGCGTACCAGGCCATGGTGAAAGAGGCGGAAACCGATTACGAAGGCTTCTGGGCCAGGCTGGCGCGCGAAAACCTGAGCTGGAAAAAGCCGTTCACCCGCACCCTGAACGAAGACAATGCCCCGTTCTACAAATGGTTCGAAGACGGCCAGCTGAACGTGTCGTACAACTGCCTGGACCGCAACATCGAAAACGGCCTGGGCGACAAGACGGCCATCATTTTCGAAGCGGACGACGGCACCGTTACCAAGGCCACCTATAAAGAACTGCACGAAAAAGTCTGCAAGCTCGCCAACGGCCTGAAATCCAAGGGCATCGCCAAGGGCGACCGCGTCATCATCTATATGTCGATGTCCGTCGAAGGCGTTGCCGCCATGCAAGCCTGCGCGCGCATCGGCGCCACCCACTCCGTCGTGTTCGGCGGCTTTTCCGCGAAATCCTTGCAGGAGCGCATCATCGACGCGGGCGCCGTGGCCGTCATCACGGGCGACGAGCAATTGCGCGGGGGCAAGAAGCTGCCATTGAAATCCATCGTCGACGAAGCGCTGGCGCTGGGCGGCTGCGATACCGTGAAAAACGTCATCGTCTACAAGCGCACGGGCAGCGACTTGCCGATGGTGGCGGGCCGTGACACGTGGCTGCACGACCTGGTCGCAGGCCAGTCGGCGCAATGCGAACCGGAATGGGTCGATGCCGAGCATCCACTGTTCATCTTGTACACATCCGGTTCGACGGGCACGCCGAAGGGCGTGCAGCATTCGAGCGGCGGCTACCTGCTGTGGGCCGCGCTGACGATGAAGTGGAGCTTCGACATCAAGCCCGACGACGTGTTCTGGTGCACGGCCGACATCGGCTGGGTGACGGGCCACAGCTACATCGCGTATGGCCCGATGGCCGTAGGCGCCACGCAAGTGGTGTTCGAAGGCATCCCGACCTACCCGAACGCGGGCCGTTTCTGGGAAACCATCAAGAAGCACAACGTCAGCATCTTCTACACGGCGCCAACGGCCATCCGTTCGCTGATCAAGGCGGCCGACGTGGACCCGAAAGTCCATCCAGGCAACTACGACCTGACCAGCCTGCGTTTGCTGGGCACGGTCGGCGAGCCGATCAATCCGGAAGCGTGGATGTGGTACTACAAGCATATCGGCGGCGAGAAATGCCCGATCGTCGATACCTTCTGGCAAACGGAGACGGGCGGCCACATGATCACCCCGTTGCCGGGCGCGACGCCGATGGTCCCCGGTTCCTGCACCCTGCCATTGCCGGGCATCATGGCCGCCATCGTCGACGAAGCGGGCCAGGACGTGCCGAACGGCCAGGGCGGCATCCTGGTCGTGAAGCGCCCATGGCCATCGATGATCCGCACGATCTGGAACAACCCCGAGCGTTTCAAGTCCAGCTATTTCCCGGAAGAACTGGGCGGCAAGATGTACCTGGCAGGCGACGGCGCCATCCGCAACAAGGATACGGGCTACTTCACCATCACGGGCCGCATCGATGACGTGCTGAACGTGTCGGGCCACCGCATGGGCACGATGGAAATCGAATCGGCCCTGGTGGCCAACCCGCTGGTGGCCGAAGCGGCCGTGGTGGGCCGTCCGGACGACACGACGGGTGAATCGATCTGCGCCTTCGTCGTGCTCAAGCAAGCGCGTCCGACAGGCGAGGAAGCGAAGAAACTGGCCCTGGAGCTGCGCAACTGGGTCGGCAAGGAAATCGGCCCGATCGCCAAACCGAAGGAAATCCGTTTCGGCGACAACCTGCCGAAAACCCGCTCCGGCAAAATCATGCGCCGCCTGCTGCGCGTGCTGGCCAAGGGCGAGACGATCACGCAAGACGTCTCGACCCTGGAAAACCCGGCCATCCTGGAGCAGTTGAAGGAAGCGTCGTAATGAAAGGTCGGTCCCTGCGGGGGCCGACCACGGCCTGTATTGGGCTGCTGCTTGTCGTTGCCAGCTTTAACTTTTACCCCACGGTAAATAACTTTGGCAGTCCGTAGAATCTTTGCTATAATCTGCGGCTTCGCGACAAGCGAGAAATAGTACGCAATGCGAGCCAGTAGACGCATTGCCTGCAGGAGAGGTGGATGAGTGGTTGAAGTCGCACGCCTGGAAAGCGTGTATAGGTTCATAGCCTATCGGGGGTTCGAATCCCCCTCTCTCCGCCACAGACGAAAAAGAAAAAGCTACCCTCGGGTAGCTTTTTTTTCGTCTGTACGCGGAGAGAAGCAGGGCGCCTGCGCGCCCTGCGCGGGGGATTCGAAGGGTCGGGCCTAACGGCCCGGCCCTCTCCGAATCGACCAACTGCTGCCGCTGCGCGGCAGCCCCGCGCGCCTGCGGCGCGCGTTCGTGGTTCTAATCAGGTTTTTGACTGAGCCAGCCTCTACGACGCCCAATGTATCAGTCCGTGTCAGAATGGCAGACCTGACACCGGTGCGTGCGAACCTTGGCCGAATGTTATCAACGGAGATGGAACGAGTGGTCAAACTGGGCTTGTCGTTTGCATCAACTGCTGAAATATCGAGCAGGAAAGACGGTTGCCTATCTTAGGAGAAGGCGCTGCTTCATGCCCTTCATTGATTAATTAGGGCGATTTTTGAAAATCGTTGCTGAGCGATTTGAGAAGAATGCTAACTGGACAGCATTCAGCTCCCGATATTCTCGAAAGTCCTTACACTACGCCTAAATTCCAGTCGTTTCAGGGAGATACCATTCCACAATATCGCGAATGTTCTGAGGTGCTGAGTAAATCCCAGGTAAAAATACAATCTCATTCTCAGTAACAAGCCGAATATAGGGAATAATTTCGGCAACGCTTTCTGGTGCGAAACCATATCGCATTAACAAAATATGCTCTACATTATCGGTCCCGTAGCGTAGCAGGCCTGACATCTTGATTGATCGAGAGTCGTGGGTTACGTCGCCATAGAGTTTAAAGGCCGCCATAAACACATCAGACAGCGAGAAAGACACAACTTTGTCCATATAGTCATACGTGTCAAACACGACAGCATCGTAACTAACGTCATTTGCTTGCACTCCCGCAAATAAGGGGAATCGTCGTTTTAGCTGACTGTTTGGAAGACTTTCCGCTGGTTGAGCGAATTCAGCTTCTCCTTGATGACCGAAATTCCTCCGCGAAATCTTACTATACCGAATGCCGGCGATCTCCCGGAAGGTGCGGCCTCCAATCGCTAACAAGAAAATTGTAATAGCTGTACGGAAGACTGCTTCTTCTCCATAAAAAAGCTCACGATTTATTGCCTCTTCGAATATAGTCTTTAACTGATTCTTGATAGTTTCGCGAATTTCACGTTTTTCTTCACCCTCAATGCTTGCGCGAATCGTTTCTTTAGTGTAAAGCAAATCTAGGATTTGGCGGCAAGCGGTAAAAATGTGTGGCTGGGAAAGGCGCTCAACTTTTGTTCGGGGGAGGTTGTGTTCATCATCGAAGGAATCAGTGCGAATTGACTCAATCAATTCTTGGAAATCATAAGACGCTTCCGAGAAATCTTCATCGAGCACTGAAATTTCGCTTAAAATATATGTGTCGTTAATTCTATCCGTGTAAAGAATCGGATTAGAGGTAAAAACGTAGCCGAAGTCAAATATCTGTTCTGATGACAATCGCCCTGCACGACCAGTCAAATTTTTGAATGATAACGATTTATCAGCTGACTCGTCGCCGTTAATTCGCATGCTATGTAGCCAGACGATGTCAAATGGCATATTTACACCTTGTGCCAAAGTGTTCGTTGCAAAGCATACGCGAGCGTATTTCTGCCTGATAAATTCTTCGACCAGGAACCGCACGTCCAACGGTACTTAACCGTGATGGATAACGACGCCTTTCTTGAGTAGTGCGACTAGTTTTGAACGGTGGCCGCTTTGATCCGCACCTAACGCGTGCTCAACTTCCTTTATTATGTTTAATGCATGTGTATCGATGACATCCGGGAACGCATCGATATACTCTTTGAATGGATGTAAAAAATTTCCATTGTAGATTGAGGCTTTAGAAACAAAAATTAGTATTGAGTGCGTGCCATTAAATGCGAAGCGCGCGAAACCCCCATCGAATTCTGCGCAATTTGATAGAAGGTGCCCCTTCTTAATAAACGGAGAGAAATAAAAATCGCGTCCGTTACTGTGTTTGTAAACACTTATTTTTCCGACGGTGCCGTGAGTATATGATCTGGCATAGCTTTTTGACTCATCAATATTGTGCTTTTTTAATTGAGCTTCTGGATTGTCCACAAATGGATGGGCGAAAATTATTTTTGCTTTTGGAAAATGCTTCTGTACCCGTCTGACTAGGATATCAAAAATAACACCTCGATCCTTTTCCTCTGAGATCTGAGCTTCGTCAAGGAAAAATACAGAAATATTAAAAGCATCACTTTGCAGAAAAAGTTCACGCGCACGCTCTGGTGTAAGAACAAAAATATATCGCAAATTTCTTTTTTTAAATACCTTGTCAACGAAAGGAGAAACGAACACATTCTTTGATGCTCCAAAGCCACGGCGGATTGACGAAATATACTCCGCTATCAACGCTCTAGATGGCACAATCACTACAGCGTCGCCATTCTGTTGTGAAATAAAGTCCCGTATGGAATATGACTTGCCAGCGCTAGTTGGCGCTGAGATAGAAATGAACTGATTGTCATCGACAGCTCTGCGCACGCTGACTTGGACAGGAGTTAACGATTTCCCATACTGTTTTTTGTAGCCATCACCAACCGCAGACATCATCAGCGAATATAGGTCTTCTGGTTTCTGAATTTTATAAAAAAGACCCATTGTGGAAATAATCCGCTGTTCGACAGAGGAAAATAATTTTGGGTGAAATTCTTTGTATAACGCAACGTCTTCAAGTATGTTAGAGCTTATTGGTCCATTAATGTGAAGCTGCTCTAAAAGGTTTGAAAGATCACGCAAGACGGTTTTTGACTCCTTAATCGAAGTGATTTTCGATTTCGCCATTATTTCACCCCAACCAAATAAATACTATTCACTTTATTTTTTGCTGCTAATGCGGCGGCAGATTTGGCTGCGTTTGCAAAAATCAAATCTGGGTTTTTTCCTTGGATAGAAAATGCTGCAACCATCCCAAACTGTTTGCCTGTTAGGTTTTTTACGCAATTCGGACTAACGAGGCTCTTGAGATGAACTCCATCACGGAAATGTTTCTCGTGGTCGATAAAGTCTTCTGCTTGCGATATCGCCAATGTATATGGATTCGTGTTACTAGAATATTTTGCCTCACCAAAATTAACAAGATCGGCAGGGCAGGTTGTGTGAAAATCAAACCCTTCGTTTCCACTCAGTTTTGGCTTCCATAATTCGGCGATGGGAAGCCTCAGATGTGAGAATATTTTTTCCAGCGCATATGCAGAACTCATCGTCACCATCAACTCGCCAAAGTCTGCGCCAAGCGTTCCTGTGGCGCTAGTAGCTTGGAAAATTCCGACGAGTTTGTTTGCAGTCTCAGTTACGGTCATGTCGTAGGACATGTAGTCGATTGGATCTAGACTTGTCATCCATGACTTGTCTAGAACCCCTCGGGTGATGACTGCAGCGAAGGTAGCAAGATTAGTGACTTCCACAAAGCATAATTTCACGTTTTGCAAACCAGGCGTATCGACCACCTGTTGGTATGCGCATCCCCAGGTTGCATCCACTGTTTGCGTCTGAAATGTTAGTGTCATTTGAGGTTCTTTTTCGATACATCGATCGGCCTTCATGCAAAAAATTATATGCAACTAGGATACAACACTGTATTTACACACCTAGGATGCAGCACTGCAATCAGATTGTCTAGCGATAGCGTTATAAATTTCGTTTATTCACTGGGTTATCTAGTCTGTGAATGTTTTAACCGATTATTCCACTAGCAGCAATAGGAGAGCAAGTATGGTCTGATGGATGTACGAAGCGAAAAAGTGTAGACACGGTAAGTTTCTCGTTGCACACCGCTGTTCGTGAGGAACTAGGCTCAATCGATAAGAGCCAAAAGATCTAGAGACTTTTGGTTCAAATGAAGATGTTGCCAATGGATAATATATGTTGTTAAATTGCACTATTGAGAAAATATGGGGCACCCAAGTCATCTGTCCGTTATGCCACGTCAACCAGAACGCCTGCGATGTTAGTGCTGTTGCTTAGGTGCATGTTGTGTACCGCCAACGGAAAAATATATTCCTAACCAATTACGCTCGCTCTCGCTAGCGACGTGGGGTCAGGTCTGCTATCCGGCACGGGCTGATGCATTGAACACAGCAGAAGCCAGCTCAGTCAGAGCTACGAACATACGCCCTCGGCGCGCGAAGCTGCTCGCGCCCGCGTAGCGGGCAGCAACTGGTCGATTCGATGGGCAGGTCCGACCCTTCGAATCTTCGATAGGCTATGAACATGCCGGCGAAGACCTAAAGGCTTCCACTGCACCCAAAGCATCAATCCGTGCCCAAATGACGAACATGATCCCGCGTCGCAGTGTTGATGTCTTGTCGCGCCTGCATGAAAGCCAGCCTTTTTCTTGACGCGGGTTTTTATCGACTATTGGAATTAATCCGGCTACTATCCGTCGAGCTATGGCAATAATGCCAGGCAATGTATTGGAGCCTTTATGTCGATTATTAAAGACGGTTTCTACAAAGTTGCTTTCGCGGCTGGACTTCCTGGCGAGGGCGGCCTTGTCGTTGCAAAGGATGATGCGGTTTATGGTGGTGATAGCCAGTTTCTTTACAGTGGTAAGGCAACTGGGGATTCTTCAGCTGTAGCGTCAACGATCACTGTTTCCGCGCTGTCAGGCGCTGCTAAATCAGTCTTTGGGGGCACTGGTGGTAAGTTTGTGTTGCATGCAAAAGGAACTGCAAGTGACGCCAACTTCCATCTTGCGGCACCTGCCCCTATACCAGGGGCGCAAGGAATCGTAATTACCGGCACCTGGATTGCTCCGTTAGATTTGTAAGAAGATTTTTATGTCGAAATGAGCCCGCCGTATTGCGGGCTTTTTTGTATCCAATTTCTACCGCCCGTTGGGTTTCAGCCGCTGAACACAAACTTGTGCCGCGGCTAACTGCCTTCACGTCACCCAGCCCGTTTTCCAGGCGGACGATGTGCTGAGCGATGATTGCATTTGTCTTGTCGTCCTTGATCTGGGACAACCAGTTGCTGAAGTGTTTGGCTTTTTGTGATCATCTTCTGAGATAACTGTATTCATTTGAATACAGATACGCAATCAACTTTGCATAAGCCTTATTCCCCCGCAAACCTTGTCGCTTCTCAACTCCCCCACAGATTCCCCCATGTATCGTAATCCTCTCCCACTAACACCGGAGAGTCCCATGTCCTACACCTACAGCAAAGTCGACGACCTGGAAAAAACCACCATGGTCGGCAACCATCAATGCGTTGCGCTGGTCCGCCACTACGCGGGTGCGCCTGCCACATTGGCCTGGAAGCAGGGGGAAGCCGTGCTGGGAAATCGTTTGCTGCGCAAGGGCACGGCCATTGCCACGTTTATCAACGGGAAGTATGCGAATCATCAACAAGGCAATCACGCGGCCTTGTATATGGGGCAGACGCTGGACGGCATCATTGTCATGGATCAGTGGACGGGCAAGCGCCTGGGCATCGTGACTTCGCGAACCTTGCGTTCCAAAGGCCAGTACAAAAATGGCTTGCATATCGATCCCAGCAACAATGCCGATGCTTTTTTTGTCATCGAATAGAGGAGCATCCATGCGACATAAACGTTTGTCGATTTGCGCCGCCGGCTGCATTTTCCCTGTGTTCACGCAGGCTGCCGTGACCGCCTCATATGCCTGCCCGCAGAGCGTGCCTGCGACTTCGATCAGCCTGAACGCCGTGCCTGCCGGCTGGACGCCATATATCGGCAGCTCGCTCTACCTCAGTGCCGCAGCGCCGATCGACGGCGCACCGGAGCGCAGGGGGCAGCTCGTGCCCGGCGGGGAGCGCACGAAGAAAGGGCGTACGATACTCAGCTACCGCCTGGAAGGCCCCTATCCAGACGGCAAGTGGTTGCAATGCAGTTACGGCGCGCATGGCGAAGTCACGCTGTCTCGGAGAATGGACGACAGCGTCAGCCTTTGTGAATTCACCTACAGGAAGGGTAGCAAGGCCGGGCAGAACGAGATCGATATCGATTGCCGTTAAGTCATTGGCATCACCGCACTCCACCGCCCTTGGCTTCGGCCTCGATCAAGCTGAGCGCCGCACGCGACAGCAGGCCGCTGCGCGTCTCGTGCCGCGCCGCCGCATAGCGGTCGATCTTGCTCAACACAAAACGCGGCAGGCTGATGTTGATGCGTTCGGGCTTGCTGTCGAGCTTTTCAAGGTCGAGGTGGACCAATGCCCAGATGCCACCCGCATGCTCAAGATTGGCCTGCAGGGCTTCGATCTTGCTTTGCGTGATTTCCACTGGCTCGTCCAGCTCCAGCAGTGTCTCGATGTGGCTGGTGATGGCTGAGCGGACGTTGTTGAGCGCGTCTTCCACGCTATCTCCCCACGAGTGGACGCCTTTGATGTCGGGGACATTCACACCGTACACACTATCGGCATCTTTAAAAATGATAACGGGGATATTCATGGCTGTTCCCTCATGCACTATCTGTTGAACTCGGCAACGCGGAGGAGAAATGTTGCTCTCTGCAAGCATACGCATAATGTGTATCAGTGTGTATTCCTGGTCTGACGCTACGCAACCTTCAGACGCAAAAAAGCCCGCCAAAGCGGGCCTTCTTACTCTACAACCAAACCAAAAGCTCAGAACTGATTCATGGTGTTGTCTTTACCAGCCGCCTTCAGCGCCGCTTCGCCGCTGAAGTAATCCTTGTGGTCGTCGCCGATGTCCGAGCCGGACATGTTTTGATGTTTCACGCAGGCGATGCCCTGGCGGATTTCCTTGCGCTGCACGCCGGCCACGTAGCCCAGCATGCCCTGGTCGCCGAAGTATTCCTTGGCCAGGTTGTCCGTCGACAAGGCTGCCGTGTGGTAGGTCGGCAGGGTGATCAGGTGGTGGAAGATGCCGGCTTCGCGGGCCGAGTCGGCCTGGAAGGTGCGGATCTTCTCGTCGGCGGCGATCGCCAGTTCCGTCTGGTCGTATTCCACGCTCATCAGCTGGGCGCGGTCGTAGGCGGACACGTCCTTGCCTGCCGCTTTCATGCCGTCGAAGATTTGCTGGCGGAAGTTCAGGGTCCAGTTGAACGACGGGCTGTTGTTGTACACCAGCTTGGCATTCGGGATGACCTTGCGGATTTCGCTGACCATGCCGCCGATTTGCGCGATATGCGGTTTTTCCGTTTCGATCCACAGCAGGTCGGCGCCGTTTTGCAAGGAGGTGATGCAGTCGAGCACGCAACGCTCTTCGCCGGAACCGGCGCGGAACTGGAACAGGTTGCTCGGCAGGCGTTTCGGACGCAGCAGCTTGCCTTCGCGCTTGATGATGACGTCGCCATTGCCCAGCGCGTCAGCCGACACTTCTTCGCAGTCGAGGAAGGAATTGTATTGGTCGCCCAGGTCGCCTGGTTCGTTGGTGACGGCGATCTGCTTGGTCAGGCCGGCGCCCAGCGAGTCCGTGCGGGCGACGATGATGCCGTCGTCCACGCCCAGTTCCAGGAAGGCGTAGCGGATGGCGCGGATCTTGGCCAGGAAGTCTTCGTGCGGCACCGTGACTTTACCGTCCTGGTGGCCGCATTGTTTCTCGTCGGATACCTGGTTTTCGATCTGGATGCAGCAGGCGCCCGCTTCGATGAACTGCTTCGCCAGCAGGTAAGTCGCTTCCGCATTGCCGAAACCGGCGTCGATGTCGGCGATGATGGGCACGACGTGGGTCACGTGGCCGTCGATCTTGGCCTGGATGGCTTGCTTGGCATCGCCCTGGGCCGCGTCCAATTGGCGGAACAGGCCGCCCAGTTCGCGCGCATCGGCCTGGCGCAGGAAGGTGTACAGTTCCTTGATCAGGGCGGAGACGGCGGTTTTTTCATGCATCGACTGGTCCGGCAGCGGGCCGAACTCGGAGCGCAGGGCGGCGACCATCCAGCCGGACAGGTAGAGGTAGCGGCGGTCGGTGCTGTTGAAGTGCTTCTTGATCGAGATCATCTTCTGTTGACCGATGAAACCATGCCAGCAACCGAGCGACTGGGTGTACTTCGATGGGTCCGCATCGTAGGCGGCCATGTCGTTGCGCATGATCTTCGCCGTGTACTTGGCGATGTCCAGGCCAGTCTTGAACTTGTTCTGGGCGCGCATGCGGGCGGCGGACTCGGGATTGATGGCGTTCCAGGCGCTACCTTGTTGGTCTTTCAAACCAGCAACAGCCTTGATGTCGTCTTGATATTGGGACATGTGAATCTCCTAAAAAGAAAAGCTATGTTTGAGAAAATCGCCGAGTGCGCCACAACGTCTTGTCGAAGCAAACTGCATGACTAAATAGTAGGCCGATTCGCGCCGATCTTCAAGTCTTATATAAGACATATAACTTAAATTTAATCGTTCTTTTTCAACGACTTAATTATGATTTTTCAGGATGTGAAATGAATTTTCAAAAAGTGAGAGCATTAATGGATGAGTCTGCCGTTTGAAATCCCGCGATGTGAAACGCCTTTTCAGATTTTGGTGCAGCGCGACAAATCGGGGCGAAAGGAGCCACCCGAAGGTGGCGTAGCGGTACATTTGTTTTAATATCATGCTCCGCTTGTGAAAGGTAACGTCAGCGATGCAGATTAACGGTATGGATTTACCCGTCGAGTATATTGCTTTTGCGGCAAGATATCGGGATGCGGCAGGATTCTGCAATTTGAGGCTGAAGGAGGAACTCGATTCTTTCGGTCGCGTCCTGCAGACGGAATTGGCGCACATCTATACGGATGCCGTCGAATTGACTGCCCGGACAGTGCAGCTTGGGGCGTATTTCGTCGGCGATGGCTGCTATGGGGAGCCTGGAAGCGGCAGTGCTGGCCCGGGAGCCATGCCGGACATCGTTGATTTTACAGAAGTCATTTGTTTCGGCATGGCCGGTGACGGGAGTCCATTCTGTCTCGATTTCAGGGGCGCCCGGGGCGCACCATCCGTCATCTTGTGGGACGATGATTACTGGCGGAAGATTTCAAACTCCTTTGCAGACTTTCTATCGCTATTTTCCTGATCGCTTGCCGGGGCAACTGCTGCAGCGCACGAGGCAAGCCCGTGCGCTGCCCAAATCTAGCGTCCCACCGTCTGCCGCTGGTCCTTGATGAACAGGGCCGTCAGCATGCCGACCACGCACACGCCGATCACGTAATAGGCGGGGCCCAGCACGTTGTTCTTCAGCATCAGGGTCACGACCACGGGCGTCAGGCCGCCGAAAATCGCATACGACAAGTTGTAGGAAAACGACAGTCCCGAGAAGCGTACCTGGGCCGGAAACGCTTGCACCAGCACGTAGGGCACGGCGCCGACGACGCCGACAAATAAACCCGTCATGGCGTACAGGGGCAGCAGCAGGTCGGGGCGGGTGCCGACGGTGGTGTAGAAGAGGTACGTGGAAATGGCCAGCAGCACGGAACCGACGAAGATCACGCGCTTGCCGCCCAGGCGGTCGGCCAGCATGCCGGCGATGATGCAACCGAAAGCCAGGCACAGGGTCGCCACGGTATTGGCCACCAACGTGGTGCGCGGCGCGATGTGGTGGATCTTTTGCAGCAGGGCAGGCGTCATCAGGATGACGACGACGATGCCGGCCGACAACATCCACGTCAGCAGCATCGACACGACGACGGCGCCGCGGTGGTTGCGCAGCACGGATTTCAAGGGCATTTCCGTCGCCAGCGCCTTGCGCTGCTGCATTTCCGCGAAGACGGGCGTTTCATGCAGCCAACGGCGCAGATACATGGCGCCGAAGCCGAAGATACCACCCAGCAAGAACGGATAGCGCCAGGCGCCATCGGTGATTTCCGCCGGCGTGTAGGCAGTGTTCAAGCCCGTCGCCACGAGCGAACCCAACAAAATACCGACAGTCAGGCCGGCCGTCAGCACGCCGCAGGCAAAGCCCGTGAAACGGCTGGGCACATGTTCGGACACAAACACCCAGGCGCCCGGCACTTCGCCGCCCACGGCCGCGCCCTGGAAGATGCGCATCAACAGCAGCAGCAGCGGGGCGGCCAGGCCGATGGTGGCATACGTGGGCAGCAGGCCGATCAGCAAGGTCGGCACGGCCATCATCAGGATGGAGAGGGTGAACATGCGCTTGCGGCCGAGCAAGTCGCCGAAGTGGGCCATGACGATGCCGCCCAGCGGGCGCACGACGTAGCCGGCGGCGAAGATGCCGAAGGTTTGCAGCAGGCGCAGCCATTCCGGCATTTCCGGCGGGAAGAACAATTGGCCGATGGCGTTGGCAAAGAAGACGAAGATGATGAAGTCGTAGAATTCCAGCGCGCCGCCCAGGGCGGCCAGCGACAGGGTCTTGTAGTCTTGCTGGGTGAGGGGACGGCTTGCGGCGTTGCTTGCGGCGGTGTCGGAGGTAGGCATGTGTCTCGTTCTTGTGTGTTATGGGAGATTGCCAGACCTAGCATACGCATTTCCGCCGCGTGAGTAAATGCGGGGGGGAGGGGGAGCCGCCTCAGCTGTGCTTAATACAACGCCGCTATCATCGGCGTTGACTTCATTGCAAAGGACACAGTATGCACATCATGATCGTGGGCGCCAGCCGGGGCCTGGGACGCGCGCTGGTGGACGGTTTGCTCGCTGACGGGCATGCCGTCATCGGCGTATCGCGCCAGCAACCTGCCGACTTGCCCGCCGGCCAGGGCACGCAGCTGCAATGGATCGCGGCGGACCTGGCCGCACCCGCCGAGGCGGTCGAACGCATCGCGCGTGCAGCGCCGGCCGCGCTGGACGCGGTGATCTACAACCTGGGCGTGTGGGAAGAAAAGGCGTTCAGCGATGACTACGCTTTTCTCGGCGATGCGGACGACGCCATCGTCGACATGGTCAATACGAATATCACGGCGACGATCTTGCTGCTCAAGCGCCTGGTGCCACGCTTGCTGACCAGCAACAAGCCGCAGCTGATACTCACGGGGTCGACGTCCGGCCTGCGCCAGAGCGGCCGCCCGGAGGTGACGTTCAGCGCGTCGAAATTCGCCCTGAACGGCATCGCCGACGCCTTGCGCGAAGGTTTCCGCGAACAGGGGTTGGCCGTGACGGCGCTGCAGCTGGGTTACCTGAATACCTACGATGGCTTGTCCGTGCCGCTGGCGGACGCTAGCGCGCGCGGCGAAGGCGAGCTGATACCCGTGCATGACGTCGTTGCCGTCGTGCGCATGCTGCTGAACCTGTCGAACGCCTCGTTCGTGCGCGAACTGGTGATGCCCGCGCTGCGCGACGAGCGTTTCTGACTCTTACGCGTCCTTGCCGTAGACCTCGGACCAGCCGAGACGCTCTTCCAGCCACTCGTCCGCTTCGGATGAGTCCATCTGCAGCAGCAGGGCGCCCAGGCGCAAGTTGCCCTTGGCCAGGGCCAGCACGGCGAACACGGATTGCAGCATGACGGGGTCGAGCTGGCCCTGCAAGTCGCGCGCGGCGATGGCGGGCAGTTGCGCCCAGGCATCGCGGTAGCTGTCGGCCAGCCAGTCCGGCAGAGGCGGATTGTGTTTGCGGTGGCGCTCGATTTCAATCAGGGCGATGAGCGCATAGAAATCTTCTTCGCGCGCTTGCGCGCCGCCCAGCATGGCGACGAGCTGGGGTACGGCCGCATACGAGGCGACGCCCACGTCGCCCTGGTGGTGCAGCTCTTCCCACAGCTCATGCCAGACGTCTTCGCCCGCCTGCATGGCCTTGAGCGCCTCGGCCACGTCGTAAGGTACGCGGTAGCCGCCTTCCAGGGTGGGCCAGAGGGGATCGTCGAGTGATAACAGCATGGTTTTCCTTGATGGGACAGCTCGGCTGAGCAAACGCGCACTATACAAGCACCCGGCGCACGCAGAGCGCGTAGCCGTCGAACTCGCGCAAAGTCTGATAGGCGACGCCCGTGTCAAAGTCCTTGCACCAGGCTTCGTCCTCGATGTCGCCCGGCTCGCTCGACCAGTGCCAGTTTGGCCGGAATGCCTCTTTCAATGTCGCATACAGCAAGGTCTGCTCGCGTCGATTCGGCAAGCTGTGGCCGAGGCTGGCGGCCCAGTCCGACGTGGCTTGCCACGAGTCGTACTCCGGCTCGAGCTTGTCCGGCTGCAATAGCAGATGGTAGTCGGGCGCGCCATCCTTGCCGAGAATCAGGCCGGCATAGCGCTCGCCCTGCCGCAAGGGGACGGGGGCGGCCGCCGCTGGCGCCAATTCGACCCGGCGCACGGCGCAGGCGCGGCCGCTATAGGTCTTGCGAAAGTTGTATTGGGTGCCGTTATCGAAATCGTGGCTCCAGGCCAGGCGGGGCAGGATGGCGTCCGCTTCCGACGACCAGTACCAGGCATCCGGAAAGGCGTCGCGCAAGTTGGCGTGCAGCAAGGCCAGTTCGCTGCGCGTGGGCAGGCAGGCGCCGCGCGCCGCGGCCCAGTCGAGCGCGGCTTGCCAGGGCAGGGCGCCGCCTTCGCCGGGCAGCAGGAACAGCTGGTAGCCGGGGGCGCCAGCGTGGCCAGGCATGATGCCCGCGTAGCGCTCGCCGGCAACGGCGCCCAGCACGCCAGGGCAATGCTCGAACCAGCCATCGTCTTCTTCCTCGGCAATAAAGGCCGCGATCAGCGCCTGAGGCGCGGGCGGCGCGCCGGCCAGCAGGGAGTTGAAGCAATTGATGGCCGAGGCGTGGGGCGTGCCGGCGCCATTGGCGATACCGACGAGAAACTCGCCCGCCCAGTCGGGCAAGGTGGCGATCAGGCGCGGCAGTTCATGCAGCAGTGCCATGCAATACGCCGTCTCGCCGTAGCGCCAGGCGGCGCGGTTGGCTATCTGGTAGGCGCCGTAATCGTGTTCGGCTTGCACGGATTGAAAGATGGCCAGTGCGTATTGCGCGCCTTCCTTGCCCGTCAGCGCATCGAGCATGGCGCAATAGCGCTGGAAGCGCTGCTGGGCTTCATCGGGCGGCGTGGTGCTGTCGTCGTCCTGGATGATGTTGCCCAAAATTAAAAGTTCGGCTTTCCAGTGTTCGAATGAGGATGGCATGGAATGAATGAAATGATCGCGACGAGCTGCCATTATGACCTGTGCCGCCCGTGATTTTATTGATGGTGGCAGATTTCTTTTCGATCAAAATGCATCGTCCTTGTTTTCGTGTTTATTAATTCGGCTTCCTGTGGTGACTCATCGTTACAAATGAATTTTATTAGATGGTTGTGGTGCGATATTTTCCTCTGCTTGAAATGGACAATACGAAGGCGGCGCTGGAATTAATATATTTTTATGCCGTTCAATTCAGCGGTTGCCTATCATATTTTTTACTTATCGTGAATAATTCGGGTCGAGTGAAATATCATTAACCTGATCGGAATATCACGTGAATAGTAGAATTTTATTTTGTGCGCTGGCTTTTGCTGCCTTGTCGGCCTGTGGCGGCGGAAGTAATAACTCGGCGGACAATGGCGGCGCAGTCGTGCCACCCGTTACCCCTTCCATTCCGGTGGCGAATACGGCGCCCGTCGCGCAGGCCGGGCCGGCCCAAAGCGTGGTGGTCGGCAGCGTCGTGACCTTGGATGCGAGTACCAGCTCCGATGCGAATGGCGATGCCTTGACCTACAAATGGGTGATCAGCTCCAAACCTGCATCCAGCGCCGCTGTCCTGGATTCCTTATCTGCCGTGAAACCGACTTTTACCGCTGATGTGGAGGGCGTGTACGTGGCCACGCTGATGGTCAATGATGGCAAGATCAGCAGCGAGCTGTCGTCGGTGACGGTTGCCGCGTCGGTAGCCAATGCCCCGCCTGTCGCTAACGCGGGGCAGTCGATGACCATTGTTGCGGGTATGGGTATCATGTTGGATGGTAGCGCAAGCAGCGATGCGAATGGCGATATCCTCACCTATAAATGGAGCCTGGTATCGAAACCTGCCGGCAGTACTGTACGGATCGTGGATGCAAACTCCGTGCGTCCGTATGTCGGCGTGGATTTGCCGGGTGCCTATGAACTGAGCCTGGTTGTCAACGATGGCAAGGTCGATAGTGCGCCGGCTTTCGTGACGACGACGGCGGTTGTCGGCAATGCCCGGCCATTGGCCAATGCGGGCGTGGCGCAGAACGTGCTCAAGGGGAACACCGTCATTCTTGATGGCAGCGCAAGTTCCGATGCGAATGGCGATGCCCTGACGTATTACTGGACCCTGACTTACCGTCCTGCGGGGAGTACTGCCACGTTGTCGTCCGCAACGCTGGTGAAACCCTCTTTTATCGCCGACAAGGCTGGCACGTACGTCGCCACGTTGCGTGTGTGGGACGCAACGACATCGAGCGATTCAATGAGCGTCACGATTACGGCGACGTCCACGAATGCCGCTCCGGTGGCGAATGCCGGGGTGGATCAGCGTGTGCTGGCAGGTGCGGATATCGTGACCCTCGATGGCAGGGGCAGTTCGGATGCGGACGGCGACAATCTCAGCTATAAATGGACGTTCATCTCCGTGCCGCCAAATAGCATGCTGCAACCGTTTCCCGGCGAATTGTACCGCAGCCAGGCAGTCAGCAGATTTTGGGCGAATGTGCCGGGAACCTATGTCGTCAGCCTTGTCGTCAATGACGGTACGGTCGACAGTGCACCATCAACCGCCACCATTATTGCGACTGCAAGCTCGACCAATGCGGAGCCGATGGCCAATGCGGGCATGGACCAGGTTGTCGCGCCAGGAACGACCGTGCGTTTGACGGGACTTGGCAGTACAGATGTAGAACGCGATGTCTTGACATACCGCTGGCAGTTGAAGAGCAAGCCTGCTGGCAGTGCGGCCGTGCTGTCGTCGCTGACTGACGCGCAGCCGACATTTGTCGCAGATATGGCCGGTGATTATGTCGCGACATTAATCGTCAACGATGGCTCGGTCAATAGTGGCGAAGATAATGTCACGGTAACGGCGACGCCGAATCTGCTCAATTTATACCAGGTGCAGGACAATGGGGCCGGTCCGGTCGAGACGAAGACCGGCTTGCCTTACCTCGCCAATGCGACGGTACAGAGGTCGTGCTCGGGATCGTGTGCGGCCAACTTTACGGTCGATACCTTCAAGGTGGCCGCCGCCGGGACGAGCTTCATGATTACCAATGTGACGGCCGTCGACAGTACCGGCAAGGTCGTTCCGGCCATCGTCGGTCTGGTGTCGGGCCAGGTCATTCCTGCCGGCAGCAGCGCCACCTTCTCGCTGGTGTCGCCCAAGACGAATGGCGCAACGGCTAAACTGAGCTACAAGTTCTTTGTGGCGGAAACGGGCCAGTCTTTCGTTTATAACGCCGACTTCACGTCAAACTAAGTGATGTAACTCAGTGATGTAACTAAATGATGTAACCCAGTGATGTAATATGGCGAATGCCGGGCTTCGGTTCCGCGTTCGCCAGCCCACCTTGCCTCCTACCCCATGCCCACCTGGACTTCCCCGCCCCAACTCGTCGCCCTGGCCGCCTTTTATGCGCAGGCGCAAGCCCATCCGGATGCCATCGGCGACGCGGCCTTCCTCGGCGCCGTCAAAGCCGCCCACTGGCCCACCAACTGCTGGAGTTACGTGGAAGCATCGTTCGCCATCATCGCGCCCGCCTGCCTGCTGCGTCCGCATCTGACCGCCGAGCTGATCGCCTTGCCGATCGACGCCATGATCGCGGGCGGCCTGGACGATGCGGGGCAAGTCATCGCCATCGGCCTGGCCTGCGCCACGCGCGACGCGCCGTATGTGGCGGTGAGCGCAGAGGGCAAGCGCTGGCTGACGCAGGTGTGGCCGGGACTGGAAGAGCTGGTCGAGACCGTGTTTCAAGCCAGGCTGCAGGAGGCGCTGGCGGAAGATGAGGACTAAGCAAGCCTGCCCTTGACTTGGAAAGCCCGTTTACGTTAGGGTATACGTAACTACTTACATATATCCCGCCCAACATGTCTTCGAACTTGCAAACCTACGGCTCCCTGATGCTGGCCAGCCGCCTGCGCCGTCTTTCCGATCAACTGTATGCGGGCGTCGACACCAGCTATCTGGCCGCCGGCGTCGAGCTGACGTCGCGCTGTTTCCCTTTGTTATTGCTGCTGCGCGACAACGGCCCGACGGCGATCACGGCCCTGGCCGCGCAGATCGGGCAGACGCATCCGGTGGTGGTGCAGCTGGGGCGCAAGCTGCTCGATGCCGGCGTGGTGGCGGAGATGCCGGACGCCAAGGATGAGCGGCGCCGGCTGCTGGCGCTGTCCGACGCCGGGCAAGCGTTGCTGCGCAACATGGCGCCCCTGTGGGACGATGTACGCGCGGCCGTCGATAGCGTCTTCGAGCACGGTACGCCGCAGCTGATGGCCAGCCTGGACCGGGCCGAAGCGCGCCTGCAGGCGCAAGGCTTCGGCGAAACGATCGCCGCCTGCCGGCGCCAGCGCGAGCGGGCGGCCGTGGAAATCATCGATTACCAGCCGCAATACGCGGCAGACTTCAAGCGGCTGAACATCGCCTGGCTGGAGCGGTATTTCTATGTCGAGGCGCTGGACGACAAGGTGCTGTCCGATCCGCAACGCTCGATTCTCGACGCTGGCGGGCAGATATTCCTTGCGCGCCTCGATGGCCGCATCGTCGGCACCTGCGCCCTGATCCGCGCCGGCGACGCCAGTATCGAGCTGTCGAAGATGGCCGTCACCCCCGAGTGCCAGGGCCTGGGCATCGCGCGCCGCCTGATCGAACGGGCCTTCGACGCCTTCGAGGCCAGCGGCGCGCAATTGCTGTTCCTGGAATCGAACAGCAAGCTGGCGCCCGCCATCCGCCTGTATGAAAGCAGCGGTTTTACGCACGTGGCGCGGCCGGCCGGCGACGCCCATTACCAGCGCGCCGACGTCTACATGGAGTGGCAGGGCCGCTAGCGCACGCCAGGGCGTCACGCGGCGCTCCCCATCGGCCGTCTCCCGCGTTACAATACGCGCATCCATAACGGAACTTAGGTTCCACTATTCCGAGACGCCGACGCCGCATGCCTTCCTTCCCGATGCCCTTCCCGCAGTTGATCGTTCCACCCGAGCCCACCCAGGCGCGCAGCAAGCTGGCCTTCGAGCGCTTGCTGCTGGTAGGGGAACAGTTGCTGGCGGAAAACCGTTTCGATGAAATCGGCGTGGCCGACCTGGCAAAACTGGCGGAAACCTCGGTGGGCACGTTTTACCGTTTATTGGGCGACAAGGACACCTTGAGCCGCTTGCTGCTGCAGCGCTTTTTTTCCGACATGGTGGAAAAGGTCGAAACCCTGACGGAGCTGCGCCAGTGGGAAGGGCGCAGCCTGGAAGACTTCATCCGCGCCATGGTGGCCATGTTCGTGGCCGTCAACATGGGCCGGCGCGGCGTGCTGCGCGCCCTGATCACGCGCTGCTCGCAGGATGCGCAGTTCCGCGACAAGGTGCACCAGATCAACCATCTGATCTCGCAGCGCACGGTCGCCGTGCTGGCCAGCAAGTCGGCCAGCATCCGCCATCCGAATCCCACGCAGGCGATGATGGTGGTGCCGCCCGTGCTGCTGGGCATCCTGAACCAGCACGTGTTGTCGGGTTCGCTGTCCTTCCTGTCGGCGGCCGCGCTGGAAGACGAGCTGGTACGTGTTGCTTTAAATTACCTGACTTGAGATATTTACCGATTTAACTTGAAATCGGAATTCGGATTCCGTATTATGTTTTCCAACAGCAGGAAAATATATTCCTGCACCTGAACACAAAGCATGTTCAACAGCAAGGAGACAGAATGCGGCGTCACACGACATCCGATGTTCCATTGCATTATCTCGACCTCGGTCCCGGCACACAGGCAGGGCAGGGCGATCCCGTGTTTTTGTTGCACGGCCTCGGTTCCTGCGCCGAAGACTGGCGCCCGCAAATCGACGCCCTCGGCAGCAGCCATCGCCTGATCGTGCCCGACCTGCGCGGCCATGGCGCCAGTCCCGCGCCCAACGGCGACTGGCAGATCGGCGACTTCGCCAACGACCTCTTCAACCTGATGGACCAGCTCGACGTGGCGCGCGCGCACATCGTCGGCTTTTCGCTGGGCGGCATGGTGGGCCTGGAAATGGCCAACCGCGCCCCCGGCCGGGTCGCCAGTTTGTGCCTGATCAATTCCCAGCCGTTCCAGGGCAGCAAACCGGCCGCGCTGCTGTTTGCCTACTGGCTGCGCCGCACGGTGATCGCCACCTTCGGCTTGAAAGCCATGGGCAAGATCATCGGCAAAAAACTGTTTCCCGATCCTGAACAGCAAGCCCTCGTCGAGCGCTTTGCCACGCAGATGGCGGGCATGGACAAGCGCGCCTACCTGGCCGCGCTGGACGCCATTTTCCACTGGGATATCGACATCCATTTCCAGGCCCTGGCCATGCCCGTCCTGATCATGGCGGCGGACCAGGATTACACGCCGGTCGCCAGCAAGCGGGCTTTTGCCGCACAGTTTCAGCAGTGCGAGATCGAGATCATCGCGAACTCGCGCCACGCCACGCCCCTGGACCAGGCGCAGCGTGTGAATACCTTGTTGCAGTCCTTCCTTACCATAAATTCAAAATAAACAGGCCACTCGCCGCACGGGCCGAGGGCCGGAACACAGTCATCGCAGGGCAGGTGCACGCTTTTTGCGCGCGGGTACCGTTACGTCTTGCGATTCTGGAATCCGGCCGTTTTTCCTGGCGGTAAGCAAGCCTGACATTGGAGACGCTATGAAACTTGCTTTGAAATTGATGCCCGCCGCCCTCGCCGTTGCCGGCGCGTTTGCCACCCAGGCCCAGGCGCAGGAAGCCAACCCGGCAACTGCCGTCAGCGCCCAGGAAGCCAGCGATGCGAAGGAACGCATGGAAACCGTGACGGTCTCCGCCCGCCGCCGCGAAGAGCGCCTGCAGGACGTGCCGCTGGCCGTCACGGCGTTCTCCGCCAAGGCCCTGGAACGGGCGAATATCCAGAACCTGGCCGACTTGCAGGAACGCGTGCCGAACCTGACCGTGTACGCTTCGCGCGGCACGAATACCACCCTGACGGCGTTTATCCGCGGCGTCGGCCAGGCCGACCCCGTCTGGGGCGTGGACCCGGGCGTGGGCATTTATTTCGACGACGTCTACATGGCCCGTCCGCAAGGCGCGCTGCTCGACGTGTTCGACGTGCAGCGCATCGAAGTGCTGCGCGGTCCGCAAGGTACCCTGTACGGCAAGAACACCATCGGCGGCGCCATCAAATACATTTCGCGTCCGCTGGCGAAGGAAAACGGCGCTTCGGCGGAAGTGGGCATCGGCAATTACAACCAGCGCAACTTCAAGGCCGCCTTCAATGTAGCCAATGGGAACGGCACGTGGCGCGCGCGCCTGGCGGCTGCCAAGCTGGACCGTGACGGTTTCGGCCGCAACACGTTTAACGGCGAACAGGTCAGCGACCAGGACAGCACGGCCGCGCGCCTGTCCGTCGGTTACTTCCCGCAGGACATCCCCTTGACCGTCGTGCTGAGCCTGGACGCCACGGACGACAAATCGGGCGTGCGCGGTTTCCAGCGCATGGGCGTGAGCGCCTTCGACCCGCTCAAGCGGCCCGCCAGCACGGATGCGTATGACATCCAGAGCGGCATGCCGGGCAATAACTTCACGCACAACCGGGGCGGTTCGCTGGTGGCCAACTACACCTTGTCGAACGACTGGTCCGTGAAAGTGATCGGCGCCAAGCGGCGCAGCACGTCCGAGCAAACCATCGACTTCGACGGCTTGCCGCAGCCCATCGCCGACGTGTTCGGCGATTCGCGCGACGAGCAGAAAAGCCTGGAATTGCAGGCGTCCTACAGCGGCGACTATGGCGCCGGCGTGATCGGCCTGTACCGTTTCGAAGGCACGGCCGGCGGCGGCATCTACAACAATTTCCTGGGCCGCCAGTTCCAGGCCGCCGTCAGCACGGTGGAGACGGACAGCACGGCGCTGTACACGGACTGGACCTGGCCCGTGGGCAAGGCATGGAGCATCAATGCGGGCTTGCGCCACACGCGCGAGGAAAAGCGCGCCATCGTGCTCAACCGTGCTTTTGCCGACGTGAGCTTTACGCGGCCGATCCAGACGGCGGCCGATTTCGACAAGTCTTTGTCGGTCAGCAATACCTCGCCAAAACTGTCCGTGCGCTATGAAGCGTCGAAGACGACGAATTTCTACAGCAACCTGTCGCGCGGCTTCAAGTCGGGCGGCTACAACGTGCGCGCCAACAACCTGGTCGTGCCCGATTCCGCGCGCCCGTACAAGGATGAAAAACTCGACGCGCTGGAAGTGGGCATGAAGTACGCAGCGCCGGACGATACGTTCGACGCCAACGTGGCCCTGTTCTACAACCGCTACAAGGATATTCAGTTGTCCGTCTTCACCAGCTACGTGCAGCCGGGCGGCTTGCCCGGCTTCTATGGCGACTTCACGAATGCGGGCAAGGCCACCGTGAAAGGCGCCGAGTTCGAATTTTCGTGGCGGCCGAACCGCCAGTGGGAAGTCAACGGCTTCCTCGCCTTGCTGAACGCCAGCTATGACGAGTTCATGAGCGGCGGCAAGAACATTGCGGATACGCAAAAGTTCAGCAATACGCCGCGCCGGCAAGTGGGCTTGAACCTGACGCGCACGGACCGCGACGTGTTTGGCGGCGCCCTGCGCAGCATGGTCGGCTACGGCTACCGCAGCAAGGTGTATCCGACCACGGACTTGAGCGAAACCCTGGCGCAGGGTGGCTACAGCATGTGGACGGCTGGCGTCGTATGGGAAGCGCCGAAGAACTGGACCTTCAGCTTGCATGGCAGCAATCTGGGCAATAAACGCTACCGCACGGATGGCTACAACATTCCTGCGCTGTTCATCCTCGACGGTTTCTATGGCCCGCCGCGCCAGATCATCGCCAAGGCAGGCTACAAATTTTAAGGTTCTCAACTATCGGGGCTGGACCCGCCGGGTCCGGCCTCGCTGGTCGTAAGTGCCGGCTTGATATGCATCAAGCCGGTTTGTTGTCGCTGTTTTCGTCCTTAATAATAATCAGGAGACTGGCATGGCACATCTGAATCAGCAACTGCGTCACTTCTTATCTGCACTCATCGCCGCCTGCGGCTTGCTGGCCGCGCTGCCGGCCGCAGCCGGCCAGTGGGACTTCGGCCTGTACGCGAGCCTGTGGGGCTCGCGCGAGTACCAGGTCTGGCTACCGAGCAACTACAATCCGAACACGCCGCTGCCCGTCGTGCTGATGCTGCACGGCTGCGGCTCCGAGCCCAACAGCATGGCCGCCGTCAGCCGCTACAACCAGCTGGCCGACAGCGAAAACTTCATCGTCGTCTATCCGCGCCAGAACGTCACGGCCAATCCCATGCGCTGCTGGAATTTCATGTTGCCGCTGAACCAGGAGCGGGGCACGGGCGAACCGGCCGTGCTGATGGGCATCTTGAACAAGGTCAAGAGCAAGTATGCGGTGCAGGACAGCCGCGTGTATGTGACGGGCATCTCGGCCGGCGGCGCCATGGCGTCCATCATGGCGGCCTGCTATTCGGACGTGTTCGCCGCCGTGATGGTGCATTCGGGCGGCATGTACAAGGGCGCCACGGGCATGGTCACGGCCGCCGATTCCCTGTTCAACGGCAGCTCCTTCGATCCGAAAGTGCGCGGCAAGGATGCGTGGCGCTGCTCGGGTTCGCCGCGCCGGCTGATGCCGACGATGGTGTTCCACGGCACGTCCGACATCGTCGTCAATCCGGTCAACGGCGAGCAAACCATCGAGCAATTCCTGCAAACGAGCGATTACGGCGACGATGGCCTCGACAATGACAGCGTGCGCTACCGTGCCGACAGCATCGTGCGCCAGACGGTGCCGTATGGCCGCAGCTATTCCATCGATACGTATTTGCACAACGGCGCCGTCATCGCGCAAAAGTACACGGTCGAGGGCATGAACCACGCGTGGAGCGGCGGCCCTCCCGGCTGGCCATTCAGCGACGAGCTGGGCCCGGACGCCACCGTGATCAGCTGGAATTTCTTCAAGAATTACCAGCGCTGATGGCGTAGGGAAATTTCCATCTTGTAGAATGGGGCGCCGCGATTGCGCCCCACTTTATGCCTGTGAAAAATCCCATGCCTGCTTGCCGCCTGCTGTCCTGCCTTGCCGTCGCCTTGCTGTCCGCTTGCGCCAGTGGCGGCCCGCCCGCCCCATCGGCCGCCGAGGCGCAAGCGCTCGAGCGTGCCGCCCAGCAAGACAGCATGCGCAGCGAATGCGACTGGAACGTGCGCTATGCGCCCGTCGCGCCCAGGGACGCCAGCGTGGCGCAGTTGCAGGCCATCGCCACGGCGCGCCTGGCGGCCTTGCAACTGGCGCCCGCCTGGACCTTGTCCATGCCCGGCAGCGCGGCGCACGCCTTTACGGAGTCGGAGCAAGACCGTGCCGGGCTGCAATTGCTTCTTAGCATCGTCTTGCCGGCCATGGAGCGCTACCCGGCCGGCGTCTTCGCGCGCACGGGCTTGCGCCACGTCGTCCTGGTCAAGGATTTGAGCGTGGACGGCCAGCGCCGCCTGGCCATGCCGGCGCCGGAAATCGACAGCGTCGTCTACGCCGACAACCTTCTGGCCGCGATGTGTCCGTCCGGCATGGAGCTGCGCGTGCACCACGAGTACTACCACTTCATCGAATACCGGCTGTTCAACGATTTCTATTACCGCGACCCAGCCTGGCTGGCCCTGAACCCGCCCGGCACAGCCTACGGCCAGGGCGGCGCCACGGCCTATGGCAAGGGCTTCCAGAACCTGGGCCACCCGCAGCCGGGCCTCGTCAGCCTGTACGCAGCCTACGGCCCCGAGGAAGACAAGGCGGAAGTGTTCGGCTGGATGATGACGCCCGCGTATGCGTTGCGGCTGGAGCAATGGAGCCTGGCGGATGCGGCGCTGGCGGCCAAGCGGCACGTCTTGCGGCAAGTACTGGACAGCAAGTCAACTGCTGACTGAAGAACAAGCCGGTTTCGCCAGCTTCGGCACCTCCCGATCCCGTACGCTCCTGGTATTTCCTGGTAACTATATAATCTGCGCTTGGGCGATACCCGCCCTTGAACGTCGATGAAGGAATGCCATGCCTGGATCCATGCCTAGATATATCGTGCGCCCCTTGGCGCTGTGCGTAGTGTCGGCTGTGTGCCTCTCTGCCGGTGCCGCCGAGGTGGTGGCGGTGGATGCGCAGCAGCGCGCGTCCTTGCTGGAATTTTATGCGCAGCAATATCCGGGCGAGCCGGCTGCGCGCACCGTGTTCGAGAGCGTGCCCGTGGTGGGCGGACGCGGCAGCGAAGTGGTGGGCAGCGTGGAAACGGCGCCGTATCGCGGTCATGGCGCGCTGTGCCGCACGCAGCGCACCAAGTTCGTGCTGCACGGCGAGGGCAAGCAGGCGCGCTGGCAGGAGGCGGGCATGGAATATTTTGCCTGGCTCGACCGCGGCACTTGCCGCCCCGTGGCCGAACCCGTGCGCATGCTGCAGCGCGTCCCCGATGCGGAACTGGAAGGCGTGCTGCTGTACCAGAAGCCGCTGCTGGAGCGGGCGCGCTTATTGATGGCGGGCAATACGGCCTGCGCCCCGTTGCGGGCGCTGAAGTTTTCGCTGGCGGCCGTCGACGTGGGCGCCGCCGCACCGCGTGCCGAAGAGCGCTATGCGCTCGTGTTCAAGAGCGATCGCGACAGCTACGCCCGCGTCTGGCTGCGCAAGAGCGGTGCCCAGTATGACGCGTGGAATGTGACTTGCCCGCCAGTGCTGTAAGCTGCGCCCCCTCGATTGTTTTTTTTGACTGTTGCAACCATGAACGAAAATTCCACTTCCGCCCGCAGCTGGGGCACCATCGTCACGCACAGCGACGAGATGGCCATCATCTACCGCTATGTCGACACTTTCCATGACGATTGGGACCTGTCGTCGCAGCCGGACCGCATCATCATCGCCTGGCGTTATGAGGACGAGACGGGCATGCCCGCGCCGAACGAGCGCGAGCACATGGAAGAGCTGGAAGCGGCGCTGGCGCCCGTGGTGGAAGAGGAAGGTTTTGCCACGCTGGCGCTGGTGTCGACGGGCGAGAACCTGCGCGAATGGATTTATTACACGCAGTCGGGCGAAGAATTCTTCAATCGCCTGAACACGGCGCTGGCGCCGCGTCCAAAGTTCCCGATTGAAATCCGCAGCGCGGCCGACCCCGCCTGGTCCACCTACGCCGGCTTCATGGCCGCGCTGCCGAAGTAATTACGTCAACGAATTACGTCAATGCGGCGGCCACGATGCGCGTGGCGGCCGTGATGATGTCCTGGTTCGTGTCGGCTTTTTTCTGTTCGCGCGTGTAGTACACGGTGATGATCAGCGGCGCGCCGCTGGCCGGGTAGGCCACGCCGATGTCGTTGACGCTGCCATACGCGCCCGAACCCGTTTTATCCGCCACCTGCCAGCCGGCAGGCACGCCGGCGCGGATGCGCTTGTCGCCCGTCGTGTTGCCGCGCATCCACGCGTCCAGTTGCTGGCGCTGCGGTGCCGGCAAGCTATTTCCCAATAACAATTGCTGCAAGCTGTGCGCCATGGACGCGGGGCTGGCCGTGTCGCGCACTTCGCCGGGGATGGCGCTATTCAATTCCGTTTCCCAGCGTTCCAGCTGGAACACCGTATTGCCGATGCTGCGCGCAAACGCCGTCACGGCTTGCGGTCCGCCCAATATTTTCATCAAGAAATTAGCCGCGCTATTGTCGCTGTACTGCAAGGTGGCGGCGCACAGGTCGGCCACGTTCATGCCGTCGGCCAGATGCTTTTCCGTGATGGGCGAATACGTGACCAATTCTTTTTTCTCGTAGCGCACGTGCAGGTCCAGCAAGCCCGGCTGGTTGACGCTGCGGGCCAGCACGGCGCCCGCCAGCATCGCCTTGAAGGTGCTGGCCAGTGGAAAGCGTTCGTCGGCGCGATAGGCAACGCGCTGTTCGCTGCCGTGGCGCCAGGCGGCAACGCCGAGGCGTCCGCCTGCGGCCTGTTCCAGCGCGGCCAGCTGCGTCTGGGCGGCGGCGATGCCGGTGGCGGGCGCGGCAAACAGCAGCGGTGTCGGGCACAGCAGGGCGGTGCCGCCGGCCAGCAGGAGGTGGCGGCGGACGTGGTTCAGGGATTCAGTCATGGTCGGTCAGTGTTGTTGGAGTGGAAAGGGTGGCCAGCAGTTCGCCGATGGCAAGCAGGTTGGCCGGTTTGGTCAGATGGTGGTCGAAGCCGGCCGCACTCGACTGGCTGCGGTCGTTTTCGGCGCCCCATCCCGTCAAGGCAACGAGCACGACGTTGGCGCCGGCCGGTATCCGGCGCAGCGCGCGCGCCACTTCATAGCCGTTCATGCCGGGCAAGCCGATGTCGAGGAAGATGACGTCCGGTAAAAATTGCGGCGCCACGGCCAGGGCTTGTGCGCCGTCGTGGGCCACTTGCGTGGCATGGCCCATCATGTCGAGCACGGCGGCAAGGGTATCGGCCGCATCGACATTGTCGTCGACCACCAGCACGCGGAAATGCGGGCCGCCGGCGGCACTGGCGGGCGTGGTCACTGTTGCGGGCGCTGCCGCTGCCTCCGCCAGCAGGGGCAGGCGCACGCTGAAGGTGCTGCCCAGGCCGGCGCCGGGACTGGCCGCCGTGGCGCTGCCGCCATGCAACTCAGCCAGGCGCCGCACCAGCGACAGGCCGATGCCCAGCCCGCCCTGCGCGCGGCCCATGTTTTGCCCCACCTGCGTAAACATGTCAAACACGGTCGTGATCGACTCGGCGGGGATGCCGACGCCGCTGTCCTTGACCTCGATCAATGCCTCGTTGCCATCGCGCCGCGCGCGCAAGCTGATCTGGCCGCCGGCCGGCGTGTACTTGGCGGCATTGTTGAGCAGATTGCCCAGCACTTGCGCCAGGCGCGTGGGGTCGGCCTCGAGCGGCAGCGCTTGTTCATCGACTTGCACCTGCAATTGATGGCGGCTGGCCTCGATCAGCGGCATGCTCGTTTCCACGGCGCTGGCGATGATGGTTTTCAAGTCCGCGCGTTCCAGCTTGAGTTCGATCTGGCCCCGCGTGATGCGTGCCACGTCCAGCAAATCATTGACCAGATGCACCATCTGATTGACTTGCCGTTCCATCACGTCGCGCACTCTCGCCACGGTGGCGGGCTTGTCGGCGGCCAGGCGCATGATTTGCAAGCCGTTGCGGATGGGCGCCAGCGGGTTGCGCAGTTCGTGCGCCAGCGTGGCCAGGAATTCCGTCTTGCGCCGGTCCATTTCGGACAGGTTGTCGGCCAGCTGGCGCAATGGCTGCTCAGAGCGCTTGCGCTCGCTGATGTCGCTGAACAATACCGTCAGCAGGCGGCTGCCGGGGCCGCCCAGGCGCGCGGCAAAGACTTCGAACCAGCGCTCCATGGCCACGGCTTCGTTTTCGTAGCGCACGGGCTCGCCGGTCTTGACGACCTGGTCGTACATGTCGAACCAGTGCTGGTCATGGTCGGGCACGAAGCTGCGGATGGTCTTGCCGATGGCATTGTCCAGTCCTGATTGCTTGACGAAGGCGGGGTTGCCTTCCAGGTAGCGGAAATCGACGGGGCGGCCTTGCTCGTCGTACAGCATTTCGATGACGCAAAAAGCCTGGTCCATCAGGTCGATCAGGGTGCGATAGCGTTCCTCGCTGCGGCGCAGCGCATCTTCCACCTGTTTCTGGCGCGTGATGTCGAGCAAGACGCCGGGCAATTGCAGGGGAGTGCCATCGGGCGCGTATTCCGCGCGGCCCCGCGCGATGACCGAGCGGTACTGGCCATCGCCGGCGCCGACGCGGTAGCTGGCCTCGAACGGCGTGTGCGCCTGCAGCGCCTGGGCAATCTGCACGCTGACTTGCTCGCGGTCATCGGGATGGATGATGTCCAGGTAGCGCGCCAGCGGCGCCGCCGTGGCCGCATCGGCATTGACGGGGAACAAGCGCGCCATATTGCTGTCGGCCGTGACCCGGTCGGCAACGATGTCCCAGTTCCAGGTGGCCACTTCGCCGGCCGCCAGGGTCAGGCGCAGGGTTTCCTCGTTCTGCTTGCTGGTCGTCAGGTCGAGCGAGATGCCGGACAGGGCGATCACGTTGCCGGCGCCATCGCTGGCGCAGGTGCCGCGCATGTGCGCCCAGTGCAGTGAACCGTCGGGCCAGCGCACGCGGATGTCGATTTCGAAATCGCTGGCGCTGGCGATGGCCGCGTGCACCACCGTTTGCCAGTGCTGCAGGTCGCCGTCGAGCATGGCGCCCGTCAGCTGCGCGTAATCGATGCGGCTGTCAGGCGGCAGGCCCAGATTCGCCTTGAAGGCGTCGGAGCCGGCCATGCTGCCGCTGCCCAGGTCGATCTCCCACGTGCCCATGCGGCCGCCCTGCATGGCCAGACGCAGCCGCTGTTCCGTCTGCCGTTGCCGCGTCACGTCGCAATGCGAGCCCAGCCATTCAATGATGCTGCCGTCGGGCGCCAGCACGGGCAGCATGCGCACGAGCATGTTGCGGTAGGCGCCGCTGACGTGGCGCAGCCGGTATTCCGCTTCGAACACGCTGGTCAGGTGCGATGGCATGACGTAAGGCAAGTTGCGGTCGTCCGGATGCAGGGCATTGACCCAGCCGCGGCCCAGCAGTTCGGCTTCGGTCTGGCCCGTGAAGGCGCGCCATGACGGCTGGTCGGCATCGAACTGGCCGAAGGTTTTCGTGCTCCAGACGATGTCGCAATGGGCGCTCAGCAGCAGATGCGCCGCCTGGGCGGCGACGGTGGAGGACGGGACGGCGTTGCTGGGCTGGCTGGGTTCTGGCATGGAGGCTATCGATGATGGTGCAGGGGGCCGCCGCCGCACTGGAATGGGGCGGTCTGGCAACTTCATTCTGGCGATATTACAACTATTTTTACCCTCGGGGCTGTCTCGCAGGGCAGCAATTCCGCTTTCGGCTGGCCTGGCGAAAAGGTGCGTCACGCGGCATGGCATCGGAGGAAATAGCAAGGCGAGCACGCTATTGTGGCTGAATAACCACTAGTCTGGCCTTTATGTTGATGAATGAATATTTTACATAACAATATTCTTGCAGCGCATAAGGCGCTTGAATTAAATTGGCGCCTTACTTAAAAGTTGGTGTTCATCAGACATCCCGGAGATGCGGCCAGAACCGCTGTCAGCTTGGACGACAGCCAGGGCAGAGCCAGTGACGCCGAGAGCGGAGAAACATCCGCTTGCGCTGTTGCACCGAAATGGTGCAAACGATCATCCAGCGCCGTACATAACCCGGAGACAGGTTTCGCAATTCTTTTTTAAACTTCTGGGAAACAACATGATCAAGATGTCCAAGATGCACAAGCGTTTGTGCGCCAAAAGCGCTGCTATGCTGGTACTGTCCGCTGCCTTGCCTATCGGCTCGGCTTATGCTGATGAAGTCGCTGCTGATACGACCCCTGCCGCCAGCCAGCTGGAAACCGTGACCGTGACGGCGCAGCGCCGCAAGGAAAATATCCGCGACGTGCCCGTCTCCGTGTCGCTGCTGCGTGATGAAAAGCTCGACGTGCTGGTGTCCGGTGGACAAGACATTCGCGTGCTGGCCGGCAAAGTGCCGAGCCTGAACGTGGAATCGTCGAATGGCCGCACTTTCCCCCGCTTCTATATCCGCGGCTACGGCAATACCGACTTCAACATCTTTGCATCGCAACCTGTTTCCCTGATTTACGACGATGTCGTGCAAGAAAATCCTATCCTCAAGGGCTATCCGATTTTCGACGTGGCTGGCGTGGAAGTGCTGCGCGGCCCGCAAGGCACCTTGTTCGGCCGCAATACGCCTGCCGGCGTGGTCAAGTTCGAATCCGTCAAGCCGAACCTGGACAAGGTTGAAGGCTATTACAACGTTTCCGCCGCCACGCACAACACCACCAATTTCGACGGCGCCGTCAACGTGCCGCTGAGCAAAGAATGGGCCATGCGTGTTTCGACCTTGCGTCAGCACCGCGACGATTACGTCGACAACACGTTTACGGGCCAGAAAAATGCGCTGGACGGCTACAACGAACACGCGGAACGCGTGCAATTGATGTATGCGCCGAACGGCACGTTCAACGCCCTGTTCAACGTGCATCAGCGCAGCACCACGGGCAGCGCGCGCGTGTTCTTCGCCAACGCCATCAAGCTGGGCACGAATGACCTGGTCGACGGTTTCAATCCGACCAAATCCTACACCGATGCCTTGAATTTCCAGGAACTGCGCACCAATGGCGCCAGCGCCCGCCTGAGCTGGGAACTCGACGGCGTCAAGCTGTACTCGATCACCGGTTTCGAACGCGTGGGCAAGTATGTGTCGCATGGCGACATCGATGGCGGCGCAAAAGGCATGGTGCCAGCGATTCCATTCCCGGTGGAAACTGCTGGCGGCATCAAGAGCGTGAAACAGTACTCGCAAGAATTCCGCGCCGAATCGAAAAATGCCGGTCCGCTCAATTGGCAGGCTGGCGTGTACTACTTCAACGAAGATGCCAACGGCTACACGGATAACTTCGGCGGTAGCGACCATGCGCTCGTTTCGCACCTGGCCAGCCGCCAGAAAAACAGTGCCTGGGCCACCTTCGGTTCCGTCAACTATGCCGTCAACGATGACTTCGTGCTGCGTGCCGGCTTGCGTTACACCAAGGACAAGAAGGATTTCAACACCGTTGAAGCGGACCGTATCGTCCAGATTTCTCCGACCAGCGCCGATGTCAGCAAAGCTAAGGTCAACTGGGACCTGAGCGGTACCTACAAGTACAACAAGGACGTGAACTTCTACGGCCGTGTCGCTACCGGTTTCCGCGCGCCAAGTATTGCGCCAGCCAGCGACAAGGTGTCCGTAACGGTTGCCGACGCGGAAACCATCACCTCGGTCGAAGCGGGCATCAAGGCCGACCTGTTCGAGCGCCGTGCCCGCGTTGCTTTCAGCCTGTACAACTATCAGGTGAAAAACCAGCAACTGACGGTCGTTGGCGGCACCTCGAACGTGACGCGTTTGATCAATGCAGCCAAGACGAATGGCCGCGGCGCGGAACTGGAACTGGAAGGTTTTGTCACGCCTAGCCTGAAGATGTCCCTGGGCGGCAGCTACAACTTCACGGAAATCAAGGATCCGAGCCTGTCGGTGGCCACATGCCGCAGCTGCACCGTGACCGATCCGAAAAACGCCGCCGGCTTCGCCATCATCAATGGCAATCCGTTGCCGCAAGCGCCGAAGTGGACGATCACCGCCACGGGCCGTTATTCGATCCCGATGGAAAACGGCGAATTCTTCGTCTTCACGGACTGGGCTTACCGCAGCAAGATCAACTTCTTCCTGTACGAGTCCACCGAATTCACCGGCAAGCCGATGGTCGAAGGTGGCTTGCGCGTGGGCTACACCTGGGATGCCGGCAAGTATGAAATGGCCGTTTTTGGCCGCAACATCACCGACACCCAGCGTATCACGGGCGCCATCGACTTCAACAACCGCACGGGCTTCATCAATGAGCCGCGTCAGTTTGGCGTTCAATTTAAAGGCAACTTCTAAGAACACATAAGCAAACCTACTGCGCGTCGCGATTTGTGGCCTGAGATGCTCACTGCCTCGGCGGCCCCGTGCCAAGCACAGTTGCGCGTCTTGGCCGCAACTCACTGCCGCTCGCTACGGTTTTCTTAAGTGTTCGGTTCCAGGTGCCGGCCATGTGCTGGCGCCTGCATTGCTACCCGCCCGGTTCGCCGCGGCGGGTTTTTTTATGGATGCTCGGGAAGCTGCGCCAGCCGCTGCGCCCAGGCGGGAATGGCTTGCCGCCAGAAGTCTTCCACCTTGTCGGCGCGCACCTCGAGGCCGAGGAAGCGGGCCGCCGGCAGCAGCGCCGACGCCAGCAGGTCGGCGGCATTGCTTGCCGTATCGAAGGCGAGGGCGCCAGTCTGCTTGGATAGCTTTTCGCCGCTGTCGTTCGTGACGACAGGCACGTGCAGGAAACCGGGGTGGGGCAAGCCCAGCACATCCTGCAGATACAGCTGGCGCGGCGTGGAATCGAGCAAGTCCGCGCCGCGCACCACCTGCGTGATGCCCTGCGCGCCATCGTCGACCACGACGGCCAGCTGGTACGCCCAGTAACCATCGCCGCGCAGCACGATGAAGTCGCCCACCTCGCTGGCCAGGTCCTGCCGCTGCGGACCCGCCCAGCGGTCGGCAAAAGCGTACACCGCGTCCGCTCCCTGCGGTACCCGTACTCGCAAGGCCCGCGCCGCCTTGCCCGGCGCCAAGCCATGGCGGCAAGTGCCCGGATACACGGCGGCCCCACCCTTGGGGCCTCCCGCCTGCAGCACCGAATCCTGGATTTCCTTGCGCGAACAGCCGCACGCATACACGAGACTATCGTCCTGCAACTGTTTCAGCGCCGCCTCGTACAGCGGCAAGCGCTTGCTCTGCCACGTCGCCTCGCCATCCCACAGCATGCCGCAGCGCTGCAGACTGGCCAGGATGCCCAGATCGGCACCCTCGACATTGCGGTCATAGTCCAGATCCTCGATGCGCAGCAGCCACGTTCCTTGATGCACCTTCGCATCGAGATAACTGGCCATGGCGGCAACGAGCGAACCCATGTGCAGTGGGCCGGAGGGCGAGGGGGCGAAGCGGCCGATGTGGGGGACGGGCGTTGAGGTCATGCAAAAATTTTTATGAAAATCTGATGTGCTGGTGTCGCAGAGTTGATTGGCATATTGTAAGTCTGCAATGGAAAGTATCGTTCAGAGTGAAAAGTAAGTCAAATTCGAACTTGATTTTTTAATTTTTTGCTCTTAAAAATAGTTTTTTAAATTGTCTTCCATGCATACTAATATAGATAGTGGCAAATAATTGATGTCGTAAGATTGTGAGGGTCATAAAATGCATCTACCTCGCCCCATGATCCAGATTGTGGAAGAGTAAGTTGGAAGTTTTCAAAAAACCATCCCCTCATTTTTTTCGTGTATTTCCCTTCCGGTTTTGATTGAATTTCATTAGTATTTTTTTCTGGTCCAATATCCCAGAATTTTATATGGCCATTATTTTTTTCAAAAAAAACAATTGCAATTATGGTTTCTTTCGGTTTATTTTCGTTTTTTAATGTTGTCTTGTAAGATATTATCTCGCCATCTCTTTTTATCCAATCCTTCCATATTTGTTTTTTTGATTGTGATAGTAAATCATTTCGTTTCATACCTCTGAATAAGGTAATGAATTTTCCGATATTGATGGATCCGTCAGTAGTATTTATTTTCATAATTTATCTCATTTTAATTTTATTTTTGGACCAATTTTTACAACCTTGGTTTTGAAATCGGATAGGAAAAATTGTTTGCCTCCACCATTGCCAAAAATAGTGGCATCTTGAGCCATTGCAATGCTAGTTGCTACACACGTATCTTTTTTAACTTTATAAGCCTGTACGTCTGGACGATAACCAAATTTTCTATGCGGTAATACTTGCAGTAATTCACCTAGCTTTGACTTGCTTCCAGATGCTTTTGTCAATGTATCATCGTCAAAATAAAATCCTGATTGTCCTGGAACTCCTCCGTAAATAATGGTATTTGCTTTCAAGATCGTATTTTTCCAGTTGTCTCTACCTTTGTATATACCATGTCCTTGCCATTGGCTTGCCCAAGCTGCTGGATTTTTGCCAATACATGGATCGCAATTTGTATTTTTATTGCATTTTTTTGATAACCCTAGTGGGTCGACCCAACCAGTTGGATTTGTTGCATATCTATAGCTATTTAATCCTCCCAGTAATTTGATGGGATATTGCGTCAGGTAACGTCCTGGCTCAGGGGCATAATACCTATAGCGATTGTAAAACAGCCCAGTCTCTTGATCTTCATACTGCCCCTGAAACCGCAGCGGCTGCTCGATTTCCCCTTCCACATGCAGCAAGCGCCCCCAGGCTTTGTAGCGCCCGCTCCAGACTACCTTCCCTTGCGCATCCGTCAGCTCGCGTGGCGTGCCCAGGTGGTCGCAGTGGTAGTGGGTGATGCGGTCGTGTGCTGCCGCGTCGTCAGCTGCTGCCTGGATACCTTGCCATGCCGATACATGATGCGCTTCAATGTCCTCCTGTTCTTGCGCAATGGCTGCCTGCAGTTCGGCGTCGTGCAGGGTGGCGGGTAAATCCCACTGTGCGATGCGCGGCAGGTAGACCGCACTTGCCTGGCGGCAGGTTGGCGAACTGATCCTGGCCAGCGGCACGAAGCTGTCCGGCTCGTACAAATATGTGACCGTTTCTTCGTGCCCAAGTTCCTGCGCCAGCGTGTCGCCGTCCCAGACGAAGAAGGTGGTGGTGGCGTTCTTGCGGGCGGGCTGGTCTTTGGTGATGTCTTGCCGATTGCTCCAGCGTGCTTCTTCTACCTGCTTGGCGATGCGGCGGCTGAAGGCGTCATAAAAATAGCGGGCGCGGTGGCGCGACTGGCGTTCTGTCCTAGTGGTGTGGCGGAGGCGGTTTTCGGCGTCGTATTCAAGTGCCAGGTCGCTCCACGTCGATTCCCTGCCCGGTGGATGGAAGCGCTTGCCGGTGGCATTGCCTTGCTCGTCGTAGTCGTATTCCGTATCGCCGTAGCGTTGCAGGACGTTGCCGGTAGCGGGCGCAGTGTCGACCAGATTGCCGGCCGGATCGAAGGTGAAGTGTTCGGCCAGGCCCGCTTGCACGGCGGACAGCAACTGGCCGACGGGGTCATAGGCGTAGCTGAGTTTGCCGAGCGGGGCGGCAGCCGTGGAACCCGTTTGGAAAATAGTGGTCAGGTTGCCTTGCGCATCGTAGTCGAAGCGGCGTTCGCGCACAGGGGCGGGCGCATTGGCGCCGCGTGCCAGGGTCAGCTGGGTGAGCCGCGATTGCGGGTCGTACTGGCGCGTGGCCAGCAAGCCGCTGCTGCCCAGCTGCCGCTGCTTTTCCCGGTGCAGCTTGTCGCGCTCCACGTCGACCACGGTCTGGCCCTGCCACAGCACACCATGCCAGTGGCCGGAGCCATAGCGCAGGGTGTCGATGCGGCGACCGTTCGGCAGGATGGTCTGGATGCGGTTGCCCAGTTCATCATAGGCATGCGTCATGACAAAGCTGGCGTCCGGTACGCGCGGGGCATTCGGCAACCGTGGAGCTTCGGGCAGCGTTTGCATAAAGCAGGCGCTGCGCTCCTCGATCAGCTGGCCCAGCGCATCATGCATAAAGCGCTGTTCGGCTTGCGGGGAGGACACTGCCGTCAGGCGGCCCAGCGCATCGTAGGCGTAGCGCACCATGCCGTCCGCCGTGGTCTTGACTTGCAACAAACCGAGCGCGTCGCGCAGCAACTGCGTGCGCTGGCTGCCGCACTCGGTGGCGGTCAGGTTGCCGGCCTGGTCGTAACTGTATTCGGTGCGCTTGCCGTCGAAGCCTGTTTCCGACGTCAGCCAGCCTTCCGTGTGATACGCGAGCCGGTAGCTTTCGCCCTTGGCATTGATCAATTCCGTCAGTTGCAGCGCGCCATCGTAGCGATACTGCAAGGTCTGGCCGATGGCGTCCGTGCGTTCGACGGGCAAGCCCTGGCCGTTGTAGCGGTAGCGCGTTTGCTGACCGGCCGCATCCAGGTGCAGGAGCAGATTGCCGTCCCCATCATAGGCGTATTGCTCCCAAGTTTGATCGGGCGCCGTGAGACGGATCAGCCGGCCCAGCGCGTCATAGGCATAGCGGGTGGCATGGCCCAGTGCATCGCGGGCTGTTGCCAGCCGCCCCAGTGCATCGTAGCGGTATTCGCTGGTGTGGCCGGAGCAATCCGTGTAGCTGGTCAGCGAGCCCTGGCGGTTGTACTGAAAATGCTTGCTGCCGCCCCTGGCGTCGATCAGTTCCACCAGTTGGCCGCGCTCGTCGTAGCGGTAGCGCGTGACGTGGCCCAGTGCATCCGTGATGCTGAAGGGACGGCCTGCCGCGTCGTATTCGCGCAAGGTTGTGTTGCCCAGCGCATCCGTGAAGGCGATAGGTTGATTTCCGGCATCGTATGCGATGCTGCTGCTGTGTCCCTTGGCATCGGTGCTGCGGGTCAGGTTGCCGGCAGCATCGTAGGCATAGCGCATGGCGGCGCCGTTGGCGTCGATATCGGCCAGCAGCATGCCGTCGCGGTCCCATTCGCGCCGGCCCAGCGAGGCGGTTTTGCCATTGATGACGCGGCGCACTTCGGTGACCAGCCAGTTGGCGTCGAAGGTGTATTCGAGGACGTCGCCGTTTTCCGTGACGCGGCTGGTGTCGTTGTCCACGTAATCGATGCGCGTGTGCTCGCTGCCGTCCTGGGCGCGCGTGGCGATGGCGCGCGCCTGGTAGCTGTTGGCCAGGGTAATGGGGAAACGTTCGGCCAGCTCCGGTTCGTTCAATGGGGAACCGCTCCAGCGGGCGCGCAGCGCGTCCAGGCTGATCCATTCCAGCTCGTAACTAAAACCCGTGTAGCTGCTGCACGACGTGAGCAAATGGTGACGATAGCTGTAGCAACGCGTGTCACCGAGCGCATTCGACTGGCTGATCAGGTTGTGGCGCGGCGCGAAGGGCGCCAGGGTATCGTTCGTCTCGACGGCATAGGCGTAGCGGACGTGGCAGAGGCGGCTGCCGTCTGGCAACACCTCGTCGACTCTTCCGATGTGGATGGCCTTTTCCGACTCCCCGCGCATGGCTTCGAGCACGCCGCCATCGTCGCTGCGCAGGCGCAGCACTACTTCGCCCGGTTTTGCATCGATCAACCGTTCGATGCTGATGCCGCGTCCATCGCGCCCTTCGCTACGCACGAGTGCAAAGCGTTGCGTGGCGACGGGAGCGGTCGGGGCCAGCATGGCGTTGACGCCGTCGTAGCCGTGCGGCAGCCAGCCGCCTTCAGCGTGCGCGTAGCGGTCGACGCTGCCGTCGCGCCACAGCACGGTAAAAGTGTCGGCGCCGTCGCGCGTGAGCGTAAAACCTTCCTTGCGGCTGTCGTACTGCTGGCCCGGTTTCAGGCCAGGCAGGCGCAGGGCGCGGCCGCTGTCATCGTGCAACACGATGCCCGCATCGCACAGCGACAGGCTGGTGGTGTAGGGCGTAGACCAGCGCGCGCCCAGCAAGCCCCAGTCCTCGCATTCGGCGCCGGAACGGTAGCCGCGCGTCCAGGCGATGGGGATGCTGCGTTCGAGCGCGAAATCCGTCTGGTACAGGATTTCCTGTCCCGTGCCGAAATGCACGGGCTTGCGGCCCTTGACGGGTTTTTTTGCGGGCCCGCTATCCTTGGGGCAGCAGTCGGAAGGCGGCTCCGATTTCGGTTCTTTCTTGCCACGGCTCTTGCCGTCGTCGCCGCCGTTTTTCGGGGGAGGTTTGTCGAGTTTTGGCGGTGGCTTGTCCGGCTTTTTGCCGACCAGCTTGTCCTTCACCTTGTTGATGGTCGGCGCCGCTTTTTTACCGAGGAACTTGCTCAGTATTTTTCCACCGGGAATCTTGCTGAAGAGCGCCGTTTGCAGTAATGTGCCTGCCGCATTCGTGACGATGTCCGAGGCCGTATTGAGTAAATCAGGGGTCTTGCCTGTCAATATGTAATCGGCCGCCTGGTCGAGCACCGTGGCCGACGCTTCCATGGCCGTGCCTGTCACAACGGTCGCCGTGCCGGTAACCGCGCCAGTTGCTGCCGCTGTTTCCATCGCGGCAGCTGCCGGCAGGCCAACGCCGGTTGCCGCAGCGCCCAGTCCGGCGACACCCAGCACGGCACTGCCTGTCAGCACGGTGCCCCCCACGTCCACCAGATCTTCGGCGGTGCCATGCATTTTCTTGGAGCCATGATCCTTGTAATCCTGTGTCGCTTCCCGTGTCGCCGCCTTCAGTTCCTTGAGCACGGGCTTGGCCGCTTCCGCGCCCCGTTCATAAATCTTGCCCACCGTATTGCGCGAATTCATCCATACTTCGCGCCCCATCTGCACCAGGCCGGCGCCGTTGGCGCGGTGGATGGGGCTGGCCACCTTGGTGTCGACCTGCTTGCCGACGGTGCCGCTCTTGACGCCGCCCGCCTTGCCGGCCGCGTCGCCCTTGACGGTGGGAATGGTGCTGCGCTGGTGCAGGATGACGGGCTCGCTGTGTGACTTGACGTTGGGCGAGGCGTTCTGTGCTTCCGAGAATTCGCCGATGATGTTGTAGGGAATAGGTGGCGTGCTGGAGCCGACGGGTGTCTTGCAAATATCAGGGCTGAGGCTGACGCAATAGAAGCGCGAAGCCTTGGTGACGGTTTCATTCGTCATGGTTTCTTGCCTTGCCCGGCGGCTTCGCCAAGCGCTTCCTGCGCTTGCTCCAGCAGTTCGATGCGCGCGATTTGCGCCGGCTCCATCACGTGCAGCAAGCGCGACGCGATCTGGCCCGCGTCGGCCGGCACGATGGCGCGCCACACCAGTTCCACGGTGCCCGCCTCGGGATCGACCAGCACCGTATCGATGGCCAGGCGCCAGACGAGCAACTGGTCGTTCTTGTCCGCCAGCAGCAAACACAGCACCTGCCGAGGCAGGGAAAAGCGCAGCACCGTGTTTCCGCGCGGGTCGATGCGGGCCGAGCGATGGTCGTGACGGCACAGATTGGTCAAGGTGAATTGTTCCAGTCCCGCCAGATGCGGGCATTGCTGGTCGGGCGGCGTGCTGTTCCAGTAGGCGAAATCGAAGTCTTCCGGCAGGGCGGGGATGTCGTCGGCATCCCATTGATCCTTGACGACGATGTTGCCGGCCAGCGCGCGGCGCGGCAGCCAGCCACGGCCGATAACGGCCAGCCCCGCCGGCGGCGGCAGTTCCTTGCCGCCGGCGCCTTGCCAGAACTGGGCGGCCGTGCACGGCAACGACGGCTGCGTGATACGGGGCGCGGGCACCTCATCGATATGTTTCCCATCCAGGTACCAGTGCCGCGCGAAACCGCGTCCCAGGGGATTGGCCTGGCAGGAATCGTGCGCCGCCGCGGTGCAGTCATCGGCCGCGATGCGGCATTGCCCGCCATACGCGTAGGCATAGTGCAGCGGCAATTGCAGGAACGCTACCGGTGCAGATAGCTGCCACGGATTGGGCCGCAGCAAGCCCACGGTGGCGATGCGGGCACAGCCTTGCACCAGGCGCGTGAGGGCGGCTTTCTTGCGGAAGGCGCGTTCGCCGCATACCTGCAGGGTCTTGTCGATCAGGGTCTTCTTTTCCGACTGCACCTTCAGGTTGACGAGAAATTGCGGCATCGCCTGGCCGCGCGGCGCGTGCGCCACGCCATTGACGATCACGTCGCAACGCGGTTTATAGGGCGCGAAGTCGCTTTCCTGCACGGTGCCCGCCTGCGTGTCGTCGTCCAGGTGCAGGTCTTGCGTGGCCAGCGGCGACTGGCGCGCCATGGGCAGCAGGCTGGCCAGGCCGTCCGCGCCGCAGGGGCCAAGCATGTAGCCCATGCGCGCCACCACCACATGGAAGGCTGCGCCAAACTGGTCAAGCATGTCGAACTGGCTGGCCGCGTGCGGCGTGCGGTTGTCGAACAGCAGGTTGGGAATATCGAAATGGGCTGTGCCGGCTTCGTTCATCGTCAGCCCGGATTGTTGTCGATGTCGTCGCCATGGATCTGCACCTTCGATCTGCCGCGGATGATGATTTCATCGGCAACGAGTTCGATGCGACCTGGCGTGATGGTGATGCTGGATGTGCCCACCGTCATCGTGTGCGAGTCGGCGGCCGTGAGTGTGCTGTCGGCGCCGACGATGACACTTTTCGCCAGGCCGATCTGCTCGGCCTGTGCCAGCACCACGGTGGTGTTCATGGCGCCGATGACGGTGGTCTGGTAGGCGGCGCCGATGGTCAGCACCTTGGCCAGGCCGATGGTTTCGTCCTTGGCCAGGGTCACCCGTTCCGAACGGTGGCCGTCGATCTGCACCTGGTCGTTGCCGCCCACGTGTTCGCGGCGGTTGTCGCCAATGTCGATGTGTTCGTCATGGTCGACGCGCTCACGGCGGTTGTTGTGCACGGTGATGTCTTCATCGTGGTCCACCGTTTCCGTGCGGTCGCGCTTGACGTGCACGGTTTCATCGCGGTCGACGGTTTTGCGCCGGTCATTGCCCACCCAGTGCGATTCGTCATGCTCGACCTCGATGCGCTGGTCTTTTTCCGCATGCAGCCACAGTTCTTCCGCATCCTTGCGGTCTTCGAAGCGCAAGGCGTTGGCGTGCGCGGTCGAACCTTTCTTTGAGGAACGGCTCAGCATGCCGCTCTGCGTCTTGTTCGCCGGTAGCTCCCACGGCGGCATGTTGCGCGCGTTGTAGACGCAGCCGATGATGAGGGGCATGGCGACGTTACCGTCGAGAAATTGCACGGCCACTTCCATGCCCACCCTGGGCAGGCTGATGTGGCCGAAATTCGGGCCGGCCCAGTTCGATATCACGCGTATCCACGGCGAACTCTTGTCGTCGAAGGTACCCAGGCGGTCCCAGTGGAATTGCACCTTTACGCGCCCGTAACCGTCCGTGTGGATTTCCTCGCCGGGCGGCCCGACGACGGTGGCCGTCTGCACGCCGTAGATCTTCGGTTCGCGGCTGTGGAAATTGCGGCCGGGGCGCCAGGGGATGGCGCGGGCGATGCAGGTAAAGGTGTTGCTGTAGTGCGAAGTGGCGCCGTGTCCTTGCTGATAGTTGTTGCTGGCGTAGTGGTGTACGGACAGGATCAGGTATTCGCTGGCGGCGCTGTCGAAATGCCCGCCCAGGGTGAACCAGCGCCCTGGTTGCGCCGTGCGATCGTTGCCTTGTGCCTCGAACAGCTGTCCCTGGGCGTCGCGCTCTTCCATGCGGCGCCGGGCCAGCTGTTCTCCATCGTCGATGTTTTTAAAACCGTAGCTGCCCGTGTTTTCATACACTTCCAGCGATGGCACGGCGCCCTGACGGTTCAGCGAGTCGCGGCTGGCGCGGGCGCTGCGCGGGTTCTTGAAATTGAAGCTGGCTACCGTCATCTGGCTTGGCGCCATGCGCCGCACGGTGCTCCATTGATGCACGCCATCGTCTTCCAGGGAGCCGGCCTGATGCTGGAAGGGGATTTCACTCAGATCACCATCGATGGGCTTGCCGGATGTGCTGTCGTCGGACAGCCACAAGGTGTGGCCGTCAAGGCGGTGTTCGTAGCGGTAGTGCCAGCCCAGTTGTTCCCAGTGGCGGTGCAACAGGTTGTGGTCGCTCTCGTTGTGCTGGCACGTGTAGGTGATGGCGGGATCCGGACCGCCGGCGGCCAGCTTGTAGTCGCGCATCAGGTAATCATCGAAGACCTTGTCCGTCAGCGCCGCCACCGTCAAGCCGTGGAAGGCGACATTGTTTTGGCGCAAGTGCAGGTGCGACAGCCACGGTTCCAGCACCATCTCGTAAAACGCGAAACCGCCGTCCGTGCGCAGGAAGCGAAATTCAAATACGTAGCCATTGAAGTGGCGCAAGGTGCCGTCTTCGCGCACCAGGTCGACGGTCACCATCTTGCCCATCACTTTGTCGAGCGCAACGCTGGCGTCGTCGGACAGCACTTCCACCACGTAGGAAAAGTCGCGCGACAGGCTTTCGCTCGCGGCCAGGCTGTTGGCCAGGAACTGGATACCGGCGGGGCCATCGCCATGCGGAAAGTGCAGGCGCAGCAGGCGTTGGCCCTGCATGTCGCCCGTTATTGCCGTCCATGCCGCCGTCGTATCGGGGAACTGGCTCATCGTGCATCGCTTCACGGTAGGGATCGTTGGCCGACTGTAGCAATAGCGAACACAAGCGTTTTGCGCGGCCGCAAGGTTCAATCGTTGAATGAGGGCATCAATTGCATTTGGTAGTGCATGTCATCGCGGTGGCGTGGCGCTGCCGTATCGCCGAGGAAACTGTTGCAACCGAGGCCGCCTTGTGGCGCGGCCGTCAGCGCCATTCCCCGCACCTCGCTGGCGCGCAGCACCAGCACGATGTCGTAGCGCACGAGCGGCTGGCCGAACAGCATCAGCATGTGGCGCAGCGCCTGGCTGGCCGGGGCACGGGGCAGGAAGCTGGCGTGCTGCTGCGCCGTGAGCGGGCCGAGGCGCAGGCGCACGGCCAGGTCGGGACGGCGGCAGCGCTCGCCGACGAGGGCGCGCTGGCCCAGCACGGCGTTTTCCCTGCCCAGCGCCGTTTGTTCGCGCGGCGCCAGTACATCCATGGCGCCCGTCGCCTCGTCGATGTGGCAGGGCACGCCGAAATGGTCGCCGAGGATGCGCGCCATGACGATGGACGAGACGTCGTGTTGCTGGAGCAAGCCGCTGTACAGGCCGGCCGCCGCCTCGTCCTGGCCCGGGCGGCAAGCGGCCAGGGCCAGCAGGCGCGACAGGAAGTCGCCCGCATGGCCGGCTTGTTCGATGCGGTATTTTTGCCAGGCCTGGTAAAACAGGGCGACGGCGCGGCTGGAAAACAGGTCGAGAAAAGCGCGCGGGCCATTCTCGCGTTCGCTGTGCTGGTGCGCGGCGATGCGCTCCGAATAGTGGCTGGGCAAGCTGCCCTGGCAACCCAGCAGGCCCATGAAGGCGGGCGTGAGGTGGATGGGCTGGCCGGGACCGGACAGCAACGCTTGCAGCAGGGTATCGGCATCGGCTATGCCGCCGGTCGTGAGCGCCTCGACCTGGCTGGCGGGAAAGCGCAGCGAGACGCTATTGTCGAAGCGCACGAACTTTGCCAGCGCCGTGTGCTCGTCGACGCCGTGTGCGGCCAGCCAGGCCAGCAGCAGGCGCAGCGCCTGGAAGCACTCGAAGCGCTGTGGCGCGTCGAGCAATTGCTGGATCACGCTGGCGTGGCGTCGGCGCTGCGTTCCGGGCATCGCAGGATTTCCTCGCCGCTGCGTTGGGACCGCAGCGTCAGTTGGCTAAAGCAGTTGAGCTGGCTGTTCAGGGCGAAATAGCGCTGCAGCACCTGGGCAAAAATATAGATGCTGCAGCCGACGAAAGCTTGCTCGTCGATGCCCAGGCGGATGGCGATGCCGGGCATCAGCGTGGGAAACGGTACGGTGGGCATCCACGCGCGCGTGCTGCCGTGCTCGAGTGTGAGGATGCCCTGGATCAGGCGTTGCGTGGCGGGCGAGCGGGGCAGGTCGTACAGACTGAGCATTTTCTGGAATTCGCCCAGGCCCGCTTGCGTCAGGCTCGAGTAATTGAGCGACAGGTGCGCAATCAGGCGCCAGTGCGTGTCCGCCTGAAAGCGCATGCTCGGTGACGGTTTGCGCAGGAAGCGCGCGGGGATGCCGTCGGGCACGTCTTCGGCCAGCAGGTCGCCGCCGGGCAAGCCGTAATGCAACTGCGTGGGCAAGTCGCGGTTGCTGCACAGCAGCTGCGTCGAGACGGTGGCGCTGGCCGCGCAGTCCGGGGAGAATTGCGGGTCGATCAGACTCAGGCGCATTTCATGGCCGGGGCTGATGGCGGCCACGGCTTCGTCGCGGCGCGCCAGCCAGTATTGACCATACTCCTGGCCACGCTCCTGGTCATATTCGGCCTGGGCGCCTTGCAGCGAGGCATACAGCGGCAGGAAGGCGCTCAGGCGATCGCCGGCCTGATCCTTGCGCACCACGGTGACGGCTTCGATGCTGTGGATGTCGTAGGCAAACGCATGCGTGGCATCGGCCACCAGGGCGTAGTCGGGCTCGGTATGCGTGAGGCGGATCGGCACGCCGGACTTGGCAAACAGGTTGACGACGGGCGTGCAGCCGAGCAGCAGGTTGTCGCGGCTGGCGCCGGACAAGAGGCGCGCTTCGTGGCTGTCGCTGCGCACGCCCTTGAGCGGCAGGTGCAAGGTGAATTGGCGGCACTGTTTCGGCAGCAGCGGTGCCAGCAGCGACCATCCGATATCGATGAAGTGAAATTTTTCCGGAAAGGCAAAGTATTCGGTCAGCAGGCGCAGGGCCGGGTGTGAACGGGCGGAAATGGGAATCAGCGCGTCGTCGTCCGCATAGCCGGCCGGCGCCAGCAAGGTACCGGCGACGGCTTGCCACGGCCCGTGTTCGTCCAGCGCCACGTAGGCGCCCGCGCCGTGCAGGAACAGGGCGTCGAGCAGGGCCGCGCGCACGGATGGTTCGCCATCGGCAAACAGGCGCAGGCTGGAAAAGCCGGCCTGGTCCAGGTGGTACTGCTCGCTGCTGCTGGTGAACTGAATGCTCAGCAAGGCGCTTGCGCCGGCGGGCAGGCGCAGGCCGGGCGGCGCGTCGAGGAGCGGTGAAAAATGCAGGCGAGAAATGGTCAGCGGCGCCAAGGTCACGTCATACGCGCTGGTGAACTTGCAAGCCACGCCCTGCACCGGCTGCGAGCGCAGCACCGTGCCGCGCGCCACATGCGCAAGCTGGGCCAGCTGGCCGCCGCCCGGCGCTTCGTCGGCGGCGATGCGCACGATGGAGCATGAGGGAAACGGTCGCAGGTAGTGCGGATACAGGGTGTCGAGCAGGGACTGGGTAAATTGCGGATAGGCGTCGTCGAGGCGCTTGGCGACCCTGGCCGTGAGCAGGGCGACGGACTGGATCAGGCGCTCGATGTGCGGGTCTTCGCACGTCTCGCCGGCGATCAGCAGGCGCCCGGCCGCCTTCGGATAGCGGCTGGAAAACTCGCGCGTGTACTGGCGGAACAGGCCCAGCTCACGCTCGTAATACGGCAATAGTTGTTCCACGGTCGCGCTCTCCGCCAGCAGGAAAGCTCCATGCTGGCATCAGGCGCGACAGTGTGTGTTGATGCGTAACAATGAATTTTAGAAATGGTACTCCGCGCGTATCATCGGCGTCTTCGCCGTCTGGCCCACGTTGCCCGTGGTGGCGGGCGAGTTGCCGAACTTGTTCTTCCAGTACTGGTATTCCAGGCCCACGCGGAAGGTGTTCTTGGCGCTGCCCAGGGCCGCGCCCACGTCGAACATCACTTGCATGTCGATATTCGTTTCCACCGCCGTCTTGCGCCCCACTTCATCGTTGCCTTTTGAATCGATGAGATTGAAGAAACCTTCGAACGAGAACAGCGGCGACAGGGGGATGCCCCAGGCGCCCGTCAGCATGGCGTGCGTTTTATACGTGTAGCGGCCCGTCACTTGCGAAATGGGCGGGAAGGCGCCGCTGGGGGCGTTGCTTTCGCGCAGCAACAGCAGGCTGGTGTTGAAGAAACCGGGCACGTCCCACATCAGGGTGGGGCCGGCCACCAGCATGCGCTTGCGCGAGTTGTAGCCGACGTCATTTTTCGTGTTGACGTCGAAGCCCAGGGTGACGCCGACGCCGCGCACGGGGCCGAACTTGATGTCGCTGCCGCGCACCTTGCCGATGTCGATGGTGTTGCGGTAGACCAGGTACGCCTCTTGCGCGCCGGAGGTTTTACCGAGTGCGCCAGGGTCCTTGCTGTCGGAGATCAGGAAATCGAGGTTGACGAAGTTGCTGCCGTATTTGTAGCCGCTGGCGTGCGTGATGGCAAAGATGTTTTTCTTGATGTCGTCCGGATTGAACGGCTCGCGGTAGTCATTGCCGGCGCGCCAGCTCAGCGCGGTATCGCTCCATTCGGCAGCCTGGGCGGTCGCGCCCATGCCCAGGGTGGTAGTGAGGCAGAGCAACAGACACGGTATGGTTTTTGGCACTTTCGGCTCCTGATGGCGGTGTTGGAAAACGGGAAATGAAATAGCAGGGGGCGTAGCCCACATGAAGCGCTGCGATGGGGCATATTGCGCGCCGTTCAATCCATGATGCGAGAAGCGCCGCGTCGGGCGATATGTCTTGGCTGCATACTTACTATCAGTTCTTGCATATAATCATCGCACCTTCTCGCCCTTGCGGGGCAAGGCGGCCGCTGTAAAGCTGATAATTTTTTTCAAAATTGTATACAGGTGTTGTTTTTTTGTGGAAATAGAAATGCGCGCCGCCGCGTCATCCCCCAAGCGCCGCGGATGCCGATACGATAGAGACAACAGCTTGAATTTCTCCACCGGCGACGATGCCGGCGACCTTGCAGCGAGGCACGAAAAAAACAATGACGGCACGCCTGGAATTACTCGATATCAGCAAGCGCTATCCGGCCGTGGTGGCCAATGACGGCATCTGCCTCACCGTCGCGCCCGGACAAATCCACGCCGTGCTGGGCGAAAACGGCGCCGGCAAATCGACCTTGATGAAAATCATCTACGGCGCCGTGCAACCGGACGGCGGCCGCATCCTGTGGAATGGCCGTGAAGTCGAGATCGCCAACCCGTCGGCCGCGCGCGCGCTCGGCATCGCCATGGTGTTCCAGCACTTTTCCCTGTTCGACACTTTGACGGTGGCGGAAAACATCGCCCTCGGCTTGCCGGCCGGTACCAACATGGCGGAGCTGGCGCAGCGCATCGAAGCGACGGCGCGCCAGTACGGCCTGGACCTGGAACCGCAGCGCCACGTGCACACGCTTTCCGTCGGCGAATGCCAGCGCGTGGAAATCGTGCGCGCCTTGCTGGCCAAGCCGCAACTGCTGATCCTCGATGAACCGACGTCCGTGCTGACGCCGGGCGCCGTGGAAAAACTGTTTACCACCTTGCGCCAGCTGGCGGCGGAAGGCTGCAGCATCCTGTACATCAGCCACAAGCTCGACGAGATCCGCGCCCTGTGCCATACCTGCACGGTGGTGCGCGCCGGCAAGAACGCGGGCGTGTGCGACCCGTCGCAAGAGTCCGCGGCCAGCCTGTCGCGCATGATGATCGGCGCCGAGCCGCCCGCCGTCACGCGCGTGGCGCGCACGCCGGGTGCGGTCATGCTGAGCGTGCGGCAGCTGGACCTGCCGAAGAGCCACCCGTTCGCCACGCAATTGACGGATATCAATTTCGACGTGCGCGCGGGAGAAATTGTCGGCATCGCGGGCGTGTCCGGCAATGGCCAGCAGGAATTGCTGGCCGCGTTGTCGGGCGAGGACATGCGCGCGGCCGCCGGCAGCATCGTGCTGAACGGCACGCCGGCGGGACGCTTGCCGCCGGGACGCCGGCGCGCCCTGGGTTTCGGCTTCGTGCCGGAGGAAAGGCTGGGACGGGGCGCCGTGCCCGACATGGGGCTGGCCGACAACGTGCTGCTGAGCTTGCAGACACCCGCCACCATCCGCCACGGCTTCGTGCGCCACAAGGTCATCGCGCAGCGGGCAGCCGCCATCATCGCCCGCTTCCAGGTGAAGGCGGGCGGGCCGCAGGCGCTGGCGCGCAGCTTGTCGGGCGGCAACTTGCAGAAATACATAGTCGGACGCGAAGTCATGCGCGAGCCCACCGTGCTGGTGGTGGCGCAGCCGACCTGGGGCGTGGACGTGGGCGCGGCCGCGCAAATCCGCGCGGAATTGCTGGCGCTGCGCGACTCTGGCTGCGCGCTGCTGGTCGTGTCGGAGGAACTCGATGAATTGTTCGACATCAGCGACCGCTTGCTGGTGATGGCGAAGGGCAAAATTTCACCGTCCCTCGACGTGGGCGAAGCCAGCGTGGCGCAGGTGGGGCAATGGATGAGCGGGCTGTGGCCGCAGGAGGCCATCCATGGCTAAGTTCGCCTTGCGGCTGGAAGCCCGTCCCACACCGTCGCGGTTGATGTCGTGGCTGTCGCCCGTGCTGGCCGTGCTGCTCACGGTGCTATGCGGCGCGCTGTTGTTTCTTGCGCTGGGACACGATCCGCTGGCGGGACTGGCCGTCTTCTTCGTGGAACCCTTGCGTGACGCGCACGGCTGGTCCGAGCTGGGCATCAAGGTGGCGCCCCTGCTCTTGATCGCCGTGGGCCTGGCCATCTGTTTTCGCGCCAACATCTATAACATCGGCGCGGAAGGGCAGCTGACCCTGGGCGCCATCTGCGGCGGCGCGGCCGCCCTGTACCTCGATGACGGCGTCGGCGGCGCGGCCATCATCGGCGTGTCCTTGCTGGCTGGCATGGCCGGCGGCATGGTGTGGGCGGGCCTGGTGGCCTGGCTGCGCGACCGCTACAACGCCAGCGAAATCCTCGTCTCGCTGATGCTGGTCTACATCGCCCAATTGTTGCTCAGCTATCTCGTGTATGGCGTGCTGCGCGACCCGGAAGGGTTTAATTTCCCCCAGTCGAAACTGCTGTCCGACGGCTTGCTGTTGCCGATGGTGATCAGCGATACGCGCTTGCACATCGGCATCGTGTTCGCCTTGCTGGCCTCGCTGGGCGGCTGGCTGTATCTGTCGCGCAGTATTTCGGGTTTTCGCCTGCGCGTGGGCGGTATGGCGCCGGCCGCGGCCCGCTATGCGGGCTTTTCCTCGCGCAAGACCTTGTGGTCATCGCTGCTGATCTGCGGCGCCCTGTCCGGCCTGGCGGGCGCCTGCGAAGTGCTGGGACCGATGGGACAGTTGACGCCCACGGTGTCGCCCGGCTACGGCTTTGCCGCCATCATCGTCGCCTTCGTGGGGCGCTTGCATCCCGTGGGCGTGATTTTTTCCAGCTTCGTCATGGCCCTGTTTTATATCGGCGGCGAACTGGCGCAATCGCGCCTCGGCTTGCCCAGCGCCATCACGGGCGTGTTCCAGGGCATCTTGCTGTTCGCCTTGCTCGCTTGCGACGTGCTGATCCAATACAAACTGCGCTGGAGGAAACATGGATAACCTGGCTTTCACCATCGCGCCCCTGATCGCCGCCAGCATCAATGCGGGCACGCCGCTGATGTTGGCCGCCCTCGGTTTATTGGTGAATGAAAAGGCGGGCGTGGTGAACCTGGGCGCGGAAGGCATGATGCTGGTTTCCGCCATCACGGGCTTTGCCGTGGCCGTCAACACGGGCAGTCCCACCCTGGGTTTCTTGGCGGGGGCGGGCGCCAGCATGCTGCTGTCCGGCTTCTTTGCCTGGCTGACCGTATGGCTGGGCACGAACCAGTACGCGACGGGCCTGGCCCTGTCTCTGTTCGGCGCGGGCGCGTCTACGTACATCGGCTTGAAGTATGTGGGCAACAGCTTGCAGAATGGCCGCTTCGGCATCCCTTACCTGGAAGACATTCCCGTGCTGGGGCCGGCCCTGTTCCGCCAGCATGCGATGGTGTATCTGTCCTTGCTGCTGTGCGTGGCCATCGCCTGGTTTCTGTACCGCACGCGGGCGGGCCTCGTGCTGCGCGCCGTGGGCGAGTCGCCCGCTTCCGCGCATGCGCTCGGCTATCCCGTGCGGCGCATCCGCCTGGCGGCCGTGCTGTTCGGCGGCGCCTGCTGCGGCCTGGCCGGCGCTTTTTTGTCGCTCGTCTACACGCCCTTGTGGGTCGAGGGCATGGTGGCGGGGCGGGGCTGGATCGCGCTGGCGCTGACCACCTTTGCCACCTGGCGCCCGGCGCGCGTGGTGGGCGGCGCCTACCTGTTCGGCGGCATCACGATATTGACTTTCCACGCGCAGGCGCTGGGCGTGCCCATCGCGTCGCAACTGCTGTCGATGCTGCCCTACCTGGCGGCCATCGTCGTGCTGGTGCTCATTTCCAGCAATGCCAATTACATCAAGCTCAACATGCCCGCTTCGTTGGGGAAAAATTTCAATCCCGGAAATTAATCACTCACCACAAGGAAAACCATGTCCAAGAAACTAGTATGCGCCGCCGTTTGCAGTGCTGTTTTGATGCCCGTCATGGCCGCCGCTCCCGCGACGGTGCCGCTGAATGTCGGCTTCGTGTATATCAGCCCCATCGGCGACGCGGGCTGGACCACCCAGCATGACCTGGCTCGCAAGGAAATGGAAAAGGCGCTGGGCAGCAAGATCACCACCAAGTATGTGGAAAACGTGCCGGAGAGCGCCGATGCGGAACGGGTGATCCGCGACCTGGCGCAAACGGGCAGCAAGCTCGTCATCACGACCTCGTTCGGCTACATGAATCCCACCTTGAAAGTGGCGAAGCAATTTCCTAATGTGAAGTTCATCCACCTGACTGGCTACAAGACCGCCGTCAACGTGGCCAACACCAATGCGCGTTTTTATGAAGGCCGCTACCTGGCAGGCGTGTTGGCGGGCAAGATGAGCAAGACCCATGTGGCCGGTTATGTGGCGGCGTTCCCGATCCCCGAAGTGTTGCAGGGAGTTAACGCTTTCACGCGCGGCATGCGCAGCGTCGACCCCAAGGCGGAAGTGAAAGTAGTGTGGGTGAATAGCTGGTTCGACCCGGGCAAGGAGCGCGACGCAGCCATCACCCTGATCGGCCAGGGCGCCGACGTGGTCACCCACCACACGGACTCGACCGCCGTGGTGCAGGCGGCGGAAGAGAAGGGCAAGTATGCGATCGCCTACCACTCGGACATGAAAAAGTACGGTCCGAAGGCGCAACTGGCCGCCGTCACCCACCATTGGGGCGACTACTATACGAAGCAGGCGCAAGCCGTGCTGGACGGCACGTGGAAGTCCAGCAGCACCTGGGGCGGCATCAAGGATGGCATGGTCAAGCTGGAAGGCATCAACGCCGCCGTGCCCGCCGACGTGAAACAGTTTGTATTGGCGCGTGAGAAAGACTTGGTAGCTGGCAAGCTCAATCCTTTCAGCGCGCCGATCAAGGATAACGATGGCAAAGTGCGCCTGGACAAAGGCGTGCTGGACGATGCAGCGCTGACGAAGATGGATTATTTTGTCGAAGGCGTGGCAGGGAAAGTTTCCGGAAAGTAATAGGTTTGAGTATAAACTTGCTGTAATATTGCCGGAAACGGGAGCAGGGCCGGGGATACATGCGCGTTCCCGGCCCACCCACAGAGCAGAGCTTGAACAAGCCCGTACCGGAGATTGACCCATGGATAGACTGGAAGTATTCAAGATTATCGCGCTGCAAGCGAGCAAGGGCGAGCTGACGTTCCCCGCCAACGTCAAGGCCACCTTGAAGCTGCAGGAAGCGCTGGACGACCCCGATTGCCATATCGAAGCGGCCGCCCGCATGGTCATGGCCGAGCCGCTGTTGTCGGCCAGGGTCGTGGCCTTGGCCAACTCGGCCGCCTACAACCGTTCCGGCAATGAAATCGCCAACGTGCGCGCGGCCGTCTCGCGCCTGGGTTTTGCCACGTTAAAGTCGATGGTGGCGTCCGTCATCGTGCGCCAGCTGGGCAGCCAGATCACGGACCCGCAATTGCGCGCCAAGGCGGCCAAGCTGTGGGAACACACGGCCCACGTGGCCGCGCTGAGCCAGGTGATCGCGCGGAAAGTCACGCACGTGGACGTGGAAACGGCCATGTTCGCCGCCATCGTGCACGAAGTGGGTGGCTTTTATCTGCTGTCGCGCGCCGAGGAATATCCGGGTTTGCTGGACGACAATACCGAAGACTGGATCGAATACGGCGAAAAGCTGATCGGCCGCGGCGTGCTGCGCCAGCTGCAGGTGCCCGACATGGTCTTGCAGGCCGTGGAAGGCATGTGGCACGGCGGCAGTCCGTTCCCGCCCCGCACCCTGGGCGCGACCCTGGTGCTGGCCAACGATCTGTCGCCTGTCGGCTCGCCCCTGCATCCGCCGGAAAGCGCCGCGCGGCGCCAGGCGGCCGCGAAGATCGACTTCGGCATCGGCGGCAGCACCTTGCACACCATCCTCGACGAATCGGCGGAAGAGATCGAATCGCTGGCGGCGGCCTTGCTCGTGTAATTGCTGGTCTGACGCAGCTTCCATCGCCCATCCCCGCCCTTGCCGCGGGGATTTTTTTCGTCCGCATTTTGATCCATCTTTCCCCATGGCATACAATCGCCGGCTCGGCCATCCGCCGGACCGCTTTCCTCCTCTTACCCAAAGGATATTATGCAGAAGCTGTTTTCTTCCCTCGCCCTGACTGCGCTGGCGTTTTCCGCCCACGCCGCCAGCGGTTTGCCCATCGTGCAGGAAGCGCCCCTGCGCGCCCACCTGGCCTTCCTGTCCAACGACTTATTGGAAGGCCGGGGCACGGGCCAGCGCGGCGCCGACCTGACGGTGGCTTACCTGGAAACCCAGGCGCAGATGGCCGGGTTGAAACCCGTGCGCGGCAACAGCTACCGCCAGAGCGTGCAAATTGCCGGCGTGAAATCCTTGCCGCAAGAAAGCAGCCTGCAAGCCGTGGCGGACGGCAAGGCCGTGCCGCTGGCGTTCGGCCCGGACTGGGTCTGGGCCACGGGCGACTCCGTTGCCGCGCATACCTTCGATGCGCCGCTCGTGTTCGTCGGCTACGGCATCACGGCGCCGGAAGAAGGCTGGAACGATTTCAAGGGGGCCGATGTCAAAAACAAGATCGTCGTCATGATGGTCAACGACCCGCAGCCGACCGCGCTTGATCCGAACCGCTTCGCCGGCAAGGCGCTGACCTATTACGGCCGCTGGACGTATAAATTCGAGGAAGCCAGGCGCCAGGGCGCCGCGGGCGTATTGCTGATCCACACGAAACCGTCCGCCTCGTATGACTGGAGCGTGGTGCAGAACAGCTGGAGCGGCAGCGAGCGCTTCCAATTGGCGGACCGCACGGCCGGCACGCCGCTGCAGGGCTGGATCGCGGAAGATGCGGCGCGCCGCCTGTTTGCGGCTGGCGGGCAGGACCTGGACGCCTTGCGCGCGCAGGCGGAAAGCAAGGACTTCAAGGCCGTCGCGCTGAACGCCAAACTGTCGGGCGAGATGAAATCGGCCGTGCGCAAGGTGGAGCAATTCAATATCGCCGGCATGGTGCCGGGCACCGACCCGAAACTGAAGGATGAAGCCGTCATCTACAGCGGCCACTGGGACCACCTCGGCAAGCAGGGCAAGGATGACGAAAAGGCGGGCGATACGATCTACAACGGCGCCGTCGACAACGCTTCGGGCACGGCCGGCTTGCTGGCCATGGCGCAGGAAGCCGTCAAGCAACCCGCGAAGCGCACGCAGATCTTCCTGTGGGTGGCGGCCGAGGAGCAAGGGTTATTGGGCAGCGCCGCCTACGCGGCCGACCCGCTGTGGCCTTTGAGCAAGACGGCGGCCGCGCTGAACCTCGACAGCTTGAATTTCGTGGGCGCCACGCGCGACATCGGCGCGCAGGGCAGCGAGCGCACGGAATTGGGCGCGATCGCCGCCACGGTGGCCAAAGCCATGGGCATGCACATCGCGGCAGCCCGCCCCGACTTGGCCGGCGGTTATTTCCGCAGCGACCATTTCAGTTTTGCCAAGGCGGGCGTGCCCGCGTTTTCCATCAATGGCGGACGCGAGTACATCAAGGACGTGGAAGCGTCGAAAGCCAAGGCGGCCGCCTACGGCCCCCGCTACCATCAAGTCACCGACGAGTACGATGCCAGCTGGGATTTGTCCGGCATGACGCAGCAGGCGCAATTTACGCTGAACCTGGGGCAAGCCGTGGCAAATGGCGCGACGATGCCGGCCTGGAAGGCGGGCGATGCGTTCGGCAAGGCGCGCGCGCCAGCGAAATAGGGACGTAAAAAAACCGCTCGGCCGAGCGGTTTTTTTCGCGCTGGTTCAGGTGGCGCTTGCCCGTTCCAGCCGGCGCTGCGTGTGGCGATACTTGCTCCACACCAGCAGCATCAGCAATGGCATGGCGCCGCCCACCATGCACAGGGCAGGCCAGCCGCCGGCGGCAAAGCTGGCGCTGGCCAGGGCCGAACCGGCCGAGGCGCCGATGAAGCCGCCCGCGATGAAGACGGTGGTGACCCTTGCCCGCGCATGCGGCGCCAGTTTATAGATGATGGATTGGTGCGTTACTTGCAGGCCCATCACGCCCATGTCCAGCAGGACGATGCCGATCAACAACAGCACCAGCGAATGGGCGCCAAAGCCGATCAAGGCCCAGCCTGCGATCGAGGCGACGGCCAGCAGCCAGGTGGCCTGGCGCGCGTAGCCGCGGTCGGCCATGCGGCCCGCCGTGTTGGCGGCAAAGGCGCCCGTGGCGCCGGCCAGGCCGAACAGGCCGATCTGCATTTCCGAGTAGTGATACGGCGCGCCGCTCAGCAAGAAGGTCAGGCCCGTCCAGAACACGCTGAAGGTACCCAGGCCCAGGCCCGAGAACAGGGCGCGCTGGCGCAGCAGCGGTTCCTGGCGGATGATGTCGGCCAGCGAGGCCATCAATTTTCCGTATTGCAGCTTGCCGCGTGGTGCTTCGTTTGGCAGGATGCGGCGCAGCATGATGAGCAGGGCGGCCACGACGATGGCGGCCAGCACGTAGACGGTGCGCCAGCCGCCGCTGATCTGCGACACCGTGCCGGACACGGTACGCGCCAGCAAGATGCCCAGCAACAAGCCCGTCATGACGGTGCCCACCATGCGGCCCCGGCTGTGGTCGGGCGCATATGACGCCACCATGGCCGTGACCACCATCAATGCACTGGACGTGATCCCCATCAAGACGCTGGCGATGGCAAAGACGATAATATTCTGGCTGGTAGCGGCCAACAGCAGGGCGCCGATCTTGGCGATCAGCATCCACGTCAGCAACTGGCGGCGGTTCAGCACATCGCTGAGGGGCACGAGGAACACGATGCCCAGCACGTAGCCGATCTGCGTGGCCGTGACCAGGTAACCTGCATGCGGCACGCTGACGCCAAACGAGGCTGCCAGCATGGACGTGAGCGGCTGCACGTAATACAGGCTGGCGACGAGCACGCCGGCGGACAGGGCGAATAACAGGATGCGGGTGGAGCTCAGCAGGGTGCTGGCATCGACGGAAGAGCTTGCAGATTTCATGCGGTACAGCTTTCTTGGAATAATGCTTTTGGATGAGCATGATAGCGGGGCTGCACATTTCCTGCCGGGCCGGGCCGATTTTGCGGCAGGGGGCAGGCAAGACGGCAGGCAAAACGGCAGCTAAACACGCCAGGCAAAAAAATCCCGGCGATCGTTGCCGACGGCCGGGAAAAGGGTATAGGGGGATATACCGGGGGAGAGTTAAAACTTAACGAGCGCCCGCCAGTTCCGCATGCACTTGCGCCGTGATTTCATACGAGCGCAGCCGGTGCTGATGGTCGAAGATCTGCGAAGTGATCATCAGCTCGTCGGCGCCCGTTTCGGCGATGAAGGCGGCCATCTTCGCCTTGACGGTGTCCGGTGCGCCGATGGCGGTGCACGACAGGACGGAATCGAGCATGGCGCGTTCCTGCGGACCCAATTGCTCCAGATAACCGGGCACGGGCGGCTGCAGGCGCGACGGGCGGCCCGTGCGCAGGTTGACGAACGCTTGCTGCATTGACGTGGCGCGCAAGTGCGCTTGCTCATCCGTGTCGGCGGCAAACACGTTAAAGCCCAGCATCACGTACGGTTTCGCCAATTGTTTTGACGGCTTGAAGTGTTCGCGGTAATACGCCACGGCTTGCATCATCATCTGGGGCGCGAAGTGCGAGGCGAATGCATACGGCAAGCCCAGGTGGGCGGCCAGCTGGGCGCCGAACAGGCTGGATCCGAGTATCCACACGGGCACTTTCGCGCCCTTGCCGGGTACGGCCAGCACGCGCTGGCGCGGCTCGTCGGACATGTAGTCGATCAATTCCAGCACGTCTTGCGGGAACTGTTCCGCATCGGACTGCAGGTCGCGGCGCAGGGCGCGCGCCGTCGTCTGGTCGGAACCGGGCGCGCGGCCCAGGCCCAGGTCGATGCGGCCCGGATGCAGCGCTTCCAGGGTGCCGAACTGTTCCGCGATGACCAGCGGCGAGTGGTTCGGCAGCATCACGCCGCCCGCGCCCACGCGGATGGTCTTGGTGCCGGCCGCCACATGGGCGATCACGACGGCCGTGGCGGCGCTGGCGATGCCGGGCATGCCGTGGTGTTCGGCCAGCCAGTAGCGGTTGTAGCCCCAGCGTTCGCCGTGCTGCGCCAGGTCGAGCGTGTTCTTGAACGACTGGCTGGCGTCGCTGCCTTCGGCGATGGGGGCCAGGTCGAGTATGGAAAATGGAATCATGGTAGCGATATCGGGACGTGGTGGAAAATCACAATGGACGATTTGTCTATCCCCTGACCCCAGTAGGGTCGGCCTTGGAAGCGGCAGGGATGACAGGCTGTGCACATGATAATGCGAATCGGGAATTTGCGTACTGATCGGTAAAAAACTCGTATCGATTGGAAATCGGTGCGGGCGATGCTAGAGTTGGCCTCCCCACTTTATGCGCCCCGCCATGTTCAAGAAACCCATCCTGCTGACTTTGATGAGCCTGCTGCTGCAGCCCTCCGTTCACGCCGCGCCCGTCAGCCAGCAGGCGCAGGACACGGCCCGCTACGCGCTGGCCACCTATCCGGAACCGCTGATCGCCAGCCTGGCGAAGATGATCAGCTACAACACGGTGGCCGACCCGGCCGTGCCCTTTGCCGGCAATCCACAGCACACGGGCTTCAAGCGCTACCTGGCGGCCGAGGCGCAGCGCCTGGGATTCGACTTCCAGGATCACGGCCACGTGCTCATCATCGGCATGGGCAGCGGCAGCGAACGGGTGGGCGTGATCACGCATGGCGACGTGCAGCCGGTTAACCCCGCGAAATGGGCCCGTTCGCCGTTCGAATTGGATCGCAGCAGCGAACCGGGCAAGCTGCTGGGACGGGGCACGGAAGACGACAAGGGGCCCATCGCCACGGCCCTGTACGCGATGAAGGCTATCCAGGACCAGCAGGTGCCGCTGAGCAAGCGCATCGAGCTGTACGTCTACATGGCCGAGGAATCGGACTGGGAACCGTTGAAACAATTCCTGAAAACCCACACGCCGCCGCAAGTGAACATCACCATCGATGCGGAATACCCGGTGGTGACGGCCGAGAAGGGCTACGGTTCCATCAAGCTGACCCTGCCGCCGCGCACGGCCTTGCCGGCCAAGGGCGGCGCCGTGCTGACGCGCCTGGCGGGCGGCTTTTTCGGCAGCCAGATCCCGGAAGACGCACAAGCCGTGATCGACCACGCGCCAGCCGCGCTGGAAGCGGCCATCCGCGCCCGCGCGCAGGGCCAGCAGGGCGTGCGCTACAGCTACGCGCGCACTGGCGATACCTTGACGGTAACGGCGCTGGGCGTGTCGGCCCACTCGTCGAAGCCGGAAGACGGCGTCAACGCCATCAGCATGCTGGCCGACGCGCTGGCCGTGCAGCCGTGGCAGGGCACGCAGGCGGCCGACATGCTGTCGTTCCTGAATGAACTGGTGGGCACCGGCATCTACGGCGAGCGCTTTGGCCAGATCGCCTACCGCGACGGCTTCATGGGACCGATGACGGTAGCGCCCACCGTACTCAAGCAAGATGGCGGCGCGCTGGAACTGAACATCAACCTGCGCCGTCCGCAAGGCAAGACGGCGGCCGTGCTGCAGCAACAGGTGACGGCCGCCTTCGATGGCTGGAAGGCGCGGCGCCAGGTGCCCGCTACCCTGCAGGTGCAGATCGGCGAACCGTGGCTGCAGACGGACGCGCCGCAAATTCCCACCCTGCTGTCCGTGTTCGGGCACTACACGGGCATCGCGCATCCGCAACCGGTCGCCATCGGCGGCGGCACCAATTCGCGCCTGTTCCCGAACGCCGTCAGCTTCGGTCCGGCCATGCCGCACACCGTGTACACGGGGCATTCCGAACACGAGTTCATCACGGAAAAACAGCTGCTGCTGAATCTGCAGATGTACACGGCTGTCCTGATCGAGCTGGCGAAATAGCGGCTTGCAAAAACAGAGGGAAGTCATAGACTGCAAGCCTGAGACGCATCCGGGCACTGAACTTTTGATGGGGGCGCCGGTCTTACGTTTCCATGTAGGAAGGGAGCAGCTATGCATGCACAACAGGAGACCCGGCTGGCGCCAGGCAGGGCAGGCGGCTTGGCGCCGCGCCGGCGCCCGCACGAGGGGCGGTCATGAACTGGCCGCTGGAACTGGAAGTGGCGCACAAGCTGGCGCAGATGCGGGGCTGGCTGGAAGACCAGCGTGCCGGCGCCGTGCGCCTGCGCGGCGTGGACTGGTTTGCGTGGGCCACGGCGGGCGCGTCGAACAGCCACTACCATACCGCCGAGTGCGGCTGCGCGGAAGTACTGGTGACGCGCGACGCCGCCTATATCTTGACGGACGAAGCCGAAGCCATGCGCATGCGCGAGGAAGAGGTGCGCGGGCCATGGACGTGGCAAGTGTCGCCCTGGATGCAGCCGCAGCTGTATGAATTGCGCGAGCATTTCGTGCAGCATGCGGCCGGTGGCGCGCCGGTCCTGTCCGACCGGCCGGGCTTGCACGAACGCAGCCTGCCCATGGCCTTGCGCGAAGAGCGGCTGGTGCTGCTGGAATCGGAACAGCTGCGCTACCGGCAGGTGGGGCAGCTGGCTGCCCGCGCGGCCGCGGATGCGCTGCGCCAGGCCCGCCCCGACTGGAGCGAGCTGGAACTGGCTGCCGCCTGCGCGCGCGCGCTGTGGCTGCGGGGCTTGCAGGCCGTGCACGTGCTGGTCAGCGGGGCGGAGCGTCAACAGCGGTACCGGCGCGCACCGCCAGCCCAGGTGGAGCTGGGCCCGCAAGCCGTGCTGGCCCTGTGCGCGCGGCGTTTCGGCCTGTGCGCTAGCCTCAGCCGTCAACGGCGCTTCGGCCCGGCGCAGCATCGCGCCGATGGCGCGGCGGTGGTCATGGACGATGCCGATGCGGCCATGCTGGCGCTGGAAGCGGTGGCGCTCGACGCTTGCGAAACGGGTCATGCGCTGAGCATGGTGTATCACGCGCTCGACAGCGCCTACGCGTATGCAGGCCAGCCCGACACGGTGCGCACCAGCCGGCAGGGCGGCATCCACGGCTACCTGGCGCCCGAAGTGGCGGCCGGCGCGCACACGGAAATCATCCTCAAGCGGGGCATGGCGCTGGCCTTCCACCCCAGCCTGCCCGGCAGTACGGTGGAAGACACGTTTTTGCTCGACGGCAGCCAATTGCACAACCTGACGCATGACCCGGCCTGGCCCTCGGCCCTGGTCCAGGGGCGCAGCCGGCCGCTGACCCTGGCCTTGGCTTGAAAATGATAACTGCGTGGCAACTGCGTGCCAAATGCGTATCAAGTGCGTGCCAAATACATGCCAAGTGGCGGCCAGGCGTGGAGGAAATCGGCCAGCGCCGGCCAGCGTTGATACCGATCAATATACCGATCAATAGCGCTGCATCACGCCTTTTTGCACGCTGACCTTGTCGCCGATCTGGAAGGCGGGCTGGGTGTTTTGCACAAAGGTGCGCGTCGTGCCGTCGTCCAGGCGCAAGGTGACGCGGTACAGCATGTTGCCCGCCGCCCCCGAAGTGCTGCCGGCCGTGCCCGACGTGCCCGCCTGCATGTCGCCACTGCCTTGGTCCATGCTGCGCGGCACGGTTTCTATCGACTGCACCGTGGCCGAGCTGATGTTCATGGTGGCCTGGTTCGCGTCGTTGCGCATGTCGCTGCTCATGCTGCTCTGGGCGTTGCTCGTATCGGCGGCCGTGCTGCTGGCGGTGCTGGCCGTGCTGCTTTGCGGCGTCGTGCCGGCCGGCGCGGCATAGGTTTCGCCGCTATTGCTGCGCGCCAGACTGGTCTTGTCCGTGGAATGGCAGGCTGCCAGCAAGGCGCATGTCAGGCCGGTCAGCAGCAGGGTGGTTTTTGATCTCATCTTGGTCTCCTCATGGTCGCACACTCAGGATCGGCACCCGCGGTGATGCGGATGGCGGCGATTGCTGCATGTAAGAGCATGGCGGAACAGGGATGTTCGGCGGCCGTCATTGTCGATTGAGCTAGATCAAGTGTCTAATTGCCGTGCTTGGTATAAACGATGCTGGCAATTACCACTTCGTGCGGCTGCACGTTTCCTCACTGTTCAATCGGGAGAAAAAATGTCATCTGGCCCTACAGCAAAACTGATCGATGAATTGGTGCTGGCCATCGGCGGCACTGTGCACGATGTCCGTGCGCGCCATGTGCTGGCCCAGGCCTTGCATGGTCTGGTGCGGCTGGCGCGCTCGGAACAGTTGCTGGAGATGCAGCGCGATACGGCACGCGCCATGGGGGCCGGCAGCCGGCGCGAGACGCGCGCCCTGATGCGGCGCCTGGGCAAGCGGGGCCAGGGACAGTTACGGCTGGCACTGCAGGATAGCGAAGCGGACCGCGCCTGACGGGCGCGAGCCATCCCCCGTTCAGGCTTCGGGCAGCGGCGCGTGCTTGCCAAGGGCAGCGGCGACCATTTTCGGCCACAGGAAATACAGCGGCAGGCTGACCGCCGTGGCGGCCGTGACATCGACCACCCAGTCGCTGACGGCGCCATGGCGGTAGGGCAGGAAACTCTGGATGAATTCGTCCAGCGCGCCCATGGCCGCCACCATCAGCACCGACAGCAGTGCCCGGCGCGCCATGCCGCCGCCCGTGCCGCTGAACAGGATCAGGGCCAGCACGCCATAACCGAAGGAATGCAGCACGCCGCCCGACGCATACTGGCCCACGTCCGCGCGCACGCCGGGAATATCGCCGATCAGGATCACCAGCACATATAGCACCAGCGCGGTGCGGTAGCGCAGGCGTTCGTAGCGGTCGGCAAAACACAGTTCGGGCAAAGGTGCAGGCATGAGGCGTCAGGACAGGTGGAAAGGACGCCACAATATCATGCGCGTGGCGGGCCACCGTGTTTTTGCGCAAGAGCTTGCTGGACAGGCAAAAAAAAGGCCCGCGGGGGCGCGGGCCAAAAACCCAAATGAAATGGGTCAAGAGTTGAGAGTTGCTCGGTACTTGCCATGTCGCGCGCCTTGCGGGCGCCCGCCACGGTCATGAAAGGGGAGTGGTGTGCCATCGCGGCACACCTGTCTGTAGTCAGGCATATCGGTTGCCTGTACAGCAGATGAAGCAAGTATAGGAGGTGAAGATGACGGCCTGATGACACGCCGCAACATTTTTTTGCGGCAGCGCAAATTGTCGGAAAGAGTGTGGAGCATGGCAAGAATAGCCATGTTTCAAGACTGATAGCGAAAAAAAAGCCCGCTGGTGAAAGCGGGCTTAAAACTATTTTCTTGGAGGAGAATAGTGGAGACAGGTGCATTATGCTGCGTTGCACGATATGTGTCTAATGATCTTTTCGGATAACCATTATTCTTTTTTGATATAACTTGCCGCGCCTGCCTTCATTCCTTCACGGCCACCGTGTAATTGAGCGCCATGCGCCCGCCATCGACATAGATGGTCTGGCCCGTCATGTAGGTGGCGTCGTCGCTGGCCAGGAAGGCGGCGATGCCGGCCACTTCTTCCGGTTCGCCGCAGCGGCCCAGCGGCGTGCGCGACAAAATCGTGTGGCGCGCTTCCGGGCTCGACAGCACCGCCTGCTTGGCCAGTTCCGTCAGGATGGTGCCCGGCCCGATGCCGTTGACGCGCACGCCGTGCGAGGCCAGGTTCAGGGCCATGACCTTGGTCAGCTGGTTGATGGCGCCCTTCGACACCACGTACGGCACCTGGTTCGGAATGGCCAGTTCCGCGTTCACGCTGGACATGTTGATGATGCAGCCGCTGTTGCGCTTGACCATTTCGCGCGCCACGGCCTGGCCGCACAGGAACATCGATTTCAGGTTGATGCGCATGACCCGGTCGAAATCGTCTTCGCAGACGTCGAGGAAATCGGCCGCGTGCGTGACGCCCGCATTGTTGACGAGGATATCGATGTGGCCGAACTGCGCCAGGGTTTCCTTCAGCATGGCGTCCACATCCGCCTTCTGGCTGACGTCGGCGCAAAAGAAGCGCGCCTGCGGGCCGAGGGCGGCGGCCGCTTGCGCGCCTTCTTCCTTGATGTCGACCAGCATCACTTGCGCCCCTTCGGCAATCAGGCGGGTGGCGCAAGCCAGGCCGATGCCTTGCGTGGCGCCCGTGACGATGGCGGTTTTATTGACTAATTTCATGTGTGCTCCTCGGCGGGGTATGGGGGCCGCGCTGACAGGAACACCAGCCCGCGCGGCAATGGGCAGATTTTAATCCCTGGGCAGGAATCAGAGGAGGATGGGCTCGTTCGGCAACTGGTTGCCGCGCGTGCCGTTGGCGGGGAAGTGGCTTTGCAGCAGGGTATTGAGCTGCGCCAGCGCTTCCAGGGTGCTGTCGTGGTAATTGCCATCCTTGAACCCTTTGGTCATGGTGCGGCACACGGCTTGCCACTGTTCCGGCGTGACGCGGCGGCCCACGTTGCGGTCGGCCACGATATCGACCTGGTGTTCGGCCAGGTTGATGTAGATCAGCACGCCGACGTTGTCTTCCGTATCCCACACGCCATATTGGGCAAACAGTTCGCGCGCCCGCTCGCGGTTGCTTACGCCCTGGTACGCCATGCCCGGCGTCAGGGCCGCTTCGACGATCAGGCGCACTTCCGCCTGGTGCATCGCTTCACCGCCGGCGATGGCTGTCTCGATGGCTTTCAGGGTGCGTTCCGGAAAGGCGTGGCGCGCCGTCGCCGGCGTGCCCCGCAAATGTTTCAATGCCCGTCCGCAGCGTTGTCCGAATGTCAGTTGTTTCGTCATTACCAATCTCCCGAGGCGCCGCCGCCGTCAAAACCGCCGCCGCCGCCACCGAAACCACCGCCGCCACTGCTGCCACCGCCAAAACCGCCGCCGCCGAAGCCGCCGCCGCCGCGGTTGTTCAGCGCCTGGCTGAGGATGCTGCCCAGCACGACACCGGTGGCGCCGCTGGACCAGTTGCTGCCGCGCTGCAGGCGCGTCGGCCCGCCGCGCGAGCGGAACAGGGTCAGCACGACGAGGAAGCCGAAGAACAGCAGCGGCAGCCAAAAGGTCATGCCGCCCGCTTCCACGGTGGCTGGCGCCTTTTGCTGTGCCGCAGCGGGGAATTGCTCCTGGTTCAGCAGGGTGGCAATCGAGCCCACGCCGGCCACTAGGCCGCCGTAGTAATCGTTTTGCTTGAAATGGGGGGCGATCACGTCTTGCAGGATGCGTTTCGATTGCGCATCCGTCAGCACGCCCTGCACGCCGCGGCCCGCCTCGATGCGCAGGCGGCGCAGGGACGAGGGGTTGTCCTTCGCCACCATCAGCAGCACGCCGTCATCGACGCCCTTGCGGCCCAGCTTCCAGGCATCCGTCACGCGGATGCTGTATTGCTCGATGGCTTCCGGTTCCGTGCTCTTGACCAGCAGCACGGCGATCTGGCTGCCCGTCTTGGCTTCATAATCGGCCAGCACGCCTTCCAGCGCCGCCTTTTGCTTGGCGTCCAGCATGCCGGCGTTGTCCGTCACGCGCGCGGCCAGCGGCGGCACGGGCTGCAAGCCCTGTGCGCCGGCTGGCGGCATCGTCCACAGCAGCAGCGCCGTCGCCAGCGCCGCGAGATAGGACCAGGCTTTCATCTTATTTGCCAAAGTTGACGGTCGGTGCGGTCGAGATGGCTTTTTCATTTTCCACCGTGAACGATGGCTTGACCTTGTAGCCGAAGACCATGGCCGTCAGGTTGTTCGGGAAGCTGCGCGCATGCACGTTGTAATCCTGCACGGCAACGATGTAACGCTGGCGCGCCACGGTGATGCGGTTTTCCGTGCCTTCCAGCTGCGACTGCAAGTCGCGGAAGCTTGTGTCGGCCTTCAAGTCCGGGTACTTCTCGGATACCACCATCAGGCGCGACAGGGCCGACGACAGCTGCCCCTGCACTTGCTGGAATTTTTCGAACGCGGCCGGGTCGTTCAGCACTTCGGGCGTGATCTGGAAACTGGTGGCGGCGGCGCGCGCCTTGGTCACCGCTTCCAGCGTTTCGCGCTCGTGCGTGGCATAGCCCTTGACGGTATTGACCAGGTTGGGGATCAGGTCGGCGCGGCGCTGGTACTGGTTGACCACTTCGCCCCAGGCGGCCTTGGTGGCTTCATCCTTGCTCTGGAAGTCGTTGTAGCCGCAGCCCGTCAGGACGCCGGCCAGGACGGTGACGCTCAGCGCCAGGCGCAGCCATTTGGTGAATTGATTGGTGATTTGCATGATGGGTTCCGTGCAGAGTAAAGGAGGTGAGGCAAATATACCTGAAACGGCCCGTAATGTCGGTTTAATAAGCGCCGGCCGCCGGACCCGACCGCCTTGTGACGCCGTGGCAAGCCTGCGCCGCGTTACAATACGGGGTTTGCAACTGAATATAGAGAAGGTGTGCCGTGAATTTCATCAATAAATTATCCGCCGCGTGGACGGCCAATAATTCCCTGCTGTGCGTGGGCCTGGACCCCGACCTGGCGAAACTGCCGGCCGAACTGCGCGACCTGCCTGATGGAATCACCACCTTTTGCACGCGCATCATCGATGCCACGGCCGACCTGGCTTGCGCCTTCAAGCCGCAGATCGCGTATTTTGCCGCGCTGGGCGCGGAAAAGCAGCTGGAAGACATTTGCCGCTACGTGCGCGAGAACTACCCGCACATCCCCCTGATCCTCGACGCGAAACGGGGCGACATCGGCGCGACGGCCACGCAATACGCGCGCGAAGCGTTCGAGCGCTACGGCGCCGACGCCGTCACCGTGAACCCGTACATGGGTGAGGATTCGCTCGATCCCTACCTGGCGTGGAAAGACCGCGGCGTGATCATCCTGTGCCGCACGTCGAACCCGGGCGGCTCGGACCTGCAATTCCTGAATACGGACGGCGAACCGCTGTACCAGCGCGTGGCGCGCCTGGTGGCCGAGAAGTGGAATAAAAACGGCCAGTGCGCGCTCGTCGTCGGCGCCACCTTCCCTGAAGAACTGGCGCAGGTGCGCGCCATCGTCGGCGACATGCCACTGCTGGTGCCCGGCATCGGCGCCCAGGGCGGCGACATCGCCGCCACCGTCGGCGCGGGCCAGACGGCGAACGGCATGGGCATGATGATCAGCTCGTCGCGCGCCATCATCTACGCCACGCCGCAGACGGGCGAAGATTTCGCCGACGCCGCGCGCCGCGTGGCCATTGAAACGCGCGATGCGATCAATCAACACCGCGCGGTTTAAGTCGCATGCATAAAAAATGCCGGGCTAGCCCGGCATTTTGCATTTAGTCACGCTGTGGTGCGACGATCTCCGCGTAATCGTAGAGTTCTCCCAGAATTTCCTCGCCCCGCTCATCGACGGATTCCGACAGCACGTCGATTTCCGTAAACAGCATTTCGATGGTGCGGGCGCCGGCGTCGCCGTCGAACAGGCGGGCGGCGCGGTGCTGTTCCCAGCGCAGGCTTTCCGCTTCGCTCAGGGTTTGCGGGAAATTGCGGGCGCGGTAGCGGAACAGCAGTTCCTGCAGGCGTTCGTCGGCAAACGAGGGGCGGGCCGTGGCCAGCTTGGCCGGCGTGTCGCGGCGCAAGGATTCGAGCAGGCGGCGGTCATCGTTGCTGACGAAACCATTGTACAAATCCTCATCCACGTCCAGCGCGGCATTCGCGCCCGGGCGCTGGAACACTTCGGCCCAGACGGCATCCATGTTCGGCGCCGCGGCGGCGAATTGCGCGTTGACCTTCGCCGCGTCCAGATCGATGCCCCATTGCGCGGCCATGGCCGGCGACAAGGTCTTTAAATTGCCGACCAGCATGGGCGACTTGTTCAGGTGCACGCTTTTCACGGGCAGGCGCGTCATGCCTTCCGGCATGGCGTCCTTGCGCGTGAACAGGCGCGTGCGGATGGTGTCGGCGTCCAGGGTAAACAGTTCGCGCGGGTCGTAGGCGCAATCCCAGACGAGGATTTCATTTTTATTGCTCGGATGCGTGGCCAGCGGCCAGACGACGCCCAGGCAGCCCCGTTCGGCGGGGAACATGCCCGACACGTGCAGGAAAGGCTGGCGCTCGCCGGCGGCCAGGTGCATGCCCATTTCGCTGGCGACCCGGTCCTTCTTGTGCAGGGCCAGGCAGAATTCGAACAGTTTCGGCTGCTTTTCCTTGATCAGGCGCGCCAGGGCGATGGTGGCGCGCACGTCGGACAGTGCATCATGCGCCGCTTCGTGGGCCAGGCCATTGGCCTTGCTCAAGTGTTCCAGTTTAAAACTGGTCTGGCCATCGTCGCGCTTCGGCCATTCGATGCCTTCCGGGCGCAGCGCGTGCGTCATGCGCACCACGTCGAGGATGTCCCAGCGGCCGCAATGGTTCTTCCATTCGCGCGCATACGGGTCGATCAGGTTGCGCCAGAACAGGAAACGCGTGACTTCATCGTCGAAACGGATGGTGTTGTAGCCCACGCCGATGGTGCCCGGCTCCGAAAAGGCCGCTTCGATGGTGGCGGCGAACTGGTGTTCGGGCACGCCCAGCTGCAGACACTGCTGCGGCGTGATGCCCGTGATCAGGCACGATTGCGGGTCGGGCAGGAAATCATTGGCAGGCTGGCAATACAGCATGATGGGTTCGCCGATCTCGTTGAGGTCGGCATCCGTGCGGATGGCGGCGAACTGGGCCGGGCGGTCGCGGCGCGGCTGGGCGCCAAAGGTTTCGTAGTCGTGCCAAAGAAAGGTCTGGTTAGTCATTGATGGTCGTTGCTTGATTGGTTATCCGGGCCGCCAAAAGCGGCCGCTGCTACAGTTTTCTGAAAACCTGCCGATACTACACGAGAGGATGGTCATCATCGCGTTTCCCGCATGGTGGCATACATTGCCCGTTCAAGGAGGTCTATCGTGTCAATTCCCATCGCCGCAAGCGGCAATTCCACCCCTTCCGTGACTTCCGTCAGTACGGGCGTTGCTGGCAAGGACGATAAAGTCCAGCAAAAGGACGGCGTCAACGCTGAAATGAGCGTGAATGACCGCACCAAGCTGCAATTGAACGCTTCCATCATGCAGGCGTCGCTGAACGTGTCGATCGGTTCCGAGAACGAACCGCTGGCGCTGCTGTACAAGACGGCCATCACCAACATCAATGAAGCGCTGAAGGGCCAGTACGGCGAGGACGCGATCCAGAACGCGGCTTCGCAGGACAACAGCGCCGAAGCGACGGCGAACCGCATTGTATCGCTGTCGACGGGATTTTTTGATGCTTTCAAGAAACAGAATCCCGGCCTGGACGACGATACGGCCCTGACCAAGTTCATGGACACCATCAGCGGCGGCATGGAAAAAGGCTTCAAGGAAGCGCGCGACATCCTGGGCGGCTTGAAAGTGCTGAATGGCGACATCGCCGGCAATATCGACAAGACGTACGAGCTGGTGCAAAAGGGCTATGCCGACTTCATCGCCGCGCACAGCAGCAAGAAGGATGATGCCGCCAAGCCGGATGCTGGCAAGCCGGCCGACAGCAAGGCTGCCTGATCATTATTACGCCGGAAGCGCCTGAGAAAATGTCCAGGGCTAGGCGCATTGCCGAAGGCAGTACGAATGTACGACGAGGCAATGCAACGACGCCATGGGCTTTTTATCAGGTGCTTACCCGGTTGCGGCCGCCAGCTTTCGCGCGGTAAAGGGCCGCGTCGGCCGCGGCGATCAGCGCATGGTCGTCCTGTTCGGCCGCCAGGCTGGCCACGCCGAAGGAACCCGTGATGTGCGGCAAGGCGCTGCGCATGTCGGCGAAGATGACGGCGAGCTGCATGCGCTCGCACAAGCGCTCGGCCACCCGCAAGGCCACGTGTTCGTTGGTATCGGGCAAGATCACCATCATTTCCTCGCCACCGTAGCGCACGGCAAAATCCGTGGGCCGCAGGGCTGCGCCCAGCACTTGCGCGGCGATGCGCAGTGCCTGGTCGCCCGCCTGGTGGCCGTGCGTGTCGTTGAAGCGCTTGAAATGGTCGAGGTCTATCATCACCAGCGACAGCGGCGAGCCGCTGGCGTGGGCCGTGACGATCATGTTGGGCAGTAAATCCGTCAGCCAGGCGCGGTTGTACAAGCCCGTCAGGCTGTCGACCATCGACAGCTGGCGGTAGAATTCGCCCAGTTTCTGGCGCCGGCGCAGCAAGGCATTGGCGGCGCGGATGCGGAAGGACAGCAGCCGCAGCAGGTTGCGCGCCAGGCCGTTCGACTGTTCGATCAATTCCCAGACGATGGCCGCGTCGATCACCAGCAAATCGGTTTCTTCCAGGGCGGAAATGGCGGCCAGGTTGCTCGCTTCATCGAGCACCGATTGTTCGCCCACGCTTTCGCCGGGCAAGACCTTGCTGACGGTGCCGTCATCCATGCCCGTGTGGGTGTCGGCGGCCACGGCCAGCGAGCCGCGCAGGACGATGTACAGGCTGGCGCCTTGCGTGTCGGCAATGGCTTCGCCCGCTTCCAGGCGCATCACGGGGCAGGGCGCCAGCATGGCGGCCGTCTGGCTATCCGCCCCATCGCGAAATAGCTGTAAATCGCCGATGTTGCAGCCTGAAGCGCCGAAGTTGCCGATCTGTTCCACAATCACACTTTCAAAAAGCCGGCGCGCGAGCAGGGGGCCGGTAGCTTCATGATAGCGTAAAGCGGCCTTGGCTGTAACGCCAAAGGCTTGCTTGAGGTCACTTACTGTGAGAAATACGACAATTATTTCATTGCCGCGTCAATACGCAGGAATGCTTGCGGTTTTGCTATGGATGTTGCCTCGCGCGAAAGGCGGGCCGGATGTGCAAAGGCAGCCTTGAACGGCTGCCTCAGTCTCTGAAAATCCTGCGGGTGGGGATTACTCGGCGGTTTCTTCCGCTTCGGCCGTATCGATCACGGCATTCTTGCCGGTGGCGTGGCGCTTGCTGTCTTGCAGGCGGCCCAGGGCGCTATCGATGGCGCGTTTCAGTTTGTCGGTGGCGCCGGCAACGGATTGATGCACGGTGGCGTTCTGTTCGGTCACGGCGATCGGTTGATAGCCAGCAACGCGTGCTTCCATGACGCAGCGGATATCGTCGGCACCGCCTTTCGGGCCATTCGTGTCGCTGATGTGGACTTCGATGCGGGTCAGGTTGTCGCGGAAGCGGTTCAGTGCGCTTTCAAGTACGGATTGCACATGTTCGTTCAGTCCAGCGGTGTTGGCGATGGTGCTGTCGGTATGAATATTGATTTGCATATGCTTACTCCTGTCAATTCAAAAAAAACCCATCTCAGGCGCCTTGCATGGCAGTGGGCAAACCCGCTGCCAGGGCGCATCGGCGCCTGGTTCTTGCCTCATGCACTTGATCCCTGTGCATGACTTATCTTACTCCTCTTTCCAGTATTTCAAGAGGGTGCGCACGATTAAGATGAGCTTAACCCTTCAGCCAGGTCAAGTTTCCACTACGAAATTATTTACCCTCAGCCATTGATGAGACCGGCCGCGATATTGATCGACAGCCCCAGCACGACCAGGTTGAAGAAAAAGCTCAGCACGGATTGTCCCAGCACGATTTGCCGCATCATGCGCGTCTGCACGGAAACGTCCGACGTTTGCACGGCGACGGCGATGGTGAAGGCGAAATACAGGAAATCCCAGTAATCGGGGTTTTGCTCGTCGTCGGGAAACTTCAGGGGGCGCAGCGCGGGATCGGCCTGGTAGTACAGGTGGGCATAGTGAAAGCAGAACAGGGTGCCGACGAGGAACCAGGAACCGACCAGGGTGAGGATCGTCAGGCCGTAATGCAGCGCGCGCTCGTCCGGCGCCATGTCTTTCATCGAGGACAGCTGCGAAACGATGGCCACCAGGCTCATCACGGATGCGACGGACAGGGCCGACAGGACGGTTGCCGCCCGCTCATCCTGGCGCGCCGCCATGGCTTTGACCTTGTGGTGGTTGGCGCGCATCATCATCCAGGCCATCGTCGCCAGGTAGAACCAGACGGCGACATTCCACGCCGTCAGCAGGCGCGTCATCTGTTGCCAGGATGCGGGCAGCAGCAGGCCGGCCGCCACGCCGATGGCCGTGGCCATGCTCAGGTGGGGGCGGCTGCGGATGAAGCCGTGGAATGGAAGCGTGATTTTCATGGTGCGGATTCGTCAGTGGGGATAGCGCATCTTAGACCTTATGCGCTCGCCGCGGTGGCCGTCCTGGCGGCAGCTTCCTTCTCGTGGTGGGGAAAGCGGTCCATGCGCGACAGTACGGGGAACAGCACGGCCCAGATACCCGTCACGGCCAGGGTGGCGGCGCCGCCGAAGAGCACGGCGCGCACGAGGCCGAACCAGCCGGCCGTCAAGCCCGATTCGAATTCGCCCAGCTCGTTCGAGGCGCCGATGAAGACGGCGTTCACGGCGCTGACCCGGCCGCGGATCTCGTCCGGCGTCTCGAACTGCACCAGCAGGTGGCGGATGTAGACGCTGACCATGTCGCCGGCGCCCATCAGGAACAGCGCCGCCAGGGCCAGCGGGAAATAGCTGGTGCTGCCCAGCACCAGGGTGCCCAGGCCGAAGACGGCCACGCCGCCGAACATCCACGCGCCCACGCGGCGCGTGATGGGAAACATGGCCAGCGCGATCGAGCACAGGGCGGCGCCGGCGCCCGGCGCCGTGCGCAGCAAGCCCAGGCCACTGGGTCCGGCATGCAGCACGTCATGCGCGAGCGCCGGCAGCAGGGCCGTGGCGCCGCCGAACAGCACGGCAAACAGGTCGAGCGAAATGGCGCCCAGCACGATGGGCTTCGACCAGACGAAGCGCAAGCCTTCGAGCAGGGTATGCCAGCTGACGGGTTCGCGTTTCACCACTTGCGGCGCCGGGGTGGTGGCGCGCATCAGCAGGACGGACACGACCAGCAGCGCGGACGAGATCAGATACACGACCTTGGGGCCGAAGTAGTACAGCAAGCCGCCCAAAGTCGGCCCCAGGATGATGGCCACGTGGGAACTGGATGAACTGAGCGCGACGGCGCGGCTGAAGTGTTGCGTGGGCACCATGTTGACCAGCACGGCTTGCGTGGCCGGCATCATGAAGGCGCGCGCGCTGCCGAACAGCACCAGCACGGCAAACACGGGCCAGACGATGGAAATATTGCTTAACGTAAACGCCAGCAGGGCCAGCGCGCACGCCAGTTGCGCCGCCAGGCACCAGGCGATGATGTTGCGGCGGTTGTAGCGGTCGGCCACGTGGCCGGCCGGCAAGATGAGCACGAGGAAGGGGGCGAATTGCGCCAGGCCGATCAAGCCCAGGTCGAACAGGCTGCCCGTGATCTGGTACACCTGCCAGCCGATGGCCACGCTTTGCATCTGCACGGCCACCGTGCCCAGCACGCGGGCGGAAAGATAACAGGCGAAGTTGCGGTGACGCAGGATACTGAAGCCGTTGCCGGCAGAGGCGAGAGACATGAAATTTCCAGGAAACAGCGGGGTGGAGCGGCAGCGGATGCCGCGCCAGCAGCACCCCGCTGTCTGGATGCTTACTTGGCCAGGTCGGCTTCCGTGGTGAAGGCGTCCGCGTAAAACTCGTCGGCCGGCAATTGACACAATTGCACGAAATCGCGATTGGCCGACTCGACGACGATCGGTGCGCCGCAGGCATACACTTGATACGCGGACATGTCGGGCAAGTCCGCGATGACGGCCTGGTGCACGAAGCCCGTGCGGCCTTGCCACGCGTCTTCCGGCAGCGCGTCCGACACGACGGGCACATAGGTGAACTGCGGCAAGTCGGCGGCCCACTGGCGGCACAGGGCGTCCATGTACAGGTCGTGCGGACGGCGGCCGCCCCAGTACAGGGTGATCGGACGCGGCGACTGCTCGTTGATCATGTGCTCGACGATGGCTTTCAAGGGGGCAAAGCCCGTGCCCGAGGCCAGCAGCACGACGGGCTTGTCGGAATCTTCGCGCAGGAAGAAGGTGCCCATCGGGCCTTCGAAGCGCAGGATGTCGCGCTCCTTCATGCTGCCGAACACCTGGTCGGTGAACAGGCCGCCCGGCATGTGGCGGACGTGCAGGCTCACGGGGCCGCCTTCGACGGGTGCGCTGGCCATGCTGTAGCTGCGGCGTTTGTTGTCGCGCAGCATGATTTCGATATACTGTCCGGCGCGGTAGTGCAGGCGCTCGCTGGCTGGCAATTGCAGGGTCAGCACGACGACGTCGGGCGCGACTTTTTCGATGGTGGTCACGCGCGACGGCATTTTCTTGATCGGGTAGTCGCTGCTGCCCGCCACTTCGCGCGCCTGCACCACCAGGTCGCCCTGAGGCACGGCGCAGCACAGCAGCGAGTAGCCGGCCGCCGCTTCATCTTCCGTCAGGGAGCGGGCCTGGTATGGCTTATGCTGTACGCTGCCGGACACGATCTTGCCCTTGCAGGAGCTGCAGGCGCCGCTTTTGCAGCTGTACGGCAGGCCGACGCCGGCGCGTATCGCCGCCGACAGGACGGTTTCGTCCGCTTCGCAGCTGAATTGGTGGCCGCTGGGCTGAACAGTAATTTGAAAAGTCATACAATCCTTGAGATGAAAAATATGTTAATGCACTCTTTGCGCAAGCCGTCAGGCTTGCCGCGCTTGCTGATCCTGGGCTGCGGCGACGTCGGCATGCGGCTGCTGCCCCTGCTGCGCGCGCGCTTTCGCGTCTTTGCCGTCACCAGCCAGCCAGCGCGCTGCGCGCAGTTGCGGGCGGCCGGCGCCGTGCCCATCGTGGCCAACCTCGACGAGCGCGCCAGCCTGAAACGGCTGGCGGGACTGGCGACGATGGTCGTGCACCTGGCGCCGCCCATGTCGTCGGGCTTGCTGGACCGGCGCACGCGCAATCTGGTCGCCATTTTACCCGAGCATGCACGCATGGTGTATGTGAGTACCAGCGGCGTGTATGGCGATTGCGGCGGCGCCTGGGTCGATGAGACGCGGCCGACGGCGCCGGCGAATGCGCGCGCGAAGCGGCGCGTGGACGCCGAACAGGTCTTGCGCGGCTGGGGCGCGCGCCGCGGCGCCAGCGTGGCCATCCTGCGCGTGCCGGGCATTTATGCGCAAGACCGCCTGCCGCTGAAGCGCTTGCGCGAAGGCACGCCAGCCCTGGAAGCCAGCGACGATGTGTACACCAACCATATCCATGCCGATGACCTGGCGCGCGTCATCGAGCGGGCCTTGTGGCGGGGCAAGCCGGGACGCGTGTATCACGCCAGCGATGACAGCGAACTCAGGATGGCCGAGTATTTCGATGCCGTGGCCGATACGTTTGGCCTGCCGCGCCCGCCGCGCCTGCCGCGGGCCGAGCTGCGGCAAGTGGTCACGCCGATGCTGCTGTCGTTCATGTCCGAATCGCGCCGCCTGCACAATACCCGCCTCAAGCGCGAGCTGGGCGTGCGCCTGCGCTACGCGCGCGTGGCCGATGCCTTGCAGCCGATGGCAGCCGATGGCGCCGGCATCGGGTAAAATGGCCGGTTATCTGCGCACTTTGCTGGGCCGGCGCGCAGCGCGCCGTTCCCGCGCTGCGCCACTCACTTAAGGACTACAGCATGAGCACCCTCACTTACGAAGAATACCTGGACGAGGTCACCACCGTCCTGACGGAACTGTACGACCTCGACGACGAGGCCGCCATCAAGCTCGTCGTGGCCGCGCAGGACGCCGAATTTTTTGTCCCGCACGATGCGCATGAGGAAATGCGTACCGTCGAACAAGCCAAGAAAGATGCGGTCACCTTGTTCGAGCGCAAGCAGAATCGCCAGCAAACGCAGGAAAAGCAGCAGCAGCGCGTGCGCCAGCAAAAGAAATAAGAATATGGGCCTGGCCGCTGGGGCCATGGCGCAGTACGGGTCTCGGCGCAACACCGGGGCCGTGACCTTTGACGCAGCGCAAACGCGTCATGGCGCGCTGGCGATATGGTGAGCAATGTCGTCACGCGTCTGGGCTCTTGTGGCGAGCTCTGCATAGCGTGACGCTGTTTCCCGTCAGCAGGAGCGAGCCATGCGAGCTACGAGTCACCCCAGCAAGGAACAGGTACGCGCTTATATGCGCCGTCGCGAACGTGCGCTGCAGCCGCCGCCGCCGCCCGATGAAATCCGCCGGCAACTGGCCTGGTGCCGCGTGGATGCCGTTCCGGGCACGTGCCCGCTTGCCACCCCGGCCGGCGTGGCCGCGCAAGGCTGGCATCTATCTGCCGAAATGGCGCGTCTGAGCGCCCTCATGGCCATAGCTTGGCTCATGCATAGCGGTGTTGCTCATCGTAAAAATTGATGACTTGCAGCAAATTTTTCCAATTTGAGTTATCCTCTAGCACATTCCAAGTGCGTCAATTCTCTTCAATTATCACAATTTTGCGTTAAGTTACGCAAAAATCAACAATAGCGTGTATTATATTGTTTGCGGCGTAAAAGCCGCATAAGTGATGGCGCTTTTTAGTGTGTTTACCCTGAATTATTGCAGAAGAGACATTCGGTTTCTTTTTGCTCTAATACAACAAGTACGGATTTTCGATCATGTCTCTCAAACAAATTACCTCTTTGCCTACCTACAACCCGAATCGCGTCCTCGATGCGATCATCGACAAGCTGCAACTGAAAAACGATGCCGCCTTGTCGCGAGCCCTGGAAGTGGCGCCACCGGTCATCAGCAAGATTCGTCACAATACCTTGCCGATCGGCGCCACGATCCTCATCCGCATGCATGAAATCAGCGATTTCAGCATTCGTGAACTGCGCGAGTTGATGGCTGCCTAAGAGCGCCTGACAGACGGCAAACTGAGAGGTGCCGTCTGGGTACGTCAGGCTTGCCGCGTGCGGCAGCCACATCTGTTTTCCGCTTTTCTATTGCGGGTCGCGGTTCAGCACCGGACGATCGACATAGAAGCGCCCCATTTCCAGGCCAGTCGAGGACGACTTGACCACCGCTGCGGCCAGTGAGGCAGGGGCGCTGGAAAATGCGGTGTTGGCAGCCCCGGTCGCGCGGCCCGAATACGCCGTCGCCTGTACCGCCGCACTGGAAAACGCCGTTTGCACGGCCCGGCCCGAGTAAGCCGTCGCTTGCACCGCCGCACTGGAAAACGCCGTTTGCACGGCGCGGCCCGAGTAAGCCGTCTCCTGCACCGCACGTCCCGAATACGCCGCCTGTACGGCGCGCCCCGAATACGCCGTTTCAGCGCGGATATAATCTTCCCCGAACGTTTGTTCATACAACTGCTTCATGCGCTCGCCCACGCGATGGTGCGCCGCTTCGTCGTCTTCGCCGCGCAAGCCGATGTAGGGGAAGTGATGGAGGAAGTAGCCGAACACCTGTTCGCAGTCGGCCGCATATTTCAGGGTATCGAGGATGTGGTAGTGCCAAAAGGTATCGACGTCCATCAAGGGCGCCGTTTCTTCTTGCGGAAACTGTTTCATCAGGATCAGGAAGCGGCGGTATTCGAATTCCACCGCGTTGGCCTTCTCCAGACTCCATCCTTCGCCTGACTCCCGGTGCATCAGTTTGACCTTGATCGCGTCCAAATTCAAATCGGCAATAGCCTTGAAACTGTCGTTCGTATCCATGAATGTCCTTTGGTAAAGAGCGTTGTGGGAAATACGGTGAAACAAGGGAAAGCGGCGCGTGTGTACTCCTGGCAAGTAGTCGAGGAATGCCTTGCCCATGGCGGGCAGGCGCTAAGTTGTTCTACATCAATATTGCATCTTATTACGAAATATGCAAGCTGAGCTTGATTCATGCGGGGCACGTGCCGGTCAGCCGCTGGCCCGGCTTTCTTCCTCGTAGGGAAACGCGGTGGCGTCCGCGCCCAGCGGCACGCTGACGTGCACGCTCATGCCGGCGCCGGGGCTGCTTTCGATGTAAAAAGTGCCACCTAGCAACTTGATGCGTTCTTCTATCCCCACCAGGCCAAACGAACCGAGCTTGTTGCGCCCGTCGATGGCCGCGCCCACGCCGTTGTCGCTGACGCTCATCGACACCGTATCGCGGCATTTTTCCAGCTTGACTTGCACGCGGCTGGCATTCGCATGCTGGGAAATATTGCTGAGCGACTCTTGCAGAATGCGGAACAGGGCCGTCGCGCATTGGTCGCTGAGGCAAATGTCGTCATGGCTTTCGCTCACTTCGCAGGCGATGCCCGTGCGCTGGCGAAATTGCGCCACCTGCCATTCGACGGCCGCATTCACGCCCAGGTCCAGCACGGTAGGGCGCAAGTCGTTGATGATCTGCCGCACGCTCTTGATGGTGGCGTCGATCTGCTCCAGGGTCGAACGGGCGCGGGCGTTCAGGCGCGGGTGGCGGCGCTGCGTGCGCGAGGCCAGCATGTCGGCGTCGATGCGCAGGACCAGCAGATTCTGTCCCAGGTCGTCGTGAATTTCGCGCGCGATGCGCTTGCGCTCTTCTTCCTTGATCTGGTCGGCGTGCGCGGCCAGGCGGCGCAGTTTCTGGTGCGACAGTTGCAATCGGATCTGGCTGGCGCGCAACTCCTCCGTCATGCCCGTCGCCATCTGGATGGCGCGCCGGCGCGACGACGCCAGGGTATGGAACAGCACGTACAGCAGCATGGTGCTGGCAAAGCCGATCAGCAGGGCCAGCCACGGCAGGAAGGCGTCGAAGCGCGAATACAGGTCGTTCTTGCGCACGCTGAACAGCGCTTGCCAGGCGCGGCCATTGTGCTCGATCAGCAGCGTGCTGCTCAGGTAGCGGCCCGAACTGCCGGGCTGCCACCATGGCGCATGCATGCCCGCCGCCGTGCTGTCGAAGATGGGGCGCATGTCGTGCGGCAACTGCAGCGGCACGTCCCGCTGTTGCAGCGCCTGCGGGCCGATATCGAACAGGGTCAGGCGGACGTTGCGTACCGGCATGTCGGCCAGCGCGCTGCGCATCATCGTCACTAGGTCGTAGCCGATGCCGACGGAGCCCTGGTAAGCGGCGCGCCTCTGCTCCACGGTATCGACGGGCATGCCGAAGCGGTACACGGGCAGGCGCATGGCCATGCCCGTCAACTGGGGACGGCCGTCCATCGGCACGGGCACGCCGGAATTGCTGATGTGGCCGGAATCGCGCGACTGCGCCAGCGCTTCGGCGATCTGCGGGCGCGAGGCGATGTCGTAGCCATACTTTTCCGGGGCGCTGGCAATCGGCTCGATGTATACGAGCACGGAATACTGGGCGCGCGGGCCGGGCGGGTGGATGGCAAACGCCGGATAGCCGTCGCGCCCGGGCGGATAGTCGCGCCGCATGGCCGTTTCGTAGGCGGCGCGCTGCGTCTCGTCGAGTTCCTGGCTGTAATTGAGATTCATCACGCCCGGATAGTTCTGTTGCAGGGCGATGTTGGCCACGTAGCGGTGGAATTGCTCGCGGCTCACGTGTTCGTTGGCCTGGAACAGGCTGGCCGTGCCGCGCAGCAGGTTGGTATACGACTTGGTGCGCGATTCGATGTTTTTCTGGGTGTTGCGCGCCAGATTGTTGAATTGTTCGCTGGCATCGCTTTCGATCGACAGCGAAGCGGCCATGTAGAACAGCAGGCCCACCATCGTCGAGACGACAAAGCCGAACAGCCACAGCGGTCTTTTTTCAGCAGCTAAGGGGTGTTCGCCGGCAGTAGAAGACATCGCCATCCGCATCAGGAAGAGGAATCGGGTGCCGCCTGTGTGGTGGTGGCTGTACTCAGTTGCACAAGGACTATCGAAATTGCAAATTGCTCAATAGCTGCCTAATATACAAAACTATCGTGAATATAGTCAACAGGCAATATTTCTCTTTGAAACGAAAAAAAACCGCCGCAGCGGTTTTTTTCGTGTGCCGTCCAGCCCTTATTTGGCGGGCTGCCAGCTGTCTTTCAGGGTGACGATGCGGTTGAAGACGGGCTTGCCCGGCTGGCTGTCGACCCGGTCGGCCGCAAAATAGCCGTGGCGTTCGAACTGGAAGCGCTGTTCCGGCTGGGCCAGTTCCGCGCCCGGTTCCAGCCACGCCTGCACCACTTCCTTGGCCAGCGGATTCAGGGCCAGCTTGAAGTCCTTGCCGCCCGCGTCCGGCTGCGGGTCCGTAAACAGGCGGTCGTACAGGCGTACTTCGGCGGGAATGGCCGTCGGCGCGCTGACCCAGTGCATATTGCCCTTGACCTTGTAGTTGGCGCTGCCTTCCGTGCCCGACTTGCTGTCCGGGAAGTAGGTGCAGTGCACGGCGATGACCTTGCCGTCCGCATCCTTGTCGTAGCCCGTGCACTCGATCACGTAGCCGTAGCGCAGGCGCACCTTGCTGCCCGGCTTGTCGTCGATGGGCGGATACAGGCGGAAATAGCCCTTGTTCGGCACTTCCATGAAGTCGTCTTCCTCGATCCACAGCTCGCGCGAGATGGGGAAGGTGCGCAAGCCGCGCTCCGGGAAGTGCGGGTGCACGGGCGCCGTGCATTCCACGCTGTCGTTTTCAGGGAAATTGTCGATGATCAGTTTCAACGGACGCAGCACGGCCACCGAACGGGGCGCCTTCGGGTCCAGGTCTTCGCGCAAACAGCCTTCGAGCACGCTGTAGTCGATCCAGCCGTCGGATTTCGTCACGCCCGTGCGTTCGCACATCAATTGAATCGCTTCCGGCGTGTAGCCGCGGCGGCGCATGCCCACCAGGGTCGGCATGCGGGGGTCGTCCCAGCCGTCGACGATTTTTTCTTCCACCAGCTGGCGCAGCTTGCGCTTGCTGGTGACGATGTAGGTCAGGTTCAGGCGCGAGAATTCGAACTGGTGCGGCACCGGTTGCCGGAAGAAGCCGCCGGCGGACAAGGTTTCCAGCAGCCAGTCGTAGAACGGGCGGTGGTCCTGGAATTCCAGGGTGCAGATCGAATGCGTGATGTTTTCCAGCGCGTCCGAGATCGGGTGCGTGTAGTCGTACATCGGATAGATGCACCAGGCGTCGCCCGTGCGGTGGTGGTGCGCATGGCGGATGCGGTAGATGGCCGGGTCGCGCAAGTTCATGTTCGGCGAACTCATGGCATCTTCGCTCATCTTCGCGCGCAGGATGTGTTCGCCATCCTTGAACTGGCCCGCCTTCATGGCGCGGAACAGGGCCAGCGATTCGTCGCGCGGACGGTCGCGGAAGGGCGAATTCTTGCCCGCTTGGCCGAAATTGCCCCGGTTGGCGGCCATGTCTTCGGCGCTCTGGCTGTCCACATAGGCAAAGCCGGCCGTGATCAGGTACTCGGCCATCGCGTACAGCTGGTCGAAATAGTCGCTCGCGTAATGCAGGTGGCTCTGGCCATCGGCCTGCTTCGGTTCCCAGTCAAAGCCCAGCCATTTCACGCTGTCCATGATGGTGTCGACGTATTCCTGCTCTTCCTTCGCCGGATTGGTGTCGTCGAAACGCAGGTTGCACTGGCCGGCGTAATCGCGCGCCAGGCCGAAGTTGACGCAGATCGACTTGGCGTGGCCCACGTGCAGGTAGCCGTTCGGCTCCGGCGGGAAACGCGTGATCACCTGGGGCAGGCCGGGACGCACATGGGCGCCGGCAGCCAGGTCGGCTTCGATGATGTTACGCAAGAAATTGGGCGCCAGCGCCGGCGCGGCGTTATTCGGTTTATCGTTGCTCATTGATCAATGCGGAAGAGTGACAGTAAAAAGCATTTTACCGTACCGCAAGCGCTTTATAAGCACGTATTTGCCCCCATTTCCCGGCATGCAAGCGACGCGGACGCCGTTCTATAGGATAATTCGCCTTTAATTAGTAGAAAAACGTGACCCCGGAGCCTTTTATGGAAAATTTATATAACGTCCTCGGTGTCGCGCCCAATGCCAGCGACGATGAAATCAAGAAGGTTTACCGTTCGCTGGCCATGCGCTTCCACCCCGACCGCAACCAGGCCCCCGGCGCCGAGGCGCGCTTCAAGAGCGTCACCAAGGCGTATGAGATCCTGGCCGACCCGGCCAAGCGCGCCGAATACGACCAGAGCGTGAACCACCGCATCATCATCGATCCGGAAGCGGAAGCCTATGCCCTGTGGTGCGGCGTGTTCCGCCTGCATGGCACCGTTCTTCCCGCGGACTGAGGGCGTCTCACATAACCTACTGCGCGTCGTGATTTGCGGCCTGCGATGCTCACCGTACTAAAGTACGGTTGCGCTTCTTAGCCACAACTCACTGCCGCTCGCTACGGTTCTGTGAGCCGCGGTACAGCCCGGATGATTTGAAAAACAACAAACAATGGTGCTTTTGCTTTTAAGTAAAAGTGCCGCGCACCACATTGGAAAGCACAGCATGAGAAGAGTACACCCTGAATTCGCGTACCAGTCGCGCGAGCTGGAAGGCCAGATCGAAGGCATCCTCGGCGACCCGCCGAACCGCAAGAACTACAAGAGCATGGTCGACGCGCTGGTGGGCGAATACGCGAGCGGCGGCGGCATCGAAGACGTGAACATGCTGGCCTTCGCGCTGGTCGACCACATCACCTTCAGCGACCCGAAAGGCTTGCTGGCCGAAAGCGAAGACTACGAATTCGGCGATACGGCCCGCGTGTTTTCCATGGCCGCCTGCGCCGCGCCGGAAGCGGCCAAGATGTACGCCGCCATCGAGGAAAGCTTCCCCGACCTGGCGCGCCAGGCCATCATCACGGCCTTCCTGCACAAGAATCCCCGCCTGTGGGACGACGACGACCAGTCGCTGGATCAGCTGGCCGCCAATGACGACGGCGACGACGAGCACGATGAAGACGAAGCGACCGACGATTTCGCCCAGATGTTTGACCAGGATGGAGATGACCATGGCCGATAATAATGATCAAAAGAGCAATCTTCCCGCGCTGACGAAACAAGTCACGGAGCTGGTGCTGTCCGGTTCGCTGGGCCACGCCGAGCAGGCGTTTGCCGACGCGGCCGACCAGTACGGCGATCTTGCCGTGGTGGAAGTGTTGAATGCCATCCCGCCGCAAGTGACGGCCCTGCACCTGGCCGGCTTCGACGGCGGCAAGATGTCGCTGGCGACCTTGCTGGTGCCGCCGAAAGCCTGGGCCGACAGCCTGGCCTTCATCGCTGCCACCTGGAGCGACGACCAGATCGAGGATGATCCGGAACGCATCGCCGAAGCCCTGTTCGCGCACATCCACGGCGTCGTGTTTTCCACCGACGACGCCGAGCGCCGCCGCGAGCTGCTGCTCGAAGCGTCCGCCACCGACTGGGGCGCCACGGCGTTCGCCATCCTGTTCTCGATGGCGCCGAAGGAAATCCTCGAAGTGGCGGGCGAGATCGTCATCAAGGGACCGTACGTGACGGGCGTGACGTCGTCCGACAACGACGTCGTGCCGCTGGCCATCGAGCTGGCGCAAGCGAATGAAGACGGCTGGGACCGCTCGCTGTTCGAACTGTTCCCCGACTTCCGCCACAGCGCCGACCTGGCCGACGCGGAATACTCGGACGACCCGGACGAAGAGCCGACCATGTTGCAGCGCAGTACCAAGGAATTGCTGTACCGCCTGCGCAAGCAAGTGCCGAGCACGCGCAGCGCGCCGCGTTCCAGCACGCGCCGCAGCCTGGGCACGGGCATTTTCTCGTAATGAAAGCAGGGAACGTCTAATGCTGCCAGCAATTGTTGTAGAGAATCTTCCGCGCCTGGTGCGCGCCATCAAACTGTTGCCGGGCGACCCGCGCGAAGACGCGGCCCTGAACCTGGCCGATGAATTGACGGGTATCACGGCCATGGTGGCCGAGAAGTTCACGAATGAACGCACGGCCGACGGCATCCAGAAAGCGCTGTATTTGACGGTGGGCGGCGTGTCCTTGGGCCTGGAGCAGGCCGTCACGCATGAAGGCGACCAGGCCGCGCTCGATTTCCTCGTCGAGCACGGCGCCGAGCACGCGTTCCAGGTGGGCTTTCGCCTGATCAAGGAATTGTCGCAGCTGCCGGAAGACGCCCTCGTGGGCGAATACGACCAGGATCCCGTCTACCTGCAGCGGCGCCTGCGCGAGCTGTTCATCGATATTTGCCAGGCCGACCCGAACCAGAACTGGGCCGGCTATGAAAAGTACGCGTTGCAGTTGCAACAGCGCAAGGAAGTGCAAGCCGTCGTGCGCCTGGCCGGCTGGCTGCGCCGCCACCACGACAATGGCCCCGTCAGCGACAGCGACTTGAATGCCGAGGGCGTCATCGCCCTGGCCATCATCTTCGCCATCGAAGGCGGCGGGCGCGTCATCGCGCGCACGGGGCAGAAGGAGTTTGAACGCTTCGTGCGTTCCGTGCGCAAGAACAAGCCCGACTTCGAGGAAGGCTGGGCCGCCCTGGTGGCCAAGGTGCCCGTGCAGCATCACCCGGTGTTGCTCGACCGCATAGCTTCGTACCGCCGCAGCTGCACCGTCGTGCATAAAATCCTCACGCGGGCCAGCATGAAGAGCCTGTTCGAGGACCTGGAAAACTACGCGGGTTCGGAGCTGGACGCCGACTACTCGTAATGCAGTACTTGGGCCGGCGCCTGCCGGCCTACGCTCCCCCTTCCAGCGCCGCTTCCTCGGCCAGTTTCACGAATGCCGCCACCAGCGGCGACGTTTCTTCTTCCCTTTGCGCCAGTAACAGACTGGTCGTCGCCTGCGGGTCGTCGATCGGGCGGTAGCACACGCCATCCATGCGGATGCGGTCGAACGAGGCGGGCAGCACGGAAATGCCGCAGCCGGCCGCCACCAGGCCGATGATGGTCGACGCCTCGCCCGCTTCCTGCGCCACCTGGGGCACGAAGCCGGCCGCCTTGCACAGGCGAAAGATCTGCGGATAAATCCCCGTGCCCGCATCCTTGGGATACATGACAAAACCTTCGCCCGCCATGTCGGCAATCGCGATGGCCTCCTTGGCCGCCAGCGCGTGGGCGACGGGCAGCACGAGGAACAGCGGGTCCTGGCGCAGTTGCGTCAGCTTGATATCGGAGGGATACGTCGTTTCCGGCGGGCGCACGAAGCCCAGGTCCATGGTCCTGCCACTGATCGCTTCCAGTTGATGCAATGTCGCCATCTCGTGCAGGGTCAATGTGACGTGCGGAAAGAGCTGGCGGTAGCGGTTGATGACGGTGGCGAAATACGGCGTGAACGGCGTGGAAAAGGTAAAACCGATGCGCAATTCGCCCGCCTCGCCCCGCTGGGCCCGGCGCGCCGTCACGGCCGCCTGTTCCGACAGGGCCAGGATGCGCCGCGCATCGTCGAGGAACAGCGTGCCCGCCTGCGTCAGCCGCACGGAGCGCTTGTTGCGTTCGAACAACTGCGCGCCCAATTCCGCTTCCAGCGCCTGGATTTGCTGGCTCAGCGGCGGCTGGCCGATATGCAGGCGCTCGGCCGCGCGCGTGAAGTGCAACTCCTCGGCGACGGCGACAAAATAACGCAGGTGGCGCAGTTCCATATTCGTCCAGTAATCGTTTTAAAGTATGAGTTGGGCCTTAAATATATATTGGACGATATGAGTTGGCAATCCTAAGATGAAGACTTGCTTCTTTCACGAACACGGCCATGTCTGATTCATCGCTCGCTTATGCCTCCGCCGCCACGCCGGCGCTTTCGCCTGCCGCTCCCGCTTCCCGCACGGCCATCGCCAAGGGTTCCATCGAATTCAAGCGCAGCAACCGCGCGCTGTTCTTTGGCGGCTTTTCCACTTTCAGCTTGCTGTACTGCATCCAGCCCCTGTTCCCGCTGCTGTCGCACCAGTTCCATCTGACGCCGGCGCAAAGCAGCTGGTCCCTGTCCGTGTCGAGCGGCTTGCTGGCCATCTCGCTGGTGCTGCTGAGCGCAGTGTCGGACCGGGTCGGGCGCAAGCCACTGATGGTGGCGTCGATGTTTTCCGCCGCAATATTGACCATTTTGTCTGCGTTCGCGCAGGATTATGCGCAGTTGCTGGCCATCCGCGCCGCGCTGGGCGTGGCCCTGGGCGGCATGCCGGCCGTGGCCATGGCTTACCTGGGCGAGGAAATCGAAGGGCCGTCGCTGGGCTTGTCGATGGGGCTGTATATCGCCGGCAGCGCGTTTGGCGGCATGTCGGGACGGCTGGTGGCGTCCATGCTCAGCGATTTCCTGTCGTGGCGCTGGGCCCTGGGCGTGCTGGGCGTGGCCGGCGTGCTGGCGGCGGCGGAATTCTGGCGCAGCCTGCCCGCGTCGAAGAACTTCGTGCCCAGCACCAAGGGCTGGAATGCCTTGCCGCATGCCATCAAGCAGCATTTTTCGGATAAGGGCTTGCCGTGGCTGTTCTGCCTGGCCTTCGTGCTGATGGGCTGTTTCGTCAGCCTGTATAACTACATCGGCTACCGTCTGCTGGCCGCGCCCTTCGGCTTGCGCCAGAGCACGGTCGGCTTGCTGGCCTTCTTGTATCTGATCGGCATCTTCAGTTCCGTCTGGGCCGGTCGCCTGGTGGACCGCCTGGGGCGCCGGGGCGTGCTGTGGATCATGCTGTCGGTGATGCTGTCCGGCATTGTATTGACCCTGTTCGACTCGCTGCCGCTGATCGTCATCGGCATGGCGCTGGCCACCTTCGGCTTCTTTGCCTCGCACTCGATCGCCAGCAGCTGGGTCAGCCGCCGCGCCCGCGCGCCGCAGGCGCTGGCCTCGGCCTTTTATTTGCTGTTCTATTACCTGGGTTCCAGCCTGATCGGGTCCGCCTCGGGCATGATGTGGGGCTTCGACGGCTGGACGGGCGTGGTCGTCATGCTGGGCCTGTGCCTGGGCGGCGGCGTGCTGATCGCCTTGCGCCTGCGCCATTTGCAGCCGCTGGGCGCGCGCGAAGCCGTCGGCTGAACGGTTATTTGGGGCAGTTGCCGATCATCGTTTCCCCCTGCTTGCCCGCGCGCGTGGTCACGCACAAGGTGCCCAGCGCGCTGGTGATTTTATAGGTGCGGCTGCCCTTGGCCTCGTTCGCGCCCACTTCCTCGATTTTTGAGGCCTCGTACCATTTCGGCGGCACGGCCGCGTAGGCCTCGGCAAATCCCTGTTGCATGCGCTTGAAGCCCGTGTCGTCGAATTTCTCCCCACCCCGTTGCGGGAATGCCTTGCGCAGCTCCTTGTCGATCTTGCCCACGTCGCGCTTGGCTTGCGCCAGGATGTCGGCCGCGCTGGGCGGCGCGACGAGCGTGATCGCTTCCGGCATTGCCGGCGCCGGCGCCTGTTCGGCGGCAGGAACGGGCAAGGGGCGGCTGACGGGCGCCGGCACGGGCAGGCGCGGCGGGCGTGCGGCGGCCGGTTTTGCGTCGGGCAACGGTACGGGAACCGGCTTGGGCGGCGCCGGGAGCGTGTGGCGCAGCCAGGCGATGGCCGGACCCTGCGGCAAGTGTTCGTCCATGACGGCGCGGGGCCGCGACTGCAAGACGATATACGCAAAGCCAAGGTGCAACAGGACGATCAGCAGCAGGCTGGGAGCGCGGCGGCGCAGGGTAGTTGGCGAGGTCATGGAGGGCATGGTGGTTCAGGTACGCCAATGTATCTGAAGGATTTGATAATTATCTAAAATGTCACCAGTGCTTACAAAAAAGTGCCAGGTGGAAATTTCGATGCCATGGCGGCTGGCGGGGAACCCTGCGCCAGTCTGGTGATCCAACCCGGACACCACGCGAACAGGAGATCATCATGATGCAAGTAAAGGAAGTGGCACGGCGCTTTGGCGCCATTGAACATGCGATCGGCCAGGCGGCCCAGCTGTGCGGCAAGCAGCAGGGCATGCCGATGGACTTGAAGGATTGCATCAACCAGCTGGACCAGCAAAAGAACGCCGTGCGGCAAGCCATCGACACGCAAGACGATGCGCGCATCCGGCAAGCCGTCGACCAGATGGAATCGCTGGGCGACCGCGCCAAGCGGGCGTGCGGCACGGCGGCCAGCGTGACGCCGGAAATGAAGAGCGCCGTGCTCAAGGTGCACGATGAATTATCGGACCTGAAGCACCAGCTGCATTAACGGTTTTACATCTGGCGGAACAAATGGGCATATAAAGGGCTGACGCGCAGCTGCGCCGGATGCTGGCGCAGGGTCAGCGACAGCTTGCCGGCATCGTCGCGCACGGCCGTGGCGATGGCGCTGGCGTTGACGATGGTGCCCCGGTGGATTTGCCAGAATTGTTGCGGGTCCAGCTGGGGCAGCAACTCCTTCAGGCTCGTGCGTATCAGCGCTTCGCTGTCCTGGCACACGACGTTGATGTATTTGTCCAGCGCTTCGAAATACACGACATCGGCCAGGGCGATCATGCGCACGCTGTTGCCGACGGCGGCCCGTATCATTTGCAGGCGCGGCGCTGGCGGCAGCATGGCTTGCAACTGGCTCAGCAGGCGGGCCATGTTGCCGTCGCTGGCGGATTCGGCTGCCGACGTCGCTGGCGTTGGGCTTGCCGTAGCTGTAGCGTTGCCGTTGCCGCCAGCGCTGTCGCGCAAGCGTTGCTGCAGGCGTTCCACCGTCTTGCCCAGGCGCGCATCGTTGACGGGTTTTAAGACGTAATCGGCGGCCGCGTGTTCGAAGGCGGCCAGCGCGTATTCATCGTAGGCGGTGACAAACACGATGTGGGGGAAAGGCACGCCGTCCGGCCACTGTTCCGCCAGTTCCTCGGCCGCTTCCAGGCCCGTCTTGCCCGGCATCTTGATGTCGAGAAATAATATGTCGGGTTGCAGCGCCAGGCCTTGCCGCAAGGCTTCCACGCCGTTGGGGCAAGTGGCAACGATGTCGAGCTCCGGCCACAGCCGTTGCAAGGCGTGTGCGAGGGCGGCGGCGAGGATGGGTTCGTCTTCGGCGATCAGGGCGCGCGGCGCGCGTGGAGTATGTGGACTCATGCGAGGTGGCTCGTGATGGTGGGTGGAAGGGGAAGTGTCAGGCGGGCGGTCGCGCCTGCCGGATGGTTGGCGGTCAGCGACAGGCTGGCGGCGTCGCCGTGCATGCCGCGCAGGCGTTCGCGGATATTCGCCACGCCCAGGTGGGTGCCCTTGGTCTGGCCCGGATGGTCGAGGCCCAGGCCATCGTCGCTGACGGTGAGCAGCAGCACGCCAGCGTCCGTGGATGCCTGCACGTGGATGTGTCCGCCTTCGATCTTCGGTTCCAGGCCGTGCTGGATGGCGTTTTCCACCAGCGGTTGCAGCAGCATGGGGGGCACCTTGATCTGGCGCAAAGTGTAGGGCAAGTCCAGCGTAAAGCGCAGGCGCGCACCCATGCGTATCGACATCAGGCCCAGGTAGGCTTGCATCAGGGAAAATTCCTGCTCCAGGGTGGTGGACCCGGCGCGCGAGGAAGAGAGGGTGGCGCGCAGATACTGGATCAGCTGGTCGAGCAGCAACTGGGCGCGCTCCGGGTCAAAGCTGATCAGGCCTTGCAGGTTGGCCAGGGTGTTGAACAGCATGTGCGGCTCGATCTGCGCCTGCAGCAGCTGCAGCTGGGCTTGCATCGCCTGGCGCGCCACGGATTCGGCGCGGGCCTTTTCCTGGGCGGCTTCCATTTGCAGGCGGGCAATTTTTTCGCGGCTGGAGAAAAACAGCACGGCGCCGCCCGTGGCCAGCAGGGTGAATACGAGCGTGCTGATCATCTGGGTAGGCAGCAGGCTTTCGAAGCCGCCCACGTCCACGCCCGTCAGCCAGCTGAACAGGGTCAGGCCCAGCATTTGCGCCACGGGCACGGAAATGAGGATGATGAGCATGAAGGGCAGGAATTTCGGCCGCTGGCCTTCGCCCCACAGGGTCAGGCGCATGCCGTCGATCAGCAAGAAGGCGATCGTGCCGATGCACATCGAGGCGATCAGGTTTTGCCCGAAATGGCTGCCCGGATTGAGGATGAAGGTAATGACCAGCGCGCAAATCACGTTCAGCGCCAGCGCATAGCGCGCGTCGGGCAGCATGCGGTAGTACGGAGACCTGGCCTTGGCTGCTGGCGCTGCGGCGGATGTTGCATCGGTTTTCATGGTGGTGTCTGCTGGTAGCGATGGGGCATTGTGTGCCAGCGCAAGCCTGGGCGCAACCGGGCTGCGACGAAACGGGGCTGGCGCGCCGCCATTCGCCGCGGAGGATCGCCAAACGGGGCCGCTTTACTTTTCAGGGCAGGCACGCAATAGTATGGCAAGACAGTCTGTATCCATGGAATTGCTATAAAGGAAGCATCATGTGGCCTTATCCACGCACCCTGGCGCACCGCGGCGGCGGCACCCTGGCGCCTGAAAACACCCTGGCCGCCCTGCGCTGCGGCCTGGCTTACGGCTACCGCGCCGTGGAATTCGACGTCATGCTGGCATCCGACGGCGTGCCCGTCGTCGTGCACGACCCCGAACTGGGCCGTACCGTGGCCGGCAGCGGCCTTGTCAACGATTACACGGCCGCGCAACTGGGCGCGATGGAGGCGGGCGCCTGGTTCGGCCCCGCTTTCGCGGGTGAAGGCGTGCCCACCTTCGCCGCCGTGGTGGATTACTGCAAGGCGCAGCGCATCTGGATGAATATCGAAATCAAGCCGGCGCCCGGCTTCGACGTGCCGACGGGCAAGACCGTGGCGCTGGCCACGCGCGATCATTTTTCGAAGGAAATTGCTGCAGGGGAATTATTGCCGCTGCTGTCGTCGTTCAGCATTGCGGCGCTGGAGGCGGCGCGCCAGGCGGCGCCGGAACTGGCGCGCGGCTGGCTGGTCGAACAGATACCGGATGGCTGGGCGCGGACGGCCCGCGAACTGGGCGTGGTGGCGTTCCATTGCGACCACCAGCAGCTGACGCGCGCGCAGGCGCTGGCAGTCAAGGAAGAGGGATTGGGATTGTTTTGCTACACCGTCAACACCCCGGAACGGGCCAGCGAGCTGCTGGCCTGGGGTGTGGACGGGTTTTGTACGGACAGGATCGATCTGATCGGAGCGACGGAATAATGCGATGCATACTCAGCGGAAATCCGGGGTCAGTCCCTTCGGGAGTGGAATTTTCCCCATTGGAAAAAATTCCCCCGGACGGGGCTGACCCCAGCAGTTGCCGTCTAGTCAAACATTAAAAGGTGATACGCATGCCGACCGTCAAGTTGCGCCCCGTCAACGGCGCCGCATTCTTGATGAACGAGGTGTGGCTGTACACCAGTTCATTCGTCAGGTTGTTCGCCTTGATGTAGAACTGGGCTGGCGTCGTGCCGATGCGCGTGTCGTAGTTGGCGGACAGGTTCAGCATGTTGTAGCCCGGCGTGGCCGTTTCGAACGCTGCCACTTTATCCTGCTTGCCCACGCGGTAGAACTCGGCCACACCGCTCCACGCCTGCCAGTTGGCGTCGACCTTCACGCCGACGCGCTGGGCCGGGATGCGCGGCAGGTTGCCTCCGCCGTCGGCCAGCTTGGCCCGCACGTAGTCGCCGAACACGCTGGCGCCGAACATGGGGTTCAATTGCTGGCGGATCTGGCCTTCCACGCCAGTAAACGTGGCGTCGCGCTGGGCGTACTGGATCAGCTGGAAGCCTTCGTGGCTGTCCAGGGTGGAGCCGAAGATGTAATTATCCACCTTGTTGCGGTAAGCGCTGGCCGAGAAGGTCGTGGCGCCCGCATATTTGCGCAAGGTCAAGTCGATATTGTTCGACGTTTCCTTGCCCAGGTTTTGATTGCCCAGCTCATACGTGGCCGTCGCCATGTGCACGCCGTGCGCATACAGTTCCTCGGCGCTGGGCAGACGGTGCGTGCGGGAAATGGTCGAACCGAGCGAATACTGCGGCGCGAATTTCCACACGGCGCCCAGCGAGATCGACGTGCCCTTGGCGCTGCGGTCTTGCAGGGTGGCGCTGTCGACCGTGATGTCTTGCCATTCGTGGCGCAAGCCCGCTTCGAAGCGCCATTGGTCCAGCTTGTATTCCTCGACCAGGAAGGCCGCGTGTTTCTTCGTTACCGTCGGCGCCACGTACGCTTCTTCGCCCAGGGCGGAGAAATCGCGCTTCGACGTTTGCAGGCCCACCACGCCGCGCCAGCCGAAGACGGGATGGTGTTCCATTTCCAGGCGTGCATCGTGGCCCTTGTTCTTGAAGGTGGTGGCGATTTCCGTGCCTTCGATTTCATCGTGCTTGTAATCGGTGAATGCGGCGCGCAGGCGCAGCTTGGCGAAGCCGGGCACGGGGTCGCGCAATTCGCCGCGCACGTCCCAGCGCTCGCTCTTCAGCTTCACGTACGGCACGCTTTCATGCTCATGCTCATGCTCGTGATCGTGGTCGTGTTCCTCTTCATCGCCATGGCCGTGGCCTTCGTGGCCGCCGCAATGCAGATGCGTGCCGTGCGGGTGGCAGCTTTCGAATTCGTGGTTGTGGCCAGGCAAGCCGTATTCCGCATGCTGGCTCGTGAAGGCCAGGCCCAGGAAGCCGCGCTGTCCCACCCACGACACGCCCACGCTGCCCGTGTCCGTCTTGTTGTAGCTGCCGGCCACCTTGGAACCGCCTTCCCAGCCGCTGCCGACCTTGTATTCCTTCGCATCGCGCTTGACGCCTTCCGCGTGGAAGGCGATGTTGCCGGAGCCGCCAGTGACTTCAAAGGCGCCCGCCTTTTCGCGCGCGGCAGAGTTGGCGCGCACTTCCGCGCTGCCTTCAAAGCCTTTCGCCGGCACGCGCGTGGGGATTTTCTTGTCGATCACGTTGACCACGCCGCCGACGGCGCCGCCGCCGTAGGCCAGCGCGGACGGGCCGCGCAAGACTTCGATCTGTTCCGACAGCATCGGTTCGGCCGCGACGGCATGATCGGGGCTGATGGTCGACGCGTCCTGCACTTCCGCGCCATCGGACAGCACTTTCACGCGCGGGCCATCCATGCCGCGGATGATGGGACGGCTGGCGCCGGCGCCGAAATGGCTGGAGGTGATGCCCGGCTGGCCGGCCAGGGTTTCACCCAGGGTCGCTTCGCGGGCGCGCACCAGTTCCTCGCCTTCGAGCACGGTGACGGGCGTGCTCATGTCGTCGCTGCCCAGGGCCAGGGCGCTGGCCGAGACGGTCACGGCGGGCAAGGTTGTCGCTTGCTGCGCCAGGGCGCTGGCAGGGGCGGCAAAGGCCAGCATGATGGCCAGCGCGAGGGGAGTGGGTTGGTGAGGACGGACGGACATGGGCAAGAATTCCTTTATCGGCGATCGGTTTGACGGGTCGGGGCAGGCCATTGCCGGATGGGGGGGCTGCCAGAAGATGATAATGATAACCCATTATCATTACTGTGTGACAGTTTTTCCGGGCAGGGGTGTCAGGCGGATGGTGTATTCTGTCGGCTATGGAACGCACAACACGTCAAAAAACCGCTATTCAAGCCGCCATCGAGTCGGCCCAGCGCCCCTTGTCGGCGCAGGAAATCCTCGAACAGGCCAGCTTGCAGGTGACGCAGCTGGGCATCGCCACCGTTTACCGCAACTTGAAATCGCTGGTGCTGGAAGAAAAGGTGCACGTGGTGACCTTGCCGGGTGAAAACCCGCGCTATGAGTCGAACACGGCCGCCAATCACCACCACCACCATTTCCAGTGCACCACGTGCCAGCGCGTGTTCGACGTGCATGATTGCCCGGGCGACTTGAAGCGCATGGCGCCGCAAGGCTTTGTCGTCGAGCGCCATGAATTGACCCTGTACGGCCGCTGCGCCGACTGCAATGCGGCCGCCGGCACCACAGGCTCCGCGGCCAAGGCCGCACCTGCACCGCACGCCTGCGCCAGCCACCACGACCCGGCCTGAGCGGGCAGGTTGTCGATGTTGGCACGGGCGCAACAATGCCCTGGCCCGCCGTCATTGCCGCACCCCATATCACGTATAATCTTCCCTTTAAAGCTGCCGCCACTCTTTGCCAAAAAAACATGAAATCAACTGAAATCCGCGACAAGTTCCTCAAATTTTTCGAGTCCAAGGGCCATTCCATCGTCCGTTCCAGCTCCCTGGTGCCAGGCAACGATCCGACCTTGCTGTTGACGAACAGCGGCATGGTGCAATTCAAGGATGTGTTTACGGGCACGGACAGCCGTCCGTACACGCGTGCCACTTCCGTGCAGCGCTGCGTGCGCGCCGGCGGCAAGCACAACGACCTGGAAAACGTCGGCTACACGGCGCGCCACCATACCTTCTTTGAAATGCTGGGCAACTTCAGCTTCGGCGACTATTTCAAGCGCGACGCGATTCAATACGCGTGGGAACTGCTGACCAAGGTATATGGCTTGCCGGCCGATAAGCTGACCGTCACCGTGTACATCGAAGATGACGAAGCGTACGATATCTGGGCGAAAGAAATTGGCGTGCCAACCGAGCGCATCATCCGCATCGGCGACAACAAGGGTTCGCGCTACGCGTCCGACAATTTCTGGCAGATGGCGGACACGGGCCCATGCGGTCCATGCACGGAAATCTTCTATGACCACGGCGCCGACATTCCTGGCGGCCCGCCGGGCTCGCCTGACGAAGACGGCGACCGCTTCATTGAAATCTGGAACCTGGTGTTCATGCAGTTCAACCGCGACGAAGCGGGCGTCATGCACAAGTTGCCGAAGCCATGCGTGGACACGGGCATGGGCATGGAGCGCCTGGCTGCCGTGCTGCAGCACGTGCATTCGAACTATGAAATCGACCTGTTCCAGCACCTGATCAAGGCTGCCGCGCGCGAAACGGGCGCCACCGACCTGGAAAACAAGTCGCTGCGCGTGATCGCCGACCACATCCGCGCCGCCGCTTTCATGATCGTCGACGGCATCATCCCGGGCAGCGAAGGCCGCGCGTATGTGTTGCGCCGCATCATCCGCCGCGCCTTGCGCCATGGCCACAAGCTGGGCCAGACGAAACCGTTCTTCTACAAGCTGGTGGCCGACCTGGCCATCGAGATGGGCGGCGCCTATCCCGAGCTGGAAGAAGCGAAAGACAACGTCGCCAACATGCTGAAGGCCGAGGAAGAGCGTTTCGGCGAAACCCTGGAAACGGGCATGAAAGTGCTGGAAGCGCAGCTGGCCAAGGATGCCACGGGCATCGACGGCGCCACCGCCTTCACCCTGTACGAAACCTACGGCTTCCCGCCGGACCTGACGGCCGACATTTGCCGTGAACGCGACATCACGTTCGACCAGGCCGGCTACGACGCGGCCCTGAAGGAAAGCCAGGAATTGTCGCGCAAGGGCGGCAAGACGCACAAGGACAGCAAGGTCGAGTACACGGGCGAGAAAAACACCTTCGTCGGCTACGATCAATTGACGTTCAGCAGCAAGGTCGTCGCGCTGTACGCGGCCGGCACGCCCGTGCAGGAACTGAAAGCCGGTGAAGCGGGCATCGTCGTGCTCGACACGACGCCGTTCTACGCGGAATCGGGCGGCCAGGTGGGCGACCAGGGCGTGATTTCCTCGGGCGCCGGCAGCTTTGCCGTCAGCGACACCCTGAAAATCCAGGCCGACGTGTTTGGCCACCACGGCGTGCTGGAATCGGGCGCGCTGAAGGTGGGCGACGCCGTCTCGGCACAAGTCGACACGGCCAAGCGCGCGCGCACCATCCGCAACCACTCGGCCACGCACTTGATGCACAAGGCCTTGCGCGAAGTGCTGGGCAGCCACGTGGCGCAAAAGGGTTCGCTGGTCGACCCCGATAAAACCCGTTTCGACTTCAGCCACAATGCGCCGATGACGGCAGAGCAAATCGCCGCCGTGGAAACCATTGTCAATAAAGAGATCCTGGAAAACCGCGCCACGCAAGCGCACCTGATGTCGTTTGACGATGCCGTCAAGCATGGCGCGATGGCCCTGTTCGGCGAGAAATACGGCGACGAAGTGCGCGTGCTCGACATCGGCAGCTCGAAAGAGCTGTGCGGCGGCGTCCACGTGCAGCGCACGGGTGATATCGGCTTGTTCAAGATCATCGCCGAAAGCGGCGTGGCCGCCGGCATCCGCCGCGTGGAAGCCGTGACGGGCGAGGGCGCGCTGGCGCTGGTGCAAACCATCAACCGCCGCCTGGTCGAGGCGGCCAATGCCCTGAAGGCGCAGCCGGAAGAGCTCACTGCCCGTATCGGCCAGGTGCAGGACCACGTGAAGGCGCTGGAGAAGGAACTGGCCGCGCTGAAATCGAAACTGGCGTCGGGCCAGGGCGATGAACTGGTCACGCAAGCCGTCGATGTCAACGGCATCAAGGTGCTCGCAGCCGTGCTGGACGGCGCCGACGTGGCCCGCTTGCGCGAAACCATGGACAAGCTGAAGGACAAGCTGAAAACGGCCGCCATCGTGCTGGCCAGCGTGGCCGACGGCAAGGTCAGCCTGATCGCCGGCGTCACGGCCGACGCGACTGGCAAGGTCAAAGCGGGCGAGCTGGTGAACTTCGTTGCACAGCAAGTGGGCGGAAAAGGCGGCGGACGCCCCGATATGGCGCAAGCGGGCGGCACCGATCCGAGCGGCCTGGCGAACGCCCTGGCCGGCGTGCCGGCCTGGGTCGGCGAACGCGCGAAATAAGGCGTAAGCTAGGCTCCATGCGGGGTTTTCGCCCCACAGCCCCTTGAAAACGGCCCGCAGACGGTGTTTGCGGGCCGTTTTGCCGTGTGGAATCTCGTTGTGACACCACAACAGCCGATGAACTATTTTGGTGCAGCGCGTCAATGCCCCTGATTTAGAGTAGTATGTCGAAAATCAGTACAACAAAAATGGCGGGATATTGATGATGAGCGACACACTACTTGATACCGAGATTATGGAATTTCATAAAGAACTCGACGCGCGGGGCTTGAATTGCCCCTTGCCGATTCTGAAGGCGAAAAAGGCTTTGTCAGAGCTGCAGAGCGGCGAAGTGCTGCGCATCATGGCAACCGATCCCGGTTCCGTGCGCGACTTCCAGGCTTTTGCCAAGCAAACGGGCAATGCCCTGCTGTCGCATGTGCAGACGGGTACCGAATTCGTCTTCCTGATGCAACGCAAATAATTCTGCCAGCCGGGGCCGCCGTGGCGCGGCCTGGTGAATACCCTGCCGTGTGCGTCACTTTCATGCCCTTTTGCTGCCTTGCAGCGTAGCGGCGGACTCCCCTGAAATCGTCAAAGCTGGACAGTTTAGATGGATTGCTCTAACAAAAAATCGCACGATCGTGCTTAAATTCGGTTCAAGATTCAAATTTCTCTTATAATCGAACGCACAATCAGCACTTGATCCGTCATTTTTATAATTTCCCAAAGGCATAGCTATGAAAGTCTTGGTACCCGTCAAACGCGTGGTCGACTATAACGTCAAAGTCCGCGTCAAGAGTGACGGCACTGGCGTCGATACCGCCAACGTCAAAATGTCGATGAACCCTTTCGATGAGATCGCGCTGGAAGAAGCGATGCGCCTGAAAGAAGCCGGCAAGGTCACTGAAGTGGTCGCCATCTCCTGCGGCGTGACGCAGTGCCAGGAAACCCTGCGCACGGCCATGGCCATCGGCGCCGACCGCGGCATCCTGGTGGAAACGACGACTGACCTGGAACCGCTGGCCGTGGCCAAGCTGGTCAAGTCCCTGGCCGAGAAAGAGCAGCCGCAACTGATCATCCTGGGCAAGCAAGCCATCGACGACGACAGCAACCAGACCGGCCAGATGCTGGCAGCCCTGCTGGGTTGGCCGCAAGCCACGTTCGCCTCCAAAGTCGTGCTGGAAGACGGTAAAGTCACCGTCACGCGCGAAGTCGATGGCGGCCTGGAAACCCTGGCATTGACCTTGCCAGCGATCATCACCACCGACCTGCGCCTGAACGAGCCACGCTATGTGACCTTGCCGAACATCATGAAGGCCAAGAAAAAGCCGCTCGAGACCGTCAAGCCGGAAGACCTGGGCGTCGATGTTGCGCCACGCCTGAAGACCCTGAAAGTCGTCGAGCCAGCCAAGCGCTCGGCCGGCATCAAGGTCCCGGACGTCGCTACCCTGGTCGCCAAGCTGCGTACCGAAGCCAAAGTCATCTAAGCGGCTTTGCCGTCTACCCAGAACAATTACAGGACATATCATGGTCGCATTAGTTATTGCTGAACACGACAACGCTACCTTAAAGGGCAGCACCCACCACACCGTGACCGCGGCTGCCCAGTGCGGCGGCGACGTGCACGTGCTCGTCGCAGGCTCGAATGCATCGGCTGCTGCCGCTGCCGCCGCGCAAATCGCCGGCGTGACGAAAGTCATCGTCGCCGACGCGCCATACTTTGCCGACGGCCTGGCCGAAAACGTGGCCGAGCAAGTGCTGGCCATCGCCGGCAACTACAGCCACATCCTGGCGCCAGCCACCGCCTACGGCAAGAACATCCTGCCGCGCGTGGCCGCCAAGCTGGACGTGGCGCAAATCTCGGAAATCACCAAGGTCGATTCGCCGGACACGTTCGAGCGCCCGATCTACGCCGGTAACGCCATTGCTACCGTGCAATCTGGCGACAAGGTCAAGGTCATCACCGTGCGCACCACCGGTTTCGACGCCGCTGCCGCCACCGGCGGTTCGGCTGCCACGGAAACCGTTGCCGCCGTCGCCGACGCGGGCAAGTCCGCTTTCGTGGGCCGCGAACTGGCCAAGTCCGACCGTCCTGAACTGACCGCCGCGAAAATCATCGTGTCGGGCGGCCGTGGCATGGGTTCGGCGGAAAACTTCCACATCCTGGAACCGCTGGCCGACAAGCTGGGCGCCGCCATGGGTGCTTCGCGCGCCGCCGTCGACGCCGGCTTCGTGCCGAACGACTGGCAAGTGGGCCAGACGGGCAAGATCGTCGCGCCATCGCTGTACATCGCCGTCGGTATCTCGGGCGCGATCCAGCATCTGGCCGGCATGAAAGATTCGAAGACCATCGTCGCCATCAACAAGGATCCGGAAGCGCCGATCTTTGCCGTGGCCGACTACGGCATCGTGGGCGATCTGTTCGAGATCGTGCCGCAACTGGTCAAAGAACTGGGTTAAGTCACACCCCTTCCGGTTTTGTTACTGACAAAGCCACGCCGGCCCGCCCCACACGGCGAGCCGCGCGTGGCTTTTTTCTTGGAGAAAAGAAGATGAGCTATCAAGCCCCGCTGAAAGACATGTTGTTCGTGATGAACGAACTGGCCGGCCTGGCCGAAATCCACACTTTACCCGGCTGCGAAGACGCCACGCCCGACACGGCCGAAGCCGTGCTGGAAGAGAACGCCAAGTTCTGCGGCGGCGTGGTGGCCCCCTTGAACGGCCCCAGCGACAAGGAACCGAGCTTCTGGCACGACGGGCAGGTCACGACGTCGAAAGGCTTCAAGGAAGCGTTCAAGGCCTACGGCGAAGCGGGCTGGCAGGGCGTGCAGCATCCGACGGAATTCGGCGGCCAGGGCTTGCCCAAGCTGCTGGCCACGCCGTGCATCGAAATGCTCAACTCGGCCAGCATCTCGTTCGCCCTGGTGGCCCTGCTGTCGGACGGCGCCATCGAAGCGCTGCTGACGGCCGGCAGCGACGAGCAAAAGGCGGTGTATCTGGAAAACCTGGTGTCGGGCAAGTGGACGGGCACCATGAACCTGACGGAGCCGCAAGCGGGGTCCGACCTGGCCGCCGTGCGCACGCGCGCCGTGCCGCAAGACGATGGCACGTATAAAGTCTTCGGCACGAAGATTTTCATCACGTACGGCGAACACGACATGGCGGAAAACATCGTCCACCTGGTGCTGGCCCGCACGCCGGACGCGCCCGCCGGCGTGAAAGGCATTTCCCTGTTCATCGTGCCGAAATTCCTCGTCAACGCCGATGGCAGCCTGGGCGCGCGCAACGACGCCCATTGCGTTTCCATCGAGCACAAGCTGGGCATCAAGGCCAGCCCGACGGCCGTATTGCAGTTCGGCGACCACGGCGGCGCCATCGGCACCCTGGTGGGCGAGGAAAACCGCGGCCTCGAATACATGTTCATCATGATGAACGCGGCCCGCTTCGGCGTGGGCTTGCAAGGCATCGGCCTGGCCGAGCGCGCCTACCAGCAAGCCGTGGCGTTCGCCAAGGACCGCGTGCAGTCGCGCGACCTGGCCGGTTCGCCTGGTCCCGTCTCCATCATCCACCACCCGGACGTGCGCCGCATGCTGATGTCGATGCGCTCGCAAACGGAGGCGGCGCGCGCGCTGGCCTACGTGGGCGCGGCCATCAGCGACGTGGCGCACCACCATCCGGACGCGGAAGTGCGCGCGGAAAGCCTGGCGACGTATGAATACCTGGTGCCCGTGATCAAGGGTTGGGCCACGGAAATGTCGCAAGACGTCACGCGCGACGGCGTGCAAGTGCATGGCGGCATGGGTTTCATTGAAGAAACAGGCGCCGCCCAGCATTACCGCGACGCCAAGATTCTCACCATTTACGAAGGCACGACGGCCATCCAGGCGAACGACCTCGTGGGCCGCAAGACGGTGCGCGACGGCGGCGCCGTGGCGAAAGCCATCATCGCCCAGGTGCGCGCCACGGAAGCCCAGCTGGGCGAACTGTCCGGCGCCGACTTCCAGGCCATGCAGCGCCACCTGGCCGAAGGCAGCGCGGCCCTCGAAGCGGTAGTCGAGTATGTGGTGGCGAACATGAAGACGGACATCAAGGCCGTGTTCGCGGGCAGCGTGCCGTATTTGAAACTGGCCGGCATCGTGCTGGGCGGCTGGCAAATGGCCCGTGCGGCCGTGGTGGCGCAGCAAAAGCTCGGTGAAGGCAGCGGCGACGCTTCGTTCTACAAGGCAAAAATCGCCACGGCGCGCTTCTTTGCCGACCACATCCTGTCACAGGCGCCAGGCTTGCGCGCCACCATCATCGACGGCAGCGCCGGCGTGATGGCCTTGTCGGAAGAGCAGTTTTAAGTTGAAACTTGGCCGGCGCAAGCTGGCCTAATGCAAAAAAGCGCTGGAGATCACTCTCCAGCGCTTTTTTTTACTCTTTCAAAAGCTTATCTTCTGGCGATGCCGTTGCCGGAATTGCGCACCAAGTCGCCAGCGGCCAGGCCCGGGTCCTGGTCGAATGCGAAGTCAGCCTTGGCGCCCGTTTCGTACTGCACGGTAACGGTCCACACCTTGCTGTTTTTCATGTGGCCTTCGACTTGCTTGCCCGCGAAAGCGCCGCCGGCGGCGCCGGCCAGGGTGGCCAGGTCCTTGCCGCGTCCGCCGCCAACCTGGCGGCCCAGCAGGGCGCCGGCCACGCCGCCGCCGATCATGCCCAGCGCGCCGCCTTCGCCCGCTTTTTCAGCGACGTTGACTGCCAGCACCTTGCCGCACTCGGCGCAGATCTGTTGCTGGGCTGGTTTGCTGTTCTGGCCCGCATACGAGTTGCCCGCCTTTTGCGCGGCCTTGGCGTTGATGATGGCCTGGTCGTATTCGCCCTTGGCGTCGCGCAGGCATTGCATGCGGGCTTTCGAGCTGGTTTCTTCTGCGCACAGTTTCTTGTCGTCCGCATAGCGCGTGTTGGCTTGCTTGGTGTCGTACGCGTATTGCGCTTTCGGCGACAGGTTTTGCGCGAAGGCGGAGGTGCTGAGCAGGGCCGTGACGGCGACTGCGAGGACGAGTGGGCGACGAATCATGATCTTCTCCTAGGGGGTGTTGAATGTGCCAGTAATGTCGGCATTGTGAATGCAGTATAGAGGAAAATCATGATTGCTTACCAACACTTACATGTGCGTGCGGCAGGCGTGATCCGATGCTATTTCCGGGTGGAAATTAACCGTAGGCGCCGCCTGTATACAGCAAGTCGAACAGGCGCGCCATGGTGGCGATCAGCACGCCTGCGCCTAGCATCAAGGTAGCGACCAGCACCACGGCCAGGGGCCAGCCCGTGTCCGACTGGCGGCTGGAGGAGGCGTTGTAGCGCGCATCCCACTTGTCGTCCGGCATCAGGCCCAGCACCAGCGCTTCCAGGAAGCCGCCCAGGGCGGACAGGGTCAGCGGCAATATCTGGTAAAACCAGTCCGCTTCGGGAAACAGCTGGCGCAGCAGCAGCGAGGCGGGCAGGGCGGCCAGGTGTAGCCAGCCCCAGCGGTCCTTGGCGCCGTGCAGGTAGAAGCGGTGGGCGCCCAGCATGCCCAGCAGGAAGGCCAGCAGTGTCGTGAAGGCCTTGTTCTTGTGCGACTGTTGCAAAATGGTAGCGGTGGTCATGGGACTCCAGAGTTGCTCATCGGTAAAGATTGCCAGTATCGGTCATTGCTTGCTGCAACGATAGCACTTTCAGGCAGCGTTCAGGCGATGCTGTCGTGCAATATCAACGCCTGGACGTGACATGGCAGGCACGATAGACGCACGCGCCTATTGCGTCTTCGGCCATGACTGGTCATAATGTTTGATTAGCCCAAATTACACGCCCGTCATCATAACGCTTGCTGCCTGGCGGTAAAGCGCGCTATAATTTGCGGCTTTTTCCGCCTCAGCACACTTTTTGGAAATATTATGGTCGTTATTCGTTTAGCTCGTGGAGGCGCCAAGAAGCGCCCGTTCTTCAACATCGTCGCTACTGACTCGCGCAATCGCCGCGATGGTCGCTTCATTGAGCGTATCGGTTTTTACAACCCGATGGCGCAAGGTGGCGAAGTTCCACTGCGTATCACCGCAGACCGTCTGGCCTACTGGCAAGGCGTTGGCGCACAATTGTCGCCAACCGTTGCTCGCTTGGTAGCTAGCAACAACAAAGCAGCAGCTTAATTAGATCACTGGTTTGACGGTCAAGACTGCATCCGGGGTGAAAGTCCCCGATGACCTGGTACAGGTAGGCTATGTCTCCGGTGCTTATGGCATTGCTGGCGGGGTTAGGATCACTCCTTTCTCCGACGACGCGGATGCATTATTAAGCGTCAAAACCTGGTGGTTTGATAAACCGACCTTGCATGATGTTCAAGTCAGGCAAGCGAAGTTACACGGCGGCGACGTCGTGGCCCAGCTGGTGGGTGTGGTCGGGCGGGATGCCGCAGAAGCGCTGAAAGGCGTCTCTGTGCAAATTCCGCGTAGCCATTTCCCGACGCTGTCGGCCGATGAATTTTATTGGTCCGATCTGATCGGACTGACAGTCGAGAATTTGCAAGGCGAGTGCCTCGGCACAGTGCACGACATGATGAGCAATGGTCCGCAGTCGATCTTGCGCGTTACGCCCGTCGCCACTGCCGATGAGACCGTTGAAAAGGCGCCTGAGCGCCTGATCCCGTTTGTTGGTCAGTTTGTCATTAACGTTGACAAGGCTGCCAGCAAGATCACGGTCGACTGGGGCCTCGATTATTAAACCGCCTGCGCTTAACTTTGCGCCGGGCAAACTTTGCAGGATGGTGAGCGATGCAATTTGATGTCGTGACCCTGTTCCCGGAAATGTTTGCCGCGCTGACGCAGTCGGGTGTGACCCGGCGCGCCTTCGAGCAGGGGAAATGTGGCTTGTCGCTGTGGAATCCCCGCGATTTCACCACCGACAATCACCGTACCGTGGATGACCGCCCGTATGGCGGCGGCCCCGGCATGGTGATGATGGCCCGTCCCCTCGAAGCGACAATTAATGCCGCGAAGCAACGTCAGTCCGATCTCGGCCTGGCGGCGCCCCGCGTGGTGTTCATGTCGCCGCAAGGCCGTCCGCTGACGCACGAGCGCGTCACGCAGTTGAAAGCCGAACCCGGTTTGGTGATCCTGTGCGGCCGCTATGAAGCCGTGGACCAGCGTTTGCTGGACCGTTGCGTCGACGAAGAAATCAGCGTCGGCGACTTCGTCCTGTCGGGCGGCGAACTGCCCGCCATGGCGCTGATGGATGCGGTGATCCGCCTGTTGCCGGGTGTCTTGAACACCGAGGCATCGGCCATCGAGGACAGCTTCGTCAATGGCTTGCTCGATTCGCCGCACTACACGCGGCCGGAAAGCTATGAAGGCATGGCCGTGCCGCCCGTCTTGATGGGGGGCAATCATGCCGAGATCGTCAAGTGGCGCCGCCAGCGCATGCTGGAAGCGACCGCGACAAAGCGGCCTGACCTGCTGGTCAGTGCGCGCGCCGCCGGCTTGCTCAGCAAGACCGACGAAAAATTCCTGGCCAGCCTGTAAACCGTCCTCGGACGGCCAGCAGGGTGGCTTTGCAGTGCCGGGCATGTTGCCCAAATTGGTAATACCCATCCTCTACCGGGCGGATAGCACGCTATCCACAGTGCGCCGGCATGATGGTTTTCGGAGTTATAAAAATGGACTTGATTCAACAATTAGAGCAAGAAGAGATCGCCCGTCTGGGTAAATCGATTCCTGACTTCGCACCAGGCGATACCGTTATCGTCAGCGTCAACGTAGTCGAAGGCACGCGCAAGCGCGCCCAGGCTTACGAAGGCGTCGTTATCTCCCGTCGTAACCGTGGCCTGAACTCGAACTTCATCGTTCGCAAGATCTCGTCCGGCGAAGGCGTTGAGCGTACGTTCCAACTGTACTCGCCGCTGATCGCTTCGATCGAAGTGAAACGCCGTGGTGATGTTCGCCGCGCCAAGCTGTACTATCTGCGTGAGCGTTCGGGTAAATCGGCGCGTATCAAAGAAAAATTGCCAAATCGCCGCGTTGTGGCGAAAGCAAGCGCGTAATATCAGCGTCTGCGTTGGGAAAAGGGGTGCCTCTCGGCGCCCCTTTTTTATTCTGAATTGCTATTGAGGCAAGCTGCCATGGCCACCGTCGCATTTGATCCCAAACAACTCGCCATCGATTCGATCGCCGGCGAGGCGGCGCTGGACGCCGAACGCCTGACGCCGGACTGGCTGCGCCGGCGCCTGGCCGAACAGCCGGACTGGCAGCCCGAGATTACCCAGGATTTCCTGTCCGCCCGCGCCGTGCCCGTGCGCGCCGCCGTGCTCATTCCGCTGGTGCAACGGCCACAGGGCTTGACCATCTTGCTGACGATGCGCACGGACCACCTGAGCAGCCATGCGGGCCAGGTCAGCTTTCCGGGCGGGCGCAGCGAACCGTTCGATGGTTCGCCCGTGGCCACGGCCCTGCGCGAAACGGAAGAAGAAGTGGGCCTGGTGCGCGAACACATTGAAGTGCTGGGCTGCCTGCCCGACTACCTGACGGGCACCGGCTACCAGGTCACGCCCGTGGTGGGCCTGGTGACGCCGCCGTTCGAGCTGCGCGCCGACCCGTCGGAAGTGGCGGAAATCTTCGAAGTGCCGCTGGCCTTCCTCATGGATGGCCTCAACCACCAGCGCCTGTCGGTGGAATTGCCCGGCGGACGGCGCTCGTTCTACGCCATGCCCTACGAGCGCTTCTACATTTGGGGCGCCACCGCCGGCATGCTGCGCAATCTGTTTCACCTCTTGCGCGCGTAAAATGGCACCCCGCACGTAATAAGTTTGATTCCAGCACTGCACTGCGCTATCGTAGCGGGCATTGCGGTATTGCTGAAAAAGACAAAAAGGACCATTGATGACATTTCTCTCCATACTTTGCGCATTGCTGATCGAGCAGCTCAAACCTTTGCGCGCGGACAATCCGATCTACGCCGAAATCAAGAGCCTGGCAATGCGCATGGAGACCTGGTTCAATGCCGGCCACGCCAACCACGGCCGCATGGGCTGGTTCCTCATGATCGGCGTGCTGATGGTGCCGACGGCCGGCGTGTACTGGCTCTTGCGGCATTACCAGCTGACCCCCCTGGCCTTCGTCTGGAATGTCCTCATCGTCTACCTGACCCTGGGTTTTCGCCATTACAGCCATTACTTCACGTCGATCCAGCTGGCCCTGAGCGCCGGCGACGAGGCGTCCGCGCGGACCTTGCTGGCCGAGTGGACCAAGCTCGACACGGTAGGCATGGAAGCGAGCGAAATCGCCCGCATCGCCGTGGAAAAAGCCCTGATCACCACGCATCGCAATGTGTTTGGCGTGTTCTTCTGGTTCCTCATGCCGCTGGGCCCTGCCTGCGCCGTGATGTACCGCGTGGCCGAATACCTGGCGCGCGCCTGGAACGAGCCCGAGCACATGCGCAATGAAGCGTTCGGCCAGTTCGCCGCGCGCGCCTTTTACCTGATCGACTGGATTCCCGTGCGCCTGACGGCCGTGGCGTTTGCCGTGGTCGGCAATTTCGAGGATGCCATCTACGCCTGGCGCAATTTCGCCCAGCGCTGGCAGGACGAGGCCATCGGCATCATCCTGACGGCCGGCGGCGGCGCCATGGGCGTGCGCCTGGGCACGCCGGCGGAAACGGCGGCCCGCGTGGTCGTCACGCCCGACATGGCCGTCGACGACAGCGACAGCGAAAGCGATATCCTGCCGGGCGAAGAGCCAGGCGCACGCGCCTTGCAGAGCACGGTGGGCCTCGTCTGGCGCGCCTTGCTGTTGTGGATGCTGCTGCTGTTGTTGATGTCGGGCGCCGTTTTCCTCGGCTGACGCGGACGCACACGCGCCATCCATGCGCCTGGCGCTTGGAACAAGGTTAAAATAGGGGCTGGCGCGTTACGCGTGCCGGCCCCTGTTTGCATCGTCAGGGCAGATCGAGGTAGAACCCAAGTCTTCTATAAGATATAATACTGGCTTACCGCAGCAAACGTAGTTGAATTACCAGCCCGGCTTACCCGCCGGGGCCATTCACGCAATCCAGTCCCGACAAGCCACATGGCCGAGTTATCTCAAAAAACAGGGGAACTCTCAGACGAGTTCTTCATCCTTGGTCTCACCAGCAATGGCAAGCAATTCCGACCCAGCGATTGGGCCGAGCGCCTTTGCGGAGTGATGTCCTGTTTCAATCCCGAAGGCGGCGGGCGCAATGCGCACCTCCAGTATTCGCCCTACGTGCGCCCGACCGTCGTCAATGGCGTCAAGTCGGTGGTCGTCAACACGAAGTTGCGCGAGATCGAGCCGATGGCGTTTCACTTCGTGCGCGAATTTGCCAAGGATAACGACCTGCAAATCGTCGAAGCCTGCTTCCTGCCGCCCCCCGAAGAAAAGTAAGTACCGCTCCATTGATTTGCCTCAAGCCCGCCACGGTGGGCTGGCGTAGCGTGGACACTCTGCCTCAAACGGAGTGGCGACATGCGCATCGGCGACATCTGTACCCTGCACACCATCCATTGCCAGCGTGACACCAGCGTGCAAGATGCGGCGCTGCTGATGCGCCAGCACCACGTGGGCGACCTGATCGTGGCCGAACAGCCGAACGGCGAGCGCGTCCCCATCGGCATCCTCACCGACCGCGACATCGTCATTTCCGTCATCGCCCTGGGCCTCGACCCCGCCAGCCTGCTGGTGGGCGACATCATGAGCGCGCAACTGCTCACGGCCAGCGAAGACGAAGACGTCTACGACATCATCGAACGCATGCGCGTCAACGGCATCCGCCGCTTGCCCGTGGTCAACAGCCTGGGCGCGCTTTCCGGCGTCGTCAGCATCGACGACCTGCTCGCCTTCCTGGCCCAGGAAATGGCCGAACTGGCGCGCATCAGCAGCGGCCAGCTGGTTTACGAAAAGCGCACGCGCAAATAAGCCTGCATTGCGCAATTTCAGTCAAATCCTCGTGATCTGAAAATGCTACAGTCGCAGCTCGTTCAACGGGAAGCGTCCATGCACTATCTGGCCAAGGCACTCTGGTATATCGAATCGCATTATGCGGAGAATATCTCGCTCGGCGACATCGCCCACGTGGGCGGCGCCTCGCCGTGTCACCTGACGCGCGCGTTTGGCCTGGCCACGGGCCATTCCGTGATGCGCTATGTGCGGGCGCGCCGGCTCAGCGAGGCGGCGCGCGTACTGGCGCAGGGCGCGCAAGACATCCTCGCCGTCGCCCTGCAGGCTGGCTACAGTTCCCACGAGGCGTTTACGCGGGCCTTCCGTGAGCAGTTCCAGCGCACGCCGGAAATGGTGCGGGCCCAGCGCCATGTCGCCAACCTCGCGCTGGTGGAGGCCATCAAACTGGATGTGGAGCCTGGCGTGGCGCTGGAAGCACCCCGTTTCGAGCAGGGCCCCGCCTTGCTGGTGGCGGGCCTCGTCGAACGTTATCGCGCAGAAACGGCTGCCGGCATCCCCGCCCTGTGGCAGCGTTTCCTGCCCCATGCGGCGCCCGGCCAGCTCGTGTATGGCGTGTGCTGCAACAATGACGATGCAGGCAATTTCGATTACCTGTGCGCCATGCCCGTGAACGACTTTTCCCAGGCCCCCGACGGCTGGACGCGGCTGCGCATCGCCCCGCGGCGCTATGCCGTGTTTCATCACCGCGGTCACATTTCTACCATCCGCGCCACCTGGCACACGGTGTGGAACGAGTGGCTGCCCCGATCCGGCCTGGAAGTGGCCGACGCGCCCGATTTTGAACGCTACGACCAGCATTTCGATCCCGTCAGCGGCAGCGGCGGCGTGGAAATCTGGCTCCCCTTGAAAGCATGACCATGCTCCATACCTTGTCTGCGCCGGCTGCCGGCGGCACCGCGCTGCGCCAGCGCCTGTTGCAAACCGCCGCCGCGCTGGCGGCGGGCCTGCCCCTGTACTGGGTGCTGGGGCCGCAGCCGCTGGGCTGGCTGGCCTGGTGCGCGCCGCTGCCCGTGCTGTGGCTGGCCCTGCGCTCGTCGCGCCGCGATGCGGCCTGGATGACGTTCCTGGCTGCCTTGCTGGGCCTGTCATCGAACGTTGCCTATTTTCGCCTGCTCATGCCCTTGCCGGCCGTGCTGGCCGTGATGTTCGTCAAGGCACTGCTGTGGCTGCTGGTGGTGCTGGCCACGCGGCGCCTCGTGCTGCGCTACCGCTCCGGCTGGACGGTGCTGGCGTATCCCGTGCTGTGGGTGGCCATCGATACGGTGATGGCGGCCTTGCTGCCCGATGGTAACTGGGGCAGCCTCGCGTATTCGCAGGCGGATAATCTTGCCATCCTGCAGGTGGCGGCCCTGGCGGGCGTGCCTGGCCTGTTGTTCTTGCTGTGCCTGGCGCCATCCGCGCTGGCCTTGCTGCTGGCGGGCGGCCGCGCATATGCGCCAGCGGCGGGCGCGGCCGCGCTGCTGCTGGCGGCCGCGTTCGCCGGCGGCGCCTGGCGCGTGCAGGGAACGTCTGGCGCGCCGGCGCCTGGCGGGCCGCTGGCGGGACTGGTGGCCATCGATGACTTTATCGGTCCGGCCACGCCGCCGACGCGCGCGCAAGCCGTCTGGGACCAGTACGCGCGCCATGTCGGGCAACTGGCCGGGCAGGGCGCCACGCTGGTGCTGTTGCCGGAAAAGATAGCCGTGCTGGCCCCTGCGCAGGCGGATGCCGTGCGGCAGCGTTTCCAGGCGCTGGCGCGCAGCACGGGCGCGTGGATTATCCTGGGTATCGGCGTGCAGGACGCTGCCGGGCGGCGCAACCTGGCCTGGCTGTTCGCGCCCGATGGCGCCGCGCCGGTCAGCTATCAAAAACATCATCTGGCGCCGCCCGAGCGCGAGTTTCTTGCTGGCAGCGCCTATGCCGTGCAGCCGGTGGCGGAGTTCGCCATGGGCCTGGCCATCTGCAAGGACATGCATTTTGCGCCCCTGGGGCAGGCGTATGGCGCGGCCGGCGCGCAAGCGATGCTGGTGCCGGCCTGGGATTTCCAGGTCGATGCCTGGATGGGGGCGCGCATGACCATCGTGCGCGGCGTGGAAAACGGTTATGCGGTGCTGCGCGCGGCGCGCGAGGGCGTGCTGACGGTCAGCGATGCGTATGGGAACGTGCTGGCGGAGCGGGCCAGCAGCGCCATGCCGGGCAGCACCTTGCTGGCGCCGCTGCCGGCGCAGCCGTCCGTCTCCCCCTGGGCTGGTTGGCTGGGGCCGCTGTTCGGCTGGCTGTGCGTGGCGCTTAGCGTGATCCCGCTCGGCGTGGGTCGCCGCGCCGCGCCTGCCGTTTGACGCATAACGCCCCGTTTTGTTGCAACGCGCAAAACCGTATTGCACAGCCTTCTTTTATATTCTGCGCAGGCAGCCACATAATCGCCGCCGATGATTGCACCATTGCCGTGCATATATAGGCGCGATGCCGGCATATATATTGCACTGCAATAAGTGGTGTTATCTGGTATTGAGAAATTCGTGCATCCGGTATTAATTGGTACTTAATTCGGCCACGAAGTCATACATATCGCCGCGGAAGTAGGAGCGGCAGAATTCCACGGCGCGGCCATCGCGCAAAAAGCCCAGCCTTTCCACCGACAAGCCCGCGTCGCCTTCCTCCGCCTGCAGCAGGCTGGCCTGCTCCCCCGTCAATAAAAGCGCGCTGAGGCGCTGCAAGGCGCGCACGGGCCGGTTGCCCGCCTGTTCCAGCGCGTCATACATGGACACGTCGACGGCGTCGAGGTTCGGCAGGCAACTGGCGACGATGGTCGCGTACTCCAGGCACATCGGCACCTCGTCCGCATAGCGGATGCGGTGGAAGCGGTACACGGGCGCGCCCGGCGACAGCCGCAGGCGCAAGGCTTCTTCCGGCGTGACGGTGCCTTCTGCGCGCTTGAGCCACACGCTGCGCGGCGTGCGTCCGCGCGCGCGCATGTCCTCGGAAAACGAGGTCAGCTTGGCGAAGTTTTTCTCGATGCGCGTATTGATGAAATTGCCCGAGCCGGGGCGCCGCACCAGCAAGCCCTCGTTGACGAGGCCATCGATGGCCTTGCGCACGGTGATGCGCGAAACGGACAGGTCGCTGGCCAGCTGGCGTTCGGCCGGCAAGGCTTCCTCGGGGCCGAGGATGCGCTTGTCGATCGCTTCGCGCAGCGCGCGCTGCAGTTGCTGGTACAGGGGCAGGCTACTCGTCTGCCCCAGGCCTTGCATGATGTGAGCGAGGGTTGTCATACGCTGAGGGTCTCCGTTACGGCGCGTTGCAGACGCGCTCTGTATCTGTTTTGTGTCGCTGGATAATACCAAAAAAGGCCGTTATAAAACCAATTTGAATTATCAGGCCAACAATTTATGCCTGGCTTCCCGCGTATTTAAGCCGCGCATACGGGCTACGGATTGATTTAGATAAAGTGGTCTGTGTGATTCAAACAACGTTATAAAAAAAAAGTTGCAACTGGTAGTGTTCTGGTATTGGATAGTAGTATATTGGCGTTGAATTGGTTTTGTAAGTGGTTGTGCCGAAGGGTCTGCAGCATGCCGGCGTGAGTGGGCGGGCTGGAAAGAAGACCTACGTTAAAAATGAAAAGGTTCCAATCCTGGAGCCTAAATCAAGGGGGAGTACATGAAACGCAATTTGACACCTGCAGCTGCCGTCGTGAAATCCGGATCGCGTAGCCGTACGCCGATCGCCGCGGCCGTTGCCGTGATGGTCGCTGGTCTGGCTTTTTCGGCGCAGGCGCAAGAAGCACCCGCCGACGACGTGACGACCGTCACCGTGACCGGCGTGCGTGCCTCGCTGGAAAAGTCGCTGAAGCAAAAACGCAATGCGGATTCCGTGGTGGAAGTGGTGACGGCCGAAGATATCGGCAAGATGCCTGACCGTAACGTGGCTGACGCGATCCAGCGCCTGCCAGGTGTGAATACCCAATCGTCGGCCGGTGGTGAAGGCGGCTTCGGCGAAAACGACCGCGTCAGCCTGCGCGGCACCAGCCCCAGCCTGCAGCAAACCCTGTTCAACGGCCATGCCATCAGCACGGGCGACTGGTTTGTCTTGAATCAATACGGTGGCAACGTGGGCCGCAGCAGCAGCTTCTCCTTGCTGCCGTCCGAGCTGGTGAGCTCGGTAGTGGTGAAAAAGAGCGCCACCGCTGATCTGGTGGAAGGCGGCGTGTCCGGTGCGATCGATGTGATTACGCGCCGTCCGTTGGAATTCAAGAACCAGATCACGGCCGAAGGTTCGATACAGGCTGTCTACAATGACCTGTCCAGCAAAACAGAACCGCAATTCTCCGGTCTGGTGAACTGGAAAAATGATACCAATACCCTGGGCGTCATGCTGCAGGGATTCTCGCAAAAGACGTCGGTACGCCGCGATGGCCAGGAAATCCTGGGCTACACCAGCATTACTGCGGATAGCGCGGCGGCCAAGGCCGATCCGTCCTTGGTCGGCGTGCGGGTACCTACGTTTATTGGCGCGAGCTATTTCACCCAAAAGAAAACGCGTGAAGGCGGCGCGTTTGACGTCGAATTCAAGCCCAACAAAGACTTGACCCTGGACTTTAACGGCTTCTACTCCCAGTTGAAGGCGCCTAACCAGAATACCAATTTCCTGGCAGCGCCCGGCAATTCGGTCCGTGCGGATCGTTCGAACCTTGTTCCGACAAATTACACCGTCAAGAACGGTACCTTGGTCGGCGCTACGTTCGCCTCCAATGCTGGGGAAGTAGACAATGCCTACCGTCCCGATGCCGGCGGCGAGACGTACTATCTCGATTTTAATTTCAAGTACCGCGCGAGCAAGGACCTGACCTTTACCGGGAAACTGGGCAAGACCCACGGCGTGGGTTACGACCGCGACGATGTTTATTATCAAAACAATGTCAATGGCGGCATGGCGTATGCACTCAACGGCATGAACCCGGCGACCGTTTCCTATCCAGGTGGTAATACTTCCTCGCCACAGGGAACCGGCTGGATCGGCGGCGGCGAATCGCAATCGGTCGACAAGGAACTCTACACGCAGATCGATGGCGAATTGCGCCTGTCGAGCGGCATCTGGGATTCCATCAAGTTTGGCGCACGCTTCACTGATCATAAACGTAGCGCCGAGCACCCGTATGAAGCCGGCCCTGGCAAGTTAGGTTTTATCAATCCAGGTCCCGTCTGGAATGGCACCATGTTCCCAGGCAATTATGGTAACAATTTGGGTGGAAACGTGCCAAACAATTACTTCCTGTACGATGGCCAGGCGCTGGCCAATTGGGGTGCCGTGCCAGGCAACCGCAACGTGGACCGCGTGGTGCGCCATAACTGGAAGGATGAGTTCAAACTGCAAGAAAAAACCCAGGCCGTGTACGGCATGGCCAATGTGGCTGGCGATAACTGGAGTGGTAACTTCGGCGTGCGTGCCGTGCACACCAAGCAAACGACGACGGTCAACTCCAGCGGTGGCCCGCTCTCCACGGCATTTGGCGATTACTCGCAAAACACCTACGAGCGCAGCTACAATGACTTCCTGCCTAGCGCCAACATCAAGTTTGATGTCAACCGCGATATCGTCGTGCGCGCGGCCCTGGCAAAGACCATTGCGCGTCCCGACTATAGCGCATTGGGTGGCGCTGTTGCGCTGAATGACGATACCATCAGCGGCACCAAGGGGAATGTGAATCTCAATCCGGTGCGCTCGAATAATGCCGAAGTCAGTGCCGAGTGGTATTTCGCACCGAAATCGGCGGTGTCGGCCGGTATTTTCTACATGGATTTGAACTCGATCGTGGCACAGCGCAACGTCAATGCGACCTATTTCAACACCAAGGTCGGCGCTAACAACCTGTATCAAATTACCGAATCTTTCAATACCAAGGGCAAGAACAAGGGTGTCGAGTTGAGCTACCAGCAACCGGTGCTGGGTGATTTCGGCGTCCTGGCCAATTACACCTATGCCGATGGCAAGTTGAACGATGGCAGTGAACTGCTGAATGCATCAAAAAATACCTATAACCTGACCGCTTTCTATGAAGCCCACGGTTTTAGCGCGCGCCTGGCCTACAACTATCGCTCGGCTTACAAGGCCGGCGTGGACCGTGGCGCCAGCCAGCACGTCGACGACAGCAGCTCTTTGGCCGGTTCGCTCAACTACAAGATCAACGAACACTTCACGATCACGTTCGATGCGCTTAACCTGACCAATGAAACCATCAAGATGTACGCCGAAAACAAGGAACAGCCACGCGCTTTCTATAGCAACGGCCGTACTTTCTACCTGGGCTTGCGCGGCAAGCTGTAAGCAAGACGATCAGGCCTGATGCGTCCGCGTCAGGCCAGGTCTTCCTCGGTCTTTCAAGCAAGTTCCTGCTTCAGGGGCTTGCTTTTTTTTTGCGCTCACCGGCTGGGCGGCTTCTGGCTTGTTCATGCCAGGGCTGTCCCCGCCGGTTGCCAGCATGACTTGCGCTGTCAAGCTTGTATCCTGCGGCGCAAGGTTTTTTGCCGCCTCCTTGCCGCAAGCAGGAAGGCGGTTTTTCTTATTTGGATTTGTTTGATCATGACTATTGCACCTCAACGCTACCTCGCCCTCGACGTCCTGCGCGGCCTGACCGTGGCCCTGATGATCGTCGTCAATACGCCCGGCGACTGGGGCAGCGTGTATGCCCCGTTCCTGCATGCCGAATGGCATGGTTTTACCCTGACGGACCTGGTCTTTCCCAGCTTTTTGTTTGTCGTCGGCAATGCCTTGGCCTTTGCGTTGGGCAAGTATGAAAACCTGGGCCATGGCGCCGTGCTGGCCAAGCTGTGCAAGCGCAGCGCGCTGATCTTTTTACTGGGCTTCCTGCTGTACTGGTTCCCCTTCTTCAAGATCGACGACGCGGGCCAGTTCGCCTGGTCGCCCCTGTCGCACACGCGCATCCCCGGCGTGCTGCAGCGCATCGCCGTATGCTACCTGGCCGCCGCGCTGATCCTGCATTACTGGAAGACGCGGGGCGCGCTGATCTTCAGCGCCTGCGCCTTGCTCGGCTACTGGGCCATCCTGGCATGCTTTGGCGACTACAGCTTGCACGGCAACGCGCCGGCCAAGCTGGACCTGATTCTGCTGGGCGACAGCCATTTGTACCATGGTGAAGGCATCGCCTTCGATCCGGAAGGCATCCTCGGCACCTTGCCCTCGATTGTCAATGTGATCGCCGGCTACCTGGCGGGCAGTTTCCTGCGCCAGGCGGCGCCGGCGCGGCTGCGCTCCAGCTTGTATCAGCTGGCCGTGGCCGGCGCCATTTGCGTGGCGGTGGCTTTGTGCTGGAATGAAGTGTTTCCGATTAACAAGAAGCTGTGGACCAGCTCTTACGTCATGCTGGGCATCGGCCTGGACTTGCTGCTGCTGGCGCTGCTGATGTTCATCATTGACGTGCGTCAAATGACGGGCTGGACCTACTTCTTTGAAGTCTTCGGCAAGAACACCCTGTTCATCTACCTGGTGTCGGAAGTGCTGGTGATTGTCGCGTTTACCGTGCGCATTGGTGGCGTCAACCTGTACCAGTGGCTGTACCAGCAGTGGTTTACGGGCTGGGCGCCGGCGCGCGTGGGATCCATGCTGTTTGCCGTCAGCTTCATGTTGCTGTGCTGGCTGATCGCCTACGCGATGGACAAGCGCAAGATCTATATCAAGGTCTGAAACTTGACGTCAGCCCATGCCGCGTGGCCAGGGCGGCGATACCCATTCTTGGGTGGATGGACGAAAAAAAAGCAGCTCCGGCCTGAGCCGGGAACTGCCTTGCGTCTGCTTGAGGGCGCAGGAATTACTGTGCCGCTGCTGCCGGTGCCGCCGCTGCTGCCGTGGCAGGACGGTTCAGCCACAGGATCCAGTAGCGGGCCAGGTCGCCCACGCCGTCGCCGCCCTTGACCGTTTCCAGGACCTTGATGGCGTCGTCTTTCTTGCCGGCCATGGCGTAGGAGTAGCCGAGGCGCAGCTTGGCGTCTTCAGCACGTTTCAGGCCGCCCTTGGCGATGCCTTTCTGGATCAGGTCGATACCTTTGTCGAACTGGTCCATCGTCACGAAGGCGTAGCCCAGGTTGATCAAGCCCGTGCCATCCTTGCTCTTCATGGCCGACGCTTCGCCGCTGGCGATGTTTTTCGCATCGTCGGCGGCAGCCTTGTTGGCCTGGTCGCGCAGTTTCTTGTGCTTGGCAGCATTCGCGCCCGTGCCCAGCACGCCTTTGGCAAAGCCGGCGTCGATGACTTTTTTCGCTTCCGTCGGGAAGGCGTTTTGCAAGGCGATTTCAGCCATGTCGCTGTAGTCCTGTGGCGGCATGGTGTCGACGGCCTTGAATTGCAGGCGCAGCACGTCCAGCGCGAAGCGGTCGGAGTAACCGGCCTTGCCTTGCAGGCGGCCCAGCAGGTCGCTCCAGTAGTCATCCGACGGGTAGTAGCGCACCAGGTTTTCCATGGCGATCAGGTAGGTGGCCGGATCCTTGCTCTTCGAACCCGTGTTGGCCAGCAATTGCAGTTCTTCGATGGTCGGCGTCTTGCCCGCTTGCTGCTTGGCCGTCACGTCGGCCATCAGTTCCTGCTTGGCGCGCGCGAAATCATTGCTGAAGTAATACGCGCGGATGATGTAGGGACGCACGGAGGCTACGTCGCCCGTTGCCGTCTGGTAACGGGTGAACCATTTGATGGCGTTCGGGTAATCCTTGGCGTTGTAGTGGTAGTTCGCCAGCGCCTGGATGAAGTCGCCTTCCGATTTCTTGTCCAGCTTGCCCGATTCGATCACCGCTTCCAGTGCCGTCATGGCCATAGGCGCATTGTTGGTGGTCGAGGCCAGCGCCACGCGCAGGCGGTTCAGCACGAACGTTTCATATGGCGTCAGGGCCGGCATGGCGGCAGCCTGGTCGATGCGGCTTTGCACGTCGGCGTAATTCTTGGCATCCATCGATGCCTTCACGGCGGTCGGATCGAGCAGCTTGAACACTTCAGGGCGCACCGAGTCGGCCGGAGCGGCAGCGGCGGCGGCTGGCTTGGCATCCTGCGCGTGCGACAGGGATGGCAGGACATTCAGGCCGATGGCGGCCAGGAGCAGGCTAAGACGGGCAAGACGGAATTGGGACATGGTCAATCCTTCAATCAATAACAAAAATACGCACCTGCACTGGCAGCCGCAACATCGTGCAGTGGCATTGCCAGAGGGGCAAGGAAGCTCGAAAAAACACACATTCTGCCAGTCTGCCTGCATAAGTCAAACAGAAGCGGCATGATACGAAGCGGCTATTGTCACATAAACGGCTGAGCGGGTGCGGCAAACGTGCGCGCCAGGGCTTGCCCTGCGGCATCGAACAGCAGGCAGCGCTGCGCCGGCAGATGCAGGCGCATGGCGTCGCCCGCCTGGCACAAGCCTTCCTCGGCCGGCAGCTTGACGGCCAGCATCTCTGTCACGCCCGGCATGCTGGCGTAAACGATGGCCACGTCGCCCAGGTATTCGACATGGCTGACGGCCGCGTCGATGACGTTGTCGCCTGCAGCGTCCCCGTCCTGCAGGACGACGTGCTCGGCGCGCACGCCCAGGGTCAGCTGGTCGCCCGGCGCCACGCTCCCGCCCTGCGCTTCGACGTAGATCACGGCGCCGCCGGGCAGGCGCACGGCCACCGAACCGGGGCCGCTGGCGACGGCTGCGCAGGCGATGAAGTTCATCTTCGGCGCGCCGAGGAAGCCGGCCACGAACAGGTTGCCGGGATTGTTATACAGCGCGTGCGGACTGCCCACCTGCTCGATGCGCCCGCCGTTGAAGACGACGATGCGTTCGCCCAGGGTCATCGCCTCGACCTGGTCGTGCGTGACGTAGATCATGGTCGTTTTCAATTCCTGGTGCAGGCGCGAGATTTCCACGCGCATCTGCACGCGCAGCGAGGCGTCGAGGTTCGACAGCGGTTCGTCGAACAGGAATACCTGCGGCTTGCGCACGATGGCGCGGCCGATGGCTACGCGCTGGCGCTGGCCGCCCGACAGATCCTTCGGCTTGCGTTTCAACAGTGGCGTGATCTGCAGGATCTCGGCCGCGCGCTCGACGGCGGCGCGCACCTCCGCCTTCTTGTGCCCCGCCAGCGAGAGGGCGAAGGCCATGTTTTCGAATACCGTCATGTGCGGGTACAGGGCGTAGCTCTGGAAAACCATGGCCAGACCCCGCTCGGCCGGCGCGATATCGTTGGCCAGCTTGCCGCCGATATGCAGTTCGCCGTCCGTGATGTCTTCCAGCCCCGCGATCATGCGCAGCAGGGTTGATTTACCGCAACCGGACGGCCCCACGAAGACGACGAATTCGCCGTCGCGGATATCGAGGTCGATGCCGTGGATGACCGGGTGCTTGTCGTCGTACAGCTTGACGATGTTCTTTAACGCGATATGTGCCATGAAGTGGTTCTATCCTAGCTGGCGCTGGCCGGCGCGGACGTGGCGCCCGTGTCAGTCTGGCCGGAGGCATCCTTCGGTCCGATGCGCATGAAGCGCGACAGGATCAATACGGGCACGGCCGACACCAGCACCCACAGGAAAAAAGTCTTGTAGCCGAGGGCCGTCTGGATGTCGCCGCTGATCATCTTGAACAGCACGAAGCCCAGCTGCATCACGCCGGTGGCAAACGCATAGTGGGCCGTCTGGTACTTGCCGACGGAGACCACCTGCATCATGAACAGGATCAGGCCGACGAAGCCGAAGCCATAGCCGAACATCTCCACGCTGAGCGCGGCCGTGATCAGGGTCAAATCGGTGGGCATGCTGTGGCTCAGGTAATAGAACACCAGGTTCGGCAAATTCATGGCCAGGATCAGAAAGAACATGGCGCGCTTGAGGCCCAGCCACGACGTGAAGTAGCCGCCGCCGATGCTGCCCAGCAGGAATGCGACGGTGCCGGCCGTGCCGTACACGGCGCCCACTTCCGTCGTCGACAGGCCCAGTCCCCCCAGTTCGCGCGCTTCGCGCAGGAACAGCGGGCCGATGGTCTGCACTTGCGCCTCGCCCGCGCGGAACAGGATGATGAAGGCGATCATGCCCCAGATGCCCGGTTTTTTCAGGAAGTCCACCAGCACGTCCCACAGGGTGCGGCTGATGCCGGCCACGCTCTTGTCTGCTACGGCCGCATTGCGCACCTGCGGCAGCGCCCACAGGTGGTACGCGGCCAGCGACAGCATCATGGCGCCGATGATCAGGAAGATCACAGACCATGCGGGCTTGATGCCGATTTTTTTCTCCAGGTAGCCGGCCAGGATCACCAGGCCGCCCAGCGAGATGAATTTGCCCGCGTTGAAGAAGGCGCCTTGCCAGCCCGCGTAAGCCGCCTGCTGCTTGTCCGACAGGCTGGCGATATACAGGCCGTCGCAGACGATGTCGTGCGTGGACGAGGCCAGCGCGGCGACGAACAGCACGGCGATGCAGGCGGCAAACCACAGCGGCGTTTGCAGGGCCAGCGCGATCAGGCCCAGGCTCAGGCCACCGGCGAACTGGAACAGCACCACCATGGTCTTCTTGCTCGATGCCAGTTCCAGGAAGGGGCTCCACAGCGACTTGAAGACCCAGGCAAAGCCGATCAGGCCCGTCCAGCGGGCGATCTGGTCGTTCGGCACGCCCATGCTCTTGAACATCAGGCCGGCCACCAGGGCCACGGCGTAGAACGGCAGGCCCTGGGCGAAGTACAGGGTCGGCACCCAGGAAATCGGGCTGCGTTTGCCAATGTTGGTGCGCTTGTCGTGCATGGAGGCTTCCTTATCGAGAGACGTTTTCATTTGACTGCGCCGTCCATGCCGCGCATGAAGAAGCGTTGGGTAAACAGGAAGGCGAGCAGGGTCGGCACGATGGTGATCAGGGTGCCGGCCGCGATCACGCGCGTGCTGCTGCCGAAGGTGCCGCGCAAGTACAGCACGCCCACCGACAGGGGGAATTCATCGGGCTTGCTCATGACGATGGACGGCCAGATGTATTCATTCCACGATTCGACGGCCGTCAGGATGCCGACGGTGGCCAGCCATGGCGTAATCAGCGGCAGCATGATGCGGCTGAAGATCACCCATTCGGAGGCGCCATCTACCCTGGCCGCGTCGATCAGGTCTTGCGGCACTTCCTCGAACGCCTGCTTGAGCAGCAAGATGGCGACGGCCGTCACCACGTTGGGCAGGATCACGCCCGTGTAGGTGTCGACCAGGCTCATTTGCGTGATGGTGATGAAGTTGACGAGGAAGTTCACTTCCGACGGCAGCACCAGCGTGGCGAGGATCAGGCCGAATACCAGTTTGCGGCCGCGGAATTTCAGGCGCGCCAGCGGATACGCGGCCAGTGAGCACAGCAGCAGTTTCCAGAATACGGTGAACACGGCGATCAGTACGGAGTTCCTGAAGAACGACCAGATGGGAATCGCGTTGAACACTTCGATGAAGTTGTCGAAGGACGGCGCCTTCGGCCAGAAGGTGGGCGGGAAGGCGAAGATATTGCCCTCCGTGGAAATGGCCGTCACCAGGGTCCACCAGAAGGGGAAGACGCAGACGACGGCGATCGCGCACAGCACGGCATAGTGGCCCGCATATTGGCCAATGAGCTGCAGGCGGGTTTTCAGGGGGCGGGAACGTTTTTGCATGGTCATTCCCGATCAACGGTGCTTGGGTTTGAGGTAGCGCAGGCACAGCAGGGCGATGCCGATGCAAAATAGGGACACGACGAAGCTGGCGGCCAGTGCGCGCGGCAGTTTCAAGTGCTTGAGGCCCTGGTCGTACGCGTAGTACAGCGCCGTGAAGGTGGAATTCATGGGGCCGCCCTGGGTCAGCACGTCGACTTCCTGGTACGCCTTCAGGGCCGCCAGCACGGACAGGATGGAGCACAGCATGATGGTGGGGCGCAGCATGGGCACGGTGATCTTCCAGAAGCGCTGCCAGCGGTTGGCGCCATCGAGCATGGCCGCTTCCTGCATGTCCGACGGAATCGATTGCAGCGCCGCCAGGTACATCACCATGTACCAGCCCAGGCCGCGCCACAGGGTGACGAACATGACGGCAAACAGGGCCAGGCTGTCGTTCGACAGCCAGCCCACGGGTGCGTTCACGAGTTTCAGGGTCAGCATCACGTAGTTCAGCGCGCCCTGCTCGTGGAACATGAAGCCCCACATGATGCCGACCACGGACACGGTCGTCACCACGGGCACGTAGAAGGCGGCGCGGAACAGACGGATGCCGGGCAGGCGGTTGTTCACCAAGACCGCCAGGGTGATGGCGCCCACCTGCACGAAGGGCACCATCAGCAGGAACATCAGCGAATTCTTCAGGCCCGAGACGAACATCTCGTTGTTGAAGATGTAGCGGAAGTTATCCAGGCCGACGAAGCGCGTTTCGCGTATCAGGCTGTAGTCGGTGAAGGCCAGCACGGAGCCGTAGCCGACGGGCCAGAAGGAAAAGGCGGCCAGCAGCAGCAGGGCGGGGGTCAGGAACAGCCAGGCTTGCAGAGTGTGGCGGTGGGAGAATGTCATGGTGTCCTCAGTGGCGCGGCAGGGTGGCCAGCTTGCGGTTCCAGATGGCGACGGCCTGGTCCAGCGCCTGCTTCACGTCCTGCTTGCCCGTCACGCCCGCCTCGACGGCTTTTACCAGCGAGCGGCGCAGCTCGTCGTAGTCGTCGATGCCGGCCACGTACAGGGTGCGCGAGTGGCCCATCGACAGGGCGCCGGCGGCGACCGCCTTTTCGGCCGCGCCCGCGTTGGTCGGCGTGGCGAGGAAAAACGGATCGGCCGCCGCTTTCACCGTGGTGGGGAAGACGCTGGCCTGGCGCGCGAACGCCAGCTGGTTTTCGTCGTTCGTCAAGAAGCGCGCGAACTTGCCGACCGATGGCAACTGGCGCGCCGGCACGCCTTTCGGAATGGCGAAGTGCACCAGCCAGCCGCCGTCGGCGATGCCGGTGGGGCCCAGCGGCGCGGGCGCCACGTCTGTGATGGCGTAGATGTCTTTCGCGTCGCCGCGGATGCGCTGCATGGCCGTCGGCGGCGCCAGCAGCATGCCCAGGCGGCCGCCCTTGTAGGCGTCGATCACGGCGGGGAAGTTATCTTCGGCGAACAGGCTTTCCTTCAGCAGTCCGCCGACTTTATAGGTGTCGGCCAGCTTCTGCACCAGCGCCACGTGCTGCGGCGAATTGAAGACGGCCCGGTTGTCGGTGATCACGGCCAGGCCCTGCTGCATGAACAGACCATCGATTTTGGAGAGGGCGGGGGCGATGCCGGCCTTGCCCGTGCGTTGCGCGATCTGGCGCGCGAACGCCAGCTGTTCATCGAGGCTGGCGGGGCCGCGCACGAGGCCCGCCTGCCTGAAAATGGCGGTATTGAAGGCGATCACCGCGACATTGCTGTACATGGGAAAACCGTAGGTGCCGCCCTTGAAGCGCAAGTCCGCCAGGGCGCTGGGAATGTAGCTGGCGCGCGCCTCTGCGATCAGGCCATCGACGGGCGTGAGCAAGCCGTCGCGCGCGAACTCGTCGGCCCAGGGCACGTTCAGGCTGACCAGCGCGGGCGGCGTGCCGGCCACGATGCGCGTGACCAGCTTGGTCTGGATGACGTCCCACGGGAAGTCGATCCATTCGATCTTGACGCCGGGATTCTGCGCCTCATAGCGCGCCACCACCGCATTGAAATACGGCGTGAACTTGGGCTTCATGCTGAAGGTCCAGAATTCGATTTTCTCGGCAGCCCATGCCTGCGGCGCGAGCAGGCCCGCGCAGGCAACAACCGCCAACAGTCTCTTGATCGTCATTTTTATCCTGGAGCGCGAGGCTCCAATGTCCATGAGTCCGCGGCGCGGGTACATGCCCTTGCCGTCGCTTATATTCGGGTGCTACGGACGGCAGCCGCGCCCCGTGCCGGGGGCGCAGCTGCCGCTTGCTGCTTAATTGGTTTTGGTGACCTTGCTCAGGTGACGCGGCGCATCAGGGTCCATGCCGCGCGCGGCCGACAGTTTGGCCGCCATCACGTAGAAGGACTGGATGGCGACGATCGGATCGAGGTCCGGCGTGGCCGCCACGGGCAGGGTCAGGTCGCGCTCGGCCACGTCGGCGGGGGCCGCCAGCAAGACCTTGGCGCCGCGGCCGCGCATCTCGGTTGCCAGCTGCAGCAGGCCGGCTTGCGTCGGGCCGCGCGTGGCGAAAATCAGCAGCGGGTAGCCGTCTTCGATCAGGGCCATCGGGCCGTGCTTGATTTCGGCGCCGCTGAAGGCTTCCGCCTGCAGGGCCGAGGTTTCCTTGAATTTCAGCGCCGCTTCCAGCGCCACGGGGAAGCTGATGCCGCGTCCGACGACCATGATGTTGCGTGCCGGCGCCAGCACGTCGATGGCGGGCGACCAGTCGACGCGGGTCGCTTCGAGCAGCGCTTCGGGCAGCGCTTCCAGGCCCGCCTGCAGTTCGGGGTCGTTCTGCCACTGCGCCACCATGCGCGCGCCGGCGACCAGGCTGGTGATGAAGCTCTTGGTGGCGGCGACGCTTTGTTCCTTGCCGGCGCGCAGGGGCATGGCCCACTCGGCGGCGTGCGCCAGCGGCGAATCGATGTCGTTGACGAGGGCCACGGTGGTGGCGCCGCCGTCGCGGAAGTAGCGGATCGGCTCGACCACGTCAGGGCTCTGGCCCGATTGCGAGATCGAGATGGCCAGCGTGTCGCGCGTCACCAGCGGCGACTTGTTCAGCGTCACCAGCGACATCGGCAGGGACGCGACGACACGGCCCAGGCGCGCCATGATCAGGTAGGCGACGTAGTTGCAGGCGTGGTCCGAGCTGCCGCGCGCGATGGTCAGCGCGGTCGAGAACGAGGTGCTCCTCAATTTGCGGCCCAGTTCCGCGTAGCGTTCCGTGTCGCTGGCCAGTTGCAGGGCGACGCATTCGGCGGCGGAAATGGCTTCTTTAAGCATCATTGAGGTCACAGATTTCTCCTTCTATATACACAGCTTTGAGTTTGAGATCGCGATCGAGTACCACCAGATCGGCGTAAGTACCGGGGGCCAGCCGGCCGCGTTCTTCCAGGCCCAGGTAATCGGCGGCGTTGGTCGACACGCGCTTGGACGCGTCGGCCAGGTCCAGTCCCAGCCCCACCAGGTTGCGCAGCGCCTGGTCCAGGGTCAAGGTGCTGCCCGCCAGGGTGCCGTCGGGCAGGCGCACGCCGCCCATGCATTTCTGCACGGCGTGGCGGCCCAGCATGTATTCGCCGTCCGGCATGCCGGTGGCGGCGGTGGAATCGGTGACGCAGTACAGGCGCGGGATGGCGCGCAGGGCCACCTTGATGGCGCCCGGATGCACGTGCAGCAGGTCGGGGATCAGTTCCGCGTATTCGGCGTGCGCCAGGGCGGCGCCGACCATGCCCGGCTCGCGGTGATGCAGGCCGCTCATGGCGTTGAACAAATGCGTGAAACCCATGGCGCCGTGTTCCAGCGCGGCCACGCCATCTTCGTACGAACCGAGCGTGTGGCCGATCTGCACGCGCACGCCGGCGTCGGCCAGGGCGCGCACCAGGTCCAGGTGGCCGGCGATTTCCGGCGCCACGGTGATGACGCGCAGCTTGGCCAGCGTTTGCAGGCGCTCGATTTCAGCCAGGTTGGCGGCGCGCGCGTAGTTCGGCTGCGCCCCCAGCTTGCCGGAATTGATGTACGGGCCTTCCAGGTGGGCGCCCAGCACGCGCGCCGTGTTCGGGCGGCGGTGGTTGGCGGCGATGCCGATGGCCGTCAATGCCATGTCGATATCTTCCGGCGGCGCCGTCATGGTGGTGGCCAGCAGGCTGGTGGTGCCGTGGCGCGCATGGATGCCCGCGATGGTGTACACGGCTTCGCCGCCTTCCATGATGTCCTTGCCTGCGCCGCCATGCACGTGCAGGTCGATAAAGCCGGGCAGGATGTAATCGTCGCTGTTGCCCGACGGGTGGAGCGAATCGCCCGTGATGCTGTCGACCCGCTCGCCGAAGGCGATGGCGCCGTGGATCCAGCCGCCGGGGGTAAGGATATTGCCTTTGATAGTGCTGCTCATCTGCGCGACTCCGCTACGAATTCATAATAATCACTGCGGCAATACGAGTGGGTCAGTTCCACCGCTGCGCCGTTGTCGAGATAACTGACACGGGTGATGTGCAGCATGGCTTCACCCGTCTTGATATTGGCCAGCTTGGCCTGTTCCGCCGTGGCGTTGACGGCGCGGATATGCTGCAGCGCGCGCATCGGGATGGTGCCGCGCGACTCCAGGTAGCCGTACAGCGAATCGGTGACCTGCTGCGGGTCCGGCATGTACAGCGCGGGGATGGTGGTCGTTTCGATCGCCATCACCACTTCGTCGGCCGTGCGCAGGCGGCGCAAACGCGCCACCGGCATGTGCGGCGACAGTCCCAGCGACAGCAGTTCCAGCGGCGCGGCCGCGCCGATGTCGCGCTGCAGCCAGCGCGAGCCGGCCGTGAAGCCCCGCTGGCGCAATTCTTCCGAAAAGCTCGTCAGGCGCGACAGCGGTTGCTCCAGCTTGGGCGTGATGTAGGTGCCCGAGCCGCGCTTGCGCGTCAGCATGCCCCGGTCGCACAGCATGTCGATGGCCTTGCGCGCCGTGACGCGCGAGATTTCCAGGATGTCCGACAGCACGCGCTCGGAGGGCAAGGCTTGGTTGGCGCGCCAGTCGCCGCTGGCGATGCCGTCCGACAGCATGTTCGCCAGCTGCATGTAGAGCGGCGTGTCGCTGGCCGGATTGGGTTTGAAGGCGGACAGTTTGGCCAGCATGGTCATTGCTCCTGCAAGTGCTTACGTATCAGGCGCAGGCCGCCTGCGGCCGAGTCGCCCTGTGCCGGCACGACCAGTTGCAACAGTGCCGCCGGCAGATAGCCCGACAAGGGCGCCGCCAGGCCGCCGCACAGGGCCACGGGCAAGGCGCCGGCCGGGTCGAGCGCCCTGGCGATGAGGGCGATCTGCTGGCCCGCGTCCACCAGGATGGCGCGCGCCACCGCATTGGTGGCCGCGTGTTCGAGCACCAGGCGCGCCAGTTGCGCGAAATTGGTCTGGCTGGCGGCGGCCAGCCAGACCTGCATGGCGTCGCGCTGGCCGCCGCAGGCATCGATGATGGCCGTGGCGAAGGCGCTGCCGGGCACGCGCCCGTCGGCCACCTGCTGCGCATGGTTGATGGCGCGCATGCCGATCCAGGCGCCGCCCGCTTCGTCGCCGGACGGGAAGCCCCAGCCGCCCACTTCATGGCGGCTGCCGTCCGCGTGCAGCACTTCGCCCACGCTGCCCGTGCCGATGGCCACGATGGCGCCCGGCTGGCCCGCATGCGCGCCCAGCAGGGTGGTCAGGGCGTCCGATTCGAGCGCGACGGCCGCATAGCCGGGATTGTGTTCGATGAAGCTGGCGGCCCACTGCTTGTTGTGCACGCCGGCCAGGCCCAGGCCGATGGCCATGCGCTGCAGCGGCGGCTGTTCCAGTGCGGCGGCGCGGAAGGCCAGGGTGACGGCATGCGCCACGGACGTCCAGGCCCGTTCGATGCCCAGTCCCAGGCCGGATGGGCCGCTTTGTCCCTGCGCCAGTTCCTGGCCGTCGAGGCGCGCCAGGCGTACGCGGGTTCCGCTGCCCCCGCCGTCGACGCCGATTATGTATTCGATCATGTTGTGCAGTCCCGCGTTTGGTTGATTGCGCCTGTCTCGGTTCTTTTATTTGTCGGGCGGCGAAAAAGCTGAAGGCACTATATTGTCGCCCCGATGGCTTGTCAACAGGTATTTAAGTGGTATTAACAAATGCGTTGCGCGCTGTCGCCGCATGCCCGAGGGCGTGATTGCAAGTGATTGTTAATAAAGGGATTTTTGTGCTTGCCGAATGGTATTGAAATTGGCCTTGTTTAATGCCAATTTTTCCAGACTGGTCTGCGCCGCGCGCGGTAGTGTTGCTTCCGCGCATGCTTGGCAAGGGACGCCATGAAGAGTAAAGTCCGCCTTTTACACCTGAGTTGGAAGAGCATGATGAACGACAAGGCAGCAAAGAGCGATTACTGGGACGACTGGCAGCAAGAGGCGCTGGCCGCTGGCGTGTCGGCGCCGCTGGCTGCGCTGGGCATGGAAATGATGCGCACGCACCGCAAGAACCGCTGGCCGAAGGATTTCCTGGGCCGCGAAAGCGATGGCCCGGTCATGATCGAAATGTGCCTAGAAGACGAAGCGGAAACGGAATTGTTCTTCATCGAGAACCTGTATCCCTACGATGCGGCGCTGATCGAAAAGACGCGCCGCCGCCTGTGCCTGCACTGAGAGTGCGCTGACGCGCGACTGGAACGGCCGCCTTGTGCGGCCGTTTTGCTTTTCGGGTGGCATTTTCATGGGGGAGTGTCATAATGGCCCAGGCATTTCCGCCCAGGTATGGAGTAGATAATGAGCAAGGCACAGGACAGCAAGAAGGAAGCCAAGAAGGAACCGGCCAAGACCATGAAGGAAAAGAAGGAAGCCAAGAAGGTCAAGAAAGAAGAGCGCAAGCGCTGATCATGCGCCTGCGTCGCTTACTGTCGCGCCCGTGGCGTGCGCCGGCCCTGCTGGCGGCGTTCGCCCTGCTGGCCGTGGGCACGCCCGTGTCCGGCGTGCTGGCACAGCAAAAGCCGCCGCCATCCACGTTCGGGCAAGTGGTGGGCAATGCCGTGCTGTGCATCGACCAGATCGACAACAAGGCCTTCTATGCGTATCTGCTGACGGCCTTCGGCCCCGCCTACAAGCATGAAGGGGGCGCTTACTGGTTCCGCACGGACGCCACCTTGTGGGGCGCGCCGATTACCGACGTGATCGTCAGCGACGACACCAGTCCCCTCGTCTTCATGGGCGTGGTGGCGGACGCGACGCCGGAAAAGCTGGAACCGGCCATTCGCGGCGTCTCGGGCCTGCGCTTCAATAAGCTCGACAATTCCGCCTTTCCTGTCCGTGGTTCCGTGCCTGGCAGTAAAATCGTCTACTTCCGCAGCAAGGCGAAAGTGTATTGCGCCAAATACAAGCCGTTGCCGCCCGCCCGCACCCGATGAGGGGTTCGGCTTGCCGCCGCGCATTTTGATCGTTTCATCCGCAGGGTCTCCATGTACACGCATTATTTCCAGCTCAAGCAATCGCCGTTTTCGATCGCCCCCGATCCGCGCTACCTGTTCATGAGCGAACGCCACCGCGAAGCGCTGGCGCACCTGCTGTATGGCGTGGGCAGCGGCGGCGGCTTCGTGCTGCTGACGGGAGAAATCGGCGCCGGCAAGACCACCGTGTGCCGCTGCTTCATGGAACAGATTCCGGAAAATTGCCAGCTCGCTTACATCTTCAATCCGAAATTGTCCGTCGAGGAATTGCTGCTGTCGATCTGCGAGGAATTCCGCATCGCCCTGGCGCCCGGCGTGGCCAGCGTGAAAGGCTATGTCGACGCCATCAACGCGCATTTGCTGGCCAGCCATGCGCAGGGCAAGAATAATGTGCTGATCATTGACGAAGCGCAAAACCTGTCCGCCGCCGTGCTGGAGCAGCTGCGCTTGCTGACCAACCTGGAGACGAGCGAGCGCAAGTTGCTGCAGATCATACTGATCGGCCAGCCGGAATTGCGCGCCATGCTGGCCCGTCCCGAACTCGAACAGCTGGCGCAGCGCGTGATCGCCCGCTACCACCTGGGTTCGCTGACGGCGGACGAGACGGCCAGCTATATCCGCCACCGCCTTGCCGTGGCGGGCAGCACGGCGCAGACGCCGTTCGCGCCGCGTTTGATGGCGCAGATCCATGCCTTGAGCAAGGGAGTGCCGCGCCGCATCAACCTGCTGTGCGACCGCGCGCTGCTGGGCGCCTACGTGGAAAACCAGCCGCAGGTGACGCGCCAGATACTGCGCCGCGCCGCCGAGGAAGTGTTTGCGGAAGAGGGGAAGTCGGCTGCCGGACGGGGTCTGCGCTGGCCGCACGTGGCCGGTGGCGTGCTGGCCGGCGCCGTGGTCACGGCCGCGCTGGCCTGGCATTTCATGCCGCGCCCGTCCGCCGTCCCCCCTGTACCTGCCGTGGCCGCCTCTGTGCCGGCCGCCTCCGCCGTCGCGGCCGCTTCCTCCGTAGCGGCTGCCGCCGCATCCGTGCCCGCACCGGCCAGCGTGCCGGACCGCAACGCCGTGCTGCGCCAGCTGGCCAGCCTGTGGGGCGAGCAGTTGCCGGCCGGCGACGCTTGCCAGGCGGGCGCCCGCGCCGGCCTGCGCTGCCTGCAGAGCCGGGGCGGTATCGCCGAGCTGCGCGTGCTGGACCGTCCCGCCATGCTGGCCTTGCGCGACGGGGAGGGGGCGGAGCAGCTGGCGCTGCTGACGCGCGTGCAGGACGAGAACGCCACCGTGCTGCTCGATGGCAAACATCAAAGCGTGCCGCTGGCCCAGCTGGCCCAGCGCAGCGATGGCAGTTTCACCACCTTCTGGCGCGCCCCGCGCAGTTGGCGCGACGAAGTGCCGCTGGGCGCCCGTGGCGCCGACGTGGACTGGCTGGCGCAGCGCCTGGCGCAACAGCAAGGCTTGCCTGCGCCGGCCGCCAATCTGCCGCTCGATGCAGAGATGCAAGGCCTGCTGCGCGCTTTCCAGCAGCGCCAGAACTTGCGGGCCGATGGCCTGGCTGGCCCGAAAACATTCATACGCCTGATGCAGCTGGGTGACAACTCGGAGCCGCGCCTGAGCAGCGCGGCTCCTGCCGTGGCAGCGCCCGCTGCGACGGCGATGGTGGCGGGGAAATAAGATGTCCTACATACTTGAAGCACTGAAAAAATCGCAAGCCGAGCGCCAATTGGGCGAGTTGCCGTCGATCCACGCACCGCAAGTGCAGCTGCACGATGCCGCCGCATCCGGCGCCGCGCGGCGCGCGCCCGTCTGGCTGGCGCTGGGCGGCGTGACGGTGGCCGTGGCTGCCGCGCTGCTGCTGTGGCAGCCGTGGCAGGCGAGCGCGGCGGCGCCTGCGGCCGTCGCCCCTGCCGTGCTGGCCCAGGCCGTGCCCGCGCCGCTGCCGGCAGCGCCGCCGCCTGCTGCCCCCGCGCCCGCGGCGGCGCCCGTACCACCGGCGGCCACCGCCGCGCCCGTGCACCATGCGAGGCCCGTGCCGGAACCGAAGCAGGAGACGCCAGGCCAGGCCGCTCCGCCTGTCCCCGCTCCCGCTCCGGCGCCGGCCATGCCCGCGCCCGCGCCCGCGCCGGCGGCCGAAGAGAGCGTGCCCGGCATGCGCGACCTGCCCGAGCCGATACAGCGGCAAATCCCCACTGTCGCCATCGGCGGCTATATCTATTCGAAAAATCCGGCCGACCGCCTGTTGCTGATCGACAAGGTCTTGCGCCACGAGGGTGAGGAGCTGGCGCCCGGCCTGGTGCTGGAAAAGTTGCAGCCGAAGGCGGCCATCTTCAGTTTCAAGGGTTACCGCTACCGCGTGCCATATTGAGTTGTTGTGCATCAAGGCCGGGCCGCCATAGCTGAACCATACTGGCGGGGCCTGGTCGAACCAGGGTCGCTGCGACCGTGAGCGCGGCCGGGGAGGTCCGATGATTGCTGCCGCAACTGCTGGCGAAGGTATGCTTGATGCACAGGGGCTGGGAAACCTGGCGCGCATCGACCATATCGTCGTGCTGATGATGGAAAACCGCTCGTTCGACCACATGCTTGGCTACCTGAGCCTGGAAGGCGGGCGCACCGATATCGATGGCTTGCAGGCAAGTCATGCCAACGTGCATGCGGGCGTGACCTACCTCGTGCACCATTTGCGGCGCACGGCCCTTGGCCCGCAGCAAGACCCGTCGCATACGGGCATGTCGGTGGCGCAGCAATTGCAAAACAATAACGGTGGCTTCGTTGACGATTATGCGCAAACGCATCCGGGCGACCCCGACATCGACCTGGTCATGGGCTACTACAATGGGGCCGACTTGCCCATGTACGATTTCCTGGCGCAGCAATTCTGCGTCTGCGACCGCTGCTACAGTTCCGTGCCGGGCGCCACCTGGCCCAACCGCCTGTATGCGGTCAGCGGCAAGGCGGCCGGCAGCAAGGACAGCAAGCGCGTGCCCCTGTATGCGAACAAATCCTTCGTGCGCCACCTCGAGCGGGCCCAGGTCAGCTGGAAGTTTTATTCCGCCTGGAAGCCCTGGAGCCTGGCGCTGACGGACGACCATTACCGCTCGTCCGACATGTACGAACCGTTCGGCTCCAGCGCCCGCCGCTATGGTTTCATCGGCGATGCGCTGGCGGGCGCCTTGCCCTCGGTCAGCTGGATCGATCCCCATTTCTTCGACAATGACGACCACCCGCCGGCCGATATCCGCGCCGGCCAGGCGCTGGTGGCGCAGGTCTACCAGGCCCTGTCGCGCGGTCCTGCCTGGGCGCGCACCTTGCTCATCCTCAGTTATGACGAACACGGCGGTTTTTTCGACCATGTGCCGCCGCCCGTCGCCGTGGACGACGACCCCGCGTTTCGCCGCTACGGCGTGCGCGTGCCCATGCTGCTCGTGTCGCCGCTGATCGCGCCTGGCAGCGTCAGCCACGAGGTATACGATCACGCGTCGATCATCAAGACCATCCTGCAGCGCTTTTGCCGCGCCGCCGACGGCGCCTTGCCCCAGATGGGTGCGCGCGTGGCGGCCGCCAGCGGCCTGGGCGCCGTGCTGACCCTGGCGCAGCCGCGCGCGGCGCCTGCCGTGCCCGCAGCCGTGCAGGCGCAGCGCGCCGCATGGGAAGCGGATGTGCGGGCGCAGGATTTCGCCCCGCCGGCGCCTGCCTCCCCGCCGGATGGCGCGCTGGCCGCCGCTGCCGCCGTCCCCTTCCAGTCCGATGCGGAGGCGGGCGCGATCGCCGCCCACCGGCAATTGGCGCGCAGGGCGAGGAATGCGCAGGCGGTGGATGGTAGAACGGCGAGTAAAATGGCAAGTCAAACGGCGAGTCAAGCGGCGGGAACGGCAGCGCCGAAGCCGGTGGGCAGGCGCCGGCGGCAGGGCGGCAAGCCGGGGCCCGCCAGTGCCAGGAATGGCGGGAAATCCGGCGGCGCTTGAGTTGCGCGATGAGTTGCGCGATGAGTCGGGCGATGCGCGGCGCCTGCGTCAGGCGGCGGCGCCGGTGGGCTGCGTATAATCATTCCTTCTCAATCAAGGAGTGACCATGCACGATGCGATGCCCGCACACCCGGTACTCGGTGTGATCGGCCGTTCCGGTAGCGGCAAGACGACCCTGCTGGAATTTGTAGTGAAGGAAATGGCGGCGCGCGGCTTGCGCGTCAACCTGGTCAAGCACAGCCACCATGACCTGGCGCTGGAACCGCCGCAAAAGGACAGCGCCCGCCTGCGCCTGGCCGGTGCGGCGGAAGTGCTGGTGGCGTCGCCGTACCGTTTTGCCATCGTGCATGAACTGCGCGGCGCGCCGGAACCCAGCCTGGCGCAGCAATTGGCCCGCATGGGGCCGGCAGACCTGACCCTGGTGGAAGGCTTCAAGACGGACCCCATTCCCAAGCTGGAAGTATTCCGCCCGGAAGTGGGGCAGGCGCCCCTGTATCCGCATGACCCGCATGTGATCGCCGTCGCGTCGGACAGTCCTGCGCCGGCCGACTTGCGCGAGGGCGTGCAATGGCTGGACTTGAATGCGCGCGAACACGTGCTGGCCTGGCTGCTGCTGCAGTTGGAAAATAAGCTGGAAAAATAAGCTAAAGGTTTGCCGGCGGCATCCGTTAACAAGGGTAGAACCTCATTGGAGAAACGTATGGACGTCGGAAGCATTGCTCAACTGTCAACCACGATGGCGGAGACAGGCACGCGGCAAGCCGTCGGCTTGACTGTCCTGAAAAAAGCCCAGGATATCCAAAGCTCGACCGCCACGGCCTTGCTGGCAGCGCTGCCACCGGTACAGTCGGCGCCAAGTCTGCCGGCTCACCTCGGCAACCGCATCAACACGACCGCCTGAGCGCAGTCCCGCGGCGCCCGTCTGGCGCTCGCATTGCTTACGCCCACACCACCGTCATCGACGGTGGCGCGTGGGCGTTTTTGTCTGTCTTCCTGCCTGCCTTCCGTTTTCTCCCCGCCTCTGTCAAGTTGATTAATTGACCATGGTTCGCCATGGCACGGCCGATTCAGTAGAATGACGTCCATCACCTCGCGTTGCCCATCAGCGCAGCCCGGGGCGTGCCATTACTTTGACCCATGCAAGAGGATTCCCCATGAACAAACGTCAAGCTCTCATCGCCGCCGCCCTCGCGGGCATCTGTGCCGGCACCACCCTCAACGCGGCCGCGCACGATGGTCCCGCCCCCGGCGACAAGGAAAAGTGTTATGGCGTGGCCAAGGCAGGGCAGAACGATTGCGCCTCGTCCGACGGCGCGCACTCCTGCGCGGGCCAGGCGGAGGCGGACAACTTGCCGACGGAATGGACGTATGTTGCCAAGGGCACGTGCGAACAGGCGGGCGGCTCCGTCAAGCCCATCAAGGCCGGCAAGGCGGCAAAACCGGCCACGCAGCCGTAAGCACGCCGCCAGCCCATGCCGCCGCCAGTTCAAGCGCTTGCCGGCGTCGGCTTGCGCGCCGCGCACTACCGCGACTTCCTGGCGCGCCGCCCCAGGGTGGGCTGGCTGGAAGTACACACCGAAAATTATCTGCAGCCGTCGGGCTGGGATAACCATGTATTAGACACCCTGCGCCAGGATTACCCCATCAGCCTGCATGGCGTGGGCCTGGGCCTGGGGTCCGCGCGCGGTTTTTCCGAGAGCCACTTGCAGCACGTGCGCGCCGTGGTCGAGCGCGTCGAGCCGGTCCTCGTGTCGGAACACCTGAGCTGGGGCGCCGTGGCGCAGCAGCAACTCAATGATCTGTTGCCGTTGGCCTTGAACGGCGCCGTCCTCGATTTGCTGTGCGCCAGGGTGGGGAGGGTGCAGGATGCGCTGAAAAGGCCGATCTTGCTGGAGAATGTCTCCACTTACCTGCGTTTTGCCGACGATGCCATGAGCGAGGCGCAATTCCTGGCGGAGCTGGCGCGGCGCAGCGGCTGCGGGCTGCTGCTCGATATCAATAACCTGTATGTGAACCAGTGCAACCACGGCGAAGACGCTATGACGGCCATGCTGTCCATCGCGCCGGGCAGCGTGGGCGAGCTGCACCTGGGTGGCCATCTGGTAACGTCGCATGCCGTGATCGACCATCACGGCGCCGCCGTGGCCGATCCCGTCTGGGACTTGTATGCGGCCGCCTTGCAGCGCTTTGGCGCCGTGCCCACCCTCGTCGAATGGGATACGGACTTGCCCGCCCTCGATGTCTTGCTGGGCGAGGTGGACAAGGCGCAAGCCATGCTGGCGCGCCATGCGCCGCCAACGCCACGGCATGGAGCAGCGCTGCCGTCCCCGCCGGCGTCGGCGTCGCTTGATGCGCTGGCGGCCGGCCAGCAAGCGTTTGCCACGGCCTTGCTGGATGCCGAGGCAACCCTGCCACCGTTCGCGGGAGAGGCGGTGCCGCAGCGTTTCGCACTGTACCGTGGCAATATGAGCGCCACCTGGCGCCGCACCCTGGCGCACGTCTATCCCGTCGTGTTGGCGCTGGTGGGCGAGGAATTCCTGGGTGGCCTGGCGCGCGCGTATGGGCGGCAGATGCCATCCGATAGCGCCGATTTGAACCAGTTTGGCGCCCGTTTCGCCGATTTTCTGGCCACTTTCCCGCATGTTGCCGGCTTGCCCTATCTGCCGGACATGGCGCGCCTGGAATGGGCCGTGCACCTGGCCCATTACGCGGACGATGCGCAGGGCTTGACGCCCGAGTCGCTGGCCGCCTTGCATCCCGACCAGCTGGAAGCGCGGCGCTTCAGCTTGTATCCCGCCTGCGCCTTGCTGGCATCGGATTGGCAAGTGGCGGCCCTGTGGCAGGCGCATCAGGAGGGAGAAGGGCAGGGGAGGTTTCCGCAGGATATGCAGGTGGCGAGCTGCGCGCTCGTATGCCGGCCGGGCTGGAAGGCGCAGGTGCTGCTACTGGATGCGGCCGCGCATGCCGCCTTGCTTGCGTTAAAGCAGGGGCAGACGTTTGGCGCCGCGCTCGATGCGGCGTTCGAGCTGGACCCTGCATTCGACCTGGCCGCGCACTTGCGCCAGTGGCTGGCGCATGCGGTGTTGACGGCGTGAGGGGTTATTCGAAGGCCCGCAGCAGGCGCGCTTCGCCCGTCTGATCGCGGTACAGGGCATTCGCGGCCAGGGTGGCATCCATCATGCGCGTGACTTGTTCTTCTTCAAAGCGGGCGAGCTCGGCCGTGGCCGCGACGAGGGCCAGTTCCAGCCTGGCGCGCGCGCTCTGGTACAGGCTGCTGGTGTATTTGTCTGTGTTACGCAGCAATTCTTCCGCGTTTTCTATTACCTGGCGCAAGTCGCCGATCAGGCGTTCCTGGCTGCGCGTACCTTGTTCGGGATGGTCCATGGCGCTTCCCTTCTGCAATCGATATTCATCTGACAATAACGACGTGTTTGCAGCTTGATCCAGGCAGCCGGCTGGCAGCGGCGCCGGCTGGACGCATGGGGCTGCTTTCGCGCCCCATGCCGGCATCAAGCGGGAGCGACGACCGTGATACGGATATCGCCCACGCTGACGACCTGGCCGGCGCGGATCTTGGCGGTCTTGCGCAATTCCTTCTTGCCATCGACCTTCACCACGCCGCTATCGACCATGACCTTGCCTGCGCCACCGCTGTCGCACAGGCCGACCAGCTTCAATAGCTGGTTCAGCTCGACGAACTCGGATGTTAAATCAAAGCTTACTTTTTGCATTGTATCCCTTATTGCAACGATGTGTTTTAAACACTTAATGACGGTGTCAACTAAGGTCATAGTTTACATGAAGCCAGGAGGAATGCAGGCTGAGCCTTAACTTTTGTTGGGCCGCGTCATGTCCAGGGGCACGATCCACGCACCGAATTGCTCTTCCGTCACAAAGCCCAAGGCCAGCGCCGCTTCCTTCAAGGTCGTTCCTTCATGCTGGGCCTGCTTGGCGATTTGCGCCGCCTTGTCGTAGCCGATGTGCGGCGCCAGCGCCGTGACCAGCATCAGGGAGCGCTCCATCAGTTCGGCGATGCGCTCGCGGTTCGGCGCGATGCCGTGCGCGCAATGCTCGTCGAAGCTGCGCATGCCGTCGCCCAGCAGGCGCGCGCTTTGCAGGAAGTTGTGCGCAATCAAGGGCTTGAAGACGTTCAGCTCGAAATTGCCCGAGGCGCCGCCCACCGTGATGGCGACATCGTTGCCGAACACCTGGCAGCACAGCATGGTCAGCGCTTCGCATTGGGTGGGGTTGACCTTGCCCGGCATGATGGAGCTGCCCGGCTCGTTTTCGGGGATGGTGATTTCACCGAGGCCGGAACGGGGGCCGGACGCCATCCAGCGCACGTCGTTGGCGATTTTCATGAGGGCCGTGGCCAGGGTTTTCAGCGCGCCATGGGCGGCCACCAAGGCGTCGTGGGCCGCCAGCGCGGCAAACTTGTTGCTGGCCGTCTCGAACGGCTGGCCCGTCAGGCGCGCCAGTTCCGCGGCGATGCGGCCGGCAAATTCCACGTGGGCATTCAATCCCGTGCCGACGGCCGTGCCGCCGGCGGCCAGCTGCAGCAGCGGCGGCAACGATGCCGTGATGATGTGCTCGGCAAAGTCCAGTTGCGCCACGTAGCCGGAAAATTCCTGGCCCAGGGTCAGCGGCGTCGCATCCTGCAAGTGGGTGCGGCCGATCTTGACGATGTCGGCAAACTCCGTCGCTTTCGCGTCCAAGGTGGCGCGCAGCTGGCGCAGCGGCGGCAAGACGGTGTTGGCGACGGCCAGGGCGGCCGCCACGTGGATGGCGGTGGGGAAGATGTCGTTCGAGGACTGGCCCAGGTTGACGTCGTCGTTCGGGTGCAGCAGGCGCCCCTCGCCCCGCAAGCCGCCGATCAGCTCGGAGCCGCGGTTGGCCAGCACTTCATTCATGTTCATATTGCTTTGCGTGCCAGAACCCGTCTGCCAGACGGCCAGCGGGAATTCTGCCTCGTGCTTGCCGGCCAATACCTCGTCGGCCGCCTGCGTGATGGCGATGGCTTTCTTGCCATCCAACAGACCCAGGTCCAGGTTGACGTGGGCGGCCGCGCGCTTGACGGTGGCCAGGGCGGCGATCAGTTCGGGCGGCATCTTTTCCGTGGAGATATGGAAGTGCTCGAGCGAGCGCTGCGTTTGCGCTCCCCACAGCCGGTCGGCGGGTACGTCGATCGGGCCGAAACTGTCGCGTTCGATTCTGCTACTCATGGCATCCCTTTCATCGATAGAGGTGGATCGAGTGTACTCCAGGCGTCAAAAAAGCACAGGATGATGCTGTATTGCATCATTTTTGCCCTGACCCATCTATATTTTTGCGATTTCCTGCCGTTAAAGACAGGCGAGTTCCCCTTCCTATCCTGTTATCAAAGCGATCAGTCCATGCAGAGCAGCATCTTTCCCCGTTGGTCCCTGATCGCGTGCGTCGCCGCCAGCCTGGCCTTGCCGCCCGTCATGGCGGCCGAACTGGGTGACATGGCCGTGCTGTCGCACGTGGGGCAGCCCCTGCTGGCCGAGATAGAACTGACGGCCTTGGCGCCCGAGGAAGCGAGCGGCGTGGCCGTGCGCCTGGCTTCGCCCGATGTGTACCGCGGCGGCGGCATCGGCATGGATCCGGCCCTGCAAACCTTGACCATCAGCCCGCTGGAGCGCGGTGGGCGCCACTATGTGCGCGTGACAACGCGGCAAGCGATCCAGGCAGGCCATGTGCACCTGTATTTATTGCTGGGCAGTGGCAATGGCGCCGTCGTGCGCCTGGGCACCTTGTGGCTGACGCCGGCCCCGCCCGCCGCCGTCGCCCCTGTCAGCGCGCCAGCCAGGCCCGCCGTTCCGGCGCCCGCGCCCGCGCCGGTGCCGCAACCGTTGCCATTGCCGCGTGCCGTGTCCGCCGCGCCGCTGCCCGATGCCGCCGCCCTGGCGGCCCGCGCGCGCGCCGAGGGCCTGGTGCGCCCGGCGCGCGTGTT
>NZ_JAPWIA010000002.1:0-460037 GCF_030587335.1 Janthinobacterium sp. SUN176 | reverse complement strand
GAATTTCTTCGACAGAACCGTTGCGATTGCAGCGGTCAGCGTGGTTTTACCGTGGTCGACGTGGCCGATGGTGCCGACGTTGACGTGCGGCTTGGTCCGTTCGAATTTACCTTTTGCCATTTTGAACTCCTAATGATTTGATTAGATTGCTCAGGCACACGCCCGACGGTCTGGTTTGAATTGCTTCTGTGCTGCCTGCTGCGAATTCTGGTGCCCTTGACGTGGATCGAACACGTGGCCTCTCCCTTACCAAGGGAGTGCTCTACCACTGAGCTACAAGGGCTGTAATTTGTTGCATGCGATGCATCAAGCATCTGAACGGAAACTGGAGCGGGTGAAGGGAATCGAACCCTCGTCGTAAGCTTGGAAGGCTTCTGCTCTACCATTGAGCTACACCCGCGAGGTATCGTTCACTTTATCTTCACTTACTTTTGCTACTACCCAGTTTTCCTTGCAAAAACTTGGTGGAGGGGGCTGGATTCGAACCAGCGTACTCATAGAGAACAGATTTACAGTCTGTCGCCTTTAACCACTCGGCCACCCCTCCGCGGGAACCGCAGAGTATGAAGCATCTACTCACAACTGTCAACCTTATTTACTGATGCCTGACTGCTGCATTTGCTTATAAAGAAGAAGTTGGCTGCTTCGGGGCGTGATTATAAGCTCCCGATTTGAGAATGTGCAAGGGTTGGCGCGAAAAAGTCTGCTTTTTTTGGATTTTTTTTATCCCCCCTGCCGGGAAACCGCATTTTCCCGTCATTTTTCCCTTTTACCGGGCGTCAGACGGATGCATCCAGGAGTTGCCGAGAGGCTTATATTTACGCAACAACTGCTGATGCAAGCCCGACAGCACGGGCAATTTGGGGTTGCGCGGGTCCAGGCGGCGCACGCCGGCGATAAACGTCAGCGCCTGCTGCCCCATGCGCTCATCCCAGCCTTCGTGTTCCAGGCACTTCAGCACGGCCACGGCCGCATTGAACACCACTTGCGGATTATCGGGCAGGCGCGTGACGGCTTCGCCCATCAGATCGACGGCGCCGCGGAAATCGCCCTCGCCCGCCCTGGCGGCGCCGGCCGCCACCATGTCGGCCACTTCCTGGCGGCTTTGCCGTGCCAGCGCCTTGGCCAGCTCTTCGCGCCCGGCATGCTCGAACACGGCCATGGCGCGCGTCATGGCCGCGCTGTCGGGTGCGTTGCGCATCACTTCGCGCATCACCTCGGCGGCGCCGTCTTCGCGCCCATGCGCCAGGCAGTGGCGCGCCAGTTCGGTTTTCAGCATGTTCGAACCGCCCACGCTGTGGCGGTTGGCGGCCAACGCCGCGTCGAGCGATTGCTGCAGGCGCTCCTCGTTGCCCGTATGCGCATGCAGCATGGCGCTGCACAGCGCACTGCACAGCTCCGCATTCTTTTGCCCGCCCATCGACTTGTCGAGGTCGCGGATCACGGCGCCCACCTGCAGCGGGTCGCCCTTGCGCACCAGCGTCTGCACCAGGCGCACATGGTCTTCCGGATCGCGGAATTCCGAATACTTGGCCTTGCTGACGACCAGCTTCAGGGATTTTTCCGCCATCTCGATATCGTCGGCCGCCAGGGCCGCCTCGCCCAGACGGCGCAAGCGGCGCACGGCGTGCGGCGACAGGGCCACCGCTTCGCTCAGGGCGGCCTGCGCCAGTTCCGGCTTGCCTTGGGCCAGATGCGTGCGCGCCAGCCAGTCATATGCGTCGAGAAAACGCTTGTTGTTTTCCAGCAATCCCTCCAGGGTGCCTTGCGCCGCTTCGTACTCGCCCAGCAGGAACTGCGTCTTGGCCTGCCCCAGGCGCGCCCAGCCGATGGACTTGGCTGCATACAGGCCCGCGTAGATCGGCTCGGCGTCGGCCGCTTCGCCCAGCAGCAAATGCAATTCCGCGCGCAAGCGCAGGAAATCGGTGGCGTAGCGGGGATACAGGCTGGCGCCCTCCGCGCAGGCGGCAATCGCCGCGCGCTCGTTGCCCACGTCGATCAGCTCGTACACGGGCACGAAGGCATTGCGCTTGTCCAGCGCGCGGCCGATGCGCTCGAGCATGTTGTCAGCGGTGAAAGGTTTCAGAATGTAATCGGTGGGCAACAGCTCGACGGCGCTGACCACCTTGGCGAAGCTGCCTTCGCCCGTGACCATGAAAAACATGGTCGATGCGTGCATCAATTTGTGGTGGCGCAAGTCTTCCAGCATCTGCTGGCCATCCTGCCCGCCATCGAGATCGTATTCGCACAGGATCAAATCATACGATTTGCTGCCCAGCATGCGAATCGCCTGGCCCGAGCTGGCCGCGTCATCGATCTTCGCCAGGCCGCACAGGTTGAGCATATTGTGCAGGCTGGCGCGCATGCCCGGATGCGGCTCGATGATCAGTGCGCTAAGGCCCTTGAGTTCTTTCATGTCGTGATGTCCGAAAACTCCGCGGCGCGCCACACTGGTGCGTGGCGCCAGCCAGCATGAGGCTGCCGAGTATATGACGGCGCCGCGCGCAAGGGAATGGCGGCGTGCCGAAAAATGCCGACGACGTTGCTGCTCAAGCGACGGCGCGCTCCGGATGCCACAGTTGCGGCTCATGGTCGATCAGTTCCAGCAGCGCCGTCACTACTTCCGGATCGAACTGGCTGCCGCTGCGCTGTTCGATGTATTCGCGCACCTGCGGATACGGCCACGGTTCCTTGTAAGGCCGCTCGTGCAGCAAGGCATCGAAGACGTCGACCACGGCAACGATGCGCGCGGCCACGGGAATGTCGCGCCCTTTCAAGCCATTCGGATAACCGGCGCCATCGAAGTGTTCGTGGTGGCCGCCGGCGATCTGCGCGCCATACGTGAGGTAGCTGACGCCGTCGACCATGTTGGCGGCCCGCTCGAGGATGGTGCGCCCGACGCTGGCGTGCAGCTGCATCTGCGCCCGCTCCTCGTCCGTATGCTTGCCGGGCTTGAGCAGCACGGCGTCCGGCGTGGCCACCTTGCCCACGTCGTGCAGGATGCTGGCCAGGCCGATCATGTCGAGCAGCTGCGGGGTCAGCTCGTCGGCATACACGCCGCGCTGCTGCATGCGCCGGGCGATAGCGTCGGACAACAACTGCACCCGCCGCACGTGGCCGCCCGTGTCGCTGTCGCGGAACTCGGCCAGGTCGGCCAGCGCCACCACGGTCGCTTCCTGCGCCTTGCGCAACTGGCCGAACATGTACAGGTTGTCGAAGGCGGCGGCGATACGCTGGCAAAACACTTCCAGCAAGTCGCGCTGGATCTGCGCCAGCGGCCACGGCGGCGTGACGGAAATGGCCAGCTCGCGGTTGCCTTCCGTATGGATGAACAGCACATTGGCCGGATGCTCGAACTGGCTGCGCTTTTCCGCAAACGCCTTGTCGATGGTGGACGTGAGGGCATGGTCGGCCGGCATCGCTTCGGACTCGGCCAGCACGGCATACGTGCCAGTGGCGGCCACCACCTCGGGCCGTCCGGCGCCGCCCTGCATCAGGCACAGCACGCCGTCGGCGCCCACGTCGAGGATGGCGCTGACCTGGTTCAGCACGCCGGAAGCGAATTCGCGCAGGGAATGGATCTGATACAGATTGGTGGCGCCGGCGAGGATCTTGCCCAGACCGATGCGGCTGCGTTCGAGCATCATCAGGCTCTCGTAGGCCCGCAGGGCCGAGATGACGGTGGTAAACAACTTTTGCGTCGTCAGTTCCGTCTTGGCCTTGTAATCGTTGATGTCGTATTCGATGATGACGCGCTGCTCGGGCGCCTGGCCCGGCTGGCCCGTGCGCAGCACGACGCGCACGATGGAGTTGTTCAGGTCGGCGCGGATGCGCTTGGCGAGGATCAGGCCGGCGTCATCCGTTTCCATCACCACGTCGAGCAGCACCAGCGCGATATCGGGCGTGTCGCGCAGGATCTCGTACGCCTCGCGGCCGCTGTAGGCGGAAAACAGTTCCAGTTCGCGGCCCTTGAAACTGACATTGCGCAGCGCCAGCCGCGTGACCGCATGCACGTCGACGTCATCATCGACGATCAGGACACGCCACAGGCGCTGGTCGGGCGCGGCCAGCCCGGCAGGACTGGCCACCGGCTCATCTTCGTCGAGCAGCCAGTTATCATCTGCATCGGCCTTGAGGTCGGTCATGAATACTCCTAATGGATAAGTTCGATGTGGACGCTGCGTTGACGCATATCAAGCATAATCAGATTAGATGCTGCTTACAACAGGATTCTGCGTACCGCCTTCGCTGGCGGACGGCGACGACGCCGGCGCCGAGGCACCGCTGCGCGTGGCGCCGCCACAACTATCCTGGCCCGGCCCGACGGCCTGGTAGCGCACTTCATACTTGCCCGCGCTGAGCTGCTCCACCAGCAGCTTGTCGTACGCGAGGATGTACAGGTAGCGCACGTTCGAGCGCCGCTCCGTGTCAAACAGCTTGACGAACACGGGCGCCGCATTGCCGCTGTTGTCGATGCTCACGGCCAGCTCATCGCCCTTGTTACCGATCGGGAATCCATCGACATAGCCGGAATGGGCCGGCCAGGGTTCGCCATTCGGCGCCACCAGCGATGGGGACTCGGCCTTGCCTGCCCCATCGCAGGCGGGCTGGATGCCTTTCAAACTCAGCTGGGACACGGCCAGCACGCGGATCTCCGGCGTCTTCGCTTGCGGCGGCTCGGGCGCATACGGCTTGCCCACGGCCCAGCTGTCGACTGCCACCGCCTCGCCTTTCGACGACGACGCGGCACCAGCCGCCGGCGTGGCCGCTTCCGCATGGGGCTTGGCGCCGTCGCGGGCCAGGCCGCTCCAGGCCGACGCCAGCGCGGCAGGCACGGGCTGCGACGTGTCGAGCATCAGCAAGGCGGCCAGCCAGCCCAGCAACAGGCAGATAAACAAACTCAGCCACCAGCGCCAGTTGCGCCAGACGGGTTGCAGGCCGCGCCGCGGCTTGCCCTTCGGCGGCGGCACATCCTGCGCCCAGGCGTGTTCATGCGGCTGGGCATGGCCTTTCGCGCGGCCATCGCGGCTCTTGCCTTCTTCCTGGTGGGTGCTTTCCAGCCATTCGATTTCCCACTCCTCGGCGGCGATCCACTCGTCGTGTTCCTTGCGGCGTTGTGGATCGGACAAGGTGCCATAGGCGCTGTTGAGGATCGCCATGATGCGGGCGGCCTTTTCGTCGCCGGGATTCTTGTCCGGGTGGTATTTCTGGCTGAGGGCTTTGTACGCGGCACGTATGACTTCCTGCGGCGCCAGGCGCGCCACCTTCAGGTTGTCATAGTGTGTATGTATCTTTCCCATCGTTCTATCTTGAAATCGGTGCGCGGCGACGGGTTCTTGCAGGATGGAACCGTGCTGTGTCGGTCATCATATACGATATGACAAGATAATAACCACCGGCGGACAGGAAATTGCAGGGCGATACTGCCCTGCCTTGATATTGCAGGCGCTTACAAGCGGTGACTGCGGTCGCTGGACAACAGCACTTCCGGCAACTCCACGCGGTGCCCCACTACCAGCACCTTGAACAATTCCCCCATCTCGGCGGGCGACACCAGTTTTTGCACGGCGCTCGCCTGCGGCAAATAGGTCTTGACCTGCTCCGGATCGGTGCGCAGCAGCAAGTCGCCGAGACCCGCGCCCAGCAGGAAGGACGCCTGGTTCATGTAGGCGAGCACATCGAGGCCCGCCTCCTGCGCCGCCACCGCCATCGCCGTAAAATCCACGTGGGCCGTGATGTCCTGCAAGCCGGGCAGATAAAACGGTTCCGCGTGGGCGTGATGGCGGTAATGGCACATCAGGGTGCCCGTGGCGCGCAAGTCCAGGTAATACTCATGCGCAGGGAAACCATAGTCGAACAGCACGGCCGCGCCGCCCTTGCCATTGGTCAGCATGCGCGCCAGCGAGCGCATGAAACCGCAGGCGACGCCGTGAATTTCCGTGACATAGCCGACCGGCAAGGCGTCCGCCTCGGGCACCTGGGCGGCGATCTGCGCGGCCACGTCGGCGCCAGCGGGCCGTTCGACAAACACGAATTGGCCGTCGGCGATACTGACGTCGAGTTCGCACCAGCCGGCGGGCGTCTTGCTGACCAGGTTGACGGGCATGGCGTCCAGCACTTCATTGCCGAACACGGCACCCTCGAAACTGTCGGGAAATCCGTCGAGCCACACCACTTGCGGGAAGGCTGCCAGCGCCAGCTCCTGGCGCGCGCGCAATTCGCCGGACAATTCGACGATCGCATACTGTTCGACATGGATGCCGGCATTCGCCGCTTCCGTCAGGATGTCGCAGGCCAGCTTGCCCGTGCCGGCGCCGAATTCGAGGATGCGCGGGGCCGTTTGCGCCATAATAGCGGCTGCCACATGGGCCAGCGTGGCGCCGAACAGGGGCGAAATCTCCGGCGCGGTTGTAAAATCGCCATCTTTGCCCAGCTTGGCGGCGCCGCCGCTGTAATAGCCGAGGTCAGGCGCATACAGCGCCAGCTCCATGAAGCGGACAAAGGGAATGGCGCCGTCATTGCGCGCGATTTCGGCGGCAATCTGGTGCTGCAAGGCATGGGACGCGGCCAGCGCGTCGCTATCGGGTGCGGGAAGAGACATTCCCGCATTGTAGCGAATCGGCGGCGCATGCCGCCAGTGTGGCGTCCACCGAATATCTCAACCATAGCAAAGACATGACAGAAGCAACGACAACGCCATTCGACAGCACTCCCCGCGTCGCCCTCGTCACGGGCGCGGCGCGCCGCATCGGCCGCGCCATCGCGCTGGGCCTGGCGCGCGACGGCTGGGATATCGCCGTGCATTACCGCGATTCGCGCGACGAGGCGCTCAGCCTGGTGAAGGAAATCACCGCACTGGGCCGCCGCGCGCAAGCGTTCCCCTGCGACCTGGCGCAGGAAGCGGCCGTGCGCCAGCTGTTGCCGCAGGCACAGGCGGCGCTGGGCCCCGTGACATGCGTCGTCAACAACGCATCGTTGTTTGCATACGACAATGCGGGCGATTTTTCCGTCGCCGCGCTCGACGCCCACATGCACGCCAACCTGGCCGCCCCCATCCTGCTGGCGCAAGCCCTGTACCAGGCCACCCCGGCAGGCGGGCAAGCCGTGGTCATCAACTTGCTAGACCAAAAACTGTACAATCTCAATCCTGATTTTTTGTCGTACACCCTGTCCAAGGCGGCGCTGCTGTCGGCGACCACCATGCTGGCCCAGGCGCTGGCGCCGAAAGTGCGCGTGGTGGGCATTGCCCCCGGCATCACCATGGTCTCCGGCGAGCAGACGGAAGCGAACTTTGCCAAGGCGCATGAAAACACGCCGCTGGGACGCTCCAGCACGCCCGAGGATGTGGCCGACAGCGTCTGCTACGTGGCCGGCGCGCGCGCGCTGACGGGCACGACCCTGCTGGTCGATGGCGGCCAGCATTTGATCGGCTTGCCGCGCGACGTCATGTTTTTGACCAAATAATCAGCAGCCCTACCAAACAACCAGCACTCCAGCATTCCCTAAAAGGTAAAACTATGTCGTCCGCCCTGTCCCACCCTCGCCTGGCCGATTGCCGCCGCCTGTTCCTGCGCAATTACGAAGTCCTCATCAACATCGGCGTCTACGACTTCGAGAAAAAGGGCGAGCAGCGCGTCCTCATCAACGTCGACCTGTACATTCCCCTGGCCCTGTCGACGCCGAAGGATGACCAGCTGGAAGAAGTGGTCGACTACGACTTCATGCGCGAAACCATCGCCAAACGCATGGCGCAAGGCCACGTGCAGCTGCAGGAAAGCCTGGTCGACGACGTGCTGGCCGCCATGCTGGCCCACCCGCGCGTGCGCGCCGCGCGCGTATCGAGCATGAAACCGGATGTGTATCCCGACTGCGAAGGCGTGGGCGTGGAAGTATTCAAGATCAAGGATGAAGCATGAACAACATGAATGACACCGCCGTACTGGAAACGATGACGGCCGCCGTGGAAGTGCCGGCCAATGTGGAAGCGCAGAAACTGGCGCGCAAGAAGGCGGAAAAGGTCGCCCTGGAAAACAACAAGCTGCACAAGCGCTTGTGCCGTCTGGTGGGACAAGCCATCGGCGACTTCAACATGATCGAAGACGGCGACAAGGTGATGGTCTGCCTGTCCGGCGGCAAGGATAGCTATGCGCTGCTGGACATCTTGATGACCTTGCGCGAACGCGCGCCGATTCACTTCGATATCGTCGCCGTCAACCTGGACCAGAAGCAGCCGAACTTCCCGCCGGAAATCCTGCCCGCCTACCTGACGGAACTGGGCGTCGCCTTCCACATCGAAAACCAGGATACCTACAGCATCGTCAAGCGTCTGATCCCGGAAGGCAAGACGACTTGCTCGCTGTGCTCGCGCCTGCGCCGCGGCATCCTGTACCGCGTGGCCGACGAGCTGGGCGCCAACAAGATCGCCCTGGGCCACCACCGCGATGATATTTTGGAAACATTCTTCCTGAATATGTTCTTCGGCGGCAAACTGAAAGGCATGCCGGCCAAGCTGCAGTCGGACGACGGCAAGCACATCGTCATCCGCCCGATGGCTTACGTGAAGGAAGAAGACACGCAGCGCTATGCGGAAGTCAAGGGCTTCCCCATCATTCCATGCGACCTGTGCGGTTCGCAGGAAAACCTGCAGCGCAAGCAGATCAAGGGCTTGATGCGCGAATGGGACAAGAAATTCCCCGGCCGCGTGGAAAGCATCTTCTCGGCCCTGTCGAACGTGGCGCCGTCCCACCTGATGGACCCGAAACTGTTCGGCTTCAAGGATTTGAAGGCGGACGGCGTGGCCAACCCCATGGGCGACATCGCCTTCGACGAAGAGCCATGCTCGACGCCGACCACGTTCGGCACCATCGCGCTGCAACCGCTGTAAAAACCTCCTGTTGTTCCGCCGCCACCGTCCAGGTGGCGCGCGGTATCTTCCCTCCGCCTCTTTCCCCCCGCGTCCATTTGAGGTACCGTAGTCAGCTCTGCCGGTACGCGGTGCGTCACGCGCGCATCCCTGCACGGCGGTCAGCACGCATTCTTCCGACAACCTCACTGGAATGAACCATGACGCCATCCGCGCTCAAGCGCCCCCTGCTGTTTTCCCTGCTCGCTCTCGGCCTCTCCACCGCCTTCGCTGCGCCCGTCCCAACGCCAGGCGACCGGCAAGCCGACCGCTGGGACCTGACGGCGCTGTATCAAGACGACGCCGCCTTCGACGCCGACGCGAAAAAGCTGTCGGTGCAGCTGCAGCAACTGGGCGCCTGCAAGGGACAGCTGAAAGCGTCGCCGGCCCGCCTGAAAAGCTGCCTGGACCTGTACGCCGAGGCGCGCAAGCGCGTCAACACGCTCACCACCTATGCAGCGCAGTATTACGACCAGGATACGGGCGACAGCAAGGGCAACCAGCTGAACCAGCGCGCCGCCCTGCTGGGCAACGACTTCTCCCAGGCGACGACCTTCCTGCAGCCGGAAATCCTCGCCCTGGGCGCCAGGCGCATCGATGCCATGCTGGCGAAAGACAAGGGTTTGCAACTATACCGTTTTCAATTGAGCAACATGCTGCGCAGCGCGCCGCACACGCTCGACGCGGCTGGCGAACAACTGGTGGCGCAGTTCGGCCTCGCAACAAGCTCGGCCGCCAGCGTCTACCGCACCCTGGCCAATGCGGAAATCCCGTGGCCGACCGTGAAACTGTCGGACGGCAAGGAAATACGTCTCGACCAGGCGGCGTACACGAAATACCGCGGTGACGACCAGCGCGCCGACCGCAAGCTGGTGTTCGACGCCTTCTTCGGCAAGTGGAAGGAATATGAACGCACGTTCGGCGAAACCCTGTACGGCCAGCTGAAGACGGACGCCGCGTATGCGAAAGTGCGCCGCTATGCCGACTCGCAAAGCGCGGCGCTCGACGCCGACCATCTGCCGCCGGCCGTCTACCAGACCCTGATCGCGCAAACCAACGCCAATCTGCCCACCTTGCACCGCTACTTCAAGCTGCGCGCGCGCATGCTGGGCGTCAAGGACCTCGCGTATTACGACATCTATGCGCCGCTGCTGAAAAGCGACCACACCTTCCCGCTGGCCGACGGCAAGCAGATGATGCTCGATTCCGTCGCGCCGCTGGGCCCGGACTACGTCAAGGCCCTCACCGCCGCCGTGGACGCGCGCTGGATGGACGTATACCCGCGCCCGCGCAAGGTAGCGGGCGCCTACATGAATGGCGACGCGTACGACGTGCACCCGTTCGTGCTGCTCAACTACACGGACAATTACGAAGCCGTCAGCACCCTGACGCACGAATGGGGCCACGCCATGCACTCGGTGCTGGCCAACAAGGCACAGCCATCGGTCTATGCGCCGTACAGCATCTTTGTCGCGGAAATCGCCTCGACGACGAACGAGGCGCTGCTGCTCGACGCGCGCCTGAAGCAGGCCAAGGACGATGACGAGCGCCTGCTGTACCTGGGCGCGGCGCTGGAAAACCTGCGCGGCACCTACTTCCGCCAGGCCATGTTCGCCGAATTCGAAGCGGCCATCCACGGCAAGGTGGATAAAGGAGAAGCGCTGACGGGCGAAGAGATCACGGCCATCTATGCCGGCATCCTCAAGCGCTACCATGGCGAGGCGCAAGGCGTCATGACCATCGATCCCGCCTACGCGCTGGAATGGGCCTACGTGCCGCATTTTTATCACGGCTTCTATGTGTTCCAGTACGCCACCTCGATCGCCGCAGCGCAGGATTTCGCGCAGCGCATCCTCGACAAGGAGCCGGGCGCGCTGGCCGCCTACCTGAAGATGCTCAGCTCCGGCGGTTCCGCGTATCCGTATGAGCTGGTGAAGGCGGCCGGCGTCGACCTGGCCTCGCCGAAACCGTACCAGGCGCTGGCGGCGCGCATGAACGGCATCATGGACCAGATCGAGGCGATTGAAGCGAAGCGGGGGAAATAATGCTGGGGTCAGACCCCCTCGATTGTTAGCACAAGCCTTCGCGTTAACGGTGTTGAGGGTCTGACCCCGGTTCTCCCGCTTGCTCCGAGGCAAACGCCGCCGCATCGCTCTCGAACATGTCTTCCAGTTCCTCGCGCGCCTGGCGCGTGAGGGACATGACTTTTTGCTGGTCCTGGAAGTGCGGCGCCACTTCCAGCAAGGTTTTCAGGTTATGCCGGCCAAAGATGCCGGCCGCGCGCTGCGCCCGCTCCGGGCTGAAGCCCACCTGCTGCAAGGTCTGCTCGCCCAGCAGCAGCGCCGCGGCGAACGTTTCGCGCTCGATCAGGGTCACGCCCCGCTTCATCAATTCATAGTAATGCGTGACGTTGCGCGCGCGCGCCAGAATCGTCAGTTCCGGCAGGCGCAGGCGCACGGCGTCGACCAGGGCCAGGCTGTCGTCCACATTGTCGATGGCGATCACCAGCGCCCTGGCCTTCTCGATGCCGGCCGCCACCAGCAGGTCCACGCGCGTGGCGTCGCCATAAAACACCTTGAAGCCGAACTTGCGCAGCAGGTCGATCTGGTCCGGGTCGTGATCGAGCACCGTCACGCCGATCTTGTTGGCTGCCAGCAGGCGGCCGATGATCTGGCCGAAGCGGCCGAAACCGGCGATGACGATGGGATTGTCCTGCGCCTCGATATGGTCGTCGGGACGGCGTTTCTTCTCGCCTTGCAAGCGCGGCGCGACGAATTTGTCGTGCAACAGCAGCAGCAAGGGCGTGGCCACCATCGACAGGGTCACCACCACGACCAGCAGCGCGGCCGTCTCCGGCGCAAACACGTGCGCGGCCTCGGCGGCGGCAAACACGACGAAGGCAAATTCGCCGCCCTGCGACAGCAGCAGCGCAAAGAACAGCTGCTGGCCGCGGGGAATGTCGACAAACTTCGACAGCACATACAGCAAGGCGATCTTCACCGCCAGCAGGCCCGCCACCAGGGCCAGGATCAGCAAGGGCTGCGCGCGCAGCACGCCGAAATCGACGGACATGCCCACGGCAATGAAGAATAGGCCCAGGAGCAGTCCCTTGAACGGTTCCAGGTCAGAAATGAGTTCATGGCGGTATTCGGAGTCGGCCAGCAGCACGCCCGCCATGAAGGTGCCCAGCGCCATCGACAGGCCCACCGATTCCATCAGCACGCAGATGGCGATCACCAGCAGCAGGGCGAAGGCCGTGAAGATTTCACGCAAGTCCGTCCTGGCGATGAAGCGCAGGATGGGGTTCACCAGAAAACGCCCGCCGATCACCAGCGCCGCCAGCACGGCGGCCAGCTTGGCCACGCGCAGCCAGCCCGGTTCGCCGCTGTGCGTGACCAGCCCGCCCAAGAGCGGCACCAGCGCGATCATGGGAATGGCGGCGATATCTTGGAACAGCAAAATGGAAAAGCCGGCAGAACCGGCCGGGGTGCTCATCAGCTTGCGTTCGCCCAGGGTGGCCAGCACGATGGCCGTCGACGACAGCGACAGGCCCAGCGCGCCGACCAGCGCCGTGCGCCAGTCCACGCCAAAGGCCATGGCCACGGCGCACAAGCCCGCGCTGACGACGCCCACCTGCGCCCCGCCCCAGCCGAAAATCGGGCGGCGCAGCAGCCACAAGCGCTTCGGCTCCAGCTCCAGGCCAATTAAAAACAGCAGCAGCACCACGCCGAATTCGGAAAAGCTGAGGATCACCTCGACATTCTTGATCAGGCCCAGGCCCCAGGGACCGATGACGACGCCGGCCACCAGGTAACCCAGCACGGCGCCCATGCCCAGGCGCTTGGCCAGCGGCACCATGATGATGGCCGCGACCAGGTAAAACAGTATGTTGATGAGAAAGCTGTGGTGTTCCATGCGGATTCCGGAAAAACGTGACTGGAATCGCAATCATGCCTGAAGTGGCGCGCCAGCGGGGTATCAGGGTTGCGGCGCATCGATGCGCGCGCGCAGTTCGTCGACATTCACGCGCTGGAGGTAGCTTTCGATATTCTTCCACACGGCGTGGTAGCCGTAGCCGCCATTTTTCAGCTCGTCGATCGCCTTTTCGCGCGGCCAGCCCTGGTACAGCATGCGGTACATGGCGGCCATCATGCCCGTGCGGTCGGCGCCGTGCAGGCAATGCAGCAGCACGGGACCCTGCTGTCCGGCGGCACGGATGGCACGCATGGTGTCGATCACATGGCGGTCGCGGATGGCCCAGGTATTGATGGGGATGCGGACGGCGCGGATGCCGCTGCCTTCCAGCACCTGCGTATCGGAGTGGAAGGAGCGCAGGCTGATCACCGTCTTCACGCCCAGCGCCTGCAGCTGGGCCACGTCGGCGCTATCCAGCCTGGCGCTGCGGTACAGGACGGGCGTGACCTGGTGCAGGTTCGACACCTGCGGCAGCGGCGTGGCCCAGTCCGGATGGCGTGGCGGCGATGGTTGCGCCCCGGCCGGCGCGGCGGCCAGCCCCAGGGCGAGGGTCAACAGTACGACATGCAGCATCATGGTTTCCTGGTTATTGAAGAACGGCGCCGGCGCGCAGCACCTGCGCCAGCACGTCCAGGGCGGCGCGCGGGCGGCCCAGGGCCAGCGCCTTTGCGCGCATCGATTGCAACTGCTCGGGATGCTCGAGCAACAGGCGCACCCGGTATTCCAGGGTGACGGCATCGAATGCCTTCAGGGCCACGCCCTGCTCCAGCAGATAGTCGGCATTGCGCTCTTCCTGGCCGGGAATCGGCGAGTTGACGATCATGGGCAAGCCCAGCGCCAGGCATTCCGAGGTGGTCAGCCCGCCCGGCTTGGTGATCACCAGGTCGGCGCACGCCATCAGGCGCTCGACTTCGCTGGTAAAGCCTTGCGCCAGCAAGCGGCCCGGATACTGGCCGGCCAATGCCTGCAGCGCCGCCAGCGCGACGGTGTTTTTCCCCGCCAGCACGATCAGCTGGAAGTCACCCGGCAGCGCCAGCAGGCGCGCGGCGACCGTTTCAAGGCTGCCCAGTCCCGCCCCGCCGCCCATCAGCAGGATCGTCGTGCGCCGCGGGTCGAGGCCAAACGCCTGCGCGCACGACACGCGGTCGGGCGCCTGCGCGAATGCGGGCATGATGGGGATGCCCGTCACGTGGATGCGCCCGGCGGGGATGCCTTCGTGGCGCATGCGAAACGCCACTTCGTCGGTGGCGGCGAAATAGCCCTGCATCTGCTCGTGCACCCACATGCGGTGCAAGTCGAAATCCGTGACCTGCACCCACACGGGGCAAGCCAGCTGCTGCTGGCGCAATGCGCGCGACAGCAATTCGGCCGGCAGAAAATACGTGCAAATGATGGCGTCGGGCTGAAAAGCGGCGATCCGCGCCATCAGCGCGCGCGTGTTGAGGCGCTCGACGGCGCGGCGCAGGCGCTGCATCGAGCCGTCGCGCGGCGCATCGTGGGTGGCGTGATACAAATAGCCCCACAGCGCGGGGGCCTTGTTGACCAGCTTGATATACAAATCCGTGTACAGCTTGCGAAATGCAGGCGTGACGAAGTCCATCACGTCGAGATGCAGGGCCAGCGCCGCAGGGCCTGCGCCGCCATCGCGCGACGCATACGCCTCGATGGCTTGCGCCGCGCGCATGTGGCCGGCGCCGGCCGAGACGCTCAGGAGAAGAATTTTTTGTGTCATGAAAAGCCGATGCGTGAACAGGTTGCGCGCGGACGCGGAAGATGCATTAGCAGGATAACATCGCTGCAAGCTGGCCGGTTTGATCTGGCCACGCGCGCGCTAGCCAATGACCGGGACGGGCAAGGCCGACACTTTCCAGCTGCCTTTGAGCTTGCGTTCGATCAAGGCCGGCAAGGCGCTGGCGTCAGGCGCGCCTTTTTTCGTGAATTTCACCGGCACCAGCAGATAGATGGTGACCTTGTCATCGTCGGCAATGTCCTCCTCCGGCTCCGGATTCCAGCGCTTGTCGATGGCCAGCAGCGCGTCGACGCCGTCCGGCCAGGCCAGGTCCGCCAGGTGCGGATCGTCGCGCAGCAGCAGCTTGCCCGCCGCCAGGCTGGCCCGGTCGAGCGTGCGCCGCCCCAGGCGTGCCAGCAGCGCCACCGGAAAGCGCCAGGGGCTGTGCTCCGCAAAGCCGTGCACGGTCAGCGGCCAGCGGCCAGGCAGGCAGATGGCCAGTTCGGTCATCGGGGATTGCTGGAACAGGCCGGCCGTAAACAGCAGCTTGAAATCGCTCTTGCCGCCGATGCAGCTGATCCCAAGCGAAAAGCGCGCATCGCCGCTGTCCGGGCTGAACACGGCCGGCAGCACCCAGCCGGCGCTGTTGTGCATGAAGGTGCGGATCGATTCCTGCGGCGATGCGGCCGCTTGCTGCGGCGATGCGGCCGCTTGCTGCGGCACATCGAGTATGCTGACGCCGCCGGCGGCAGCGAGCAATTGGGCGATCGCGGGAAAACCCCAGCCGGTGGCGATATCGACCGGCGCCTGGTTCCAGCGCGTATGCAGGCGGTTCGGATTGGCGCCCGACTGCAGCAGCAATGCCACCACCTCCTCGTGGCCGCCCACGCAGGCGCTGGCCAGCGGCGACAGTATATTGTCCGGCAAGCCGTCGACGGCAGCACCCTGCCCGAGCAGCCAGCGGCAGGTATCCAGATGGCCATGGCTTGCCGCCGCGTCCAGCGGCGTATGGTTGCGGTAGCCGGGCAAGGGCAGGTCGATGTCCAGGCCCAGCGACACGAGCAGGACGCAGACGTCGCGGCTGCCGCCGGCCGCGGCCAGATGCAGCAGCGATTCGCCGTCATCCATGTTGTAGCGGCGCAAGGTCAACAGCAGCGGCGTGGCCTCGAGCAGGCTGCGCACCTGTTCCACCTGATTTTCGCCGACGGCGTCGCAGAGGCGAAAAAACGTCTCGCGGTGCTGGTTGTAGAGTGTCTTGTTGACCATGCATGTTCTCTGCTCGTGGTGGCGGCGCCATCATCGAGCGGAGAATAGCATTTTCTTCCGATTAATCCGTGCGATTTGACAACTTCGGTGTGCGCGTCGGCGGCAATGCCAGGCCGGCCGGCGCGACATCCGTGCGCAGCACCGGATACAGGTTCAGGCGCTCATCCCAGGATGCGTGGCGGCGGGCGAAGAATTCCAGGCGCGCGGCCGGGCTCTTGGCAAATGCGGGATCGCTGGCCAGCTTCTGCTGGAACTGCGCTGCCAGCGCCGGGTCGGCCGCCAGCTGCGCGCGCGCCACGTCTTCGGCCACGTATTCTTCCATGTACTCCTTGCGCTCGAAGGCCGTATTGAAACTGCCCCAGGCCAGCAGGGAATCGGGCGCGCGCGGTTCGAGCAGGGCCACGACCAGGCGCGCCTTGGCCTGGTTGACGGGCACGTACAGCGCGCCCGCACCGACCACGCGCGCCTCTTTCTGCCACTCGCCCTGCACGGCCGCCGTCTGGCGTCCCTCGAACGACTGCGCGCCGAATTTCACCTGCGTGGCGCGGAATGTTTCGACCGGCAGCTTGCCCGGCGCGCCAGCCAGTACCTGGTACGACACGCCATGCTGGCGCAGCTTGGCCGCCACCATCTGCGCCTGCGCGGCGGGCACCAGATAGCCGGCCTGCGGCGCGGCCTGCTGCAGGTCGGGCACGATCTCGTCGCGCAGGGGCACGTTCCAGATCTGCGGCGTGGTTTCATCGTAGCGCGTCATCAGCGCGCCCGACACTTCGGACGGCGTGCGCGTGTAGGCGTAGCCGCGAAACGCGATCATGCGGCTCTTCTCCGTCGTCTTGTAGGTGAGCGGCAAGGTGGCACCGGCCAGCAGCGCGGCGCGCACGTCCGCCTCGAGCGCCGTTTGCCGCCACTGCGCGCCATGCTGCGCCACTTGCGACAGCAGCGAGACGATGGTGTTGCGGGTAATGCGCACGCGGGTCGGATAATCCTTCCACGAATGGGTTTCCACCAGCATGCCGAAGCGGTTGCGCAGCTGGAAATAGCCATGCGAGAAGCGGGGATTCGGCGCCGAATCGACAAAACCCGATTGCGGATTGTCGTTCTCGGCAAACGAAATATAGAATGGTTTCGGGTCCGAGCCCTGCTCTGCCAGGTCGGCCAGCACGCCGTCGCGCAGCGCCGTTCCCGCCACGCGCAGGGCCGCATCGCCCGCATGCACGGGTTCGACCTGGATCGAGATATCGGGTTCGAACTGCGCGCCGTCCGTCACGTGCAGGTCGACATAGGCCAGCGGATCCCAGGCATTGACCAGCGCCAGCATGTGCTGCATCTCGGGCGTATCGGCCTTCATGTATTCGCGGTTCAGATTGTAGTTTTGCGCCGTGCTGCGCCAGCCCATTTCCACGGGACCGCGCTGGTTCGGACGGTTCCACTGGCCGAAGCGCTCATGGCCATCGACATTGAAGACGGGGACGAACAGCAGCACCTGCTTGTCCAGCGCGCCGGGAGCAGCCTTGCCTTCCAGGACTTCGCGCAGGGCCAGGAAGCCCGCATCCTTGCCATCGATTTCGCCCGCATGGATGCCGCCCTGCACCAGCAGCACGGGCAGCTTGCGGCGCGCCGCTTCGGCCGGCGTCAGGGCGCCCGTATTCGTCATGGCCAGCGCCAGCATGGGGCGGTTTTCCGGCGTGCGGCCAAATTCGATACAACGCACCTGCTTCGGATAGCGCGCCTGGAACTGGCGGCACAAAGCTTCCACTTCCGCGTAGCGGCCCGTATTCAAAAAGCCCGAGCGCTCGGCCACCGTCGTCAGGACGGGAGCGGCGTGTGCGCTGGCGGCAAACACGGTCAACAGGGCGGTGGACAGCAGGGCGTGGCGTAGCATGGGTCAAACTCCATCGAGAGAGGACAAGCGGGCAATTATAGAGTGGCGGTCGGATAAAAACGCGCCGGAAAATAAAAAAGCCGGAACAGCGTCAGCTGCTCCGGCCTTGTTCTGGCAAGCGTGAATTACGAGCCAAAATGGTAGTTGAACTCGATCCACCCCTGGCGGCCTTGCGGGCTGTAGTTGCCGATCGGGTAGTACGGCCAGCCGTTGCTGGCGTCGCGCTTGATCTTGTCGAACACGTTGTTGACGATCAGCGAAACGGTGGCGCGGTCGTTGATGCGGTAGACGGTGCTGATGTTGGCCAGCGCCGTCGGCGTCAGGTAAGCCTTGCCGGCGGCATTCGGCAGCTTGCCGTAACGGCTGACCAGCAAGGTGTTCGACCAGTCGCCCGCAGCCCAGTTGACGCTCAGGTTCAGCTTGTCGGGCCAATCCATGTTGGTCATCGATTTGGTTTCATCGGTCTCTGCATCGCCGGCGAATTGCTGCGATTTCTTGCTCAGCACCCGGGCGTAGTTGGCCTTGAAGGCGAAACGGCCATAGTCCGTCGTGCGCAGCAAGTATTTCAGGCTGACGTCGATGCCGCTGCTGCTTTTCTTGGCCGCGTTGATCGGGTTGACGGTGATGGTCTTGATCTCGCCCGCCTTGTTCAAGGCATTGGCCGCGTAGCGCTCGATGCGGCCCAGGGTATCGATACAGGTCGGCGAGCCGATATCGGCCTTGCCGAGGCGGCAATCGGATTCGTCGCGCAGCAGCTTGTCGGCGTCCAGATTCGTCACCAGGTCGTCGATCTTGATGTTCCAGTAATCGACCGAAACGTCGAAATTGGAACTCGGCGACCAGACGGCGCCCACGCCGAAGGACTTGCCCTTTTCCGACTGCAGGTCGCGGCTGCCGTTCTGCACGTAATCGGCACCCGGCGATTTATTGGCATACTCGCAGCCGTCGATGGCCTTGCCCGCAGCATCGCAACGGTAATAGTCGGTGGTGCTCGAATAATAGCCTTTGCCGCGTGCCTGGTAGATGTAATTCATGTCCGGCGCGCGGAAGCTGGTGGCATAGTTGGCGCGGAACAGCAGCTCCGGCGCCGGGCGCAATTCGAGCCCGCCGTTGTAGGTGAACTTGCCTTCCTTGCGGCCGGCAAAGCTGTAGCGGTCATAGCGGCCGGCGACGGTAGCGGTCAGCTTTTCATGCAGCGGCACATTCAACTCCGCACCCAGCGCATAGCGCGAACGGGTGCCGGCCGTGACGCCCGAACCGGTGGCGACATTGAAATAGCCCTGGTCGATGCGCGCGTCGGGTTCGTTGCTGAAGCCCTGCTTGCTTGCTTCGGCAATCGTGGCGATTTTCACCGTACCGGCAGGCAGCTGGAACAGGTCGCCATTCGTGGCCAGGCTCAGGGTATTCGTCCAGGCCTTGTCCTTGCTGTCGCTGTAGCCGCTGATACTGTCGAATTCGGCCGGCGTCAGGCGCTGCGACAGGCGCGCGGGATCGGGGGCGTAGATGGCCACGCCATTCGCGTCCGTGCCCAGCTTCGGTCCCAGGAAGAAGCTGTCGATGTTCGAGCGCAATTGCGGCCGGTGGGCTTCGCTCGTGTAGACCGAGGCGTTGTAGTTCGCCTCATATTGCCAGGCGCTGCCCGGAATGCGGCCCTTGGCGCCCAGCGAGATGGCCGTGGCCAGGTCGTCCCAGCTGCGGTTGTAGCGCTGCACGCCGCCGATTTCCTCGGGCGAGATAAAGCGCGTCCACTCTTCGTAGGCGCCGCTGTTCTGGTTCAGAAAGGAATTGCCGTTCAGCGAAGCCGAGGTCCACGACGGGCCGCGCGTATTGTTGACGGTCTTGTTCTTGCCGATCAGGACATCGGCAAACAGGGTGGTGTCGGCATCGAGCTCGTAATTGGCGCTGCCGAACACGTTCTGGCTCTGGTTCTTCGTCTGCGTGGTCCAGAAGGTCGGGCGGGCTTTCGGGCTGGCGCAATAGCTGCCGTTTGCCGCCGTATACTTGCTGACGCTGCCGCCGAACATGTCGCCGAACTGACCGCAGGTGTCGCCCAGGTCGACATAGTTGCCGGCCTTGCCTTTCACCAGGGTGCGGCGCGCGGCGATCGTCGTCGGCACGCCGGAGCGGCTGGTCATGAAGTCGCGGTCCATGCTCCACAGCGGGTCGCGCTGGCTCAGTTCCACGCTAAACAGGGTATGCAGCTTGTCGAAATTGCCGCCGCCCGTCAGCTGCACACGCTGGTTGCCGGCGCCGCCGCGCGAGGTGCCGCCCAGCTTGACGTTGATATCGAAGCCGTCCGTCTGTTTTTTCAGGATCACGTTGACCACGCCGGCGATCGCGTCCGAGCCATAGATGGCCGAGGCGCCGCCGTTGAGGATTTCGATGCGGTCGACAATGCTCGACGGGATGTTCGCCAGGTTGGTGAAGTTGACGGCGCCGTCATAGGCGATGGGGAAGTCGGCCAGGCGGCGGCCGTTCAGCAGGATCAAGGTATGGTTCGGGCCCAGGCCGCGCAGGCTGATGGTATTGGCCGACGGCGTGAAGGTATTGCCGTAATCCTCGCCCTGCGTAAAGCCGCTGTTCTGCACCTGGCTGGTCAGCGCGTCGAAGACGTTCTTGTAGCCCTGCTTGGTGATTTCGTCGCCGGTCAGGATGGTGACGGAAGACGGGCCTTCCAGGCTGGCGCGGGGAATGCGCGAACCGGTGACCACGACGGCTGGCGGGGTGGCCGCCGCCTGCTGATCCGCTGCGGGCGCTTGCGTTTGCGCGTGCGCCTGCCATGCGGTGCCGCCCAGGATGGCCAGTACGCCAAGGCTGAGCGGTGTTAACTTGAACTGTTTCGACATCGTTGCGCTTCTCAAGGTGGGAGAAAAGCGGCAAGATAGCAAAATGTCAGTCATTCCAGAACGAATGGATTCATCTTTCTATATATCAAAATTGTTATATAGAAATATTCATGAGCAGGAAAACGCCAGGCGTCCTCGCTAGCTCATGGCAGGAACATGCGTGTTAACGGCGCCTGATGGCAATTTCCTTGTAGGAGGGCCGCAACAGGCGCGTGGCCGCGTCGGCCGGACTCTCCATCGAACTCAACAGCCTGGTGGCCCCCATGGCCGGCGTGCAGCTGCCGCTGCTGCGGTAGCGCAGCGCCGCCGCCAGCATGCCTTCCGCCGCGTCGCCCAGCGCATGCTGGTAATCGTCCGCCACGTCGCAGGTCGGCGCCATGCCATCGGCAAAGTCGCCAAAGCCCTTGGCGTTGACGCCCTGGAATTGCACGGCGAAATACGTGGTGCCGCAATTCGGCGCGGGATAGAAACCGTAGGGCTTGCCACATGTCGTGCCGCCGATCAGGTTGACTTGCACGTCCACGCCGCGCAAGCCGTTGATGATCGCTTCGCTGGCCGAGCAGGTGTTGCCCGTTGTCAATAAGGTCACCCGCTTGAGCCCCAGCGAGGGCAGCGGCGTGCCCTTGGGCAAGGGATTCTGCGCGGGAAAGCCCTGGCTTTGCGCATGGAATGGCACGGGCGCTTCCGGCCGCGTCTTGTCATTGAAGAGCACCTGCTCGAAGGTCTTGCCGGTGGTGACTTGCGGACCGGCGATCATGTAGGCGAGTTCGCTGGCGACATCGAGGTAACCGCCGCCGTTGTAGCGCACATCGAGCACCAGGTCGCTGATGCCGGCCGCCTGGAAGCGGGCCATGGTCTCGACCAGCTGGCGTTCGGCCACGTTGTTGTGCGTGTTGAAGGTCAGGTAGCCCACCTTGCCCGTGGGCGTGTCGATGATGCGCTCGTTCTGCACGGCGCTGGTGCTCACGTCCACCGCCGTCAGGCTCACCGACAGGGGCGCGCCGTTACGGCTCAATCCCAGCGTGTGCGCGCCTTGCGCCTTGGGGAACAGGCCGGCGTTGAGGATAGCCACGCTGGCCGCGTCGGGGGCATTGACGAAATCGACGCCATCGACGGTTTGCAGCACGTCACCGCGCCGCAAGCCCGCCAGTGCCGCCGGCGAGCCCGGCTCGACGATCGAGATCACCGCCTTGCGCGGCGGCGTGCTACGCGTCAGCGCCAGCAGCATGCCGTAGCCCAGTTCCACGCCGTTGAGCGAAGCTTCCCATTCTGTCGTCGGCAAGGTGAAATGAAACTGGTCCTTCGGCTTGCCGGATGCCGTCATCGCCGTCGTTTTCAGCACATCGAAGTACGCGACGGGCGTGGCGAAGCTTTGCGCCTGGTAGGTGGCCGGCACTTCGCGGTACCACAGATACGTTTCATCGATCCAGCTGCGCACCCACGTCAGTTCATCGAGCAAGGTGCCCGGCTTGTCGATGCTGCTGCCGCGCGGCGCCGCGCAGCGGTTCTCGACCGTGGACGAAGCGACCAGCGCCGCCGGACCCGCCGGCGTCACGGGCGGCACGACGGGCGCGCTATCGCTGCCGCCGCCACCTCCGCCGCAGGCACTCAACAACAATACGAGAGGAACCGCCAGGGCGGAAAAGCGCAGGGAAGACATGACGAACTTTCCGAAAAGAAATTATCGAAAAATTATAAGACGTTTTACAAACAGGCGTTGTTTTCTTTGATACAAAAAAAATGGCGCCCGCAGGCGCCATTGCTACAGCGTGAAGTTCACCCCATCACGCCACGGTGGCCGCCACGGGTGCCGCCATGACGGGCGGCAACGGCGTCGGTGCGTTGAAGGCGATCAGCAAACTGGCTTCCTTCTCTTTCGCCGCCTTCAAATGACGCTCCTTCACGTGGCCATAGCCGCGGATGTCTTCCGGGATGCTGGCAATCGCCACGGCTTGCGCCAGCTTGGCCATCGTCAGTTTCGGCAGCAAGCCGCCCACCGTCGTGCGGTACTCGAGTATCAGCGCGCGCTCCATCTTGCGCTCGGCTGTATGGCCGAACACGTCGAAAGCCGTGCCGCGCAAGCCCTTGAACTTGGCCAGCACGCCGAAGGCCTTCAGCATCCATGGGCCATATTCCTTCTTGATCAAATGGCCATGGGCATCCGTTTTCGCCATGATCGGCGGCGCCAGGTGGAACTTGAGCTTGATGTCGCCTTCGAACATGGCGGCGATCTTCGCCTGGAAGGCGCCGTCCGTGTACAGGCGCGCCACTTCGTACTCGTCCTTGTAGGCCATCAGCTTGTAGAAGTAGCGGGCCACGGCTTCCGTCAGGCGCAGGTGCGGGCCATTCAGGGCGCTTTCGGCGGCGCGCACCTGGCCGACGAAGTCCAGGTATTGCTGCGCATACGCGCGGTCCTGGTAAGCCGTCAGCAAAGCCACGCGTTTTTCGATCAGGTCGTCGAGCGTTTCGATGCGCTTGAATTCCACCACCTTGGCTGGCGTCGTCATGCGCACCAGGCTGGCCGCATCGTGGGCGCCCGCGCGGCCCCAGTTGAAGGCGGCCTTGTTGAACGCCACCGAGACGTTGTTCAAGTCGATGGCCTTCATGATGGCAGCTTCCGACAGCGGCACCTTGCCCTTTTGCCAGGCATAGCCCAGCATGAACATGTTCGTCGCGATGGAGTCGCCCATCAGCGCCGTGGCGATCTGGCCCGCGTCGATGAAGTCCACGTGGTCGCTGCCGCACGCCTTTTCGATTTCCATGCGCGCCGAGGCGCCGGGGAATTGCCAGTCCGGGTTTTTCACGAACGCGGCCGTCGACGAGCTGGTCGAGTTGATCATGGCCCAGCTGCGGCCCTCTCCCATGCGCGACAGGGCGTCGCGGCTGGCCGTGACGATCAAGTCGCAGCCGATGACGAGATCGGCCGCACCGGTGCCCACGCGCGTCGAGTGGATGTCTTCCTGGCGGTCCGCCAGGCGCACGTGCGACATCACGGGGCCGCCTTTTTGCGCCAGGCCGCTCATGTCCAGCACGGAACAGCCCTTGCCTTCCACGTGGGCCGCCATGGCCAGTATCTGGCCGACGGTGACGACGCCCGTGCCGCCGATGCCGGTGACCAGGATGCCGAACGGCTCGGCCGTCGACGGAATGACGGGCGTCGGCAAGGCCGGCGCCGCTGGCGCGTCCTTGTCGGCGGCAGCCGCCGCCTTCTTCGGCTTTTTCAAGCCGCCGCCTTCCACCGTCACGAAGCTGGGACAGAAACCCGTCGTGCACGAGAAATCCTTGTTGCAGGACGACTGGTTGATCTGGCGCTTGCGCCCCAGTTCCGTTTCCAGCGGTTCCACCGACAGGCAGTTCGATTGCACGGAGCAGTCGCCGCAGCCTTCGCAGACGGCTTCGTTGATGACGGCGCGCTTGGCCGGGTCCGGGTATTCATTGCGTTTCCGGCGGCGGCGTTTTTCCGAAGCACAGGTCTGGTCGTAGATCATGGCCGATACGCCGGGCATGTCGCGCAGTTCGCGCTGCACGTCCATCAGTTCCGAACGGTGGCGCACGGTGACGCCTTCCGCCCAGGCGTAATCGTCCGGGTATTTTTCCGGTTCATCCGTGACGACGATGATGGGACCGACGCCTTCGGCGGCGATCTGGCGCGAAATGATGGCCGGCGACAGCGGGCCGTCGAATTCCTGGCCGCCCGTCATGGCCACCGCATCGTTGAACAGAATTTTATAAGTGATGTTCACCTTGGCCGAGACGGCCGCGCGGATGGCCAGGATGCCCGAGTGGAAATACGTGCCGTCGCCGAGGTTGGTAAATACGTGCTTTTCATTCGTGAACGGCGCCTGCCCAACCCACGTGACGCCTTCGGCGCCCATGTGGGTGAATGTCGACGTTTCGCGGTCCATCCACAGCACCATGTAGTGGCAGCCGATGCCGGCCAGCGCGCGCGAGCCTTCCGGCACCTTGGTCGAACTGTTGTGCGGGCAGCCGGAGCAGAAGAACGGCGTGCGGTCCTTTTGCGGATCCGGTTTCACGCTGATGGCCTTGAGGACGTTTTCCTTCGCTTCCAGATAGGCGATGCGTTCCTTCACGCGCTGCTCCACCGGATGACCGGCGTAATAGCGCGAAATGCGGCTGGCAATGGCGCGGGCGATCATGGCCGGGTTCAGCTCATACGTGGCCGGCAGCAGCCAGTCGCCGTGACCGGTGCCCTTCTGGTTGCTCCATTCGCCCGTGTCATCGAACTTGCCGACCACGCGCGGACGCTCGCCGTCCTTCAGGTTGTACAGTTCTTCCTTCAGCGCGTATTCGAGGATTTGCCGCTTTTCTTCCACCACGAGGATTTCGTCGAGGCCCTTGGCAAATTCATGCACGCCGTCCGCTTCCAGCGGCCACGTCATGCCGATCTTGTACAGGCGGATGCCGATGTCGGACGCCGTCTGTTCGTCGATGCCCAGGTCGGCCAGCGCCTGGCGCGTGTCCAGGTAGGATTTGCCGGCCGTGATGATGCCAATGCGCGCCTTCGGGCTGTCCCAGATGATTTTATTGAGCTTGTTGGCACGCGCATACGCCAGCGCCGCATACCATTTGTAGCTGTTCATGCGTACTTCTTGTTCCAGCACCGTGTCGGGCCAGCGGATGTTCAAGCCGCCGGCAGGCATTTCGAAGTCGGTCGGCAGGGTGATCTGCACGCGGTCCGGGTCGAAATCGACGGCGGCGCCCGACTCGATGATGTCGGTCACGCATTTCATCGACACCCATAGCCCCGTGTAGCGGCTCATGGCCCACGCGTGCAAGCCGTAGTCGATGTATTCCTGCACCGACGACGGGTACAGCACGGGGATGCCGCAGGCGTTCAGGATATGGTCGGACTGGTGCGCCGTGGACGAGGATTTTGCCGCATGGTCGTCGCCGGCCAGCACCAGCACGCCGCCATGCTTGGCGGAGCCGGCGTTATTGGCGTGCTTGAACACGTCGCCGCAGCGGTCGACGCCAGGGCCCTTGCCGTACCACATGCCGAACACGCCGTCGTATTTCGCGTCTTCGAACAGATTCGTTTGCTGCGTGCCCCAGACGGCTGTGGCGGCCAGATCTTCGTTCAGGCCCGGATGGAATTTGACGTGGTGTTCATCGAGATATTTCTTGGCCTTGATCGCCGTCATGTCGACGGATGTCACAGGCGAACCGCGGTAACCGGTGATATAGCCGGCCGTATTCAGGCCCGCCTTCAAATCGCGCTCGCGCTGCAGCATGGGCAGGCGGATCAGCGCTTGCGTGCCCGTCATGAAGGCGCGGCCACGCTCCAGCGTGTATTTGTCGTTCAGGGAAATTTCGGACGCGTGCGCGCCCGGCTCAAGACTCGAGCCCTTGATTGGTGCATTCATTACTTGTCTCCATTATTCTCTGTGCTACGCGTGCAAAGTCGGTTGAACTCACACGTACCGGCTGTGCCTTGTGGACAATGCCGGTGCGGAAAAATGACTTGTTTGTCGTAGACTACCACAGGAATGCGCGCAGTTCTTTGCTGCGCTGCACTCCCGGGCGGGTACCATTTTCACTACTATTTGTTACAGAGCAACATTACGCGGCGTTCGTATCTTTCAGCACGCCGCGCTTGATCTGGTCCAGCTCGATCGATTCGAACAGGGCGCGGAAATTGCCTTCGCCGAAGCCCTGGTCGCCCTTGCGCTGGATGATCTCAAAGAAGATCGGGCCGATCACCGTCTGCGTGAAGATTTGCAGCAGCAGCTCGCGTTCATTTTCCGTGCTGTGGCCATCGATCAGGATGCGCAGGCGGCGCAGTTCTTCCAGCTGCTCGCCATGGTTCGGCAGGCGGCGGTTGACCAGCTCATAGTAAGTTTCAATCGTATCCTGGAAATCGATACCCGTATCGCGCATGCCTTGCACGGATGCGTAGATATTGTCCGTACCCAGGGCGATATGCTGGATGCCTTCGCCATGGTACTGGTCCAGGTATTCGGCGATCTGCGACTTGTCGTCCGACGATTCATTGATCGGAATGCGGATCTTGCCGCACGGCGAAGTCATGGCCTTCGACTTGAGGCCCGTCAACTTGCCTTCGATGTCGAAATAGCGCACTTCGCGGAAGTTGAACAGGCTTTCATAGAACGTCGCCCATTCCTTCATGCGGCCACGGTGCACATTGTGCGTCAGGTGGTCGATATACGTCAGGCCATGGCCGACGGGGTTGGCGACGGCGCCGGGAATGGCGACGAAGTCGACGTCATAGATGCTGATGTCGCCGATGCCGCCTGGCGCGGCCACGTCCGGCTTGTCGGCGCCCTTGCCGCGCCAGCGGTCGACGAAGTACAACAGGGAATCGCCCACGCCCTTGATGGCGGGGATATTCAGCTCCATCGGCCCCGTTTTATTGTCGAAGCCCCAGGCGCCCAGTTCCAGCGCGCGGCGGTACACGAAGGCCGCGTCGTCGACGCGGATGGCGATGGCGCACACGGACGGGCCGTGATGGCGGGCAAAACGCTGCGCGAACGAATCTTGTTCGGCATTGATGATGAAATTGATGTCGCCCTGACGGTACAGGGTCACATCCTTGTGGCGGTGGCGCGCGATGGCCGTGAAGCCCATGTTCTCGAACAGCTTGCCCAATGCTTTTGGGTCTGGTGCTGCATACTCGACGAACTCGAAACCATCGGTACCCATCGGGTTATCCCAAGGCTGAAATTGCATGATGTCTCCTCCAAGAAGTAGCGCACAGTATAGGCGCGGTCTGTGGGCATTAAATGCCAAAGATCTCCCGAACAATCATGATTTGCGCAATAATATTGCGTGAAACAAGAACCACCGGAGGAAGCATGAGCAAAATTACGCTGGATAAAACGGATCGCAAGATCCTCGCCGTCCTGCAGGCCGATGGCCGCCTGTCGAACCAGGACGTGGCCGAGCAGGTCAGCCTGTCGCCGTCGCCATGCTTGCGCCGCGTCAAACGGCTGGAAGAAGCGGGCGTGATCCGCCAGTACGTGGCCCTGCTGGACCCGGAAAAGATCGGCCTGGGCTTGCTCGCCTACGTCAACGTGCGGCTGGAAAAGCACAGCGACGCCACGGCGCACAGCACGGCGCGCGTGCTGGCGCCGAATCTGGTGACGAATACCTCGCCGCGCGCCGACTTTGCCGTGGCCGTGGCGCAATGGCCGGAAGTGGTGGCCTGCTATGCAATGACGGGCGAAATGGATTATCTGTTGCGCGTGCACGTGGAAGACATGGAGCATTTTTCGCGCTTCATGATGGCGACCCTGCTGCGCCATCCGGCCGTGCTGGACGTGAAATCGAGCTTTGCCTTGCAGCGCATCAAGGATACGACGGCCCTGCCCTTATTGTAACGGCGGCCCGGGCTTCTTCTTGCGCCCCGGCAAGCGATCCCACAGTTTGAACGCGGCACGCGCGTTGGCCTTGAACGTGTAGTCGAACATGGCGAACTGTTCCTGCACGGCTTCCTGCAGCATGCTGGTCGGGTTCGGCGGCAACAGTTTCAGATATGCATCGGCTTCGCCATAGTCGCGCTGGATTTCCATGCCCGCCTTCTTGGCGATATGCATCATCGTCTTGTTCGACGACAAACAATGCATGTACAGGGTATCGACATCGTTGTTACGGCAGTGAATCGCCGCCCGTTCGAACAATTTCGACCCGACCCCCATGCCGCGCATGGATTTCGACACCGATACGCCAAACTCCGCCACCTGTTCCTTGTCCGTCACCACGCTTTTCGCCGGCGACTGGTCCTTCGGCGCGAACGCTAGGTGCCCCACGCCCACCAGCTTGAACAGGCTGTTGTAGACGCCGTAGATCATGTCGCGCGAAAAATCCATCTTTTGCACGTACTGGGCCACGAGTTCATCGGGCAAGGCGCTGCCGAAGCGCAGCAGGCGGTCGCTTTTCTCGAGCGACAGGAAATGCTTCATCATGCGGCGCCGGTCGCGCTCATGCAATTGTTTGACGAGCACGGTAGGACGCCCGCCACCGCTACGGCTGAGCCAGCGGCGAAACGGGTTTTGAAACAGCTTGGGTAAGGTCACGTCGACTCCTGGGGGCGGTGCTGCGGCACGTCAGGCTGGTATTGTGCGGTGCAACATTGTGGCGCCATTGTAGCGTATTCCCGCCATTCAAGCCTGGCCCAGGAACGCCTGCACGGCCGCCACCCGCGCCGCGTGGATGACTTCGGGGATGCGTTTCGGCTCCGCACAGCCTTGCGCCAGCGCGCCCGCATTCACGGCGCGCGCCGCATCCAATCCGCCCTGCAGCCGCGCCGCCTGAGGGAAATCGCCAGTGACCAGCCCGTCGCAAGCGACGGCTTGCAGCAGTTGCGCAAAGCGCTGCGGCTTGCGCAAGCCGTCGCAGCGTTCGCACAAGCTCACCACGGCTTCGGCGCTCAGCGCCAGCGCGCCATTGATATGGTCCCGTTCGCGCGCCGCCATGACGGCCAGCTCGCGGCACTCGTTGGGCACGCGCAAGCGCTCGCTCAGTTGCTCGATGGCATCTTTGCTCATATGCAGCATCAGGGCGGCGAAACGCACGGGCAAGTCATGACCTTGCGCGGCGGCATGGTCGACGACCTGCAGCAAGCGCTCGCTCAGCGGGATTTCGCCCATGATGCGCGCCAGGGCGCCGCATTCGTGCAGCACCGTCAGCATGCGCGAAGGATGGCTTTCCATCAGCCCCTTGGCCACTTCCTGCCACACGCGCTCGGCCACCAGGGCGTCGACTTCGCCGTCGGCCACCATGCGGCGCATCAGGGCCAGGGTGGCGGGAGCGACAGTGAAGGTATGAAAACGGGCGGCAAAGCGGGCCAGGCGCAAGATGCGCACGGGGTCTTCGCCAAAGGCGTCGGAGACGTGGCGGAAGATTTTAGTGCGAATATCCTCGATACCGCCGAACGGATCGGTCAACGTCCCGTCCTCGGCCCGGGCGATGGCGTTGATGGTCAGATCGCGGCGCACCAGGTCGTCTTCCAGCGTGACGTCGGGCGCCGTGTGGAAGACAAAGCCCCGGTAGCCGGGCGCCGTCTTGCGCTCCGTGCGGGCCAGGGCGTATTCTTCCTGCGTCTTCGGGTGCAAAAACACGGGGAAATCCTTGCCGACGGGCCGGAAGCCCTGGCGCAGCATGTCTTCCGGCGTGGCGCCCACGACGACGTGGTCGTGGTCTTTCACGGGCAAGCCCAGCAGTTGGTCGCGCACCGCGCCACCGACCGTGTAAATCTTCATAACACTCTTTTCTTATTCAGGTAATTCCGCGTCGTGCTTGGCAGCGACTTCCGTTTCCGCCAGCGCTTCCGTGATCCAGCGGGCCACGGCCGGGTGCGCCTGCACGCGCTCGCAATACGCGTTCAGGGCCGGCGCCAGGCTCACGCCATACGTGCGGAAACGCATGACGACGGGGGCGAAATACGCGTCGGCGATGGAAAAGTCGCCAAACAGGAACTGGTGGTGGCCAAAGCGCGACAGGCACTCTTCCCAGATTTCGCTGATGCGGCCAATGTCGGCCTGCGCGGCGGCCGTGCGGCCACGTCCCGGCAATTTTGCCTTGATATTCATCGACATATCGGTGCGCAAGCCGGTAAAGCCGGAATGCATTTCCGCGCAGATACAACGCGCCATGGCGCGCGCGGCCACGTCTTGCGGCCACATGTGTTTATCCGGAAACTGCTCGGCCAGGTATTCGCAGATGGCCAGGCTGTCCCAGATCGTGATCTCGCCCGCCAGCAGCACGGGGACCCGGCCGCAGGCCGAATATTCGGCGATCTTGGTGGTCGTGTCGCTCTGGTCGAGCAGCACGCGCACTTCCTGGAACGGGATGCCGAAGGCCGTCATGGCCACCCACGGGCGCATCGACCACGATGAGTAATTCTTGTTGCCGATGATGAGGGTCAGGCCCGGCTCGCGCGCGGCGGCCAGGGTTTGCGTCAGGCTGGGATCAAGGATGGTCGTTTGCATGGTCGGCGGACTTTAGTTGGAGGATGGCAAATCGGCGGAAACGGCGCTGTTTTTCGGTCCCACGGTGCCCAGGCGCGCCTTCAGCGACTGCGGGCTCTTCTCGAACAGGGCAGCGTAATAGGTGGCGTTGGCCATCACGTTTTTCACGTAGCCGCGCGTTTCCGTGTACGGAATGATCTCGGCAAAGACGGCGCCTTCCAGCGGACGCGTCATGGTGGCGCGCCAGATGCGCAGACGCCCCGGTCCCGCGTTGTAGGCGGCGCTGGCCAGCACTTGCGAGCCGTCAAGACCACCGAGCACCATGTTCAGGTAATTCGTGCCCAGCAAGACATTCGTGCGCACATCGCTCAAGGTTTCCGTGACGAAATCGGTGAGGCCGATCTTCTTGGCGACATAGCGGGCCGTCGACGGCATGACCTGCATCAAACCGGACGCCCCCACGTGCGACTGCGCATCCATGATGAAGCGCGATTCCTGGCGGATCAAGCCATACACCCAGGCCTTGTCCAGGCCCAGGGTTTGCGTGGCCGGATGCATGACGTCGTCGTGCGGCGTCGGGTAGCGCTGCGTATAGTCCACTTCCAGGCGCGTGCGGTCCGAGGTGTTGACCATGCGGTCGAGCACATTGTTTTGGCGCGCAAATTCCGCGGCCGCCAGGTGCTGGCGGTCCGTCATCGAACGCAATTCCCAGTTCCACTCGCGCGTGCCTTCGAAGCGCAGGCGCATATTGAAAAATTTCAAGGCGCGCTGCAAGCCCGGATTGGCGGCCATGGCGGCAATTTCCGTCGGACTGACGGGCTGGCCCGGCGGCGGCAAGACCAGATGGTTGCCCAGCTCTTCATTGGCCAGCAAGCCATAGAAATTCGACTGGTCGGAAATCGTGCGGTACAGGGCGTCCGCCTGCGGGTTCGGGCGGCCCGGCGTTTCCGCCTGCTGTGCGCGCGCCAGCCAGTACACCCAGGTGGGATCCGTGCGCAGGGACGCCGGCATGGCCTGGATGGCGGCCTTCACAAGTGGCCAGTTGCCTTCACGCAAGGCGATACGCGCCTTCCATTGCATCTGCTCCTGGGTCAGGGGAGCGCCATTGGTTTTTTGCCAATATTCGAACGCTTCCGGCGCCAGCGCATACGACGCTTGCAGGGCCAGGCTGGCCCAGCCGATGGCCTGTTCCTGCGGCGTCAATTGCGCGCTCGCCTTTTGCAGGGCCACGACGCCCAGTTTCAAGGTGCTTTTCGCCATGCGGCCGACGGCCACCAGGTACATCTCGTGGTCGGCACGGCTGGCGCCCGCGCCCTTGGCCAGCACCAGCGCCGGCAAGTCGATGGCTTGCGCCATCTTCGCGTCGGACGCGCCCAGCAACAGCGCGATGCGGCGGGCCGGGCCCGTGGCATTCGTCTGGCCCGCCAGGCGGATCTGCGCCCACAGGTCGTTCGTATCGAACTGGCCATTTTGCGCCAGTGCCGCGATCAGGCTGCCGCACGCTTCGCCATAGCCGGGCGGCGAGACGAGCAGGTTGCGCGCCTCGGACGCCACGTTCTGCCCCTTGGCGGCGCGCGACATCAGCGCGTAGCACTTGAGCTGGGTGTCGTCGTCGAGGGCGAATTGCGGGTATTGTTCATCAAACACGACCCAGTCGCGCTTGCGGCCAAGCTCCAGCAGCCAGTCGTTGCGGAAGCGGTCGGCGATGGCGCTGCCCTTGTAGCGGTTCAGGTAATCGCGAAATTGTGCCTCGGTCAACTGTTTGATGCGCGGTTTCAGCCGATAATAGTCGACATACGAGGGAATCTGGTAATTCGTCAGGCGCCCCGCATAAAAGTCGGCTTTTTCGACGTCATCCTTGCGCGCGGCGTCGCGCAGCAGCAGGAAGGCATCGTCCTCGCTGCGCGTGTCGGGAGCGGCGGGCGTTACGGTAGCGGACACCTGGGCCAGGGCGGCCAGGGGAGACAAGGCCGATGCAACACACAGCATCGTGCCGGCAATCCATTTCAGTGGGGAAATCAATGTACGACTCTCAATCTTAACTTGATGGTGATATGAATAGCGACCCTAGAATAACATGCGATCCGGCTGCACGGCCACCCATTGCGCCACAGGAAAAAGCCGGCTTGCGCAAAGCCTTGCTGGCGGCCCGGCGCGCCCTGCCCGACGCCACGCGCGCGCAGTGGGATGCGGCCATCGCGCAGCGCCTGCTGGACTGGTGCGCGCAGGAAAACGTCGAGGAACTGGGCGTGTACTGGCCCCTGCATGGCGAGCCGGACTTGCACGGCGCGTATGCGCAGCTGGCCGCGCGCGGCGTGCAATTAAGCTTGCCGGTGGTGCTGGAAAAGCATGCACCGCTGGCGTTTTCCAGCTGGACGCCGGGAGAAGCGATGGTCAAGGATGGCATGGGCGTGGCCGTGCCCGCCGAATTGCGCCTGCGCCCGGCGCCCGCCACCCTGCTGGTACCTTGCCTGGGTTTTAATGGGGAACGGTACCGGCTCGGCTATGGCGGCGGGTATTACGACCGCACCCTGGCGCAACTGCCCCGTCCGCGCACCCTGGGCATCGCCTATACCTGCCTGGCGGCAAGCTTTCCCAACGGCGAATACGACATCGCCCTCGATCACATCGTGACCGAGGGCGATCTGCTCTGAAAGCACCTAACATAACCTACTGCGCGTCGCGATTTGCGGCCTCCGATGCTCACTGTGCGATAGCACAGCTCCGCTTCTCGGCCGCAACTCGCTGCCGCTCGCGACGGTTTTGTTAGGCGCTATAACTGCAAGGAATTACTTGACCAGGCGCTGCCACAGTGCGGTCGTAGGCGCCGCCTGGTTCATGCTATAGAAATGCAAGCCTGGCGCGCCGCCTTCCAGCAGGCGTTCGCACAAGCCCGTCACCACGTCCAGGCCAAAAGCCTTGATGGACGCGCTGTCGTCGCCGAAGCTGGCCAGTTTCAGACGCACCCAGCGTGGAATTTCCGCGCCGCACATGTCCGAAAAGCGCATCAGCTGCGTGTAATTCGTGATCGGCATGATGCCGGCCACGATGGGCACGTTGATGCCCATCTTCTGCGTCTGCTCGACAAACTGGAAATACGCGTCGGCATTGTAGAAGTACTGGGTGATGGCCGCATCGGCGCCGGCCTGCACCTTGCGCGCGAACGCGTTCAAGTCGTCCTGCGGCGAACGGGCTTGCGGGTGCACTTCCGGATAGGCAGCCACTTCGATATGGAAATGGTCGCCCGTCTCGGCGCGGATGAATTCCACCAGCTCGTTGGCGTAGCGGAACTCGCCCGAGGCGCCATAGCCGCTCGGCAAGTCGCCGCGCAAGGCCACGATGCGGTTCACGCCGGCCGCCTTGAAGTCGGCCAGCACGGCGCGGATCGATTCGCGCGAACCGCCCACGCAAGACAGATGGGGCGCGGCCTGTTCGCCGGCCGCCAGGATCTCGCGCACGGTGTCCAAGGTACCCTGCTGCGTGGTGCCGCCGGCGCCAAACGTCACCGAGAAATACTTCGGATGCAATTCAGACAACTTGACACGCGTGGCGCGCAGCTTTTCCGCCCCTTCCGGGGTTTTCGGCGGGAAAAACTCAATACTGAAGTTATGCTTTTCCATCGTCGTTGCTCAAAAGTAAGGTCGACAAGGCCCAGGAAATGATGCTGTACAGAATGGCACCGCCCACGGCCGACCAGAAACTGGCGACATGGAAACCAGCGATCATCTGCGCCACCAGCCAGAACATGAAGCCGTTGATGATCAAAATGAACAGGCCCAGCGACAAGAACGTCACGGGCAGGGTCAGCAGGATCAGCAAGGGACGGATCAGCGCATTAACCAGCCCCAGCACGGCAGCGGCCAGCAGCGCGGTCCAGCCGCTGCTCATCGTCACCGAGTGCATCAGGTAAGGGACGGCAAACAGGGCCGCCGCATTGATAAACCAAATCAGTAGCAAGCGCATTTCTCTAGCCTGTCAAAAGTGAGGTCAGGCCGGCGCCAGGCGTCGGCCCTCGGAGGGTGAGTGACAGCCCCGGACTACCGATCAGTAACGGTAGTGTTCAGGTTTATAAGGACCTTCCGTGCGCACGCCGATGTAGTCGGCTTGCTCTTGCGTCAGTTCCGTCAGCTGCGCATTCAACTTTTTGAGTTGCAAACGAGCGACTTTTTCATCGAGGTGTTTCGGCAAGGTGTACACGCCGACCGGGTAGTTGGCCGTGTTCGCGTACAGTTCGATCTGCGCGATCGTCTGGTTGGCGAACGACGAGCTCATCACGTACGACGGGTGGCCCGTGCCGCAACCGAGGTTGACCAGGCGGCCTTCGGCCAGCAGGATGATGCGGCGGCCCGACGGGAAGATGATGTGGTCGACTTGTGGCTTGATGTTTTCCCACTCGTATTGTTTCAACGAAGCAACGTCGATTTCATTGTCAAAGTGACCAATGTTGCAGACGATGGCCTGGTCTTTCATGCGCGTCAGGTGATCGTGCGTGAGGATATGGTAGTTGCCGGTGCAGGTGACGAAAATGTCGCCGTGTTCGCAGGCGTAATCCATGGTCACGACGCGGTAGCCTTCCATCGCCGCCTGCAGTGCGCAGATCGGATCGACTTCCGTCACCCATACTTGCGCCGACAGGGCGCGCATGGCTTGCGCCGAACCCTTGCCGACATCACCGTAACCGGCGATGACGGCGACCTTACCGGCGATCATCACGTCGGTGGCGCGCTTGATGCCGTCGACCAGCGATTCGCGGCAGCCATACAGGTTGTCGAACTTCGATTTCGTGACGGAATCGTTCACGTTGATCGCAGGGAAAGCCAGCTTGCCTTCCTTGTGCATCTGGTACAAACGGTGCACGCCGGTGGTGGTTTCTTCCGTCACGCCGAGGATTTCCGGCAGACGCTTCGAGTACCAGGTCGGGTCGGCCAGCAAGTGCTTCTTGATCGAGTTGAACAGGCAGATTTCTTCTTCCGAGCCTGGATTGGCCAGCACCGACAGGTCGGTTTCCGCGCGCACGCCCAGGTGCAGCAGCAGGGTCGCGTCGCCGCCATCATCGAGGATCATGTTCGAGTAGACGGCCTTGCCGTCCACGTTCGGCCATTCGAAGATGCGGTGCGTGTATTCCCAGTAGTCGTCCAGCGACTCGCCCTTGACGGCGAATACAGGCGTGCCGGCGGCAGCGATGGCGGCGGCGGCATGATCTTGCGTGGAGTAAATGTTGCACGATGCCCAACGCACTTGCGCGCCCAGTGCTTCCAGGGTCTGGATCAGCACGGCGGTCTGGATGGTCATGTGGATGGAACCGGTGATGCGCGCGCCTTTCAGAGGCTGCGCTGCCGCGAATTCTTCGCGGATGGCCATCAGGCCAGGCATTTCCGTTTCAGCAATCTTGATTTCTTTGTCGCCCCATGCGGCCAAGGTGATATCGGCGATGGTGTAGTCGTGTTGCGATTTGAGTACGGCGTTCATCACGCCCTCCTTTCAGTTGTTGAAAAAGGTACGTGAGCGCAGTTGCAGGATATTCCGAGCCTGGCGAATTTCTTCGTCGCAACGCTCCTCGGACACGGGATTTTATCATTGTCAAGGCCGCCGCGCCAGCCTGTTTGCACGGCATTGCCACGTAACAACACATAAAAAAAGCGCCCGCGGCCAGCAGGCCGGGGCGCTTTTCTTGCAAATCCGACTAGATTACTTCAGGCCGGCAGCGTCGCGCAACAGGGCGACCTTGTCCGTGCGTTCCCACGTGAATTCCGGCTCTTCGCGGCCGAAGTGGCCGTAGGCGGCGCTCTTCTGGTAGATCGGACGCAGCAGGTCGAGCATTTGCACGATGCCTTTTGGACGCAGATCAAAGTGCGCCAGCACCAGCTTGGCGATTTCCGCGTCGGGAATCACGCCCGTGCCTTCCGTGTAGACGGTGATGTTGATCGGCTTGGCCACGCCGATGGCGTAGCTGACCTGCACCTGGCATTGGCGCGCCAGGCCGGCCGCGACGATGTTTTTCGCCACGTAGCGGGCCGCGTAGGCTGCCGAACGGTCGACTTTCGACGGGTCCTTGCCCGAGAACGCGCCGCCGCCGTGCGGGGCTGCGCCGCCGTAGGTATCGACGATGATCTTGCGGCCGGTCAAGCCGCAATCGCCTTGCGGACCGCCGATGACGAAACGGCCCGTCGGGTTGACGAGGAATTTGGTCTCCGTCAGCCATTCGCGCGGCAGGATCGGCTTGATGATTTCTTCGATGACGGCTTCTTCGATCTGCTTGTGCGAGATTTCCGGCGCATGCTGGGTCGACAGCACGACCGTGTGCACGCCGACCGGGCGGCCATCGACGTAGCGCAGCGTGACTTGCGATTTCGCATCCGGACGCAGCCATGGCAAACGGCCATCCTTGCGCAGCTGCGACTGGCGCTCGACCAGGCGGTGCGCGTAGTGGATGGCGGCAGGCATCAGCTCGGCCGTTTCATCGCAGGCGTAACCGAACATCAAGCCCTGATCGCCAGCGCCTTGATCCAGGTCAATGCCCGCACCTTCATCGACGCCTTGCGCGATGTCCGGCGATTGCTTGTCGTAGGCCACCAGCACGGCGCAACCCTTGTAGTCGATGCCGTATTCCGTGTTGTCGTAGCCGATGCGTTTGATGGTTTCGCGCGCAACTTGAATATAATCCACATTGGCGTGCGTGGTAATCTCGCCAGCCAGCACCACCAGACCGGTGTTGCACAGGGTTTCGGCAGCCACGCGGGCGGCTGGATCCTGGGTCAGGATGGCGTCAAGGATGGCGTCGGAAATTTGATCGGCAACCTTGTCGGGATGGCCTTCCGAAACGGATTCGGAAGTGAAGAGATAGTCGTTTGACATTGCAAGCTCCTGTTTACTATGTGAATGTTCTGTCGCAGTAAAGAGGATTTTGCCTGCGACGCTTTAGCGAGATTTATATTCCGCATCGCAAGTTGTCTATTAACTCAGCGGTTACTGCATACGTGGTATTTTACGCTTCTTAAAAAATTTTGGCACGGCAACACGCCATTCCTGGAAACAGCTTATACATGTTAGTCCCAATTTTCCGCTTCTTATCGATCTTTCCCCTGCCCGTCCTGCATGGTCTGGGCGCTGCGCTCGGCTGGGTAATTTACGCCATTTCCCCGTCCTACCGCCGCCGCATGCGCGAGAACCTGCAAGGTGCGGGGTTTTCGCAACACTTGCACACGGCCGTGGCCGAAGCGGGCAAGAGTGTGCTGGAACTGCCGTTCATCTGGTGCGCGCCAGCCGAACGCGTGGCACGCCATGCGACGGTGGAAAACTGGGAACTGGTGGAAAAAGCGCTGCAGCACGGCCGCGGCATCGTCTTCCTGACGCCGCACCTGGGCTGCTTTGAAATCGTCGCCCAGCAAATCGCGCTGCGCACGCCGCTCACCGTGATGTACCGCCCGCCCAAGCGCGCCGCATTGAAGCCGCTGATCGAAGGCGCGCGCGCGCGCGAAAACCTGATGCTGGCGCCGGCCAATATGTCGGGCGTGCGCATCTTCGCCAAATGCCTGAAGAAAGGCCAGCCCATCGGCCTGCTGCCCGACCAGGTGCCGCAGGAAGGCGAAGGCGTGTGGGCCGATTTCTTCGGCCGCCCCGCCTACACCATGACCCTGCCCGCCAAGCTGGCGCAGATGGGCGGTGCCGAAGTCATCATCACCTACGCGGAACGCCTGCCGGGCGGGCGCGGCTATGTCGTGCATTTCGTGCCCTTCACCGAGTCCCTCGACAGCACCTCGGCGGAACAGGCGCGCACCATCAATGCGGCCATGGAACAATTGATCGCGCGCAGCCCGGCGCAATACCTGTGGAGCTACAATCGCTATAAAGTGCCGCGCGGCGCGCCGCCGCCCACGCCGGCCGCGCCGGATGCCGCCGGGGAGCAGGCATGAGACTGCTGATCGCCTTCATGTGGCTGCTGCACTGGCTGCCCTTGCCCATCCTCGGCCGCTTCGGCGTGGCCGTCGGCAGCCTGCTGTTCATCGCCATGCCCACGCGGCGCAAGATTGCCCTGACGAATCTGCGCCTGTGCATACCGGAATTGACGGAAGCCCAGCGCGTGGCGCTGGCGCGCCAGCATTTCCAGGCATATTCGCGCAGCGTGTGGGAACGCAGCATCCTGTGGTGGTCGTCGGAAGCGCGCCTGAACCGCCTGATCAAAAAGGTGCCCGCCTTCCCGGGCCAGCAGATCGCGGCCAAGCCGACCATCCTGCTGTGCCCGCACTTTGTCTGCCTCGACGTGGCCGGCGCCGCCACGGCCATGGAAATTTCCGCCTCGTCGATGTATGTGCAGCAAAAGAACGCCGCCTTCGACCAGGCCTTGCGCAACGGCCGTTCGCGCTTCAAGCCGCCCAAGCTGTTTACACGTCAGGACGGCATCAAGACGATCCTGCGCGCGCTGCGCGACGGCTTGCCGTATTTCATGCTGCCGGACATGGATTTCGGCGAAAAGGATGCGGAATTCGTGCCCTTCTTCGGCGTGCCCGCCGCCACCCTGACGGCCACGGCGCGCCTGGCGCTGGCCGCCAAGGCGCAAGTCATTCCCGTCATCGCCACCTTCCTGCCCAATTACCAGGGCTGGCAAGTGACGTATTACCCGGCGTGGGACGATTATCCGGGCGACGACATCACGGCCGCCACGCGCCGCATGAACGAATTCATCGAAGAGCGCGTGCGCGAAGCGCCGGCCGAATATTTCTGGACGCATAAACGCTTCAAGACGCGTCCGGAAGGCGAAGCATCGTTCTACAACCAGCACAAGTGATACGGCAGACCATGAAACTCCAATTTACCAAAATGCATGGCGCCGGCAATGACTTCATCGTCATCGACGCCATCCATCAAGAGATCGACTTCACGCCGGCCCAGTGGCAGCGCCTGGCCGACCGCCGTTTCGGCATCGGCGCCGACCAGATCCTCGTGGTGGAAAAGCCGCGCCTGCCCGGCTGCGACTTCCGCTACCGCATCTATAACAACGATGGCGGCGAAGTCGAGCAATGCGGCAACGGCGCGCGCGCCTTCGTCAAGTTCGTCAGCGAAAAAGGCTTGTCCGACAAGACCAGCATCCGCGTGGAAACCATGGCCGGCATCATCGCGCCGCGCCTGGAGATCGACGGCAGCATCACGGTCGACATGGGCGCGCCCGTGCTGGAGCCAAAGCTGGTGCCGTTCGATGCCAGCGGCCTGGACGGCATAGCACAAGGCAAGGACACCGTGTGGCCGCTGGACCTGGCGCTGCCGGGCCAAACGTCGCCCGTGCTGGTGTCCGTCGTCTCGATGGGCAATCCGCACGCCGTGCAAGTGGTCGACGATGTCGATGCGCAAGACCTGGACGCGACGGGCCCGCGCATCGAGCACCACCCGCGCTTTCCCCGCAGGGTCAACGCCGGCTACATGCAGATCGTCGACCGCCAGCACGTGAAACTGCGCGTGTTTGAACGGGGCGCGGGCGAAACCCTGGCGTGCGGCACGGGCGCCTGCGCCGCCGCCGTGGCCGGCATCTTGCGCGGCTTGCTCGATTCCCCCGTGCGCATCAGCGCGCGCGGCGGCGAACTGTCGATCGCCTGGCAAGGCCCCGGCCATCCCGTCCTGATGACGGGCCCGGCCGTGACCGTGTTCGAAGGCACGATCGAACTGTAAGCGAATGAAAAGTCAGGCCGCCAGGAACTGCTGTTCCTGCGCAACGTCGAGTTCCGCCAGGTAGCACTTCAGGCGGTACAGGCGCTGCCGGTAATTGCCTTCCGGTCCCGCCACGCCGCAATCGACACGCTCGAACAGGCGCACCGCTTGGTCGAGCAGCTGGCGCTCCTGCGCCGTGCGGATCAATGCCAGGCGCCGCTTGCCGCGTCCATGCGTGGCGCTGATATCGATCAACAGACAATGCCCCTGGTCGGCCGCGTGTATATCGAGCAGCAATGCCTCGGCACGCGACAGATGAAAGCAGCGCGCCAGCGCCAGCCGCATCGCCAGCAGGGGATGGCTCTGGCCCAATTGCCGTAAATGCCCATCGGCGTGCATGGCGGCGCACTGGCCCCAGTCGCCGGGTTCGCCTTGCGGCGCGATCTTCGCCAGCGCCGCCTCCGCCTCGCGGCTGCCTTGCGCCTGCGCCTGCAGCAGCCAGTACGCGGCCCGCACATCGTTGTTGACGCCGTCGCGGCGATTACGCCAGGCATGCATGCCGCACTCGAGCTGGGCCGGGCCATGCCCCAGGTCGGCGGCACGCTCCAGGCAGGAATGGGCTTCGACCACATTGCGCTGGGAAAATTCCGGTTTCGTATAGATGCGCGACAGCACGAACCAGGCTTCGGCCAGTCCCTGCTCGCCAGCCTGCGTCAGCCAGCGCACGGCACGCTTGAAATTGGCCGCGCCGTTGCGCGTGGCCAGCCGCTGGCCATGCGCATCCATGCGCGCATAGCCGAGCCCCAGCTCCAGCTGCGCCGTGCGGTCGCCGCCATGCGCGGCCAGCTCGCAACACTGCCAGCCCTCGGCATCGCCGCCTGGCGCCAGGGCCTGGGCGCAACGCGACAACAACAGCACCTGCTGCGCGTCGAGGGCGATCGTGCGCGCCCCGGCCGCTGCCTGGCGCTGCAGCAGCTCGCGCGCCAGCGGCAAGCCTTGCGACAGGAAACCCGCATGATTGCCCTGGCTCCAGGCCTGCTCCAGCCACGAGTACAGCGGCGCGTCGCCATCGAGGACTTGCTCGCCAGCAAGACTGGTGTCCCGCCCGGCAGCGGCAAGCGATCCCTCTTGCATGGACAACAACCATTGTGCATCGGGCAAGCCGGCCCGCACGGCGGCGTCCAGCGCCACGCGCGCCTTGGCGCGCAAGGCTTCACAGTGGCTGGCGGCATTGCCCAGCACCAGTTGCGCCAGCACCAGGCCCGCCTGCACCAGGCCCGCATCGAACGCCTGCGCGTAATACGGAATCAGCGCCTTGGCGGCCGGCTGCGCCACTTCGAACGGCACATGCGTGCCAATCAGCAAGCACGCTTCCTCGCTATCCTCCTGGGCCGCCCGCGCCAGCCAGTGCAAGGCCGTGGGCAGGCTTTGCGGCACACCCTGCCCAAACAGATACACCCGTCCCAACGCCAGCTGGCAAGCGACATCGCCCGCGCGTGCGCCCTTGATCAATCCTAATGTTTCGCGATTTGCCATCGATTCTCGATATTGAGTCAATGATTCTAATAATAGTGAGCCATCTCCAGGCCCATCCATGCAGGCCGTCCCTTAGTGTAACGTCCTTGTGTCATAAATCCGACTAAGCCCGCTTAAGAACTTGATTCAACGCAACAATGTCCTGGCCCTGACACGCCAAGATGGCGAGGCGCCGCTGGCGCAACGATGGAAGAACGCTGGCCCTCGGCGCGGGATCGGCAGAAACCGTGCGTTACGAAAATACAACAGGGGCATGCAGTTATGCCGCTTTTCACCAATCTTTTCACGCACATTTGACCAATCCCGCACGTCTTGCGCGCCGACGAATTAAGGTTCATTCATCGAAACGCGACAGTTAGCGCATTTCAATCTGCTCGGATCTCGGACGGAACTCACTTTTAATAGGGAATAAGACATGAAAAAATCACTCGTTGCCCTCGCACTCTTCGGCGCCTTTGCCGCCACAGCACAAGCGCAGTCGTCCGTCCAAATCTACGGCACGATCGATGCTGGCCTGGGCAAATTGACTGGTTCGACCACCGCCGTCACCAAGCGCGACAACAACAAGCTGGGTTTCAAGGGCACGGAAGATCTGGGCAATGGCTTGAAAGCTATTTTCCAACTTGAAATTCGCTATGAATCCGACACGGGCACCATCGAAAACACCTCGGGCATCAATTCGCGTCCCCTGTTCCAGGGTCAAAGCCGCGTCGGCCTGCAAGGCGACTTCGGTACCGTACGCCTGGGCCGTGGCCTGACCGCTTTCCAGGAAACGAGTACCGGTTTCGAACCATGGTCGGGCATGCCTACGCCAGCCGGTTTCCAGACCGACCTGACCGTTGCCGGCTACACCAGCGATCCGCTGAGCGCGCCAGGCAATTCGCGTAACCGCTTCTCGAACGCCGTGTTCTACAACTCGCCAGTCATCAGCGGCTTCCAGTTCAACGCCACCGTGGCCGCCAAGGAAGCGAACAACAACGCCGCCGTTGCAGCCACCGTGCGCAACCTGACGACGAATGCCACCGGCAACTTCGCCCTGCCAGCCAATGTGGCGCCAGAATCGAATCCGTACTCGGTGTCGGCAACGTACAACAATGCCCAGTTCGCCGCCATGGCTGCCTACGAGCGTAACGGCCTGCAAGCCAAGCTGTGGTCGGTCGGCGCATCGTTCAATCCGATCGCGGAATTGAAACTGATGGCAACGTACCAACATCAGGATGACGGCAATTTCAAAATCGTCAACACCGACACCAAATCGTGGGTGCTGGGCGCCAACTATGACGTCGGCCCAGGCAAGATCCGCGCTGGCTACGGTCAAAAAACGCCGGATGGCGTCGCCAAGACCAAGCAAGCATCGCTGGGCTACGACTACAATCTGTCGAAGCGTACCTACCTGTACGCAGATATTTCGAACAAGAAATCGGCCAGCCTCACCAACTACAACAACACCACCTCGGTCAGCTACATCGGTCTGGGCGTACACCACAACTTCTAATGCCCGGCCTGTCACCCTCCGCGGGTGATTGCTGAGCTAAGAATGCAAGGCGGCATGGGCAACCATGCCGCTTTTTTCATGCGCGCGCGGAAAATGCATCGACGCCGTCCCCTTTGCGCCTATGCCGCCGCACTCTCGGTTAGAATGAAGTGTTCAACTTTCACTGACAGATATTCTCAATGACCGCCACACTCGATTCCAGCACCGTCGCCCAGTACCTGAGCGAGCACCCGAATTTCTTCGAAGAGCATACCGCCCTGCTCGGTGAGGTCAAGCTGAGCAGCCCGCTGACGGGACGCACCATCTCGCTGCAGGAGCGGCAGATGGAAGTGATGCGCGACAAGTACAAGGCGCTGGAACTGCGCATGTCCAAGCTGAGCCGCCTGGCCGAGGAAAATGGCGACATCGCCAGCAAATTCCACGGCTGGAACCAGGCCATGCTGCAAGTGCGCAACGATGCGGACATGCCGCGCGTGCTGGTCGACGCCTTGCAAAGCAATTTCGACGTGCCCTGCGTCAGCCTGCGCCTGTGGCAAGTGCTGCCGGAACACGCGAACGGCTGGTTCACGGAAGATGTGACGGCCGACGTGCGCATGTTCGCCAACAGCCTGCAAGCGCCGTACTGCGGCAGCAACCGCGATTTCGAAGCCGTGCACTGGTTGCAGGCCGACAAGATCGAATCGACCGTCATGATCGCCCTGCGCGCGCCGAACACCACGGGCACCTTCGGCTTGCTGGTGCTCGGTTCACCCGACAGCGAACGCTTTACCTCGAGCATGGGCACGGACTTCCTCGTGCATATCGGCGCCACGGCCAGCGCCGCCCTGGCCGCGCTGCGCGCCGGCACGCCTGCCTGAGCACGCCATGGAGGCGCGCGGCAAGGCTGACTGGCTCGACGCCTATCTGGCGCAGCTGGCCACGCAGCGCAAGCTGTCGCCGCATACGCTGGACGCCTACGGGCGCGACTTGCGCACCTTGCTGGAACTGAGCGGCAGTACGCCCTGGACGGCGCTGGCGCACAATGAAGTGCGCCGCTACACGGCCAAGCTGCATGCCGGCGGCCTCGACCCGCGTTCGATCGCCCGCAAGCTGTCGTCGTGGCGGGGATTTTTCAACTGGCTCAGCGGCGAGACCCCGCTCGACGCCAATCCCGTCGACGGCATCCGCGCCCCCAAGCGGGCCAAGACCTTGCCGAAAGCCCTGTCGGTGGACGATGCCGTGCGCCTCGTTGCGCCCGCGCAACACCAACAAGGCGCCGCCGAACCGGAACAGCTGTGCAACCGCGCCATGTTCGAACTGCTGTACTCGAGCGGCTTGCGCGTCTCCGAACTGACCAGCCTGGACACCCATTATTGCAAGGCCGACGGCGGCCAGCCCGCCTCGCTGGGCTGGCTCGACATGGCCAGCTTCGAAGTCATCGTCACGGGCAAGGGCAACAAGATGCGCAAGGTGCCCGTCGGCAAGGCGGCCCTCGTGGCCCTGACCGCCTGGCTGGGCGTGCGCCCGCCTGCGGCCGATGGCAGCGCTGCCTTGTTTTTAAGCACGCGCGGCACGCGCATCTCGCCCCGCGTGCTGCAGCTGCGCCTGAAGGCGCACGCGCTGGCGACGGACATTCCCGCCAACGTGCACCCGCACGTGCTGCGCCACTCGTTCGCCTCGCACGTGCTGCAATCGTCGGGCGACTTGCGCGCCGTGCAGGAAATGCTGGGCCATTCCAGCATCACCTCGACCCAGGTCTACACGGCCCTCGACTTCCAGCACCTGGCGCACGTGTACGACCAGGCGCACCCGCGCGCCAAGCTCAAGTAGGCAGCGGCGCCGGTGGGGCAGCCTGATCCATATCAAGCGGATGGGCGCGCATTTGCAAGCTTTTGCAAAATTCCGGCATAATCGTCCGCATTCTTCCGCTTGCGCGGCGGCACCACCGATTACAAGGCATCTCTCATGGCACTGATTCCAACCACCATCCTCACCGGTTTCCTGGGCGCAGGCAAAACCACCTTGCTCAACCGCATACTGCAGGAAGAGCACGGCATGCGCATCGCCGTGATCGAAAACGAGTTTGGCCAGGAAAACATCGATAACGAGATCCTGGTGCAGGATAGCAACGAGCACATCATCGAGATGAACAACGGCTGCATCTGCTGCACCGTGCGGGGCGACCTGATCGTGGGCCTCACGGAACTGGCGCGCAAGCGCGACGCCGGCTTGCTGGCGTTCGACCGCGTCGTCATCGAAACGACGGGCCTGGCCAATCCCGGTCCCGTGGCGCAAACCTTCTTTGTCGACGAAGAAGTGGGCAGCCACTACATGCTCGACGCTATTATCACGGTAGTCGATGCCCGCCATGCCATGAAGCAACTGGACGAATACGAGGAAGCCCAGCGGCAAGTGGGCTTTGCCGACAAGCTGCTGCTGTCGAAGACCGACCTCGTCAGCGAAGACGACGTGGCCATCCTGACGCGCCGCCTGAAACGCATCAACCCGCGCGCGCCCATCGCCAAGGTCGATTTCGGCCGCGCGCCGCTGGCCGAGGTGCTCGACATCCGCGGCTTCAACCTGAATGAAAAGCTGGAACTGGACCCGGATTTCCTGGCAACGGAAACGGCGCACGTCCACGACCACGCGCATGAGCACGCAGATGAGCACGGCCACGGGCACAAGCATGAGCACAGCGACGCCTGCGCCACCGATTGCGGCCATGCCGACCATCACCATGCGCAGCACAGCGACGATATCGCCGCCTTTGTTTTCAAGAGCACGCAACCGTTCGACAGCGCCAAGCTCGACGAGTTCCTCGGCGGCCTGGTGCAAGTGTATGGCCCGCGCATGCTGCGCTACAAGGGCGTGCTGCTGATGCAGGGCGCGGAGCGCAAGGTGGTCTTCCAGGGCGTGCACCAGCTGATGGGCAGCGACCTGGGCGCCAAATGGGGCGAAAATGAAGTGCGCGGCAGCAAAATGGTGTTTATTGGCAAGAATCTACCAAAAGACATTTTTATTCGCGGACTCGAACAATGTTTGGTATAAACTAGCCGGGTTTTGCAAAGTATCCGTTGCAAAGCAGAAACAAAAGGGAAAGTTAAGCACGCTTTCCCGCTGTCTGACACCCGTCTTGCTGGCATAAACCAACAAGTAGCCGTTTCTGATCGGCTAGTCAACAAATCGGGATGGCAATATAAAGCAAAGCGTGCCAAAATCAGCGACGAAAACGGCCCATGTCGTTCGCCTGTCATGAAATGCTGGCAAACTGCCGCTGGCCGCATGCCAGGCATGCAACCGATCCACCCAACACGCCTGTTGACGCGCGCATAGCGCGACTGGCATAGAGCGGTAAAAAGTTATCAACATGGCACCTTAGCCGGCCGGTAGTCCTGGCTTTCGCCGGCAAGCCAAGGTCGCACGCAGTACAGCGGGACAGCAATGCCAAGCGGAACCTGTACAGTTGCTCGGTATCGCCGCATCAACTGATCAATTTGAAAACTCTGTCGTATCGAAGGTAAGCGAAGTTATGACCAAAACTAATAAATCGACCCCGGCCGCCAACCAAGACATCCCTCTCATCAGCGAAGACCAAATTCGCGCCATGAGCGAAGATGACTACATGAATCCGGCACAACTGGCATTCTTCAAGGCGCGCCTGCAGCAGCTCGAAAAAGACTTGCTGAAAAACGCCGGCGAAACCACGGAACACTTGCGTGAAACCGTGCTCGTACCGGACCCTGCCGACCGCGCCACCATCGAGGAAGAGCATGCGCTGGAACTGCGCACGCGCGACCGCGAACGCAAATTGCTGAAGAAAGTGCAGCAATCGATCGCCAGCATCGACGCCGGCGACTATGGCTGGTGCGAAGAAACGGGCGAGCCTATCGGCATCCCGCGCCTGATCGCCCGTCCGACCGCCACCCTGTCGCTGGAAGCCCAGCAACGGCGCGAACTGAAGCAAAAGCTGTACGGCGACTGATCGCCCTCCCCTTGCGCGGCCGCCCCGGCGGCCCGCGATGGCGAATAAAAAAGCACACGACCTCCGGTTGCGTGCTTTTTTTTCGTCCCGCGCCGACTACACTGAAGCAAACACTGCCGCTTGCAATTGCCTTTTCCATCCCCACTTTTGAGCCATGGGCGCGCAATCGCATGGCCTTGCACGCATCGGCACGAATCTTTTGAGGTCACTATGGAACAATTTCACGGCACCACCATCCTCTGCGTCCGGCGCGGCAAGCAAGTCGCCCTGGGCGGCGACGGCCAGGTAACGCTGGGCAACATCGTCATGAAGGGCACGGCCCGCAAAGTGCGTAAGTTGTATCAGGGCAAGGTCCTGGTCGGCTTTGCCGGCGGCACCGCCGACGCATTCACCCTGCTCGACCGCTTCGAAGGCAAGCTGGAAAAACACCAGGGCAACCTGCTGCGCGCCTCCGTCGAACTGGCCAAGGACTGGCGCACCGACCGCGTGCTGCGCCGCCTGGAAGCGATGCTGCTGGTGGCCGACAGCGAGTCGACCCTGGTCATCACGGGCAATGGCGACGTGCTGGAACCGGAAGACGGCATCGGCGCCATCGGCTCGGGCGGCACCTACGCCCAGTCCGCCGCCAAGGCGCTGCAGGAAAACACGGACCTCTCGCCGGCCGAGGTGGTCAAGAAATCGCTGACCATCGCCGCGGAACTGTGCATCTACACGAATATGTCCCACATCATCGAGACCTTGGACTAAGAGTCCCCGAGAAAACGCCCATGGCTGCGTTGCATGGCCTGGGCGTACAAAAAGGTACTGCCTGCGGCCAAGCGCCTTGCCCTGAACGTTTTTCGGGCACTCTACGCAAAAGAAAGATAGAAAGCCAACTATGATCATGAACATGACCCCGTCGGAAATCGTCACCGAACTCGACAAGCACGTGGTGGGCCAGGCCAAGGCCAAGCGCGCCGTCGCCATCGCCCTGCGCAACCGCTGGCGCCGCCAGCAGGTGGCCGAGCCCCTGCGCCATGAAATCACGCCCAAGAACATCCTCATGATCGGCCCCACGGGCGTCGGCAAGACGGAAATCGCGCGCCGCCTGGCCAAGCTGGCCGAGGCGCCGTTCATCAAGATCGAAGCGACCAAGTTCACGGAAGTGGGCTATGTGGGGCGCGACGTCGACACCATCATCCGCGACCTGATCGACATCGGCATCAAGCAGACGCGCGCGCTGGAAATGAAGAAAGTGCGCGCGCGCGCCGAAGATGCGGCCGAAGACCGCGTGATCGACATCCTCGTGCCGCCGGCGCGCGACTTCGGCTTCACGCCGAATACGGCGGCGGCCGTGGACACGGGCAGCGGCGACAGCACGCGCCAGACCTTCCGCAAGCGCTTGCGCCAGGGCGAGCTCGATGACAAGGAAATCGAGATCGAGCTGGCCGAGGCGGGCCCGCAGATGGAAATCATGGCGCCGCCGGGCATGGAAGAAATGACGGAGCAGATCAAGTCCATGTTCTCGGGCGTGGGCGGACAGCGCAAGAAGGCGCGCAAGGTCAAGATCCGCGAAGCATTGAAACTGCTGGTCGAGGAAGAAGCGGCCAAGCTGCTGAACGAAGATGAACTGAAACAGAAGGCGATCCAGAACGTCGAGCAGAACGGCATCGTCTTCCTCGATGAAATCGACAAGATCGCCTCGCGCTCGGAGTCCGGCGGCGCCGACGTCTCGCGCGCGGGCGTGCAGCGCGACCTGCTGCCGCTGGTCGAGGGCACCACCGTCAATACCAAGTACGGCATGATCCGCACGGACCACATCCTGTTCATCGCCTCGGGCGCGTTCCACCTGTCGAAACCGTCGGACCTGATCCCGGAACTGCAGGGGCGCTTCCCCATCCGCGTGGAACTCGAATCGCTGTCGATCTCGGACTTCGAACGCATTTTGACGAGCACCGACGCCTGCCTGACGATGCAGTACGAAGCCTTGCTGGCGACGGAAAACCTGAAGCTGCAGTTTGCGCCGGAAGGCATCACGCGCCTGGCGGAAATCGCCTACTCGGTAAACGAGCGCACGGAAAACATCGGCGCGCGCCGCCTGCACACGGTGATGGAAAAACTGCTGGAAGAAGTGTCGTTTACGGCCAGCGAAGGCAGCAGCAGCACGGAAAACCTGCTGGTGATCGATGCCGCGTATGTCAACGAACGCCTGGAAGCGCTGTCGGTCAACGAAGACCTGTCGCGCTACGTGCTGTAATCAGGGAGGGGACCGATGGCAAACAAGGCATTGGCGACGCGGCAGAAAATGCAGTTCCGCGTCGAACCCTCGCAAAAACCGCGCAACCCCGTCGCCACTGCCGCCCTGCAGCGCGCCGCCGGGGCGCATGTAAAAACCGTGTCAGGCCAGCGCCAGCAGGAAAAACGGCTGCTGGCGAAATTGCTGTTGAAAGTCGAAATAGACAAATAGGCCGCCCGCGGACACCCTTTTCATAGGGCGTCCGCCATCAGGCCACTCTCTGCCGCAGCAGCGTCCCCTTAGAAACGGTAGGACGCGCCCAGCGAAAACATGTCGACCTTGGTCGTCTGCTTGCTGCTGTACTTGACCGGCACGCGGTCCCAGTCCAGGTGCAGCGCCCAGTTCTTGTTCAGCGCATACGCCGCGCCGATGCCATAGGTCAGGCCGATCTTGTCCTTCTTGTCCGAACCGCCGCCCAGATAATCGACCTTGCCCTGCGTGTAAGCCGCGCCCAGGCGGCCGCTCAGGGTGAACGCGTCAAACTGGTAGCCGAGCACGCCCTGCATGCCGAGGCCCGTGAACTTGCCGCGGCCCGCGCGCCGGCCGGCGCCCGTGTCGAAGCCGGACTTCACTTCGCCGCCCATATACCCCACCAGCTCAATCGAAGGCAGGGCCACGCCGCCCTGAAACGGCAGCGCGTCGAAACTGTAACCCACGTAGGCCTTGCCGTTGCGCTTGCTGCTTTTGTCGCAATCGTTTTGTCCCGGCACGCAGTCGAGGCCGGTACTGGCACGAAAGCCATAGCTGGCGCCCATGTAGATGGGGCCCGGCGCAGGATCGGCTGCCGATGCATGCAAGGGAGCGATGGCGGCCAGCGCCAGCAGCGCTGCGGGGAAACGTAATTTGAAGGACATGAATAACCTCTACAAGTGGATGAGTTGCCTGGTTGTAGCGCGCCGTGCGAGCCACAAGCGGGAGTGTCATCTCTTTTGCCGTAAAGTACTATCACCTTGTGCAAAGTGCCATTAAGGGCTACATTCGGTACCGTTACCCGCTACCAAACTTATCAAAAAGGATATCCGTGAGTTCACCCGAACTGGTTTTGCGCGTGCTGCGCACGCAACTGCGCGCCGCCGGCATCACCTATAAAGTGCTGGCCGAACGCATCGGCATGAGCGAATCGAGCGTCAAGCGCATGTTTGGCCAGCACGACATGTCGCTGTCGCGCCTGGCCCTGATCTGCAAGGCCTCGGGCATCGCCATGGAAGACGTGCTGCGCGGCGCGGCCGACATCACGCCGCATGCCGACACGCTCACCCTGGTGCAGGAAAAGTCGCTGGTGGCGCATCCGCGCCTGCTGCTGGTGGCGATCTGCTGCCTCGGTCACTGGAGCCTGGAACAGGTGGTGGAAACGTATGCGCTGACGCAAGCCGAATGCATCGGCTGCCTGGCCGAGCTGGACCGGCTGGGCTTGATCGAGCTCAAGCCGCTGAACCGCTACAGCCTGCGCGTCTCGAACGCCTTCCACTGGCTGGCCGACGGCCCGGTGCAGCAGTACTTCCGCGAACACGTGGTGGCCGACTATTTCAGCGGGCATTTTGACGGCGCCGGCGAAACCCTGATGTGCATCCCGGCGCGCCTGTCGCTGTCGAGCGCGCAGGAGCTGGTGCAAAAGATCCGCCAGCTGGCCGAGGAACTGGCGCGCCTGCACCAGAACGACCGCCGCCTGGCGCCCGCCGAGCGCGATGGCTTTACCCTGCTGCTGGGCTTTCGCTCATGGGAATTTGCCGCCTTCACGGCCCTGCGCCGCAGTACGGCGTCCGCCGCGCCCTACCAGACCGGCCCCAGGAACAGGTAGAGCGTGCTCTCGCCGCCCTTCGATGCACCCGACGCCACGTACACGGGACCGAAGCGCGTATCGACGGAGATGAAGGCGCTGCTGGCCTGCGTGAATTTGGTGGATTTCCAGTGCTCGCTCTGATCGAAGCCGCCGCCCATTTCCAGCGAAAAGCCGGCCCGCACGGCGCCGCCCAAGGTGCTGGGCAGGGAACCGATGCGGCGCGCCATCACGAAGCGCGCCAGGGCCACGCTGCGCCCCGTCACCGATTCGAACTGCGTGCCGGACAGGCGCAGGAAGCCGCCCAGGCTGAGTGGCGCCTCGCCGCGCTGCGCGCGCGCCCATTCGCCATACACATGGCCGGCCCAATTGCCGCGGCCAAAGGCCTTCAAGCCCGTGATGGCGGAACGCCCCAGGCCCGTCTCGCCCGAACCCGTGGTCGAGGCGCGCGTCCAGGTGGCGTCAAACAGCACGCCGCGCGTGGGGAAACCGGGCGAATCGAGCGTATCGACGCGGAACTGGACGAACTGGTTGGTGCCCAGCGCCCGCTCCTGCGGGTAGGCCGGGTCGGCCGGGATGCTGACACCGGCCTTGACTTCGCTGCGCGAGACGCCGAACTGCAGGTCGCCCCAGAAGCCGAACTGGCGTCCCAGCACCAGGCTGGCGCCCTGGCCGCTGTAAGCGACGCGCGCGCTGCGCCGTCCCTTGTCGAACAGGTCGACCGCCTGCGAGCTGTACTGGATCGACGGCGCGATATACCACGGGTTGCCGGCGCCCAGCGGCTGCCAGTACTGCACCCCGAAGTTGCGCGTGGTGCCGATCTGCGCCATGCTGCGCAATTCGCCGCCCCAGCTGTTCAGATTCGAGCGCACATGCAGCAGCTTCAGGGCAAAGGTATTGCTGTCCCTGAAATCGCTGCCCACTTCCAGGCCCACGCGCAGGCGGCTGCTGGCCCACGGCGCTTCGACGGCCTTGATGGTGACGGCGCGCTGGTCGCCGGAATCGACCACTTCCGTCTCCACGCGCGCCACGTCGCCGCGGCCATACAGCTTGGCCGCCGCCTTGAGCACATCTTCCTGGCTGACGGACTGCCCTTCCACCAGGCCCGATTGCGCCTGCAGGATGCGCGGATTGATATCGCCCTCGCTCTCCACGGCCAGGTGCGTGAGCGGCAGGGCCACGTCCAGCAGGGCCGGCGCGGCCAGGCGCAGCTGCTCGCGCGCCGCATACTGTTCCGGCGGCAGGGCCAGCGGCGCCAGGCGGGCGGCCAGGGCCTGCGCCGCCTGCTCGCCGGCGCGCATGGCGCGCGCATAGTTTTCAAAGTCGAGGAAACTGACGCCCGTCAAATCCGGCGCCACCAGGATATCCTGCGGCTGCAGCTCCTTGAGCGAGCGCTGCACATTCTGTTCCGTGAGGATTTGCAGCATCTGCTGCGCCACGCCGATGGCGCTGCCCAGCTCTTTTTCCGGCGCCAGCGGCGTGCCCACGTTGACGGCGATGATGATGTCGGCGCCCATGGCGCGCGCCATGTCGACGGGCAGGTTGCGCACCAGGCCTCCATCGACCACCAACCGGTTATTCACGCGCACGGGGGCAAACACGCCCGGCACGGCCAGCGAGGCGCGCATCGACAGGAACAGGGGCGTATCGACCAGTTCCACCAGTTCGCCATTGACCAGGTCCGACGCCACCGAGCGGAAAGGCAGCGGCAGCTGGCTGGCGGGGCGGTCGCGCATGCCGGCCGGCAGCAGCCGGTTCAAGGCCATTTCCAGCGCCGCATTGCTGGCCGCCGACGGCGGCGTGGAAATGCCGTTACGGCTGGTGCCAAACTCGATGCGCGACGGCAGCAACAAATCTTCCTCGCGGCGGCGGAACGCCAGTTCATCGCGCGGCGGCCGGTCGGCCACCACGCGCGCCCAGTTGGTCTCGCGCGCCATCTTTTCCAGGTCCGCCACGGAAGCGCCGGCCGCATACGCGCCGCCCACCACGCCGCCCATGCTGGTGCCGACCACCATGTCGATCGGCACATGCAGCTCCTGCAGCACTTTCAAGACGCCGATATGCGCCAGGCCGCGCGCGCCGCCGCCCGACAGCACCAGGGCGATGCGCGGACGCGCCGCGACGGGTGCGGGAACGGCCGGCGTGGCAGCGGAGGTAATGGGGGTGGCGGGAACGGCGGCGACAGCCGGCGGCAAGGCGCACAGCGCCGCCACGCAGCCCGCCAGGACGGCACGAATCGAGAACATGAAGACTCCTGTGGCGATGGCGGCATGGCGCCATCGGCAAAATACGATAAAAACAGCGTTAATTCGGCGGCGGCACACTGCTCACTTGCGGCGCCGGCATCATGGTCGCCGGCCGCTGCTGCTCCATCGGCAGCGGCGGCGGCACCAGGTTCGTGGCCGGCGCAGGGGCCGCGGCCGGCGCTGGGGTGGCGGACACCTGCCCCGGCAAGGCCAGCGCCTTGTCGTCGGCCACCAGGTCGATGCGCTTGCTCACGCCGCCGTCGCGCAGCAGCACGTGGCGCGCATGCACTTCCAGCACCGTCACGCCGGGCACCACTTCGGCGCCTTCCGGCAAGGCGACGGAGGGCTTGCCGTCGGTCGAGATGATGGCCACGCTGCCGCGGCCATTGCCGGCGGCCACCACGCCCTTGAGCTGGTAGTTGCTGGCCGTGGCCACGCTGACCTGGCCGCCGAACAGCGAGGCGCCCGCCTCCACGCTGGCATCCTGCACCACCGGATTGGGGGGCGGATTGATGGGACGCTGCGGCGCCTTGAACAGCTGCATGGCCCAATAGGCCAGCGACACGGACAGCGCCACGACGGCGAGCAAACTTGTAACTTGAGGCAAACGCTTCATGGCTTCCTTGGATACTTATCTTACAAGCTGATTGATTTCGATAATCGGCATCAGCACGGCCAGCACGATCAGCAGCACCACCACGCCCATCGCCAGGATCAGGGCCGGTTCCAGCAGGCCGGCGATGGTGAGCGTGCGGCGTTCCAGGTCCTGCTCCTGCGCGCTGGCGGCGCGTTCCAGCATGGCCGGCAGCTCGCCCGTGATTTCGCCCGCGCGTATCATGTGGATCAGCATGGGCGGAAAATGCTTTTGCGCCGACAGCGCGCGCGCCAGGCTGACACCTTCGCGCACGGCGCCGCTGGCGTCAGCCACCAGTTCCTGCATCGCCACGTTGGTGAGCGTGTCGCGGCTGGTGTCGAGCGCGCGCAGGATCGGCACGCCGGACCCCGTGGTGATGGCCAGGGTGCTGGCGAAACGCGCCGTGTTCAGGCTGCGCTCGAATTTCCCATACAGGGGCGCCGTCAGCAGCCAGGTATGCCAGCGCCGTTTCAGGGCCGGCTGCTGCAGCGCGCGGCGCCAGGCGAACCAGGCGCCGGCCAGGATCACGGCCACGACGAGGCCATAGTTGCGCACGAAGTCCGACAGCGCCAGCATGATCACCGTCAGCATGGGCAGCTTCTGCTTGGTATTGGCGAATACGGAGACGATCTGCGGCACCACATAGGTGAGCAGGAAAATCACGATGGAAAACGCCACCACCGTGACGATGGCCGGATACGTGAATGCCAGCTTGACCTTCTGCACCAGCGCATTGCGCCGCTCGATGTAGTCGGCCAGGCGCGAGAGCACGCGCGACAAATGGCCGATCTGCTCGCCCGACGCCACCAGCGCCCGGTAAATTTCCGCGAAATCGCGCGGATGGCGCGCCAGCACGTCGGAAAACGCGGCGCCGCCGATCACTTCCGAACGGATCGAGGCGATCAGGTCGCGCAGGTAAGGCCGCTCGGCCTGTTCCAGCAGCGCGGAAAACGCCTGCTCCAGCGGCAGGCCCGCTTCCAGCAAACTGGCCAGCTGGCGCGTAAACAGCGCCAGCTCGGTGCTGGACAGGCGCTCGCCGAAGCCGCGCCGTTTGGTCACGCCGGCGGCGTCGACCTGCGCGGCGATCGGTTCGACGGCCAGCGGCACCAGGCCTTGCACGCGCAACTCGGCGCGCGCGGAACGGGGACTGTCGGCATTGAGCACGCCCTTGCGGGTGGCGCCTTGCGCGTCGACGGCTTCATAGCGGAATGCGGGCATGGTGGCGGGCCTAGTCTTTGGTCACGCGCAGCAACTCGGCCTGCGTGGTGGTGCCGTCGCGCAGCCAGCGTTCGCCGTCGTCGCGCATGCTCGTCATGCCGTCCTGCAGGGCCACGGCGCGCACTTCCGCTTCCGAGGCGCGGTTGTGGATCTGCGCGCGGATCTGCTCCGTCGTGCGCAGCAGCTCGTACACGCCGACGCGGCCCTGGTAGCCCGTCTGGCCGCAATGCTCGCAGCCGACCGCCTGCCAGTACTGGCCGTCGAAGGTCTTGCAGGAACCGCACAGCTTGCGCACCAGGCGCTGCGCCAGCACGCCTAGGAGCGACGACGACAGCAGGAACGGCTCGATGCCCATGTCGAGCAAGCGCGTGACGGCCGCCGAAGCGTCGTTCGTGTGCAGGGTCGCCAGCACCAGGTGGCCCGTCAAGGATGCCTGCACGGCGATCTGCGCCGTTTCCAGGTCGCGGATCTCGCCGATCATGATCACATCTGGATCTTGCCGCAAAATCGCCCGCAGCGCCTTGGCAAATGTCATGTCGATGCGCGGATTGACCTGCGTCTGGCCGACGCCGGCCAGGTCGTACTCGATCGGGTCTTCCACCGTCAGGATGTTCGTGGTGGTGGCGTTGAGCATCGACAGCGCCGCGTACAGGGTCGTCGTCTTGCCCGAGCCGGTGGGGCCCGTGACGAGCACGATGCCGTGCGGCTGCGTGATCAGGCCGTCGAACTGCCCGAGCATGGGCGCGCTCATGCCCAGGTGCTGCAGGTCGAGGCGCCCCGCTTCCTTGTCCAGCAAACGCAGCACGGCCCGTTCGCCATGCCCGGTGGGCAGGGTCGAGACGCGCACGTCGACGGGCTTGCCGCCCACGCGCAGGGTGATGCGGCCGTCCTGCGGCAAGCGCTTTTCGGCGATGTCGAGCTGCGCCATGATCTTGATGCGCGAAATCAGCGAACCGTGGATGGCTTTCCTGGGACGCACGACGTCGCGCAGGCTGCCGTCGATGCGGAAGCGCACGACGGACGTCTGTTCGAACGGCTCGATGTGGATATCGGACGCGCCTTCGCGCAGCGCTTGCGTGAGCAAGGCGTTGATCATGCGGATGACGGGCGCGTCGTCGGACGATTCGAGCAAATCCTCGATGGCCGGCACGTCCTGCAGCAGTTTTGTCAAATCCAGGTCGGCGTCGAATTCATCGGCCATCTGCGACGCGTCGCCGCCGCCGCCCGCGTAGGCGCCGGCAATGGCCGCATCGAGGTCGCCGCGCGGCAGCACCGTCAGCTGGATCTGGCCGAAACGGCGCGACACTTCGGCAATCGCCGCCGGCGCCGTCGACGCGGCCACCAGCACCTCGACGGGGGCGCCGTCGACGGCGCCGGGCCGGGCCAGCAAGCCGAAATCGCGCGCGTAGGCGTAGGGAAGCAGATTACTCATGACTGTCCCATCACTTCTGCGGCTGCTGCGGTTGTTGCTGATATTGCTGCAGCAGCGACTGCGGCGGCGTGGCCGCGTTGGCCGGCGCGCCTGGCGGCGGCGTCGGTGCCGGCGGCACGGGGCGCGTCACCATGCTGCCGCCCACCGGCTGGCCATCCTGCAGGGCCGGCAGCACGGGCGTGCCCAGGTCTTTCAGCATCAGATTGCCCGACGCCGGCACGGCGGCCGTCTCGGCCGAGCGCATGTAGTCGTAGCGGTCGGCCGCCAGGCTGCCGCTCTGCTCCTTGTTGCGCACGATGACGGGGCGCAGGAAGATCATCAGATTGGTTTTCTTGCGCTCGCGCGTCTGGTACTTGAACAGGTTGCCGATCAGGGGAATGTCGCCCAGGCCGCGCACTTTTTCCGCGTTGTCGCCCGTGCTGTCCTCGATCAAGCCGCCCAGGACGATGATCTGGCCATCGTCGGCCAGCACATTGTTTTCGATCACGCGGTTGTTGATGGTGATGCCGCTGACGGCCGTCGAGGTGGATTTGTCCACGCTCGACGTCTCGTGATAGATGCCCAGCTTGATCGTGCCGCCTTCGGAAATCTGCGGACGCACCTTCAGGGTCAGGCCCACTTCCTTGCGGTCGATGGTCTGGAACGGGTTCGTGTTGGTGCCGGCCGTGCTGGTGTACTGGCCCGTCAGGATAGGCACGTTCTGGCCCACCTTGATGGTGGCCAGCTCGTTGTCCAGGGTGATCAGGTTCGGCGTCGACAGGATGTTCGCGTTGCCGTCCGATTCCAGCGCATGCGCCACGGCGCCCAGGCCCAGCGCGCCGTTGATCTGCTTGAAGATACCGAGCGTCAGGCCCCCCGTCGGCAGCACCTTGCCGCCGCCCAGCGCCAGCTTGGCGATATTGTTGTCCGTGCCGCCGGCGAACGACTGCAGCGCGCCCACGCGGTAGCTGCTGCTGCTGTCGCCGGAAAGCCCCAGCCACTGCACGCCGAACTCGGAGGCCTTGGCCGACGTCACTTCGACGATCAGCGCCTCGATGTAGACCTGGGCGCGGCGCACGTCGAGCTGGTCGATCACGGCGCGCAGGTTGCGATAGACGGCCTCGTTGCACGTCAGGATCAGGGTATTGGTGGAGGCGTCGGCCTGGATGAAGCCTGCCGCGCCGCCCGAGGACAGCTGCTGCGGCCCGTTGCTCAGCGAAGCGCCGCCCGTGGTGCCGCTTTGCGTATTGCCGCCCAGGCCAGTGGTGTTCATGCCGCCGCCCTGGTTGTTCTGGTTATTCGTATTCAGGCTGTTGTTGCCCGGCTGCTGCGCCGAAGCGGCCGTGCCGTCCGACGTCACCACCGAGCGCAGGGTCTGCGCCAGCTTGGTGGCGTCCGCATTTTTGAGGTACACCACGTGCACGTTGCCCAGCTGCGTGGTCGGCTGGTCCAGCTTGGAAATGAGCGACTTGGCCAGGTTGGCGCGCGCCGCCGATGGCGCGCGCAGCACCAGCGAATTGGTGCGCGGATCGGCCAGCACGGATACCTTGCCCGCGTCGGCCCCTGCGGCGCCGCCCGCATTGCCGCCTTCCATCAGTTTATTCACCATCGAGGCCAGGTCGGAAGCGATGGCATAGCGCACGGGGATCACGTCCAGGTCCGTCGAGGCGGGCACGTCGAGCGCGGCGATGATCTTCGCCAGGCGCTTGAGGTTATCCGCGTAATCGGTGATCACCAGCGAGTTGTTGCCCGGATTGGCATTGATCGTGTTGTTCGGCGAAATCAGGGGGCGCAGCACGGCCAGCAGGTTGGCCGACGATTCGTAGTTCAGGTAAAACACCTGGGTGGCGATCTGGTCACCCTTCACCTGGCTGCTGCCGTTGCCCACCTGGGTCGGCACGGATTGCAGCTTGGCGTCCGCTTCCGGCACCACTTTCGCGTAGCCGTCGCCGGAGACCACCGCATAGCCCTGCAGGCGCAGGGCCGAGGCCAGCAGCGCGAAGGCTTGCGTCTTGCTGATGGATTTTTCCGACACCAGCGTGATCGTGCCCTTGACGCGCGGGTCGATGACGAAATTGATGTTGGTGTAATGGCCCACGGCCTTGATCACGGACTCGATGTCGGCGCCGACGAAATTGAGCGCCGCTTCATCGCCGGGCGCGGCCCAGACGGGAGCCGGCATGCCGGCCACGGAACAGCACAGCAAGGCGGCGGCCGACAGACGGCGCAGCGAAAAGGAGAAGGTATGGGGGCTCACGGATGGTTTTTTCATTGTCTGAACTCTAAGGCGATGATGTTTTTTTCGCTATTGCTACGGCGCTGTCCCAGCAAATTCAACAAACTCGCCAAGGTCTCTTCATATCCTGCTGCGGCCTGGGCCTGGCCGGAAAACTGCATGCGCCCCTGTTGCAGGCTCCCGCTGCCGTCGAGCAGCAGCGGTCCTTTGATGGAGCGCAAGGTCAACGTCGCCTGCTGCCCCTGCCAATCGAAATCGAGCTCGTAACTGCCCAACGGACGCAAGGACGACAGGCGCGAAGCCATGTCCGTCATCTGCAGGGTCGTGCGGCCGACGGCGGAAAACTGCTGTTTTTCCAGCGCCAGCTGCAAAGTGCTCCACGACAAGCGCATGCTGCCCGTCGGCGCCACGGTATTCAAGGGCGCGCCCAGGCCGCCCAGGCCGTCGGCCGGCAGCAGCAGGGCCGCCGGGCTGACTTGCCAGTGCGACCACGAGCCGCGCAAATTGACGGCCTGCGACAGCGCCTGCGCATTCTGCAATTCCACGTCCACCGATCCCCACAGCACCGAGGGCGAAATGCGCCAGCTGAAGCGCCCCGGCAGCAGCGGCGTCACGGCGCCATTCGCGCTGGCCGCCCCGCCGACAAAGGCCGAGCCGCGCCACAGGGTACCTTGCGCATCGCCCAAGGTCAAACGTCCGCCCGTCTGCTTTTCCACGAGACTGGCGACCCAGCCGGCCGGGAAAAACACCAGCAGGGTGACGCAGACGCTGACGATGATGGCCAGCAGCCAGCCTAGCAGGCGCATCATCGCGCCGCGCCCGGGCTCTGGTGCAGGGTCAGGCTGGCGTCGACCAGCCCCGCCTTGCCCTGCGCCGTGATCTTCGCTTCCTGCACCGCCACGCGGCCTTCGCGGCGCAAGCCGTCCAGCCACAGCATGACGCTGGCGAACGGCACGCCGTTCAGCTGCACGCGCGCGTACTCTCCCGTCAGCGACAGCGATTGCGGCGCCAGGCCGCGCGCCTTCAGCGACGCGTCGAGACTGTCACGGCTCATGCTTGCCACCTGCACGGGCGCCTGGCGCGCCAGCTCGCCCGCTTCGCGCGCCAGCGCCTGCAACTGGGCCGCGTTCTGGCGCAGCTCGGGCAAGCTCTTCTGCAAGGCGATGCGGCCCGTCCAGGCCGGCTCGAAGAATACGGCGTAGACGAGGGCCAGCCCCGCCACCACGCCGCCGATGCTCAGGAGCTTGCGCTCCTGCGGCGTGCGCTCGGCCCAGAAGGCCTGCACGGCCTGCTGCTGCCCCGCCCACGCGGCGCGCGCCTTGTTGACTGCTGCACTCATGTTTTTGCTCCCGTGGCCGGCGTGATCTTCCACACGCCCGGCGCCGTTTCATTCAAGGCCAGCTTGCGCGCGGCCAGGCCGTCGCGCACCTGCGCCTGGGCGCTGGCGTCGACCATGTCCGGTTTCAGTTTGACGATCAGGCTGCGCTCGCGGTATTCCAGCGAGGCCACCACGCCGCGCCCGGCCAGGCCGCCCAGCGCCTCGCCCAGCGCCGCGCTCATGCTGGTGAAGTCATCCATGCTCGCTTGCCCGCCCTGCAGACGGGCGGCGGCGATATTGCGCCGCATCTGCTCCGCTTCCAGGCCATACACGGGCGCTTCGTTCGGATACGCGGCCTTGAAGGTTTGCTGCATCGAGGTGCGCACGGTGGCGGCCTCGCGCTTCAAGCGCATCCATTCGATATTCATGCCGGCCAGGTTGACGATCACGGCCAGCAGCGCCAGGCGCAGCGGCCAGCGCCAGCGGCGCCATTCGGTGGCCGAGCCCGTCGCCGTGCCCAGGGAAGCGGCCAGGTCCAGTCCCGCGCCTTTGGCGCCGGCGATCCAGTGCGCCCAGTGGTCCGGTTCCACCGTCACGCCGTCCATGCCGGCGGCCAATTGTTGATATTGCGCAAGCTCGGCCTGCGCCACGTAGACCGTCAGAGGCACGTCGCCGGCAAACGCGCGCGTCGTCAGCAAGGCCTGTTGCGGCTGGGCCGGCAACACCAGGCCCAGGCCCTCTTGCGGCGCCTGGCGCAAGGCCAGTTCCAGGCCATCGCCGCTGGCTTGCAGGGCAGCCGTCACGCTGCCGGGCTGCAAAGGCAGGCACAGCTGCGACGGCAGCAGCGCCACCTTGCGCGCGCCCTGTGCCAGCAAGGCTTTCACGAGTACCTCGGCCCAGGCGCGCTGCGCCACGGCCACCGTGCGCATGCCGGCGGCATCGGGCGCGCCGGCGGCCAGCAGGCAATCCTGGGTGTCGCCGAGGATGTGTTCCTCCACCAGGCCCGGCAAGGCCGCGCGCAGGCGGGCGCCGGCCAGCGGCGGCGTTTTCAGGCGCAGCAGGGTCACGTCGGCCGCCGCCAGCAGCAGCACCACCTGCTTCGCGCCGGCGATCAGCTGGCCCAGGCTGCCCAGCGGCACGCTGCCCTGCTGCAACAGGGCGCCGCCGTCGCCGGCCAGCACGAAGGAGCAGGCCGGCGCGCTGTCGGTGGAGGCCTTGGCCGGGTGACGGATATACAATATTGTCAAAGTGACTCGCTTTCAGCTGTTAATTTTCCCGCAACCAGACCAGGCTGGTGGTGCGCTGCGGATCCGTTTTTCGATTGATGAGCGCCACGGCATCGAGCGCGGCACGGTCCAGCCGCACGCGGATGACGGTAAGGAAATAGCGGCTCTTCACATCGAGTTCCACGCCTTCAATCAGTTCAGCATTAATATTATTCTGGAAATTTAACTTATCGACAAACTTTTTGCGCGGATTGCTCAAAGTCAGGGCACTGGCCTCGGACAGCGACATCATCGTTACGGCCGCCAGCACCTCGGCCGGGGCCGTGTTCACGTTGACCCCCGTGATTTCGGGCAAGATGATGACGACATCGCGCAGCTGCTCGATCATTTGCGGCGTATAGCCGGGCACGGCCAGCAAATCCTCGACCTGGGTGAACGCCACCGGCTCGCTGCTGCCACCCGTGGCGGGCGTGGCAGCGGGCGTCTTGCCGTCGGTGCCGCTGGCGGTACGCGGCTTCGGCCGCGCGCGCAGCACGGCATCGGCCGTCGCTTGCGCCAGGCCGCTGTCGAGCTTCATGTTGGACAACAGACGCTGGTAGGCCAGCACCTGTTTCGGATTGATGCTGCCCGTGGCGTCGACCAGGTTGGTGATATTGAAACGCGCCTGCGCATCGAGCGCGCGGCCCGAGACGGTGGCGTCGAATTTTTCCGTGTCGACCTTTTCGCGGTCCACATAATCGTCGAGCCGCGCTTCCTCGATGGGCGTGGCCCACACGCCGTCGGCCGCCGTCAGCATGGGATTGTCCTGGCGCAACCAGAAGCGGGCGAAGTCGACCATGCCGCGCATGGCCCACTGCGTCTGCAGGCGCAAGCGCTGGTTTTCCATCGAGCGCACCTGCACCTGCTGCTGCCAGAACAGGCTGGCGACGACGGTGATGGCCAGCGCCGTCAGCAGCAAGGCCGTGATGACGGCCACGCCGCGCTGGCGCGAGGGGAACTTGAAGCGCGTCATCCCGGCCCCAATAAAAAGACTTTGGACAGGCCCGCGTCCTGGCCCGGCATTTGCAAGGTCACTTCCAGGCCCGGCACCTGGGTGGAGATGGTGGCGCCCGCCGTCAGCACGTTCCAGGCGCCATTGCTCCAGCCGCGCATGACCATGCTGTCAACGCCCTGCATCAGGGCCACGTCGGCGCTGGAGGTATCGGTATCGTCGCGCGCCGCCTGCCACAGGGTGTCGAGCACGGCCAGGTCGCGCGTGCCGTTCGACTCGCGCCGCGTCAGCACGCCGCCGCGCAGCCGGTAAGTGACCACTTGCAACTGTTGCGGCTCCTGCTCCGAGGCGGCCAGGCGCACCAGGGTCAGGCGGTCATTTTCCGCCGACAGGTTGATGCGGCCGTTCAGCAGGCTGTTGTTCAGCCCGGCGCCGGCCAGGTGGTCGCAATCGCTCTGCATCTGGGCAAACGCCAGCTGCATGCCGCGCGCCTGCTCCAGCTGGCTGGTCAGCACTTCGCGCGAGCGCATGATGCTGTCCAGGCCGCGCCAGCCCAGCACGGCGACCATGGCCAGGATGCCGATGGCCACGAGCAGCTCGATCAGGGTGAAACCCGCGGCAGGGACAGGGCGGCGCAGCATCAGTCGTTAAAGGAAAGCAAGACCAGGCGCACGATGCGCCGGGCCGGGTACTGTGCGTCATACACGTTGACGCGCACTTGGCGGATGCGGGGATTCGGCGTGGCCACCACTTCCTCCTCGCAAATGAGTTTTAAATCGCCCTGCGGGCAGTCGACCGTGCGCTTGCCCGTCTGCGGAAAGGTTTTTGCCAGGCGCAGCCGCACCAGATGGTTTTCCGCCGACCAGGTGGCCATCATGGCGCTGCGCAAGCCGTCGCTGTTCTGCGTCAGGCTGCCGACGGCGCGCAAGGACGCGCCCAGGGCCGTGCCGACGATGACGAGGGCGACCAGGACTTCCAGCAAAGTGAAGCCGCGCTGGCGGCCATGACGTGGGAGCCGCATCATTGTTCGACCGTGAAGTGGCCGATGCCGTCGGCGCGGATGGCCACGCTGCGCTCGCCGCTGGCCAGGGTCAGCACGAAAGGCTTGTCGACCGGTTCGCGGCCGAAGATGATGCGCAGCGGCTGGGCCACGCTGTTCGAGGGCTGCACGCTGAGCAGCATGGGCGTGTTGGCAAACGCGCGCTCGCGCAGCAAATCGTCCTGCGTCACGGGTTGCCACAGCTTTTCATTGAGGACCAGGAAACGGTATTGATTTTCGTCAGCCTCGAACGCCACCTGCCGGCTGCGCACGATGGCTTCATCGCGCGCCAGCTGCAGCAGCAGCGCGATGCGTTCGGCTTCCTTTTGCAAGGCTTGCTGGCCATTCGGCATGGCGTTCAGCGACACCAGGCCCAGGGTCACGCCGATGATGACCATCACCACCAGCAATTCGATCAGCGTGAAGCCGCTGGCGCGTGGCCGGGGCGGTGCGCGACCGGTGGTCATGGCTGGCATGCAATGGAAAACTTACAGTTCCCAGGAACCGATATCGGCATCGTCGCCGCTACCGCCAGGCTGGCCGTCGGCGCCCAGCGAAATGATGTCGACTTCGCCTTTCACGCCCGGCGACAGGAACTGGTACGGATTGCCCCATGGGTCCTTCGGCATTTTTTCCAGGTAACCGCCCGCTTTCCAGCCATTCGCGGCCGGTCCCGTGGTCGGTTTCTCGATCAGCGCCTGCAAGCCCTGTTCCGTGGTCGGGTAGCGCTGGTTATCCAGGCGATACAGTTTCAAGGCTTGCATCACGGTAGCGATATCGACTTTCGCCGCCGCCACTTTCGACTCGCCCGTGCGGGCGATCAGCTTGGGCACCACCAGCGACGCGAGGATACCCATGATCACCACCACGACCATGATTTCGATCAAAGTGAAACCGCGCGCGCGGCGCTGGCGTATCGGATGGTTTGCTGCGTTTTGCATAAGAAAGAGAGAAGAAGGTGAGTAATGAGTGCAGAGTATAAAGCGGAAATATGACAAAGCCTGTCATATAGGGAAAAATTTGTGCGGGGGCTGTCAGGCCGGCAAGACCACTTCGCCGCAAACGGCGCAGCCGGGGTCGCGCGCGACGCGCATGCTGCTCCATTCCATGTGCAAGCCGTCGAGCAGCAGCAGCCGTCCGGCCAAGGACTCTCCCACGCCCATGATCAGCTTCAAGGCCTCGGCCGCCTGCATGGCGCCCACCACGCCCACCAGCGGCGCGAACACGCCCATGGTCGAGCACGCCTCGTCCGTGAACTGCTGTTCCTGCGGAAACAGGCAGGAATAGCACGGTTGCGTGCCCGTGCGCGGGTCGAACACGCTCACTTGCCCGTCGAAACGGATCACGGCGCCCGACACCAGCGGCACCCTGGCCGCCACGCAGGCGCGGTTGACGGCGTGGCGCGTGGCGAAGTTGTCGGTGCAGTCGAGCACCACCGTGGCGGAGCAGACCAGTTCGGCCAGGCGCGCGCCGTCGAGGCGCTCCTGCAAGGCGACGATATCGATCTCGGGATTGATCCCGGTCAAGGTTTGGCGCGCCGACAGCACTTTCGGCTGCCCCACGCGCTGCGTGGTGTGGGCGATCTGGCGCTGCAGATTGGTCAGGTCGACCGTGTCGTCATCGACCAGGGTCAGCTTGCCGACGCCGCTGGCGGCCAAATACATGGCCGCGGGCGAGCCGAGTCCGCCCGCGCCGATCACCAGCACATGCGCGTCGAGCAAGGCTTGCTGGCCTTCGATGCCGATCTGGTCCAGCAGGATGTGGCGCGAATAGCGCAGCAGCTGATTGTCGTTCATGGCGGCGACTACGGTTTTTGCACAGGAATCTTCTTGTCGTCCGCCTTGATGTCGGAAGCGATTTCCGGCTTGGCGCCGATCTTCTCCACCTTCGCATCGACCTTGGCCAGCTGCACCGGCAAGCCCTGGAAGTGGTTCAAGGCTTGTTGCAGCTGGAAATCGTCCTTGGCGCCGTATTCGAGCGGCTTGCGCTTTTTCGCCGTGGCGATCAGGCGCTGCTCTTCTTCCAGCTGATCCTGCATGCCTTCCATCGTCGGCTTGGCCGCTTCCGGCTTGCCATCGTTGCTGCTCAAGTGTTTTTCCAGGTCCGCCTCGCGGATGCGCAGGCTGTTCCAGCCATCGCCTTCGGCCGTTTCATCGACCAGCAAGTCGGGCACGATGCCGCGCGCCTGGATGGCCCGGCCTTTCGGCGTGTAGTAGCGGGCCGTCGTCAGCTTGACGGCCGTGTCGGCCGTGATCTGGCGCAAGGTTTGCACGGAACCCTTGCCAAACGTCTGCGTGCCGATGACGGTGGCGCGCTGGTAATCCTGCAGGGCGCCGGCGACGATTTCCGAGGCGGACGCGGAACCGGCATTGACCAGCACCACCAGCGGCACGGTTTTCAGCGCGGCCGGCAGCTTAGCCAGCGGGTCGGCCTTGACGCCCGGTGCGGCATAGAATTCGCGGCGGCCATAAAACACCTGTTTCGACTCAGGCAACTGGCCCTTGGTGGAAACGATCACGGAGTTGCCCGGAAGAAACGCTGTCGCCACGCCGATGGCGCCCGGCACGACGCCACCAGGATCGTTGCGCAAGTCCAGCACCAGGCCCTTGAGCTTGGGGTCTTGCGCATACAGCGCATTGATCTTTTTGACCATGTCATCGACGGTCGGTTCCTGGAACTGGGCGATGCGCAGCCAGGCATAGCCGGGCGCGACCATCTTGGCCTTCACGCTTTGCACGCGGATTTCCTCGCGCACGATGGGGAAGACCAGCGGCTTGCTTTCGCCCTTGCGCGACATCGTCAGCACCAGCTTGGTGCCCGGCTGGCCGCGCATCTTCTTGATGACCTCTTCCAGCTGCAAGCCTTTCAGCGGGATATTGTCGAGGCGGGTGATCAGGTCGCCCGCCAGGATGCCGGCCTTGGCGGCAGGGCTGTCCTCGATGGGCGAGACGACTTTCACGTAGCCGTCTTCCATGCTCACTTCGATGCCGATGCCGACAAACTTGCCTTGCACGCTTTCGCGCATTTCCTTGAAGGCATTTTTATCCAGATACACGGAGTGCGGGTCCAAGGACGAGACCATGCCGGAAATGGCTTCCGTCAAGAGTTTCTTGTCTTCCACCTTCTCGACGTAATCGGACTTGATCAAGCCGAAGACGTCGGACAGCTGGCGCAGCTCGTCGAGCGGCAGCGGGGCATTCGTGATTTTTTGCGCCACGGCCGGGAACTGCAGCGACATGCCGATGCCGGCCAGGACGCCCAGACCGATCAGGCCGATACTTTTGACTTTGATACCCATGTATTCTTCGCAATCTACAAATTCGCTGCCGCAGCAATGGTGGGAACTGAATTAAAACTTCACCCAGGTGGCGGGGTCGAAGGCGCGGCCCTGATGACGCAATTCAAAGTATAGCCCTGATTCCTCGTTGCCGCCGCTGTTGCCCGCGCTGGCAATGGCGTCGCCGCCCTTGACGGCATCGCCCACGCGTTTCAGCAGCGACTGGTTATTGCCATAAATACTCATGTACTGGCCGCCGTGGTCGACGATGATCAGATTGCCGAAACCGCGCAGCCAGTCGGAAAACACGACCCTGCCGCCGGCGATGGCGTGGATCTCGCTGCCTTCGCCCGTGCGGATGAACACGCCCTTCCAGCTGGGGCCGTCACCGCGCTTGCTGCCGAAGCGGGCGGCGATCTTGCCCGCCACGGGGGCGCGCAGCTGTCCTTTCATGCTGGCAAAGGCGCCGGCTGGCGCGGCCGGGCCCAGGCTCGGGCGGTCCGGCTCCGGTTCCGGCTTGGGTTCCGGTTTCGGCGTCACCTTGGCCACTTGCGGCGGCTCGTCGTCGTCGATCGGTTCCAGTTTCACGGGCGGCGGTGGCGGCGTTTGCGGCTTGATCTTGCCCGATTTGTTTTGTTGTTCTTTCGCAAGACGTTCGCGTTCGGCCTGCGCCTGGGCGGCCTTGGCGCGCGCGGCCAGCAGGCGTTCGCGTTTTTCCGCAGCGATCTTGGCGTCGGCGGCCGCTTTGGCGGCGGCGCGTTGCTCGGCCAGCAATTGCTGGCGTTTCTTTTCGGCCGCGGCAGCGGCGGCTTGCTCTTCGATCAGTTTTGCCAGCTTGTCGACCAGGTTACCCATGCGCTGTTCGTCGCGCTCGACATTGCCCACTTCCTTGCGCTGCGCCACCAGGCGCTGCGACAAGCTCGTCAGCAAGGCGGCGCGGCGCGCCTTCTCCTGCACCAGCAAGGCCTTCTGGTCGCGCTCTTCCTGCGCGATTTCTTCCAGCTCGTCCTTGGCGTTCTGCACCTCCGCCTGGTTTTTCTCCACGGCAAGCAAGTTGGCGCGCAAAGCTTCCAGCAGGCGCGCCTGCGCCTGCGACACATACGCCATCAGTTGCAAGTCGCGGTTGATGCGGTTCGGGTTATCGCCCGACAAGAGCAGCTTGATGCGGTCTTCGTTGCCGGCAACATATTGTTCACGCAGCAACTTTGACAGCTGCGTCTTCTGTTTCTCGACGGTGGCCGTCAATTGCTGGTGCTCTTGCCCCAGCGCATTGAGTTTCACGCCCGTCTCGCTTTGCTCCTGCGCCAGGTCGCGCAGGGCGCGGTTGGCGTTGGAAATGGCCTCTTCCGACTCGGCCAGGGTATCGGCCGCGTCATCCTTGGCGCTTTCCGTGCGGCTGATGTCGCGCTTGAGCGCCGTCAGCTTTTGTTGCAATCCAGCACGTTGTGCTTCCGCGGCCGCCTTCTGCTTGCTGCGTTCGGTGGGCTTGGCGCCCTGCGCGGCACCGCTGGAAAGCAGCAGCGCCAGGCACAGCATGGCGCCGGCGCGCCACGCCGGCAGGGGTCGTTCAGCAGAGGGGGCGATGGCTGTGCCGCGGAAGAAAGACGACAAGTTACTTGGCCTTCCCTTGGTTCGCCACGGCAGCTTGCGCTGCCGCGATCGCTGCCGGGTCGCCCAGGTAGTAATGACGGATCGGTTTCAAGTCGGCGTCCAGTTCATACACGAGCGGCTGGCCGTTCGGGATGTTCAGGCCGACGATGTCGCTGTCGCTGATGCCGTCGAGCATCTTGATCAGCGCGCGCAGGCTGTTGCCGTGGGCCGAAATGATGATTTTCTTGCCGGCGCGGATGGCCGGGGCGATTTCCTCGTCCCAGGCCGGCATCACGCGCGCCACGGTGTCTTTCAGGCATTCGGTCAGCGGAATCGATGCTTGCGGCAAGCCGGCGTAGCGCGGATCGTTGAACGAGGCGCGGTCATCGTTCGCTTCCAGCGGCGGCGGCGGGGTGTCGTAGCTGCGGCGCCATACCAATACTTGCTCGTCGCCATACTTGGCGGCTGTCTCGCCCTTGTCCAGGCCTTGCAGGGCGCCGTAGTGGCGCTCGTTCAAGCGCCAGTCGTTCTTGATCGGCAAATACATCATGTCCATCTCGTCGAGCGCCAGCCACAGGGTGCGGATGGCGCGCTTCAGGACGGAAGTGTAGGCCACGTCGAACGTAAAACCTTCCTGCTTGAGGATCTGGCCGGCGGCCTTGGCTTCGTTGACGCCCTTTTCCGTCAGATCGACGTCGGTCCAGCCGGTGAAGCGGTTATCGAGGTTCCAGGTGGACTCGCCGTGACGCATGAAAACGATTTTGTACATAGTTCTATCTTCTCAAGGGGTTCAAATCAAAAAAGCAAAACGTAAAAAGACCTCGTCCAGCTTCTATTTTATAATGCGCGGATTGACTTAAACCATTGGACCCTACGTGAAATTCATTATCGACCACATTTTTCTGTTTGCCATCGTCATTATTTCCGGCGGCGCCCTCCTCTGGCCACTGCTGTCGATGCGCGGCAAGCGCGCGACCGTGCTGGAAGTCACGCAACTGATCAACCGTGGCAAGACTGTCATCGTCGACGTGCGCAACGCGGAAGAATTCGCCACGGGCCACTTGCCTGACGCAAAAAATATTCCGCTGCCGGAACTGGCAAAACGCGTGGGCGAGCTGGAAAAATTCAAAACGCGCCCCATTGTAGTGGTTTGCCAGAAAGGTTCGCGTTCGGCAACCGCCGTCGGCCTGCTGGGCAAAGCCGGTTTCGCTGAGGCAACGAGCCTGGAAGGCGGCCTCGACGAATGGAAAAAGCAAGGTTTGCCATTGAAAACCTTGTCGCTGGCGAAATAAGCCGGCCTTAACTGAAGGAATCATCATGACCGTACCAGTAATTGTCTATAGCACCGCCGTGTGCCCGTATTGCGTGCGCGCCGAGCGCCTGTTGGAAGCCAAGGGCGTCGCCGTGCAAAAGATCCGCGTCGACCTCGACCCGGAAGAGCGCATCAAGATGATGGAACGCACGGGCCGCCGCACGGTGCCGCAGATCTATGTGGGTGATACCCACGTGGGCGGATTCGACGATTTGTATGCGCTCGATCAAGCTGGCAAGCTGGACCCCTTGTTAAATGGCACGGCAGCCTGATATAAAGCGGGTTCGAGAAATTGCTTGGTTTTTTGTCGTATTGTTTTGATACAATTGCCCTCGCACCTGATCTGGCCGCGCCTATCCGGCGCGGTTTGAATACCGCAAGCACCATATTTGAACGGTGTGCCGTTCTTGTCCTTTACAACGAAAGCGTTCCATGTCTGACGAAAATCTGCAACCAGTCTTCCAAATCCAACGCGTCTACCTGAAAGACATGTCGCTGGAACAACCAAATTCCCCAGCTATTTTCCTGGAACAAGAAGCACCAGCCATCGAAGTGGCACTGGACGTGGGCGCTGCGCCTCTGGCCGACGGCATCTTCGAAGCCACCGTGACCATCACCGTCACCGCCAAAGTCGGCGAAAAAGTCGCTTTCCTAGTTGAAGGCAAGCAAGCCGGTATCTTCGAAGCACGCAACATTCCTGCTGATCAACTCGATCCACTGCTGGGAATCGGCTGCCCGAACATCATCTACCCTTACCTGCGCGCCAACATCGCCGACGTGATCACCCGTGCCGGCTTCCCGCCAGTGCACCTGGCCGAGATCAACTTCGAAGTGTTCTACCAACAACGTCTGCAAGCTATTGCTGACGCCGCAGCAGCTGCCCCGGCAGCCGACGCGACGACGCACTAAGCTTCAGGCAAGACCCCGCCAGCCGTCAAGGCTGGCCTGACACGGCGGCCTGGCCGCCGTGTTTCGTTAAGGTTCAAAAATATCATGTTGAAAAGTGCGCTCTTGAGCAAGTTCCGCTGGATGGCCGGCGCCGTGCTGCTGCTGGCGACCGCCGCCAGTCACGCCGTCGATTTCAAAACGGTGGGCGCGGCTCCCGTGATCCTGTACGACGCGCCATCCGCCAAGGGCGGCAAGCTGTACGTGGCGCCACGCGGCATGCCGCTGGAAATCGTGCTCAGCTACGGCGAATGGGTCAAGGTACGCGACGCCAGCGGCGAAATGGCCTGGACGGAAGCCAAGGGCCTGTCCGCCAAGCGCAACGTCGTGGCGCGCGCCGCGAACCTCAAGGTTCGCGCCAGCCCCGACGACACCGCCTCCCCCATCATCCTCGTCGACAAGGGCGTGCTGCTGGAAATGAGCGAGCAGCCGAGCTCCAACTGGGTCAAGGTCCGCCACAAGGATGGCCAGAGCGGCTACGTCAAGACCAGCGAAGTGTGGGGCCTGTAAGCACCGCCAGATTCATCCGGGCAGCGGCCAGCCGCGCCGCGCCCCTCCCCCTGCCAGACTGAGGTCGCATGCAAGTTTCTCCCGATACATCTCCCGCCGCCACGGCGCTCCCCCGCAAGATCACCATCCTCGGCGCCGGCGCCTGGGGCACGGCCGTGGCCATGGCCCTGGCCGGCCGCCACGACGTGCTGCTGTGGGGCCGCAACGGCGACGCCATGGCGGCCATGGCCGCCAGCGGCGAAAACAGCTATTTGCCCGGCTTCCCCTTGCCGCCGCAACTGCGCATCAGCGCCGATTTCGACGCCGCCGTCGCGCATGCCGGTGGCGAACACGGCATTTTGATCGCCGCCTGCCCCGTGGCGGGCTTGCGGCCCATGCTGCAGCAATTGAAAGACAAGGCCATCGGCAACCTGGTGTGGCTGTGCAAAGGCTTTGAAGGCGGCACGGGCTTGCTGCCGCACCAGATCGTGCAGGAAGTACTCGGCGACAATATCCCCGGCGGCGCCCTGTCCGGCCCCTCGTTCGCGCAGGAAGTGGCGCGCGGCTTGCCGTGCGCGCTGACCATCGCCTCGCACAGCGCGGCCTTGCGCGGCGCCGTCGTCTCGGCCTTGCATGGAGGCACCATCCGCGTGTATGCGAGCGACGACCTGGTGGGCGTGGAAGTGGGCGGCGCCGTCAAGAATGTGCTGGCGATCGCCACCGGCGTGGCCGACGGCCTGGGCCTGGGCTTGAATGCGCGCGCCGCGCTGATCACGCGGGGCCTGGCGGAAATCACGCGCCTGGGCACGGCCTTGGGTGGCCAGACGGAAACGTTCATGGGCTTGACGGGCATGGGCGACCTGATTCTGACGTGCACGGGCGACCTGTCGCGCAACCGCCGCGTCGGCCTTGGCCTGGCGCAAGGCAAGGCGCTGGACACCATCGTGGCCGAACTGGGTCACGTGGCCGAAGGCGTGCCGTGCGCCAAGGCCGTGCGCGAACTGGCGCGCCGCATGGGCGTCGAGATGCCGATCACCAACGCGGTGGCCGGCGTCCTGTTCGATGGCGATTTGCCGCACGTGATGGTGCAGCAGCTGCTGTCGCGCGATCCGCGCGCCGAGGCGGCTTGACAGGGAAAACCTAGCGTCCCGCCTTGTGCATGAGTATGGTCAGTAATAACAGGCTGTCTTCGCGCGCGGCCAAAGCGTGCGCCTGGCCGCCGAGCAGGTACAGCATCTGCCCCGGCCCCAGCAGGTGCACGCCGCCATGCGCCGTCACCGCCACCTGCCCCTGCAGGCACAGCAAGGTGATTTCGCCGAGCACATGATGCTCGGGCATGGTCTTGCCCTTGGGCATGCACATGCGGATCAGTTCCAGCTCATCCGTCTTGGCCAGCGCGATGGCGGAAAACTGCGACAGGTCGTCGCCGTCCCTGCGCAGCACCTCGATCACCTGTCCTGAACTTGCGTGTTCCAGTGCCATCATGTGCTCCTTCCGCAATTACTCGGTGACTTCCTCCGGCTCTTTCGCGCCGCGCATCCACTCGACCAGCGGCCACGCATCCTTCAAGCCTTCCGCCAGGGTCGGCAGCAGTTTCTCGGGGGCGTTCACGGGCAGCGGTATTTCGGTCCAGACAAAAAAGCTCTTCAGCTTGATGAATTCGATATGTTCGGCGTCCGCCTCGAAACCCTTGGGCGGGCGCTGCAGCTTGCCCTCGTTCTGGATGGTGCCGAAACGGGCTTTCAAACGCTTATTTTTCAACACTTTGGAAAACCCTGGCGCGTCGTTGACCATGTGTTCGCGCAGCGCCTTCAGGCGGCCTGGCGGCGGCATGTATTCGCCGGCGCCGAACAGCAAGTTGCCCTGGCCATCGATCTGCAGGTAATACGTGGGACCGCCCGCCTTGCTGGGACGGCGCATGTCGTTCGGCGCGATGGCGGCCGAAAAGCGCGTCTTATACGGGCTTTTATCGTGGGCGAAACGCACGTCGCGGTTGATGCGGAACAAGGCCTTCTTCGGATTGCAGTACTTCACGGCCGGGTCGAACTTGCCCAGCTCAGCAATGAGTGACGTCACCAGCGCGAGAAATTCCTCGCGCAGGATGTCGTAACGGGGCTTGTTCATGACAAACCAGGGACGGTTGTTGTTGTCGCTCAGTTCACGTAAAAATTGGGTCAAATCACGCACATGCATGTGTCAAATTCCGATCAGCAACTATTTGGAAAGCTCTTTCGGGAGGGGGCGCTTGCCCACCATCACGTCGAGCGCCGCTTCGCGATTCTTGCGCAGCACCGTCATTTTAGCTTTTCCGCCGGGCGGCAGTTGGGCGATCAGGTTCAGCATTTCCGTCGTGTCGCCCACGGGCTTGCCTTCCACCGTCAGCAGGATGTCGCCGGGCACGATGCCCGCCTTGTCGGCCGGGCCGTTGCGCACCACGCCGGCGATGATGGCGCCGCTGCTGCGCTGCAAGTTGAAGCTTTGCGCCAGCTCGGGCGTGATGTCCTGCGTTTCCACGCCGATCCAGCCGCGCACCACGTGGCCATCCTTGATGATGGCTTCCATCACGGTTTTCGCCGTCGAGACGGGAATGGCGAAGCCGATGCCGACGGAGCCGCCGCTTTGCGAGTAAATCGCCGTATTGATGCCGATCAAGTTGCCGCGCGTATCGACCAGGGCGCCGCCCGAATTGCCGAAGTTAATCGCCGCATCCGTCTGAATGAAATTTTCAAAGCTGTTGATGTGCAGGTTGTTGCGGCCCAAGGCGGAGATGATGCCCATGGTCACCGTCTGGCCCACGCCGAAGGGGTTGCCGATGGCCAGCACCACATCGCCCACGCGCGCCAGTTCCGACTGGCCCAGCACGATCACGGGCAGCTTGTCGAGGTTGATCTTGATCACGGCCAGGTCCGTTTCCGGGTCCAGGCCCACCACCTTGGCGGGCGCCTTGCGGCCATCCGTGAGCACGACTTCGATTTCGTCGGCGCCTTCGACCACGTGGTTGTTGGTCAGCACATAGCCTTCATGGCTGACGATGACGCCCGAACCGAGGCTGTTTTTCAAGTCGTCGTCATCCTCGCCGTCCGGGTCGCGGTCGCCGAAGAAACGTTTGAAGAAGGGATCGCGCGCCAGCGGATGGGCGCCGCGCTTGGGTACTTGCAGGGTGAGGATGTTGACGACGGCGGGCATGGCGCGCGCCGCCGCGTCGCGGTAGGAACCGGGCGCCAGGCTGCTGGACGCCGTTTCCACCACGGGCACCGGCTTGGAGGGAGAACCCAGTTGCTGTACCCGGCTGGCCGGGCGCAGCGCGCCGTACACAAAGTACAGCGCCAACGCGATCGTCACGGTTTGCGCAAACAATAACCAGAATCGTCGCATAACACTCCACCCAGGTCAGCCGGCCGGTGCCGGAACGACTTATTTTGCCAGATCGTTGCTATTCTGTCCGTTCTTCTGCAGGGAGTCGCGGATTTCACGCAGCAGCACGATGTCTTCCGGCGTGGCCGGTGCCGGCGCCGGCGCGACTGGTTCGCTGCGGCGGGCCTTGTTCATCAGGCGCACCATCTGGAAGATGATGAAGGCCAGAATGACGAAATTGAGCAAAATGGTGAGGAAATTGCCGTAGGCCAGCACGGCGCCCGCCTTTTTCGCTTCCACCAGGGTCAGGGTCGTCGCCTGGCCATTCAGGGGCAGGTAGTAATTGGCGAAATCGAGGCCGCCGAAAATGCGGCCGATAGGCGGCATGATCACGTCTTGCACCAGGGAATCGACAATCTTGCCGAAGGCACCACCGATAATGACACCGACCGCCAGATCGACGACGTTACCCTTCATTGCAAATTCTTTAAATTCTTGCATCATTGCCATGAAATTTCTCCTTCGGATATGTATAAAAAACATGCCGATCATACTATTGATTCCCGGGCACACCAACTTGTGGTTGCCGGCGAGACCAATTCCGGCACAGCCGCGCGCATCTAGTTCGAAAGAACTAGCCACCTCCTGCAAAAGTATATAAATTATGGTACAAGCAACGTTTTTGTTTTATTCGTTGTTTGCTTCACTTATAATTTGCGGTTGCCAGAAGCGGCTTTTTCGCTTCCGGATAATCAACAAGAAACTGGCATGGGCTGCGCCATAGTCCGAAGTTCCGCAGGGATGTTGCCACTTTACCGTACAAAGATGCGGGTTGCGGCAATCAGTGGGAAAGAACTTCGGCGACGGGTTTTTCGCGGCTGCCACTCATAATAAAGATTCGCATTTTGACTGATTGGGGTTTGCATGAGTAACGAAAAGCAGGTCGATTCAGGCCGTCGCGGCTTGCTCGTCGCCACGTGCGCGGCGGGCAGTGTAGTTGGATTGGCAACCGCGGGAGCCTTGGTAAGCACCTTCCAGCCGTCGGAGCGCGCGAAAGCGGCTGGCGCGCCGGTCGAAGTAGACATCACCACCTTGCAACCCGGCGAAATGCGCACCGTCGAATGGCGCGGCAAGCCGGTCTGGATCCTGAAGCGCACGCCGGAAATGATCGCGTCGCTCAAGCAAACCGATGGCAAGGTCGCCGATGCCAATTCCCAACGCAATCCCGCCGAATTCACGCCGCCGTACTGCATGAACGAGGCGCGCTCCATCAAGCCTGAAATTCTCGTCGCCGTCGGCATCTGCACCCACCTGGGCTGCTCCCCTTCCTCGAAATTTACCCCCGGCCCGCAACCGTCGCTGCCCGATGACTGGGAAGGCGGCTTCCTGTGCCCTTGCCACGGCTCCACCTTCGACATGGCTGGCCGCGTGTTCAAGAACAAGCCGGCGCCGGACAACCTGCAAGTGCCGCGCCATATGTACCTGAGCGACACCAAATTGCTGATAGGTAAAGACGAGAAAGGCGAGGCTTGATCATGGCTGCTTTCAAAGAAACGAAATTCCCGGCAGACGCTCCCGTCGCCGAAAAAGCGCTGGGCTGGGTCGATGACCGCTTTCCCCTGACCAAGCTGTGGAACGATCAATGGGGCAAGTACTACGCCCCGAAAAACTTCAACTTCTGGTACATCTTCGGTTCGCTGGCCATGCTGGTGCTGGTACTGCAGATCGTCACCGGCATCTTCCTGACCATGCACTACAAACCGGATGCGGCCCTGGCCTTCAATTCCGTCGAGTACATCATGCGCGAAGTGCCGTGGGGCTGGCTGGTGCGCTACATGCACTCGACGGGCGCCTCGGCCTTCTTCATCATCGTCTATCTGCACATGACGCGCGGCCTGCTGTACGGCTCGTACCGCAAGCCACGTGAACTGATCTGGCTGTTCGGTTTCGCCATCTTCCTGTGCCTGATGGCCGAAGCGTTCTTCGGCTACCTGTTGCCATGGGGCCAGATGTCGTACTGGGGCGCACAAGTGATCGTCAACCTGTTTGGCGCCATCCCGCTGATCGGCCCTGACCTGTCGCTGTGGATCCGCGGCGACTACGTCGTCTCCGACGCGACCCTGAACCGCTTCTTCGCCTTCCACGTGATCGCCATCCCGCTGGTACTGCTGGGCCTGGTTGCAGCGCACTTGATCGCCCTGCATGAAGTCGGTTCGAGCAATCCGGACGGCATCGAAGTGAAGGAAAACCTGGGCGCCGACGGCCACCCGGTCGATTCGATTCCATCGCATCCGTACTACACCGTGCACGATTTGTTCGGCGTCTCGATCTTCCTCGTCATTTTCAGCGCCGTCGTCTTCTTCGCGCCGGAAATGGGCGGTTATTTCCTGGAATACAACAATTTCCTGCCCGGCGATTCGCTGAAGACCCCGCTGCACATCGCGCCAACCTGGTACTTCACGCCGTTCTATTCGGTGCTGCGCGCCACCACGGCCGACTTCATGTACGTGCTGATGGGTGTCGTGGCTGCCTACGTGGTGTTCATCTGGCTCAAGTCGCGCCTGTCGACGACGGTCAAATCCATCATCGCCGGCATCGCCATCGTCGCCATCATCGGCATGCTGCCGCAGGTGCTGGACGCGAAATTCTGGGGCGTGGTGTTCTTCGGCGGTTCCGTCGTGATCCTGGCGTTCCTGCCATGGCTCGACCATTCCCCCGTGAAATCGATACGCTACCGTCCGAACTGGCACAAATATGTGTACGCCATCTTCGGCCTGTCGTTCCTGATCCTCGGCTACCTCGGGACCCAGGCGCCAACGGATACGAAGACCATCGTGTCGCAAGTGTGCACCCTGATTTACTTCAGCTTCTTCCTGTTGATGCCATGGTGGAGTGCAATGGGCAAGTTCAAGACCGTGCCGTCGCGTGTGACGTTTCACCCGCACTAAGCCGCTCTCACGCCACGCTCAAAGGACATACATCATATGAAGATTGCAAAAAAACTGCTCGCCATCCTGGCCCTCGTGCCCGCCATGGCTCTCGCCAGCGAAGGCGGCTTTCCGCTGGACAAGGCTCCTGACCGCCAGACCAACATGGCAGCGCTGCAACATGGCGCCAAATTGTTCGTCAATTATTGCCTGAATTGCCACGCCGCCGTGTCGATGCGCTACAACCGCCTGCGCGACCTGGGCTTGACGGAAGACCAGATCAAGCAGAATCTGTTGTTCTCCGGCGATAAAGTCGGCGACTTGATGACGACGAGCCTGGCACCGCAGGACGCCAAGGCCTTCTTTGGCGTCGTACCGCCGGATTTGTCGGTAATTTCGCGCGCGAAATCATCTTCCGCTGGCACAGGCGGCGACTACCTGTATACTTACCTGCGTACGTTCTATAAAGACGACACTCGTCCGACCGGCTGGAACAACATGGTCGTGCCGAATGTTGCCATGCCGCATGTATTATGGGAATTGCAAGGTGTCCAGTCTGCCAAGTTCGTGGAAGAGAATGATCCGCACGAAGCTGGCAAGAAGATCCACAAATTTGCCGGCTTCGAGCAGGTCAAGCCAGGTACGTTGAACAAGATCGAGTATGACAATGCGGTAGCCGACCTGGTCGGCTACATGGAGTGGATGGCCGAACCGGCACAGCAGACACGCAAGCGCCTGGGCGTGTGGGTGCTGCTGTTCCTGTCGGTCTTTGCTCTGCTGGCATGGCGCCTTAACGCGTCGTTCTGGAAGGAAGTCAAATAAGTGAGGCGCCGGCCATAGGCCGGTTTATGCCTGTTTCTGCGTTGTCCGCATGAGTGGACAAGCGACCTGGGGTGAGCCGTTCGCGGCTTCACCCCCTTTGTTTCTAAGGAACTATAAAAAATGATGGTTCTCTATTCGGGTACAACCTGCCCATTTTCGCAACGCTGCCGCCTGGTCCTGTTTGAAAAAGGCATGGACTTCGAAGTGCGCGACGTCGACCTGTTCAACAAACCGGAAGACATTTCGACCATGAATCCGTACGGCCAGGTGCCTATCCTGGTCGAACGCGAACTGATCCTGTATGAATCGAACATCATCAACGAGTACATCGATGAGCGCTTCCCGCATCCGCAACTGATGCCGGCCGATCCGCTGATGCGTGCCCGCGCGCGCCTGATGCTGTTCAATTTCGAAAAAGAACTGTTCGTGCACGTGCACGTGCTGGAAAGCGAACGCGCCAAGAGCAACGACAAGGCCCACGACAAGGCACGCGCGGAAATCCGCGACCGCCTGACGACCCTGGCGCCGCTGTTCCTGAAAAACAAGTACATGCTGGGCGACGAATTCTCGATGCTCGACGTGGCCGTCGCGCCGCTGCTGTGGCGCCTGGACCACTACGGCATCGAATTGTCGAAGACGGCCGCACCGCTGATGAAATACGCCGAACGCATCTTCTCGCGTCCTGCGTACATCGAGGCATTGACCCCTTCCGAAAAGGTCATGCGCCGCTAAAGATAATCCCGGCAGGCCGCGCCTGCCGGGATATCTTGGGGCATGTGGTAAAGTTGCTTTTTGCGCTGTCCCAGTCTTTTGAACTACCGGTGCGCCCGCCTCATGCTGACGGGGGCGCTCCCGCCTCACCGTGCCTACCATGTCTGAAATCTCAACCAAACCTTATATGCTGCGCGCCATCTACGAGTGGTGCACCGACAGCGGCTACACGCCTTATCTCGCGGTCAAAGTCGATTCGCGCACCACGGTACCGATGGAATACGTGAAAAAGGGCGAAATCGTGCTCAACATCAGCTTCGGCGCCACCAGCGGCCTGAAGATGGACAACGACGCCATCCGCTTCCACGCCCGCTTTGGCGGCGTCTCGCGCGAAATCTACGTGCCGGTCGACAACGTGATGGCCATCTACGCCAACGAAAACGGCCAGGGCATGGCTTTCGAGCCCGTGCTGGGCAACGATGACCCGGACGCGCAACCGACGGACAGCCCGGCCTCCGCCGACGTCCCGCCACCCGTGCTCGCCCCCGCCGCCAGCGGTCCCACCCTGTCGTCCGTGCCGACCAGCTCCCCCGAACAACGCGACAGCGCCACGCCAGGCGACGACGAGCCACCAAAAAAAGGCGGCCGCCCGACCCTGACACGCATTAAATAGCGTATAATTCGCAACGCGCAGTTTTTGCCGACTTAGCTCATTTGGTAGAGCAGTTGATTTGTAATCATCAGGTGGCCAGTTCGAAACCGGCAGTCGGCACCAGAATTCAGCAGTAAATCAAAGGGTTACCCGCTTCGGCTGGTAGCCCTTTTTTCTTTTCCCACGCCCGCGGAAGCCATCCGGAACACTGGCACGCATCGTCATCCAGGTTGACGCATTGCTGCACCGCGCCATGACGTCCCGCACATTTAGGCGCAAGATGAGCACGTGCTTGCGCAAAGCAGGCTCCCGATGTCTGGCTTGCCTACCTGGGGAAATATCATGTCCGCACACACTTACAAGCTGATCGAGCTGGTCGGCACGTCGACCGAGAGCAGCGATCAGGCGATACGCGACGCCATTGCCAAGGCGGCGCTGACGGTCAAGCACATGGACTGGTATGAAGTGACCGATTCGCGCGGCCATATCGTCGATGGCAAGGTGGCGCACTTCCAGGTCACGCTCAAGGTCGGCTTCCGGCTCGAATAAAGGGATCGAGTAAAGCGAGCGACGCGCTCAGCGCCGCCCGGCCGCTCCCCGGCTCTCCAGCCACTCCCGGCCGCCGGCCTCCAGCGCGGTCTCGATGACCTTGTCCGGCAAGCTGTAGACGGTCGCCCAGCTGGCGCGGCCATCCTGCGTGTTGGCGGGAAAACTGTGCGTCTCGATCGGCCAGTGGTATTTGCGTTTCAATGCCTTGACGATGGCGGCCAGCGAGACGCGGCCTTGCAGCGGTTCGGCGCCGGACTGGTCGCTATTCGACAGCAGCACGGCCAGGACCTGGCCGCGGCCGGTGCGCGCGCCGGGGAAGGTGGGGGTTTTGTTTGCCATGGCCTATTTTACCGGGCAATGATCGGACGAGAGGCGATGTGCCGCACCTTTGATACGGCGCAAGCGCCGCAGCGGCGTTGCGTCCACGATGGGCATTTCGCCAGGCGTGCCGGCGCCCCTCCGGCAGCCTGGGCCTATCATCATGGGGCACAGGAGCCTATCATGCACAGCCTGAACATCCACGCCATGCAATGGCAACCCGTCGCCGATATTTCCGCCGTCAATCCGCTGCTGCCCGACGATCTCGCCTGCTTTCGCGAGCTGCGCGACGTGCTGCAACGCTACGGCGCACTCGACCGCTTCGGCATTTCCCTGATCCACCGCCATTTCGACATCGCCGACGACGAAGAGCTGATGGAGTACACGGATGCGGAAGCACGCATCTTGACGGTCAAACCTGTCAAGAAAAGCGACATCGACTGGAACCACACGACGATTACCAACTGGAAATTGACGGAAGGCGAGGAAGTGGCGCGCATCGGTTGCGGCTGCGCACGCAATTCGGGCGGCCACCTGGGTTATCACCGGGGCACCTGAGGCAGGCCGACGGCGCCCGCCAAGCGGCGTCGGCCTTTCTTACACTTCACTTCATCCAGCTCAGTCCGCTTTGTGCAAGCACTTGATTTCTTGTGATATTTTTGTGTGGCACGCAAGCTGCTTATCCCTGTCTACGAGATGAATCCAGGCAAGTCATTCTGGATTCTTTGTCCCCCGGATTTTCCGAGACTGACCACGACAAGAGGCTGCGATGAACCTTGATCACACACGAAGCAAGACCCTGGGCTGGCTGGGCGCACTGGCGGCGGCGAGCCTGCTGGCCAGCGGCCAGGCGCAGGCCGGCGCGTACGGCCTGGCCGTCAATGAGTTGAACAATTTCCGCATCACCACCAGCGCCGGCGCGCTGTCGCTGGCCGGCGCCAACCGCAATGCCAGCGACAGCGCTTTTTTCGAAGGCGGCGTGGCCGTCAATCCGCGCGCCGTCAATACGGGCCCGGCCGCCAACGCCGACGTGCCGCAAGTGTGCTCGGGCGGCGGCTGCAGCGGCTTGCCGCAAAACCACTACGCCCCCAGCCCCAGTTCCACCCTGGAATTTGCCCGCGGCGATGCGCATGCCTTCGGCAACATGCTCAATGGCGGCGCCAGCGTGAGCGCCGTGGCGGAAGCACAGCGCAACACGATCGGCGCCGCCACGGCCACGGCCGGCGACACGCTGACCGGCTCCGTCAACCTGACCCTGTCGAGCGCCGGCTTCATCACCTTCAGCTTCATGGGACGGCGCGACCTGCGCACCAGCGTGACGACCATGGGCGACAAGTCGAACGTGTCGATCATGGATATCTTCAATATCTCGTGCAACAGTTCCAGCCCCGCCGGCTGCCTGTCGCACGCGAACGCCGATGGCGTGATCTTCCAGTTCGCGCCCGATGGCGATGCCAATAATGGCAGCGACATCAATGGCAACCATGGCGCCGGCAGCCTCGACCCGTTCAGCCTGAACATGACGGCCGGCACGAATGACCCGGCCACCGGACGCGCCTTCACGAATGGCTTCGCGATGTTTTCCCTGACCTCGAATTTCGCCCTGCCGGCCGGCAGCTATACCCTGAATTTTTCCAAGTCGACGCGCACCGATATCGTCGTCATCGATCCGCCGCTTGCGGTACCGGAACCGGGCACGCTGTTCCTGCTGGGCATGGGATTGGCGGCCCTGGCTTTTACGCGGCGCCGCCAGCCGCAATCATCCGCAACATGAAAAACACGCGGCGCCCGCCAAGGCGCCGCGTGTTTTTCATGCCGGTCAAGACGTTTTAACCGAGCCGCGCCAACGCCTGGCGCGCCAGCTGCAATTGCTGCAGATAATAGCGGTGCAGCATGGCCGGATCGCTCAAGTCGCGCCCCAGTACCAGGCGCAGCTCGCTGGCGGGGCAGTCGCCGGCCTGGGTTTCTACTTGGGTTTGCACCTGCGTCCCCAACTGACGGGCCAGCTGGCGCGCCGCCTGCTCCTGCGCGGGCCGGTACTCGACGCGCGTGCGCGCCACCTGGAAGCCGGTTTCATTGGCCAGGCGCACCACTTGTACGGGAGCGCCGGCCAGGCTGCGCGCCAGGGCGGCGGCCAGGCCAGGCACGCCGTTGCCATTCACAATTTCCAGGCGCGGGCGGGGCACGGCAGGAGCCGGCATGGACCGCTCGGCCGTGACAACGGGCACGCTGCGCGCGGCGGCCGGCACGCGCTGCAAGCGGGCCATGCCGTCGCCTTGCGTGATCTCGATGCGGGCCATGGCGGGCGCATCCGGCAGCGGCGCGGCCGCGGGCACGCCCGGCGGCGGCGCCGCGTTGCGCAAGACGGCCATGTCGCTCCGTAAATCGTGTTCCTGCAGGCTCTGCGCCTGGCGCCGCATGACGGCCGCGCGCGCGTGCTGTCCCAGCCGTTCGAGCACTTGCGCCAGGTGCTGCCAGGCCAGCGCATTGAGCGGATCGAGCAGACACGCCTGCTCCAGCGCAGTCAACGCTTGCGCATCGCGCCCGCGCAAATAGTAGGCGCGACCGAGATTGCTGAACAGATACGCCTGTTGCGGCTGCGGCGCACCTGCTTCCTGCGTCAGGGCCAGCCACTGGGCGATCGCCGCATCGTGCTCGCCCCGCTGCGCGTGCAGCACGGCCAGGCCGTTGCGCGCATTCACATGGCGCGGCGCGGCGCGCAAGGCTTGCGCATAGGCCGCTTGCGCGGCCGGCAGGTCGCCCCGCTCGAAATGCTGGCGCCCCGCCGCATAGGCGGCATCGGCATCCGGCCACTGCGGCAACGGCGCGTGGGCCGGCGGCGTGGTACAGGCGGCCAGGCCCAGGCAGGCACAGGCGGTGGCCAGGCGGGAAATCGTCAAGCGCATGGTAGCTCCTTTCAGCGGTTGGCCATGGCCGGCACGAGCACGCGATAGACTTCGATCACGGCCGGCCCCATGAGCACCAGCATGAGGGTGGGAAAGACGCAAAAGATCAGCGGGAACAGCAGTTTCAGGGCGATCTTCGCGGCCGCCTCCTCGGCCAGCAGGCTGCGCTTGCCGCGCAGGTTTTCCGAGTGCACGCGCAGCGAATCGCCCATGCTGGTACCGAAGCGTTCCGATTGAATCAGCATGGCGACAAGGGTGTCGACATCTTCCACGCCGCTGCGCAAGGCCAGGTTGCGCAGCGCCTTTTCCTTGGAAAAGCCGGCGCGCATTTCCATCAGCACCAGTTGCAATTCCTGCGCCAGCACCACGCTTTTGATGTGGATTTCGCCCGACACCTTCACCAGCGCGCGCTCCAGGCTCAGGCCCGCTTCCACGCACACGGTCAGCAAGTCGAGCGCGTCGGGGATGTTTTCAAAGATGTCGCGCTGGCGCCGCTTGGCCGTGCTGGCCAGCACCAGGTTCGGCAGGTAATAGCCGACGGTGGCGCTGACGCACAGCAGCAACAGCAGCACGCTGCGCAGTTGCGCCGCCATCGCACTGGCAGCGTACAGCCCCAGCACGGTGGGAAACAGCAGGGCCAGCACGGTTTTCGCGGCAAAGTACAGGGCCGGCGCGCTGGCCTGGCGCCAGCCCGCGTTCATGAAGCGCGTGCGCAGCGGCGAGCGCTCCCAGCCCTCTTCCGGCAGCGACAGCTTGCTGAACGGCTGCGCCACGCGCGCCACGCGCTCCACCCAGCCCGTGTCGGCCACCGCCTCGCTGGCGGCCGGCGCCATGGCACCGAACAGGCGCTGGCGCAAGGCGCCGGGAAAGAAGATCAGCCACGCCAGCAGGGCCAGCGCCACCACCACGGCGAAGACGATCAACAGGAACAGCAGTTGCGGGCCAGTCATGGCATTTCCTCCGATTGATCGACTGACAAAACGTTCAGGGCCAGGCGTGTCGCCGAAGGCAGTACGACAGTACGACAAGGCGATGCAACAACGCCATGGACTTTTTTTCAGGCGATCTCTTAGATGCGGATGCGAATGACGTTGCGCATCCACACGACACCCAGCGCCACCATGCCGGCCGCGTACCACAGCAGCTTGATGCCGCTGGGATCCGTCCACAGCAGGCTGATGTATTGCGGGTTGACCAGCGCCATCACGCCGATCATCACCACCGGCATCAGCCCCAGCACCCAGGCCGACATGCGCCCCTCGGCCGACAGCACGCGCACCTGCCCCAGCAGCTTCAGACGGGCGCGGATGATGCGCGCGATGCTGACCAGCACTTCGGCCAGATTGCCGCCCGATTCGCGCTGCACCAGCACGGCGATGACGAGGTAGCGCAAATCCGTCAGCGGGATGCGCGCGGCCAGGTTTTGCAGCGCCTCGTTCATCGGCACGCCGTAATTGATCTCTTCGTGCGCCATCTTGAATTCGCCGCTGATCGGCTCATTGAGTTCATCGCCCACCATCTGCAGCACGTTCGAAAACGAGTGCCCGGCGCGCAGCGCGCGGGCCAGGAAATCGGCCGCTTCCGGCAATTGCGCCTCGATCTTTTTCAGCCGCGCCGCGCGCGCGCGCAGCACGACCATGCACGGCCCGCCGCCCGCCACGCCCAGCAGCAGCAAGGCGCCCGGCAGCGGCATGGGCCAGATGGCCAGCCACAGCAGCGCCAGCAGCAGCAAGCCACCCGCGCCGCCCAGGAACTGCGCCACCGACCAGGACAAGCCCGATTGCAGCAGCAGGTGGTCGAGCTTTGCCGCCTGCGGCAGGCGCCGCAGCCAGCGCTCCAGGCCAGGCGAGCGCGCATAGCGGCGCTGCTTGAGGATGGAAACCCGCTCGCCGCCGGCCTCGCCGCGCGCCGCCATCAGCCGCAAGCGCCGGTTGATGCGCCGCGCCGCGCTGCCGTGCGTGCCCGCCCACCACAGCCAGGCGCCTTCCACCATCAGGATGCAGGCGGCGAACAGCAGCACGGCAAAGCCGTAGAACACCAGGTCCATGATGCTTCCTTTATTCGTAGATGCGGTCCGGGTCGAACACCGTATCGGGCACGGGCGCGCCGAACATGCGCAAGCGTTCCGTGAAACGGGGCCGCACGCCGGTGGCGCAAAAGTGGCCCAGCACCTTGCCCGCGGCATCGACGCCCGTCTGCTCGAAGCGGAAGATTTCATGCATGGCGATGATGTCGCCCTCCATGCCCGTCACTTCCTGCAGGCTGACCAGCTTGCGCGCGCCATCCGTCAGGCGCGACACTTGCATCACCACCGTCACGGCCGAACAGATCTGCTGGCGCGTGGCGCGTGGCGTCAGGTTCACGCTGGCCATGCCGACCATGTTTTCCAGCCGCGCCAGCGCATCCCTCGCCGTGTTCGAGTGGATGGTCGCCAGCGACCCTTCATGCCCCGTATTCATCGCCTGCAGCATGTCGAGCGCCTCGGCGCCGCGCACCTCGCCCAGGATGATGCGGTCGGGCCGCATGCGCAGCGCATTGCGCACCAGCGCGCGCTGGCTCACTTCTCCCTTGCCCTCGATATTCGGCGGGCGCGTTTCCAGGCGCACCACGTGCGGCTGGCGCAGCGCCAGTTCGGCCGCATCCTCGATGGTGACGATGCGCTCGCTGCCGGGAATGAAGCCGGACAGCACGTTGAGCAGGGTCGTCTTGCCGCTGCCCGTGCCGCCCGAGATCAGGATGTTGACCTTGGCCTGCCCCAGCGCCTGCAGCACCTGCACCATGGGCGGCGTCAGGCTTTTATAGTCGAGCAGGTTGGCGATGCTCAAAGGCTGCACGGCAAAGCGCCGGATCGACAGGATCGGGCCATCGACGGCCAGCGGCGGAATGATGGCGTTCACACGCGAGCCGTCCGGCAGGCGCGCGTCGACCATCGGGCTCGATTCGTCGACCCGCCGTCCCACGCGCGAGACGATCTTTTCGATGATCTTCATCAGGTGCGCATTGTCGTGGAAGGTCACGTCCGTCAACTGCAACCGCCCGCCCCGCTCCACATACACCTTGTCGCAGGTGTTGACGAGGATATCGGACACGCTGGCATCGGCCAGCAACGGTTCCAGCGGGCCGAAGCCCAGCATCTCGTGCTGGATGTCGAGCACCAGGCTATGCCGCTCGTGCTGGTTCAGGACGATGCGCTCTTCCTCGATCACGCGCTGCACCAGCAGCGCCAGCTCGTGCTTGAACTGTTCGGCCGTCAGGCGTTTCAGGCGTTCCAGGTCGATACGGTCGAGTATCGTCTGGTGCATGGTCTTTTTCAGTTCCTGGTAGGCGTGCAGCGCCAGCGCCCCTTGTCCATTCGTGGCGGGGCGCACCGTTTCATTCGCCGCCAGGCGTTCGCGTAAAGTCATCTCGGCTCCCATGATGGCTCCCGGCGGGAGCCTTGACATCTCTTCCTGCCCTAAGCCTCGCTGCGGCTGAACAGGCGGTCGAACAGGCCGCGGCTTTCCGTCACGCGGCGCGCCGTCACCAGTTCCACCAGTTCGGCCAGGCTGCGCGCCACGGCGCTGGTGCGCGACAGCTGCAGCAGCGGAATGCCCTGGTTGACGGAATCGGTGGCGGCGATGTAATCGTTGGGCACCGTGTGCACCACTTCCGCGCCCAGCGCCTGCTCCAGGTCCGCCAGGCGCAACCGGCCACCCTTTTCATAGCGGTTGACGATCAGGCGCAAGCGCTCGCCCGGATAGCCGAGCGAGCGGAAGATGTCGAGCAGGCGGCGCCCGTCGCGGATGTCGGGCAAGGCCAGCTGCAGCACCGGATAGATCGCGTCGGCGTTGTCGAGCGCGCGCAGCGACAGCGCATCGATCTGGCGTCCCACGTCGAGCACGATGTAATCGTAGTGCTGGCGCGCCACGGCCAGGATGCGGTCCATGTGCTCGGGCTGCATGTCGACCTTGTGCGCCGGGTCGTCGGCCGCCGCCAGCACGCCGAAGTTCGACGTGATGTGCACCAGGCACGAGGCGAGAAAGGCGCCGTCCATGCGCGCGATCTGCGCGCAGATGTCGGACAGGGTCATGGCCGGCTTCTGGTCCGAGACATACAGAGTGGCGTCGCCGAACTGGCCGTGCAGGTCGATCAGCAGCACCTTGCAGCCGGCCAGGCTGGCCAGCGCGTAGGAAAAATTCGTCGACAGGAAGGTGGCGCCGCTGCCGCCCTTGCACGAGATGAAGGCGAGCACTTTGCCGTCGCGCATCTGCGTCACGCCGGCCTGGATATCGACCCGGTCCATCGCTTCGTGGAAGGCCTTGTGCACCAGCGGCAGCTGCAGCACTTCGCGCATGCCGGCGCGCATGGCGCGAATCAGCACATCCTGCTGCTGGCCGCGCGTGAGCAGCATCAGCACGGCCAGCGGATACTGGCGCGCCAGGCGCTCGAGCAGGTCGGCTTCGTCGGCATCGATGCCGCTGGCGTCGACGATCACCAGCTCGGGCGCTTCGGGCAGCATGCGCTCGACGGCGTCGCGCAAGCCGCTGCGCCGGTCCAGCAGCCGCAGCACGGGCATGCGGGCCGCGCCTTGCGCCGCGATTTCATCGTGCAGGCTGGCGTCGCGGGTAATCATCAAGGCTTTCATCACCCCTCCTTCATTCAAGGCATTACATTCGGCTGCGCCGACGCACTGGCGCTCATGGACAAAAGCCGGGATTGTCCGCATACCCCAGCGATTCGGCCACCGCCATGGTGGTCCCGCTGGGCAAACGTATGGCGCCTGCGCCGGAGGGAAACATCATCCCCAGCAGCGGCAGGATGGGCCGGTACGGCACGCGCTCGCAGCGCGCGCCGACGCCGGGCTGGCACAGGCGTGCGCGCACGAAGCGGATGCAGCTGGCGCCGTGCGGATCGTCCAGGCAATTGATGCGGTTGCGCTGCGGGCAACCCGGCAGCACCGTCACCGGCAGTACCGCCAGCGCGGCGCCGCCAGCGCTCTCCGACAGATAGTCGATGCGCACATGCGCGTCGCCGAGGCCGCCGCCCAGCGGCAGCGTGCCCGGCGTGGCGCGCAGCACGGCGTGCGTGCGCACGGCTTGCAGGGCGGCGGCATCGCTGAAATCGGTGACGGCGGCGGCGCGCGCCGCTCGCCGGGTAATTTCATGCACCATGTTCCACATGTACACGGCGCGCGCCACTTCCAGCATGGCGAACAGGAACAGGAAGAACAGCAGCGCCAGCATGGCGAATTCGACGGCGAAGACGCCGCGCTGGCGCTGCCGGCGGAGGTGCGGGTTAATGGACATAGCGCAATGTCGCGTTGGCGCGCAGCGGGATCGGCGCCAGTTGCGGCAGCCACTTGCGGGTCAGCGCAGGCAGGAAATCGACCGGCATGTCGACGGTGACCTTGATGCGCACCTGCAGCGGCGCCGTCGCGTAGCTGCCGCAGCCATAGGAATCGTCGGCATACACGCAGTCCACGTTGACCCTGGCGGCCTCCATGCCCGGCCAGCTTTCCTCCATCGCCTCGACCACCATCTGCCGGGCCAGGGCGGCGCCCTGGTTCGCCGTGCCGATGCTGCCCATCTGCGGCAGCGGCATGGTCGCCATGTAGCGCGCCGCATCGTGCGCGCTTTTTTGCAGGGCCGTGTACACCAGCAGCGCGCGGCCGAACAGCAGCACGAAGGGCAGCAGCGCCATGAAAAACAGCAGGATCAGCGCCAGCTCGATGGCGGCGACGCCGCCCTGGCGCCGCGCGGCGCGGCGGAGCGGCCTCATTGCAGCAGCTCCGCGGGGCCGGCCAGCGTGCCCTCGTCCACCAGCCCGTCAAATTCGGCGCTCAGGACGCCATTGCCGGCCGGCGCCGTCATGAAGAAGCGGCCGATGCCGCGCACCCGCGCCAGCACGTCGCTGCCCGCCGGCACGGGGCAGGCCAGCAGGGGAATGTGCAGCAGCCGACGCTGCGCCACGCCCGTGTTGCCGGTCGGCGCCGTCTGGAAGCCCAGCGTCTGGTAGGGCGGCGTGGCAGGGTAGCCGGACTTGGCGGCCGGCGCGGCCGGGCTGGCCGGATACAGCCTGGGCCAGTCGCTGGTGGCAAACGGCAGATAGCCGCCGGCCGGCTTCGGGTTGCTGTACCTGGCCGCCCTGGAAAACGACCACAGCGGTCCATAACTGCCGACGGCGGGCGGCGTCGCGTTCGATTCCGGATCGGCCACGGACAGCAGCGGGTTGCCCGTGCTCAGGGCGCTCGGCGCGTCGGGCGTGTTCATCATCCACCAGCTCGGGGCCGTATTCGGATAGGCGCGGATATTCGTGTCGGGCGGCGCCGTGACGGCATGGCAGCCGCTGCCCGCATGCTGGTTGAAGCGCGCGTTGAAGGCCGTCCACAGCGCGGCGGGAAAAGGCCGGTGCACATGCACCTGGGCGCTGCCGATGCGCGGATACAGCACCGTGCCGCTGCAGACGAACGGCAGCACGCTCGCTTCGCCGACCTGCTGCGACGGCCCCACCACGCCCGGCTGACCCAGCGGATTGAGCACGAAGTGTTCAGCCGCGGGGCCATGCGGATTGAGTTTTAACAGGTTATACGCCACGCCGCGGCGAAAGCCATATTCCAGCAACTCGACGGCCGGCAGCAGCGCCGCATTCGTGCGCGGACTGGCCGCGCTGGCCGACAGCGCGCAGATGGCCAGCGGCATCAGGCGCAAGCTGGTGCGCCCCGCCACGGCGCGCGCGCCCGTGTCCAGGGTGCGCAGCGCCGGCGACCAGGCGCCGAGAAATGCCGTCGCCACCCGTCCCAGCGAGGGTGTATTGGCCTGCGTATCGACGCGCACGAACAGCGCCGTGGCGGCGTCGGGCACGGCGCCAGCCGCATGCCAGCCGCTGGCAGGCGCGTCGGGCGTACTGGCGAAGCGGATGCTGGCGTCCGACAAAGTCGCGCCCTGCATGCGGCGGCGCCATGCGCTGCGGTCGGCCGCACTGCCCTTGGCTTTTTCCACGGCGACGAGCAAGCCCTCGGGCGTGCCCACCAGTTCCGCGGCGGCCGCCATCGCCGCATTGTCGGCCAGGTTCTGCAGCTCCGTCTTGCGGCCGATGACTTGCCCCACATCGAGCGCCAGGCCGATAAAGCCCAGCACCACGATGAGCAGGATGGAAAAGGCGATCAGCATCGCCCCGCGCTGGTGCTGGCGTCTATTTGCCACTGCCGCCTCCCAGCATGAATTGCACCGGTTGCGGCGCCTGGGCATTCGGTTCGGCGAACGAGGCGCGGTAGCGCTGCATGACGGCGTGCGCGCTGGGTCCGTCGAGGCCATCGGCCGGCCGGCGATTGCCCGCGCCGGCCGGATCGCGCACCTGCTGCGCCATGGACAGGCGCACGGCGTCGCCGAAACGCCGGTCCAGCTGCGGCGTGCTGCCGTGCGCGCAGGCGGCCAGCTGCACGGCCAGGACCAGGGCGGCGCAGCGGCGCAGCGACGTCAAGAGCGAGTTCGGCATGGCGTATCTCCCCGTCTCATTTCAACTCGAAACCGTTGGCCGCGCGCGGCGGCGGCACGGACGGCGGCGCGCCCTCCATCTTGCCGCCCAACATCAAGTCCATGCGCGAAGGCGGCGCCAGCTGCGCCGTCGGCAGCACGGCATCGGCCGGCAAGGGTTTGACCAGGTGCGCGGTAATGACGAACAGCAATTCCGTGCGGTCGTGCTGGAAATCCGTGCTGCGAAACAGCGCACCGAGGATGGGCACTTCGCTGAGCCAGGGCACACCCGTGATGTTGCTCACCTGGTTATTCTTGATCAAGCCGCCGATGGCGTAGCTCTGGCCGTCGTACAGCTGCACCGTGGTCGAGGCGCGCCGCGTGGTGATGACGGGCAAGATCGAACGCCCGCTGACGCCGGCGGCGGAAATGCCCACGCCCTCGCGCGACAGTTCCGACACTTCCGGCGCCACCTTCAGATTGATGCGCCCGCCCGACAGCACGGTGGGCGTGAAGCGCAGGCCGACGCCGTATTCGCGCTCTTCCAGGGTGATCTTGTTGTTGTCCTGGCCGACGGGAATGAAGATCTTGCCGCCGGCCAGAAAACTGCCCTCTTGCCCGCTGATCGCCATCACCGTCGGTTCGGCCAGGATGCGCACCAGGCCATCCTGTTTCTGCGCCTCGATGGTCAGCTGCTGGCGGCCATTCGACTTGCGCACGTCGAGCAAGCCATTCGCCGTGCCGCTGAGGAAGTTCGACAGCAAGGTGGTGGCCCAGCTGCCGGACGCGAGGCGCAGGGTGGCGCCCACTTCCAGCCGCTCCAGCAGGGACTTCGACACTTCGGCAATCTGCACGGCCAGCATCACCTGCTGCGGCGCGCTGACGTCGAGCATGTTGATGATGCGGCTGTGCGCGCTGCCCGCGCCGCCGGCGGGCGCCGTGGCGGCGGGCGGCATGGCGGCCCCATCGGCCGGCTTGGGCAGCGCCAGCGCGACCGTGGCGCGGCGCACGTAGGCGTGCGCCAGCTCGACGGCGCGCAGCACGGCGCCCGCATCTTGCACCGTGCCCGACAGCACCAGGGTATCGGCCACGGCCGTGACGCGGATGGCTTTTTCTTCCGGCATCAGCGCCGCCAGGGTCGTTTGCAGGCCGGCCGGGTCCATGCTGACGCTGACGTTCACCACGCTGCACACGCCGCTGCGTCCCTGGATGATCATATTCGTGCTGCCCACGTCGACGCCGACCACGTACAAGGTGTCGGGCGCGACCAGCATGGCTTGCACCACGGCCGGATTGCCGACGCTGCGCTGCTGCACCGCCTCGGGCAGGCGCAGCATGCTCGACTTGCCCACCTGCAGCTGCAAGTGGCCGGGCGAAGCCGCTTCGCCGCCGCAGCGCGGGCCAGGATCGGCCGCCGCGCCGGCAAGCGGCGACAGCAGGCAGAACATTATCAGCAGGGCGCGGTTCATGAGCGTGTCCATGGTTGAGCAAGGCAAAGGCCAAAAGGCTAAAAACATTCGCGCGACTGGCGCGTCCCGTCGATGACGCCGCTGCACAGGCGCTGCGGCGCCGGCGGCGCCTTCGCCACGCGCACGGGACGCGGCGCGGCGGCCAGCACGGGCGCGGCGGCAGGAGGAGCCGGCTCGGCTTCGTGCGGTCCGCCCAGCAGGGTCAGCTTGGTGGCGCCCGCCGTCACGCCCGGCTGCGGGTCGACCTGGTTGCGCAGCACCAGCGACAGGCTGCCCACGCTGCGCGCCAGGTCCAGGTTTTCCGCCTGTTCCGGCGTCACTTCCAGGGTCACCGCATTGACCACGCGCGGCTTGGTCTCGTCGCGCCCCACTTCCTGCGCCACGGCCAGCACGAGGATGCGTTCGAGCACGATCTTGGAAATGTTGCGGCTTTGCGGAAACGCGCGGTCGCCGGCATCCTGCTGGGTGCTCACGATGATGTCGACATAGTTGCCCGGCAAGGCGAAGCCGGCCACGCCGATCACATCGTTGACGCGCACGGTGATGGCGCGCCGCCCTTCCGTGATCAGGGCCGACAGGCCGCCCAGGGTGCCGGCCGGCGCCAGCTTGACCTCGCTCAGGGGCTCGCCGCGCAGCACGCTGGTTTTCAGCACCCTTCCCGCCAGTGTGGCCGGGTCTTGCAGCGCACCCTGCGGCAGGCTTTCCGCCGGCCACTCGGCCAGGCGCAGCATCTCGGGCGTCAGGCGCTGGCCCAGGTTGACATCGCTGGCGGCCACGACGATCTTGCCCTTGCCGGCCGGCGTCTGGCGCAGCAGCCAGTGCGAGGCCAGCAGCACGGCCAGCAGGCCCAGCACGACCGCCAGGCCCATCATCAGGAGGGCGCGCCGGTTCTTCATGCGATGCGCTCGCACAGGCTGGCGGCCGGCATGTCGCAGCTGGCAAACAGGCTGCCCCAGGCCTGTTCCAGGGCGGCCACCGTCAGGCGCGCCTCGCTGCCGGCAAAGCCGGCGAAGTCGCCTATGCGCGCCAGCAATTCCTGCGGATAGCTGGCCAGCAAGGGCCGTCCCTGCGCGCCATGCAGTTGCAGCAGATGGTTCAGGGCTTGCTCGTCGATGGCCATGCCGGCCAGCCGGCATTGCTGGCGGAACAGGGCGCGATAGGCGCTCTCGGTCAGCGGCCCCACCTGCACCTTGTAGCCGATGCGGCGCAGCAAGGCGGCGTCAAACAGCTCGTCCGGCGGCACGTTCGTGGCCAGCACGAGGGCATTGTCGAACGGCACGCTGATCTGCACGCCGCCGGGCAAGCCCAGCTGGTCGCTGCCGCGCGCCAGCGGCTGCATCAGCCGCGTCAGCAGTTCTTGCGCCCCCAGGCGCTGGCGGCCCAGGTCGTCGATGATCAGCATGCCATTGTTGGCGCGCACATGGGGCGGCGCCTGGTAGCAGCCGCCGCTGGCGTCATGGCGCAGCTCCAGCATGCCGGCGTCGAGCTCGGCGCCCACGTGGATCACGGGACGCTGGCACAGCACCCAGCGGATGTCCGTGCTGCGCCGCTCCAGCGCTTGGCGCGCATGGCTGACGTGCTGCGGCACGGGCGGCAAGTGCTGGGCCGGGTCATACAACTGGATAATGTCCTGGCCAACGACGATGGCGTAGGGCACGGCGACCAGCCCGTGCAGCAATTGTCCCAGCTGCAGCGCCAGGGTCGACTTGCCGCTGCCGGGCGGACCGTACAGCAGCAGCGAGCGTCCCGAATGCAGGGCCGCGCCGACCACGTCGAGCATGCCCGGCCCCGCATGGGCGCCCCCCAGCACGGCGGCCAGGTCGTCGCTGCCGACGCGCTGTTCCTGCGCCAGCCACGACTGGCGCGCCACCATGGCGCGGTACGCTTCCAGGGTGACGGGAGCGGCGCCGATATACGCGCAGCGCTCGAGGAAGGCGCTGGCGCGCTGCTTGCCGGCGCCCGTCAGCTGGTACTGCACGTCGATATCGGATTCGCCGCGCCAGGCCACCTCGGCCATCTGCTCCGTCACCATGAAATCGAGCACTTCGCGCAAGACATTGATCGACAGGCGCAAGCGCGTCGTCAGCGCGGACAGGTGCGTCTTGCCGCCCACAAACATCAGCTTGGCGATCAGCTCGACCACCAGCGGCCGCTCGAGTCCCGTTTCACGCAAGCTCTTCGGCTGCGGCGGCAGGGGCGGCATCAGGTTCGCGTCGGCAGGGCGCGGCGCACTCTCGGTGCTCAGGGAATAGTCGACCTCGGTCATGCTGCGTCTCCAAGCCGGTTAAGAGGGCATTCAACAGAATTCATTCTAGCGAGCGGAGACTGGCGCCCATTGATCAAGAGCAATGAATACCAATCAGAAATAATGACGCCCCTGCACCGCCAGGCAGCCCAGGGCAATGGCCAGGCCGTACGGCATGTTGCCCACGCTGGCCTGGCTGCCGAGTGCAGTTGGCGCCAGGGGAATGCCGGCCATGCGCGCGATCATCGGCCACAGCAGCTGGCGCAGATTGCCCAGGCAGGCGCGCCACTTGCCCTGCCAGGTGATCATCAGCACGGCCATCACGCCGCCCAGGACGAACGTGGCGAAACAGATCTGCAGCACGGGCCAGGGGCCGGCAAAGGCGCCCGCCATGGCGATCAGCTTGACGTCGCCGGCGGCCATGCCGCGCAGCACATACAAGGGTAAAAAGAGGAAAAAACCCGTCGCCATGCCGCCCAGCCACACGGGCAGCACGCTGTGCGGCCACAGCCACAGGTGCAGGGCCAGGGCGGCGAGGATGCCGGACAACACCACACCGTTCGGTATCTTGCGGCGGATCAAATCACTGACGGCGGCCCCCGTCACGAAGCACAGCAACAGCAAATCGCACAAGGCGGCTGCAGGCATGGCACACCTCCCGAAAAAAAACCCGCCACTGGACTAAGTAACCCCCAGTAAATTATTGTGATTTCTGACTTCCATAACCGGCGCTCTGCGGCGTTGCCAGCTGCTAGCAGTGCCCGCACTGCGTCGCAGCAGGCGCCTTGCATAGCATCCGGTTCTGTTTGTCATAAATTCACAATAATGTCCCGAGGATTACTTCGCCAGCGGCGGGCACCCGCTTAGGGCGTCAACACCAGGTTCGACGAAATGTCGGTGAGGACGGCCAGCAAGTTGGTCTTGATCAGCAAGAAACCGGCCGTGATGGCGGTAGCCATCAAGGCCGCAATCAAGCCGTATTCGATTGCCGTAATGCCATCCTCATCCTTGACAAACTGCTGTACTGCCGACAGGAAGGTATGCATGACAAGCTCCCAAAAGTGAATCACAAGTCCCTGGCGCAATCGGGTGTGAAACATTGCCCATTCCTGCTAATATGTTTCCTGCCGTAAATTTCTGCGCCATTGCATTGACTATAAAGCGTCCACGTTTTGGCAAATTGACGCGCCACAAGTTTCCATATGGAAATTATCAAACCCTGTCGACATGTCGGCTGACGCAAACAAATGTTGCGATCTGGATTGAAAGCCTTCGTCAGGGCAAGTTTTTTGCAATGCAGTGCATGAATCTCATGTATTTACATGAAATATTGCATACGTTAATTGCCTATTAGGCAAAAAGACATTATCCTGCTTAGCTCTTCTTTGGAAAGGCCTCTCGCCCGGCGGTACAGAGCGTCATGCCACCAAATAAATCTTGGCTTCTTGTAGACGGACGCGAACATGCTCTTGCTTGATGCAATGCTGGTATGACGACACTTGTGTGACTACTTTCCAGAGATCGACAATGGATTCCCTACTGAAACACATGGTGGACATGACCGGGCACCGCGACCACACGATGCTCGACATCTCCGTGATCTCGGCGGTCCAGGAACTCGCTGCCGCATCGCAGACCCGTGTGCTGGCCCTGACCACCGTGCGGGGCCAGGTGTTCGTGCGGTCGCGGGCCATCATCGTGGCGGGCAGCGTGGCCCGCATGGAAGAGCATACCGATCCTACCCTGCCGGGCGAACCGCTGTCGGACTACCCGGCCCTGGCCGCCTGCATCAAGCGCCATGAAGCGAGCGCCGACACCCTGTGCGCCGACGGCCGCCACCTGCTGTGGCTGCCCATCTGGATCGGCGACCAGGTCACCACCTGCCTGGAAATCACCAATCCCACGCCCTACACGGGCGCCACCATCCAGGTGATCGGCGGCATCGTCAGCGTATACCGCAATTTCCAGAACCTGCTCGACTACAGCGAACGCGATTCGCTCACCGGTTTGTTGAATCGCAAGACCTTCGACGACCAGCTGGCAAAAATCCTGCAAAGCCGCGGCGAACCGGAAGCGGAAAAGCCGCGTCCCGTGGATGAAGAACGGCGCCACCATACGGACACGGAACGGCAATGGCTGGCCGTGATCGACGTCGATCATTTCAAACTGGTCAACGATAAATTTGGCCACCTGTATGGCGATGAAGTGCTGATCCTGATCGCCAACCAGCTGCAATCGTCGTTCCGCTCGCAAGACCGCATCTTCCGCTTCGGCGGCGAGGAATTCGTCGTGCTGCTGCGCTCGATCACGCTGGAAAATGCGCAGAAAATCATCGACCGCTTCCGCACCAATGTCGAAGCGCACGACTTCCCGCAAGTGGGCAGAGTGACCGTCAGCGTGGGTTTCGTCAGCATCAACGCCTACGAAGCGCCCGTCATCATCCTCGGCCGCGCCGACCAGGCCCTGTATTACGCCAAGAGCCATGGCCGCAACCTGGCGTGCCACTATGACGAGCTGGTCGCCAAGGGCCTGTTAACTACCATTACCTCGAACGATACAGCGGAATTCTTCTAGGCATCCGCGAGGGAAAGAAAACGCATGGGATCGACCTGCCACTTGGCAGCCGACTCATGGCCGACGATCTTGTCGGCGCCGCCAAAGCCGAAGCCGCGCGACAGGTCGACCGTTTCCGGCTTGATGTAGGTCTTGCTCTTCGTACTGAAAAACACATTCACCTTCGGCGCCAACAGATTGCTTTCGTGCGCCTCGATGACGACGGCCAGGCGGCCCGATTCCAGCATCACCATGGTGCCTACCGGATAGATACCCACGCAACGCATGAAATCCTGCGCGAACACGGGATTGAAGTGGAATTTGCTCCACTCGTAGATCTTGCGCAAGGCTTCGGCCGCGGGAATGCCCTTGTGATAGCTGCGGTCGGACGTCAGCGCGTCATACACGTCGACGATGGCGGCCATCTGCGCCAGTTCGCTGATGGCGTCGCCGGCCAGCTGGTCCGGATAGCCGCTGCCGTCGCGCCGTTCGTGGTGGTGCAGGGCGATGTCGAGGGGTATCGCGCCCACCTCGGGCGACTGGCGCAGGATGTCGTAGCCGTCGCGCGGATGGCGCTTGATCAGGGTAAATTCTTCCGGCGTCAACGGACCGGGCTTGTTCAGAACGCTGTCGGGCACCAGCGCCTTGCCCGTGTCGTGCAGCAAGCCGCCGAGGCCCGCCTGGTGCGTGGTCGTGGCATCGATGCCGCGTGAGCGGCAAAACGCCACCAGCAGCGCGCACACGCTGACGGAATGCAAAAAGGTGTAATCATCCTTGGTCTTGATGCGCAACAAGCCGACGAGGGCACCGGGATTGCGCAGGATCGATTCGGTGATGTCTTGCACCGTGTGCTGCACGCGGTCGAGCTCGACCGCCTTGCCCAGGCGCACGTCGGCCATCACCGTGCGCACCAGGCTGGTCGCCTGCCGCCGCACCTGCGTGGCGCGCGCCAGTTCCATGCCCAGCGACACGCGCGTGACCACTTGCAGCGGCGCGGCAATCTGCACCAGTTCGCGCTCCGTCTCGGCGCGCGCCTGCGCCACGGTGGGCGCGTCCTGCACGTCGAGGCCCTTGCCGCTGTCGATCACCACATCGTGGATGCCGGCCTGCATGATCTTGCGGATTTCATCGTCGCTGCGCAACAGGAAACGGTTGCGCACGAATGGATGCGTCATCCAGTCGCAACTGAGGTCATGGATGTACATGCCCACTTTTAATTGAGACGAATCAACTTTCTTGAGCATGCTGTCATCCCACAAATACACGGCTGGAGCACCGAAGGCGCTAGAATGAGTATAACAAAATTGTTATTCTGCTGGCCGCGTTCGGCGCCGTGGCGCAACACCCGGTTTTTTCCGCTCAACGCACCGCTTCTGGGACCCATGGAACTGCGCCAATTACGCTACTTTGTTGCCATCGTCGACCACGGCTCGCTGTCGCGCGCAGCCCTGATCCTGCACGTGGCGCAGCCGGCCCTGACGCAGCAGCTGCGCCAGCTGGAAGAGGAACTGGGCGTGCAGCTGCTGCACCGCTCGGCGCAGGGCGTGCTCAGCACGGATGCGGGCAAGGTGTTTTACGAACATGCGCAGGCGATCCTGAAACAGGTGGCCGACGCCCGCTCGGCCGTCACGCAAAGCGCCACGCGGCCGTCCGGCAATGTCACCCTGGGCTTGCCGCACAGCATATCCGGCGCCCTGGCCCTGCCCTTGCTGCTGGCCGCGCGCGAACGCTATCCCGAAATCACCCTGCAACTGACGGAAGAAATCACGGGCAACCTCAATGAACAGCTCAAATCGGGCCGCATCAACCTGGCCGTGCTGTTCGACGATGGCCAGCTCACGCCCTTTGCCTGCAGCCCGCTGGTGGAAGAGGAGATGCGTTTTATCTGCCGCAACGATTCGCCGTTCGCGCCCGCCGGCCATGCCGTGTCGTTCCAGCAAGCCTTGAGCGCCACACTGATCCTGCCGGGCCTGCAGCATGGCGTGCGCCCGCGCATCGACAGCCGCGCGCGCGAGCTGGGCCTGGAAACGGCGAACGTGATCGAGATCAACTCGATCGCCATCCTGAAATCGGCCATCCTGGCCGGCATGGGCGCCACCATCCTGCCGGCCGCGCCCCTGCTGGCCGAGCTCGACAGCGGCGCCATGCGCAGCTACGCCATCCACAGCCCCGTCCTGTCGCGCACGGTGGCCCTGTGCGCCTCGAAAAACATTCCCCTCACCAATGCGGGCAACGCCGTGAAAAACCTCGTGCTGCAAGTGGCCGCCGAACTGTGCGGCAGCGGGCGCTGGGTGGGCGCGCATGTGCTCTCGCCCATGGCATAAGTATTTCTTATACCCCCATCGTCAAAGCGTATTTGCCCCCTTTCCTGACTCGTTCTACACTGACCACATTAACTATTTTAAATTTAAAATAGTTATATGCCGCCCACACGCGGCCATCCCGTCTGCACAGCGCGCGCCTTACCGGGAGCGTCCCTTGTACAGCCGATATCTGAAACACCCTTTTGGAGACAGCCATGTCCGTGACCACGGAAAACGGCTCCGCAGCGTTCGCTAGAAACGCCGGTGCCGCGCCATCTACGCCCCCCGACACATCCCGTTTGACCACCGTCAGCCTCGACGACAAATACACGGCCACTTCCGGCGCCATCTTCCTGTCCGGCATCCAGGCCCTCGTGCGCCTGCCCATGATGCAGCGCTTGCGCGACCAGGCCGCAGGCCTCAACACGGCCGGCTTCATCTCCGGCTACCGCGGTTCGCCCCTGGGCGGCCTCGATGAAAACCTGTGGAAAGCCAAGAAACAGCTGGAAGCGCACCACGTGCAATTCGTGCCCGGCGTCAACGAAGACTTGGCCGCCACGGCCGTCTGGGGTTCGCAGCAAGTCGACCTGATCGGCCCGGCCAAGTACGACGGCGTATTCGCCATGTGGTACGGCAAGGGTCCGGGCGTGGACCGCTGCGGCGATGTCTTCAAGCACATGAACCATGCGGGAACGTCAAAACTGGGCGGCGTGCTGCTGGTGGCCGGCGACGACCATGGCGCGTATTCCTCGACCCTGCCGCACCAGTCCGACCATCTGTTCTCCGCGTCGATGATCCCCGTCCTGTATCCGTGCAACGTGCAGGAATACCTGGACCTGGGCATCCACGGCTGGGCCATGTCGCGTTTTTCCGGCTGCACGGTGGCCTTCAAGGCGCTGGCCGACACGGTCGAATCGTCGGCCTCCATCGATGCCGACCCGTTCCGCGTGGAAGTCAAGATTCCGCAGGATTTCGTCATGCCAGAAGGCGGCCTGAACGCGCGCCTGTCGAGCATCCCGCTGGGCCAGCAGGCGCGCAACCAGGAAGCGCTGATGCAGGACTACAAGATCTATGCGGCCCTCGCCTACGCGCGCGAAAACAAGCTCAACCACACGACCATCGACAGCCCGAACGCCAAGCTGGGCATCATTGCCTCCGGCAAGTCCTACCTGGACGTGCTCGAAGCGCTGGAAGAACTGGGCATCGACGAGCAGATGGCGGCCGACGTCGGCATGCGATTGTTCAAGGTGGCCATGCCGTGGCCGCTGGAGCCGGATAGCGTGCGTGAGTTTGCGCAAGGTCTCGATGAAATTCTCGTGGTAGAGGAGAAGCGGCAAATCGTCGAATACCAGTTGAAAGAGCAACTCTACAACTGGCGCGACGACGTGCGCCCACGCGTCATCGGCAAGTTCGACGAAAAGGGTGAATGGGTGGCGCCGCGCGGCGAATGGCTGCTCACGTCCAAGGCGGACTTTTCCGTCTCGCAAGTGGCACGGGTCATCGCCAGCCGCATCGCGCGCCTGATTTCCGACCCCGTCACCTGCGACCTGATCAAGGCACGACTGAGTTTCCTCGACGCCAAGGACGCGGTCTTGAAAAAGGCCGTGAATACGCCGTTCCGCCCCGCCTTCTACTGCTCCGGCTGCCCACATAACACGTCGACCAAGGTGCCGGACGGCAGCCTGGCGCTGGCCGGCATCGGCTGCCACGTGATGGCCACGTCGATCTACCCGGAAATGAACAAGCTGACCACGCACATGGGCGGCGAAGGCGCGCCGTGGATCGGGCAAGCGGCCTTTTCCGAATTGCCGCACGTGTTCCAGAACCTGGGCGACGGCACGTATTTCCACTCCGGCTACCTGGCCATCCGCGCCGCGCAGGCCGCCAAGGTGAACATCACCTATAAAATCCTCTACAACGACGCCGTCGCCATGACGGGCGGCCAGCCCGTGGACGGCCTCATCACCGTACCCATGATGGCGCAGCAAGTGGCGGCCGAAGGCATCGCCCGCATCGCGCTGGTCACGGAAGACTTGAGCCGCTACAGCGACCGCAGCAACCTGCCCGCCCACCTGACCTTGCACGACCGCAAGGACATGGATGCCGTGCAGCGCGAATTGCGCGAAGTACCAGGCGTGTCCGTGCTGATCTACGACCAGACCTGCGCGGCCGAGAAGCGCCGGAGAAGGAAAAAAGGCGAGTATCCGGACGTGGCCAAACGCATGGTCATCAACGACGCCGTCTGCGAAGGCTGCGGCGATTGCGGCGTGCAATCGAACTGCGTGTCGATCTTGCCGAAAGAGACGGAATTTGGCCGCAAGCGCACCATCGACCAATCCTCGTGCAACAAGGATTACTCGTGCGCCAAGGGTTTCTGCCCCAGCTTCGTCACCGTCGAGGGCGGCAACCTGAAAAAAACCAAGACGGGCGCAAGCAAAACGGGCGAGACGGACAACTTCGGCCCCCTGCCGGAACCGGTCCTGCCCGGCTGCGACGCGCCGTACAATATCCTGATCAACGGCATCGGCGGCACGGGCGTCATCACCGTGGGCGCGCTGATGGGCATGGCGGCCCACCTGGAAGGCAAGGGCGCGTCCGTGCTGGACATGACGGGCATGTCGCAAAAGAACGGTTCCGTCACCTCGCACGTGAAAATCGCCCGCTCCCCGGCGCACATCCGCGCCCAGCGCATCGCCACGGGCGAAGCGGACCTGATCCTGGGCTGCGACATGCTGACGGCCGGCGCGCAGGATGCCGTGTCGAAAATGCGTCCTGGCCGCAGCCTGGCCGTCGTCAACCTGCACGAGCAGCCGCCGGGCACGTTTGCGCAAAATGCCGACTGGCAATATCCGACGGCGGAAGTGCGCCAGCTGATCGAGGAATCCGTGGGCGGCGCGGACGCGGCCGACTTCATCGACGCCACGAAACTGGCCACGGCGCTGATGGGCGATTCGATCGCCGCCAACCTGTTCATGCTCGGCTACGCCTGGCAAAAAGGCAGCATCCCGCTGACGGAAGCGGCCTTGCTGCGCGCCATCGAACTCAATGGCGTCGGCATCGAGTCGAACAAGAAAAGCTTCCTGTGGGGCCGCCGCGCCGCCGTCGACGTGCGCCGTGTCACGCAAATCGCCACGCCGTCACAAGCGATCATCGTGCAAATGCCGCAAAGCCTCGATAGCGTCATCAAAAAACGCGTGGAGTTCCTCACGGCCTACCAGAACGCTGCGTATGCGGACGGTTACTTGACCCTGGTCAAACAGGTGCGCGACCGCGAAAACACCCTGGGACTGGGCCAAAAGCTGTCGACGGCTGTCGCCAAGAGCTATTTCAAGTTGCTGGCCTACAAGGATGAATACGAAGTGGCGCGTTTGTACACGGATGGCCGTTTCGTGGAGCAATTGCAACAGCAATTCGAAGGCAATTTCTCCGTGAAATTCAACCTGGCGCCGCCGCTGTTTGCGAAAAAGGATGCCAAGGGCCACCTCGTGAAAGCGGAGTTCGGCTCCTGGATGTGGCGCGCCTTCAAGCTGCTGGCGAAAGCCAAGGGGCTCAGAGGCGGCACCTTCGACGTCTTCGGTTACACGGCCGAGCGCAAGATGGAACGCGCGCTGATCGTCGAATACCGCGAATTGCTGGCCGGCATGCTGGTCAACTTGACGGCGGACAACCTGGCCACTTGCGTGGAACTGGCGACCCTGCCCGAAAAAATCCGCGGCTTCGGCCACGTCAAGGAAGCGGCCGTCGCCACGTATCGCCAGGACAAGGCGAGATTGCTGGCCAAGCTGGCGGACGGCAGCAAGCACGCGGCGTAAGCCGGTCAGCTGGGCTTGAAATGAAAACGCAGAGTCTCGGCTCTGCGTTTTTTTTCATTCAGGGCAGCGCCCCACCGTCGCCCCCGGCAACAGCACCGGTTGCCAGATTTCCTGCAAGCGTTCCGGTGGCGTGCCGGCCAGCAGGGATTGCAGCATCTCGACCATCTTCGCGCCCGCGCGGCGCAGGTCGGGCTGGTCGATGGTGGTGACGTTGATGCCGATCAAGGTGTCTTCCACATTGCCCCAGACGATGACGGAGATTTCCTTGCCGATCTCGATGCCCGCATCCATCAGCGCGCGCACCACGCCCACGCCGGACAAGTGGTTGTCGACGATGACAGCCGTGGGACGGGGCGAGCAAGCCAGCAATTGCTGCATGGCTTGGTAACCGCTGCGGCGGTCGAAAGTATTGTCGAGCAAATAGTGGGGATCGACCGGCAAGCCCGCTTGCGCCATGCAGCGGATAAAGCTTTCCTTGCGCTCATAAGCAAAATGCAGCTCCAGCGGCGCACTCAGCAGGGCGATGCGCTGGTGGCCGTGCGCGGCCAGGAACGACACGGCCAGGTCGATGCCCGTGTCGTTGTCGTAATCAAAATACGCATACGGCGCGTCGATGCGCGTGCGGCCATTCGCGACAAAGGGAAAGCCCACTTTCGTCAGATACGCGATGCGCTCGTCGACCACCTTGGTGCGGCCCACCACGAGGCCATCGACCTGGCGCCCGCGCACCATGGTTTCATACGAGGGCTGTTCATTCTGCGGCGACACGGGGGCGATGATCAAGCTCATCTTCGACGCTTCGACGGCATCCGACATGCCATTCACCACGGAAAGAAAGACGCTGTCGCCCAGGTCGCTGGGCAGCAGCGGATAGATCATGCCCAGCACATTGGTGCGGCCGACGGCCAGGCTGCGCGCCAGCGGGTTGGGCCGGTAGCCGACTTTCTTGGCGGCGGCCAGGACGATTTCACGGGTGCGGGAATTGACTTCCGGATAGCCGTTCAACGCCCTGCTGACTGTCGTTTTCGACATGCCGAGGGCAATTGCGAGGCTCTTGAGATTCATGTTAACTACCTGTCTGTATGGCAAAAGAAACCAACTCTGACCGTCAATTATAGCCCAGAGCGCCAAACAGACCGCGCATTCGCGTGCGCAGACACGGTAGAAAAACAACAACACATTGACTATTTAAAAAGCAACGTTTTAAATGCGACCACTTTTTTCCTCTTCCCGGCACGGCATCCGTGATGGCAGACAAACAAGGGCCACAAGCGACAGCGGGTACTCACTTTGATAACTATCTCGCCAGCGCCGGCATGCCGCTTCGGCAACACGCAGCGCGCACGATAGCATTATCAAGAAAACATAATTCACTGGAACTGTGCGAGAATTTGTCCTACTCTTGATTCAGGTAAAGATTACCGCCTGGCATGTTCGGACAATGATGCCTGGCACAGCACATCGGTCCGGGCTTCCCCCATCCCTGCACGCCTGGACATACTCTCAAAGGTGAACAATGTGGTCACGCTAAGCTCCGTCAACAACTTGCAAGCCTCGCTGGCCACGGCGCAACGCCGGGTCGAACAAGGCCAGAACCAGGTACAGCGCGACAGCGAACAGCTGGCGCAAAGCCGCCAACTGCTGGCGCGGGAACAGGAATCGCTGAGCCAGACCCAGCGCAGCAGCCAGCAAGCCCAGGCCGATGCCCCGGCCGCCGTCAAGGCGCCGCAGCTGGACCAGGCGATCAAAGTGGCCGTGCCGCAACAAGCCATCCCCGCCGCGCCGAAAAGCACGCCCCAGCTGAACGGCTATGGCCAAACGGTGGGACGCCTGATCGACGTGACGGCGTAGGGCGAGCCTACTTCGCCATCTCCTCTTCCAGCATCGCCAGCCACCACTTCTTCCCCTTCGTCGGCTGCGCCAGGTCGACCGCCTCGCCCATCTGCGGCGTGGCCAGGTTCACGCCCTGCTTGGCCGCCAGCCCCGCGATGCGGTCGAACGGTTCATGCCAGGCGTGCAGCCCCAGGTCGAAGGTGCCGTTATGCACGGGCATCAACCACTTGCCGCGCAAGTCCAGGTGGGCTTGCAAGGTCTGTTCCGGCTGCATGTGCACGTCCGGCCACAGCTTGTCGTAGGCGCCCGTCTCGATCATGGTCACGTCGAACGGGCCGTACTTGTCGCCGATCTGCTTGAAACCGTCGAAATAGCCGGAGTCGCCGCTGAAAAACACGCGCACCTCGGGCGCATCGATGACCCACGACGCCCACAGGGTTTGATTGCCGTCAAACAAGCCGCGTCCCGAGAAATGCTGCGACGGCGTGGCGACGAGTTTCACACCGGCAATCGCCGTGCCTTGCCACCAGTCGAATTGCCGTACCTTATCCTTCGGCACGCCCCATGCCACCAGGGTATCGCCCACGCCCAGCGGCGTCACAAAGTGTTCCGTCTTGGCGGCCAGTTGCAGCACGGCAGCGTGGTCGAGGTGGTCGTAATGGTCGTGCGACAGGATGACGGCCTTGATCGGCGGCAAGTCAGCGATGCTGATGGGCGGCTGGTGGAAACGCTTCGGTCCGGCCCACTGCACCGGCGAAGCGCGCTCGGAAAACACGGGGTCGGTGAGGAAGAATTCATTGTTCAGTTTCAACAGCAGGGTCGAGTGGCCCAGGCGAAACAGGCTGTTGTCGGGCGCGGCCAGCAGTTGCGCCCGGGTCAAGGCTTGCACGGGTACGGCAGCGGCCGGCACGGTGCTGTCGGGCTTATCGAAGAAAAACGTCCACATCAGCTTGAGCGTTGCGGCCGTGCCCAGCTTGTGCATTTGCACGGGGTTGCGGAACTTGCCGTCGAGGCGTTGTGGCGATGCTATGGGCGCGGCAGGCGCGGCGCGCAAGGTGCAAGAACTCATGATGATCAGGACTCCCAAGGATAAGAGACGACGTGCGACTCGGTGCAAGTGCATATGCGGCCCGGCAAAGAATTAACAAGGGTTAAATTACACTACACAGTGTAGTTCCTATTTCTGGCAAAGTAAACCAAGAGGTGTAAAATATTGTTTTCAAAGGAGATTTCCCGCCATGGCCGCACCGCAACGCCTCACCGACCGCAAGCGCGTCGCCATCGTCGATGCCGCCATCGCCGAGTTCCGCGAGCACGGTTTTGATGCGACCAGCATGGACAAGATCGCCGCCACGGCTGCCGTATCCAAGCGCACCGTGTACAACCATTTCCCCAGCAAGGACGAGCTGTTCGCGGAAATCCTGCAGCGCATGTGGGAAAGCAGCATGGCCCAGCCTGCCGTGCCCTATGTTGCCGACCAGCCCCTGCGACCGCAAGTGCTGGCCCTGGTCGAGCAAAAGATGGACTTGCTGTGCGATCCGGCCTTCATCGACTTGGCGCGCGTGATCTTTGGCGAAACCATCCACTCGCCCGCGCGCGCGCAAGCGATGGTGACGCGCCTGAATGAAAAGGAAACGGGACTGAATATCTGGATCCGCGCGGCGCAGCAGGACGGGCGCATCAAGGCGGGCGAAACGCTGGAAGTGGCGCACCTGCTGATGTCGCCATTGAAAACCTTTGCCTTCTGGCCGCAGATCACCCTGGGCGAGCCTTTGCTGGGCCCGGCACGCCGGCGCGAAGTGACGGAACTGGCCGTCGATATCTTCCTGTGCTACTACGGCGTGGCAAAACAGACGGCATAAACGGGCGGCAAGTGGGCAGAAATGGTCTGCCAGTGTTCGCCCCCGTCGCCTGAAAACCAGGCGCCGCCCGTCGTCGACGCCATCAACAGACTGCGCCCATCGTCGGCCAGCGCCAGCCCGTGGCGGTAGACGAGGTCGTAGCAATGCTGCTGCGGCAAGCCCGCGCGCAAGACTTCGAAGGTTTTCCCGCCATCGCGCGTGCGCGTCACGGCCAGCGCGCCATCGATGGGAATGCGCAGCACGTCCGCCTGCGCCGGCACGAACCAGGCCGTGTCGCCATCGCGCGGATGCACGGCCACGGCAAAGCCGAAATGCGACAGCGGCGCCGTCGTCACCTCTTGCCAGTGCCAGCCGGCATCGTCCGAGCGCCAGATGCCGTTATGGTGCTGGCACCACAGCGCCTCCGGCGCGCCGGCGCTGCGCACGATGCGGTGCGGGTCTTGCACGGCTTCGTTTTCATCGAGTTCGGGCGGCATGTAATCGGCGCGCATGCCCGTCGCGCTCAAGGCCCAGCTGGCGCCGCCATCGACCGTTTGCCACACGCCGCCGCAGGACACGCCCACCAGCACCTTGGCGCTGTCGCGCGGGTCGACGCAAATGCTGTGGATGCCGGGCACGTCATAGCCGCCGCCAAACCACTGCGCCCGCTGCGGCACGTTCCACAGGGATTCCACCAGTTGCCAGCTGTCGCCGCGGTCGCTGGAACGAAACAGGCCGCCAGGCAGGGTGCCCGCCCACAGCACGCCAGGCTGGTCCGCGCCACCGGCCGCCAGCGACCAGATCTGCCGCAAGGTCCAGTCCACCGTATCGCTGCTGCCTTCCGGCTTGGCGGGATAGGCGGGCACGGCGACTTCTTTCCATTCGCCACTGCCCGCGTCGCGCCGGTGCAGCTTGGCGCCGAAGTGCCCCAGGTTCAGGGCCGCGTACAAGGTGCCGTCACGGCCGTCGTGCAGCAGCATGGAGATGGGATCGCCGGCAAACTGCACCAGCGCCAGCTGCCAGGCGCCGGCCGCATCGACATCGAACTGGAACAGGCCCTTGCGGGTGCCGAGATACGCGCGCTGCGGGACTGCTGTCATGGCGTCAACCTCCGGAAAGTGCCTGCAAGATATACACCTGGCTGTCGGGCCGCAAAGCGTCGTCGAGCATGCGCCGCTCGCGGCAGCGGGCGCCGTCGATGAAGATCACCACATTGGGGCGCAGCGCACCCTGCTCGTCGAGCACGTAGCCGCGCAGGCGCGGCTGCCGGGCAAACGCGGCATCGAGGGCGGCGCGCAGGCGTGGCGCATCCACCTCCACGGCAGGAACGTCGAGGAAACGCGCCAGTTGTTGCGTAAAGTGCAAGTTCGCCATGCTGCCTTCGACATCATCGGCCTGGACTCATTCTAGTCCCCTTTGCGGCCAATACAATTAAAATAGAGGCAAGCACACAAGGAGGCCAGGCATGACGATTACCCCGGAAGAACTAGCGGTGCTGATGCAGGAAGTGGAAGTGGCCGACCCCATCGATTTTGCCGACTTGCCCTTCGACGAGCAGGAATTGCGCGGACTGATCGCCAATCACCTGTGCGAGATGGCCGACGCCATGGAAAGTTTCAGCCCGGAAGACCGCAACCTGGCCTTGCTGGCCGTGGCGGCCAAGCTGGTGCTGGAAAACCTCGTCTTGCACGTGCAATTGCTGCGCCGCCACGGCTTGCCCGTCAGCGACAGCGTGGACGCGCTGCTGCAGCGCCTCAAGGGCGGCAAGCCGTCGTGAACTAATTGCCCGTGCGCACGGCGCGCGCCTGGATGGTGACATCGCTGTCCGCCACGGCCACGCAGGGCAGGATGTAGCCGTCGAGCCGTTCATCGGGGCTGATGCCGGGCCAGTCCACCGTGTAGCGTATCTTTCCCTCGGGCATGTGGCAAATACACGTGCGGCAGGTGCCGTTGCGGCAGGAACTGAGCAGGCGGATGCCGGCCAGCTCGGCGGCAGCCAGGATGGTGCTGCCCGCATCGGCCGGGAATTGCCAGCCTTGCGGGACGATCGTGATGGTAAAGGGAGGCGCGCTCATGCCTCCAGTGTAACAGTCAGCTTGCCAGGGTCGTCCAGCGGCCGCCATCCGCATGGCTGCGCAGCACGGCTTCCGCAAAGGCCAGGCCCGCCACGCCGTCGGTGACGGTGGGCAGCCAGCCCGCTTCCTCGGGCACGGGCAAGCCAGCTTGCAGGGCGCGGATGCGCAAGGCTGCGTCCAGGTACAGCTGGGCGAACGCTTCCAGATACCCTTCCGGATGGCCCGCCGGCACGCGCGTGGCGTGGCGCGCGGCGGCACTGTCGACCCGGCCCGGGCGCAGCAGCTGGCGGTTGCCGCCCTGCGGCGTGAACCACAGTGCATTTGGTTGTTCCTGGTCAAAGTCCAGCTGCGCCTTGCTGCCGAACAGGCGCAGGCGCACCGTGTTTTCGCAACCGGTCGCCACCTGGCTGGCCCACAGGGTGCCTTTCGCCCCATCGGCGTAGCGCAACATCACCTGTACGTGGTCGTCCAGGGTGCGGTTGGGAACAAAAGTCGACAATTCCGCCAGCACCTGCTGCGGCGTCAGCCCGCTGACGAATTGCGCCAAATGATAGGCGTGCAAGCCCACGTCGAGCAGCACACCGCCCGGCCCCGCCTTCTGCGGATCGTTATGCCAGTTGCCTTCGCTCATGCCGCCCGCCGCGATGGCATCGGCCAGCCAATCCTGCGAGTATTCCACCTGCACGAGGCGCAGTTCGCCGATGTCGCCCGCCTCGACCATGGCCCTGGCGTGGCGCAGCAACGGGTAGCCGCTGTAGGTATGCGTGAGCGCAAACAGCAGGTTTTTCTGCTGCGCCAACGCCGCCAGCGCCCGGCCTTCCGCCAGAGATATTCCCAGCGGCTTGTCGCAGATCACGTGGATGCCCGCTTCCAGGAACGCCGTGGCGACGGGCGCATGTAAATGATTCGGCGTGACGATGGCGACGGCCTCGATGCCGTCCGCGCGCGCGGCTTCCGCCTGCGCCATGGCGCGGTAATCGCTGTAGCAACGCTCCGGCGCCAGGTGCAGCGCGGCGCCGCTGTCGCGCGCGCGCTGCGGGTCGGACGACAGAGCGCCCGCCACCAGTTCATACTGGTCGTCAATGCGCGCCGCGATGCGGTGCACGGCGCCGATGAATGCGCCCTGCCCGCCCCCTACCATGCCCAAGCGTATCCGTCGCTGCATGTCGTCTCCCTATTTCAAGCCAAGCAAATGATGGATTTGATCCTGGTCAACCGCGCTGCCCGCGAAATCGTCGAACGCGTGCTCGGCCACGTGGATGATGTGCTCGCGGATGAAACGCGCCCCTTCGGCCGCGCCATCCTCCGGGTGTTTCAGACAGCATTCCCATTCCAGCACGGCCCAGCCGGGAAAGTCATACTGCGCCATCTTGGAAAAGATGGCCTTGAAATCGATCTGCCCATCGCCCAGCGAGCGGAAGCGCCCGGCCCGGTCTTGCCAGTCGCCATAGCCGCCATACACGCCCTGGCGCCCGTTGGGCCGGAATTCCGCATCCTTGACGTGGAAAGCCTTGATGCGCGCATGATAAATGTCAATGAAGGCCAGGTAGTCGAGCTGCTGCAGCACGAAGTGGCTGGGGTCGTACAAGATCGATGCGCGCGGGTGGCCGTCGACGGCGGCCAGGAAACGCTCGAACGTCACGCCGTCGTGCAAGTCCTCGCCTGGATGCAATTCGTAACACAGGTCCACGCCGGCCGCGTCGAACGCATCGAGGATAGGCAGCCAGCGCTTCGCCAATTCCGCGAACGCCGTTTCCACCAGGCCGGCGGGTCGCTGCGGCCATGGATACAGGTACGGCCAGGCCAGCGCGCCGGAAAACGTCACGTGCGCCGTCAAGCCCAGGCGCTGCGAGGCGGTGGCGGCCCACAGCAGCTGCTGCGTGGCCCAGGCCGTGCGGGCGGCGGGATCGCCGCGCACCTGTTCCGGCGCAAAGCCGTCGAACAGGGCGTCGTAGGCGGGATGCACGGCGATCAGCTGGCCCTGCAAATGCGTCGACAATTCCGTCACCTGCAAGCCGTGGCGCGCCAGCAGGGCGACCACGTCGTCGCAATACTGCTGGCTGCTGGCCGCTTGTTCCAGATCAAACAATCGCGGCGCCGTTGGCAGCTGCAAGCCCTTGTAGCCCAGGCCGGCCGCCCATTGCGCCAGGTGCTCGAGCGAGTCGAACGGCGGCTCGTCGCCGAGAAACTGGGCCAGGAAGATGGCCGGGCCCTGGATGGTTTTCATGGGTATCCTTTGGCCCCCGGGAATCTGGCCCCGGGGGAGGTTCGGTTTAAAAAGGCGAGTTCGGAAAGTAGAACTGCTTGGCGTTCTCGCGCGTGATCAGCACCGACGGGATGATCGTGTTGGCCGGCAATTTATCACCTTTCAGGCGCGCTTCCGTCGTCAGCTTGATGGCGTCGTACATGAACTTGGGCGAATACGACACGTCGGCCACGATCAACGGGTCGGAACCGTCCATGATCTTCTTCACGGCACCCTTCGCGCCCGCGCCGCCGAACACTTGCTTGATGTCCGTGCGCTTCGCTTGCGCGATGGCCTTTTGCACGCCGATGGCCATGTCGTCATCGGCAGCCCAGACGGCGTCGATATGCTTGAAGCGGGTCAGGTAATCCTGCATGACCTTGAAGGCGTCGTCGCGGTTCCAGTTGCCATACTTGGCGTCCAGCACCTTGATGTCGGGATGGCCCTTCATCACGGCGGAAAATGCGTCATAGCGCTCGTTGTCGAGCGTCGTCGGCATGCCGCGCAGCGCGACGATATTGCCCTTGCCATTCAAGCTCTTCGCCAGGTACTCGGCCGGCAGCTTGCCGAAGGCCGTGTTGTCGCCCGCGATGTACGCATCCTGCGACTGCGTGTTCGTCAAGCCGCGGTCCACCACCGTCACGTACACGCCCTTGTTTTTCACTTGGGCGACGGGCTGCGTCAGCGAGGCCGACTCGATGGGGAAGATGACCAGGGTGTTGATCTTGTTCACCGTCAACATATCCTGCAGCTGGTTCGCCTGTTCGGGCGCCGTGGCGGCCGTCTTGACGATGATTTTCAAGCCAGGATGGGCTTTTTCCAGTTCCGCCTTGGCCTGGTTGGCCCACCACACGATGCCCGAGGTAAAGCTGTGCGTGGCCGTGGGAATGGCCACGCCCACCACCAGCTTTTCTGCCGCCTGCGCACCCGGCAGCGCCCACGCCTGCATCACCAGCACTGCCATCCCTGCTACCCGTATAAAGCTCTTCATGCTGCTCTCCTCCAAGGTTGTGGGCGCCCGGTGGCCGCCCTTTCAGAACGCCGCTCTTGTTTTATTTGCGGCCTCGCTGCAGGAAGGCGACGGCGATGATTACCACGCCTTGCACTGCGGCATTCAGGTAGACACTGATGATGCTGGTCAAATTCAGGATGTTGCTGATCACGGATAATAAAATCGCGCCGATGACGGTGCCGACGATGCGCCCTTCGCCCCCCTTCAGGGCCGTGCCGCCCACGACGACGGCGGCAATGGCTTCCAGTTCCCACAGCAAGCCCGTCGTCGGCGTGGCCGAGCCCAGGCGCGGCACGTACAGCACGGTGGCGATGCCCACGCACACGCCCAGCAGCATGTAGGTGGCGATTTTCACCTTGTCGACGTTGATGGCCGCGTAGCGCGCCACTTGCTCGTTGGAACCAATCGCCTGCACGTGGCGGCCGAACGTCGTGCGGTTCAAAATGATGGCGCCGGCCGCCGCGACGAAGAGGAAAATCCAGATGGGGATAGGCGCGCCCAGCACGCTCGTGTAGTAGACGGGGCTGTACAGCTCGGACAGGGTGGCGTCCAGGGTCAGCGCGCCGCCATCGGCCAGGTACGTCAATACGGCGCGGAAGATGCCGAGCGTACCCAGGGTAACGATGAACGGCTCGATATTGCCCTTGCTAATTAACAAGCCATGCATCAGGCCGAATCCCGCGCCCAGGATCAAGGCCATGGCGATGCCCAGCACCAGCATGGTGATGGGCGCCAGGTCGCCGCCCGCCCCTTGCGCCAGCGCATTCATGAAATAAATCATGCAGCCGGCGATCAGGGCCGCCATGGAGCCGACGGACAGATCGATGCCGCCAGAAATGATGACGAAGGTCATGCCGACGGCGATGATGCCGATGAAGGCCGTGCGCGTGAGCACGTTCATCAGGTTGTCCAGGGTGGCGAAGTCGCCATTGAGCAAGGTGCCCGCGATGCACAGGGATAACAGGCCCAGCACGGGGCCGAAACCCTTGATGCGCGCGCCCAGTCTGGCGATGCTGGCGCCGGGGGCGCCGGTGGAGACAGTGGTGTCAGTGCGTGCCGGTTGCATGGGCAATCAACTCCTCTTCGGTCAGGTGGTCAGCAGACAGGGTGGCTTGCAAGGTGCCGGCGCGCATCACGGCGACCCGGTGGCACAGGCCGATCAATTCGATCAGTTCGGATGAAATCACGATCACGGCGCGCCCTTCGGCGGCCAGGCGGTGGATCAAGAAGTAAATGTCGCGCTTGGCGCCCACGTCCACGCCGCGGCTCGGTTCATCGAGCACGACGACACGGGGGTCCGAATGCAGGTATTTCGCCAGCGCCAGCTTTTGCTGGTTGCCGCCCGACAGCATGCGCGCGCGGCTGTCCAGGTCGCCCGTGCGGATATTGAAGTCCAGCACGGCCTTGGCCAGCGCCGCTTTCTCGCCTGCCACATCCAGCCACGGCCGCGCATAGCGCTCCATCGTCATCAGGGTGAGGTTTTCGCGCAAGCCAAGGTTCACATGTAGACCTTTTCCCTTGCGGTCTTCGCTCAAATACGTCATGCCATGCTGCATGGCCTGTTTGGGCGTGCGGATGTCCACGGGCTGACCATTGAGATGGATCAACCCCGCGCTGCGCGGACGCAAGCCCAGCAGCGCCTCGAACGATTCCGTGCGCCCCGCCCCCACCAGGCCCGCAAAGCCCAGCACTTCGCCGGCCCGCACCTCGAACGACAATTCCTTGGCCCAGCCGGGCACGCACAAGCCATCGACCTTCAACAACACGGGCGCGTCTTTCGCCAGCGCCACTTTCGCCGGGAACATGTCCGACAATTCGCGCCCCACCATCAGGTTCGCCATCTGCTGGCGCGTGAGGCTGGCCGTCGGCTCGCGCGTGACGAAACGCCCGTCGCGCATGACGATGACCTCGTCCGTGTTGCGCTCCACTTCATCGAGCTTGTGGGAAATGTAGAGAATCGTCACGCCGTCCGCTTTCAGCTGCGCCATCACGGCGAACAGGCGCTGGGTTTCCGACGACGTCAGGGTGGCCGACGGTTCATCCATGATCAGGAAGCGGGCGCGGCGCGACAGGGCCTTGGCGATTTCCACAAGTTGCTTTTCAGCCACAATCAAATCGCGGATTTTCGTCTCGGGCGACACGTCCAGGCCCACCTGTTTCAAATAGCGCGATGCTTCTTCCCGCATGGCGGCCTCGTCGAGCAGCCAGCCGCGCGTCTGCTCGTGGCCGAGGAACATGTTTTGCGCCACCGTCAGGTGTTCGGCCAGGTTGAATTCCTGGTGGATCAGCACGATGCCGGCCGATTCCGCCGCACGCGAGCTGGCGAAGCGCCGGGGCTGGCCATCGATCAGCAACTGCCCTTCGCTCACCGCCTCGTAGCCGGCGAGGATTTTCATCAGGGTCGACTTGCCGGCGCCATTTTCGCCCAGCAAGCCATACACGCGCCCCGGCGCCAGGTTGAAACTGACGCCATGCAAGACGCGCACGGGGCCGAAATCCTTGCACACCCCCTCGAAACCGACGGCAACGCTCACTATGCACTCCCTCGCAAGACCAAGTTATGGTTAAGCAACACGCCCGGCACCTGTGCCGCCGGATCCGCCAAGCGCTGCAGCAACAGTCTCGCCGCCGTCTCGCCCAGCTCGCGCATGGGCTGCGCGATAGTGGTCAAGCCCGGATCGATCTGCGCGGCGATGGCGATATCGTCGAAACCGATGACGGCCACGTCTTCCGGCACGCGCTTGTTCAACTGGCGCAGCGCGCTCAGCACGCCAATGGCCAGGGTGTCGGACACGGCAAAGATGGCCGTGGGCGCGTCGGGCTGGGCCATCATCCGCAAGGTGGCGGCCGTGCCCGCTTCGTAATCGAGGCTTTGCACCGTGTGCACCCACTGCGGCTGCACGGGCAAGCCGGCGGCGGCCAGGGTGTCCAGATAGCCTTGCTGGCGTTGCCGCGCATACAGATAGCGTTCATCCGAGTTGATCAGGCCGATGCGCGTATGGCCGCGCGCCAGCAGATGCGCGACGGCGTCGGAGGCGGCCCGGTGGTTGTCGATGCCGACATAGGGCACGGCCACGGCGGGGTCGAATTCGCAGCACGCCACCCACGGCAGGCTGACGGATTCATGCGACAAGGCATGCTGTACCGTGTCCGGATCGAGGCAGATGGCGCCGTCGGCGCGGTGCATGCGCAGCAAGTCGAAATACGAGCGCTCGCGGCCCGCGTCGGCGCCCGTGTCGCACAGCAACACGAAATAGCCGTGTTCGCGCGCCACCGTGTCGATGCCGCGCACGATCTGCGCATAAAACGGGTTGCCCACGTCGGGCACCATGGTCAGCAGCATGCGGCTCTCGGCCGTGCGCAGGCTGCGCGCCAGATGGTTCATGCGGTAGCCCAGGGCCGCCACGGAAGCGAGCACCTTGTCGCGCGTGGGCGCCCGCACCCCGGCCTGCTCGTTCATCACGCGCGACACGGTGGCCACCGACACGCCCGCATGCGCGGCGACGGCGCTGATGGAGACGGTTTCTGTCGGCAAAGGTGATGGAACGGCTGGCGGCATGAAGGTGCTCAATAAAATGTAATCGATTACATTTATAGGCCAGTCGCGCGCGCGATGCAAACATTATCGATGCTGCGATGCGCAAAAAAGAGGCAGGAATGCGGCAGGAAAAAGGCAAAAACGGGGCAAAAACGGCCCTGCGCGGGCCGTCGGATACAGCTATTTCTGGGCTTGCAAGGCGCTTTGCTGCACGGCAAAACCGGCGCGCACGGCGGACAGGGCCGCCACCCACAGGATCAGGCCCGCACCGAGGCAGCCGATGGGGTGCATGGGGCCATGGCGCACGGTCAGCGGATAGCCGATGGCCCACACGCACAGGGCCATGCCGATGGCCAGGTGGCGGCGCGCCTTGAACAGCCAGGCCAGCGGAAAGAAATGCAGGCCCACGATCAAAATGACGGCGGGAATGAACCACGCCTGCAAGCCCATGTTTTTCAGGACGTTGCCGACGATGAAGATGGCGATCCATTGCCCGGCGTTCACGATATTGAACAGCCGCCCCACGCGTTTCGCTTCCGGCGATTGTTCCGCCGCCGCATGCGCGGCGCGGTGGCGCCGGAACTGGCGCCACGCCAGCATGAACAGCAGAACGGTGATGCCGGCGACCGGCAGCAGCCTGAGCGGATGCGCACCATACGTCTGCACGCACCAGGCGGCCACCCACAGGCCGCCAAACAGGGAAAAGAACATGGCGCCGATGGCGCTACGGGCCAGCGCGGCGGCGGGGTCGGGTTGCGGCAGGGTCATGGCATGGTCTCTCGGCAAGTAAAAACGCTTACTTCATCATCGCACAAAACGTCTCGGGATTGCCGTCAAGAATGACGCCACTGGGCCAGCGGTGGCTGCGCTGCTGGGCGCGCAGCAGGGACGCGGCCAGGGCCGAGTCGCCATCGACGGCGTACACGAAGACGGGCATGTTCAGGCTGGCGGCATCAGCCAGCAGATTCGGATTGGCGTCCAGGCTGCGCGCATCCACATGCACGCCGGTGGGCATGCCGATCTGTTGCTGCACGCGCTGCAGCCACGGCTTGTCCAGCTTGGGTGGGCGGGCATTTTTCGCGATATAGCGGCTGACCCGGTTGGCGCCGGCCGCCTGCGCATTGCGCGCGTCAAACACGAGCAGGCCCAGGTAACCCTGCGGATCGGCGCGGCGCGCGCACGCCAGGTTGTTCGGCACGCCCGACGTCAAAAACCAGTTGCCGTGCTTGATGTTCGCGCGCAACTGTCCCACCAGGGTGGCGATCGGCGCGCACGACGACACCACATCCTTGATTTCCGCATTCAGGGTCTTGGCCGGGAACGCCGTCGCCAGGTCGGCGACATCGGTGACGAAGGGCGGCGTTTCCGGCGTGGCCACGCCGCGGTTCTTCATGCTGGCGGCGCGCCAGTCGTCGGCCGTCAATTGTTTCACGGTGCGGGGCGAGCCCGTGTCGACGACCCTTCCCGTCAGCAAGTCGTGGTGCACCACCCAGCTGCCGTCGCCCAGCAGCTGCAAATCCGTCTCGACGCCGTCCCAGGTGCCGAAATACGTGTTGCGCAGCGCGCTCAGCGAGTTTTCCGGCGCATTGCCGGCGCCGCGGTGCGCATGCATCTTCATGCCCAGGCAATCGGCTTGCGCGGCCGTGCTGGCCATGGAGAGCAGCAAGGCCAGCGCGGCCGCCTTATTTTTGTTGCGGGTGATAGCCATAGTGAATTCCCTGCAAAACATGGATGCGGATCGCTTCGTTGACGGGGTAGCTGTAGCCCTGCCCCACCGCCACGACGTGCGTGATATTGGCCAGGATGGCCTTGCCGGCCAGATTCCAGCGCGTGCTGTCTGGCTCGCCCTGGCGCGTCCAGTCCAGCATTTGCCGGAACAGCTCGCTACGCGTGACGTTGTTGTCCAGCACCGACAGCATGCCCCAGGTGCCCGCAAAGGCCGTCGCCAGCACGCCCGTGGCGATCCAGGCGGAGCGCCGACTCAGCTGCCCATCGGCGCCCGCCTGCTCGCCACGGCGCATGGCCAGCAGCAATAATACGACGGTCGCGATCAGGTACAGCAATTTGGAAAAGTGGCCGATGGCGCCCAGCAGCGAGAAAAACAGGGCCACGGGCGGCACGATGGCGGCGCGCGCCGCTTCCTTGCCTTCGTGGAAGAACCTGCCGCCCGCTTCAAAATCCGTGCGGCTGGCACGGTATTCCACCAGTTTTTCCGCCGTCTGGCGATCCAGGAACTGGTCGAACAGGCGGCCGAACTCGGCCGGACTCGCATACGCGGCCTGCACCGTGGCGCTGGCCGGCAATTTCAACGCTTCGCGCAATTCCGCCTGCACGCCGGGGCGCGCGACAAAGGCGGCAAACGGCAAGCCCGGCGGGATGCGCTCGCCGCGCACGGAGACGCCCTTGCTGGCCGCCTCGGCCGCGTAACGGCGCTTGACGGCGGCGCGGAAGCCCAGCTCGTCATCGGTACGCCAGTTGGCGGGCACGGGCACTTTCTTGCGCACATTGTTGACGACGGCAGCCTGGCGCCGCATCGGCACCGAATGCGGCTGCCAGCCGCGCCGCGACAGGCTGCTCACGTATTCCTGCCACGACGATTGCTGCTTGGCGCGCAAGCCGGCATCGCTGTCGGGGATGATGCCCGCATACAATTCCCACTTGCCGGCCAGCTCGCGCATGGCTTCTTGATATTTGTCATAGTAGCCGGACGGGCCGCCTGCCACCTGGCGCACGTTGGCGCGCACCAGCTGCTCCTTGGCCGGTCCCATGCGCTCGTCAAGATGCCGCACCGAGACGGCCAGGAAGGGGAACAGGGCCAGGAAGGATTTCCCCTCCGGCTTGGCGAACAGGGTGGGATCGTCAACCAGGCCCTGCAGCTGCAAGCTGCCGCCTACCAGCGAACGCTGCAGCAGGGTGGTGTTGAAGGCCATGCGGCGAAATTCCGCGTCGCGCGTATTGACCAGCACATTCACCGTGGTTTTCAGCACGCCGAAGACGACGCCGGCCGTCACCACGCAGCAAACGAGAATCTTGGTCCAGCCCGGCCCGCTGCCATTGTTCTTCAGCCGGCGGCGCCACATCAGTTGCAGCACCACCAGCGCGGCGGCGATGCCCGACAGGCTGCGGCCATAGAATTCCACCCCTTCCACGTCTTCCGGCTTGACGTTGCCCCCCACCACGTCGAGCAGGCGGGCATTGAAGCCCAGCTCGAAGCACAGATACGCGATGGTAAGGACGATCAGGATCAAGGTCTGCCGGATTTGCAGACTGCGCAAGCTGGCGGCCATCCTATTTCCTCAAATCGATGACGACGGGCTTGATTTCTTCCGTCTGGAAACTCATGGCGGCCGGCACGCGCGAAGCACTGTCGCCGGCACGCGCGGCCGGAGCTGCCGCTGCCGGGGCGCCAGGCACGGTGCGGGCTGGCGCGGGCGCTTCCTGCGCCACCTGGCGGCGGTTCCGGCTGGTGGCGCGCGTGGCGGGCTTGGTGGCGGCGGGCGGTGCGGCGGCCGGAGCGGCGGGAATCACGCGCCCGCTGTCGCTGCCCGGCACGGTGGCGATGACGGGGCCGGCGGCCCGCAGAGCGTCGTCGGCAAACGGCTGCGCGCGCGTATCGACGCCGGGCGGCACGGGCACGCTGGCGTTGAGCAGGCGGCTGTCCGTGTAAATCATGCGCGCCAGGCGGTTGTAACTGGGAAAGTCGATATTGAGCGATTTGCCATCGGCCGCCAGTTCCACGCGGGGGCGGTCGTTGCAATTGCCGACCGTCCACTGCAGCACGTCCGTGCCCTGGAACGCCAGCACTTCATAGCGGTAGGCGCAGCCGCGCTCCTGGGTTTCGACGATCACCACGGTGCGCTCGCCCACGTTTTCCACGCGCGCCACGCGGGCCGTGATGGCCTTATCCAGCGGCACGACGCGGAACGCCTGCGACAGCTTGATCGAATACTTGCCCTTCGGATCCTTGCGCAAGGTGCCTTCCGTGCCGTCACGCAAGCGGAAGGTGGAAATCGGCGTGCCGAACAGCTCGGCCGTGTCGAGGCCCATCAACACGCCGCCACGGCCATTCGGCGTCATGGCGCAGCCCGTCAACAGGACGCCGGCGGCCAGGCCCATGGCCAGTTTGCGCCAGTGCGCAGATGCAAAATTCTTATACGTTGCCATACTTGATAACTTTCTCTTATTTCGGGGTCAGGGATTGATCACGGCCAGCGGATTGCCCGGGCCTGGCGGCGGCAAGACTTTCTGGCGGTTGCGCGACAACACAGTGAAGGCGCCCAGGGTGTCCGGTCCGGCGACGATTTCCAGCTGCTCGCGCTGCAGCCAGGTGCGGATTTCCGCCTCCGTGGCCTCGGCGCGGAACAGCACGCGCGTGCGCACGCCCGTCTCGACGCCGCTGCCCTGTGGAGCACCATTGCGGAATTCCGCATTGCCGACGACGGCGCCCTCTTTCGGCAGGAACAGCCACGCCGATTGCACCACCATCACGCTGGCGGCCACGGCCGTGACAAGTTTGAGCCAGCGGCTGGAATTTGCCGCCTGCATTGGCACCTTCACCGGTGGCGCAGTAGCATCGGCCGGAGCGATCTGCAACTGCTGCAGCCCCTGGCGCAACAATTGCCGATACGCCACGCGGCCATCCGTGCCCAGCTCACTCGACAAGGGCGTGCCCGTCAAGGCGTAATCGTCGCCCGGCAAGGCCACGCGGGCGATCACGCCCGGCGCGCTAGTGGCCCCGTTGGCGCGGCCATGCAGCTCCAGCCAGCGCGCCGCCTGCAGGCGCTCCTGGCTGAACACACCCAGGCAGGCGCCCAGGTCCGTCACGGCCAGCGTCACCGGCATGTCGCACAGCACCAGGCCCGCGCGCGGGTCGACGGGCGCGTCGCGCTCCTCGACCACGAGGCCGCAGGCGTCCGCATACGATGTGTCCGGCGTGACGAGCCAGCCGCGCCAGCGCTGCCGCGTGCTGTCCCAGGCATCGAGCAGCACGGCGCCGAAGCCGGGGCGGCGCGCCAGCAGGTGGATCTGTCCGCCCGCGATGGGCCGCCCGGCCAGCGGCGCGGCGTCGCTGCGGCGCGCAAAACGCTGCATCACGTGTTCCGGCACGGCGACGCCGCGCCAGTCGGGGGTAGCGCCCGCCACCTCGTCGTCCAGCACGTCGATGGAAGACGGGGGCGACGGCAGGCGCGCGGCAACGATGGCCAGGGTGGGCGTCAATGCATTCATGCCGGTGGCCTTTCATCCTGGTTCGAGGGAGGGGACGCGGGGTCCAGGTGCAGGGATAACGCGGCCACGCACAAGATATCCAAAACTATTTGCGCCGCCTGCATGTCGCGCGCGGCCAGGGTATCGCCCACGCGCAGCTTGAGCAGGCTCAAGACCCAGCTGCCCAGCAAGGTGGCGCGGTGGGCCGGCTCGACCACCTGGCGCCCCGCGCTGGCAGGCTCGCCCTTCTGCCTGTGGACCAGGCCCAGCTTGCCACCGTGGTAGTGCGCGGAGGCAATCTGCTCGGCCAGTTCCTTGACGGGCATGCCGCCGCAGCCGCAATGGCGCAGCAGCAAGATCAAGTCGCGGGGCAAGGTCGTAATGAAACTGTCGGCCGCCTCGCGCACTTGCTGCGGCGTGAGCTGGTAGTCGCGCAGCGGCTCCGCATAGGCGTCGGGGGCGCGCAGCTCGCAGCCCTCTTGCGCATCCGCATCGTCGTCGTCACGCTGCTTGCGCAGCTGGTCGATGATGAAGCGCTTGAAGTATAGAAACAAGGCACCGACGTGGTGGGGCGCGGCGTCGCTGTCGCTGTGCAAGACTTTTTCGATGAAGAACTGGTGGCGCAGATCGGCCAGGGAATCGCCCAGCGACGCCGCTTCGCGCGGGCGGCACGGGGTCAGCGCGGCGATGACGCGCTGGTAAAACTCGCCCAGTTCGCCTTGTGTCAGCTGCGGGCGGCGGGTCCAGAAAGCATGAATCCGTTCAAATTGTTCCGATTGCACAGCCGGTCCGATCGTGTGTTGGGCGCCACGCGCCACTGGCCGGCGACGACGCGCACCGGCAAACAAGCAATACGCTGGCCAGACAAGAGAAACTTGTCAGTAAGGTAAAATGCATTTAAGCAATTTTCTCATATCACCGTCAAAATCGCTAACTTTTGTTACTTTCACGACAATTCCCGAGACGCCGATGCATCGCCTGATTTCCCTGTTTTTCAGCCTTATCTTTTTACTCTGCGGTAATGGCGTGCAAGCGGCCACGGGGAATGCCGCCAGCGGTCCCGGCAAGCGCATCGCGCTGGTGATCGGCAACGCGGCCTATCCGCAGCCCCTGTTAAATCCCGTGAATGACGCGCGCGCCATGGCCGAACGCCTGCGCCGCCTGGGCTTTGAAGTGCTGCTGCGCACGGACATCAATGCGGCGCAGCTGCAAAAGGCGTCGGCCGAGTTTTCCACGCAGGCGCGCGGCGCCGATATCGCCCTCGTGTTTTACGCGGGCCACGGCGCGCAGGCGGGCGAAGCCAATTATGTATTGCCGCTGGGCGCCAACATGAATGCGCTGAGTGCGTCCGCCATCGCCGCGCAGGGCGTGTCCGTTTCCAGCCTGGCGGGCGACTTGCAGCGCACGGGCGCGCGCGGTGCCGTGCTGATCCTCGACGCTTGCCGCCAGGAATATACGCGCGGCGGTGCGGTGGTGGTCCCCGGCGGCAATGCGGCCAGCCACGGCTTTGCCGATACGGCCGCGCCACGGGGCGTGGTGATCGCCTATTCGGCCGGTCCCGGCGCCCTGGCCCGCGATTTCTGGTCGCCCGATTCGCGCAACAGCCCCTACACGAGCGCCCTGCTCGACGCGCTGGACGCTCCGGGCTTGCCCATGGGCGACGTGTTTTCGCAAGTGGCGGCACGCGTCGCGGCCATGACGCACGACGTGCAAAAGCCCCGCGTCTCGTTCGGCGAAACGTCGGCGCGCCTGGTGCTGAACATGGGCAGCGGCAAGGGTGTCAGCCAGGCAACACCGGGCGTGCTGGCCTCGGGCAACAGCGGCATGCGCGCGCCAGCGCCAGCCATGGAAAAGCCGGCCGCACCGGGCGTCAAGGTGTGGCCAGGCAACGTATTGCAAGACATCAACTATGAAATCCGCATGCAGATCGCGGCCCGCCCGTTTCCCCGCCAGCAACTGGAGAAACGCGCGCGGGGCGGCGACCTGGTGGCGCTGACGGCCCTCGGCTATGGCATCGGCGGCGGCGACGCGGGCATCAAACAGCCGAAGATCGGCATGCAGTGGCTGGAAAAGGCGGCCGCCAAGGATTTTCCGATTGCCCAGACCTATCTGGCCGAATTGCTGATGGTCAAGGGCGACCCCGCCTCGCTGAAGCGGGCGGGCGCGCTGCTGGACGCCGCCTCGCAGGCGGGCTACACGGCCGCCCATGCGTATAAATTCGACCTGGCGCGGCGCACGGGCGCGCCGCCGCAGGATGCGGCCCGGCATTTGCAGGACGCTTTCATGGGCTTGATGAAGGATTACCAGGGCGCCGCCAAAGACCTGATGCAGCCGCCCAAAAAATAATTTCAAATAATTTTGGATTTCCCTGAACTGCCCCCGTTATCCGTGGGTACATGCAATACAGCATGACAGTGACCAGGGAAATCCCATGCAAGCATCCAGCCCAGCAGCAATCACCACCGGCCAACGGGGCCGCATCCTCGCCTACCAAACCAGCGGACAAGGTTCCGTCAGCGTGGCCGGCATTCAACATGCCTTCGACGTCGCTACCCACTGGCGCTCCGACGTGGCGCCCGCCATCAACGCCGTCGTCGACGTGCGCTTCAACGAGTCAGGCGGCCTCGACACGGTCAGCGCCGTGGCGACGCAGCAACTGGCGCAGGAAGAGATGGCCGGCGCGGCGAAACTGGCGCGCGACAAGGGCCAGCAGCTGTGGGGTCAGGCCGTCTCGGCCCTGGGCATCAAGGTGCTGGCCAGCCTGGGCGTGCTGATCGCCAGCGCCTTTGTCTTCAACACCATCGGCATCCGTTTGTTCGCCTCCGTGTCGCGCACTTACTGGCAGTTGCTGGGCCTGTCCGCCGACAGCCTGGAAAGCTTTGCCCGCGATGGCGGCGGCGGTTTTACTTCGGCGCAATTTTTCTTCCTGCTGGCCATTGCCGCCTGCTGCGCCACCATGGCCAGCAACCACCCGAAAGCGGCGCTGGGCAAGTGCGCGCCGCTGCTGTTCATCGTCATCCACAGCAGTTTGCTGTTCATCAAGATCAAGGGCGCCGTCAGCGACGCGGGCAACGCCATGGGCGGCATCATGGGCAGCCGCGCGGCCCGCATGGCCGAGCAGATGGCCAGCGAAATGCTGGGCCAGGTGTGGCAAGGGCTCTCGTTCGGCATCGGCTTTTACCTGGTGCTGGCGTCTTCCATCGTCCTGGCCGCCTACGGCGTCGGCGAATACAAACGCTTAGGAGGCAAGCACTGAAAACCTACTGCGCAGCCCACTTCCGGGTCGGCGTTGCTCACCGTACATAAAGTACGGTTCCGCTACTCAACCCGGCATTGGGCTTGCTCGCTACGGTTTTCAGCGCTGCCGTGACTTTCATAACTCTAAAAATTGAACCCGTCATTACCGTTTAACTCATTTTGAAGGAAATACCATGAACCGCACTTTCCCCGCCCTGCTCGCCATCGCCGTGCTCCTGTCCGCCTGCGGCAAGACGGATAACGCCACACCAGCCGCTTCTGCCCCCGTCGCCGCGAATGTCGCGGACCTGGCCGCCAAGGCGCAAGTAAAGGCGGTGGCTGCCAGCCTGCCGCAAGCGGACGCTGCCACGCCGACGTCCAGCTATGTCGACATCACCAGCGGCAACCAGTTGATGTACAGCTACATCGCCCTGTCCGGCGTGCCGCCCGACTATGCGGCCGTGGCGCAGCGCATCTCGCGCGAATATGCGGGCAGCAACGATGCCTTCCGCAAGCAGGAAGTGCTCGACGCCCTGAAACCGCAGATCGACGCCAAGGTCAATGAGGCGAAAACCCGGCGCTACCTGCGCTACCAGATCAATGGCCAGGGCGCGCTGTCGCCGTACGCCATGGACAAGGCCGCCTTCCCGGCCAAGTTCGCCGAAGCGGGCACGTATTACTACATGTACGACAATGGCGACTACAAGCTGGCGTTCACGAATGGCGACGGCTATTCGCTGCTGAAGGTGGACCAGGATGCGGCCCGCAAGATCGAGGCGGCGCGCAGCGGCTACAAGGACTTCGCCATCGTCGTGTACGCCTACGCCCAGGAAGCGGACATGGCCAGCAACCAGGTCAAGGCGCAGATCGTCAAGGTGGCGGTGAAATTGAATGGGGAAGAAATTCCCGTCAACCAGGCGCAGTAGAACGGCCTCGGTTACACTGTTCGCCACATTGCATCGGGATAGCGACATGGGCGAACAGACACTGGCGGAACAACATCTGGCAAACGGGCAACGGCTGCAACAGGCGGGCAAGCTGATCGAAGCGATCAATGCCTACCAGGCCGCGTACAAGCAAGACCCGGCCCTGGCCGAAGCGCAGCATTTCCAGGGCCTGGCCATGCTGGAATTGGGCCAGGGCGCCATCGGCCTGGGCCTGTTAAAACTGTCGCTCAAGCAACAGCCCGACAACGCCCTGTTCCACTACAACCTGGGCAACGTGCTGCGCGGCACGGACAGCGAAGCGGCGCTGGCCAGCTACGCCACGGCGGCGCGGCTGGCGCCGCACGAGCACGATTTCGCCATCAGCCACGCCGAATTGCTGTTGGGGAAACAGCGTTTGCTGGAAACCATCGCCGAACTGGAACGGGCCCACGCCCTGCGCCCGCAGCGTTGGCAAACCCTGCAGGGACTGGCGGAGCTGTATTACCGCACGGGACAGCAGGAACTGGCGCTGGCCCGCTACGCGCAAGGCCTGGCGCTGCATCCGGCGCTGGCGCAAACGTGCTGCATCGGCTTTGCCAGTCCGCAAGCGGAACAGGCAGAAACATTGACGCCGCTCAATGTCGCGGCCACCCTGCACGATTTTATCCGCGAAACGGACTTGCACATCCTCGACGATTTCCTGCCCGACCCGGCCGCCTGGCGCGCGCAGGCGCTGGCGTTGCCGTTCGAGCAGCAGCGCTATGCGGGACAAAACTATCCGGGCAGCCAGACGGCGGGCCAGCCCAGCCAAGCCATCATGGAGCGCATCGCCACGGCCCTGGGCCGCCCCATCCGTTTCATTTCGCCCGACAATGGCTCGTACCGCCTCAGCTATGCGGACGCCATGGCGCGCACGGATATCCACGTGGACAATGAGACGGGCAACAATTTCAATTTCTATGCGGGCGTGCTGTATCTGAACCCGCCCGAGCAGTGCCGGGGCGGCACCACCTTCTGGCGCCACCAGCCCAGCGGCTGGTACCGGAGACTGCCCGAAGCGGACGTCAAGGCGGGCGGCTACGCCAGCTTCAAGGATTTCCAGAAACGCTGGCTGCCGAACAGTAAAGTACAGAAATTCAACGACTTACAAGAACAGCGCGACAGTTGGCAAGCGCTGCTGGAAGTACCGATGCGCCACAACCGCCTGATCGTCTACAAGGGCCATTACTTTCACTCGATCAGCAATGTGTTTGGCGACACGCCTGAAAATGGCCGGCTGGTGCAGCTGTTTTTCTTTGAAGTGCCCGATTAAGCATGCTGCGCGGGTATTGTCGGATTACGCCCTGCGGGCTAATCCGACCTACCTGTCTTTTTTGAAGTGCCCGATTAATTGGCGGTAAAAAAATTTCCGAAGTTGGTGACGGCGCCGAAGAAAATGTTCAGGGCTAGGCGCCGTGCCGCAGGCAGTACGAATGTACGACAAGGCACGGCAACAACGCCATGGACGTTTTATTCGGTGATCGTCAATACATGTCTGCAGCCGTGGCGCGTACTGCCTTCAACAACATGTCCGCGCCCGGCGACAACAGATGATCCTGCTGGCGGATGATGCCGAACGCATCCATCTTGCACGGCAACTCGATGGGTAAAATGCTCAGCACGTTCAACGATTCGTAGTAATGGGCCACTTCCGTCGGCATCACGTGCAGCGAGTCCGTTTGCTGCAGCAAGGACGTAATCAGCAACAAAGCCGTCGTGTCGACCACGTCGACAGGCGGCTCCTGTCCCGCGCGGCGGAACATCATGTCGAAGCGGTGGCGCAGGATGCTGCCTTGCGGCGGCAAGATCCACGGCTGGCCCGCCAGGTCTTTCAATTGCAGATTCTTGCGCGACAGCAGCGGATGGCCATTGCGCGCCACGGCGCTGGCCGGCTCTTCCGTCAATTCCTCGTAGATCAGGCCGGCGCTGCTTTCCTTTTCCAGGATGCGCCCGATCATGAAGTCCAGGGTGCCGTGCTGCAGCATGTCCATCAGGGTATTGCTGTGCTCCAGGTGCACGCCGATGCGCATCAGCGGCGCCTGCTGCTTGATGCGGGCGATCGCGCGCGGCAGCAAGGCCATGGCCGGCGTCATGATGACGCCCACTTCCACCTGGCCCGTCAAGCCCGACTTCAGGGCGACGATGTCGTCATGCGCCAGCGACAGGCTCGTCAGGGCCATGCGCGCGTGGCGTATCATCGTCTCGCCGTAAATGGTCGGCTCCATGCCGCGCGGCAACCTGTCGAACAGGCGCACGTCCAGCATCTCTTCCAGGTCCTTGATTTGCTTGGACGCGGCCGGCTGCGTCATGTGCAATTCTTCCGCCGCGCGGTGGATGTTGCGCTGCTCGTCAAGGGCGATCAACAGCAGCAATTGCCGCGTCTTCAGGCGGGCTCGCAAGAACCAGTTGGGGTTGAGGGTATCCATGAATAAATCATATCATGATCGATATCGGTTCTAACTCAATATCGATGTTATAGATATCGGTGTGTCTCCTTTTTGTGCGTAGTCAACGAGCGTTCAGGATGCCTTGCAGGCGGCGCTGGGATTGGCGGCCGGACCGGCCGTCTGCTGGATGAATTCAATGGTGCCGTCGGGCTTGTATTTCAGCTCTTCCACTGCCACGGAGCGCCGGTATTCTCCGCCGCCGGGCAACTTGTCGTTGTGATAGAAGATGTAGGACTTGCCGTTGAATTCGATGATGGCCTGGTGAATGGTTTTCACGACGGCATTCTTGTCCATGATGGTGCCGCGGAAATGCCAGGGACCTGTCGGCGTCGGCCCTGTCGAATACGCCGTTTCCTCGGGGAAGTTGCGCGAGTACGACAGGTAGTAGGTGCCCGCATGCTTGTGCATGTAGGCCGCTTCCGTAAACGCATCCATGCCGAAGGTCAGGATCGGGCCGTCCAGCTCCGTCATGTTCGCTTTCAGCTTGGCGTATTTCAAGACCGTGTTGCCCCAGTAGATGTAGGCCTGGCCGTCCGTATCGATGAAGACGGCCGGATCGATGTCGTCCCAGGGAATGGCCGTCTGCTTCGTCATGTCGTTCGTGATCAGGGCGCTGCCGCGCGCATCGACGAACGGCCCGGTCGGGCTGTCGGACACGGCCACGCCGATGGCCTTGCCGGCGATGGTCTTGTGGTCGACGGTCGAATAAAAATAGTATTTGTTGCCGCGCTTGACGATGTCACCGGCCCAGGCATCCTTGCCGGCCCACGCGAAGGTCGAGTAACGCACGGGCGAGCCGTGGTCCGTCCAGTTCGCCATGTCGCACGAGGAATACACGCGCCACTCGTTCATGCGGTAATCCGTATCCGTGGCGCTCGCTTCATCGTGGCCGACGTACAGGTACACTCTGCCATTGTCGACCAGCGCGGCCGGGTCGCCCGTGTAGATATTCTTCACGATGGGGTTGGCCGCCTGCACGCCGAATGGGGCGCAGGCGAGCGCCGCCGCCATGCCGATGGCTGCGGCAAGTGTGTGTTGCTTGAACATCAGATTAACTCCCGTTGGTATTTTTCTGGCCCATGGCCATCAGTCTTTGCACGACGCAAAAGACAAACAGCAGGCCGCCGATGACGATCTTGGTCCACCACGAGCTGAGCGTGCCGTCGAAGGCGATCAGGGTCTGGATGGTGCCCAGCACGAGCACGCCCGACAGCGCACCCGCCACATAGCCGTAGCCGCCGCTGAGCAGGGTGCCGCCGATGACAACGGCGGCAATCGCGTCCAGTTCCGTGCCTTGCGCATGCAAGCCATAGCCGGACAGCATGTAGAACGAAAACAGCACGCCGCCGAGCGAGGCGCAAAAACCGCTGAAGGCATAGATCAGCACCTTGGTGCGGCCGACAGGCAGCCCCATCATCAAGGCCGATTGTTCATTGCCGCCGATCGCATACACGGCGCGGCCGAACGGCGTGGCGTGCGCCAGCCAGATGGCCAGCAGCAAAGTGACCACGGCGATCACCACGCCCGGCGAGACAAAACCACCGAGAAATTGCAACTGCGTCTGCGACATGGCGACGAACAGCGGATCATCGATGGTGATGGAGTTGATGCTGATCAAGTAGCACAGCCCGCGCGCCAGAAACATGCCGGCCAGGGTGACGATGAACGGCTGCAATTTGAAATAATGGATCAGCGCGCCCATGCTGGCGCCAAATACGGTGCCCAGCGCCAGCACGGTGACGATCACCAGGAGCGGCGGCCAGTGCGCCACGTTGAGCAGCCAGGCGGCAATCATGGTCGACAGGGCCAGCACGGAACCGACGGACAGATCGATGCCGCCGGACACGATGACGAAGGTCATGCCGACGGCGATAACGAGCAAAAAGGCGTTATCGATCAATAAGTTAAAAATGACCTGCGTCGACAGCAGGCCCGGGTAGGCGGCGCCGCCCAGGCCCAGCATCACCACCAGCAGCAAGACCGTGACGAGCGAGGTGAAATACGGGGTGTGCAGCAAGCCCTTCATGCTTTTCTCCGATGCAGCAATTGCTTGAATTCCGACGATTGCGACAGGCAGACGAGGAAGACGACGACCGACTTGACGACCATGTTGACTTCCGGCGGCACGCCCAGCGAATAGATGGTGTAGGTCAGGGTCTGGATGATGAGCGCGCCGATCATGCTGCCGACTAAGCTGAACTTGCCGCCAGCCAGGGACGTACCGCCCAGGGTCACGGCCAGGATGGCGTCCAGTTCCAGCATCAGGCCCGCGTTGTTCGCGTCGGCGCTCTTGATGTTCGAGCTGATCATCAGCCCCGACAGGCCCGCGCAGGCGGCGCAAAAGACGTACACGAAGAAGATCAAGGTCGCCGTCTTGATGCCGGCCAGGCGCGCGGCGACGGGGTTGATGCCGACGGCCTGGATGAACAGGCCCAGGGCGGTTTTCCGCATCAGCACGGCCGTGATGAGGAACACCAACGCCACGAGGAACAGCGAGAACGGCAAGCCGAACAAATAACCGCTGCCGATGAAGAAGAAGGGCTGATAGTAGACGGTGACGATCTGTCCATCCGTCAACAATTGCGCCAGGCCGCGCCCCGCCACCATCAGGATCAAGGTGGCGACGATGGGCTGCAAGCCCAGGCCCGCCACCAGCACGCCATTCCAGGCGCCGCACAGCAGGGCCGCGCCCAGGGCGGCCGCCAGAGCCCAGCCCATGGGAATGTTGCTTACATAGGTCGGCACGCCGTTGTCCATCACCATGGTGCCGCCGATCAGCATGGCGGCCACGGTGCCGGACAGGGCCACAACGGCGCCCACGGAAATATCGATGCCGCGCGTGGCAATGACCAGGGTCATGCCCAGCGCCGCCAGCATCAGGGGCGCCGCGCGGTTGACGATGTCGATCACGCTGCCGTACAAATGGCCGTCACGGATTTCCAAGTGGAAAAAGCCGGGGATGGCAAAGAAATCGACCAGCAGCAGCAAGCACAGCGCGGCCAGCGGCCGGCTCAGGGGGTGATGTAAAACAGTATGCAAGGCGGACGTACCCATAGTGGAAGCCGGACGCGCCAGCGGCGCGCTCGATGGCGTGGATAAACTCATGTGGCGTCTCCGGCGATCACTTGCAGCACGGAACTATCGTCGAGCTCGCCGCGCGCATAGTCGCCGCAGGCCTTGCGGTCGCGCATGACGAGAATGCGGTCGCTGCAGCGCAGCACTTCCGGCAATTCGGACGAGATGAACAGGATGGCCATGCCCTTGCGGCACAGTTTGGCCACATAGCTCATGATTTCCTGCTTGGCGCGCACGTCGATGCCGCGCGTCGGTTCATCGAGGATCAGCATGGCCGGCGACGTCACCAGCCAGCGCGCCAGCAAGGCCTTCTGCTGATTGCCGCCCGACAGGCTGCCGATGGGGGTTTCGATGCTGGCCGTCTTGATGCCCAGCGCCTTCACATATTCGTCGGCCAGCGCCTGCTGGCGTTTGAACGGGATGGCGCGCAGCAAGCCCGTGCGGGCCTGCAAGGCCAGGATGATGTTTTCGCGCACGGACAGCGACAAAATCGCGCCCTCATGCTTGCGGTCTTCCGAGCAAAAGCCGATGTCCCGGGCAATCGCATCGCGCGGCACGCTGAAGTGGCGTGGCTGGCCCTGCATCGTGATCGTGCCGGAATCGGCCTTGTCGGCGCCAAACAGCAGGCGCGCCAGTTCCGTGCGGCCCGAACCGAGCAAGCCGGCCAGGCCCAGCAGTTCACCCTGGCGGATATGGAAATCCATGGGCAGCAAGGCGCCCTTGCGGCCCAGTCCCTGCGCTTCGAGCACGGTGGGACCAAAGCTGGCGGCGCCCGCGTCTTGCGCCAGATCGAGCTCTTGCGCCACGGTGTCGGCCGCCACGCCGATCATCTTGTTCACCAGCGCCAGGCGCGACAGTTCGCTGCACGCATACTCTCCCTCGCGCTCGCCATTGCGCATGACGGTGATGCGGTCGGAAATGGCATACGTCTGGTCGAGGAAATGGGTGACGAACAGAATCGCCATGCCCTGCTCGCGCAGGCGGCGCAGCACGGAAAACAGCAGATTGACTTCCGCCTCGTCCAGGCTGGACGTGGGTTCATCGAGGATCAGCACGCGGGCCGAAATGTTCAGCGCGCGCGAAATGGCCACCATTTGCTGGATGGCCAGCGGAAAGCTGGACAGTTGCGCCGTGACATCGATATCGATCTGCAATTGCTGCAGCAAGGCACGCGCCTGTTGCTGCATGCCACGCCAGTCGATAGCGCCAAAGCGGCGCGGATAGCGGCCGATAAAGATATTTTCCGCCACCGACAGGTTCGGGCACAGATTGATTTCCTGGTACACGGTGCTGATGCCCAGTCCCTGGGCATCCGAGGTGGACGCGGGCGCAATGGGCTTGCCATCGAGCAAAATCTGGCCGCTGTCGGGCGTGTAGACGCCCGTCAGCACCTTGATCAGGGTCGATTTCCCGGCACCATTCTGTCCCATCAAGGTGTGCACTTCACCCGGATACAGGCGCAGGGCTACGTCGCTGAGGGCTTTGACGCCGGGAAAGGACTTGCTGATGCCGCGCAACTCCAGCAAGGGAGCTGGCGCGGCATTGTGTTTCACTTGCGTCTTCATCATGCGGCAAGCTTAGTACTTACGGTTCGGGAATTCCTTGGCGGCCACCTCGGCAGGGAACACGCCTTCCACCGTCGTGATACGCGCTGGCACGGGCTTGCCGGCCACCACATCGCGGGCGATGGACATCAGTTGCGGACCCAGCAGCGGGCTGCATTCGACGGTCACGTTCAGCTTGCCGGCGATCATGGCCTCGAACGCGCCTTTGACGCCATCGATGGAGATGATGATGATGTCCTTGCCCGGTTTCATGCCTGCTTCTTCGATGGCCTGGATGGCGCCGATGGCCATGTCGTCATTGTGCGCGTACAGCACGTTGATCTTCTTGCCTTCGGCCTTGAGGAACGCTTCCATCACTTCCTTGCCCTTGGCGCGCGTAAAGTCGCCCGTTTGCGAACGGATGATCTTCATCTTCGGATTCTTGCCCACCACTTCCAGGAAGCCCGCCTTGCGGTCGATGGCCGGCGCGGAACCGACCGTGCCCTGCAGTTCGACGATGTTCAGCGTCGCATCCGGGGTTTTCTTGGCGTGTTCGAGCAGCCATTGGCCCGCGCGGCGGCCCTCTTCCACGAAGTCGGAACCGATGAAGGTCACGTACAGCGATTTGTCGGCCACGTTGACGGCGCGGTCCGTCAAGATGACGGGAATCTTGGCGGCCTTGGCTTCGCGCAAGACGGTATCCCAGCCCGATTCAACGACCGGCGAGAAGGCGATCACATCGACTTTTTGCGCGATGAACGAGCGCAGGGCCTTGACCTGGTTTTCCTGCTTTTGCTGGGCATCGGCAAATTTCAGGGTGACGCCATCTTTCTTGGCGGCATCCTTGATGGAGACGGTATTGGCGGTGCGCCATTCGCTTTCGGCGCCCACCTGCGAAAAGCCCATGACGAGGGGCTTGGCGGCGAAAGCGGAAGAAGTAGCCAAGGTGGTGGCAGAAGCGGCCAGCAGCATGGCGCTGGCGAGGAGTGTGCGGCGTGTCAATGTCATTCTTGTCTCCAGTTTTTTTTGGAATACCATCACAGCCGGATGCCGGATGGGCGGTTTTTTATGAACCCATGGTAGGAGAAAGCAACATAGCCATCCAATCAATTCTTTTTCGCTTGCGATACCGATTTGCGTATCGGTAGAACGAGCCGGGTCCTTCTTCCCTCAGCGCAACAGGCGCAGTCCGTACAGGCCGCCCGCCACGGAATCCTTGTCGGCGACAAATTTCACGCTGAGTTTGCCGTTGCCAGCCGCCACCAGGGCCTGGGGAATGGCGATATCGAGCGTGTGCAGTTCCTGCGGCGCATCGGCCGCCACGGTGACCGTTTGCAGTTTCGTGCCGTTGAGCAAGACGTCAAATACGCGGCCCGCATCGAGGGTGGACAGGGTCAGGCGCAGGGTTTTCGCTTCGGCTTGCGGGTCGCTCAGTTCATAGCTGAACCAGCCCGTCGCATGGCGCCAGTGCCGGCCCTTGTTGACGCCGTTTTCTCCCCCTTCGGCCTGGAAGTTGTGGTCGGATTCCGGCTGCTGCTGCCCGGGCGCCACCTGGTCGATGGTGAGCGCGTCGAGCGCCAGGCGCTCGGATTCCGCCTGGCGCGTGCTTTCCTGCAGCTGCGCCAGCCTGGCCGGCGTGGATACTGGCCAGTACAGCATGTAGCGAGAGTCATGCAGGCGGAAGAACGGGATCAGTTTTATACTCGCCGCATCCTTGCCCTGGATCAAGCCGGGCGCCGTAAACGTCAGCGGCTGGCCCTTCACGGGTTTGATTTTGCGCATGAAATCCTGCTCGTCGCTGACGAACAGCGGTGACGATTCCAGCGGACACACTTGCCCTTGGGCGATATGCCCCATGCGCGTGTCGTCGGCAAAATAGTTCAGTTGTTCATGGGCGAACGGCTGCGTCTTGGCGGCCAGCACGATGGGACCATGCAGCACGGCATAGTAATTCGACTGGTCCGGCATCTGTTCCAGGCGCGTCGTCATCGGCAGCACGACATCGACGCTGTCGCCCGACTTCCACGCGCGCGTGATCGTCACGTACTCGCCCGGCACGCTATTCACGCGCAGCGCCTTGCCGTTGAGTTTGACGCGCAGCTTGCCCTTGGCTACCCACCGCGGGTAGCGGATCTTCAGGCTGAACGTTTTACTTCCTTGCACCGTGATGCGCGTCGTGTCACGGTCGGGGAACCGGGTCGATTGGACGATCCTGACGCCCTGCTCTTTCCAGTCCAGGGTGGACGCCATGAACAGGTTCACGTACAGCGCGTCACCCTCATGCGCGTAGATGAACTCGCCATACTTGGCCTGGCTTTCGATGCCGGAACCCACGCAGCACCACATGCCCTTGTCCACTTGCGAATACACGCGGTAGTGGTTCGGGCGCATGGGCGTAAAGTAGACAAAGCCGCCCGTGCCGGGGCGCTGCGACGACAAAATGTGGTTGTACAGGGCGCGCTCGTAGTAATCCGCGTAGCGCACCTGTTCGTCGCGCTGGAACAGCTGTTCCGTCAGCTTGAGCATATTGTAGGTATTGCACGTTTCCGGCCCTTCGACCTCTTCCACCATCGAGGAAAAGTCGTGCTCGTCGTGGAAATGTTCCTTGACGCTGTTGCCGCCGATGGCCACCGTGCGCTTGTCGTGCACGGTTTGCCAAAAGAATTGCGCCGCCTGCTGCCAGTCGCGCCGGCCCGTCAGCGCGCCGATGCGCTCGAAGCCGATCACCTTCGGGATTTGCGTATTCGCATGCAAGCCCGTCAGCTTGTCCTGTTGCGCCACCAACGGTTGCAATATGGCCTGGTGCGAAAAGCGCACGGCCAGGTCCAGGTAGCGCTGCTCGCCCGTCATGGCGTAGACGTCGGCCAGCACTTCATTCATGCCGCCGTGCTCGGCACGCAGCATCGCTTGCATCTGTGCATCCGTGAGCGAGGCCGAGAGTTTCACGGCCCAGTCCGACAAGGCGATCAGCATGGTTTTTGCTTGCTCGCTGCCCGCCTGCTGATACGCGTCGCGCAAGCCGGCAAACACCTTGTGCAGGTTGTACCACGGCACCCAGCGCCCGTTGACGGAAAAGGTGTCGGCCTGCATGTCTCCCTTGGCGATGGCTTGCCAGGCAGCGTTGCCGTCGGGAATGCCGCCCAGGTAGCCGTTGCCATTGGCGTCCTGGCATTGCTTCAGCTCCGCCAGCATGTAGTCGAGGCGTTCGCGCGCCTGCGCATCGCCCGTGGACGCCACCATCAGCGCCAGCGCGGACAGATAATGCCCGCCCAGGTGGCCATCCAGGCCCGTCGACTCCCAGTTGCCATAGCTGGGCTGCACCTGCGGCAAGCCCGCCTCGCGGCGGAACGGCGCCAGCAATTTGTCCGGCTCGAAGGCCAGCAGGTAGTGCAAGTCCGTCGTCTGCGCATCGAGGAACGGTCCCGTCCCCAGGCGCACGGACGAGAGGGGAAACAGTTCCGCTGCCTGCAGGACAGGCGTGGCCAGGCCGCCGGCGGCCAGCGCCAGCGTCAACAAGGTCTTTTGCATGGCGCGTCCTTAGGGTTTGGCGGCCGGCAATTCGCGGCTGCGATAGCGGTTCAAGTCGCGGGGATCGACTTGCGGCCAGCCGTCCTTGTCCCACGTCATGGGCAGGATCTTGAGCTTCTGCAAGTAATTGTCCGCCGTTTCATATGCGTGCAGCACCAGGTAATCCTTGCCGTCAAACGTGTAGGCGCTGTTGTGGCCCAGGCCCTTCCAGTCCTTGTCGCCTTTCAGCAGCACCGTGCCGCCGCCCTGCGCCATGTCGCGGCCATCCCTGTCCAGGTAAGGGCCCGTCACGCTGGTCGAGCGGCCCACGGCCAGGTGATACGTGCTTTTTTCCTTCTGGCAGCACAAGCCCCAGGAAACAAAGAGAAAATAATCGCTGCCGCGCTGGAAGATGAACGGCGCTTCGATTTCCTCCGGTGCGGGCTTGAATTCGCCGGCCCTTGGCGGCAAGGGCACGCGTCGCGCCAGGGAATGCCACTCTTGCGGTTCCGCAATACGGGTCCAGTCGGGCGTCAGTTTTACCAGCTTGATGCCATTCCAGAACGAGCCGAACGACATCCATGGCGTGCCCTTGGCATCGGTGATGATGTTCGAGTCGATGGCGTTCCACTCGTCGCGCTCGGGCACGGATTGCAGCAGCATGCCCTGGTCCACCCAGCGGTAGTCGGGCGAACGGGGATTCAAGGTGGTGTTGACGGTCACGCCGATGCCCGACGTGTTCTTGCCGAAGCCGGACACCGAGTAGTACAGGTAATATTTTCCGTCATGAAATTGCACGTCGGGCGCCCAGATATGGTCGTCAAACGATGGCGCGGCCGTCCTGGCCCAGGTCGGCTGGCCGGCAAACACGCGCCCTTCCGGCTGCCAGTCGAGCATATTCTTCGAGCTGTAAAAGGTGATGCCGGGCCCCGTGCTGTACAAATAATACGTGTCGCCTTCCTTGGCCATCACGGGGTCGTGCACGCTGACCTGGGCCGCGTGCGCGGCAGCCATGATCGCCAGGGTGCTCAGGATGGCGGCCGCGCCGCGCGTCAACATGTGCATCGTCTTCTCCAAAATGGTCAGCCGGCCCATCATGCGGGCCGGCTTGATGAATGACAAGGGGTGGCAGGCTAGTCGACCGCCACCACGACGACGGCCTTGGCGGGCACCGACACGGTCAGCTTGCCGCCTTGCGCCTTGGCATTAAACGCCACGGGCTGCACGGCTTGCGGTTGCGCAAAGCTGTTGACGGCATCCATCTTGCCTGCGGTCAGCACGCGGCCAGTCACGGCGGTCACTTTTTGCCCCGCCAGCGCCACGCTCACGTCGACGGCCTTGTGCGGATTCGTGTTGACCAAGGACAAGTACACCTTGCCATCCTTGGCGCGCGCGGCCGAGGCGCTCACTTCCGGAATACTGACCTTGCCCAGGCTGTACTTGCCATTGCCATTGATGGCGACCGGTAACGATGTGGCATCCTGGAACGGCACGTACATTTCAAACGCGTGATACGTGGGCGTGAGGAAATATTTATCCTTGTCCGTGATGATCATCGCTTGCAGCACATTGACCATTTGCGCGATATTCGTCATGCGCACCCGGTCCGCATGGGCGTGGAAAATGTTGAAATTCAAGGCGGCGACGAGTGCATCGCGCAAGCTGTTTTGCTGGAACAGGAAACCCGTGTTGGTGCCCGGCTCGACGTCGTACCAGGTGCCCCATTCATCGACGTACAAGCCCGTCTTTTTCGAGGGATCGTTCTTGTCGATGGCGGCGAGATTGTTCTTGATCAAGCTATCGATGCGCAGGGTGCGGCTCAAGGTGGAAATCCACTCATTTTCGCCAAAGCCCGTGGCCGCGCCCTTCTTTTCCCACACGCCGGTCGGCACCGTGTAGTAGTGGAAACTGATGGCGTCCATCATGTTCGGCTTGATTTCGCGGCTCAGGGTGCTGGACCAGCTGATGTCGTCGTCATTGCCGCCGCTGGCGATGAATTTCGGGCGCGCGCTTTCCGGCGTCTTCATGAAGGTGTGATAGTGCTTGTACAGGTCGGCGTAGTACTGCGGGCGCATATTGCCGCCGCAACCCCAGGCTTCGTTGCCGATGCCAAAGTAATCGACTTTATACGGCTGGGCGCGGCCATTCTTGCGGCGCAGTTCGGCCAGGGTGGACTTGCTGTCCGACGTCATGTATTCCAGCCATTCGGACATTTCCTGCGGCGTACCGGAACCGAGGTTGCCGTTGATATAGGTCTGTGCGCCCAGCAACTCAGCCAGATCGAAGAATTCATGCGTGCCGACGGCGTTCGATTCTTCCACGCCGCCCCAGTTGGTATTGACCTTGGTCGGACGCTGGGCGCGCGCGCCGATGCCATCCTTCCAGTGGTATTCATCGGCAAAGCAGCCGCCCGGCCAGCGCACCAGGGGCACGTGCAACTGCTTCAGCGCGCCCAGCACGTCGTTGCGCCAGCCTTTGGTATTCGGAATGGACGATTCCGGCCCCACCCACATGCCTTCGTAAATGCCCGTGCCCAAGTGTTCGGCGAACTGGCCGTAGATGTTTTTATTGATCACGGAACCAGGCTTGGCCGCATCGATGGTGACGCTGACGGGCGCGGCAAAAGCGCCGCCGACGGCCATGGCCAGGCTGAAGGCCACGATGCTGGTGTTGATACATTTCATGCTGTCTCCTGTTTTTAAGTGAAAAGCAAGGGCCGGGATCGACCCGGCAATGGATGTGGCGATGCCTCTCCTGCCGCGGGGTTGGGGCGGCAAGAGCGGTATTTCAAAGGAGGGGGATGGCTGGGGGCAAACCCGCGGCCGACAAAACGCCCAGGGCTAGGCGCAGGGTCGCAGACAGTACGCTAGTACGGCAAGACCCTGCAACAACGCCCTGGACGTTTTGTCAGACCCAGCCGGCGTCGACGATGAACTCTTGACTCGAGCACATCGCGCCGTCATCGGAGGCAAGGAACAGCACCATGGCGGCGATGTCCTGTGGCATCAGCTTGCTTGGCAAGCATTGGCTTTTCTTGATTTCCACTTCCGCTGCCTCGTCGACCCACAGGTCGATCTGGCGCTGCGTCATGACCCAGCCGGGCGTCACCGTGTTGACGCGGATATTGTGCGCGCCGTAATCGCGCGCCAGGCCCCGCGTGAGGCCCACGACGGCCGCCTTGGTGGTGGCATACACGGGGTAGCCGCCCGACTTCATGTGCCACGAAATCGAGCTGACGTTGATGATGGAACCGCCGCCCTTGCGCTTCATGCCCTCGAAGACGGCCTGGCACGTAAAGAACATGGGACGTTGATTGATCGCAATACGCTCGTTCCAGTATTCCAGGGTGACATCCTGCGCCTGGTGGCGCTGGTCGTTGGCGGCATTGTTGACGAGGATATCGAAATCGCCCAATTGATCGGCCAGTTCGGCCATGACGGCTTGCAGAGAGGCAATATCCGTGATGTCGCAATGGCGGAACACGGGTGCCGTCCAGCCCGCTTCAGCCAGGCGGCGGCACAGGGCCTCGCTCGCTTCCACAGCGATATCGACAAACGCCACCACGGCGCCCTGGGCGGCAAATTCCGCCACCAGGGATTCGCCGATGCCGCTGCCGCCACCCGTGATGAACACGCGCTTGCCCTGCAAGCTGCCATATTTCGCCAATTGCTTCATCTTGTCTCCACCTGTTTATTTTTTATGTACAACGTACAACGCAAGCTGGCGCGGCAAGGCCTTCGGCCCCGCCGCGCAGCAGCTTTTTACTCCTTGCCGAGAACGCCATCCTTGCGGCGCCAGATCCCCAGCGGATTATCGTCGCGCAGCGACTCCGGCAGCAAGTCCTGCAGCAGGTTCTGGTACGACACAGGGCGCAGGAAGCGGTTGATGGCCGCCGTGCCGACGGAGGTGCTGCGGCCGTCCGACGTGGCCGGGAACGGGCCGCCGTGCACCATGGCCGTCGACACTTCCACGCCCGTCGGGAAACCGTTGGCCAGGATGCGGCCCACGCGGCGTTCCAGCACGGGCAGCAGGCGGCGCGCGTCCGCCAGGTCGCCCGCATCCATCTGCAGGGTGGCCGTCAGCTGGCCTTCCAGGCTTTCCGTAATCGCCAGCAATTGTTCCATGTCGCGGCAAGCCACCAGCAGCGAGGCGGGGCCGAAGACTTCGTCGCGCAAGTCGTGTTTGGCCAGGAAAGCCTCGCCCGACGTGACGAACAGGGCGGCGGCGCCCTTGCCCTCTTCTCCCGTATTCTGCACCAGCGGCGTCACGTCCGCGTGCTGCGCCAGGGCGGCGACGCCCTTGGCATAGCTGCTGGCGATGCCGGCCGTCAACATGGTGGCGGCCGGCGCGGGCGCCAGCGCTTCAGCGGCAGCGGCGGCAAAGGCCGTAAAGTCGGCGCCTTCCAGGCCCAGCACGAGGCCGGGATTGGTGCAGAACTGGCCCACGCCCATCGTCAGCGAGGCGGCAAAACCGCCGGCGATCGCCGCGCCACGGGCGGCCAAGGCTTGCGGCAGCACAAACACGGGGTTGATGCTGCTCATCTCCGCGTAGACAGGAATCGGTTGCGGACGCTCGGCCGCCACCTTCATCAGGGCGATGCCGCCCGAACGCGAGCCCGTGAAACCGACGGCCTGGATGGCCGGATGGGCGACCAACGCCTGGCCGATGCCATTGCCCGTGCCCGTCAGCAAGGCAAATACGCCGGCCGGCAGCTTGCAGATGGCAATCGCCTTGACGATGGCGCGCGCCACCAGTTCCGACGTGCCCGGATGGGCCGAATGGGCTTTCAGGACGACGGGGCAGCCGGCCGCCAGGGCCGAGGCCGTGTCGCCGCCGGCCACGGAAAAGGCCAGCGGGAAGTTACTGGCCGCAAACACGGCAACGGGACCCAGGCCGATCATGCGCAAGCGCAAGTCAGGACGGGGCGGCACGCGGTCCGGCAGCGGGCTGTCGATGCGCGCATCCGTCCAGGACCCCTCGCGCAGCAAGCCGGCGAACAGTTTCAACTGGCCCACCGTGCGGCCGCGTTCGCCTTCCAGGCGCGCGCGCGGCAAGCCGCTTTCCGTCATGGCGCGCACGATCAGGTCGTCGCCCAGGTCCAGAATTTGCGCGGCGATGGTGTCTAAAAAGTCGGCGCGTTCCACATCCGTGGTGGCGCGGAACGGGTCGAACGCGGCTTGCGCCAGACGGCACGCTTCGTCGATTTGCGCTACGTCAACCATGTGGAAGGCGGGCGCGATGTGGGCGCGCGCGGCCGGGTCCCACGCTTCGAAGGAACCGCCATTGCCCTTGACGGCCACGCCGCCGATCAAGGCTTCACCGGTGATATGGAAACTCATAATGTGCTCACTTTCGCAAATTCGGTTGGGAAGACGTCGAGGCGGTTGCGCAAGGCAGGGCCAAAGGCCGGCGCTTCGATTTCAAAGGTTTCGCCCGGCGCCACGCTGACGCCATCGGCAAAGCTCAGGGTGGCCGTGCCAAAGAAATGCACGTGCACGTCACCGGGGCGCTTGAACAGCGGATACTTGAAGTGATGGTGTTCCAGGTTGGCAATCGTGTGCGACATATTCTCTTCGCCGCTGACGAAGGCCTTTTCCCAGCGCACATTGCCCGCCGCGTCCAGCACGCGCGAAGTACCGGCGATGTGCGCGGGCAATTCGCCCACCAGCAGGGCGGGGCCCACGCTGCAGGCGCGCAGCTTCGAGTGGGCCAGGTACAGATAGTTCTGGCGCTCCGTCACGTGGTCCGAGAATTCATTGCCGATGGCGTAGCCGACCCGGTAGGGCTGGCCGTCGTCGCCGATCACGTACAGGCCGGCGATTTCCGGCTCTTCGCCACCGTCCAGGGCAAAGTCCGGCATGCGCAGCGGCTGGCCGCCCGCGCGCACGATGGAGCCGTCGCCTTTATAGAACCACTCGGGCTGGGCGCCGGCCGTGCCGTCAGCCGGCTTGCCGCCTTCCATGCCCAGGCGGAACATTTTCATGGAGTCGCTCAAAGACTCGGCGTCGCCGCCGATCTTCTTGTGCATGGCGTCGCGCGCGCCGGCGCTGCCCAGGTGGGTCAGGCCCGTGCCCGTCACGTAGCAGTGCGCCTCGTCCGCGTGATCGAGCGGCGGCAGCACATGGCCGCCGGCGGCCACGTCCGCATAGGAATGCGTGGTGTTGCCGACGGTAGCATTGACCAATTCCGCCAGATTGATACGCTTGCGGATGGCGTCTTGCGCCAGCGCATACGTCGTGTTGTAACCTTCGATGACGCGAATCTGGTCATCCTGCAGCAGGCCGACCAGGCGGCCGCCATGTTCATTCGTAAATTGCAGCAACAGCATGGAATTCTCCGCTTAATGTGAGTGGCGCGGCACGGCGGAACCGCGATTGCCGACCAGGAAGTCGAAATCGCAGCCTTCGTCGGCCTGCAACACGTGTTCGATGTACAGTTGCTGGTAGCCGCTCTTCGGCCCAGGCGCGCTGCCCAGTTCGCGGGCCGCCAGGCGCTCGGCGATTTCCCCGTCGCTGATGTCGATGTTCAGGCTGCCGTTGTGGCAATCGAGGGCGATCATGTCGCCATCCTTGACGATGCCCAGCGGGCCGCCCGCCATGGCTTCCGGCGCCACGTGCAAGACGACGGTGCCATAGGCCGTGCCGCTCATGCGCGCGTCCGAGATGCGCACCATGTCGGTGATGCCTTGCGCCAGCAGTTTCGGCGGCAAGCCCATGTTGCCCACTTCGGCCATGCCCGGATAGCCTTTCGGGCCGCAGTTTTTCATCACCAGCACGGAATCGGCATCGACATCGAGATCCGGATCAAGAATGCGCGATTTATAGTGCTCGAAATCTTCGAACACGACAGCCTTGCCGCGGTGCTGCATCAGGTTCGGCGAAGCGGCCGACGGTTTCAAGACGGCGCCACGCGGCGCCAGGTTGCCGCGCAGCACGCAGATGCCGCCATCGGCCAGCAGCGGGTTGTCCAGCGTGCGCACCACTTCATCGTTGTAGATGGGCGCTTCGACGCAGTTGTCCCACAGCGACTTGCCGTTGACGGTCAGCGCATTCTTGTGCGGCAACAAATCGCCTTCGCCCAGGCGGCGTATGACGGCCGGCAAGCCGCCCGCATAGTAAAACTCTTCCATCAGGAAACGTCCCGACGGCAGCAAGTCGACGATGGTCGGCGTGCCGCGGCCCACACGGGTCCAGTCTTCCAGCTCCAGCGGCACGCCGATGCGGCCGGCAATCGCCTTCAGGTGGATCACGGCATTGGTCGAACCGCCGATGGCGGCGTTGACCTTGATGGCGTTTTCAAACGCTTCGCGCGTCAGCACTTTCGACAGGCGCAGGTCTTCGTGCACCATTTCGACGATGCGGATGCCCGACATGTGCGCCAGCACGTAGCGGCGCGAATCGACGGCAGGGATGGCGGCGTTGTGCGGCAGCGACGTGCCCAGCGCTTCAGCCATGCTGGCCATGGTCGAGGCCGTACCCATGGTGTTGCAGGTACCGGCCGAGCGCGACATGCCCGATTCGGCCGACATAAACTGGTGCAAGGTGATGGAACCGGCCTTCATCTGCTCGTGCAACTGCCATACGGCCGTGCCGGAACCGATGTCCTTGCCATTCAACTTGCCGTTCAGCATGGGGCCGCCGCTGACGACGATGGTGGGGATGTCGACGCTGGCCGCGCCCATCAGCAGCGCCGGCGTCGTCTTGTCGCAGCCGACCAGCAGCACGACGGCGTCCATCGGGTTGCCGCGGATTGATTCTTCCACGTCCATCGAAGCCAGGTTGCGCGTCAGCATGGCCGTCGGGCGCAGATTCGATTCGCCGTTCGAGAAGACGGGGAATTCCACGGGGAAACCGCCCGCTTCCAGGATGCCGCGCTTGACGTGTTCGGCCAGCTGGCGGAAATGGGCGTTGCAGGGAGTCAGTTCGGACCAGGTATTGCAGATGCCGATGATGGGCTTGCCATGAAACTCGTGGTCAGGTATGCCCTGGTTTTTCATCCAGCTGCGGTACATGAAGCCGTTCTTGTCCTGCGAGCCGAACCACTCGGCAGAGCGCAGGGAAACCTTCTTTTTTGTCTCAGACATGCCATTCTCCTGGTTGTGCCATGCCGGATCTAATGTCGTCGGCCCGGGCAGCGATGTTGGAATACTAAAGAATCCTGCCATGCCTTTCCAATCAATTTTTAATGCGTTCCGATACCGAAAACGGTATCAACATGCCGTAATGAAAACGCCCTGCGGGCACGTGGCGGCAGGGCGTGGGCTGTTTTACCTGGCGTGCTTACCCGGCGGAAAAGCGGTACACGGTGTGCGTCCGATACTCCTCGCCCGGACGCAAGATGCTGTTCGGGAAGTGGGACTGGTTCGGCGAATCCGGGAAATGCTGGGTTTCCAGGCATAGCGCGCTGCGGTAGCCGTTGGCGCGCAGCTTGCCGGGCTGGCTGCCGTCGAGGAAATTGCCGGAATAGAACTGGACACCGGGCTCCTGCGTGTACACCTGCATCGCCCGCCCCGACACGGGATCGCGCACGGTGGCGGCCAGGCTGAGCAGTTGACCAGGCTGTTGATTCAGCACAAAGTTGTGATCGTAGCCACGGCCGATGCGGAGCTGCTCGTGCGGTAAATCGATGCTGTGGCCGATGACGGTGCTCTGGCGCAAGTCGAACGGCGTGCCGGACACGTCCGCCAGTTCGCCCGTGGGAATCGAACCCGCGTCCACGGGCAGGTAGCGGTCCGCGTTGATCGTCACCTCGTGACCGAGGATATCGCCCTGCCCCGCCAGATTGAAATAGCTGTGGTTGGTCAAGTTGACGGGCGTGGCCTGGTCCGTTACGGCGTGGTAGCGCAGGCTCAGGGCGTTGTCGTTGTCCAGTTCGTACACGACGGTCACGTCCAGCTTGCCCGGATAGCCATCTTCGCCGTGCGGGCTGCTGCGCGTGAACGTGACGCCGGCGGCATCGTCCCGGGTGAAAGGCTCGGCCTGCCACATGACCTGGTGAAAGCCTTGGTTGCCGCCATGCAAGTGATTCGGTGCATTGTTGACGGCCAGCTGGTAATCCTTGCCGTCGAGGCTGAAACGTCCCTCGGCAATGCGGTTGCCGAAACGCCCGATGACGGCGCCCAGGAAAGCGCCATTGGCCAGATAGGGTTCGAGGCGCTCGAAACCGAGCACCACGTCGGCCAACGTGCCGGCGCGGTCCGGCACGTGGATTGCGCTGATGATGGCGCCAAAGTCGAGCACCTTGACTTGCATGCCCTGGCGGTTCGTCAGGGTAAATACGGTCACGTGCTGGCCACCGGGCAGGGTGCCGAACGGCGCTTGCGTCACTGAAACAGAATCAACTGGGGTCATGGCGTCGGGTCCAGGTTTTACAGGGTCGATGAGCGGCCAAACACGGGCATGCCTTGCGCATCCCAGCGCAGCGGTTTGACGAACGTGTGGCGATCCGGGTTCCACAGCGGATCGCCGACGATTTCCGTGTAGGTGCGGGCATGGTACACCAGCAATACGCCGTCGCCGTCCTCGGCCGTCGTGAAGCTGTTGTGGCCGGGGCCGTAGATGCCGTGCTCGTAGCAGGTGGCAAACACGGGCTCGGGCGACTTGCTCCACGAGAACGGGTCGAGCAGGTCGGCCGACGCATCGGCCCACAGCAAGCCCATCGCATAATTTTCATCGGTGGCGCTGGCCGAATAGCTGATGAAGATCTTGCCATTGCGTTTCAGCACGGACGGCCCCTCGTTGACCCAGAAGCCGCGGATTTCCCAGTCGAATTCCGGCTTGCTCAGCATCACGGGCGGGCCGGCCAGCTGCCACGGCGTGGCCATCGGCGCGATATACAGGTTCGAATTGCCTTCGATGGCCACATCTTTCTGCGCCCACAGGTAGTACAGCACGCCGTCGTGCTCGAACGTGGTGGCGTCCAGGCAAAAGGTGTCGATGCCCGTATCGATCTGTCCCATGAATTCCCACTCGCCTTCCAGCGGGTTGGCATTCGTATTGCGGATCGCATACATGCGGTGCTGGAACAACTTATGCTTGATTTCGCGGCTCGGCGCGGCGGCGAAATACACATACCAGGCGCCCTGGTTGAAGTGCAATTCCGGCGCCCACACCAGTTCGCTGTACGACCCCGTTTCCGGCTTGTGCCACACGTCGACCGCGGGCGCGTCGGCCAGACCGGCGATGCTGTCGGCGCGGCGCAGTTCGATGCGGTCATACTGGGGCACGGAAGCCGTAAAGTAATAATAGCCGTCGCTGTGACGGTAGATATGCGGGTCGGCCCGTTGTTCGATCAACGGTTTCAAGACGTCTGCCATGTTGCTTACTCCATTCAGTTATTCTTACGCGGCGACAAAACCGCGTTTGTGCATTTCCGACTTGACGCCGCTGTAGTACGCATCGCTGATGCGGTACTTGAACATCAGCAAGCCCATCAGCAAGTGGAAAAAGCCGGGGATGATCGACAGCATCAGGGCGATGCCGTTCAGGGCGAATTGCGTTTGCTCATGGTTGGGCTGGTAGTCGAAATACGCGAGCAGCACGCCCACCAGGCCGCCCGCCACCGCCATGCCCGCCTTCTGGCAGACGGAAATGCCGCCAAAGGCGAAGCCGGAAACGCGCTTGCCCGTCTTCACCTGTCCATAGTCGATGGTTTCCGCGATGGCCGACCAGAACACGGGCGCATGCAAGTCCACCACGAAGGACAGCAGGAAATACAGGGCGAAAGCCAGCACGGTATCGCTCGGTTTTACAAAGAAATAGATCGCCAGGCTGATCAGCGCGACGCCGATCTGCGTGTAGCGGAACAGTTTAACTTTGCAATAGAACTTGGTGATCCAGGTCGAGGCGATCATGGCCAGGATGGCGGCCACCACGCCCGTGGTCAAAAAGGCAGCCACCGTTTCCGTGCTGCCGCCCAGATAGTATTTCGCGTAATAAATGGCGACGGAACCGCGCACCACATAGCCGATGGTGCCCGTGACGCACACGCCGCACAGCACCAGCCACTGGTCGTTCTGCAACAGCACTTTCAATTGCGCCAGCAACGGTTGCTTTTCCACTACGTGCACGACCCGCTCGGTGGTGGAGAAATAGCAGAACAGGAACAGGGCCACGCCCATGACGGCCATCACGGCCATGGCCGCCTGGTAGCCGACGGCCGGATTGCCGCCGCCCCAGCGCTGCGACAGGACCGGCACGACGATGGTCACCATGAAGGCGCCGATCTTGGCGAAGAACAGGCGGTAGCCGTTGGCCGACAGGCGGTCCTGCGGGTCGCTGGTCAAGCCGCTGATCAGGGAAATATACGGGATGCCCACGCCGGCCGTCATGATCGTCATCAGGATATATGTGGAATATGCCCAGATCAGCTTGGCGTCGTACTGCCACTCGGGCGTGCTGAAGACAAAGAAGACGCTGACGCCATACGGCACGGCCAGCCACAGCAGATACGGACGGTAGCGGCCCGAGGCAAAGCTGTAGCGGTCCGTGATCTGGCCCATGACGAGGTCGGCGATGGCGCCGATGACTTTCACGGCCACGAACAGCAGGGCCAGGTCCGTGGTTTTCAAGCCATAGATATCGGTATAGAAAAAGGTGATGATCAACATCATCGACGAAATGACGACATTGAGCGCCATGTCGCCGGCGCCGAAGCCGACCTTTTCAACGGTGGATAATTTTTGCGTCTCCATGCTTTCCGTCCATTCTTTTTATGATGAATCGTGCGTGACTGTCCAACTGACAGGGGCGTTGCCGGCCGAAACCATGGCAACGCCCTTGATTTTTTACTGTGCGATCAACTTACATTTTCCAGCGTAAAGAAAGACCTACCGTGCGGTCATAGCGCCGCGTATCGCGCGCATACACGCCCGGTTCGTTCCAGTAATCCTTGAACTTGGTATCGAGCAAGTTATTCCCATCGAGGGTCACGGTGAACTGCTCGTTGATCTTGTACGACAACGAACCGTCGAGCTGGGCCGTCGGCGCCACCTTCAAGTCCAGGCCGGGGCCGCCCTGGTTGTAGCTGTCGATGAATTTCGAGCGCCAGTTGTAGGCCAGGCGGCCCGACCAGGCGTCTTTTTCGTACAGCAACACCAGATTGTAGGCGTAGCGCGACACGCCCGTGATCGCATGGCTGCCCGTCTCGTCGTCGGTGGTGCCGCTCATGTAGGTGCCGTTCGCTTGCAAGCCCAGGCCGCTCAAGATGCCGGGCAAGCCGTCATAGAATTGCTGGTAGCCGATTTCCAGGCCCTGCAGCTTGCCGGCCGCCGTGTTGTACGGGCGGTCCACGTCATATGTCTTGCCGGCAATGGTTTCGCTGGAAATGCGTTGCTGGATATACCCGTCGAACTTGTGGTGGAACACGGTGGCGGTGACGGAACCGGCCGGCGCGAAATACCATTCCAGTGCCGCGTCGACATTGTCGCCCACGACCGGTTTCAAATTCGGATTGCCGCCCGCGCCCGTCGCCTTCACCGTTTCCGTCGAGTTGACGAGGGCCACGCCCGGGTTCAGCTGGGCAAAGCCGGGACGGCTGATGGTGCGGCCCGCCGCAAAGCGGCCGACCAGGTCGGCGCGCAGCTTGATTTTCAGGGCCACGCTCGGCAGCACATCGGTGCTGGACGTGTCGCTGATGACGGGCGTGTAGACGCCATCCTGCGAACTGTTGCCTTGCAAGCTTTGCTCGGTGCGCACGACGCGTACGCCCAGAGTACCGTCGACGGGATAGTCAGCCAGCTTGAAGGCGACCTTTGCCTTGGTGTAGATGGAATACGTCTTTTCCGTGTCCTTGAAGAACGAACCCGGGTCCATGGCGCGCGCCGCGCTGCTGCCCGTGACGGCCTGGCGCACGGTGCCCGTGTTATTGAGCAAGAAGCTGGCGCATGGCGTGTACCACTGCTTCAAACCGTAGTCGGGGCCGCCGCTGGACATCGATTCCGACAAGCAATTGAGGCCTGGAATCGACGTCACGCCCTGGCGGCCGAATGGAAATGCGGCGCCGGACACGTCCGGTGCTTCCGCATTGCCCTCGAAACTCTTGATCGATTCGGCTTCGCGCTTGACGCCGCGCAAGCCGACGCTGATTTCCTTGAAGATGCCGCCGGCACTCGGCGTGTAGGCCAGGTCGGCGCGCACATCGTTCGAGCTGCCCTGGTCCTGGCCGTAGCGGTCGAAAAAGCCCTTCAAATAGTAATTCGACGGGTCTTGCAAGTCGATGCCCGTGTAATCGACGTGCAAGGTGCCGTTCTGGTTGGTATTGATGGTGGCGTTCGGCACTTGCGTGATGGCGTCGAGGATGGGGTTGCGCCAGGTATAGCTGCTTTTGGTGCTGGCCACTTCCGACGTGAAGCGCCATTCGGGATTGATCTCCCACAAGCCGCCCACGGCAAATTGGTGCGTCTTCGTCTCGTTCTTGTTCGCCTGCGTCGACATGATGGTGTTGACGTTGGTCGAGGTCAATGTTTGCAGCTGGTTGGTGCCAGGAATTTTTGTGGCCGACACGGGCGTGCCCCACCATGGCAAGCCGACGAAGTAATCGGACTCGGCATCGAGCAGGAAGCGCGTGGCCATGCCTTCCGCGTACAGCTCGACGTCGGCGTTCGGACGCCATTGCAGCACGGCATTGGCGGTGCTGCGGCGGCGGTCGCCCTTGATCGGCAGCAAACCCACCTGGTCCGGCCCCGTCAAACCGGGCAACAGGAAACTTTTATCCACGGGCGCCGTATTGAATGCGCGTTCTTCATGGTAACGGTGCTGCTGCTGCGACAAGCCCAGCAGCGCGCCCACTTCGCCGATGCCCGTCTTCCAGCGGTTCGCCACCATGCCGCTGATGTTCGGGTCGGTGGCTTTCGATTTGTCGCTGTAGACGGCGCGCGTATTCACGCTGGCCGTAAATTCCTTGAAGTCGAACGGGCGGTTCGTGCGCACGTCGATGATGCCGGCCACGCCGCCTTCGACCTGGTCCGCGCCCTGCGATTTGTACACGTCGACGCGCTGCAGCATGGTGGCAGGAATGTCGGCCAGGTTGACGTAGCGGCCCGTGGTGGTGAACAGTTCGCGGCCGTTGAGCAGGGTCGTGACATCGCGCAAGCCGCGGATCATGACAGCGCTGGCTTCGCCCGAATCGCGGCGGATCTGGATGCCGGAAATGCGCGCCAGGGTTTCGGCCACATTGTTATCAGGGAATTTGCCGATGTCGTCGGCCACGATGGAATCGATGACCTGGTCCGAGCGCATCTTGATCTGCTGCGAATTTTGCGCCGAGCGGCGCACGCCGCTGACGGTCACGACCGACACTTCCGCCGCAGGCTCGGCACTGGCATCGGCCGCCACCGCCTCCTGCGCCCATACCGAAGCCGTGCTCAGCAAGCCAATACCGGCCAATGCCGCAACGGCTGCCTTCAAGGTGAATGGACGAGGGAAAGTGGCCGCGAGCGGACCGGTGGCGTTGCGCATCATGAATCTCCAGATATTGTATTGATATTTTTGCACTGCTTGCATGTCGTTCGCATGCTCGGCGTTTATCTTAGGGGCTGGGCGATAATCTCTCCAATCAATTTTTCCACTGTTTCGATATCAATTTTGATATCGGCGGCAAGAGGACTTTGGAGGTTGCAAATGGACAACGGCAGGGGCGTCGCGGGCATTTTCATCACAGACGTGCACAAAAACAGGCAGCACTGGCGTGCAGCATGAAAGTGCGAACAGGACTAAGCTGATGGCGTAACACTCCCCCACCGCTTGCACAGGAGTTCGCATGAACGTTTTAATGGTATTGACCTCGCACGACCAGCTGGGCGACACGGGCCACAAGACCGGCTTCTGGCTGGAAGAATTCGCCGCCCCGTATTACGTGCTGAAAGACGCGGGCGCGCACCTGACCCTGGCTTCGCCCAAGGGCGGCCAGCCGCCGCTGGACCCGAAGAGCGACGCCCCCGAATCGCAGACGGCCGCCACGGCCCGCTTCAAGGCCGATCCGGCCGCCCAGGCCGCGCTCGCTTCCACCGTCCTGCTGTCCAGCGTGAAAGCGGCCGACCATGACGCCGTGTTCTATCCGGGCGGCCACGGCCCCCTGTGGGACCTGGCCGAAGACCGGGACTCGATCGCCCTCATCGCAGCGCTGCAGGCAGCCGGCAAGCCCGTCGCCGCCGTCTGCCACGCCCCCGGCGTCTTGCGCCACGTCAAAGGCGGCGATGGCCAGCCGCTGGTGAAGGGCAAGCAGGTGACGGGTTTCACGAATACGGAAGAAGACGCCGTGGGCTTGACGAAAGTCGTGCCCTTCCTGGTGGAAGACATGCTCAAGGATAACGGCGGCATCTACTCGAAGGGCGCGGACTGGGCGCCATATGTGCTGACGGACGGCATCTTGATCACCGGGCAGAATCCGGCCTCATCGGAGGCGGCGGCGCAGGCGTTGCTGAAATTGCTGAAGTAAGGCTAGTGGCTGAGACGGGTGGCTGCGCAGCGGCAGGCGCAGCCATAACTATCACGCACGGCAATGCGCACAATGCTAGCGAAAGAAACGGCAAGTCTTGATTTGTCTGGTGCGGCTGGCGGGGATCGAACCCACGACCCTTGGCTTCGGAGGCCAATACTCTATCCACTGAGCTACAGCCGCGTAGGGGGAATTTCTGAAGTGATGCGAAGGATACCGTTTTTCTTTACCTACGTCTACGGAAACTGTCGTATCGCTGGCAATTGCATGTCACTGCTCAATTTTTGTGCCTATAATTGTGGGTTTCATAAAGGTTTACATACAAGCATGTAAAAATGCTACCTTACACGGCCATCAGTTTCAAATCTGGACTAAGGACATCATGAGCGACGCACATAACGAACAACAATCAGCGATCAAAACGCCTAAACAATTGCTTGCCGCCGTAGCTGGCTTCTTCCTCATCACCGTCATCGGCATCATCCTGCTGGTGCAGTTCGTCACGGCGCAAAAACTGACGGGCGCCGGTACGGACAGCCAGTCGCCGGAAGCCATCGCCGAGCGCCTGAGCCCAGTGGCCAACGCCGGCTTTACCTTCAAGGATGCCAGCGGTCCGAAAGTGTTGCAAAGCGGCGAAGCCGTGTACACGGCCACCTGCGTGGCTTGCCATGGCGCCGGCGTGGCCGGTGCACCGAAGTTTGGCGATGCGGGCAGCTGGTCGGCCCGCCTGGCCCAGGGCTACGATACGGTCCTGAAACACGCGATCGAAGGCTTGCGCGCGATGCCGGCCAAGGGCGGCAATCCCGACCTCGACGATGTGGAAGTGGCGCGCGCCGTCGTCTACATCGCCAACGCGTCGGGCGGCAAGTTCAAGGAACCGGAAGTGCCGGCACCTGCCGCTGCCGCTGATGGCGCCGCCGCACCAGCCGCGGAACCGGCCAAGTAAGCAGCGTCACACCCGTTTCCAGGAACCGCCCGCCAGGGCGGTTTTTTTTTACCCATCGTTTGCGCCAGATCACACGGCGTAAAAAAGCCGCCCGGCTTGCGCGGGGCGGCTGGCAACTTATGCCTGGGACTAGCGTCTTACCACATGATGACGCGGTCTTTCGGCGGCAGATACATCTTGTCGCCCGGTTTCACGTCAAACGCCTGGTAGAAGCCGGGCTGGTTGCGCATGGTGCCGTTGGCGCGGAACTGGCCTGGCGAGTGCGGGTCCGTTTTCAGCAAGACCAGTTGCTGCGCTTCGCGCATCTTCATGCGCCAGACCTGGGCAAAGCCCGCATAGAAGCGCTGCTCGCCCGTGAAACCGTCGATGACGGGGGCTTTCTTGCCATTGAGCGACAATTTGTACGCTTTATACGCGATTGCCACGCCGGAATTGTCGGCGATGTTCTCGCCCAGGGTCAGTTCGCCGTTGACGAAGTGGCCCTTGACGGGGCTGAAACTGTTGTACTGCGCCACCAGCTGCTTGGTTTTCTTGGCGAAGTTTTTATGGTCGGCCTTGGTCCACCAGTCGCGCAAGTTGCCGTCGCCGTCGTACTGGGCGCCCTGGTCGTCGAAGCCGTGGCTGATTTCATGGCCGATCACGCCGCCGATGGCGCCGTAGTTGACGGCGTCGTCCGCGTTGGCGTCGAAGAACGGCGCTTGCAGGATGGCGGCCGGGAAGACGATTTCATTCAGTTCCGGGTTGTAATAAGCGTTCACGGTCTGCGGCGTCATGCCCCACTCGTCGCGGTCGATAGGCTGGCCCAGCTTGTTCAACTCGCGGTTGTAGTTGAGCAAGTGCGAACGCTGGATGTTGCCGATCAAATCGTCCGACGCCACCGTCAGGCCCGAGTAATCGCGCCATTTGTTCGGATAGCCGATCTTGGTGGTGAACTTGGACAGCTTGATCTGCGCCTGTTTCTTGGTGACGGGGCTCATCCAGTCGAGCTTGTCGATGCTTTGCTGGTAGGCCGTCATCAGGTTTTTCACCAGCGCTTCCATGCGTACCTTGCGCTCGGCCGGGAAATATTGCTCCACGTACAGTTGGCCTACGGCTTCGCCCAGCGCGCCTTCGACGGCGCCCACGCCGCGTTTCCAGCGCGGACGCATTTCCGTCACGCCCGTCAGGGTGGTGCCATAAAACGCGAAGTTTTCATCGACATACGCTTTCGGCAGGTAGCCGGCGTTGGCGTGCAGCAAGTGCCACTGGAAGTAGGCTTTCCACGTTTCCAGCGGCGTCTTGTTGGCGATCTCGGCAAAACCCTTCAGATAGCTGGGCTGGCTGACGATCACGTAATTGACCTTGCCGGCGATGCCCGTGTCCTTCAGGTAGCGGGCCCAGTCGTAGCCTGGCGCCACGGCGGCCAGTTTCGCCAGTTCCACCTTGTTGTAGGTCTTGACGGGGTCGCGGTTCTGCACATTGCTCCATTGCGCCTTGGCCAGCTCTGTTTCCAGCGCGAGGATGGCTTTCGCATTCGCGGCAGCGTTCGCGTCGCCGGCCAGGCTGAGCATTTTCTCCACGTGGGCCAGGTATTTGGCGCGCGTATCGGCCTTGCCTGCTTCCAGGTAGTAATCGCGGTCAGGCAAGCCCAGGCCGCTTTGCACGATGTCGGCCACGTATTTGGTGGAATCCTTGGCGTCCTGGTGGATGCCGAAGTCGTAAGGCGAAGTCACGCCCAGCTTGCTGAAGTGGGCGATTACGGCCGGCAATTCCGCCTTGTCCTGCAGCGCGGCGATCTTCGCCAGCTCCGCGTTCAACGGTGTCAGACCCAGGCTTTCCAGCTTGGCTTCATCCATGAAGCTGTTATAGAAATCGCCGATTTTCTGGGCATTCGAACCGGCCGCGCGGGCCTTGTCGGCGGCCGCGCCTTCGACGATGCCGCGCAGCTGCGTTTGCGTATCGTCAGCCAGCTTGGCAAAGCTGCCCCAGCTCGACTTGTCGGCAGGAATGACCGTTTCCGCCAGCCATTTGCCATTCAGGTGCTGGAACAGGTCGTCCTGCGCGCGCACGGCAGGGTCGACGTATTCGACGGCGATGCCGGACGTCAGCGCGGCGGCGGCGACAGCCGTGGCGGGAGCGGCGGCGGCTTTCTTGGCCGTATCAGCGGCGCCAGCCATGCCGGACACGCCGGCCAGCAAACTCAGGGTCAATGCACTTAACAAATAACGATTCACGGTTGTCCTCTATATTGTATTGTGTGAAATATAAGGGTCAGAAGGCCCAGGGCTTCTGGCCCGGTTTTTGACTGTAGCATACAGGCCGAAACGACAGAAAGAACTTTGGCCAGAATGCAAAAAAGACCACGCGAGGTGGCCTTTTCTGTTGTTACAGTAGTACGTTTTTCACGACGACGCGCATGCGCTTACCAGATGATGACGCGGTTTTCCGGCGCAACATACATCTTGTCGCCCGGTTTCACGCCAAACGCTTCGTAGAAGCCAGGCTGGTTGACCATGGTGCCATTGGCGCGGTACTGGCCCGGCGAATGGGGGTCGGTCTTGATCTGCACGATCTGCTGCGCTTCACGCATCTTGCTGCGCCACACCTGGCCAAAGCCCATGTAGAAGCGCTGGTCGCCCGTCAAGCCGTCGAGCACGGGTGCAGGCTTGCCGCCCAGCGAGATTTTATAGGCCTTGTAGGCGATCGCCACGCCCGAGTTGTCGGCGATGTTCTCGCCCAGGGTCAGGGCGCCGTTGACGTGGTAGCCAGGCAATGGGCTGTAACCGTCATATTGCTTGGTCAGCGCGTCGGCCTTGGCGGCGAAATTCTTGCGGTCGGCCGGGGTCCACCAGTCGCGCAGGTTGCCGTCGCCATCGGACTGGCTGCCCTTGTCGTCGAAGCCGTGGCTGATTTCATGGCCGATGACGGCGCCGATGGCGCCATAGTTGACGGCGTCGTCCGCGTTGGCGTCGAAGAACGGCGGCTGCAGGATGGAGGCCGGGAAGACGATTTCATTCATCGTCGAGCTGTAATAGGCGTTCACCGTCTGCGGCGTCATGCCCCACTCTTCGCGGTCGATCGGCTTGCCCAGCTTGGCCACCTGGCGCGCGGAGCCGAAGTTGGCGGCGCGCATCATGTTGCCCACCAGGTCGCCCTGGACGATTTGCAGCTTCGTGTAATCGCGCCATTTGTTCGGATACGCGATCTTCGGCGTGAACTTGGCCAGCTTGGCTTGCGCTTCCTTCTTGGTTTCCGGGCTCATCCAGTCCAGGGTGTCGATGCTGTCCTTGTAGGCGGCCAGCACGTTTTTCACCAGTTCCTGCATGTGCGCCTTGCGTTCTGCCGGGAAGTATTGCGCCACGTACAGTTTGCCGACGGCTTCGCCCAGCACGCCTTCGACGGCGCCCACGCCACGCTTCCAGCGCGGCTGGTTTTCCGTCACGCCGCTGAGTACCGTGCCGTAGAAGGCAAAGCTTTCATCGACGAAGTTTTTCGACAGGTAGCTGGCATAGCTGCGCAGCAACTGCCATTCGAAATACGCTTTCAGGGTGTCCAGGTCGCTTGACGCCAGCACCTTGTTGTAGCCGGCCAGGTAGCTCGGCTGGTTGACGATGACGTAATCGACCTTGTTGGCGATGCCCAGGGCGGCCAGGCCGGACTTCAGGTCGTAGCCCGGGGTCAGCTCGTTCAGTTGATTGATGTCGGTCTTGTTGTAGCGTTTGACGGGGTCGCGGTTCTCGACCTTGGTCCATTGCACTTCGGCCAGGGCCGTTTCCAGCGCAACGACAGCCTTGGCGCGGGCGGCGGCGTTCTTGTCGCCCGCCATGGCCAGCATCTTTTCCACGTGCGCCTGGTATTTTTCTTTGACGCCAGCCTGCTTGGCTTCCAGGTAGTAGTCGCGGTCCGGCATGCCCAGGCCGCTTTGGCTCACGTAGGCCGCATATTTCGTCGAAGCACGGGCATCCTGGCCCACGTAGACGGCGTACGGCGTGGCCACGCCCGTCTGGCTCAGGTGGGCGATCAGGGCCGGCACGCCCTTCTTGTCGCGCAGCGAGCGGATGCGGTTCAGTTCGCCGGCCAGCGGCTTCGTGCCCAGCGCCTCGAGCTTGACTTCATCCATGTAGCTGGCGTACAGGTCGCTGATTTTCTGCGCTTCGGAACCGGCTTTCCTGTTCTTGTCCTTTTGCGTGGCTTCGATGATGCCGCGCAACTGTGGCGTGGTGTCATCGCGCAGCTTGGCGAACGAACCCCAGCTCGACTTGTCGGCAGGAATCTCGGCCGTGGCCAGCCACTTGCCATTCAAATGGGTAAAGAAATCGTCCTGCACGCGCACGGCGGGGTCGATGTACTGCACATCGATGCCGGAAACGACGCCGGCGGCGGCAGGTGCGGAAGGTGCCACGGTCGGGGCGGCAACGGCGGATGCGGGTTCGGCGGCATGGGCAAACGCAGCCAACAGGGTCAGGGTCAGACTGCTCAAGAGATAGCGATTCACGGATTGTCCTTATGGGGCATGTCAAAAAGACCGGGCGGATAGCTTCGGGCGGATAGCCTGCCGCGCCAGGCGCTGCAGGAATGTAGCACGCAAGCATGCCTTTTGGCCATCCTTGCCCCTTGCTTGCCCCCCGCGCTTGCCCCCTGCTTACCCTCAGTTGCCGGGCAAGCTGATACCGGCGCCCCCGCTGCCCATGCTCACGCCCGCGCCGCCCATGCCCCCCTTGCCACCACCCTTGCGCCCGCCGTGCTCGCCACCGGGCGCGCCGCGCGACTCGCTGCGGGGCATGGCGGCGTCCATCACGCGCGCCATCTGGCCGGCGATGAACTGGGCCACCATCTGGCGCTGGTTCTCGTCCAGGGCATCGTTGACGCTCAGCCACCATTCGCGCAGCTGCTTTTCCTCGGCCAGGCTCTGCGTGCTTTCCATGTCCAGGCCGGCGAGCAGGTCGCGCAGCTCCAGCCGGGGCGTTTGCAAACCCTGCGCCACGCCCGCTTGCAGGCGTTCGCGGCGCGCCTTGCGTTCGCGCAACAGTTGACGCGATTTCCCTTCCACCTGCTGCCACAAGGTGGTCTGATTCGCATTGAGCTTCAATTCCGTCTTGAAATCGGGCGCCATCGGCAGCAAGTCTTCCAGGCGCATGTCGGCAATCGGCACGGCCGAGGCGGTCAAGGCGGTGGTGCCCAGCAGCAAGGCCAGGCTGAAACGGCGCACGGCGGGGAGAAAGGTCAACGAGGTCATGGGGGCTCCGGATAAAAAAAAGCCTGCGTCCGCAGACGCAGGCAAAACCACTTCGGGTCGAGAATGCGAGTCCACTATAGGGCCGCGGCACACGCTTTTTTTCGACTCTTACAAATGCTTACTCCCCTCAAGAGTAACTATACATCGCATACAAAACCGCAACATATGGCAAGCTGGCCGCCCCGTTTTCGCACGTAGACTGGGCCCAGGCATGCTTTTTCCACGGCCGGCCCACGCCGGCAGAGATTCAGGTCTATACTTTCAGGAAAGCGCCGCTCCACGGGGACTGGCGCTTGTGCAAGACACGCTAGCTGCAAAGGTGCAATGATGGGCAAACTCAAAAATACCGGCTTGATCGGCCTGGGCGTGGTGGCCGGCGTCGCCGTGTCGCTGCAATTTTCCGCCATGGCGCAAAAAAACGTCGAGCCGCCCCTGCCGCTGGAAGAGCTGCGCCAGCTGGCCGATGTGTTTGGCCTGATCAAGTCCGATTACGTGGAACCCGTCGAAGACAAGAAATTGCTGGAAGACGCCATTTCCGGCATGGTCGCCTCGCTCGACCCCCATTCCGCCTATCTGGACAAGAAAGCCTACGCCGAACTGCGCGAAGGCTCCGAAGGCAAGTTCGTCGGCCTGGGCATTGAAATTGGCCTGAGCGAAGACGGCTACATCAAGATCGTCTCACCCATCGAGGATTCGCCCGCCTACCGCGCCGGCATCAAGGCAGGCGATCTGATTACCCGCCTCGACGGCCAGCCCGTGAAAGGCGTCAGCCTCGACGACAACGTCAAGCGCATGCGCGGCGAACCGGGCACCAAGGTGTCGCTGACCATTGCCCGCAAGGATGAACCGCAGCCGCTGGCCTTCACCATCACGCGCGAGGAAATCCACCAGAAGAGCGTGAAGGCGAAGATGGTCGAGCCGGGCTACGCCTGGCTGCGCGTGTCGCAATTCCAGGAACCGACCGTCGACGACATGGCCGCGCAGATCACGGCGCTGTACAAGCAAGACCCGAACCTGAAGGGCATGGTGCTGGACCTGCGCAACGATCCGGGCGGCGTGCTGCAAGGCGCCATCGGCGTCTCGGCCGCCTTCCTGCCGAAGGATGCGGCCATCGTCTCGACCAACGGCCAGTTGCCGGACTCGAAGCAGGTGTTCTACGGCCGCGCCGAATACTATACCTTCCGTTCGGAAGGCGACGCCCTGGCGAAATTGCCGGCCGCCATCAAGAAAGTGCCACTGGTGGTGCTCGTCAACACGGGTTCGGCCTCGGCCTCGGAAATCGTCGCCGGCGCCCTGCAGGATTACAAGCGCGCCACCATCATCGGCACGCAAACCTTCGGCAAGGGTTCCGTGCAAACCATCCGCCAATTGACTGCCGACACGGCCGTCAAGCTGACGACGGCCCGCTACTACACGCCGAACGGGCGCTCGATCCAGGCCAAGGGCATCGTGCCCGACCTGCTGGTCGATGAAAATGCGGACGGCGACGGCTTGAACGGCTTGCGCATCCGCGAAGCGGACCTCTCCAAGCACCTGAGCAACGACCGCGACAAGGAAAGCGCCAAGGCCGCGCCCGTCAACGACGAGATGGAAGAGCAATTGCGCATCATCGCCCTGGAAAAGACCCGCAAACCGCTGGAATTCGGCAGCCAGGACGATTTCCAGCTGCACCAGGCGCTGAACCACCTGAAAGGTTTGCCGGTGCAACTGGCCAAGGCCGAACCGGTGGTGGTGCAAGCCGACGTCAAGCAAGAACAGAAGAAGTAAACAGCAGCGCCAGCAGCACGGCGGGGGGCGCCATGCCCCCCGTTACCCCGTCCACGCGACAAAAATCAATCTTCCGCCACACTTCCCCCTGCCCCGCAACACGAAACTCTCTACAGTCGAGCCCGTTTGTGTAAAATTTGCTTCACTTATCGGCATCGCGCCGATTGCCAAATTTGAAAGTTTAACCATGAAACAAGTCGTCATCAGCGGTACCGGACTGTACACGCCGCCATTTTCGATCTCCAACGAAGAGCTGGTCACCTGCTTCAATGCCTACGCGGAAAAATTCAATGCCGACAATGCCGACGCGATCGCCGCGGGCACGGTGACGGCGCTGGACCTGTCGAGCGTGGCCTTCATCGAAAAGGCGTCCGGCATCAAGTCGCGCTTCGTGATGGAAAAGGAAGGCATCCTCGATCCGGCCCGCATGGTGTCGCGCATTGCGGAGCGTGGCGATGACGAACTGTCGCTGCAGGCGGAAATGGCCGTCGCCGCTGCGCGCGACGCCTTGGCGCGCGCCGGCCGCACGCCAGCCGATATCGACATGGTACTGGTGGCTTGCAGCAATATGCAGCGCGCCTACCCGGCCATGGCCGTGGAAGTGCAGGATGCGCTGGGCATCGATGGTTATGGTTTTGACATGAACGTGGCGTGCTCGTCCGCCACCTTCGGCATCCAGCAAGCCGTCGCCGCCGTGCAAAGCGGCCAGGCGCGCGCCGTGCTGGTGTTGAACCCGGAAATCACCAGCGGCCACCTGAACTGGCGCGACCGCGACAGCCATTTCATTTTCGGCGACGCCTGCACCGCCATCATCGTCGAAGCGAAAGACACGGCCGTCTCGCAGCACCAGTTCGAGATCATCGGCACGGAACTGAAAACGCGCTTTTCTAACGCCATCCGCAACAATTTCGGCTTCCTCAACCGTTTTGACGAATCCGGCATGGGCAAGGCGGATAAATTGTTCCGCCAGCAAGGCCGCAAGGTGTTCAAGGAAGTGTGCCCGATGGCTGCCGAGATGATCAAGACGACCCTGGCCAAGGCCGGCGTGGAAGTGGCGCAAGTCTCCCGCTACTGGCTGCACCAGGCGAATCTGAACATGAATCTGCTGATCGCGCGCCTGATCCTGGGCCGCGACGCGGAAGCCAACGAAGCGCCCGTGATCCTCGACACCTACGCCAACACCTCGTCGGCCGGCTCCATCATCGCCTTCCATAAGTATCAGGATGACATGGCGGCGGGCGCCACGGGCGTCATCTGCTCGTTCGGCGCCGGTTATTCCATCGGCTGCGTGATCGTGCGCAAGGTGTAGAGACACGGGGTGGCATAGGGTGGAGTCCTTGAATTAGGCGAAGATCCGGGTGGATAACATGCGTTCGTGGCCACCTGGACGAAGATATAGCACAGGTTTTTTGCAATAAAGCCGCAGGAAATTTTCCGGCAGGGGCTTTGATGCGTTTATACTTGGTCGCTGAGCAACATCTTTTTCCATCCGCACGTCCCCATAAGGAACCCCACACGCATGCCCCATGACATCAGCCTGATCACCACCATCGCCGCCGCCCTCGGGTTCGGCCTCATCTTCGGCTTCATCGCCGCGCGCCTGAAACTGCCGGCCCTGGTCGGCTATCTGGCCGCCGGCATCATCATCGGACCGGCCACGCCCGGTTTTGTGGCGGATGCGGAAATAGCGGGACAATTGGCGGAAATCGGGGTGATGCTGATGATGTTCGGTGTCGGCCTGCACTTTTCCATCGAGGATTTGTGGGACGTGCGCAAGATCGCGCTGCCCGGCGCCATCCTGCAGATCGGCGTCGCCACGGCGATGGGCATGGGCCTGGCCCACTGGTGGGGCTGGACCCTCGGTGGCGGACTGATCTTTGGACTGGCCCTATCGGTCGCCAGTACCGTGGTGCTGCTGCGCGCGCTGGAAGAACGGGGCATCCTCGATTCCCTGAATGGCCGCATCGCCGTCGGCTGGCTGGTGGTGGAAGACCTCGTCACCGTGCTGGTGCTGGTGCTGCTGCCGGCGTTTGCCGGCGTACTGGGCGGCAAGGTCGCACCGGATGCCGAGGCCGTCAGCCTGTGGCAAACCCTGGCTATTACCCTGGGGCAAGTAGCCGGCTTCATCGTCTTCATGCTGGTCGTCGGCCGCAAGCTGTTCCCATGGATTTTGTGGCAAGTGGCGCGCACCGGCTCGCGCGAACTGTTCACCCTGTGCGTGATCGCCGCCGCCGTCGGCATCGCCTATGCGTCGACCAAGCTGTTCGGCGTGTCCTTCGCGCTGGGCGCCTTCTTCGCCGGCATGGTGCTGCGCGAATCGGAACTCAGCCACCGCGCCGCGGAAGAGTCCTTGCCCCTGCGCGACGCGTTCGCCGTGCTGTTCTTCGTGTCCGTCGGCATGCTGTTCGAGCCGAACATCCTCATCGAGAAGCCCCTGCAAGTGCTGGCCGTGTGCGCCATCATTATCTTCGGCAAGTCGATCGCCGCCTTCCTGCTGGTGATGGCCCTGCGCTACCCGCCGAAAACGGCCATCATCGTCTCGGCCAGCCTGGCGCAGATCGGCGAATTCTCGTTCATCCTGGCCGCCCTGGGCCTGTCGCTGGGCCTGATGCCGCAGGAAGGCCAAAGCCTGATCCTGGCCGGCGCCATCCTGTCCATCGCCTTGAATCCGCTCGTGTTCAGCATGGCCAAGCCGCTGCTGCGCGTGATGAGCAACAGCGATTTCGCGCGCAAGTTCGAACGCACCACCGACCCGCTGGCCGAGCTGCCGATGACAGTGCCGCAGGAAAAACTGTCGGGCCAGATCGTCCTCGTCGGCTATGGCCGCGTGGGCCGGCGCATCGCTGCCGCCCTGATGGAACGGGGCATCCACTTTGTCGTGGCCGAGGAAAACCGCGAAATCGTCGACCAGCTGCGCAAGCAGGGCATTCCGGCCGTGGCCGGCAATGCGGGCGAACCGGCCGTGCTGATCCAGGCGCACATCACGCACGCCACCATGCTCGTCATCGCCACGCCGGACACCTTCCACGTGCGCGCCATGATCGAGACGGCGCGCGCGCTGAACCCGAACATCATGACGGTGGTGCGCACGCACAGCGAGGAAGAGGCGGAATTGCTGCGCGCGGAAAACGCGGGCAAGGTGTTCATCGGCGAGCACGAACTGGCCAATGGCATGGCCGAGCACGTGCTGCAGAGTTTTGATGCGGCGAAGAAGGGGCATGGCGGGCATTAAGCCGGCGCCATTTCCGTCCAGCAAGCCTGCCCGCTCCCCAGCCGGCAGGCTTTCTTTTTACAGGCTGGCGGCCAGTTCCGCGCCTTCCCGTATCGCCCGCTTGGCGTCGAGTTCGGCCGCCAGCGCGGCGCCGCCGATCTTATGGAAGCGGGGGCCGCCCGTCGCCAGCGGCTTGCCATCCTTGTCCATGTCCGGCATGAGCTCCGTCAAGCTGTCCTGGCCCGCGCAGATGACCACGTTGTCCACCGCCAGCAGGCGCTGCTCGCCGCCCACGGTGATGTGCAAGCCCTGCTCGTCGATCTTGTCATAGCTCACGCCGGCCAGCATGGCCACGCCGTTTCTCGCCAGCGCCGCGCGGTGCACCCAGCCCGACGTCTTGCCCAGTCCCGCGCCCACTTTCGACGTCTTGCGCTGCAACAGGAAGATTTGCCGCACGGGCGCAGGCGCCACGGGCGGCACCAGGCCGCCGCCGGTGGCCGCATCCAGGTCCACGCCCCACTCGCCCGCCCAGGTAGCCACGGGCAGCGGCAGCGGGTGCGCCGGGTCGTGCAGCAGGTATTCGCCCACGTCGAAGCCGATACCGCCCGCGCCGATGATGGCCACGCGCGCGCCGACAGGCTTCTTGCTTTGCAGCACATCCAGATACGACAGCACTTTCGGGTGGTCGATGCCGGGAATGGCTGGCAGGCGCACCTTGATGCCGGTGGCGACGATGACGTCGTCATAGCCGCCGGCCAGCAATTGCTCGCGCGTGACGCGCTGGCCCAGGCGCAGCTTGACTTCCAGCAGCGCCAGCCGGCGGGCAAAATAGCGGATGGTTTCCGTGAATTCTTCCTTGCCGGGAATTTGCATGGCCACCTTGAACTGGCCGCCCACGCTGTCGCTGCTGTCGAACAGGGTCACCTCGTGCCCGCATTCGGCCGCCACGCAGGCGGCGGACAGGCCGGCCGGGCCGGCGCCGACGACGGCCACCCGGCGCGGCACGGCCTTTTTCGCGTACACGAGTTCCGTTTCATGGCAGGCGCGCGGGTTGACCAGGCAGCTGGCGCGCTTGTTGGCGAAGGTGTGGTCCAGGCACGCCTGGTTGCAGCCGATGCAGGTGTTGATCTCGTCCGTGCGCCCGGAGGCGGCCTTGGCGACAAAATGGGGGTCGGCCAGGAACGGGCGCGCCATCGACACCAGGTCGCAGTCGCCCCGCTCCAGGATGGCATTCGCTTCGTGCGGCATGTTGATGCGGTTCGACGCCACCACGGGAATGCCGACTTCGCGGCGCAGCCGGCCCGCCACGGAGGCGAAGGCGGCGCGCGGCACGGAGGTGACGATGGTGGGCACCCTCGCCTCATGCCAGCCGAAGCCCGTATTGAGAATCGTCACGCCCGCGTGCTCCAGGGCCTTGGCCACCGTCACCACGTCATCCCAGGTATTGCCGCCCTCGACCAGGTCGAGCAGGGAATGGCGGTACATGATGATGAAGTTGGGGCCCACGGCGGCGCGGATGCGGCGCACGATGTCCACGGGCAGGCGCATGCGGTTTTCGATGCTGCCGCCCCAGCGGTCCTGGCGCAGGTTCGTGCGCGCGCACAGGAACTGGTTCAACAGGTATCCTTCGCTGCCCATCACTTCGATGCCGTCATAGCCAGCCTTTTGCGCCAGGCGCGCGCAGCGCACGTAGTCGCAGATGGTGCGCTCGATGCCCCGTTCGCTCAGGGGACGGGGGCGGAATGGCGAGATCGGCGATTTCTTCGCCGACGCCGAGACGACGAACGGCTGATAGCCATAGCGGCCCGCATGCAGGATCTGCATGACGATCTTGCCGCCCTCCTCGTGCACGGCGCGCGTCACCTTGCGGTGGTTCGGCACGTCGCCGAGGAAATTGAGCGTGCCGCCGAACGGCAGCAGCCAGCCCTGGCGGTTCGGCGAGATGCCGCCCGTGACGATCAGGCCCACGCCGCCCCGTGCCCGTTCGCGGTAAAACGCGGCGAGCTTGCCATAATGATAAAACCGGTCTTCCAGGCCCGTATGCATGGACCCCATGATGACTCGGTTGCGCAAAGAGGTAAAACCCAGGTCGAACGGGGCCAGCAGGTGGGGATAGGCAGTCATGGTGATCGGTCCGGTAGAGGTGGTATGCAGGCCGTACGGTAGCAAGCATTGCCGCTCGCCGCAGCGTATTTCTCTAGACCGGGAGTTCTAAATCGCCCGGCGCACGGGCCGGCGATGCGTACAGCTTGTGCCGGGCGCAAGTTTCCCGTAGGCTAGGTGCATGACGCGACTCTTCCTTTGCCTGCTGATGCTGTGCGCCGTCCCCGCTACCGCGCTGGCGCAGGCGATACGCCTGGACAAGCTCAAAGTCGACGTCAAGCGCATCGAGGTCGACGGGCAGCGCATGTATGAAGTCGATGCCAGCGGCAGCGTGCAGGCGCCGCCGGCGTCCGTCTGGAAGACCCTGACCACCTACGAGCGCATGCATGAATTCGTGCCGGACCTGAGTTCCTGCCGCGTGCTGTCGCGCAACGGCAATGAAGTCATCATCGAACAGCAGGGCATGGCGCGCTTCCTGTTCATGAACCACCCCATCCACCTGGTGGTGCGGGCCACGGAAACGCCGTTCACGGCCATCGACATCGCCCTGATCTCCGGCGACATGCGGCATTACGAATCGCGCTGGAATCTGTACCCCATCCCCGAGACGGGCGGCACGCGCATCGTCTTTTCCAGCCGGCTGATGCCGGGCTTCTATGTGCCCGGCATGCTGGGCACGACCATGATACGCGGCGATATCGAGCGCATGATGGCGGCCGTGCTCGCACGCATCGACAGCCAGTACGCCGATAAATCCGGATAACGACACCGGACAAAACCTACTGCGCGTCGCGATTTGCAGCCTCCGCTGCTCACTGTGCTAAAGCACAGCTCCGCTGCTCAGCTACAACTCCCATCCGCTCGCTACGGTTTCATCCGGTGTTAAAAAATCAGGCCAAATAGGTGTCGCGGTCGCGGATTTCCGCGAAGTTTTCCAGGCTGCCCAGCTTTACCGTGACGGGATTCAGGCTCGCCTGCGGCTGCATCGAGCGCCAGGCGAACAGCCATTCCTGTTCCAACGCTTCGGCGCGCGTCTTGGTGAAGGCGGCACCCAGGGCGGCGCGCTGGCCATACTCGACCAGGCCGTCGATGCCGGCCCAGCTGGGCAAGGTGCGCTGCACGGCGCGATGCAGGCGTTCGCCGAATTCTTCCGTATTGTGGATGATCAAACAGGCGTCGGCCGGGGCGAACAGGTCGAACAGTTGCTTGTCCCACACTTGGGAAAAGCTCAGGGTCAAACAATTGCCCGCAGGCATCAGGCGGAACTGGCCCAGGCTCAGCGCCAGCTCGAGTTCGCTGCGCTGGCCGTAGCGGTGCAGGGTGGGGGGACGTTTGTAATCGTGCATGCTGGACTCGTTCTTCAATAGTAGGGTAAACCGGCGCGCCGCTTAACGTGGCGGGCGGATATGGCGCCGGATGCGCTGGGCCGTCGCGGCCAGATAAATTTCGCGCAGTAAATAAATAAAACAGCCGATCAGGCAAATCACAGCCAGCACAAAGAAGGCCGCGATGTATTTGTCCAGGGTCAGGTTCAGAATATCGCCCAAAAACAGCATGGCGATGATGACGCAGACGAAGAAACCGCACGCCGTGCTGAGCGAAATCGAGTAATTGATCAGATGGGTACGCCGATACAAGGTATCTAGCTCATCCATATAGAAATCGTTATAGCCGATGTCGAGCCGGTCTTCCAGCACGCGCGTGCGGTCGATGATGCGGCCCAGGCGGTTGGTCAGCACCACCAGCATGGTGCCGATACCGGTCAACAGGAAAACCGGCGCAATCGCCAGCTGGATGATATGGCCGATGTCGCCGATCTGTATGTTCATGGATAAAAAGTCGTAGGTTCACACCGGCGCCCGACCGTGGCGCCAGCACAGGCCATAGTGTAGCAGGTGGCGCACGCCGGCTGGCCGCTTTGCCAACCGGCGGGCTCTGGCGTCATGCGAAACCGCGCCCCGGCACGAAGCGCTCGGTGGCGCGCACCAGCGCCGAAGCGATGCCGTGCTCGAGTGCGCCATGGCCCGCATCCGGGATCATTTCCAGCTGCGCGCCCGGCCAGGCTTGCTGCAGGCGGTAGGCCGACAGCGGCGGGCAGATGGCGTCGTAGCGGCCTTGCACGATGACGGCCGGCAAATGCGCAATGCGCGCCATGTTGCGGATCAGCTGGTCTTCCTCGAAGAAGCCGAGGTTGGCCATGTAGTGCGATTCGAGCCGGCCCACGCCCAGGTCGAGCGCATCGTTCGGCGCATCTTCCGGCTGCGGCATCAGGTAGACGCGGCGGCCTTCGAAGCGGCTCCAGGCGCGCGCGGCGGGCCAGTACACGGCGGGATCGCTGCTGAGGATGCGTTTCACGTAGGCCGCCAGCAAGTCGCCCCGTTCCTCTGCGGGAATAGGCGCGGCGAATTCCGCATACAGTTCCGGATAGAACCAGCGCACGCCCTCGATGAACCAGTCGATTTCCGCCTGCGTGCACAGGAAAATGCCGCGCAGCACGAAACCGAGGCAAGCCTCGGGATGCGCCTGGCCATACGCGAGCGCCAGGGTCGAACCCCACGAGCCGCCAAACACCAGCCATTGGTCGATGCCGAACTGGACGCGCAAGCGTTCGATATCGGCGATCAGCAGCTGCGTCGTATTGTTGCGCCATTCGCCCAGCGGCGTGGACTTGCCCGCGCCGCGCTGGTCGAACAGGATCACGCGGTAGCGCTGCGGGTCAAAAAAGCGGCGGTGCTGCGGCGACAGGCCCGCGCCGGGGCCGCCGTGCAGGAACAGCACGGGAATGCCGTCGGGGTTGCCGCACTCTTCCCAATAAATGGTGTGGATGTCATCGACCGCCAGCATGCCGTGCCGGTTTGGCGACAGGACGGGAAACAGGGGGGACAAAGAATCGGGCATGGCGGTCCTCAGAATGGCAGTCGGGGCGCCAGGCACGAGTCCTGGCAACTGTTCCAATTATAGTGCGCCGCCGGCGCCTCAGGCCAGCAGCAAGGGCAGGCGGTTCGACGACTTGATTTCGCGCATCGACAAGCTGGACTGGATTTCCGCCACGCCGGGCAGGCGGCGCAGCACGGTCGAGACGAATTCGCCATACGCTTCCAGGTCGCGCGCCACCACTTGCAGGAAATAATCGGCTTCACCCGCCACATTGTGGCACGACAAGATCTCGGGAATCGTCGCGATCGCCTGCTCGAACTGCGACGGCTGTTCGCCGCCATGGTTGGCAAACACGACCCGCACGAACGCCACCAGGCCGATGCCCAGCTTCTTGCGGTTAAGCAAAGCCTGGTAGCCGGTAATGAAACCTTCCTCTTCCAGGCGGCGCAAGCGGCGCCAGACGGGGGTTTCGCTCAGTTTCAAGCGCTCGGCCAGGCGCGCATTCGACAGCCGTCCTTCATCCTGCAACAGCCTGAGTATCTGCAAATCGGTGGCGTCGAGGCTAACTTCTGAAATTTTCATCTATTTTTTGTTTTTATACGAGTGGAATCTACCCGAATACTAGGGCATGCAGGGCAGGAAAAGCAAGCACATTTCATCGCTGCAAGAACATAATGGGACCCGGCGAGCAGGCCGCACCGTGTGCATGCTCCCGCTTTTCTTTTCGACCGAGCCATGTCCGATTCTACCTTCCTGATGTACCTGCTGGCACTGGCCGGCGCCTTTTTATTACCGGGCCCCGACATGGCGCTGGTGCTGGCGACGGGCGCGGCGCGCGGCGTGGCCGCGGCGCTGGTGACGGCCGTGGGCATCGCCGGCGCGCGCGCCGTCCACGTGGCGCTGTCGGGCGCGGGCCTGGCGGCGCTGATGGTGACGCATCCGCAAGCCTTGCAATGGGTCAAATGGGCGGGCGCCGCCTACCTGCTGTACCTGGCGCTGCGCCTGCTGCAGTCGGCCCTGTCAAGCAAAACGGCACAGGAAGCGGCCGCTCCCGCCACGGCGCATGGCGCCCGCGCCAGCCTGGTGCGCGGCTTCCTGACGAATCTGCTCAATCCGAAGGCACTGCTGTTTTGCAGCATGTTCCTGCCGCAATTCGTCGTCGGCAGCGAGCAGGTCGGCATGCAATACCTGCGCCTGGGCGCCGTCCTGGTGCTGGTGGGCCTGCTGTTCGACGCCCTGTACGCCGTGCTGGCCGCGCGCCTGGCGCGCCGCCTGCGCGGCAAGCCTTCGCCTTACGGCAAGTTCGTGCTGCCTGCCGTGTTCGTGCTGCTGGCCGGGCGGCTGGTGCTGGGCTGATCGGCCATCGCATCCGTGAAGAAGGCCGGGTAATCGGCCAGCAGGCTGCGCTCAAAGTCGTTGACCTTGCGAAATTGCCGCAGACCTGGCGCCATGGCCCGGCCCGCATCCCAGCTGCGCCAGGCATTCGGCGCATCGAATTGCGCCAGCAAGGCGTCGCCCAGGTCCTGGTACACGGCCGCCATGTGCGGCTTGGCTTGCAACACTTGCAGATACAGGGCCGTCGCTTCCGGCCATTGGCCCAGCTTGGCGCGCAAATTGCCTTCGAACAGGGCCAGGACGGGCTGCTGCATCCCCGTTTGCGTCCTGGCTTCCTGCACGGCGGCCAGCGCGGCCGCGACGCCCTCTTTATCCTTGGCCAGCAGCGCGCGCGTCAAGTCGTGGATGGGCTGGCACTCCTGCATGGCCCGCTGCTGCTGGGGCGTCAGTTTGTCCACCAGCGCGCCCGTGGAAAAATGGTCTTCCAGCAAGGTCAAGAAAGCCTCGAAGGGTTTTTCTGCCGCAAACAGGCGCTCCGCCTCGGTGCGCAACGCCGGATGCGCCTGCGGGCTCAGCGGCGGCAACAGCGCCGCCTGCGCCAGCACGCGCTCGAGCGGCGACGCGTCAGCCGCCAGCGGGCGTGGCCGGTAAGCGTCCAGGGAATACGTGGCGGGCGCCCCCGCCGTCATGGCGCCGATGCGGAAATGGCGCGTGGCCGTGCCGCCCACCTCCTGGTAATGCAAGGTAAAGTCGGCGGGAATGCGCTTGCCATCGGCCAGCATCTTCAGCACCAGCGGGTGGCCGCCCCAGGTATAGCGCAGGAACTGGGCAAACGCCGTCGCATCGGCGCCGCTGACAGGGCTGCCTGCTATCCCCAGGCGCAGCAGGGGCTGCCCGTCGAGCGACCACAGCACGGCGCCGTCGAGCACTTGGGGGGTCAGCGCGCCGCGCCGCCTGGCCGCCTGCACCGATAAAGCCTGCTCTTCATACACGGGCAAGGTCGCATGCTGTTCCAGCTTGCCGGCCTGCAAGATGCTGGCGATGCCCTGCCGGTGGCGCAACTCGATGGCGCGAAAACCGACGGCGTCGAACAGCGAATAACCGTCATAGGTTCCCGCCGCCGTATCGATGAGGTAGCGGCGGCGCGTGGCAAAATCGAACATGGACAAGCTCATGCCATCGCGCACGCTCAGGTAATGGGGGCCCAGCACGACATCGCTTTCCTGCGTCGCGCGCGCGGGCAGGCTGGTTTTCACGCCGGGTTTGACGACACGTTCGGTCACCACCGTGACGTGGAACGCGACGCTGGCCTGGACCGCGCTGGCGCCGAGGAAAAGGATGGCGGCCACGCTGGCGCGGCGCAAGGCGGGAACTAGGGTCATGGAGATGATGCAGTGGAGAAATACTGATTTTAAGGCAAATCCGGCGATTCCCTTGTTTTGCTTGCAAGCATAAAAAAAGACAGCCGCAGCTGTCTTTTTGTTTTACCTCAACAACGATTACGACATGTGCTGGCCGCCGTTGATCGAGATATTGGCGCCCGTGACGAAGGCTGCTTCATCGGAAGCCAGGTAAGCGACCAGGCCGGCCACTTCTTCCGGCTTGCCCAGGCGCGCCATCGGAATTTGCGGGATGATTTTGCTGTCGAGCACTTCCTGCGGAATCGCCATGACCATCTTGGTGCCGATGTAGCCTGGCGAGATGGTGTTGACGGTGACGTTCTTGCGCGCCACTTCCAGCGCCAGCGACTTGGTGAAACCATGCATGCCGGCTTTCGCGGCCGAATAGTTGGTCTGGCCGAAGGCGCCCTTCTGGCCATTCACGGACGAGATATTGATGATGCGGCCCCAGCCGCGTTCCACCATGCCATCGCAGACCGGCTTGGTCATGTTGAAGACGGAATCGAGGTTGGTGCCCATCACGGCGTCCCAGTTCGGCTTGTCCATCTTCTTGAACGTCATGTCGCGCGTGATGCCGGCGTTATTCACCAGCACGTCGACAGGACCGATTTCCGCTTCCACGGCCGCCACGCAGGCCGCCGCCGAATCGTAGTCGGCCACGTCGCACGGATACGCCTTGAAGTCGTAGCCCATGTCCTTGGTCGTCGCCAGCCATTCCGCGACCTTCGGATTGCCTGGGGAATATGTGGTCACCACGCGATAGCCGAGCGCCGCCAGCTTGAAACACACCGCTTCGCCCAGACCACCCATGCCACCAGTTACCAATGCAACTCTTGCCATTTTCATCCCCTCAGTGTCGTTCTGTTGCTAAAAAGTTAATTATTTAAATAAAGCAGCCCAAAACCGCCGCATGACAGCGGCGTACCGCATCGCACCCAAGCGTAGCGAGCGGCGATGATTTGTGGCTAAGAAGCGCAACCGTGCTCTAGCACGGTGAGCATCGCAGGCCGCAAAGCACGCCGCGCAGTAGCTTGGGTGCGGTGCCAGCTACTTAGTCGCGCTCGATGGCCAGGGCGACGCCCATGCCGCCGCCGATGCACAGTGCGGCCAGGCCTTTCTTGGCGTCGCGGCGTATCATTTCGTGGATCAGGGTGACCAGGATGCGCGCGCCGGACGCGCCGATCGGGTGGCCGATGGCAATCGCGCCGCCGTTCACGTTGATCTTGCTGGTATCCCAGCCCATTTCCTTGTTGACGGCAATCGCTTGCGCGGCAAACGCTTCGTTGATTTCCATCAAGTCCAGTTCTTCATGCGTCCAGCCGGCTTTTTTCAGGCACAGGCGCGATGCGGAGACGGGGCCCATGCCCATGACGGCCGGGTCCAGACCCGACGAAGCGTAGGCCTTGATGCGCGCCAGCGGCTTCAAGCCCAGTTCTTTCGCTTGCGAGGCCGACATCATGATCACGGCGGCGGCGCCATCGTTCAGGCCGGACGCGTTGCCGGCCGTGACGGTGCCATCCTTGGCGAACGCGGGGCGCAGGCCAGCCAGCGATTCCAGGGTCGAACCGGGCTTGATGTATTCGTCGCTATCGAAGACGACCGTGCCTTTTTTATTGGCGATTTCCAGCGGCAGGATTTCATCCTTGAACTTGCCCGCTTTTTGCGCAGCTTCCGCTTTCAGTTGCGACTGCAGCGCGAATTCATCCTGCTCGGCGCGCGTCACTTCGTATTTCTTGGCGACGTTTTCCGCCGTGATGCCCATGTGGTACTGGTTGTACACGTCCCACAGGCCGTCGACGATCATGGTGTCGATCATCTTGAAGTCGCCCATACGGAAACCGTCGCGCGAGCCGTTCATCGCGTGCGGCGAAGCGCTCATGTTTTCCTGGCCGCCGGCGATGATGATGTTGGCGTCGCCGCACTTGATCGCTTGCGCCGCCAGGTGCGTGGCCTTCAAGCCGCTGCCGCATACCTTGTTGATGGTGAATGCCGGGATGCTGCTCGGCAGGCCGGCCTTGATGACGGCCTGGCGCGCGGCGTTCTGGCCGACGGCAGCCGTCAGCACCTGGCCCAGGATCGCTTCCCCGATCAGGTTCGGGTCGATGCCGGTTTGTGCCAGCAAGCCCTTGATTACATGCGCGCCCAGTTCGGACGCAGGAATCTTGGCCAGACTGCCACCGAATTTGCCGACTGCGGTACGGCCGGCGGCCACGATTACGACATCATCCATTTATTTCTCCGATAAGCAGGCCACGAGGGCCAAGGTCAAGGTGTTAATACAATCCAATGAGTATCCGGGAAGACACAGCAAGCTGCGTTTCATTCTAGCGCGGCACGCGCCGCAGTTCCAGCGCCGCACCGCAGGCGGCGGCGATGACAGCCTGCTTGCGGTGGCGGCGGGCGGCCTGGCGCGGCGGATAGCCGCTGCCGGGCCGCAACACGCTTACGCCTGGCGAGCAGGACGCGTATTTTTATTTTTATCATACCCTTCATCGGCGCCGCCGAAAGTGGTTTTTAGAAAATTATTGAAGGGAATAATCAGGGGCACAGGCGTTTGCTTTACCACCTGCACCAGCTCGCCAAATTTTTGACGCGATGCAGCAAACTCACCCTTTGTCACAGTGTCGAATTTCTCTTGGGTTTCTTGGGCAACATCCTTTGCCTGGCGGCCATATGCACCGATGCGTTCGATGGCCAGTTGCGACTGCGTGCGCGACAGTTCCAGCAGCGCTTGCGGATCCTTCACGGACAGCAGCTGATTGCCTGCCACCGTAGCGGCGGCCAGCGCCGCGCGGGCCGCATCGATCTGCAAGTCCAGCACGCTGGCGCCGCTGTCGACAGCGGCCTGGGCATACGCTTGCGCGCTGATCAATTGTGCTTCCACCAGGGCCTTGCCGGCCAGTGCCCATTGCTCGGAAAATGAAAACATAGTGTTCCTCTCCAATTTGATGGCGGTGCATGTTGCGCCGCACAGTACTCAACTGTAAGCGGTGGTTCATTGCTGAACCTTGATATTTATCAAGCTTTGCTGTTGGTTTGTTTCCAACTCAACGTTGATCAGGACAACAACTTGATACCGTCCAGCGAGGCTGCGCACTGCTCGCGTATCACGCTGACGAAATCACGCACATACGCCTTGTCCTGCAGATGATCAGGCACGGAGACATACAGGTCGCTCCACAAGCCGTGCTCGCCCACCGGGCGCGCCACCACATAATCGTAATCGACGTAATTCTTGATGGCCCAGTTCGGCAAGGCGGCAATGCCGCGCCGGCTCGCCACCAGTTGCAGCACGGCGACCGTCAATTCCGCCGTGCGGCGTTCAAACGCGATGCCGGCGGGGCGCAGCACTTCGCGGATCAGGTCGATACGCTCTTCCGGCACGGGATAGGTAATTAATGTTTCACCCGTAAAGTCGGCCGCCACCAGCCGGCGCTGCGCCTGCAGCCGGTGCTTCTGCGCCATCACCACCAGCATTTCAAAGCGGAACAGGGGAAACACGGTGAAATCGGGGCCATATGGCGAACCGATCACCAGGTCCGCCTCGCCCGAGCGCAGCAAGTCCGCCGGTTCGCTGTGAAAGCCGGAGACCAGGTCGATTTCCACTTCCGGCCAGCGCTGGCGAAACGCATCCATCACGGGCATGAGCCAATCGAAACAGGTATGGCATTCGAGCGCCACGCGCAACTGCCCCTTGTCGCCCTGCGACAGGCGCGCCACGTCGCGCTCGGCCAGTTCGATCTCGGGCAGCAGCTTGTCGGCCAGGGCCAAGAGCCGGCTGCCCGTGGCCGTAAACGCGATCGGCATCGACTTGCGCTCGAACAATGGCGCCTTGTAGCGCTCTTCGAGCAAACGGATCTGATGCGACAGGGCCGACTGGGTCAGGTTGAGCAGCTGCGCAGCGCGCACCAGGCTGCCGGACGAACGCAGGGCACTCAAGGTGCGCAGGTGACGGATTTCTAGCATCGGAGAAATGGATTCTGTGCGTGAATTATTTTCATGTTATTCGGCAAAATGTTTCGTTTTGATTATAGATCAAGTTGCCGCACACTCTAGCGCATTCACATTAAATCTCGATGACATCATGACCATTCGTACCCACGTCCTTGGCTTTCCCCGTATCGGCGCCGCGCGCGAACTGAAACTGGCGCTGGAAAGCCACTGGCGTGGCGAGCTGTCCGAGGCGGACTTGGAAGCGACGGGCCGGCAACTGCGCGCGCGCCACTGGGCCCAGCAGCGCGACGCCGGCCTCGATTACGTCACCGTGGGCGACTTCGCCTTTTACGACCAGGTCGCCAACCATATCCAGCTATTGGGCTGCGAACCGGCCCGTTTCCACTTTGCGCCAGAGCAATCGCCGCTGGCGCGCTATTTCACCATGGCGCGCGGCGCAGACACGCACGCCGCCCATGCCGGCTGCGGCCACGCGCACCATGCACACGCCGCAGGCACTGCCGCGCTGGAAATGACCAAGTGGTTTGACACCAATTACCATTACCTGGTGCCCGAACTGTCGCCCCACACCCGCTTTTCGCTCGCTTGCGAGCGCCTGCTGGCGGAAGTGGCCGAGGCGCAGGCGCTGGGCCACCCGGTCAAGGCGGCCCTGATCGGCCCCCTCACCTTCCTCTGGCTGGGCAAGGAAAAGACGCCCGGCAAGTCAAGCTTCGACCGCCTGGCCCTGCTGGAACAATTGCTGCCCGTCTACGGCGCCCTGCTCGACCGCCTGAAGCGGCAAGGCGTGACGTGGGTGCAGCTCGACGAACCGATCCTGGGCCTGGACTTGCCCAATGCGTGGCGCAGCGCCTTCGAAAGCACGTATTGGCAGTTGAACCAGGTGGGCGTGAATATCCTGCTGGCCACGTATTTCTCGCCGCTGGAAGAAAACCTCAGCCTGACGTGCCGCCTGCCCGTGGCCGGCCTGCACGTGGACGGCATCCGCGCGCCGCATGAATTGATCAGCGTGACGGACTGGCTGCCCGCGCATAAAGTCTTGTCGGTCGGTATCGTCGACGGGCGCAATATCTGGCGCACCGACCTCGACGCTGCCCTGGCCGTGCTGCAGCCGCTGGCGGCCAAACGCAACGGCCACCTGTGGCTGGCGCCGTCGTGCTCCCTGCTGCACGTGCCGTTCAGCCTGGCGGCCGAGACGGAGCTCGATAGCGAAATCAAGACCTGGCTGGCGTTCGCCACGGAAAAACTGTCCGAAATCGCCGTCCTCAAGGGCGCGCTCGCAGGCCGTCCCGATGATGCCGCGCTGGCCGCGTCTCGCCTGGCTATCGCCGGCCGCCGTGCCAGTCCCCGCGTGCACCGCCCGCAAGTGGCGCAGCGCCTGCAAGCGCTCACGCCCACCATCGACCGCCGCGATTCCAGCTTCCCGCAGCGCCAGGCCATGCAGCGCGCGCGTTTGCAACTGCCCGATTTCCCCACGACGACCATCGGTTCCTTCCCGCAGACGCCGGCCATCCGCGCCGCCCGCGCCAGCCACAAGCGGGGCGAACTGGCGAGCGCCGAGTATGAACGGCAGATGCGCGCCGAAATCGCCCACGCCGTGGGGCGCCAGGAAGCGCTGGGCCTGGACGTGCTCGTGCATGGCGAAGCGGAACGCAACGACATGGTCGAATACTTCGGCGAACAATTGGACGGTTTTGTCTTCACGCGCCACGGCTGGGTGCAATCGTACGGCTCGCGCTGCGTCAAGCCGCCCGTCATCTACGGCGACGTGCAGCGCCCGGCCGCCATGACGGTGGCCTGGACGGTGCACGCGCAAAGCCTGACCGATAAACCGATGAAAGGCATGCTGACGGGTCCGGTGACGATATTGCAATGGTCGTTCGTGCGCGACGACCAGCCGCGCGCCGCCACGGCGCTGCAGATCGCCCTGGCCATGCGCGACGAAGTAGCCGACCTGGAAGGGGCCGGCATCGGCATCATCCAGATCGACGAGCCGGCCCTGCGCGAAGGCTTGCCGCTGCGCCGCGGCCAGTGGGACGCCTACCTGGACTGGGCCACGCGCGCCTTCCGCATCGCCGCCTGCGTCGTTGGCGACACGACGCAGATCCACACCCACATGTGCTATGCGCAGTTCAACGACATCCTGCCGCAGATCGCCGCCATGGATGCCGACGTCATCACGATAGAGACGAGCCGCTCGGACATGGCGCTGCTGGCGGGCTTTGGCCAGTTCCAGTATCCGAACGAAATCGGCCCCGGCGTGTACGACATCCACTCGCCGCGCATCCCCTCGACCCTCGACATGGTGACATTGCTGCAAAAGGCCAGCGCCGTCATTCCTCCGGCGCATTTATGGGTCAACCCGGACTGCGGCTTGAAGACGCGGGGCTGGGCGGAAACGGAGGCGGCCTTGCAAAACATGGTGGCGGCGGCACGGCAGATGCGCGCGGCGTGATGAAAATATGACAAGATCATGCAAGGCCTGACAAAACCGTAGCGAGCGGAAGAAAGTTGTGGTTGAGAAGCGCAACTGTACGAAGGTACAGTGAGCATCGCAGAGCGCAAATTACGACGCGCAGCAGGTTTTGATAGGCGGACTCAAGCCGCATTCTCGGCTGCTTTCAGGGTGGCGCACCGGTTTTCCGGGGCGCCGTCCGTTTTTTTTGACATGAAGTAGGTGTTGCCCTGCGGAATAGCACGCGCCAGGCCCCTGATGCCGATTTTTTTGCAGTAGAATGCAAGAAATTTACTGCTCCCATTGTTGCCGTACGGAACATCTGGCCTGCCGCAGTTTCACTTTGATAAATGTTTATGTCCAAAAGCCCGTCGCAGAAGCCTATCGAAATCAAGATTTCCACCGTCGTTGCCGTCTCCGCCATTCTGCATAGCGCCGATACGCAGGCACTCGATGCCGCCTTGCGCGACATGACGGGAGGCGTGGCGGACTTTTTCGAGGACGACCTGGCCGTGCTGGACGTGGCGGCCTTGCCGCCCGGCAGCGTGCCCATCGACTGGGCCGCCCTCGTGGCCCTGCTGAAAAAATACCGTTTGAATGCCGTGGCCGTGCGCAATGCGCCGGCCGACATGCATGACGCCATCCTGGCGCAAGGCTTGAGCCTCGACAGCGGCAAGACGCGCGACGATGCGCCGCCCAAGGATGGTCCCAAGGATACCCCCACTGCCGCCGCCCAGTCGGGCGCCGACGCCCAGGTGATGGTGATCGACACGCCCGTGCGCGCCGGCCAGCGCATCTATGCGCGCGGCTGCGACCTGATCATCACCGCCGTCGTCAACAATGGCGCCGAAATCATCGCCGACGGCAGCATCCACGTATATTCCTCGCTGTACGGCCGCGCGCTGGCTGGCGCCTCGGGCAATGCCCAGGCGCGCATCTTCGCGCTGGCCATGGAACCGGAACTGGTCTCGATCGCCGGCGTGTACCGCACGTTCGAAGATGGTTTCCCCCCAGAAATGGCGCGCGGACCCGCGCAAATTCGTTTGGCTGGAGACAGAATCGATATACACTCTGTCAATCCGGTCACTCCCGTGAACCGCTCTTAAGCTGCACAATTCAAGAGATATCTGAAAAGGATTATTTGTGGCAAGAATTATTGTTGTGACGTCCGGCAAGGGCGGTGTCGGCAAGACGACCTCTAGCGCCAGTTTTTCCACTGGCCTGGCCATGCGCGGCCACAAGACAGCCGTGCTCGACTTCGACGTGGGCCTGCGTAACCTCGACCTGATCATGGGTTGCGAGCGCCGCGTCGTCTACGACCTGATCAATGTGATCAACAAGGAAGCAACCCTGAACCAGGCCTTGATCAAGGACAAGCACTGCGACAACCTGTTCATCCTGCCAGCCTCGCAAACGCGCGACAAGGATGCCTTGTCGGAAGAAGGCGTGGAACGCGTGTTGAACGACCTGATCAACATGGGCTTCGAATTCATCATCTGCGATTCGCCGGCCGGCATCGAGCATGGCGCGCTGATGGCGCTGACGTTTGCCGACGAAGCCATCATCGTCACCAACCCGGAAGTGTCGTCGGTGCGCGATTCGGACCGCATCCTGGGCATCCTGCAAGCCAAGTCGCGCCGCGCGCAGACGGGCGGCGAGCCCGTCAAGGAACATTTGCTGATCACCCGTTACTCGCCGAAACGCGTGGAATCGGATGAAATGCTGTCCTACCAGGACGTGCAGGAAATCCTGCGCATCCCGCTGGTGGGTATCATTCCGGAATCGGAACAAGTGCTGGCCGCCTCGAACCAGGGCAACCCGGCCATCCATTTCACGGGCACGGACGTGGCGCAAGCCTATGAAGACGTGGTTTCGCGTTTCCTCGGCGAAGATGTCGAGTTGCGCTTTACCAACTATGAAAAGCCTGGATTACTCCAGCGCATTTTTGGGGCGAAGTGATATGGCCTTGCTTTCTTTCCTGTTCCCCCCCAAGCCGAAGACGGCCACCGCGGCCAAGGAACGCCTGCAGATCATCATCGCCCGCGAACGCAGCGGACGCGATGGTCCGGACTTCCTGCCCGCCCTGCACAAGGAATTGATCGCCGTCATTTCCAAGTACACCAAGGTCAATGCCGACGACATCAAGATTTCGCTGGACCGCCAGGGCAACCTGGAAGTACTCGACGTCAACGTGGTGCTGCCGGACGCGTAAGGCCTAATCCGGCCTGACCGTAAGCAATTCCTGCGCCACCGCGGCGCAGGCGTTCACGTGCTGGTTGCCGATCTGGCGGAATACGGCGTAGCCGATGGCTGCCGCCACCGCCTGGCCGGCAAACGGCACGAAGCGCGCCACCTGCTTGGTGGCAATCTTGACGCCACTGCGCTTGAGCAGCTGGAGGATCAGTTCGCGCGACACCAACTTTCCCACCAGCATGCCGCCCATGCCCACCGCCGCGCGGTAGGCCATCATCTTGAACTGCGGGTTCAGGCGCTCGATCTGCTCGGGCGTGAGGCCGAATTCGTGGTTGATATCGTTGATCAGCATGGAAAACAGGCCTACATCGGACATCAGGTCGATGCCGGGAATGGGAATGGCCGAGGCGCCCGCCGACATCATGGCACGCCGCTGCACCAGGCGCCGGCACCGTTCGCGCACTTGCTCGATGTCCGCGCGGCTGGCCGGTATCAGGGTCCAATCGGTGGTGCTCTTGTCTGCCATGGCCGTTTCTCCGCGAGTGATGGGTAGATGAACAAGTGTAACGTAAAGGCCTGCGCTGCCGATTTCACTGGACACAGTTGCAATCTCTGTTATATTTCACTTGAGCATTCCTTAACATTACGATAAGCAGAGCGGACCGTCTGTTTGTTGCTACACACTCCAGCCCATTATGCGAATTGCCGTACTCGATAGCGACCATAGCCAGGCAGAACTGATCTGCCAGGTGCTCACCGCCGCCGGCCACGCTTGCCACGAGTTTCAGAGTGCCAAGGACATGCTGGGGCAACTGCGCAAGGACAGTTGCGACATGCTGATCCTCGACTGGCATGTGAGCGATCTGGACGGTGCCGAAGTGTTGCGCCGCGCCCGGGAAAAACTGGCGCCCAAGGCGCCCGTGTTGTTTATGACCAACAGTTCCGGCGAAGACGACGTGGTGGCGGGCATGACGGCCGGCGCCGACGACTACATGATCAAGCCCTTGCGGCGCAGCGAACTGACCTTGCGCACCCAGGCGCTGCTGCGCGTGGCGTACCCGGCCCAGAATGGCGCCGAAACCTTGCAATTCGGTCATTACACGTTTGAAACCCGCCCCGGCCGCCTGCTGCGCGATGGCGAAGTGCTCGACGTGACGCACAAGGAATTCGCCCTGGCGCTGCTGTTTTTCCGCAACCTGGGCCGTCCATTGTCGCGCGCCTACATCCACGAAGCCGTGTGGCAGCGCGACACGGCCCTGCCTTCGCGCACCATGGATACCCACGTCTCGCGCGTGCGCAACAAGCTGCAGCTGAAACCGGAACACGGCTACAGGCTGGTGCCCGTCTACAGTTACGGTTATCGCCTGGAAAAACTGGGCGGCTGAACGGCGGCAAACGGCTGACCTGCTCAAAGCACGGGCACAAAGCGTTATAATGTCGGCATAAGCCATCCCAACAGCCCTGAAATGCAACTGCTCGCCGTAGGCCTCAACCATACCACCGCCCCAGTGTCGCTCCGCGAACAGCTGGCGTTTGCGCCTGAGCACCTGGGCCAGGCGGTGATGGCGGCGCGCACCTGGTTCCAGCGCATCGACTTGCGCGACAACGACGAAGCGGCCATCCTGTCGACCTGCAACCGCACCGAGCTGTACGCGGCCAGCCACGTGCCCAATCCGCTCGACGCGGGCGCGCATTTCCTGGCCGATTATCACAAGCTCAACTACAGCGAGCTGCGCCCCCACTTATATATGTTGCCGCAGCACGATGCCGTGCGCCACACCTTCCGCGTCGCCTCCGGGCTCGATTCGATGGTGCTGGGCGAAACGCAGATCCTGGGGCAGATCAAGGACGCCATCCGCACGGCCGACGAGGCGGGCGGCCTGGGCACATATCTGCACCAGTTGTTCCAGCGCAGCTTTTCCGTCGCCAAGGAAGTGCGCAGCAGCACGGAAATCGGCGCCCACAGCGTGTCCATGGCGGCGGCCGCCGTGCGCCTGTCGCAGCGCATCTTCGACAAGATCGCCGAGCAGAACGTGCTGTTCATCGGCGCCGGCGAAATGATCGAATTGTGCGCCACGCACTTTGCGGCGCAAAACCCGAAAAGCATCACCATTGCCAACCGCACCATGGAACGGGGCGAGGAGCTGGCGCACCGCTTCAACGGCAAGGCCATCCGCCTGGCCGACTTGCCGGAGCAGCTGCACCAGTTCGACATCGTCATCTCGTGCACGGCGTCATCGTTGCCGCTGCTGGGCCTGGGCCTGGTCGAGCGCGCCATCAAGGCGCGCCGCCACAAACCCATGTTCATGGTCGACCTGGCCGTGCCGCGCGACATCGAAGCGGAAGTGGGCCGTTTGAACGACGTCTTCCTGTACACGGTCGACGACCTGGGCAAGGTCGTGCAGACGGGCCTGGAAAGCCGGCAAGCGGCCGTGGCGCAAGCCGAAGCCATCATCGAGACGCGCGTGCAATCGTTCATGAGCTGGGTCGACGACCGCGCCATGGTGCCCGTCATCCAGCATTTGCATGAAAACAGCGAATCCTTGCGCCTGATGGAAGTGGAACGGGCGCGCAAGATGCTGGCCAAGGGCGCCGACATCGACGCTGTCCTGGAAGCGCTGTCGAAAGGCTTGACGGCCAAATTCCTGCACGGCCCGCAGCAAGCGCTGCACCACGCGCAAGGCGACGAGCGCAAGCAGCTGGTCACCCTGCTGCCGAAACTGTTCCGCCCCCGCCGTTAGCGCAGCCCCGCTGGCCGCCCGCGCGGCCGCCCCTGCCCGCCTGCCGGGCCCGTATCATCCCTACACCTTTTACCGCGAATCGCTATGAAACCATCCATGCTGGCCAAACTCGATCAACTGGCGAACCGCCTGGTCGAACTCGACGAACTGCTGATGCATCCGGACGCCACGTCGAACATGGACAGCTACCGCAAGATGACGCGCGAGCACGCCGAACTGGGCCCGCTGGTGGCCCTGTACCATTCCTACCAGGAAGCGGGCAACGATATTGCGACAGCGCAAGAGATGCTGGGCGATCCCGACATGAAGGAATTCGCCCAGGAAGAAATCGAGGCGGCCAAGACCACCATGGCGCGGCTGGAACGCGAATTGCAAACCATGCTGCTGCCGAAGGATGTCAACGACGAGCGCAATATCTTCCTGGAAATTCGCGCCGGCACGGGCGGCGATGAATCGGCCCTGTTCGCCGGCGATTTATTGCGCATGTACACGCGCTTTGCCGAGCGCAACCGCTGGCAGGTGGAACTCGTGTCCTCGTCCGACTCCGACCTGGGCGGCTACCGCGAAGTGATCGTGCGTATCGTCGGCAATGGCGCGTATTCGAAACTGAAATTCGAGTCGGGCGGCCACCGCGTGCAGCGCGTGCCGGCCACGGAAACGCAGGGCCGCATCCACACGTCGGCCTGCACGGTGGCCGTGATGCCGGAAGCGGACGAAGTGGAAGACGTCAACATCAACCCGGCCGACCTGCGCATCGACACCTACCGCGCCTCGGGCGCGGGCGGACAGCACATCAATAAAACGGATTCCGCCGTGCGCATCACCCACTTGCCGACCGGCATCGTGGTGGAATGCCAGGATGACCGCAGCCAGCACAAGAACAAGGCGCAGGCCATGAAAGTGCTGGCCGCGCGCATCAAGGACGTGCAGCTGCGCGAACAGCAGTCGAAGGAAGCGGCCACCCGCAAGAGCCTGATCGGCTCGGGCGACCGCAGCGAGCGCATCCGCACGTATAATTTCCCGCAAGGCCGTCTGACGGACCACCGCATCAATTTGACCTTGTACAAGCTGGACTTCATCATGGATGGGGATTTGACGGACTTGACGAATGCCTTGGCGGCAGAGCACCAGGCGGAGCTGCTGGCAGCCTTGGGCGATTAAACAGCGTCCATGGCGGCGTTGCATCGCCTGGCCGTACATTCGTACTGCCTGCGGCGCGGCGCCTTGCCCTGAACACTTTTTAACGCGCCCAGTCAAATCAAGGGTTTAAGTAGCGGCTAAGCAATAAAAATCCGGCCTTGTGCGAAAATGACCAGCTCGATTCCATCCACCTCACCGTGTCGCCCATGAAAAATTCACGCACCGTCCTCCTGTTGACCGCCGCCCTGTGTTTCCTGATGCTGGGCGTGGCCATGTATTTGCAGCATGCCATGAACATGGCGCCGTGCCCGCTGTGCGTGATCCAGCGCTACCTGTTCCTCGCCATCGGCATCGCCTGCCTGGCCGGCGCGGCGGCCAACCGGCCGAAGATCGGCGCGGGCGTCGGCGTGCTGGCGGCCCTGGGCGGCCTGGGCGTGGGCGCCAAGCATTTGTACGTGCTGGCCAACCCCGGCTTTTCGTGCGGCATCGACCCGGTGGAAACGGCGCTGAACAAGGTCTTCACGGCCGAACTCATGCCCTTCATGTTTGAATCGTATGGCGCCTGCGAAAACGCGGGTGAGCCATTCTTCGGCCTGTCGATCCCGCAATGGGCGTTCATCTGGTTCGCCATCTTCGCCCTCACCTTGCTGTGGACCTTGCTGCGCCGTCAGAAATAATTGAAAGCACCATGCCAGAAACACTGATCCCCGCCGGCAGCACTGTCGGCGCCCTGCAAATCCGTCCCCTGCTCGATCCGCTCGACAACCGCATCCTGCTGGGCCACGCGCTGGGCCTGTCGCGCGTGAGCCTGATCACGCAATCGGAGCGAGTCCTCACTTCCGACGAGGCGGCCCGTTTGTCAGCCTTGCTGGCGCGCCGCCTGCAGGGCGAGCCGATCGCCTACATCGTCGGCCAGCGCGAGTTTTTCGGCCTGCCGTTCGAAGTGAACGACGCCGTGCTGATCCCCCGCCCCGACACGGAAGTGCTGGTGGAACTGGCGCTCGAACGCCTGCCGCCCGGCGGACGGGTGCTCGACATGGGCACGGGCAGCGGCGCCATCGCCGTCGCGCTCGCGCATACGCGGCCCGACGCCGTCGTCACGGCCCTGGACGTGAGCAGCACGGCGCTGGCCGTGGCGCGCCGCAACGCCAGCGCCAACGGCGTCAATATCACCTTCATGGCCAGCGACTGGTTTGAGGCGCTGGGCACGGAAAAGTTCGACCTGATCGTCTCGAATCCCCCCTACATCGCCAGCGGCGACCGCCACCTGGCCGAAGGCGATCTGCGCTTCGAGCCGGCCGGCGCGCTGACCGACCACGCGGACGGCCTGTCGGCCCTGCGCACCATCGTCTCCGGCGCCGCGCGCCACCTGGCGTCAGGCGCCTGGCTGCTGATGGAACACGGCTACGACCAGGCGGCATCCGTGCGCGGCTTGCTGGCCGACGCCGGCTACAGCAAAGTGCAAAGCTGGCGCGACCTGGCCGGCATCGAACGGGTCAGCGGCGCCCGCCACGGCTGACCGCCATTCGCTGCGCAAAGCTTGATCCGGCAGCGCGCCAGATCCCCCGCAGTTTGTTAAAATATCAAGCGAATTCCTGACCGAAGCGCCGTCCCCGTTACCCGGGGCGGACGCTGGCGACGCGGCGTTTTTTGGGCCGGCGCCGACGCATTTGCCAAAATTCGGTTAATCTCAGCACAAATTATTTATATGCTGCACAAGAAAGGAAGCTCAAATTGCCCAACCTGTTGACTCGCCGCCTGGCATTGCTGACCGAAGATGCCAACCGCGCGCTGCTGGGCGGCTTGCGCGGCATCGAGCGTGAAACCCTGCGCGTCGACCATGCCGGCCATCTGGCTTCCACGCCCCACCCCGCCGCCCTGGGCTCGGCGCTGACGCACCCTGAAATCACCACCGATTACGCCGAAGCGCTGCTCGAATTCATCACGCCGGCGGAACAGGACATCGCCGTCACGCTGGACAAACTCGACACCGTGCACCGCCACGCCTACAGCCGCCTCGGCGACGAGTTGCTGTGGAGCCAGTCGATGCCGTGCCAGCTGCCGCCCGAAGCGGACATCGAAATCGCCAACTACGGCAGCTCGAACATGGGCATGCTCAAGCACGTCTACCGGCGCGGCCTGGCCTTGCGCTATGGCAAAGCCATGCAATGCATCGCCGGCATCCATTACAACTACTCGCTCGACGAGCAGCTGTGGCAGGCGCTGGCCGGCAATCCTGACACCAGCGCCAGCCCCACGCACGCGGCGGCCACGCCGAAAGACGTGCAGTCGGAAAGCTACCTGGCGACGATCCGCAATTTCCGCCGCTACAGCTGGCTCCTGATGTACCTGTTCGGCGCTTCGCCGGCCCTGTCGGCCGGTTTCCTGCGCGGCCGCCCGCACAAGCTCGACACCCTGTCCGACGACACCCTGTTCCTGCCGTACGCCACCAGCCTGCGCATGAGCGACCTCGGCTACCAGAACGATGCCCAGTCCGGCCTGCGCCCGCACGAAAACAGCCTGGACGACTACGTCAACGCCCTCACGCACGCCGTCAACGACCCATATCCGCCGTATGCGGCGCTGGGCACAAAGAAGGATGGCGAGTGGATTCAATTGTCCACCAACGTGCTGCAGATCGAAAATGAATACTATTCGACCATCCGTCCGAAACGCGTGATCCGCACGGGCGAGCGCCCGATCCAGGCCCTGTGCCTGCGCGGCGTGCAATACATCGAAGTGCGCTGCATGGATGTCGACCCGTTCGAGCCGGTCGGCATCAGCCTGGAAACGGGCCGCTTCCTCGACGCGTTTTTGCTGTTCTGCGCGCTCGACGACAGCGGCCCCATCTCAGCCGAGCAAAGCGCCTGCTACACGAACAATTTCGCCCGCACCGTCAAGGAAGGCCGCAAGCCGGGCCTGACCCTGCGCCGCGACGGCGAAGAGATCACCCTGCAGGCCTGGGGCGAAGAGTTGCTGGCGCGCATCGCGCCCGTGGCGGCCTTGCTCGACGCGCGCCTTGGCGGCACGCAGCATGCGGACAGCCTGGCCGCGCAAGCCCGCAAACTGGCCGACCCGGATGCGACGCCATCGGCGAAGGTATTGGCCGAACTGCGCGCCAACGGCGGCTCGTTTGCCGCCTTCGGCCTGCGCCAGAGCGAACGCCACGCCGCCTATTTCCGCACGCAGCCGGCAACGCAGGAACAAAGCGCGTATTTCGACGAGATGGCCGCCAGCTCGCTGGCCGAGCAGCGCGCCATGGAAGCGGCGCCAGCCGGCAGCTTCGACGATTTCGTCGCCGCCTACCGCGCCAGCACCCTGTGCTCGCACACCTGAGTCTGACCTTGCGCAAAGCGCCCCCATGCTGACCTTCTACAATGAATTGCACAGCCAGCACCGGGGCCGCTTCGAAATGTTTCGCGGCACCCTGGTGCCCTGCTTCGAGACGCCCGAGCGGGCCGACATGGTGGTGGCCGAGCTGGGAAGGCGCAACCTGGGCCGCATCGTCACGCCGCACGGCGTGCCGCTGACGTCGCTGGAGCGCATCCACACCCCCCGTTACCTGCATTTTTTGCGCCATGCCTGGCACGACTGGCTGGCGCTCGATCCCGACAACGCGGGCAAGGACGCCTTGCCATCCGTGTGGCCCGTGCGCACCTTGCGCAGCGATATCGAACCGGATGACTTCACGGCCAAGCTGGGACTGTACTCGATGGACAATGGCACGCCGCTGACGGCCGGCACGTGGACGGCGGCCAAGACGGGCGCCGACTGCGCCGTCAATGCGGCCCACGCGCTGCGCCTGGGCGAGCGGGCCACGTTCGCCCTGACGCGCCCGCCGGGCCACCATGCGGGCAGCGATTTCTTCGGCGGCTACTGTTTTCTGAACAACGCGGCGCTGGCCGCGCAGCATCTGCTCGACGACGGCGCCCGCAAGGTCGCCATCCTCGATATCGATTACCACCACGGCAACGGCACGCAAAGCATCTTTTACCAGCGCGACGACGTACTGTTCGCCTCCCTGCACGCCGACCCGCGCAGCGAATACCCGTTTTATCTGGGCCACGCCGATGAAACGGGCAGCGGCGCGGGGCTCGGCTACAACGTCAACTTGCCGCTGCCCCCCGGCACGTCCACGGCCAGCTGGTTCGCCGCGCTGGAAACGGCTTGCCTGCGCATCAATATGTATGCACCCGACGCGCTGGTGGTCTCGCTCGGCGTGGACACCTTTGCCGGCGACCCGCTGTCGCACTTCGCCCTGCAAAGCGGCGACTACCTGCGCGTGGGCGAACGCCTCGCGCATCTGAACCTGCCCACCGCCTTCATCCTCGAAGGGGGCTATGCCGTGAAGGAAATCGGCATCAATGTCGTCAACGTGCTCGAAGGCTTTGAAACGGCCGATTAAGCCAGCCTACATATTGCGGAACAGCGCCATGAACGGCTGGCTCACGGCCAGGGTTTCCGGCCGCGTTTTCAGGCGCAAGGCGCCACGCCCCACCTCGTCGCGCGTGACCGAGGCCACCATCTTCATGTTGACGATGGTGGAGCGGTGGATCTGCTTGAAGATGGCCGGGTCGAGCACGTCGAGCAATTCGCGGATCGGCTTGCGCAGCAGCGCCTCGCCTTCCGCCGTCATGACGGCCGTGTACTTGGTGTCGGACTGAAAATAGGCGATGTCTTCCACCATGATCAGCCGCGTATCCTTGCCGCTGCTGGCCGTCAGCCACACCAGCGGCGGCGACTTGGCCGCCGCCGGCAAGGCGCTGCTCAATTGCTGCAGCAAGCCGGCCAGCGCGCCGTCGCCCGCCTGGCTCTTGCCGGCCCGTGCCTGCACGCGCTGCACGGTCGCCTGCAGGCGCTCGCGGGCTATCGGTTTCAATAGATAATCGACGGCACCGTTATCGAAGGCATCGATCGCGTACTGGTCGTAGGCGGTGACGAACACCACCTGCGTGGCGGGACTCGCTTCCAGCGCGCCGGCCGCCACTTCCAGCCCCGTCAAGCCCGGCATGCGGATGTCGAGGAAGGCGATATCGGGGCGCAGGGTGGCGATGGCCTCGAGCGCCGCGCCGCCGTCGTCGCAGGCGGCGACGATGCGCAAACTGGGCCACTCTTCGGCCAGCAGGGCCACCAGCGCGTCGCGCAGCAGGGCTTCGTCTTCGGCAATGACGCAAGTCATCTCAGGCTGATGCATAGGAAACTCCTTGCGCCGTGCTGTCGGGCACCGTGATGGTGGCCGTCACGCCATCGGGGAAATTGGCGACAATGGCAAACGCGGCGGCATTGCCGTAGGTCAGACGCAGGCGCTCGCGCACATTGCGTAAACCGATGCCCGTGCCGGCGCCGTCATCGCTGAGCCCCTTGCCGTCATCGGCCACCGTGACGATCACCGTGCCGTTGCCGCTGCGCGCCATGATCCAGATGGTGCCGCCGCCGCTTTTCGGCTCCAGGCCATGCTTGATGGCGTTTTCCACCAGGGTTTGCAGCATCATCGGCGGCAGTTCCGCCTGACGCAGGTATTGCGGCACCTCAATCTGCAGGTTCAGGCGTGCGCCCATGCGGATTTTCAGGATATCGAGGTAGGCGCGCGCCCGTTCCAGCTCCGTACCCAGGGTCGACATGGCTTGCTCCGTGCGCGGCAGCGAGTGGCGCAAGTACAGGATCAGGTTGCCGAGCATTTCGTCGGCGCGCACGGGGTCGCTGCGCGTGAGCAGCTGCGCGCTGGCCAGGGTGTTGTACAGGAAGTGCGGCTCGACCTGCGCATGCAGCAGGCTCAGCTTGGCCACCGTGAGTTCCTTTTCCGTCACCGTCTGGCGCGCCTCGGCCTGCTCGCCGCGGCGGCGCTGCGCCACCCGGCGCGTCATCGCCCGCGTCACCGCTTCCGCGTTTTCCAGGTTGCTGCCATGGTCGACGAGGAACCAGTCGGTCCAGGCGTTGCGCGCCGGTTCGCAGATCAGGGTGACGCTGCCCGCTTCGCCATTCGGCGTGACGGTGGCGAGAATCTGGTTCGGCCGCGGCTCCAGGAAGCTCAGCAGGCGCATGCGCGGCAAGCCCGTGTGCGTGTAGGGAGCGGCGCGGCGCACGCGGGCCTGCACCTGCAGGCTGTCGCGCGCGCTTTCGACCACTTCGCTGCCCGGCAGTTCGCGGATGGCCGCGTCGATCATGTCGAACGCCTCGCCCGCCTCGAACGGAATCTCGATCTGGCGCCGCTGGCGGCTCGACAGGGTGCCGGCATTGACGGCGCCGGCGATCAGGCGCACGCGCCGCACGTGCGAAAACGCATTCGTGACGACGGCGCTGGCCAGCAGCGCGCCGACGATGACAAAAAAGCCTTCCGTCTGCCCGAAGACATGGCGCAGGAAATTCTCGACCAGAATCGCCGTGGCGATGATGTAGGCGACCATCGTGGCCACGGTGATGCGCAGGATAAAGAAAAGGCTAGTCATGATTTTTCCTTGGGGAGTGAAGTGGGGCCAAGCATAACTATCGGCGCCAGCGGCGGTGGCCATTATGCGATGGAAGGGCAATACTGGCGACAAAGGCAAGAAAATAAAGCTTCAATCCGCGCCACGCGCAAATAAAATCGCTTGCAATTAAATAGCGCACGATATATATTGTGTACATGGACGCCGCACACCGCTTCTTCAGACGGGCATCCTGGGGCAGCAGCCCACGAAACAAGTAGCACACTATTTAGTAGTCAACTATTTAATCAACTCAAGGAAAACCATCATGTCGATCAAACAAGTCCTGTACCGCGCCCAAGCTACCGCCACCGGAGGCCGCGAAGGCCGTGCCGTGTCGTCCGACAATGTGCTGGACGTCAAGCTGACCACGCCAAAAGAACTGGGCGGCAATGGCGCCGTCGGCACCAATCCGGAGCAACTGTTCGCCGCCGGCTACTCGGCCTGCTTCATCGGCGCCATGAAATTCGTCGGCGGCCGCGACAAGATCGCCCTGCCGGCGGACCTGTCCATCGAAGGCAACGTCGGCATCGGCGCCATCGAGACGGGCTTCGGCATCGAAGTGGAACTGAAAATCTCGCTGCCAGGCATGGAACGCGCCGCCGCCGAAGCGCTGGTCGCCGCCGCCCACATCGTGTGCCCGTACTCGAACGCCACGCGCGGCAACATCGACGTCACCCTGACGATCGTGTAATAGCACACGCGGCGCTGCACGCGTTGCACCTCCCCGGCCGCGCCCCCAGGCGCCGCCGGGGATTTTTTTCAGCGCAGCGCCTGCAGCAGCTGGTCCGCCAGGGCCGGCGCCGAGGCGGGATTCTGCCCCGTGATCAATTCGCGGTCGACCACCACGTTGCTGCTCCACGGCGCCTGGTTCTGCACATACTGCGCGCCGGCCGCCTGCAAGCCCGACTGCGGATAGAACTTCATCGTGCCGCCGCCGAGCGCGCCCTGCGCCGCCAGTTCTTCCTGGTTGCTGATCACCGTCATGCGGTAGCCGCTGTAGATCCAGCCGGCCGGCGCGGGCGGCGTCTGGCCCGCTTCCAGCGCGGCCGTAAATTGGGCCGCCTGCGGCAGGGCCGACAGCAGGGAGATGGGGCCGTGGCACAGCAGCGCCGTCGGCTTGCCGTCCGCGTGGAACTGGCGCAGCAAGGCGCCCAGGCCGGCATCCTTCAACAAATCCTGCATGGGCGCGTGGCCGCCCGGCACCAGCACGGCCGCATAGTGGCCATAGCCGATCTGCGCCACCCGTTTCAGGCTGATCACGGGCGAGCGGCCCGGCACCGTCAGCGCCAGCTGGTCCAGCAGCGCCTTGTGCGCCGCGTGCGCGGCCGCGTCGCCGCCAAAGTAGGCGGCCGTATCCGAGCTGGCGTCCAGCGTGGGCGCCTGGCCCTGCGGCGTGGCAAACGTCACCGTGTGGCCCGCGTCGAGCAGCTTCTTGACGGGCTGCATCAGTTCATTCAGATAAAAGCCCGTCGCGAAGACCTTGCCATCGCGCAATTCGAGGTGGTTCGCGTCGGACAGCACGACGAGAACGTCGGCCGCCTGGGCGGTGGAAAAGGCGGCGAGCAGCACACTGCTTAAGAGTAATTTTTTCATCATGAGGATTCCAGTAGAGAAGCCGTCAGCATATTCCGAATCAAAATGGAGAAAAATGATGAATAATGCAGCTGACTAATGCTGAATACGACCGAATGGGAACGCCATGGATAAATTACAGGCAATGCAGCTGTTCCGCCGCGTGGCCGAGCTGGGCAGCTTTCGCCGCGCGGCCGATGAACTGGACCTGTCGGCCTCGTATGTGAGCCGGCGCATCGGCCAGCTGGAGCAGGAACTGGGCGGGCGCCTGATGACGCGCACCACGCGCCAGCTGGCCCTGACGGAAACGGGCGCCGCCTACCTCGAGCACTGCCGCAAGCTGCTCGACGAACTGGCGCAGGCCGAGGACATGGTGGCCCACTCGACAGCCCACGTGACGGGCCGCCTGCGCATCAACGCGCCATTATCGCTGGGCGTGGGCGAGCTGGCCGAGGGCCTGGCCGATTTCATGGCCGAGTGGCCAACCTTGCGCCTGGACGTCGACCTGAAGGATGAATACGTGGACCTGGCGGCGGCCAACTACGACCTGGGTTTCCGCGTCACCACGGCGCTCACCGATTCGAGCTATGTGGCGCGCCACATCCACGACTACCGCCTGCACATCTGCTGCGCGCCCGCCTACCTGGAACGCCACGGTCCCCTGCTGGCCCCCACGGACCTGACGCGCCAGCGCTGCTTCATCTACAGCCACGCCCTGTTCGGCAGCCGCTGGCCGCTGCGCCATGCGGGGCCGCACAGCGACATCGAAGTGCCGAACTGGGTGCGCACGAATAACACCCTGTTCATGCGCAGCCTGATCCTGCGGGGCCTGGGCATCGGCATCCTGCCCACCTTTGTCTGCCGCGAGGAACTGGCCAGCGGCGCGCTGGTCGAGCTGTTTCCCGAGGTGGAGCGTCCCAGCCTGGCGCTGTTTGCCATCTACCCATCGCGCCAGCTGGTGGCGCCCCGCGTGACGCGCTGCATCGAGCACCTGAAGCAGTGGTATGCGCAGCGCTATCCCGCGCCGGCGGCGTGAAGCCGGTAAAATCATGGCCACTCTCAATCAAGGATGACCCATGATCAGCTGGCAATGGAACACGTTCGACGAACTCGGCCCCCACGATTTGTACCAGGTGCTGGCCTTGCGCCAGCGCGTGTTCGTCATCGAACAGCAGTGCATTTACCCGGACCTCGATGGCCATGACCAGCAAGCCATGCATTTGCTGGGTTGGCAAACGGTCGACGGCGAACGCCGGCTGGCCGCCTACCTGCGCGTGCTGGCGCCGGGCGCCAAGTATGTGGAAATGTCGCTGGGCCGCGTGCTGACGGCGCCCGAGGCGCGCACCACGGGCGCGGGCAAGCAGCTATTGCTTGAGGGCATCGCGCGCGCCGAACGCCAGCACCCGGGCCACGCCATCCGCATCGGCGCGCAGCACTACCTGGAGCGCTTCTACCAGTCCTTCGGCTTTGTCACCGTCAGCGCGCCCTACGATGAAGACGGTATCGAGCACGTCGACATGCTGCGCGCCGTGCAGCCGGGCGCGGCGGCATGACGACGGCCCTGATTTCCTGGAGCGGCGGCAAGGATTCCTGCCTGGCCCTGTGGCGCGCGCGCAACGCCGGCACGAGCGTGCCGCTGCTGATCACGGCCATGGATGAAGACGGCCGCAAGTCGCGCTCGCACGGCGTGCCGCCGGAATTGCTCGCAGCGCAGGCAGCCAGCCTGGGCGCGCGCCTGCAGCGCTATCACGCCAGCTGGGCCAGCTACGAGGAGCAATTCGTCGCCATGCTGCGCGCGGCGAAAGACGCAGGCATAGAACACGCCATCTTCGGCGACATCGACTTGCAGCCGCACCGCGACTGGGAAGAAAAAGTCTGCGCCGCAGCCGGCCTGACGGCCCATTTGCCCCTGTGGGGCGGGGAACGGCGCGCGCTGGTCGATGAATTTCTCGCCGCCGGCTTCAAGGCCATCGTCGTCTGCATCAATGGCCAGCACCTGCCGCGCGAATTTTGCGGGCGCGAGTTCGACGCCGCATTCCTGGCCGACCTGCCGCCCGGCGTCGACGCCTGCGGCGAAAACGGCGAATTCCACACCTTCGTCTACGACGGCCCCGCCTTCAGCGCACCGGTGGCACTGCGCCGCACGCAAGTGCTGCAATATGACGCGCCGACCAATCTGGGCGGCGCCACGTATTACTTCCAGGAACTGGCGCCAGTTTGAATTGGCCGCAAAAACAACAAGGGCGACTCCATGGAGTCGCCCTTTGTCCGTGCACCTTGCGCGTGCTTACTTTTTTTCCACTTTTTGCAGCGTGATGTCGAACACCAGGCCGGCGTAAGGCGGGATCACCACCGCATTCGTGACCCTGTCGCGGGTGCCGCTCACGCCATAGCCGAGGTCATACGGAATGAGCAGGCGGCGCGTGCCGCCTACCTGCATGCCGACCAGGCCGCGATCCCAGCCCAGGATCATTTTGCCGATACCGAGGACAAACGTAAAAGGCTGGAGAGGGGGCGACGTTTCGAATTGCACGCCTTTGCCGTCCGGCTTGCTCGCGTCATACAGCCAGCCCGTATAGGCCACCGTCAGGGTATCGCCCGCCGCGGCGGCCGTGCCGGTGCCTTTCACCAGGTCGGGAAAGAGGAGTTCCTTCACTTGCGTATTCGGGTCAAGCACGACCGGTTTCTCGGTATTGGCAGCAGCGCCGCAAGCGGTCAGGGCCACGGCGCAAGCGAGGGTGGCGATCATTTGAAATACCGATTTCATGGTTTCCCTTTAAATATTGGTGTGTGGCTAAGCCCGTACGGTGCGGACCGGTACGGGCTGGAGTTTAACAGGACTCGCGTAGCCCATTTGTAAGCAGACGTAAGCACGGCAATAAATGTGCCTCGCTGCAACGTTGACACAATATCTATATTTCTACCTGCGTACCCAGTTCGATCACCCGGTTGCTCGGAATCTGATAGTAGTCGGCCGCCGTGCGCGCATTGCGCGACATGGTGACGAACAGGTGCTCGCGCCACGGCATCATGCCGGCGCCCGGCGTCGAGATGATGGTCTGGCGCGCGATGAAGAACGACGTTTCCATCATCTCGAAGTCCAGTCCCTGCTGGGCGCACTGCGCCAGCGCGGCCGGAATGTCGGGTTCATCCTTGAAGCCGTAATGCACGTTGACCTGGTAGCACTGGTGGCCCAGGTCCACCACGCGCACGCGCTCCGATGGCGCCACCCACGGCTCTTCATGCATGAAAACGGTGAGGAAGATTACCCGTTCATGCAACACCTTGTTGTGCAGCAAGTTATGCAGCAGCGCATGCGGCACGCCATCCGTTTCGCCGCGCAGGAAGATGGCCGTGCCGGGCACGCGCAGCGGCGGCGCGATGAACAGCGACGAGAGGAAATCGTCGAGCGGAATCGCATGCTTTTCCAGGTTCTGGAACACCAGCTGGCGGCCCCGCTTCCAGGTCAGCATGACGATGAACAAAATCGAGCCCAGCAGCAGCGGGAACCAGCCGCCGTGGAACAGTTTCAGGGCAGTCGCCGACACCAGGTTGACGTCGATGATCAGGAAAAAGCCCGTGGCGGCCCAGCACAGGGCCAGGTTCATCTTCCAGCGGTAGCGGATGACGAAGAAGGTCAGGATCGTCGTCGACAGCATGGTGGCCGTCACGGCGATGCCGTAGGCGGCGGCCAGGTTTTCCGAGGAACCGAAGCCGATGACGGCCAGCAGCACCACGGCCAGTTGCAGCCAGTTCACAGCGGGGATGTAGATCTGCCCGATTTCGCTTTCCGACGTATGGCGCACGCGCATGCGCGGCAGGAAGCCCAGCGCGATCGCTTGCTTGGTCATCGAGAAGGTGCCGGAAATGGTCGCCTGCGAGGCGATCACGGTGGCCATGGTCGACAGGATCACCAGCGGATACACGCTCCACGCGCCCAGTTGCTGGTAAAACGGATTCGAGACGGCTTCCGGATGCGCCAGCAGCAAGCCGCCCTGGCCCAGGTAGTTCAGCGCCAGCGCGGGAAAGGCGATCAGGAACCAGGCCAGGCGGATCGGCTTCTTGCCGAAGTGACCCATGTCGGCGTACAGCGCCTCGGCGCCCGTCAGCGCCAGCACCACGGCGCCCAGGGCAACGAAGGCGACGAAACCGTTATTCATCAGGAAAGTGGCTGCGTGCAGGGGATTGAGCGCGGCCAGGATGGCCGGCGACTTGATGATGTTGACCACGCCCATGCCGGCCAGCGCGGCAAACCACAGCACCATGACGGGAGCAAAATAGCGGCCGATGCCGGCCGTGCCGTGCGACTGCACCGAATACAGGCCCACCAGCACGGCGATCGTCAGCGGCACCACGTACGGACTGAAGGCGGGCGTGGCCACTTCCAGGCCTTCGATCGCCGACAGCACGGAAATGGCCGGCGTGATCACGCTGTCGCCATAGAACAGGGTGGCGCCGAAGACGCCGATCACCATCAGCGGGAAATGCCAGCGCGACAGGCGGCTGACGGATGACAGCACCAGCGCCATCAGGGCCATGATGCCGCCCTCGCCGCGGTTGTCGGCGCGCAACACCAGGGTCACGTACTTGAGCGAGACGATCAGGGTCAGGCCCCAGAAAATCAGCGAGACGATGCCCAGCAGATTCTCGTGCGAGAGCAGCAGGCCGTGGGCCGGGTCGAAGACGGTCTTCAGGGTGTACAGCGGACTGGTGCCGATATCGCCGTAAACGATGCCGACGGCCGCCAGCGTCAAGCCGGCAAGGCCGCTTTTTTTATGTTCCGACGTCAAGGTTGCACCCGTTTTTGTTTTGTTGCATCGCACAATATGATAGGTATTAGCAAATAGCAAGAGTATTTTTGCATGGTTCCGCAGCTGCCCCAAGGTCGTGGTTTTGTGCCGCTCCGCCTTGCTGCGCGGACATGCGGCCATTGATTTGTTGCCATTCTACGCCTCGCCAGCGGCGCCGGGCAGCCCCCGATGTTTTCAGCCATAATGACAGACTGTCTACTCTCCAGCGAAGCCCATCATGAATCCAGGCATGCTCTACGCCTCCCTCGCCTTCCTGTGCTGGGGCCTGTTCCCCCTGTACTTCCACGCCATCGGCGAGATCGCGCCGCAGGAAATCCTGGCGCACCGCATGGTCTGGTCGCTGTTGTTCCTGGGAATCGTGCTGACCGTGCGCCGGCAGTGGAGCTGGCTGGGCAGCCTGAAAGCGCAGCCCAAGGTCGTGGCCAGCTTCGTCGCCAGCGCATTTTTGCTGTCCGCCAACTGGTTCATCTATATCTGGGCCGTCAACAACGGCCACGTGGTCGACGCCAGCCTCGGCTACTTCATCACGCCCCTGATCAATGTCATGCTGGGCTTTTTGCTGCTGCACGAGCGCCTGCGCCGCCTGCAATGGCTGGCCATCGGCCTGGCCGCCTGCGGCGTGGCCTGGCTCACTTGGCAGGCGGGACAGGTGCCGTGGATCGCCCTGCTGCTGGCGGCCACCTTCGGCGGCTATGGCTTGCTGCGCAAGACGGCCGCGCTGGGCGCGCTGGAAGGCTTGTCGTTCGAAACACTGATTCTGTTCCCCCTGGCGCTGGCCTACATGCTGTGGCTGGCGTGGCATGGCCAGAGCGGCTTCGTCAACACGGATTCCACCGCCACGCGCGCGCTGCTGCTGGCGTCCGGCCCCATCACGGCCATTCCCCTGCTGCTGTTTGCCGCCGGCGCGCGCCGCCTGCCGCTGGCCGTGCTGGGGCTATTGCAATACATCGCCCCCACGGGCCAGCTCTTGATCGGCGTGTGGGTCTTCCACGAATCGTTCACGCCCGAGCGCATGCTGGGCTTCCTCGTCATCTGGACGGCGCTGGCCCTGTATGCGGCCGAAGGGCTGTGGACGGCCCGCAAGGCGCGCGCCGCCGCCTAGTCCTGCCCCTGGCGTCCGTTTCCGCAGCGCGCAGCGCTGGCCGGAAGCGGGCGTTTACCGTATCCTGTCCGTCTTTGTATATCACCCGAGATTTCTAATGGCAAATTACGTCTACACCATGAATCGCGTGGGCAAAATCGTCCCGCCCAAGCGCCAGATTCTGAAAGATATTTCCCTGTCCTTCTTCCCAGGCGCGAAGATCGGCGTGCTGGGCCTGAACGGCTCCGGCAAATCGACCCTGCTGAAAATCATGGCAGGCATCGACACCGACATCCAGGGCGAAGCCGTGCCGATGCCGGGCCTGAACATCGGCTACCTGCCGCAGGAACCGCAGCTGGACCCGGCCAAAACCGTGCGCCAGGAAGTCGAGTCGGGCCTGGGCGAAGTGTTTGAAGCGCAAGCCAAGCTGGAAGCCGTGTACGCCGCGTATGCCGAGGAAGACGCCGATTTCGACGCCCTGGCCACGGAACAGGCACGCCTGGAAGCGATCATTTCGACCTCCGACGGCGGCAATCTGAATTTGCAGCTGGAAATGGCCGCCGACGCGCTGCGCCTGCCGCCATGGGACGCCACCATCGGCGTGCTGTCCGGCGGTGAAAAGCGCCGCGTGGCGCTGTGCAAGCTGCTGCTGTCGAAACCCGACATGCTGCTGCTCGACGAGCCGACCAACCATCTGGATGCGGAATCGGTCGACTGGCTGGAACAATTCCTGCTGCGCTTCCCCGGCACCGTGGTGGCCATCACCCATGACCGCTACTTCCTCGACAACGCGGCAGAGTGGATCCTGGAACTGGACCGCGGCCACGGCATTCCATGGAAGGGTAACTACTCGACCTGGCTGGACCAGAAGCAAGCCCGCCTGAAGCAGGAAGAAGCGACGGAATCGGCGCGCCAAAAGGCGCTGCAGAAGGAATTGGAATGGTCGCGCCAGAACCCGAAAGCGCGCCAGGCCAAGTCGAAAGCCCGCCTGGCCCGCTTCAACGAGCTGTCCGAGCACGAATACCAGAAGCGCAACGAAACGCAGGAGATCTTCATTCCCGTGGCAGAACGCCTGGGCAATGAAGTCATCGAGTTCAAGAACGTGTCGAAAGCGTTCGGCGACCGCCTGCTGATCGATAACCTGAGCTTTACGGTGCCGCCAGGCGCCATCGTCGGCATCATCGGCCCCAACGGCGCCGGTAAATCGACCCTGTTCAAGATGATCACCGGCAAGGAAACGCCGGACAGCGGCGAAGTGGCCATCGGCCAGACGGCGCGCGTCTCCATCGTCGACCAGAACCGCGATTCGCTGGCCGACAACAAGTCCGTCTTTGAAGATGTGTCCGGCGGCGCCGACATGCTGACGGTGGGCCGCTTCGAAATGCCGTCGCGCGCCTACCTGGGCCGCTTCAACTTCAAGGGCTCGGACCAGCAAAAGCAAGTGGGCAACCTGTCCGGCGGTGAACGCGGCCGTCTGCACCTGGCGAAAACCCTGTTGATGGGCGGCAACGTCCTGCTGCTCGATGAACCGTCGAACGATCTGGACGTGGAAACCTTGCGCGCGCTGGAAGACGCCCTGCTGGAATTTGCCGGCAGCGTCATGGTCATTTCCCATGACCGCTGGTTCCTCGACCGTATCGCCACGCACATCCTCGCTTTCGAAGGCAACTCGCAGGTCACCTTCTTTGACGGCAACTATCAAGAATACGAAGCCGACAAGAAGAAACGCCTGGGCGAAGAAGGCGCGAAACCGAAACGTATCCGCTACAAGCCCTTGACCACGTAATTTCGGTCCGCCCATGCAAAAAGGCAGTTACCTAGCGGTAACTGCCTTTTTTTTCAGCACACTTCCAGTTTTTAAAACCGTAGCGAGCGGCAACGAATTGTGGCTGAGAAGCGGAGCTGTGCTATAGCACAGTGAGCATCGGAGGCCGCAAAGCGTGCCGCGCAGTAGGTTTTTAGAAGTTGTAGCGTGCGCCTAAAGCGAGGCCGGTTGCCTTGCGGCCCTGGTCGGCGCTCTTGCCGAAGTGTTCCACTTCCGCCGTCAGCGAGACTTTCTCGTTGATTGCGTACTGGGCGCCGACGGAAGCGTACACGCCCGTCTTGTCGTTGCCGCTGATGCCGGTCGACAAGCCGGTGCCGCTCAAGCTGTTCTTGACCTTGGCCACGCCCAGCTTGCCGAACACGCCGACCTTGTCGGTCACGGGCATGGTGGCCTTGCCGGCCAGGTAATAGCCGTGCGAATCGCTTTTCACGGAACCGTTGCCGGCGCCGGTGACATAGCTGTAATCCTTGCTGCCGAAATCGGCATAGCCGCCTTCGATTGCCCAGGTTTTATCGAAATCGTAACCGGCGAAGATCTTGGCGCCAGCCTTGTAGCCGCTGTGATTATCGGCGCTGGTGGCGCCAGGAATATCGAAGTTATAGCGGTTGCCTGTGACGCCGGCACCCACATACGCACCTTCGGCGTGGGCGGCGCTCATGCCGGTCAGTGCGGTAACGGATGCGATCATTGCAAACAGGATTTTCTTCTTCATCATGTTCTCTCTCTCAATTAGTGAATGGTGCCTGGATTCGCAGTTCAGCGAAGTGCGATGACTACACAATAACAGCCGAAAAAAGCTACGTCTTTCTCCATTCCGTAAGAACTGTGACAAGATGTAAGCTGACATTGCAAACTGACAATAACCGTAAAATGCGCACCGTTGAGCGAACTTAAGATAGACTTAAGAGCATTAGCTATTTTCAGTCCACAGGAGAAGTGCATGCACAAACGCCAGTTTCTCGCCGCCGGCATGGCCGCCGCGGCCTTGCCCGCCATCGCCCGGGCGGCGTCCGCCGGCCTGCGCGGTCCCGCCCTGCTGACCATCACGGGCAGCATCGACAAGCCGAACCGGGGTCCGTTCGACGCCGTGCGCGACCAGATGATGCACAAGCAAAAGATCAGTTTTGAGCGGGCGCGGGCCTTCGACTTCGCGGCGCTGGCGAACTTGCCGGCGCGCACCATCCACCCTACCCTGGAATACGATGGCAAGGCGCATGCCCTGCGCGGGCCGCTGCTGGTCGAGGTACTGAAGGCGGCCGGCGCGCCCGAGGACGATGCCGTGCGGCTGCTGCTGCGGGCCGTGGATGGCTATGCGGCGGCACTGACCGTGGCGCAGGCGCGCGCACAGCGTTTTATCGTCGCCACCCACCTGGACGGGCAGGCGATGGCGCTGGGCGGCCTGGGGCCGCTATGGGCGATCCACGATGCGGACCGCATCGCCGCCGTGGCGGCCCTACCCCTGGCCGAACGGTTCGCCAGCTGCCCGTGGGCGCTGTATCACATCGGCGTGGAGGCGGGTTGACGCTACTTAAAACAACGCCAAACAAAACCGTAGCGAGCGGAAGGGAGAGGTGGCTGAGAAGCGGAGCTGTGCTAATGCACGGGGCCGCCGAGGCAGTGAGCATCGCAGGCCGCCTATACCGACGCGCAGTAGGTTTTGATAGGCGTTTAGGCGTAGGCTTCCGCCATCGACATGACGCGCGGCGAGATGGTAATGCCGTGTTCCTCGAACAGCGCCGTGATGGCCGCCAGGTTGTGCGTGCATTCCTCGGTTTTCCAGCCCTTGAAGATGTCCGTGCCATCCTTCTGGAAATGCAGGTCCAGCACCTTGCCCGCATCCTTGTGCAGGTAGGGCGAACTATAGGTGTTCTCGAAGCCGAGCGCCTTCAATTGTCCCAGCAAGGCATGCGGTGGATGGTCGGGATCGGTGGCGAGAAAAATGCCGAAGGTCTTGCCCGGTGGTTTCGCAGCGATGTCGACCTCGTAGATGCCGGGGGCCTTGCTGACGGACGTACTCTTTAAAAATAACATACAACACTCCCTGCGCGTAATGTCCCGCGCCTGAAACGGGCGGCAAGACAGGGGCGGTGCGCAATGATTCCCCTCGTCAAATCTTATTGCTAATTTGCATCTTTGTCGACAAATCGGCACTTTTATTTGGTAAGTCGTGGTTATCTTGTCGCGTTCGCCAAGGTAAATTGTCAATAAAGCCAGTTATCATTGCGCCAATACCCAGCCTGCTGCATACTTTTGGCTTGCATCAAGATTGCCTTCCCGCCGGCCACCCCTCGTCTCCATGCGTCTTCTGTCGATCAAGTACCGCCTGCTCATACTCCTGACCCTGATCCTGGGGGCGGGCTTCATGGCCACCAGCCTGGCCAGTTACCTGGCTTCGCGCCAAGCCATCGAGCACGGCATCGCCGACCAGACCTTGCCATTGACGGGCGACAATATCTATTCCGAAATCCAGAAGGACATGCTGCGTCCCGTCTTCATTTCCTCGCTGATGGCGCACGACACCTTCGTGCGCGACTGGATACTCGCCGGCGAAAACAAGCCGGAACAGATCGTGCGCTACCTGGCCGAGGTCAAGAAGAAGTACGGCGCCATCACCAGCTTTCTCGTCTCGGACAAGAGCAGCAAATATTACTATGCGGAAGGCACCCTGAAATCCGTCAGCCCGCAAGCCACGCGCGACATCTGGTACTACCGCGTGCGCGCCATGGACACCACCGACTATGAAACGAATGTCGACGTGGACATGGCCAACCGCGACAGCATGACCATCTTCATCAACCACCGCGTCTACGACTACGACGGCCAGTTCATCGGCGCCACCGGCATCGGCCTGACCCTGGCCACCATGAGCCACATCATCGACCGCTACCAGGCGCGCTTCCACCGCAACATCTATTTTGTCGACGGCGCCGGCGCCCTGGTGCTGGCAGGCAAGACCATGCGCAACGGGCATGGCAATATCCGCAGCCTGCCCGGCGTAAACGCCATTGCCGAGCAAATCATCAACCACCAGAGCGAACCGACGCACCTGTCGTACCAGCTGGGGCGCGCGCAAATCCTCGTCAACTCGCGCTTCATTCCCGAACTGGGCTGGTACCTGGTGGTCGAGCAGAATGTCAGCGACGAAGTCCAGTCGCTGCAGCGCGTCTTCATCTTCAACCTGGCCATCAGCTTTGGCGTCACCCTGCTGGTGCTGGTATTGACCCTGCTGACGGTGAACCGCTACCAGCGCCGCATCGAACGCATCGCCTCGACGGATGCGCTGACGGGGCTATTGAACCGCCAATCGTTGGAATTGCTGTTCCAGCGCGCCATGCTCTTGTCCAAACGCAACGAACAACCGATGTCCGCCATCCTCTTCGACATCGACTTCTTCAAGCGCGTCAACGATACCCACGGCCACCTGTGGGGCGACAAGGTGATCCGTGGCGTGGCCGACGTGGCGCGCGCCACCGTGCGCGAAAGCGACGTCATCACGCGCTGGGGCGGCGAGGAATACCTGGTACTGCTGAACAACTGCAGCCTGGCGCAAGCGGCGGAAGTGGCGGAAAACCTGCGCGCCGCCGTCGAACGCCACGATTTCGGCCTGCCCGCGCCGCAACTGCCCGTGACGATCAGCCTGGGCGTGGCCGAGTACCGGCCAGAGGAAAGCGAGTCGGCCTTCTTCTCGCGCGCCGACAGCGCCTTGTATCAGGCCAAGCATCACGGCCGCAACGGCGTGCACGCCGCCTGAGTCATCCCCCGCGCTTGCGCCTGGCCAGATCCTGCGTGGGCGCCACCAGCGCCCGGTACAACTCGCCCGTGGCGGCATCCCAGCTTTGCACGGCCAGCTGCTGGCGTTGCACGGTGGCAAAGTCGCCGCGCGCGATGGGGCCGGACAGCGCGGGCGCGGCGCCCAGGCGGAACACGTTCGCCACCGCTTCCGTCACCAGGGGCTGGGCCAGTTCGCGCGCCACGAGCTCGGGAATGCCGGCCGCCTGGTAGGCGCGCAAGGCCGCGTCGAGCACCGTCACCAGGTAATTGCTGGCGAAGACGGCGGCGGCGTGATACAGGGTCTTGGCGGCCGGGTCGATGGGCACGGGACGCGCGCCGATGGCGTTCAAGGCGGGCGTGAGGAAGGCCAGCGCCAGCGGATCGCCTTCGACGCCGCAAAACGTGCCGTCGAAGGTGGCGGCCACCTGCTGCGGGTCGGCAAAGCTGCGGATCGGGTGCGCGCTGGCGACAAACGCGCCGGCCTGCGTGGCGGCCAGCAGCACGTTCGAGGCCAGCGCGCCGCTGCAGTGGAACACGATGGCGCCCGCCTGGCGTCCCTCGGCCACCAGCGCCGCGCAGGCCGGGCCGATCTGGTCGTCGGAGACGGCCAGCATGGTGACGTCGGCGCGCCGCAAGGCCGCATAGCTGGCGACGGGTGTGCCGGCACCGATGAAATCGACGGCCGCCTGCGCCGACGCCATCGAGCGCGTCAGCACATCCTGCACCAGGATTGCTCCGCCCTGCGTGCCATCCACGCGGGCGAACAAACGGCCCAGCACACGGCCCACGTGGCCGGCGCCGATGATATTGAGGGTAACGTTCATGGCGGTTTTCTAGAAGCTCGATCCCGGCTGGCGCAAAAATTCCAGCTCTTGCGGCGTGGAGGCGCGGCCGAGGATGGCGTTGCGGTGCGGGAAGCGGCCAAAGCGGGCGATCACTTCCTGGTGGCGCTCGGCGTAATCGAGCATGCCGTCAAAGCCGGGCTGCGCCTGCGACAGCAGCTGGAACAGCTCGACGGCGCGTGCCTGCATGGCCAGGTCTTCCGCGTGTTCGAACGGCAGGTAGGCAAAAGCGCGCAGCATCGGCGGCAGCTGGCGGTCCTGCCCCGCGTCCGTCAAGGCGACGGCCAGGGCCAGCGCCCGGGCATCGCCGGCAAACGCGCGCGGCGTACCCCGATAGACATTGCGCGTGAATTGATCGAGCACGATGAGGCGCGCCAGCGCGCCGTGCGGCGCGGTATCCCACGCGCGCAAGCCGCCGTCGATGGCGGCATCGATCAGCGCGCCGAAACGCGCGCGTATCTGCGCATCGAAGCCGTCATCCTTGCGGAACCATTCCACGCGCGACTGGCCGTAGTCGGGGTTATCCGGCGGCAGGAACCAGAAATCGAGTACCTCTTGAGCCTGTGCATCCATGTCCATCCTCTCGGCATCCGTATCAGTTGCGGGCATGCGACAGCTGGAAGCCGGCGATGCCTTCGAAGGCGGCCAGTTCGGCCGACATGGCCGACAGGCTGGCGCCCGTGTTCTTGCCATGCGCGATGGCAACAAAACGCCATTCCTGCATGCCGTCCGTGCTGCCGATGGTCAGCGAGCCGCCGGCGATGTCGTAGCCGCGCTTGGCCGCCATGCGCCGCAGCGCATCTTCGCGCGGAATGAAATCGCGCTTGAAGCGCATGGTGATGGCCACCGCGTGGCGCGACGGCAGCCAGTTCTCCAGTTTTGACAGGAAAATCATCGCCATCGCACACAGGAAGGCCAGGCCCATGGCCGACAGGTAAAAACCGATGCCGACCATGATGCCGATCACGGACGAAGCCCAGATCGAGGCGGCCGTCGTCAGGCCGCTGATATTGAAGCCCTCGCGCATGATCACGCCGGCGCCGAGGAAACCCACGCCCGTAACGATGCCCTGGATGACGCGCGTGGGGTCGCTGCCGACGATGGCGCCATGGCCGCCGTACCAGAACTCCGGATAGCCGCCCAGCACCGTCAGCGCGGCCGAGGCCATGCAGACGAGGCTGTAGGTGCGCATGCCGGCCGCGCGCCCGTGATACGAGCGCTCATATCCCACCAGCAAGCCCAGCAGCAGTGCGCCAAGCAAGTTCAGCAGGATCACGCCATTCGTCGCCAGCTCGGCCGGCGACCAGTAGGCGCGCAGGAAGTCGATGGTCGGCATTTAGTCCTGGGGCTTTTTCGTCAACTGCTTTTCAAACGCCACATCGAGCTTGCTGACGCGGCGCGCCTTTTGCGGTCCCAGGCCATTCACGAAGGCGACAAAGGCGTCCAGTTCCAGCGGCGGGCACAGGGGCGGCAAGCCCGGGCCTTCCGTGAGGAAGAACAGTTCATCGCCCGTGCGCGCCATCGTGTAGAGGCGGTGGCCGGTGCGTTCCTTGAGCCGCTCGATGGCGGACGTGGCGCGGGTCGAGCGCATCAGATGGCTCCCGTGCGCTGTTCCAGCCACGCCAGCGCAGGCGCATCGGCCGGCGCGGCCAGGTGCGGTGCCAGGCGCGCACGCACGGTGGCGTGATAGTCGTTCAGCCAGGCCGCTTCGTCATCGCGCAGCAGCGAACGTTCCACGCAGCGCGTGTCGATCGGGCACAGGGTCAAGGTTTCGAAGCACAGGAATTCGCCGAAGGGCGTCGTCCCCGCGGGAACGTTCAGCACCAGGTTCTCGATGCGGATGCCCCACTGGCCGGGACGGTAGATGCCCGGCTCGACGGAGGTGATCATGCCCGGTTCCATGGCCGTCTGCGGCTCCGGCATGGCGGACTGCGAAATCGATTGCGGCCCTTCATGCACGTTGAGGAAGAAGCCCACGCCGTGGCCCGTGCCGTGGCCGAAGTCGATGCCTTCGGCCCACAGGGGCGCGCGGGCGATGGAATCGAGCATGGGCGACTTCACGCCGCGCGGGAATTGCGCGCGCGACAGCGCGATCATGCTGCGCAAGACCAGGGTGAAATCGCGCCTGTGCTCGGCCGTGATCGCGCCGACGGGGACCACGCGGGTGATATCCGTGGTGCCGCCCCAATACTGGCCACCCGAGTCGATCAGCAGCAAGCCGTCGCCTTCGATAGTGGCGGCCGAATCCGCATGGGCGTGGTAATGCATGATGGCGCCATGCGCATTGAAGCCGGCGATGGTGCCGAAACTGGGGCTGACAAACCCGGCGCGGCGGGCGCGGGCAGCCGTCAGGTGCTCGTCGACGCCGATTTCCGTCAACGGCGCACGTTGCGGGTCGGCCAGGGTGCGATCTAACCAGCTGAAAAACTCGCACAGGGCGGCGCCATCCTGCTCCATGGCGGCGCGCACGTGCGCCGCTTCGCCATCCGTCTTGCGCGACTTGGCCAGGGTGGTCGGGTTGATGGATTCGACCACCTGCACGCCATCGGCCACGGCCTGGCGCGTGCCGAACGTGATGCGGCGCGGGTCGAGCAGCAAGGTGGCGCCGGCCGGCAAGGCGGCCAGCGCGGCAGCCGTGCGGTCATAGGCGGCCACGTCCACGCCCTGCTCTTCCAGAATGGCGCGCAGGGCCGCCGGCACCTTGCCGTCGGCGACGAACAGGGTGGCGCGCTCGGGTCCCACCAGCGCATGCGCGAGGAAGACGGGGTTGTAGTTGACGTCCGCGCCGCGCAGGTTGAACAGATACGCGATGTCGTCGAGGGTGGAAATCACGTGGTGGCTGGCGCCGTGGGCCGCCATGCCGGCGCGCAGGGCCGCCAGTTTTTGCGCGCGCGACAGCGAGGGATACGCGGCCGCATGTTCAACCACGGGGGCGGCGGGCATGGCCGGGCGATCCGGCCACACGGCTAGCAGCACGTCGGTGTCCGTGCGCAGGGTGACTTGCGCGCCCAACGCCTGCTGCAGCAGGCGCGCATTGGCCAGGCCCAGTACGGCGCCATCGACGGCCACCGTCTGCCCCGGCCGCATGGTTTCGCCCAGCCAGTCGATATACAGCACGCTGGCGCCGGACGGGATTTTCTTCAGGACGATGCCGCTGCCGGCCAGTTCGTCTTCCGCCTGTTCCCAGTAGCGGCCATCGGTCCATACGCCGGCAAACTCCTGCGTCACGACCAGGGTGCCGACCGACCCCGTAAAGCCCGACAGCCACTCACGGCCCTGCCAGCGGGCCGGCAAGTACTCGGACAAATGCGGGTCGGCCGAGGGCACGATGCAGGCGTCGATGTGCTGCGCGCGCATGGCGCTGCGCAGTTGCGACAAACGGGAGGCGGGAGTGGCTTGGTCAGGTGTCTGCATGGGTGCGAAAATGGAGCGGTGCTGGGAAGTGCCTATGATACCGCGATTAGCAGCCGGGCTGCACTCAGTGCAGCGCCAGCAGCACCCCGGCGGTAGCGGCGATTTTTTCCAGCAGCGCCTCGTCGTAAGGCAGCCACGGCACGGCACCCAGCTTGTTCCCCTTCGCGAGCACCTCGGTCGCCACCTCGGCGCCGTCCAGCGTGACCCTGCCCGTGGTCAGGTGGATGGCGTGCCTGCCCACCATCAGGTGACGGGGCTCGAGCGCCATGCGCCCTGCTTCGATCTGCTGCGCAAACACTTGACGCAGCACGGTGCGCCGCATGCCCGCCATCGGCCCCGGGGGCAAGTTGGCCAGGTAAGACAAGCGCTCTTCGCGCTGCACGCTTTGCTCGTCTTCCACCAGCGCCAACGCGCTGGCGCTGACCAGCAGATCCACCGCGCGGCACGCTTCCGAATAGGCCACAGGCGCCAGCGGCAGCATCTGCGCGGGCGCCAGCCCGTTAGACGTGCAGGCGCCGCCCGCGCCTGGATAGACACGTCCCTCGAGGCGCAGCAATACGCGCCAGGTGCCGAACCCGCGCGACAAGCCTTCATCGTCGTCCAGCCGCCAGCCTTCGCGGCGGGCCAGTCCCAGCAAGGCAGGCAGCGACAGCTGGTAACCGGAAAATGGGGCGCTGCCGTCGCCGGGCGGTGCATATATTTCACGATACACCTGGCGCAGCGGCTGGCGCACGCGCTGCTGTGTAACCAGCGCCTGCCAGGCGGCGCGCTGCTCTCCGCTGCCGTGCAGGGGATGCCACAGGCCGATCTCGCCTTCTCCCTGTAGCGGCACATCCGCCGGCTGCCCCCATGCATTGATGGCACCCTCGCCATCGAGCATGAAAGCCTGGCCGTCGCCCGTGCGCCACACCAGCGCGCGCGCCACCGTATCGATATCGGCATCGTCGCGCAAGGCGCGCCATTGATCCAGCCCCAGACGCACGTCGCTGGCATAGCCCGCTTCCAGGCGGCGCGCCAGCATGGCCTGGCGCCGTTTGCCCATGGGACCGGGCATGCCGATCCTCCAGGCGATATCGGGCCGTTCGGCCAGCGCCCGTTCGGCCGGTTTCAGATTGCGTTCCAGCTTCTTGCGGATGCCCGCATGGCGCACCTGCGCCAGCGCCGTGCGCAGGGCCAGCAAGCTTTCCGGCGTGGGGATGGTTTCCACCGCATGGCCCAGCGCCATCGCCAACGATTGCGACGGCGCGCTCTTGGCCGTGCCGGGTGCGACGCATACCAAGGGCAGCAAGACGCTGATCACGGGCCTGAACCATGCGTCATCGCGATAGGCGGCGACCCGCGCGGCGCGCGCCAGCACCTGAGAGTCTGCCGTGGCAAAGGCGGCATCGGCAGCATACGGCACGCCGCCGTCATGAATGGCGGCGATATGGCGTGCCGCCTGTTCCAGTATCGTGCGCGCAAATTCGACATACGCCGCATCGTCGGCCAGCACGGCAGCGGGATCCGCCTCGCCGATACTGTCGCGGCTCCAGTGGCCGCTGTAGCGCGAGCCGGCCAGCGCCAGCAGGGACGCTTGCTCCAGCTGCGGCAGCAATTCCAATTCATGCAAGGTCAATGGCATCGGATAAAGGGCGTGACGCTCCTCCATTGCCTGCGCAAATTGCGCAGGGGCGTCGCCGCCAGCAAGGCGCGCCAGCAGGTAGGCCTGGTAGGGGCACTCGGCCCAGCCCGAGGTTTTGCCGAGAATGCGCCGCGCCTGCCCCGCCGTGCCTGCCGGTGCCTCGCCCTGCAGGCAAGCCAGGCAGCCGATGACATACTCCCATTCCCGGTTGTAATCGCCGGCCGCGTCCAGCGCATCGAGGAACATGGCGCCTGCCAGCGCCGGCGCCAGGTTCATGCTGGTCGCTTGTGCCAATAGCGCCGTCGCCAGCTCGCGCCGCGCCGTATCGTCATGGCCGAAGCGCGCCGCGCGATGCAACGCCCCCCAGATGGCGCCCAGTTCTTCCGGTGTCCAGTCGTTGAAATCGACGGGCGGCCCCGTGAATCGCGCATGGTCGACAAAGCCGCCATCGAGGCGTACGCGCAGGGCTGCGGCACGCGTGGTCTCAGATGGCATCATCGGCCTCGTAGCGGCGCAAGCCTTCCAGGTCCAGCACGCGGATGCCGCCGTAATCGAGGCGCAGCAAGCCTTTCTTTTCCAGCACCTGCAAGGCCTGGTTGGCGCGCTGGCGCGAAGAGCCCGACAGCAGGCCGATTTCCTCCTGCGACAGCTGCACCAGCGTCTCCACGCCGGGGTACAAATGCGAGTTGAACATCGACGCCAGGCAGCGCGCCACGCGCGTATTCAGGTCCAGCAAGCGTTCGTTTTCCACCATGCCGATGAACTGCCCCAGGCGCTCGTTGAGCTGCATCAGCAGGAAGCGCGTAAACGGCAAACTCGTTTCCAGCAGCCAGTGGAAGGTGGCGCCTGGCAGGCGCGCCACGCGCGTATCGCGCAGGGCCATGGTGTCGTATTTGCGGATTTCATTCTTCAGCAATGAACCTTCGCCGAACCAGCTGCCGGGCGGCACGCCGATGAAGGTCATGGCCTTGCCGGAGGCGGAAAAATTATTCATCTTGACCATGCCGCTGATGACGCCGATCCAGTTGTCCACCGGCTCGCCCTTGCGGCAGACAAAGCCGCCTTTCGGCACGAAAGTCTCGAACACATCCGCCTCGACCCGGGCCATTTGCACGGGATCGAGCAGCTGTGCCCAGTTGGCCGCGCGCACGGCATCCTTGAGACTGATATCAGGGTAGGTCATTGTGCGATGCACCATCGAAAAGTGGGTAAATGTCCCCGAAAAGACAACTTGGCAAACTAACGCAAGCTACTATCATTGCACAAACGCCTTACACATAAAAAACACAGAGCGCCATCCAACGAGGTGGGGCCTGAGACAAGCAACAGGGAGACACTGGTGCAAACGAATACCACAGCAACAATGCCGACTTTTCCGCGGCGCTTATTGCAACACGGGACAGTACGATCCGACAAGCCCGCCTTTCGCGAAAAACACCTGGGCATCTGGCAAACCTGGACCTGGCGCGAGGTCAACGACGAGGTGCGCGCGCTGGCCTGCGGCCTGGCCGCCATCGGCTTCCAGCGCGGTATGAACCTGGCCATCATCGGCGACAACCGTCCCCGCCTGTACTGGGCCATGCTGGCTGCGCAAAGCCTCGGCGGCGTGCCCGTGCCACTGTACCAGGACGCGCCGGCCGCCGACATGGCCTATGTGCTGCAGGATGCGGAGATCCGCTACGCCATCGTCGAAGACCAGGAGCAGGTCGACAAGCTGCTCGAACTCAAGGCCCTGTATCCGCACGTCGCCCACATCGCCTATGACGATGAACGGGGCATGCGCCATTACCGCCAGCCGGAACTGATGTCGTTTGCCGCACTGCAGACGCTGGGCCGCGCGTACGACCGCGAACATCCGGGCTTTTTCGACGCCGCCGTGGCAGCGGGCCAGGGCAGCGACTCCGCCGTGATCCTGTACACCTCGGGCACCACGGGCAAGCCGAAGGGCGTGTGCCAGAGCCACACGGCGCTGCTGGCCGCAGGCGTTGGCGGCGTCGCCTTCGACCAGCTCACCGACGAGGAAGACATCCTGTCCTACCTGCCCATGGCGTGGGTCGGCGACTGCCTGTTCTCGCTGGCGCAAGCCATGGTGGCCGGCTTCACCGTCAACTGCCCCGAATCGGGCGACACGGTGATGATCGACATGCGCGAAATCGGCCCCACCTGCTACTTTGCGCCGCCGCGCGTGTTCGAGAACATGCTCACCAGCGTGATGATACGCATGGAAGACGCCAGCAGCATCAAGCGCCACATGTTCAGCCATTTCATGGACGTGGCCAAGCGCTGCGGCGCGCAGATTTTGGATGGCAAGCCAGTCTCGCTGGCGGACCGCCTCAGCTACAAGCTGGGCGAGCTGCTCGTCTACGGCCCGCTGAAAAACGTACTGGGACTGTCGCGCGTGCGCGTCGCCTACACGGCCGGTGCCGCTATCGGCCCCGACCTGTTCCGCTTCTACCGCTCCATCGGCGTCAACCTCAAGCAATTGTACGGTTCCACCGAAACCTGCGCCTATGTGTGCCTGCAGCCGGACGGCAATATCAAGTTCGACAGCGTCGGCTTGCCGGCGCCGGGCGTGGAAGTCAAGCTGGCGGCCAATGGCGAAGTGCTGGTGAAGTCGCCCGCCACCATGAGCGGCTACTTCAAGCGGCCCGACGCCACCGCCGAAGTGATCGACGACGACGGCTATTTCCATACGGGCGACGCGGGCGTGTTCGACGGCGAAGGCCACCTGAAAATCATCGACCGCGCGGCCGACGTCGGCAAGATGAATTGCGGCGCCATGTTCGCGCCCAACTACATCGAAAACAAGCTCAAGTTCTTCCCCTTCATCAAGGAAGTGGTGGCCTTCGGCCATGCGCGCGACCAGGTGTGCGCCTTCATCAACATCGACATCGAAGCGGTGGGCAACTGGTCCGAACGGCGCGGCATCGCCTACTCGGGCTACACCGACCTGGCGGCGCGCGCCGAGACCTATGGCCTGATCCGCGACTGCATCGAGCAAGTCAACGCGGAACTGGCAGCCGACCCGCTGATGGACCGCACGCAGGTGCACCGCTTCCTCGTGCTGCACAAGGAACTCGACCCGGACGACGACGAGCTGACGCGCACGCGCAAGGTACGCCGCAAATTCATCGCCGAAAAGTACGCGGTGCTCATTTCCGCCCTGTATGAGGGCAAGGCAACGCAATACATCGAGACCCAGGTGAAATTCGAGGATGGCCGCCTTGGCTCAACCAGCGCCAACCTGCATATCTGGGACAGCAAAACGTACCGGCCCCAGGGCCTGGCCGCATGATGGAGCACAGCACGATGCAAATGAATGAACCCGACGCCCATTTCGGCACGGCCCGCAAGACGGGTCCCGTGATCCTCGACCTGAAGAACATCTCGCTGTCGTTCGGCGGCGTGAAAGCCCTGACCGACATCTCGTTTAACGTCAAACAGCATGAAATCCGCGCCATCATCGGCCCGAACGGCGCGGGCAAAAGCTCGATGCTCAACGTGATCAATGGCGTGTACCGTCCGCAGCAGGGAGAAATCATCTACCGGGGCGAACACCGGCGCGGCATGGACTGCTACCAGGCTGCCAAGTCCGGCATCGCGCGCACCTTCCAGAACATCGCCCTGTTCAAGGGCATGACGGTGCTGGACAACATCATGACGGGGCGCAACCTGAAGATGAAGTCGAATTTTCTCTTGCAAGCCCTGTACTGGGGCCCGGCGCGGCGCGAGGAAATCGAGCACCGCAAGAAGGCCGAGGAAATCATCGACTTCCTGGAAATCCAGGCCATCCGCAAGACGCCCGTGGGGCGCCTGCCCTACGGCCTGCAAAAGCGGGTGGAGCTGGGCCGCGCGCTGGTGGCCGAACCGGACATCCTGCTGCTGGATGAACCGATGGCCGGCATGAACGTGGAGGAGAAGCAGGACATGTGCCGCTTCATCCTCGACGTCAACGACCAGCTGGGCACGACCATCGTGCTGATCGAGCATGACATGGGCGTGGTGATGGATATCTCCGACCGGGTGGTGGTGCTCGATTACGGCAAGAAGATCGGCGACGGCACGCCCGACGAGGTGCGCAGCAACCAGGATGTCATCAACGCCTACTTAGGTGTGGCGCACTAGACGAGGAATAGCAATGAATATCAATTTTTTCTTTGAAGTGCTGATCGGCGGCCTGCTGTCGGGCGTCATGTATGCGCTGGTAGCGATCGGTTTTGTATTGATCTACAAGGCATCGGGCGTGTTCAATTTTGCGCAGGGCGCAATGGTGTTTTTCGCCGCCCTCACCTGCGTCGGCATCATGGACAAGTTCGGCCTGTCGCTGTGGCTGGCGATCCCGCTGACGATGGTAACGATGATAGTACTGGGCATGGCGATTGAAAGAGTGGTCTTGCGCCCGCTCGTCAACCAGCCCGAAATCACGCTGTTCATGGCCACCATCGGCCTGACCTTTTTCATCGAAGGCCTGGCGCAGCTGATGTGGGGCTCGCAAGTGCACAAGCTGGACCTGCCCATCGAAGACGTGCCGATGCAATTCCTGATGGACCGCTTCGACATCAACATCTCGCAGTTCGACCTGATGGCGGCCGGCATCTGCGCGCTGCTGGTGATTTGCCTGGCCTTGCTGTTCTCGAAAACCAAGGTGGGCCGCGCCCTGCGCGCCGTCGCCGACGACCATCAGGCGGCACTGGCGGTCGGCATCCCGCTGCAGCGCATCTGGGCCGTGGTGTGGGGTGTAGCGGGCCTGGTGGCCATGGTGGCCGGCTTGCTGTGGGGCGCGCGCAACGGCGTGCAATTCGCCCTCACCTTCATCGCCTTGAAAGCGCTGCCCGTGCTGATCCTCGGCGGCTTTACGTCGGTGCCGGGCGCCATCGTCGGTGGCCTGATCATCGGCGCGTCGGAAAAGCTGGCCGAAGTCTACCTCGGCCCCATGGTGGGCGGCGGCATCGAAGGCTGGTTCCCGTATGTGCTGGCCCTGCTGTTCCTGCTGGTGCGCCCGGAAGGCCTGTTCGGCGAGAAGATCATCCGGCGTATCTGACGCCGCACCGCCGCCGCATGATGCACACGACGCACCCATCACAAAGGACACGCCATGATTTACCGTGAAGCAGGACAGTTCAAGACCAGCTACCAGGCTGACAACCAGATTTTCCCGATCAGGCAAGACCGCCTGGCACTGACGGCCACGCTCCTCGTCGCCGTCTTCCTCTTGCCGTATTTCGCCTCGCCCTACATGCTGTCGGCGATCCTGATCCCCTTCCTGATCTTCGCCCTGGCGGCACTGGGCCTGAACATCCTGACCGGTTACGCGGGCCAGCTGTCGCTGGGTACGGCCGCCTTCATGGCCGTGGGCGCGTTCGCCTCGTATAACTTCATGGCCCGCCTGCCCGGCTTGCCGCTGCTGGTGTCGTTCATCCTCGGCGGCCTGTGTGCGGCCATGGTGGGCATCGCCTTCGGTCTGCCGTCACTGCGCATCCGCGGCTTTTACCTGGCCGCCTCCACCCTGGCGACGCAGTTTTTTGTCGTCTGGTGCCTGACCAAGATCCCGTATCTCACCAACTACAGCTCCTCGGGCGTCATCACGGTGCAGAAGATGACCATCCTCGGCTACCAGTTCGATACGCCGCAAAGCAAATACCTGCTGGTGCTGGCCATCGTGGCCGGCATGGCGCTACTGGCCAAGAACATGATCCGCTCGAACGTGGGCCGCTCGTGGATGGCCGTGCGCGACATGGACATGGCGGCCGAGGTGATCGGTTTCAGATTGATGCGCACCAAGCTGCTGGCGTTTGCCGTCAGCTCGTTCTACTGCGGCGTGGCCGGCGCGCTGTATGCATACGCCTACCTGGGCACGGTGGAACCGGAAGCGTACAACCTGGACCTGTCCTTCCGCATCCTGTTCATGATCATCATCGGCGGCGTCGGTTCGATCCTCGGTTCCTTCCTCGGCGCGGCCTTCATCGTGCTGTTGCCCGTCTTCCTGAACACCATCGCGCATGGCCTGGCATTGCCGACCAGCGTGGCCTCGAACCTGGAACTGATGGTGTTCGGCGCGCTGATCATCTTCTTCCTGATCGTCGAGCCGCACGGCCTGGCCAGGCTGTGGCAGATCGCGAAGGAAAAGTTGAGACTCTGGCCCTTCCCCCATTAAGTTTTTGCAGTCGATGTCGGTTCACTTGAATACCAAATAAAACAAGAGGAGACACACAATGAAACACATCAAATCGCTCATGCTGGCCGCCGCCATCGCCAGTGCCGCACTCACCATGGCCGGCAGCGCGCAGGCGCAGGACAAAGAGCAGTACATCGCTCTGCCATCCTACCGCGTGGGTCCCTACGCGGCCGGCGGCTCCGGTTTCTACGGCGGCATCATCGACTACTTCAACCTGGTTAACCAGGCCGGCGGCGTCAATGGCGTCAAGATCAGCTGGGAAGAATGCGAAACCGAATACAACCCCTCGCGCGGCGTGGAATGCTATGAACGCCTGAAAACCAAACAAGGCGGCGCCACCCTGGTGGAAACCCTGTCCACGGGCGTCGCCTACGGCATCCTGGACCGCGTGGCACAAGACAAGATCCCCATGACGATGATCGGCTACGGCCGCTCGGACGCCGCCAACGGCAAGGTCTTCCCGTACGTATATCCGCTGATCTCCAGCTACTGGAGCCAGGCTGCCGCCATGATCAAGTACCTGGGCGACAAGGATGGCGGCATGGACAAGCTGAAGGGTAAAAAAATCGTCCACCTGTACCACGATTCGGCCTTCGGCAAGGAGCCGCTGCCCGTGCTCGAAGCGCTGTCGAAACAATACGGCTTCGAACTGGTGAAAATTCCCGTCGCGCCGCCAGGCAGCGAACAGCAATCGCAATGGCTGCAAATCCGCCAGGCCAAGCCGGACCACGTGATCCTGTGGGGCTGGGGCGTCATGAATTCCGTCGCCATCAAGACGGCGCAGCGCAACGGCTTCCCGCGCGACAAAATGCTGGGCGTCTGGTGGGCCGGCTCCGAGGAAGACACGATTCCATCGGGCGACGCAGCCAAGGGCTACACGGCGATGACCTTCAATACGCCAGGTAACTACCCCGTGCTCGACGACATCCGCAAGAAACTCTACGCGTCCGGCAAGGGCAACCTGTCCGACCAGTCGCGCATCGGCTCCGTCTACCACATGCGCGGCGTAACGGCCGGCATTCTGTGGGTGGAAGCGATCCGCACTGCGCAGGAAAAATTCGGCAAGGGCAAACCAATCACGGGTGAGCAGATGCGCTGGGGCCTGGAAAACCTGAACGTCGACGATGCGCGCCAAAAAGCAGTGGGCGCGCTGGGCATGTTCCCTACTGTGAAGACCAGCTGCGACGACCATGAAGGCTCGGGCGCCGTGAAGGTGCAGCAGTGGGATGGCAAGAAGTGGACCGCCATCACGCCGAAGTGGATCGTCGGCGACAAGGCCCTGGTGCGCAAGCTGGTCGAGGAATCCTCTGGCAAGTACGCGGAAGAGAAAAAGATCACGCCGGCGTGCATGAAGTAATGCCGTAGGCGAGAGGAACCGGACCGGCCAACGCCGGTCCCGTGTTGAACATTTTAAAGAAGCAGCCATGACCCACACTGCCACGCAATCCACGCCCCAGGCGGAAACGCCGCCGCCCTACCTGTCGGTGAACAATATCGAAGTCATCTACGACCACGTGATCCTGGTCCTGAAGGGCGTGTCGCTGCAAGTGCCGCAAGGCAAGATCGTGGCGCTCCTGGGCGCCAACGGCGCCGGCAAGTCGACCACCCTGAAAACCATCTCGACCCTGCTGCGCGGCGAACGGGGCGACGTCACCAAGGGCGAAGTCCAGTTCAAGGGCGAGCGCGTGGACCAGCTGACGCCGAATGAACTGGTGAAGCGGGGCCTGTCGCAAGTGATGGAGGGACGCCACTGTTTCGGCCACCTCACCATCGAGGAAAACCTGCTGACGGGCGCCTACACGCGCAGCCTGTCGCGCGGCGAGCTGAAAGACGCGCTGGACAAGGTGTATCACTACTTTCCGCGCCTGAAAACGCGGCGCAGCAGCCAGGCCGGTTACACCTCGGGCGGCGAACAGCAGATGTGCGCCATCGGCCGCGCGCTGATGGCCAAGCCGTCGATGATTTTGCTGGATGAGCCGTCGATGGGCATCGCGCCGCAGATCGTCGAAGAGATCTTCGGCATCGTCAAGGACCTGAACCACAAGGAAAACGTGTCTTTCCTGCTGGCCGAGCAGAACACCAATGTGGCGCTGCGCTATGCCGACTTCGGCTACATCCTGGAAAACGGACGGGTCGTGATGGAAGGACAAGCCCAGGAACTGGCCAGCAACGAAGACGTCAAAGAGTTTTATCTGGGCGTGTCCAGCGCCGGGCGCAAGAGCTTCCGCGACATGAAGTTCTACCGCCGCCGCAAGCGCTGGCTGGCCTGACATCGGGAGTCGCCGTCATGGACCTGGAACGGGCGAAGCAAGTGTGCCGCGGCTTTCCCGGCGCGACGCAAGACATCAAGTGGAGCAACGTACTGGCGTTTTGCGTTGGCGGCAAGATGTTCGCCCTGTGCGGCGCGGAAGCGCACAGCACGCGCGGCATGAGCTTCAAGGTCGATGCGGAGCGCTTCCTGGAATTGACGGACCGTCCCGGCTTTCGCCCGGCGCCCTATCTGGCGCGGGCCAAGTGGGTGCTGGTCGCCAGCCCCGACGCCCTCGACGACGACGAAATGGCCGCCCTGCTGCAGCGCTCATACAGCCTGATTGTTGCGGGGCTGACGAAAAAAATGCAACGTGACATTGGAGAATCCGCAACATGACCGATACGCTCGACAGTCTGGAAGCACGCGCCCCCGAGGCGCGCGAACGCGAATTGATGGCCGGCCTGCCGCAGCTGATCGCGCGCGCGCAACAGGCGCCGGGCTGGGCCCGCATCCTCGATGGCGTCAACGCAGCCGACATCACCAGCCGCGCCGCGCTGGCGCAGCTGCCCGTGACGCGCAAGTCCGACCTCAAGCAATTGCAGCACACGCAACTGCCGTTCGGCGGCTTGAACACGACGCCGAAAAACGCCCTGTCGCGCGTGTTCGTCTCGCCCGGCCCCATCTTCGATCCCGAAGGCCGCGGCCCCGACTGGTGGCGCTTCGCGCGCCCCATGTACGCTGCCGGCGTGCGCGCCGGCGGCCTGCTGCAGAACTGCTTTTCGTATCACTTCACGCCGGCCGCCTTCATGGTCGAAGGCGGCGCCGCGCGCATCGGCTGCACCGTCATCCCGGCCGGCATCGGCCAGACGGAAATGCAGGTGCAGGCGATGGTCGACCTGAAGCCGGACACGTATATCGGCACGCCGTCATTCCTGAAACTGATCATCGAGAAAGCGCGCGAAATGGGCGCCGACATCAGCAGCGTCACCAAGGCCGTGATGGGTGCGGAAGCCTTGCCCGAGTCCCTGCGCAGCTGGTTTGCGGAGAACGGCGTGCCGCACGTGTTCCAGACCTATGCCTCGGCCGACATCGGCAGCATCGCCTATGAAACGGCCAGCAATGGCAAGCTCAATCCCGGCATGGTCGTTGACGAAAACGTGCTGCTGGAAATCGTCCATCCGGGCAGCGGCATTCCCGTCGCGCCGGGCGAAGTAGGCGAAGTGGTCGTCACCGTCTTCAATGCCGACTACCCGCTGATCCGCTTCGCCACGGGAGACTTGTCCGCCGTGCTGACGAACGCGCCGGAGTCGCCGTGCGGCCGCACGAATACGCGCATCAAGGGCTGGATGGGGCGCGCGGATCAAACCACCAAGGTGCGCGCCATGTTCGTGCATCCGTCGCAGGTGCATGAAATTGCACGCCGCCACCCGCAGATCAAAAAAGCACGGCTGGTGGTATCGGGACGCATGGCCAACGACGAGATGACTTTGCATTGCGAAGTCGACGATCCGCTGGACGCCAGCGGCGTGGAAGCCATCATCGGCTCGATCCGCGAACTGACCAAGCTGCGCGGCGACGTAGTGCTCGTGGCCGTGGGCAGCCTGGCGCAAGATGGGAAAATCATCGACGACATGCGCGATTACAAATAAGGCCGATTTGCGGGATAATACCGGCATTGACCATCAGCCCCATTCATCGCCATGCAAGAGTCCATGCAAGAATTTCATCACAACCGTGCCCGTGACCTGATCAAGAACGCGGAACTGCTGTTCGACCAAGACGCCGTGCAGGCTTCGATCACGCGCATGGCCGATGTGCTCAACACGCGCTTCAACGCCGAGGATTCGAAAGAGTTCCCGCTGGTGCTGGGCGTGATGGGCGGCGCCGTCGTCTTTACGGGCAACCTGCTGCCGCAACTGAGCTTTCCGCTCGAATTCGACTACATCCACGTGAGCCGCTACGGCGACGACGACAAGGGCGGCGAAGTGGTGTGGAAAGTCATCCCCCGCTCGAATGTAGCGGGCCGCACCGTCATCGTGCTCGACGATATTCTCGACGAAGGCGAAACCCTGGCACACGTCAAGCAGCGCCTGCTGGACATGGGCGCCTCGGAAGTGATCCTGGCCGTGTTTGCCGACAAGGCCATCGGCAAGAAAAAACCCGTGCAAGCCGACATCGTCGGCCTGGTGATCCCGAACCGCTTCGTCGTCGGCTTCGGCATGGATGCGTATGGCTACTGGCGCAACCTGCCGGGCTTGTGGGCCATCAAGCCTGAGGATTTGAAGCAGGAATAAGGATGGCTTGGATGACGCGGCATGCCGCGTCATCCGGCAGCAGCAGAGTTACAGCTTCAACCGCGCGCGCGCCGCATCGTATTCGGCTTTCAGGCGCGCCACCATCTCTTCCACGCTCGGCACGTCATCCATCAAGCCCACGCCCTGACCCGCGCCCCAGATGTCGCGCCAGGCCTTGGCGCTGCCCGAGCCGAAATTCATCGCGCTCTTGTCCGCTTCGGGCAAGGCTTCCGGATCGAGTCCGGCCGCTTCGATCGATTTTTTCAGGTAATTGCCGTGCACGCCAGTAAACAGGTTCGTGTAGACGATGTCCGCCGCGCTGGAATCGACGATGGCGTCGCGGTAGCCATCGCTGACGTTCGATTCCTTGGTCGCCAGCCAGCGCGAGCCGATGTAGGCGAAATCGGCGCCCATCGCTTGCGCGGCCAGCACGGCGTCACCCGTGGCGATGGAACCGGACAGCGCCAGCGGACCGTCGAAGAATTTGCGCACTTCGCCCACCAGCGCGAACGGCGACAGGGTGCCCGCGTGGCCGCCGGCGCCGCTGGCGACCAGAATCAAGCCATCGACACCCGCCTCCAGCGCCTTTTTCGCGTGACGGATCGAAATCACGTCATGCAGCACGATGCCGCCATAGCTGTGGATGGCGTCGAGCATTTCCTTGGGCGGCGCACGCAGCGAGGAAATGATGATGGGGATCTGGTGTTTCACGCACACTTCCACGTCGTGCGCGAGGCGGTCGTTCGACTGGTGCACGATCTGGTTGACAGCGATCGGCCCGACTTTCTTGTCCGGGTTGGCGGCCTGGAAGGCGGCCAGTTCGGCCTGCAAGTCCGTCAGCCACGTGTCGAGCAATTCGGCGGGACGCGCATTCAGGGCCGGGAAGGAACCGACGATGCCGGCCTTGCACTGCGCCGCGACGAGGGCCGGGCCGCTGGCGATGAACATCGGCGAGGCGATAACGGGTAAGGAGAGGTTTTGCAACGCAACAGGCAATGCCATGGCGGACTCGCTGGAAAGTTGATCGGACGTAAAAAACACTGAACGTTGATTATAGTGCAGAAAAAGTACGATCGTGCTGAATTTATCGCACCGACGCTTCAACCCTCGTTGAGCAAGTACTCACCCTCGACGCGCGCCGCTACAGCCCTAACCAGCTGGGACACGGCCCACTCGGCCAGCGCGGCCGCCTCCTGGCGCAGAAAGCGCCGGTTGGCTTCCTCGAAGATGGGCATGCCGCGCAACAGGGCCGGTATGTCGGCGAGGGCGATGCGCTGGCGTTCCAGCAGCAGGAATTTCAGCAGCACCTTCACGGCGTTCTGCGCATTGCGCACGGGGTCGGACGCCAGGTAATCGAGGCGCGAATACGCGCGCTGCAGGGCACCGGCGGCATCCGTGAATGGCCGCCCGTGGCCGGGGATCACCACGCGCACGTCCAGGCTGGCGATCAGGTCCAGGGTGGCGCGCGCTTCCAGAAAGCCGGAGCCGCCATCGAGTTCCGGAAAGATCACGCCGAAGCCGTTTTCCCACAGAGCGTCGGCGGAAATCAGGATGCCCTCCTGGCCGCAGTAAAAAATCAGCGAGTGCGGGTCGTGGCCCGGTGCGCCCAGCGCCTGCCAGGCCATGTCGGCCAAGGTCAACGTGTCGCCGGGCGAGACGGTGGCGTCAAAGCCGAAGCGCGGGCATTGCTGGCCCGTGGCCTGGAAGCTGAGGGCATCGATATCCCAGGCGCGCACCTTGTCCGCTTCCGATACGGGAATGGCCGTATGGCAGCCGTATTCGGCTTGCAGCAGCGCGTTGCCGCCGCAATGGTCGGAGTGCAGATGCGTATTGAACAAGCGGTCCAGGGGACGGCCATCGAGACTGTGGCGCAGCAGGGCCAGGGTTTGCGGCGCATGCGTGACATAGCCGCTGTCGATCAGGGCCGTGTCGTCCCTGCCCTGGAACAGGATGTTATTCGACGACAGCCAGCCGCGTTCGAACACCTGAATGGAATCGGGGAACAGCGCTGGCGATCGCGGCATGGGCTTCCTCAGTAATCGGGCTCGAAGTCGAGCAGGGATTCGCGCCCAGGCAATTCGGCCCACACGGCGCGCTTGAAGTCGTCGTCGGCCTTGCTCCAGGCGATGATCTCGTCGAGCGTGCGCAGGCAGCCTTCGCACAAGCCGCTGTTGCGGTTCATCTTGCACAGACTGACGCAGGGCGACGGCACCGGCGACGGCAAAGTGAGCGGAGCGGCTGGCGGAGGTGGGGTAGCGACCATCATGGAGCGGCATCGGTAAACGTGAAGGCATTCATTATGCCGCGAAACCGCGCCGGCGAGTCGGCGGCATCGCCCTGCAATGACACTGTCAACATATTTTCCGACGGAAAAGTAATCGAAAATACATTATTTGAAAATTTATTTTGCGGCCCGTCTCACTCTGCGGGAGCCCGTCCTACAACGTGATCAGGCCAGATCCTGCTTGACTTGAGATATTTCAGAACTATACTACCATCCATACAGATGGCAATTGGATGCCACGTGGAGTTTTTGGAGAGATATGGCCAAGCAAGACAGCAAGCCCAAAATTGGGGAATCCGAGAAAATCACGATCAACCTCGGCTTGATCGACCTGGGGCAGATCGATTTGCTGGTCCAGGAGGGATTTTATTCCAACCGCACGGATCTGATCCGTACGGCCATACGCAATCAACTCAATACGCACGCCGACGTGGTGAAACAAACCGTCGCCCGTAAAAGCCTGGTATTGGGCATGCAGCATTATTCGCGCGCCGACCTGGAAGCGATCCAGGCAGCCGGCCAGCGCCTGCAGATACAGGTGCTGGGACTGGCCAGCATCGCCAGCGACGTCTCCGTGGAACTGGCACTTGCCACCATCGAGTCGATCTTCGTATTAGGTGCCCTGCACGCCAGCACCGTCGTCAAGACGGCGCTCGCAGGGCGAATTCACTAGCGTATTGGTTCGCGGCGATGACCCGGCCGATGCGCGGCACCGTTAAGGATGGTCATGAAACTACCTCTCAACATGTTGGCGCAGATGCGCGCCGCAACCCGCAATCTGTTGGGCAGCGGTCCCGCCGCCGCCACCGAAGCCATTCAGCAGGCGCTGTCCGCCGCCGGCCTGGCGCCGCAGGCGGCGTCCACACAACAGCAGCCGATGCGCGATATCAATCAGCCACCTGCGCCACCACCGGCGCAACCATCTGCGGCAACGCAACCGCAAGCTGACGCCGCGCCCCCCACACCCGCGCAGGCGGCGCAGGACTTCGCGCAGGATTTCATGGCGCGCCTGGGCGTGCCGGCAGGCCTAGGCCAGCACAGCTTCGACATGCCCAGCTTCGAGCTGCCAAACTTCCACCCGTCCGGCTTCAACGCGCCGGCCGCCACACCAGCGGAGATACCCGCCGGCGCGCAATTCATCGACGGCGTGTACCGCAACCATGCGGGCACGCGTTCGTACAAGCTGTATATCCCCAGCAGCTATCATGGCCAGGCCATGCCGCTGATCGTGATGCTGCACGGCTGCACTCAAAATCCCGACGATTTTGCCGCCGGCACGCAAATGAATGCGCTGGCAGAAGAAAAGGAGTGTTTTGTCGTCTACCCGGCGCAGACGCAGGGCGCCAACAGTTCGCGCTGCTGGAACTGGTTCAACGCCATCGACCAGCAGCGCGACCAGGGCGAACCGTCGCTGATCGCCGGCATCGCCCGGCAAGTCATCGACGACTACCCGGTCAACGAGCGCGAAGTGTTTGTCGCCGGCCTGTCGGCGGGCGGCGCCATGGCCGTCATCGTCGGCACCCTGTACCCCGACCTGTTTGCCGCTGTCGGCGTGCATTCGGGTCTGCCCTTCGCTTCGGCGCAGGACTTGCCGTCGGCGCTGGCCGCCATGAAGGGCGGCGCCATGCCCAATGCCCAGCGCAAGGCGCCGGCGGGCGGCGTGCCCATCATCGTTTTCCACGGCGACCGCGACACCACCGTCAACCCGCGCAATGGCGATGAACTGATCGCCCAGGGCGTGCGCAGCCAGGCGGGCGGCAAGGCGGCCAAAGCCGCTTCCGTCGATGGCAGCGTGCCGAATGGCCACCGCTACACGCGCACCACGCACAGCCAGGCCGATGGCTCGCCGCTGGGCGAACACTGGGTCATCCACGGCGCCGGCCATGCCTGGTCCGGCGGCAGCGATAACGGCAGTTACACGGACGGCAAAGGGCCGGACGCCAGCCGAGAGATGCTGCGCTTCTTCAAGACCGTCAGCTGATGTTTTCGGCGAACGGCGCGATCTGCCGCTGCTTGTCGGCTATCTCGCACACGCCGTCGGCATAGCGGTTGGAGATGGCGATGAACTGGTCCTGGATCTGCAGGAAGGCGTCGACGATCTCGGCGTCGAAATGCGAACCGCGCCCCTCGACGATGATCTGCACGGCCTGCGCATGGTCCATGCCCTGCTTGTAGATACGCCGGCTGATCAGGGCGTCATACACGTCGGCCAGCGCCATCAGGCGCGCTGAAATCGGGATGGCTTCGCCAGCCAGGCCTTGCGGGTAGCCGCTGCCATCCCATTTTTCATGGTGGCTGTAGGCGATCTCCTTCGCGTACTTGAGGAAATCGACCTCGATGCCCAGCTCGTGCTCGGCCGCCAGGATGGCGTCGCGCCCGAGCGTGGTATGCGTCTTCATGATGGCCATTTCGTGCGGCTCGAAACGTCCCGGCTTGAGCAGGATATGGTCGGGAATGCCCACCTTGCCGATATCGTGCAGCGGCGCCGTCTTGAACAGCAGTTCGATATTCTTGTCCGTCAAAAAATCGCGGAAACGCGGCAGGCCGCGCACTTTCTCGGCCAGCGCTTTCAGATAGTGCGAGGTGCGGCGGATATGGTTGCCCGTCTCGCTGTCGCGCGTTTCGGCCAGCGAGGCCATGGCGTGGATGGTGACGTCCTGCAGCGCCGCCACCTCCTGCACGCGGCGCTCCACCTCCGTTTCCAGGTACTGGTTCTGGTCGCGCAAGAAATCCTGCATCTGCTTCATCGCCAGCTGCGTCCTGATGCGCGCCAGCACGATGGGCGCCGAAATCGGCTTGGTGATGTAGTCGACGGCGCCCAGCGCCAGACCCAGCTGCTCGTCGGCCACTTCGCTCATGGCAGTGACAAAAATCACGGGGATGCCGGCCGTGGCGGGATCGGCCTTCAGCGCGCGGCACACATCGTAGCCGCTCATGCCCGGCATCATGATGTCGAGCAGGATCAGGTCGGGCTGGTCGCTGCCGGCGGCGATCTTCAGGGCGCGTTCGCCATTGACGGCGATCTTGGTGCGGTAATCGTCTTCCAGCACCGCGCGCAGCAGGTCGATATTGTCTGGTGTGTCGTCGACCACCAGAATGGTTGGCTTGCTTGCCGGCGCTCTCATGCCCGTCCTTCGCTCTGCATAGTTATCCTTGTCACAGTGTCAGCTCCAGCGCATCGGCTACCTCGCCCAGCTGCGCCAGCGCACCTTCGAAATCGTATTGTCCCAGCATGCGCTTCAACTGGCGCGCGTGTTCCGCCTGCCCGGCCGCGACAAGCACGGGGCCGATGCCGTCCAGGTGCTTGACGGCCTGCGCATCGTCCTGCAGCAGCAGCTGCGACAATTCGCGCAAGCCCGCTTCCAGGTGCGCCCGGTCCACCGCCGCCACTGGCGCCACCGCCGCGCCGCCCGCCTCGGCCACATGGCCGCGCGACTGCATGGCCAGCACGATCTTCGGCACCAACTCGTCGAGCGCCAGGGTGCAGGCGGCCAGCGCCTGCGGCAAGCCGTCGTGCGAACCCAGGCTGAGCAAGTGCTCGACCCGCGCGGCGCTGTCGGCCAGGCCGCCGGCGCCGATATTGCCGGCCAGGCCCTTCAGGGTATGCGCTTCGCGGATCGCCGTCTCGAGCTGGTTGTTCTCGATGGCGGCAACGATGCGCTGCATGGCGTCGAACTGGGTTTCCACAAAACGGTCCAGCAATTTTCGCATCAAAACGGCATTGCCGCCCACGCGACGCATGGCTTCCGCCATTTTCAGACCGGCGATCACGGGCAACTCCGCTTCCGGCTGCGCCACCACCGCCGTCATTGCCTGCGGCGTGGCTGGAGCGATCCAGCGTGCCAGGGTACCGAACAACTGCGCCACGTCGATCGGCTTGGCGATGAAATCGTTCATGCCGGCATCCAGGCATTTTTCCTTGTCGCCCACCATGGCATTGGCCGTCATGGCGATCACGGGCAAATTCGAATAACGGGGGTCCTGGCGCAGCTTGCGCGTCGCCTGGTAGCCATCCATCACCGGCATCTGGCAATCCATCAGCACGCCGTCATAGGCGTTTTCCTCGATCTTCGCCAGCGCGATGGCGCCATTGCCCGCGATGTCGACGCGGATGCCGGCGTCGTTGAGAATATGCTGCGCCACTTCCTGGTTGACTTCATTATCCTCCACCAGCAGCAGCCAGGCGCCGCGCAAGGCACGTTCGTCGTCGCGGTAGCTGCTCTGGCGCTGCGTCTTGCGGCTCTGCCCCGTCACGCCGCCAAACACGAACGATATCTGGTCGAGCAGGGTCGAGGCGCTGACCGGCTTGTTCAATACGCCGTCGAACGGCAAGTCCCGCTGGCGCGCCGCCTCCAGCAGCGCTTCGCGATGGAAGGCCGTGACCATGATGCAGGCCGGCGTCGCATCGATGCCGGCGGCATCGGCGCGGATGCCGGCCAGGGTATCGAGGCCGTTCATGCCCGGCATTTTCCAGTCCATCAGCACCAGTCCGTACCCTCGCCCCTCGGCGCGCGCCTGCGCCACGGCGCCGATGGCCAGCACGCCGCCAGACACGGCACGCGCCTCGAAGCCCAGCGCCGTCAGCATGCTGACGAAGATTTCACGCGCGCTGGGGTTGTCATCGACCACCAGCACGCGCAGGCCCTGGAATTGCTGCTGATGCTGCAGTTGCGACAGGCTGTCGCGCGGCACGGCGGCCAGGCCGAAGCGGGCAGTGAAGAAGAAGGTGCTGCCCACGCCCGCTTCGCTGACCAGGTCGATCTCGCCTTCCATCATTTCCACCAGGCGCTTGCTGATGGTCAGTCCCAGGCCCGTGCCGCCATGGTGGCGCGTGGTCGAGGTGTCGGCCTGGGTAAAGGCCTGGAACAATTTGCTGCGCTGGGGCGGCGTGAGGCCGATGCCCGTGTCGCGCACATCGACGCGCAAGACAGCCGCATGTTCTTCCAGCTGCTGCAGGCGGATGCTGACGACGATCTCGCCCTTGTCCGTAAACTTGATCGCGTTGTTGGTCAGGTTGATCAGCACCTGGCCCAGGCGCAGCGGGTCGCCCTGCAAGGCGTTCGGCACATCGGGGGCGATGTCGAACAGCAGTTCGAGCCCCTTGTCCTGGGCGCGCATCACGGAAAGGTCGGCGATCTGCGCCAGCACGTCCTCGAGGAAGAAATCGACTTTTTCAAAGGCCATCTTGCCCGCCTCGATCTTCGAGAAATCGAGGATGTCGTCGATGATGGCCAGCAGGTTCTTCGAAGCCGATTCCACCTTCTCCAGATAGTTGCGCTGGGTCGACGTGAGGTCCGTCTGCAGTGCCAGGTGGGTCATGCCGATGATGCCGTTCATCGGCGTGCGGATCTCGTGCGACATGTTGGCCAGGAAGTCCGACTTCATCTTGGTCGCATCCTCGGCCACTTCGACGGCGTGGCGCAGATCCTGCTCGACAGCCAGACTGGTACTCATGTCCTTGAGCGCCTGCAGCAATTCGCCCGTCTCGTCGCGCGACGTCACTTCGATGACGGAACTGAGGTCGCCATTGGCCACGCGCGTGGCGATCGCCACCGCCTCGCCCAGCGGACGCGTGATCGAGCGCGCCGACCAAGCAAAGGCGAGACCGGTCAGCAAGGCTGCCAGGCCGATGCCGCCCATCAGCAGCAGCGAGGTATCGATGTCGTTGCGTATCCGGGCCGCGCTGTCGCGGATCAGTTGCTGCTGCAAGTCATCGAGCTGGCTCACGTACAGCAGCACTTTTTCCAGCACCGGCAAGGTCTGCGTCTGCATGGCCTGCTCGGCGCGGGCATCCTCGCCGCGCTCGACCAATTCGAACATCGTCTTGAGCGACACATAGTAGTCGGCGCGCGCCAGGTGCATCTGCTCCAGCAGGCGCCGTTCCTCGGGCCGCGCGTCGAGACCGTCGAGGATGCGCACCTGCTCATCGATGCCCTGCTTGATCGCCTCCAGGCGCGCCTGGTTCGCCTGGCGCAGCGCCGGCTCGTGCTGGCTCGGCAGGTTGCCGATGCGCGTGGCCGCCTCGCGCGCCAGTCCATGGATCTTGCTGGTGGCCTTGGCGGCGACCCAGTCGCGCTGCAAGATATCGTCGGTCTCGGCGCGGATGGCATAGATGCGGCTCCCCGCCAGGACGATGACGACCAGCATCAGCACGATCAAAATGGCATAACCGGCATTGATGCGCACGCCGATGCGGATATCCCTGAAGCGCATAACTTTCCTGTAAGAAATTCTTAAAAATCGAAGTCTGAACGTATTCCCCTACAAAATGCAAGGTCTTTTGCAAAGGAAAAAACGCGCCGATGCGCTTATTTGGCCGGCGTTGCTGCTGGAGGGGTCAAGGCGGCGATGCGCTCTTGCAGGCAGGCGGGGCACCAGCAGCCCACGGCAGCGCTGCCGGGCACGGGAACGGCCGGCGGCAGAGCCAGGCACCAGCAGGGCTCTTTGGCGTCCGGATCGCGCTGACCACACTGGAAGGTGGCGCCGCACAGGCTGCATACGCTCATGGCTGTGTTTGAATTGGCAAGTGTGTGTCCTGCCGCGCCGGGGTGCGACGCAGATGTAACGGGCAGTAAAAGGGCTGGCTGGGGGGCATATCGGGCCAGACTATAGGATCATCAGGGAAAATACAACAAGATCGCCCTATAATGCCTCCAAGATTTTCTTCTTCCCTGTAAAATCTCACAAATCTATTTTCCGGACTCGCCATGAATCAACTAGCTAACTTGAACCTGGACATGAATGACGACTTGACGGCGGTGTCGCCACAAATCAAGGCGCAGATTCTGGCCGAGGCCCTGCCCTACATCCGCAATTTCCATGGCAAGACCATCGTCATCAAGTACGGTGGCAATGCCATGACGGACGAACGCCTGAAGCACGGCTTCGCGCGCGACGTCATCCTGCTCAAGCTGGTCGGCATGAACCCGGTCGTGGTGCACGGCGGCGGACCGCAGATCGACAACGCGCTGAAAAAAATCGGCAAGCAAGGCACCTTCGTGCAAGGCATGCGCATCACCGATGAAGAAACCATGGAAGTGGTGGAGTGGGTGCTGGGCGGCGAAGTGCAGCAGGATATCGTCATGCTGATCAACCATTACGGCGGTCAGGCTGTGGGCCTGACGGGCAAGGATGGCGGCTTGATCCGCGCGCGCAAGATGCAGATGCCGGACCGCGAACATCCGGGCGAATTCCTCGACATCGGCTTCGTCGGCGAGATCGACGCGATCAACCCGGCCGTCGTCAAGGCGCTGCAGGACGACGCCTTCATTCCCATCATCTCGCCGATCGGTTTCGGCCAGGATGGCCAGGCCTACAACATCAACGCCGACGTGGTAGCCGGCAAGATCGCGGAAATCCTGAAAGCGGAAAAGCTGATCATGATGACCAACATCGCCGGCGTCCAGGACAAACAGGGCAACCTGGTGACCGACCTGTCGGCACGTGAAATCGACGAGATGTTCGCCGACGGCACGATCTCGGGCGGCATGCTGCCGAAGATCTCGTCCGCGCTCGACGCCGCCAAGTCCGGCGTGAACACGGTGCACATCATCGACGGCCGCATCGAACACTCATTATTGCTGGAAGTGTTGACCGAGCAAGCTTTTGGTACTATGATCCGTTCGCACTAAAAAAATCGCAACGGATCACAGCGAGTAGTTTGGCGGCGCAGATCACCTGGCGCCGCTTTTAATTTGCCCTTGTAGCTCAGTGGTAGAGCACTCCCTTGGTAAGGGAGAGGCCACGTGTTCGATCCACGTCAAGGGCACCAGTATCCTTTCCCCGCAGCTGAGAAAATGTCTATGGCGGCGTTGTACTGCCTCGCCGTACATGCGTACTGTCTTCGTCAGTACGCCTTGCCCTGAACACTTTTCCATCTGCTCTGCCGCGTGTTTTGCGCGGCGGAGCTAGCGTCATCTATTCTTCCTGCTGTCGTTAAAACTAATAAATCCGCTCGACCTTCAAGCCCTTCTGACGCAATAAATCCGGAACGCTTTTCGTTCCCACCAGGTGCAGCACGCCGATGGCGGCCAGGCTGGACTTTTCGCGCGCCAGCAACCTGGCGATGCCGTCGGCCAGGGCGGGGTTGCGGCCATCCAGCAACACCTTTTGCACGAACTGGGCGGCGAACGACGGGTCTGTCGCTGCCTTGGCGGCCAGCCTGTCGAAGGCGGCGGCATCGGCCGTGCGCCAGGCGTTGGCGATCTCGCGCGCTTCCTGGCTTTGTTCCTGGTCCTCGATCGACGCCACGCCGTCTTCCAGGAAACGGCACTGGTCGGCCGGCGACATGGCGCCGAACAGCGCCATCTGGCCTTCCATCGACTCGAGTTCCACCACGGGAATCTTGCGCGCCTTGGCCTGTTGCGACAGATAATTGTCGACGGCCAGGTCGGAGCGGTAGCCCAGGGTGGAGAACTCGCCGATGGCCAGCATGCTGGCCAGCATCCACGGCTTCATCGGCGCCACCGACTCGGCTGGAATGCCGTATTTTTGCAACAGCGGGGCCAGGCGCGGGGCCAGAGTCTGACGGCAATCAAGCGGCACTTGGCTGCCCGGCGCCTCCATGCCGTACTTCAGCACGGCGCCCAGGGCGGCGCGCGGGTCGGCGCCGGGATCGATCTCCAGCGCCAGCGCGCCAGCCTGGTGCAGCGCCTGCGTCACCGTCGGCTCGAGCGGATAAAAATCGGGCGCGCCGACGTGGATGGTGCCGAACAGATACAGGGTATGGCTGGCGTCCTGCACCTTGAACAGGGCGCCCCGGTTTTGCGCCGCAGGCGGTGCTTCGGCAAAGGCCGCCGGCAACGGCAGCAAGAATAATCCGCAAAACATCACTATAATCTGGCGTCGCATGGTTTTCCTGATTGTTGAATTTTTCATCTTGCTTATCATCTTGCCTAAAGACTCCTGTGCCTGTGTCCCATCTTAACCGCTCGTCGCCGGTCTGGCTGTTTGACCTCGACAACACGCTGCACAATGCCTCGCACGCCATCTTCCCCACCATCACGGCCAATATGAACACGTATATTGCCCGCGTGCTGGGCGACGGCGTGACGCCGGCCGACGACGCCATCGTCAATGCGGCGCGCGCGGCCTACTGGCGCCGCTATGGCGCCACCTTGCTGGGCATGGTCAAGCACCATCAGGTACAGGCAGCGCATTTTCTGCACGAGACGCATGCATTCGACGATTTGCGCGCCATGATACGCGCCGAGCGGGGGCTGGGGGCTTTACTCAAACGCCTGCCTGGCCGTAAAATTTTACTCACCAACGCGCCGCTGCGCTATTCGAGCGACGTGATGCGCCACCTGGGCTTGCGCCAGCATTTTTCGCAGCATATCGCCATCGAGGCGATGCATGTGCACCGCCAGCTGCGGCCCAAGCCATCGACCCTGATGCTGCGCAAACTGATGCGCAAGCACCAGATCCGCCCTGGCCGCTGCATCCTGGTGGAAGACACCCTGGCCAACCTGAAGGGTGCGAAAAAACTGGGCCTGCGCACGGCATGGGTCACGCAATACCTGAAAATGGCGGATCCGATCGGCGTGGCGAAGTTGCCCAAGGCGTTAAATCGCCCCGCTTACGTCGATGTCAAAGTAAAATCTGTCCGGCATTTGGCACGCCGCCTTCACCGTCTGCGTTGAAGGGAACTCCTGGGCTTCCGGTTGACGCCGGAAGCTGCACCGCTAGCGGCGGTGACGGACCTCCCCATCAAGGCAGCATTTTTTTTAACGACAAGAGAAAATATGGCAAGCACACCGCCGGGCCAACGCAGGCTACAAATTCTTCAGGCCCTCGCCGCAATGCTGGAGCAGCCGAAAGGCGAAAAGATCACCACTGCCGCACTGGCAGCCAGACTGACCGTGTCGGAAGCGGCCCTGTACCGCCATTTCGCCAGCAAGGCGCAAATGTTCGAAGGGCTGATCGAATTCATCGAGTCGAGCGTCTTCGGCCTGATCAACCAGATCGCGGAAAAGCACAGCGATGGCATGACGCAAACGCGCGACATCGTCGGCATGCTGCTCAATTTCGCCATCAGCAATCCGGGCATGACGCGCGTATTGATCGGCGATGCGCTGGTCAATGAGGACGAACGCCTGCAAGTGCGCATGAACCAGTTCTACGACCGCGTGGAACTGGCGCTCAAGCAGGCCTTGCGCGTGGCCGCCGCCGAAGGCCATGGCAAGGAAAGCGAAGTGGCGGCGCGCGCCACCCTGATCGTCGGCTTCGTCATCGGACGCTGGCACCGCTACGCCAAGAGCGGCTTCAAGATCAATCCCTCCCAGGAAGCGGCGCTGCAAATCGCCATGCTGCTGGGGTAAATCACCGCCGCGGCTGTCCCCATGCATACCGACTGTTTCGCCCTGCTCGACGACGCCAGCACCCCAGGCGCCGGTTCGCGCCTGTACACGGGCCTGGCGGCGGTCTTGCAGTGCACCGAGGGGCAGGCCTGGCCCGAGCTGCTGGAAGGCCTGCAAGACGCCTTACATCGCGGCCAGTACGCCGTCAGCGTATGCAGCTACGAGCTGGGGGCGCATTTGCTGGCCATGCCGCCGCGCGCGGCAGGCATCAACGCGCCGCCGCTGGCGCAAGTGCTTGTCTTCGACCATTGCACGCAGCTTTCACAGGACGAGGTGGCGCAATGGCTGGACGTGCGTGTCCACGCCGACGCAGCGCCGGCCGGCGTGGCCGATATCCGCGCGAATGTCGACCAAGCCGAATTCACGCGCGCGCTTGACCGCATCCACGACTACATCGTGGCCGGCGACACCTATCAGGTCAACTACACGTATCGCTTGCGCTTCGACGCCTTCGGCTCGCCCCTGGCTCTGTATGCGCGGCTGCGCGCGCGTCAGCCCGTGCCCTACGGCGCGCTGGTGATGCTGCCCGATGGCGGCGCCCTGCTGTCGCTGTCGCCGGAGCTGTTCGTGCGCCATGCACAGGGCGAGCTGATGGCGCGCCCCATGAAAGGCACGGCGCCTGCCGCCCCTGCCGACCAAACGGCAGAAAATATGCGCCGCGCCAGCGCCCTGGCCAATGACCCGAAGAACCGCGCGGAAAACCTGATGATCGTCGACCTGCTGCGCAACGACATCGGCCGCATCGCCGTCACCGGCTCCGTCAAGGTGCCGGCACTGTTCGAGGTGACGCGCTACAGCAGCGTGCTGCAAATGACCTCCACCGTGCAGGCGCGCCTGCGTGACGACGCCAGCCTGGCCGACGTCTTCCTGGCCTTGTACCCGTGCGGCTCGATCACGGGCGCGCCGAAACGCCGCACCATGGAAATCATCGCCGAGCTGGAGCCGGCGCCGCGCGGCATCTATACGGGCGCCATCGGCTGGTTCGACCCTCCCGCCGCCGGCGCTACCCACGCGGTGGGCGACTTTTGCATGTCCGTGCCGATCCGCACCCTGGCCTTGCAGCCGGCTGGCCCTGACAGCATCCGGCGCGGCGAGATGGGCGTGGGTGCCGGCATCGTGCTCGACAGCGACCCGCACGAGGAATTTGCGGAGTGCCAGCTCAAGGCCCGCTTCCTGACGGGGCTGGCCAATGACTTCGAACTGTTCGAGACCCTGCACGCCAGCCGCACCGGCGGCTGTCGCCAGCAAGAGCGCCACCTGGCGCGCCTGGCCGCCTCCTGCGCCTATTTCGGTTTTGCCTGGAGTGAGAGTGCCGCGCAGGCCGCGCTGCAGGCGGCCTGCGCGGCGCGCCCCGACGACGCGCCCTTCCGCCTGCGTCTGGCGCTGCGCCAGGATGGCCAGTTCACGACGCAAAGCAGTGCGCTCACCGCCCTGCCGGACATGGTAACCATCCTGCTGGCGCCTGACGCCACGACTGCCGGCGACCTGTTCCTGCGTCACAAGAGCAGCGTGCGCGCACGCTACGACGCGGCCTGGCGCGCGGCCGAGGCGCGAGGCAGCTTCGACATGCTGTTCTTTAACGAACGGGGCGAACTGACGGAAGGCGGGCGCAGCAATGTCTTCGTCCGCCTCGATGGCCGCTGGCATACGCCGCCCCTGTCCTGCGGCCTGCTGCCCGGCGTACAACGCGCCGCCATGCTGGCCGATCCCGCCTGGGACGCGCAGGAAACCATCATCACGCGGGCCATGCTGGCGCAGGCCGAAGCGGTTGTCGTGTGCAACGCGCTGCGCGGGGCGATACCGGCGCAGCTGGTTACCTGATATCTACCTGCATCTCGTAACCACCATAAATCATCCGCTTGCCATCGAACGGCAGCTTGGCCGGATCCATCATCTCGGCCAGGCGCGGGTCTTTCATGACCTTGTCGTTGATTTCATCGCGCTTGGCGCGCGACGCATACACGATCCAGGAAAACACCACCACTTCGCCATCCTGCAAGTCCACCGCCTGCGGGAACGACGTCAGCTTGCCTGGCTTGACGTCATCGCCCACGCATTCGCGAAATTCCAGCGCGCCGTACTCGCGCCAGATGGCGCCGCAACTGCGCGACATGGCCAGGTAGGCTTCGAGCTTGGCTTTCGGTACGGGCACCACAAATCCATCGACATACGCCATGATGTTCTCCTTGGTTGTGACAAACGCGAACAACCAGCTTAGGACAATGATGGCAAGACGACAAGCGCGGCATTAAAAAAAAGCAGGCGATCAAGCCTGCTTGCGTGTCGGCAACTTACAGCGCCAGCGCTTTTTCCACCGCGCCCACCAGTTTCTTGTCGTCCGGCGTCACCTTGCTGGGGAAGCTTTCCACCACTTTACCGTGACGGTCGATCAGGTATTTGTGGAAGTTCCAGGCCGGGGTCTTGCCCGTCTGCTTGATCAAGTCCACATACAGCGGATTCGGCGCGGGGCCGGAGACCACCGATTTGGCGAACATGGGAAACTTCACGCCATAGGTGTTGTAGCAGAAATCGGCGATTTCCTTGCTGTTGCCCGGCTCCTGCTTGCCGAAATCGTTCGACGGGAAGCCCAGCACCACCAGGCCCTTGCTGCCGTACTTGGCGTACAGCGCCTCGAGCCCTTCATATTGATTGGTAAAACCACAATAACTTGCCGTATTGACCACCAGCACCACCTTGCCCGCGTACTGGCACAGGTTTTGCGGCGCTTCATCCTGCAGGCGGTTGAAGGTCTGCTTGAGAATCGCGGGGCAGGCGGCCGGCGCGACGGCAGCTGTAGCGGTTTCGGCGGCATGGGCCGGCATGGCCAGGCTGGCGCCGGCGGCAAGGGTGGTGAGCGCAAACAGCTGGGCAAGAGTCTTGGACATGAAGGGCACCATGGTTGAACGGAAAAAACCATTCTATGTCAAACGCCGCGCGCGCGCATGAGGGCCACAAGAACAGCAATTGCTTGAGCGACATCAACGATAGTGCAGTACTTGCCCATCGCACAGTTTTTTTACCTATGCTCGGCCTTCCTATCCCATTTCTTGCCTTGTGGAGTCGCCATGCCCTTCCCGCACCTGACCGCATTACCCACCGCCCTGCTGGCCGCCAGCCTGCTCACCCTGGCGCCAGGCGACACGCTCGCCGCCACGGCCGCCAAAGCGGCCAAGCCCGCCGCGACCAGGGACGCCCCCGCCCTGCCCGGCTACCAGGCTGACCTGAGCCAGACCACCGTGTCCGGCCTGTCCTCGGGCGGCTTCATGGCGGCGCAGTTTGCCGTCGCCTACTCGGCCACGGTGGCCGGCGCCGGCATCATCGCGGGGGGCCCGTATTTCTGCTCGGGCCAGCCGGGCCGCTTCCCCTACATCCCCTACCTGACGAATGCCCTGACCACCTGCATGAATCCGGGCAGCGCGCAGGTGGCGCCGCCTGTCGCCAGCGAATTGCTGCGCGCGGCGAACGACTTCGCGCGCGCCCGCCTCATCGACGACACGGCCAACCTGAAACGCCAGCGCGTGTATCTGTTCAGCGGAACGAAAGACCAGACCGTGACGCGGCCGGTAGTGGAACAGGTGGGGAAATTCTATGCGCTGGCGGGCACGCCGGCCGAGCAGATCCGCTTCGTCGACAATGTCGGCGCAGGCCATGCCATCATCACGGACAACAATCAGGACAAGGCTTGCGATGTAACGGCGTCGCCCTTCATCAATGACTGCGACTTCGTGCAGGCGCGCGACATCCTGCAGCACCTGTATCCGGACCTGCAGCCCGCGTCGACCACGCTGACGGGCAAGTTGATCGCCTTCAACCAGCGCAGCTTCATCCAGAACGCATACTCGAGCATGAACAACACGGGCTACGCCTACATCCCGAAAGCCTGCGACAACGAAAGCTGCCGCGTGCACGTGGTCTTCCACGGCTGCTTGCAAACGACGCAAGCCATCGGCGACCGTTTCTATACCAGCACCGGCTACAACCAGGTGGCGGACGCCAACAAGATCATCGTGCTGTATCCGCAGGCCGAACCGAGCCCCGTCTACCCGTACAACCCGAAAGGCTGCTGGGATTTCTGGGGCTACACCAGCATCAATCCGATCGACCCGGATTTCTACCGCAAGAGCGGCACGCAGATGGAAGCGGTCAAGGGCATGCTGGACAGGTTAGGATCGGCTCGCAACAGCCGTCGATAACGGACGTCACGGATGCTTAAAAAAAATCGTAGCGAGCGGCAACGAGGCTCGGCGCCCCCAGCTGGCTAAGAAGCGCAGCTGTACTGAGTACGGGGCCGCCGAGGCAGCGCGCATCGTAGGCCGGAAAGCGCGCCGCGCAGTAGATTTAATCAAGCATCCTAGATACCGCCCATGCAGATGTACTTGATGACCAGATAGTCTTCGATACCGTAGGTCGACCCTTCACGGCCCAGGCCCGATTGCTTGACGCCGCCGAAGGGGGCGATCTCGTTCGAGATCAGGCCCGTGTTGACGCCGACCATGCCCGTTTCCAGGCCTTCGGCCACGCGCCAGATGCGGCCGATGTCGCGCGAATAGAAGTAGGCAGCCAGGCCGAATTCCGTGTTGTTGGCCAGGGCAATCACTTCATCGTCCGTCTTGAAGCGGAACAGGGGCGCCAGCGGGCCGAAGGTTTCCTCGGTGGCCACGCGCATGTCGTTCGTCACGTCGGCGATGATGGTCGGTTCGAAGAAGCCGTTGCCCAGCGCGTGGCGCTTGCCGCCAGCGAGCACGCGGCCGCCCTTGCCCAGCGCGTCGGCCACGTGTTCTTCCACCTTGGCGACGGCCTTGGCGTCGATCAGCGGACCTTGCGTGACGCCCGCCTCGATGCCATTGCCCACCTTCAGCTTGGCCACGGCGGCCACCAGCTTGTCGGCAAACGCGTCATACACGCTGTCCTGCACGTACAGGCGGTTGGCGCACACGCAGGTCTGGCCCGCATTGCGGTATTTCGAGGCGATGGCGCCTTCCACGGCCGCATCCAGGTCCGCGTCGTCGAAGACGATGAACGGCGCATTGCCGCCCAGTTCCAGCGACAGTTTCTTGATCGTTGGCGCGCACTGTTCCGCCAGCAGGCGGCCCACCTGGGTCGAACCCGTAAACGTCAGCTTGCGCACGATCGGGTTCGACGTCATTTCGCCGCCGATGTCTTTCGGCGCACCCGTGACGATGCTGAACACGCCCGCAGGCACGCCAGCGCGCTCGGCCAGCACTGCCAGCGCCAGCGCGGAAAACGGCGTGGCTTCTGCCGGTTTCAGGACCATCGGGCAGCCGGCGGCCAGGGCCGGGCCGACTTTGCGGGTGATCATGGCAGCGGGGAAGTTCCACGGCGTGATGGCGGCGCATACGCCGATCGGCTCCTTGGTGATGACCAGGCGGCGGTCCGGCCACGGCGACTGCAGGGTATCGCCCGCAACGCGCTTGCCCTCTTCGGCAAACCACTCGATGAACGAGGCGCCGAACTGCACTTCACCCTTCGCTTCCGGCAAGGGCTTGCCCTGCTCGGTGGTCATGATCAGCGCCAGATCGTCGGCGTTTTCCAGGATCAGGTCATGCCAGCGGCGCAGCACGGCCGCGCGCTCCTTGGCCGTCTTCTTGCGCCAGGCAGGCCAGGCGGCATTGGCCGCCTCGATGGCGCGGCGCGTCTCGGCGGCGCCCATCAGGGGCACCGTGCCGATATGCTCGCCCGTGGCGGGATTGCTCACATTAATCGTCTGGCCACCATCGGCATCGACCCAGGCTCCATTCACGTAAGCCTGGTGACGCAACAAGGTAGGATCTTTCAACTGCAGCATATGGATCTCCGGTCTGGTTTGAATTATCGACGAGGGATACTATGCCACAGCGCGGCAGATTTCGCAGGCGCGGCGCTGAACTGCCCCAAGCTCTACTCGACCTTGAAAGACGACAGTTTCGGGTCCGGCGCCGGGTATTCCAGTTTCATGCCCTGCAGGGTTTCCAGCAGCAGGGATGCGACCACCAGGTTGCGCTGCGTCTTGGAGTTCGATGGCACCACGTACCACGGCGCGTGGTCGGCATCCGTCTCGCGGATCGCCGTTTCATAGGCGCGCTGGTAGCCATCCCACTTCTTGCGCTGGGCGATATCGTTGGGATCGAACTTCCACTGACGGTCGGGATCGTCGAGCCGCTCCTGCAGCCGTCCCCGTTGCTCGTCCTTCGAGATATGCAGGAAGACCTTCAGGATGACGGTGCCCGTTTCGCTCAGCATGCGCTCGAAATCGCGGATCTGCGCATAGCGGCGCTGGCATTCGGCCTTGTCGATCATGTCCTGCACGCGCGTGATCAGCACATCCTCGTAATGGCTGCGGTTGAAGATGGCGATCTCGCCTTTCACGGGCACATGCTGGTGCACGCGCCACAGGTAATCGTGCGCCAGTTCGATATCGGTGGGTCCCTTGAACGCCACGGCGCGGATGCCCATCGGGTTGATATTGCTGAAGATGGCCTTGACCGTGCCATCCTTGCCCGACGTATCCATGCCCTGCAAGACCAGCAGCACCTTCTTTTTGTGCTGCGCGTACAGCATGCTCTGGCACTCGGCGATCTGCGCCGTCAGGGCCACGGTTTCCTCGCGGTCCAGGGCCTTGCACTGGGCCGCCGTCAGCTTCTTGTTCGCCGCCTTGCTGGCGGCGCCCAGCAGGCGCTTGCCGGCGAAATCCTCGTTCAGGTCGAAGTCCTTCCCGGCACGGAACTGCGTGCGCGCCTTCATGCCGCCACCGCCAGCTTACGGTGCTCGATTTTTGTGCAATGGTCCATCACCACATCCAGGCCCGCCGCCCGCGCCAGTTGCGCCGCCTGCTCGTTGATGACGTCAAGTTGCAGCCACAGGCAGCCGGCCTTGACGGCGATGGCTTCCTCGGCGATGGGCAGAATATCTTCTGACTTGCGGAAGCAGTCGACGATGTCGATGCGCGCCGGCGCGACAGCCGCCGCGGCCTGCGTCAGGGTGGCGTAAGCGCGCTGCCCCAGCACATCGCGTCCGGCGAGGGCCGGATTGACGGGCAACACGCGATAGCCATGCCGCAGCAGGTAATCTGCCACTTCATGGCTGGCGCGTTCGGGCTTATCGGACATGCCGACGATGGCGATGATGCGGCTGTCTTGCAGGATGCGGGCGATGTTGGACATATTCTGGTCTATGAGGCGTGCGACATTGCCCCCTTAGCGTAGCAGATTCCCGTCCCGGTGGGAGCTAGCCAGAAGACTTAGCCGTCCGCACGGCCGCCATCTTCGCCACGAAGGCCTGCGCGCGCGCCGTCACGGCCGCGTAGTCTCCCGTGGCGCCCGGACCACTCAGACTGCTGCCGATGCCTACGGCCACGGCGCCGCTGGCAAACCATGCATGCAGGTTCTCCACCGTCACGCCGCCCGTCGGCATCAACGGCGCTTGCGGCAGGGGCGCGCGCAGGGCCTTGATGTAGGCGGGACCGAACATCTCGGCAGGGAAGACCTTGACGATGTCGGCGCCCGCCTGCAGGGCCGTGACTATCTCCGTCGGCGTCATCGCCCCCGGCATAGACAGCACCTGGTAGCGCTGACACAGCGTGATGGTCTCCACGTTCACGCCAGGCGAGATGATGAACTGGGCGCCGGCCAGGATGGCGGCGCGTGCCGTCTCCGTATCGAGCACCGTGCCCGCGCCCAGCAGCACGTCATGGCCATGGCGTTCGCGCAGGGTGCGCAGCACGCCCAGGGTATCGGGCGTGGTGAACGCCACTTCCAGCGCCGTGATGCCGCCGGCAATGCACGCCTCGGCAATCTGCACGGCCGCCTGCGCCGAAGAGGCGCGCACGATGCCGACCATACCCCGTTCGATAATGCCCTCGAAAACCGTGTGCTTCTGCATTTGCTCTCTCCTGTCAGGCCGGCAGGGCGCCAAAGCGCACTTCCGGCAAACCGCGCACGCCCACCTGACGCGCATGAAACAATCCCCCGGCCAGCGGTTCGCTCGCCAGCTGGGCCGGGCTCAAGCTCTCCTGCGCCGTCGTGACGAACAATTCGTCGTAGCGCGGGCCGCCCAGGCTCACGCAGCTGGGCTGCGAGACGGGCAGGCTGATCTTGCGCTCGACGCTGCCGTCCGGCGCGAAGCGCAAGACCCTGCCGGCGCCCCATTGCGCGCTCCACAGGTAGTCATCCGCATCGACGGTGGCGCCATCGGCGGCGCCGGGGCCCGGATCGAGCACGGCAAACACGCGCACCCGGCTGGCATCGCCCCCCAGATAATCGTCCCAGCGGTAGATCGCCTTCTTCATCGAGTCGCAGAAGTACATGGCCGTGCCATCGACGCTGAAGCAGATGCTGTTCGAGATGGCGATCTGCGGCAGCGGCAGGCGCTCCAGGGTCAGGTCCAGGTTGAGGCGGTAGAAGCTGGCGACGGCATCGCGGCACGGGCGCTCATCGAGCGTGCCGAAGACAAAGCGTCCCTGGCGGTCGCAGCGGCCATCGTTCAGGCGCGTCATGGGCAAGTCCCCCTCCACCGTGTGCAAGGGCGTGACGGCCCCGCTGCGCGCGTCAAACCAGGCCAGGCGCGAAGCCAGTCCCAGCAGCAGCACATCGTCGCTGTCCGTCAGCGCGAAGCACGCCAGGCGCTCCGGCATGGCCCACGTCTGGCGCTCGCCTGTGGCCAGCACCAGCGCATGCAGCTGGCAGCCTTCGATATTCGTCCAGAAAACGCGGCCGCTGCGTTCGCACCAGCGCACGCCCTCGCCGAGAAAATTCTGCGCATCGACCAGTAATTGGGCCTGTGTCCCCATCATTTTTCCTTTAACTAATGTATAACGCATGATAAAACCGTCGCGAGCGGAAGTCAGTTGTGCCCGAGACGCGCAACTGTGCTTGAGCACAGTGAGCATCGAGGCCGCAAATGACGACGCGCAGCAGGTTTGATCGTGCGCTATCAATGTGATTCGCGCGGAACCGCCGAGCCTCGGCAACCGACGAGGAAGTCGAGGTCCGCGCCTTCATCGGCCTGCGTCACGTGCTTGATGTACATCGACTGGTAGCCGCCCTTCATGGCCGGTGGCGGCGCGCTCCATTCCGCCCGCCGGCGCGCCAGCTCGGCCTCGTCGACGTCCAAGTGCAGGCGCCGTCCCGCCACGTCGAGTTCAATCATGTCGCCATCGCGCACCAGGGCCAGCGGCCCGCCCACGGCCGCTTCCGGCGCCACGTGCAACACCACCGTACCGTAGGCCGTGCCGCTCATGCGCGCGTCCGAGATGCGCACCATGTCGCGCACGCCCTGCTCCAGCAGTTTTTTCGGCAAGCCCATATTGCCCACTTCGGCCATGCCCGGATATCCCTGCGGGCCGCAATTTTGCAGCACCATCACGCAGCTGGCATCGATATCGAGGGCGGGATCGTCGACGCGCTTTTTATAGTGCTCGATGCTGTTGAAGACGACGGCGCGGCCACGGTGCTGCATCAGTTCCGGCGAAGCGGCGGAAGGCTTGATGACGGCGCCGCGCGGGGCCAGGTTGCCATGCAGGACGGCGATGCCGCCCTCGTCCTTGAATGGCTGCGCCAGCGGTGTGATCACCTCGGGATTGAAATTTTCCGCTTCGGCCACGTTGACGGCCATGCTGGCGCCCGTGACGGTGAGCGCCTCGCCATGCAATTTGCCCAGCAAGTCGCGGATGATCACCGGCAGGCCGCCCGCATAATAAAAATCTTCCATCAGGTACTGGCCCGACGGCATCAGGTTCAGCAGGCAGGGAATGTCGCGCCCCAGGCGGTCCCAGTCGCCCAGGCGCATGTCCACGCCGATGCGCCCGGCGATGGCCAGCAGGTGGATCACGGCATTGGTCGAGCCGCCGATGGCGCCGTTGACCATGATGGCGTTTTCAAACGCTTCGCGCGTGAGGATCTGCGACAGTTTCAGGTCTTCATGCACCATGTCGACGATGCGCCGGCCCGTCAGCTGTGCCTGCAGCTTGCGGCGCGCATCGACGGCGGGAATGGCCGCGTTGCCGGGCAGGGTCACGCCCAGCGCCTCGACCATGCTGGCCATGGTGGAAGCCGTGCCCATGGTCATGCAGTGGCCGGCGGAGCGCGACATGCACGATTCGGCCTGCTTGAATTCGTTTGAGGTCATGCGCCCGGCGCGCACGTCTTCGGAAAACTTCCACACGTCGGTGCCGGAGCCGATCGGTTTGCCGCGGTAGTTACCGTTCAACATGGGACCACCCGACAGCACGATGGTCGGCAAGTCCACGCTGGCCGCGCCCATCAGCAGGGCCGGAGTGGTCTTGTCGCAGCCCGTCAGCAGCACCACGCCGTCGATCGGGTTGGCGCGGATCGATTCCTCGACATCCATGCTGGCCAGGTTACGGAACAGCATGGCCGTCGGGCGCAGGTTCGTCTCGCCCAGCGACATCACGGGGAATTCGACGGGAAAACCGCCCGCTTCGAGCACGCCGCGCTTGACCATCTCGGCCAGGTCGCGGAAATGTCCATTGCAGGGGGTCAGTTCGGACCAGGTATTGCAGATGCCGATGACGGGACGGCCATCGAAGGCGTCGCTGGGATAGCCCTGGTTCTTCATCCAGCTGCGGTGAATGAAACTGTCCTTGTCGTCGCCGCCAAACCACGCTTGCGAACGCAAGGGACGCTTGTTCTTGTTGTCACTCATACTGTCTCCTGCGGGGAAATCAAGCCGCGCGCGGCGGCGATCAGCAGCGCACCGTGACCGGCCAGATTGGCTTGCTGCTGGTCGTCGACGATGACGCGCTTGCCATAAAAAAATCCGTGTTCTTCGATCAGCAGCCCGAGCGCCTGGCGCAGCATGGGCTTGCCGGTAATGACGAGCGGGGTATCGGGCCGCATCTGGATGGCGGTGCTGTTGCGCAGCGCCAGCAAGTCGCCACTGAGGACGGCGCCCATCAGGAAATTGGCCCGCTCGTTGCATTCGATGGAGCTGAACTGGCCCAGGGTGCGCACGCTGAAGCAGGCGCGCGCCAGCCCCGTTTTTTGCGCCGCCGCCGCGCCGGCCAGCAGCATTTTCGGCACCAGGGTCTGCGCAAAACCGCCATCGACCGATTGCTTGATCAGGGTGTGCTGCGTGATCGCCTGCAACAGTTCGCCCGCGATGGTGGTGCTGCAGCCGAGGATGCGGCGCTGCTCGTCCACGCTGATCAGTTTGGTATGCGAGCCGGGCATGATCAGGGTTGCCGCGCCCCGCAATTGCAGGCGCTCGAGCAGCGCGACGACTTCCGTCTCTTCGCCGCGCATCATGTCCATCGCCTCGACGTTATGCAGGCCGACGGCGCCATGCTGGTTGCGCACGCCGGGAATCAGCCACAGGGGCTGCGCCAGCACGTCGGGCAAGTCCACCGCCTGCATGCCTTGCGCCAGCTGGGCCAGGCCGGCGGGCGCCGGCAAATGCGGCACTTCCCGCACGCCCATGGGCGAGGTGATCATGCCCGACGCCAGCGCCAGGTCCACCTCGGACGGCGCGATGCCCGCGCTGGCCAGCACGCAGGCGATGGTGTCGCGCAGCGCCTGTTTCAGCGCGCCGTTATGGCCATCGATGGCGGTATTGCGCACGCCCGTTTCCAGCTGCGCCTGGGCGACGACGGCGCCCGCGCGCCACAGCAAGGTACGCGTATTGGTGGTGCCGGCATCGATGGTGAGTATGTTCATGGGCAGGTTCGCAGCGTCGGTCAGGACAAAAATAAATGAGGGAAAAACTACCCCATGGTAGAACTGCCCCGCATATCTGACCAATCACTTATTTGACATCATTGATACCGGTTCGGATATGTCAAACGCGTCGATATCCTGCACGCCCAAACGGTAGGCGAGCTTGAAACGCATCGCCTGTCCCGGCTGCATGTCCACACCCTGCGCCAGCAGGGAAAAACAGCGCGCATCGGAATACAGATGGCAGCCGTCCTGGGTGCTGGAAAAACGCAAGACCCGGCCGGACGCGGGGTCGACAACCCGCGCCGCCTCGCGCAGCTGGCCGCTGCCCGTCCAGTAAAAGTCATGCCGGAATCCCGGCAAGTGGGCCAGCGCGGGCCAGGCCAGGCGCGAAGCGAGCGGCGCCGGCTGGCGGAAGTCGAAGGCGCTGCCCGCCACATCGTGCGGAGAACCGCCCGTGCCACCGCCAGGCCAATAGCGGTCGGCAGCCAGGCGCAGCACATGGTCGCCCACGCTGGCATGGTGGCCCTGCAGATTGAAGCGAGGCGCGGCAAGCGCAAAACGGGAAACGGTATCGGATGTGGCGACACAGTCGAGGTGCAGGCTGCCGTCGTCATCAAACCGGTAGCTCAGGCGCACCGACAGGCCGTCTTGCGCCAGCTGCAACTGCAAGTGGCCATCGTCGGGCGATGCGCACTGCCAGCCCGTGGAGGATCGCGCCGCTGGGGGCGCCGCGCCCAGTACATCGGCCAGCCGGCCATAGCGGTCGGGCGCCCACCAGGCCCGCACGCTGGCATCGTGCGTATCGATGGCCACGCGCATGCCGCGCGCGTTGCGCAGCAGATGCATCATGGCGCCTGCCCGGGGGCTGGCGGCGGCCGGCTGCGCTGCTGGAATTCGCGCGGCGTGCAACCGAGTTCGCGCTTGAAGACGGCATGCATGTACTGCACCGTGGTAAAACCGCAACGCACGGCCACCTCGGCCACCTGCCCCGGCCCGCGCGCCAGCAGGGTCTTGGCCGCGTCGAGCTTGAAATGCAGAATCTCATCGTGCACGCTGCGCCCCAGCTCGTGGCGGAAGTGCGCTTCGAGCGAAGAGCGCGACACGCCCACGTAATCGGCCACCTGCTCCGTCTTGATGCCCTGGCAGGCGTACTGGCGAATGAAGTGGCGCGCCTGCATCACCTGCGGATGCTGGAAGGGCTGGTGGCGCGTGGAAGCAAGCACGTTCAGGCCGGCCGGCGGCACCAGGATGCGCGTGCCGGACAGGCGCGCGCCGTTGAGCATCTGGTGCAGCAGATGCGCCGCCGTGCGGCCCATTTCCTCCGTGCCCTGGATCACGGAACTCAAGGGAATGCGCGTGAGCATGCGCGCCAGCGGGTCGTTGTCGATGCCGATCAGGGCGACCTGCTCCGGCACGGCGATGCCCGCGTGCATGCAGGCTTGCAGCAGCTGGCGCGCGCGTGCGTCGCTGACGGCGATGATGCCGACGGGTTTTTCCAGGCTGTTGAGCCAGGCGATCTGCTGCTCCACCGCTTCGTCCCATGACGGCGCGCTGGTGGCGACGCCCCGGTACACGTCGGCATGCATGTGGTCGCGCTCCATCAAGGTGCAAAACGCCGTTTCGCGCTCCTGCGCCCAGCGGTTGACATCGGCCTCGGGCAGGCTGAAACAGGCAAAGCGGCTCAATCCCGCTTCCACCAGATGTTCATAGGCCAGCTTGACGATCTTGAAATTATCGGTCGCCACGTACGGAATGACGGCCGGGTAATCCTCCGCGCGCGCATACGAGCCGCCCACGGCCACCACCGGCAGGCGGCTGTGCGCCAGCGCCGCGCAGACGGCGGGATCGTCGAAATCGGCGATGATGCCGTCGCCCTGCCAGCGTTCGATGCCCGGCAGGCGGCAACGAAAATCCTCTTCCAGGAACAGGTCCCACGACACGCGCGTGGTGTTCAGGTAGGCGGCGATGCCCGCGATGATGTCGCGGTCATAGATTTTATTCCCGTTAAACAGCAGCGCAATCCGGTGCGCGGTCGGCATCTTCATGGTGTCTCCTCCCGTGCCAGATCGTTTCACGGCTAGCGGCGTCCGGCACGCGTGCTGACATCGACCCACACGGCGAGGGTGAGGATACTGCCTTTTACGATCATCTGCCAGTAGGTGTCCACGTCCAGCATGGACATGCCGTTATCCAGGCTGGCCATCACCAGCGCGCCAATCAGGGCGCCGTACACGGTGCCCGAGCCGCCGCGCATCGAGGTGCCGCCGATGAAGCAGGCGGCGATGGCATCGAGTTCGCTGAAGGTGCCGGCCGACGGCGAACCGGCCGCCAGGCGGCCCGTGTTGATCAGACCCGCCAGCGCGCACATCAAGCCCATGATGCCGAAGATCCACAGCTTGACGGCTTTCACATTGATGCCGGACAGGCGCGTCGCTTCCATATTGCTGCCGACAGCGTAGATGCGGCGGCCGAATACGGTCTGGCTGGTGATGTAGCTGAACAGCCCCAGCAAGGCCAGCAGCAACAGCACGGGCAGCGGAATGCCTTCATAACCGTTCAGGGTTTGCACGAAGGCGTACAGCACGGCACCGATGACGGCCAGGCGCAAGCCGTCGGCCCAGGGCGCCGTCTGCGGCAAGCCATGCTGCGCGCGGCTGGCGCGCGCGCGCCACGTCAGGAAAGCGGCCAGCAGGAACAGGCCGATACCCAGCACGATGCCGGGCACCGCGGGCAGGTAGCCCTGTCCCAGGTAGACCATCGGCTCGGAGACGGGCGCGATCGTGATGCCGCCCGTGATGCCCAGCAGGATGCCGCGATACGCCAGCATGCCGCCCAGGCCGACGATGAAGGACGGGATGCCCCGGTACGCCGTCAGGTAGCCGTTGAGGAGGCCGATCACCAGGCCGCAGCCGAGTACCGCAGCCAGGTTCAAGGCCAGGGGCCAGTGCTGCGTCACGTCCAGCACGGCGGCGATGCCGCCGAGTAGCCCCAGCAGGGAGCCGATCGACAGGTCGATCTCGCCGGCGATAATCACCAGCACCATGCCGCAGGCGAGGATGCCGGTGACGGACATCTGGCGCAGCAGGTTCGACAGGTTGCGCGGCGTAAGGAAACTGCCCTCCGTCTTCCACGAAAAGAAGGCCCAGATCAGCGCCACGGCGATCAGCAGGGCCAGCATCTTGTATTGGGTGAACAGCGGTTTGATACTGTGCGGTTTCATGCTGCGGGTTCCTTGTTTGCGGTGTTGGCGGCGGGTGCCGGGCGCTGGTCCAGCGCCGCCGCCAGCACGGTTTCCTGGCTCAGGCCATCGTTGATAAAGTCGCCGCGCAGGCGGCCTTCGCCCATCACCAGCACGCGGTCGGACACGCCCAGCACTTCGGCCAGTTCCGACGAGACCATGATGATGGCCACGCCCCGGTCGGCCAGCGCCAGCATCAATTTATAGATTTCATATTTGGCGCCCACGTCCACGCCGCGCGTGGGCTCGTCGAGAATCAGGACGCGCGGGCGCGTCAGCAGCATCTTGGCCAGCACGGCCTTTTGCTGGTTGCCGCCCGACAGGCTCGTAATGGACAGCGACGGGCTGGCCGCCTTCAGCTCCAGCCGGGCGATCTCGCCGCGCACGGCCGTCAATTCCGCCTCGCCGTCGATGCGCGTGGCGCGCGCGAATTGCTCCAGCACGGCCAGGGTGATGTTCTGCCCCACATCGAGGTCGGGCACGATGCCGTGATGCTTGCGGTCTTCCGGCACCATGGCCAGGCCCATGGCGATGGCCTTTTGCGGCGAGCGGGTATCGATTCTCAGGCCATCGAGCCACACTTCGGCCTCGCACGGCCCCTGGTAGGCGCCAAACAGGGCCGAGACGAGCTCCGTACGCCCCGCCCCCACCAGACCGGCGATGCCGAGGATTTCGCCCTTGCGCAGGGTAAATGACACATCGTCGACGCGCTTGCGCTGCGGGTTGTCGGCGTCGATGCAAGTCACATGGCGCGCCTCGAACAGCACCTCGCCAATGGCCGGCGGCTGCGCGCGCTGCGGATACAACTGGCTCATTTCGCGGCCCACCATCTGCGCGATGATGCGCTCGACGTTCATCTGCGCCATCGGCGTGGTGGCGATGTGCTTGCCGTCGCGGATGACGACGATGGTGTCGCAGATGGCCGCCACTTCATCGAGCTTGTGCGAAATGTAGATGCAGGTGACGCCCTTGGCCTTCAAGGCGCGCAGGATATCGAGCAGCACGGCGATTTCCGACGCCGTCAGCGACGATGACGGCTCGTCGAGAATCAGCAAGCGCGCATTCTTGTTGAGCGCCTTGGCGATTTCCACCAGTTGCTGGTGGCCGCCGCCGTAATTCATCACGGGCTGCGCCACGTTCAGTTCGGGAATTTTCAGTTCGCGCAGCAGCTCGTCGGCGCGTTTGTACATGGCCGCGTAATGCATGCGCCCGCCGGGCAGGGTGTGCTCGCGGCCCATGAAGATATTTTCGGCCACGGACAGCTGCGGCACCAGCATCAGTTCCTGGTGGATGATGATGATGCCCGCGTCTTCCGTGTCGCGGATCGATTGCGCGCGCAGGGGCTGGCCATCCCACAGGATGTCGCCCTCCCAGGTGCCGTGCGGGTACACGCCGGACAGCACCTTCATCAGGGTCGACTTGCCGGCGCCATTCTCGCCGCACAGGCCGATGCACTCGCCAGCCCGCACCTGCAGGTCGATGCCGTCAAGCGCGCGGACACCGCCAAACTGTTTGACGATGCCTTTCATTTCAAGCAGATAGTCGGACATTCTTGCTCTCGTTGCTGATACGGGAAAAAATGTCGGATTACGCTACGCTGATCCGACCTACCGGTAAAAACGGGTAGGTCGGGTTAGCGCATGGCGCGTAACCCGACATGACACAGGCGATCAATTACCGAGTTGCGCCTTGGTATAGAACCCATCGTCGACGAGAATGTTCACATTCGCCTTGGTCAGCGGCGTAGGCTTCAGCAGCACCGTGCTGACCTTTTTCAGGCCGTTGTCATAGCTGGAGTTGTAGGCCGGCTTTTCATTGCGCGCCAGTTGCACGGCCAGTTTGGCCGCTTCCGAAGCGATGGTTTTCAGGGGTTTGTAGACGGTCATCGATTGCGTGCCGGCGATGACGCGTTTCACCGCCGCCAGATCGGCGTCCTGGCCCGAGACAGGCACCTTGCCGGCCAGTTTTTGCGCGGCCAGAGCCTGGATGGCGCCGCCGGCCGTGCCGTCGTTCGAGGCGACGATGGCGTCGATCTTGTTGCCGTTGGCCGTCAGCGCGTTTTCCACGATGGACAGCGCTTCGGTGGCGCTCCAGTCCTTCACCCACTGCTGGCCGACGATCTTGATATCGCCCTTGTCGATGAACGGCTTGAGCACCTTCATCTGGCCTTCGCGCAGCATCTTGGCGTTGTTGTCGGTCGGCGAGCCGCCCAACAGGTAGTAATTGCCCTTCGGTTGCAGCTTGGTCACGCCTTCGGCCTGCATCTCGCCCACTTTCTCGTTGTCGAACGAGATATACGCGTCGATATCGGCGTTCAGGATCAGGCGGTCATACGACAGCACCTTGATGCCAGCCTTTTTCGCTTCCTTGACGGTGTTGTTCAATACCGTTGCGTTGAACGGCACGATCACCAGCACGTCCACGCCGCGCGAAATCAGGTTCTCGATTTGCGAAATCTGACGCTGCTCGCTGGCATCGGCCGACTGCACGAAAACCTTGGCGCCCTGCTTTTCGGCGGCGGCGATGAAGAAATCGCGGTCGCGCGTCCAGCGCTCCACGCGCAGATCGTCGATGGAAAAGCCGATCTTCGGGTTTTTTGCATCGGCCAGGGCGGCGCTGCTGCTCAATGCCAGCATGGCGGTCATGATGGCTGCACTGATGATCTTGTTCATTGTGTGTCTCCTTGTGGATTTTATTAACAACGTTTTTTCACTACGGGTGTTGCGGCTTCAAAAATCAATGGTTATGGCGTGGCAGGGTCTGTCCCACGGCGCGATATTTCAACGCCAGCTCCATGCAGGCGCCCGTTTCCAGCTGGCCCACGCTGGCGCGGTAGAGCTCCTGCCATGGCGTGGCGCTGTCGTTGACGGGCGGCGGCAGCTCTTTGGCGCGGCGCGCCAGCTCAAACGCATCGACCAGCATGTCGCAGCTGCCCCCGTTCAAGTCCACGCGGATCATGTCGCCCGTGCGCAGCAGCGCCAGGCCGCCTCCCACGGCGCTTTCCGGCGACGCGTTCAAAATCGAGGGACTGTCCGAGGTGCCCGACTGGCGCCCGTCACCCAGGGTCGGCAGGTTCAAGATGCCCGCCTTCAGCAAGGCGTCCGGCGGCTGCATGTTGACCACTTCGGCAGAACCGGGCCAGCCGACAGGGCCGGCGCCGCGCATGACCAGCATGCAGCTGTCGTCGATATTGAGCGCCGGGTCGTTGATGCGTGCGTGGTAATCGTTTGAACCGTCAAAGACGATGGCGCGCGCCTCGAATACGCCCTCGCTACCGGGGCGCGACAGGTAGCGCTCGCGAAAAGCGGGCGAGATCACGCTGGTCTTCATGATGGCGAAGTCGAACAGGTTGCCCTGCAATGCCATGAAACCGGCCTTTTCCTTCAGCGGCGCGGCAAACGGACGGATCATCTCGCGGTCCGCGCTTTCGCGGCCTTGCAAGTTGGCCGCCATCGTCTGCCCCGTGACGGTGGGACGCTCGGCGTGCAACAAACCCGCCTGGAGCAGCTCCCACATCACGGCCGGTACGCCGCCGGCACGGTGGAAGCGCTCACCCAAATACTTCCCGGCCGGCTGCATGTTCAACAGCAGCGGCACGTCGTAGCCGTGTTCCATCCAGTCGCTCGAATGCAATGCCACGCCCGCATGGCGGGCCATGGCCATCAAATGGGGCTGGGCGTTGGTCGAGCCGCCGATGGCCGCGTTGACGATGATGGCGTCCAAAAACGCTGCGCGCGTGAGGATGCTTGAAGGACGGACGTCCTCGAACGCCATGTCGACGATGCGGCACCCCGTGGCATAGGCAATCTGGCCACGCTCGCGGTACGGCGCGGGGATGGCCGAACAGCCCGTCAGGGACATGCCCAGCGCCTCGGCCAGCGCATTCATCGTCGATGCCGTGCCCATGGTGTTGCAGTGGCCGGCCGATGGCGCCGAGGCGGCGGCGATCTGCAGGAATTTGTCGTTGTCGATCAAGCCGGCGGACAACTGGCGGCGGCCCTTCCAGATGGCTGCGCCGGAACCCACCAGTTCGCCGTCCATCCAGCCGTCGAGCATGGGCCCGCCCGACAGCACGATGGCGGGAATGTCCACCGTGGCGGCGGCCATTAATTGCGCCGGCGTCGTCTTGTCGCAGCCGGTGGTCAGCACCACGGCGTCGATCGGGTAGCCATGCAGGATTTCTACCAGGCCCAGATACGCCAGGTTGCGGTCCAGCGCTGCCGTGGGACGGCGGCAGTTCTCGAAGATCGGGTGCAGCGGGAATTCCATCGGGATGCCGCCCGCGTCGCGGATGCCGTCGCGCACGCGCTGCGCCAGTTCCAGGTGGATGCGGTTGCAGGGACTGATGTCGCTGCCGCTTTGCGCAATGCCGATGATGGGACGGCCCGAACGCAGCTCCTCGGCCGTGATGCCGTAGTTCATGAAGCGCTCCAGGTACAGCGCCGTCATGTCGATGTGCTCGGGATTGTCGAACCAGTCCTGCGAGCGGAAGCGCCGCGACGGGCGTTGGGCAGGAATGTTCATGCGCCGTACCAGCCTGCGTCGACGTAGTATTCGCGGCCGGCGCACTTGGCCGCGTTGTCCGACGCGAGGAACAGCGCCAGCGCCGCCACGTCTTCCGGCTCCACGCGCAGTTGCAGGCATTGTCCCTGCAGGATCACGGCTTCCGCCTCCGGCGTATGCCACAGCCGCTCTTGGCGCGGCGTGCGCACGGCGCCGGGAATGATGCAATTGACGCGGATACCGTCGACGCCCAGGTCGCGCGCCAGGCCGCGCGTCAGGCCCTCGATGCCGGCTTTCGCCGTCATGTAGATCGACAGGCGCGCTTGCGCCAGGTGCCAGGAAATCGAGCCCAGGTTGAGGATCACGCCGCCCCCCTTGGCGCGCATGGCCGGCGCCACGGCCTGGGCGCAGAAATACTGGTGGCGCAGGTTGACGGCGATGCGCTCGTCCCAGTAGGCAGGCGTGACGTCCTGTAACTGGTGGCGGTCGTCATTGGCCGCGTTGTTGATGAGGATATTCGTGGCGCCCGCGCTGTGTTCAATCTCGGCGAAGGTGGCGGCCAGGGCGCCCAGGTCCGTCAGGTCGCAATAGCGGAACACGGGCGGCTGCGGCAGGTGCGCCAGCTTTTCCTGCAACGCCAGCGACGCCTCGCGGGCGATGTCGAGGAAAGTGACGTGGGCGCCCTGGCGCGCGAACGCCTCGACGAAGGCCACGCCGATGCCGGTGCCTCCGCCCGTGATGACGACGCGCTGACCTGCCAGGCTGGGATAGATTGCATGTTGCATGGTGTCTCTCGTTATAGGAATTGGGAAATCAGATCAGGCCGCGCTGCGCCAGGTTCTGGTACAGCGCGCGCACGCCGAACGTCCAGGGAGGAATCGCATCGCAGCGCTGCACTTTGTTAACCAGCGCGCCCAGCGCGGCGCTGGCAATCGTCACCCGGTCGCCCAGGTGGTGCGTGAAGCCGCCGCCCTGCGCGCCGCGGTCCTTCACGGGCGAGAACATGGTCCCCAGGAACAGCATGAAGCCGTCCGGATACTGGTGATACGGGCCCGCCGTCTGGCGCACCAAGTCCAGCGGGTCGCGGCTGATCTCGCGCATGAAGCTGACGCCTTCGAGCACAAAGCCGTCGTCCGCGCTTTCGATCAGCAGCGACACTTCCGCCTGGCGCACGGTGTCGAGCGTGAAGTGTTCGTCGAACAGGCGGATGAAGGGACCGATGGCGCAGGAACCGTTGTTATCCTTGGCCTTGCCCAGCAAGAGGGCGCTGCGCCCTTCGATGTCGCGCAGGTTGACGTCGTTGCCCAAGGTCGCCCCCAGCACCTCGCCGCGGCTGTTGACGGCCAGGACGATCTCCGGCTCCGGGTTGTTCCAGGCAGACGACGGCAGCAAGCCCACCTGCGCGCCGCAACCCACCGACGACATCGGCTGCGCCTTGGTAAACACTTCCGCATCGGGGCCAATGCCCACTTCCATGTACTGCGACCAAGCGCCGCGCTGCTGCAGCTGCTGTTTCAGGCGCTGCGCCGCCTCCGAGCCGGGTTTTAAGGCCGACAAATCGCCGCCCAGGGTCGTTTGCAGGGCGGTGCGCAGACTCGCCGCGCGCGCCGCGTCGCCGCCCGCCTGTTCCTCGATCACCCGTTCGAGCAGGCTGACGGCGAAGGTCACGCCGCAGGCCTTGACGGCCTGCAGGTCGCACGGCGCCAGCAGCAACGGCTCGTCGGCCGGCGCGGCCAGCGCCTGCTCCAGCAGCGCCTGCACGGGGCCGAGGGCCACGCCGGGCGCATGGCGGGCGATATCGAGCGCATCGCTGCGCTCGAACAGCTCGGCCACCGTCGCCACCGTCTGCGTGATGTCGACCACCTCGCCGCCACGCACGGCGACGACGCAGGGGCCGTCACGCCAGATGCGGCCGATGAGGAGGGCCTGCGCCAGGTCGGCAGGCAACAGGGAGGCGGGAGAAATCGGCTGCATGGCAAGCTTTCAAAAGGTCGGGACGGGATGGCTGGTCTTCAAGTTCGGACCGATTCTGCGCGCCGCCCTGTGTCGCCGCAATTACGAAAATCACCAAATTGAATGATGATTATTGGTATTGCAGCGCACCAAAAAAAGCCGCCGTCCGACCCCCGTTTCCGCCCGGCCCGCAGGCGGGCAGGGGCGGCATGGCGCATTGCATCAATTGGCCCATCGATATCGTTTTGGATATCGCCAATGCGAAAAAAGTGATTGGTGAGGGATGGATGGACAAACTAGTATCAGCCGTGGCCTGCAATCGGCCATCCGCACGGAGCCCGCCCACTGGGACGACGGCCCTGGCACATTCAACTATCGAAGACGGTGGAGACCTGAAATGAAAACAACAATGAAAATGCTGACCGCGAGCCTGGCGCTGGCCATCTCCGGCATGGCGGTAATGCCCGTGGCAAGCGCCGCCGACAAGGGCGCGATTGGCATCTCGATGCCGACCAAGTCGTCCATGCGCTGGATCGCCGACGGCGACAACATGGTCAAGGTATTCAAGGAGCGCGGCTACAAGACGGACTTGCAGTTTGCCGACGACGATATCCCGAACCAGCTGGCGCAGGTGGAAAACATGATCACCAAGGGCGCCAAGGTGCTGGTGATCGCCGCCATCGACGGCACCACCCTGTCGAACGTGCTGCAAAAAGCGGCCGACAAGGGCATCAAGGTCATTTCGTATGACCGCCTGATCCGCGGCACGAAAAACATCGATTACTACGCCACCTTCGACAACTTTCAGGTCGGCGTGCTGCAAGCGGGCTATATCGAATCGGCGCTGAAACTCAAGGAAGGCAAGGGCCCGTTCAACATCGAGCTGTTCGGCGGCTCGGCCGATGACAACAACGCGCACTTCTTCTACAACGGCGCGCTGTCGGTGCTGAAACCCTACATCGACAGCGGCAAGCTGGTAGTGCGCTCGAAGCAGATGGGCATGGAAAAGGTCGCCACCCTGCGCTGGGACGGCGCCGTGGCGCAGGCGCGCATGGACAACCTGCTCAGCGCCTACTACGGCAATGCGCGTGTCGACGCGGTGCTGTCGCCGTATGACGGCTTGAGCATCGGCATCCTGTCCTCGCTCAAGGGCGTCGGCTACGGCACGCCGAAACAACCGTTCCCCGTCGTGACGGGCCAGGATGCGGAAATCCCGTCGGTGAAATCGATCATCCGCGGCGAACAGGCATCGACCGTGTTCAAGGACACGCGCGAATTGGCCAAGGTGACGGCGAACATGGTCGACGCGATGATGAGCGGCAAGACGCCGACCGTCAACGACACCAAGACCTATAACAACGGTATCAAGGTGGTGCCATCGTACCTGTTGAAACCGGTCACCGTCGACAAGGCGAACTGGAAGCAGGTGCTCGTCACCGGCAGCGGCTACTACACGGAAGCGCAAGTGAAATAAGCATCGACGGTACTGAAGGCCCGGCGCTGCCGGGCCTTTCGCTTCATGCACGATCAAGAACAAGACTGCCGCACGACCGGCGCCGACCAGCGCGGCCGTGCCAGAGAGGTTATATGACGAACACTATCCTGGAAATGCGCGGGATACGCAAAACATTCCCGGGCGTCGTTGCGCTCGACAATGTCAACCTGCGGGTACGCAGCGGCGAAATCCACGCCATCGTCGGCGAAAACGGCGCCGGCAAATCGACCCTGATGAAAGTGCTGAGCGGCGTCTACGGCCATGGCAGCTATACGGGCGACATCGATTACCAGGGCCAGACGCGGCACTTCCGCAGCATCAAGGACAGCGAAGAAATCGGCATCATCATCATCCACCAGGAACTGGCGCTGGTGCCCCAGCTGTCGATCGCCGAGAATATCTTCCTCGGCAACGAGCCGGCCCGCATGGGCGTCATCGACTGGGAATACGCGCAAGCGAAGACGCGCGAACTGCTGCACAAAGTCGGCCTGAAAGAGTCCCCGGACACCCTGATCACTAACCTGGGCGTGGGTAAGCAGCAGCTGATCGAGATCGCCAAGGCGCTGTGCAAGGACGTCAAGCTGCTGATCCTCGACGAGCCGACGGCCAGCCTGAACGAAAGCGACAGCGCGGCCCTGCTCGACCTGCTGCTGGGCCTGAAAGCCCAGGGCATCGCCTCGATCCTGATTTCGCACAAGCTCAATGAAATTTCAAGAGTCGCCGATGCCATCACGGTGCTGCGCGATGGGAACACGGTCGACAACTTCGACTGCCGCACGGAACCCGTCAGCGAAGACCGCATCATCGAAAAAATGGTCGGACGCGAAATGGCCGACCGCTATCCGCCGCGCACGCCCACCATCGGCGAGACCATTTTCGAGGTGCGCGACTGGCGCGTCTTCCATCCCGAGCATGCCGACCGCCCCGTCATCAAGGGCATCAATATGCACGCGAAAAAGGGCGAGATCATCGGCATCGCCGGCCTGATGGGTTCCGGGCGCACGGAACTGGCGATGAGCATTTTCGGGCGCGCCTACGGCCAGCGCATCAGCGGCACGGTGCTCAAGCATGGCCAGGAAATCGACGTCAGCACCATCGGCAAGGCGATCGCGCACGGCCTCGCGTATGTCACGGAAGACCGCAAGGGCCTGGGCCTGATCCTCGAGGAAGACATCCAGAAGAACACCAGCCTGGCCAACCTGGACGCGATTTCGCAGCACATGGTGATCGACGAGCAGCGTGAATTCGGCGTGGCCGAGGAGTTCCGCCGCAAGCTCAAGACCCGTTGCTCGAGCGTGGCGCAGAAGGTGGTCAACCTATCCGGCGGCAACCAGCAGAAAGTGGTGCTGGCGAAATGGCTGTTTTCGCGCCCCGACGTGCTGATCCTCGATGAGCCGAGCCGCGGCATCGACGTGGGCGCCAAGTACGAGATCTACAGCATCATCAGCGAGCTGGCCGCCGAAGGCAAATGCATCATCATGATTTCCTCGGAAATGCCGGAATTGCTGGGCATGTGCGACCGGATCTATGTCATGAACGAAGGCCGCTTCGCGGCAGAACTGAGCGCGGCAGAAGCATCGCAGGAACGCATCATGCGCGCGATCGTTACACACGGAGAAAACAATGGACAATAAACTGACAGCAGGCGCGCCGGCAGCAGCAGCGCCAGCGGCCGCGCCGCAAGCGAAAAGCTATGCCGGCTTCCTGAAAAACAATATGCGCGACTACGGCATGCTGCTCTCGCTGATCGTCATCATGGGCTTTTTCCAGTACATGACAGACGGCACCCTGATGCAGCCGCTGAACCTGACGAACCTGGTGCTGCAAAACAGCTACATCGTCATCATGGCGCTGGGCATGCTGATGGTCATCGTGGCCGGCCATATCGATTTATCCGTCGGCTCGGTGGTCGGCTTCGTCGGCGCGCTGGCCGCCGTCCTGATCGTCAACTACCACATGCATTTTGTCGCCGCCAGCATCCTCTGCCTGCTGGCCGGCGCCGTCATCGGCGGCGCGCAAGGCTATTTCGTCGCCTTCTTTAAAATCCCGTCCTTCATCGTCACCCTGGCCGGCATGCTGGTGTTCAAGGGCCTGACCCTGGCGCTGCTGGCAGGCCAGTCGGTCGGTCCCTTCCCGGAAGGCTTCCAGATGCTCAGCTCCGGCTTCCTGCCCGACCCGTTCGGCGGCGACAACCTGCGCGGCCTGTCGCTGCTGCTGGGCGTGATCGCCGCCGCGGCGCTGATCGTCACCTCGCTGCGCAGCCGCACCAAGCAACTGAAACACGGCATGGAAAACGAGCCGCGCGCCTTCTTCCTGCTGAAAAACGCCATCTTCGCGGCCGTGATGGTGTATTTCAGCTACCTGCTGGCGTCGTACCGCGGTTTTCCCAATGTGCTGGCCGTGATGTCGCTGCTCATCGTCGCCTACACCTTCATCACCAACCGCACCGTGCTGGGCCGCCGCGTGTACGCCGTGGGCGGCAACGAAAAGGCCGCGCGCCTGTCGGGCATCAAGACGGAACGGGTCAGCTTCTACACCTTCGTCAACATGGGCATGCTGGCCGCGCTGGCCGGCCTGATCTTCGCCGCGCGCCTGAACACGGCCACGCCGAAGGCGGGCACGGGTTTCGAACTGGACGTGATCGCCGCCTGCTTCATCGGCGGCGCCTCGGCTTCGGGCGGCGTTGGCAAGGTGATGGGAGCCGTCATCGGCGCCTTCATCATGGGCGTGATGAACAACGGCATGTCCATCATGGGCATCGGCATCGACTATCAGCAGGTGATCAAGGGCCTGGTGCTGCTGGCGGCCGTGTTCATCGACGTCATTAATAAAAATAAATGAGAAGAACAAGGAAGCACAGGTTCGAGCCTTAGGGGGCTCTGGCCGGCGTTCGCGCCGGCCTTTTTATTTAGCCGCCAGACGCGCCGCCCGGTCCCCCCACCACGCCGCCTCCTCGAACACGGAAAAGCCCGACAAGTCGGCATGCGCAAACAGCATCGCGCCATCGTGCTCACGCAGCGCCTTCAAGCCCACATTGCTGCGAAATCCTGGCAACGGTGCCGCCATGGCGTGCCCACGCACGGTGATGTCGACGCGCTCGACGCAGCTGGCAAAGTCACGTCCATACGCCGTCTTTAAATCGACGCTGGCCAGCGCCAGCAATTCCTCGGGTGTGGCCACATCTAACCACTTGCGCGCTTCCTGCGGTGTGCGGTCGGACAGGGCCACGTAGGCGCTGAAGACGGTTTTCTCGGGCGGACGCACGCGGATATCCTGGTGCGTGGAGACGACATAGCCGAGGCCCGGCTCCTGGTACACCACGTTGTCCCAGCATAGCGGCGCATGCGGCAGTTCATCGGGAAAGCGTTTCAGTAAAAAATTCGCCACCAGCCACGGCGCATACGCGGGCGTATCGCGTTTGAGATCGAAGCCATAGCTGGCGATGTCGTTGACCACGCGCGCCGCCACATACAAGGGCATGGCGCAGATGGCCTTGCGCGCCTTGACCAGGTAAGTGCGCGGCTGGCCGTCGACCAGTTCCAGGCACAGTGCCTCCACGCCCTGCTCCGTCGTCTGCACGGAAACCACCGTACCCGCATGACGTTGGACACCCGACGCCTGCTCCATCGCCGTGGCCACGGGCTGCATGCCGCCCGGCCAGGTCAGCCAGGCGCCGTTGCCCGCATTGGCTGCCTGTCCCCAGCGGCTGCAGTAGTAGTGCAGGCCGGCCCAGGCCGAGACCTGGTCGTAGCGCGTGCCGTAGTCGTCGCGGCAGCAGTAATTCAGATACCAGTGCAGGGTGGGCGAGGTATAGCCTTCGCGCTCCATCCATTGCTTCAAGGTGATGGTGTCGAGCGCCTGCCAGGCCGGATCTTGCGACGACTCCACGGTAGGAAAGACGAAGACACGCTTGCCATCATTGCCATGCGCCTGGCGCAGGCGCCGCACCTCGGCAAAGAAGCGCTCGTGCTGCGCCAGTTCTTCGGCAGAAACGCCTTCGATGGGAATGAAGCCATCCTGCCAGTGGCCGTTGAACAGCAGGCGTTCCTCGGGCGCGTGCAGGATGTAGCGCTCGTCGTAATACGGCTTTTCCGCCTGCGGATCGCGCTCGATGATGCCCAGATCGAACAGGATTTCCCGCACATGGGTCGATTCGGGCGAAGGCAGCGGCAAATAATGGCCGCCCGTGGGGTAGGCCAGGTCACCGAAATGGCCGCCGGCCGCGTTGCCATACGGCTGCGGGCCATCGATCATGAGGAAGTCCTTGTGCCCCAGCTTGTTCAGGCGCCAGGCCGCCGTCAGGCCGGCGATGCCGGAGCCGAGGATCGCCACGTCGGTGGTGATGGTTGCCGAGGGTGCCGGCAACGCCATGCGCTCGCGCATCAGCTTGCGCAAATAATGCCCCTCGCTGCGGCCCGGATACAGCACCTTCGGCGTGATCTCCTGCCAGCGCAGATACGCGGCGATGCTGCCGATGCCAGCGGCTGCCGCTGCCGTGCCGCCGGCGGCCCACAGCATGAAGGAACGGCGCTGCATCAGCGGATCACCCGGTTCCAGTCCTGCTCGAATTCATGCACGAGCGACTGGGTATTCAAGCGATTCGGCGCCATCGGCAGCGGCTGCATATCGGGCGGGAAGATGAACATTTCGCGCGTGGTGTCCGCATTCAGGTAGCGCATGGGCAGGCGGTAGCTCGTCGGCGGCACGTAGTCGAGCTGGGGCGAGGCCAGGATAAACCCCCATTCGCCGAACGAGGGCACGTAAGCGTGATAGGGCCAGGTGCGCATGCCCACTTCACGCAGGGTCGAATTGATGGTCCAGTAGGCGTGCGGGGCAAAGAAGGGCGACGTCGATTGCACCACCATCAGGCCCTTGGCCGCCAGATGCTTTTTCACCAGGTCGTAGAACGGCACCGAGTACAGTTTGCCGAGCGCGAAGCTGGACGGATCAGGGAAGTCGACGATGGCCGCATCGAACATATCGCCATTGTTGCGCAGCCAGACGGCGGCATCGGCATTGACGACGGTAACCCGCTTGTCCGAGAACGAATTATTGTTCAGCTTTGCCAGTTCCGGGCGCGTGGTAAACGCGGCCGTCATGGCGGGGTCGAGGTCGACCACGGTGACGTGTTCGACGTGGGGATAACGCAGGATTTCGCGCAGGGCCAGGCCATCGCCGCCGCCCAGCACCAGCACGCGGCGCGCCCACGGCAGCGCTTCCAGCACGGGGTGCACCAGCGCCTCGTGGTAGCGGTACTCGTCGCGCGAGGAAAACTGCAGGTTGCCATTGATGTACAGCCGCGTATCGTCCTTCCAGCGCGTGATCACCAGGCGCTGGTAGGGCGTGGTGGTCGAGTACACGATCTGGTCGCCGAACAGGCCGTGCTCGCCCCAGGCCACCATGCGGTCCGACATGGCAAAGCCGGCCACCAGTACCAGCATCACGGCGCAAGCGCGCAGGAAGCGGCTCGTGAGGTTCTTCAATTCCGCGCGGAACACCCAGATCGTCCACAGGCCCACGCCCACATTCAGCATGCCGAACAGGAAGCCCGTGCGCACCAGTCCCAGGTACGGTGACAGCACCAGCGGGAACAGCAGGGAAACGGCCAGCGCGCCCAGGTAATCGAAGGTCAGTACGCGGCTGACCAGCTCGGAAAATTCCGTTTGACGCGAATTCAGGGCGCGCATCACCAGCGGCACTTCCATGCCGACCAGTGCGCCGATCAGGAACACCATCACATACAATAAGGTGCGAAATGGCGCGGCCATCCACGAAAAGGTCATGAACAGGATGGCGGCCGACAGGCCGCCGATCAAGCCCACGGCCAGTTCGATGTCGACGAAGCGCGAGAGCACGTCGTCATCGCGCACATACTTTGAAAAGTGAGCACCCACACCCATGGCAAACAAGTAGCAGCCGATTATGGTGGAAAACTGCAGGATGGAGTCGCCGAGCAGGTAGCTGGACATGGCGCCGGCGATCAGCTCATACGCGAGGCCGCAGGAGGCGACCACGAAGACGGACAAAATCAGAATCTTTTTGTTCATGGGACTTTTTTTGTTCTAATATGCGTTGACGTTATCAAATACTCATTGTGAGGAATGCCGTGCCCGCCATCCTAAACTATCTGATTCATCTTTTACTGGCCGCCGGGCTACTGATTGTATTTTTTATCATCTACACGCGCGTCACGCCGTATAACGAAGTGCTGCTGATCCGCCAGGGCAATCAGGCCGCGGCCCTGTCGCTGGGTGGCGCCATGCTGGGTTTTTCCGCCACCATCGCCTCGTCGCTGATGCACACGGCCGACTATCAGCAGTTCTTCGCCTGGGCCTTCGGCGCCATGGTGGTGCAATTGCTCGCCTATGTGGTCACCACGCGCCTGCTGCGCATGTCGAAAGACCAGATCGAATCGAACAACAGCGCCTTCGGCGGCCTGCTGGCCGCCATTTCCCTGTCGATCGGCGCCATCAACGCCGCTTGCATTTCCTGACGTTTTACCTCATTCAAGGACACCATCATGAGCCTCGGCAGCTTTATCAAGAAGCAGTTTATCGACGTACTGCAGTGGAACGAAGAAACGGAAGGAGTACTGGCCTGGCGCTTCCCCATGCAGGATTTCGAGATTCAGAACGGCGCCATCCTGAATGTGCGCGAATCGCAAGTGGCCGTCTTCGTCAATGAAGGCAAGATCGCCGACGTCTTCGGTCCCGGCACGCACAAGCTGACGACGCAGACCTTGCCGCTGCTGACCAACCTGAAAAACTGGGACAAGCTGTTCGACTCGCCCTTCAAGTCGGACGTGTATTACTTCAGCACCCGCGTGCAGACGGGCCGCAAGTGGGGCACGCCGCAGCCGATCACCATCCGCGACAAGGATTTCGACATGATCCGCGTGCGCGCCTTCGGCATGTACTCGTACCGCATCGCCGACGCCCGCACCTTCTTCACCGAGATCAGCGGCACGCGCGAAGTGTATACGCGCGACGAGGTGGAAGATCAATTGCGCGGCATTTTGATGTCGAGCATGGCCAGTTCCTTGGGCGGCGCGAATGTGCCCTTCCTCGACATGGCCGCCAACCAGGCGCTGATGGCGCAGGAAGTCAAGGATGGCCTGGCGCAGGCGTTTTCCCGCTATGGCGTGGGCCTCGATGAATTCAACGTGGCCAGCATCAGTCTGCCCGAGGAATTGCAGGCGGCGCTTGACGAACGCATCTCCGCCGGCATGAAGGGCGGCCTGGGCGCCGACAAGATGAGCGGCTATACGAAATTCCAAGTTGCCAACGCGATCCCACTGGCGGCGCAGAATGAAGGCGGCATGGCCGGCATCGGCGCGGGACTGGGCGCCGGGCTGTCGATCGGCCAGGTGATGGCGCAAAGCATGGGTGGCGCCTTGCAGCAGCCCGCGCCGGCGGCGCCACCGCCCCCCCCGGAAGAACCAATCGAGGCGCGCCTGGAAAAGCTCAAAGGCTTGCTCGATAAGGGTCTCATTTCGCCGGCCGACTACGACGGCGCCAAGGCTGAACTGCTGAAAAAACTGATCGGCTGATTAGGGCGAAATACGACTGCATGCAAACTGTTTCCTGTCCCAGCTGCGGCGCGGAAGTTCGTTTCCGCTCGCACGCTTCCGTGCTCGCCGTATGCGAGTACTGCCACAGCACCATTCTCAAGGACGCCGACTCGGTCAAGGATCTCGGCAAGATGTCGGCCGTCCTCGAGGATTACTCGCCGATCCAGGTCGGCACGGCCGGCGTGCACGATGGCGTGCACTTCACCATCGTCGGGCGCATCCAGCAGCGCTACAGCGCCGGCACGTGGAACGAGTGGTATCTGCTGTTCGACGACGCAAGCACGGCGTGGCTGGGCGATTCGTCCGGCCTGTACACGCTGACGCGCGAACGCAGCACGCAAGACGCCCTGCCCGCCTTTGCCGAACTGACGCCGGGCAGGCGCTACACGATCTGCGGCGAGCCGTACACGGCGGCCGAGATCCGCAGCGCCGAATGCATCGCCGGCCAGGGAGAATTACCGTTCAAGGTGGGCGCCGGCTGGCGCATCCAGGTGGCGGACTTCCGCAACTACGCCAGCTTTGTCACGCTCGACTACACGGATGGCCCACAACCCATCGTCTACCAGGGCGTCGCCGTCACCCTGGACAGTTTGAAGTGCCAGCTGCTGCGCGACGACGATACCATCGCCAAGAGTGCAGGCAAGTACCGCGGCAAGCTCGATGCGCTCGACTGCCCCTCCTGCGGCAGCGGCATTCAGTATGTGCCCGGCGCTGCAGCGCAGCTGGTGTGTCCCGCCTGCCATGCGCAGCTCGACGCCAGCGGTCCGGAAGCGCAGGTGCTGGCCATCGGCAAGCAGGTGCACGACAACGCCGACATCACCCTGGAGCTGGGCGCCAGCGCGAAGATCAGCAATGTGGATTTCACGGTGATCGGCATGATGCGCCGCGCCGACGACGAAGGCAGCGAGTGGAACGAATACCTGCTGTATGGCGCGCGCGCCGGCTTCTTCTGGCTGGTGGAGACCGACGATGGCTGGTCGCGCTCGAACGTGCTGCCGAACTGGCCCAACTGGGCGTCATTGGACGCCGATACCTGCACGCTCGATGGTGCCACCTACCGCAAGCTGTATGACTACGGCTCGCAAGTCGTGTACGCGGCGGGCGCCTTCAACTGGAAGGTGGCAGTCGGCGACAGCACGCGCGTGTTTGAATTCGAGCAAGGGCAGACCAAACTGGCGGCAGAGCTCACCGGCGAGGAAATGACCTGGTCGCGCTCCGCGCCCGTCGCCCATGACCAGATGGCCGCCTGGTTCGGCGCGGCCTTCCATGGCGGCGCCAACGTGCAGAATATCCAGCTCAGTCATCGCGGCATCGCCAAGGTCTTCATCATCATCGTGCTGGTCTTGAATGCGATTCCCATGTTTGTCTCGTTCTCCAGCACCCTGATGTGGAGTTTGCTGGGCTGCCTGGCGCTGTTCCTGCCTGCCGCTTTTCTCGACAAGAATGCAAAGAATCCCCCATGAGTAAATACGTGATCTATGCCCTGATGGTGACCTTCAGTGTCACGGCCGCCAACTGGGTGCGCATGTTCAAGGTGGCCGGCAGTAGCAGCGGCAGCAGCTGGAGTTCGCGCACGGGCAGCGGCGGCGGCAGCTATGGCGGCGGCTCCAGCGGCGGCAGCCACAAGTAAGCATGACAGCCACACCGCATCTGCCTCTGGGCACCCATTTGCTGGCCGATCTGTCGGGCATCGCGCCGGAACGCCTGCGCGATGGCACCGCGCTCGAGCGCCTGTTGCGCGACGCGGCCGTCACGGCCGGCGCCCAGGTGCTGCACAGCCATTTCCACAGCTTTGGCGCCGGCCAGGGCATCACGGGCGTGGTGCTGCTGGCCGAATCACATATCTCCATCCACACCTGGCCGGAATGCGGCTTTGCCGCCGTCGACATCTTCATGTGCGGCGCGACCCGGCCGCAACTGGCGCTGGACGCCATCAAGGATGCGTTGCAGGCGGCGCACTGCCAGCTGCAATCGGTGCGGCGCGCGCCACCCGGGCATTCCTAGCGCCGCTGGTGGATCGCGGGGGGATCGCTTACACTGTCGGCTCATATCCCAACCTTGACTCCCATGCGCCGTTCCGCCCTCCTTGCCCTGCCCCTGCTGCTGCTGGTTTCAGCCTGCAACGACTACACGGCGCCCAGCCTGTACCAGGCCACCACGCCCGAGTGCAAGACGTGGACGGAGGGTTCACGCTTCGAGCTGCCGCGCGGTATCAGCGTGTATGCCACACCGCCCGTCACTCTGAAGGATGGCGGCACGGAGCTGGCGCTGATTTTTACTCTTCCCATCGGCACGCAAGCCAGTTTTACGCGCCTGTCCTTCCTGCTGGAAGAACCAAAACAGCAGCCCTTCGCCGAAGCCAAGGTGCTGACCATCTACCAGCGCGGCATGAACCGCAAGGCGGAAATCGTCGACGTCATCGAGCAGCTGCCCATCATGTTTTCCGCCGTCGGTTCCAGCGCCGAAACCCAGTGGCGCCTGCGCCTGCAACTGCCGCGCCAGCTGCCGCAGCGCTTTGATCTGTCCATGCCCGACATGCTCGTCGGCGGCAAGCGCTACCCGGTGCGCACCTTTACGTACCGCTATTTCCCCGAGCGCAGCGCCTACGGCATGTGCAGCTGAACCACGCCATCCATTGACGGCGGCGCGTGCCGCTGGCACACTGGCGTTTTCCCTCACACAACAGGAGTAGACAACATGCGCCATTCGGATACTGCCGTGCTGTCGGCTGCCTGATCACGGTCTTTCCCCGCTAAGACCCTTAGCCCGCCATTGCCCATACGCGTGATCGCGTAGCCGACTTCCCTTTCTTTCGTGCCAGTCATCGCGACTGGCGGTGCCTGCACGCGCAGGCTTCACGTCCGTACGCGGACGACAGAATTTGGAATCACGCTACCATGATCGCATTCGATTTTGCGCAACTACGCCTTATCGGGCTGCAGCAGGCCATCGCCGGCGCAGCCACCCAACTCGACTTATCTTCCCCTGCCGCACAACTGCTGCGCGTGAGTGCCGTCCACCGCGACAGCCTTCTCGTGCACGACGGCACCCGGGAACACCCGGCACAGGTCCTGCCGCGCCTGTTGCACGAGCTTCTGGCGCAAGATGCCGTCCTCACGGTCGGCGACTGGGTCGCCGCCGAACACGATGGTCACGGCGCGCTGTGGATAACGGCACACTTATCCCCAGTCACGCAAATCGCCCGGCGCGGCAACGACGGCCGGCGGCAAGTGCTCGCCAGCAATGTCGATACGGCCCTGCTGGTGATGGGACTGGACGGGGATTTTAATCCGCGCCGCCTGGAACGCTATCTGGCCATCGTGCTGGCGGCCCAGGTCAGCCCCGTGGTGGTGCTGAGCAAGGCCGACGTGGCCGACGACGTGCCGGGCAAGCTGGCGCAGCTCAAACAGCGCCTGCCGCCCCGCGTGCCCCTGTTTGCCATCGACACGCGCCATGCGTATGACGTGGCCATCCTGGAACCCTGGTTGGGTACTGGCCAGACCCTGGTGCTGCTCGGTTCATCGGGCGCCGGCAAGTCCAGCCTGACCAATACCCTGTCTGCGGCGCAACAGGCAACCAACGGCGTGCGCCATGGCGATGGGCGCGGACGGCATACGACGACGGCGCGCTCGCTGCACTTGTGCGCCAGCGGCGCCTGCATCATCGATACGCCGGGCTTGCGCAGCTGGCAGGCCGACGCCGATGCGCAGACCCTGGCGGCCACCTTCGACGACATCGCGGCGCTCGCCTCGACGTGCCAGTTCCGCGACTGCCAGCACGCCAGCGAACCAGGCTGCCAGGTGCGCGGCGCCATCGATGCAGATCGGCTGCGCAATTATCACAAGCTGCTGCGCGACGCCCGGCGCGGCGAGGAAACGCCGCTCGAGCGCATCGCCGCGCGCGCCAAGTGGAAGACGATATTGAAGGCGGGGCAGGAAAGGAGCAGGCAAAAGCGCCAGGAATAGCCGTCAGCTAAAGGGCATAAAAAAAGGCAGCCCGAAGGCTGCCTTTCTTGTGCGGCGCAGATGGATTAAATCTTGCGCAGCTTCTGGATCGCTGCCAGCTGCGCAATCGCGCTGGCCAGCTCGGCTTGCGCTTGCGCGTAGTCGATGCCCGAATCCTTGTTGTGGATATTTTCTTCCGCCAACTTCTTCGCTTCCAGCGCTTTCGCTTCGTCGAGGTCGTGACCGCGGATGGCGGTATCGGCCAGGACGGTCACGGTATCCGGTTGCACTTCCAGCAGGCCGCCGGCAACGAAGACGAACTCTTCTTCAGCCTGGCCGACTACCTTGATGCGGACCGCGCCCGGACGGATGCGGGTAATCAAAGGCGTGTGGCGTGGGTAGATACCCAGCTCGCCCTGTTCACCCGGCAACGCGACGAATTCTGCTTCGCCTGAAAAAATCAGTTCTTCAGCGGAAACCACGTCAACGTGAATTGTGTGTGCCATGTGTGTCCTATCGGGTTGAAGAACCCCGCCGTGTAACGGGCGGGGTTAGGCCCAGACTTAACTTAGTTAAGTTTCTTGGCTTTTTCGATTGCTTCTTCGATCGTGCCGACCATGTAGAACGCTTGTTCCGGCAGGTGATCGAGTTCGCCCGAAGCGATCATTTTGAAGCCCTTGATCGTGTCTTTGAGCGAAACGTATTTACCAGGCGCGCCGGTAAAGACTTCAGCGACGTGGAAAGGCTGCGACAGGAAACGCTGCATCTTACGTGCGCGGGCGACCAGCAGTTTGTCTTCCGGTGCCAGCTCGTCCATACCCAGAATCGCGATAATGTCGCGCAATTCCTTGTAGCGTTGCAGGGTCGTTTGCACGGCACGCGCGGTGTCATAGTGCTCTTGACCAACGATCAACGGATCCAGCTGACGCGAGGTCGAATCCAGTGGGTCCACGGCTGGGTAGATACCCAGGGAAGCGATGTCACGCGACAGCGCAACGGTCGAATCCAAGTGAGCAAACGTGGTAGCAGGCGACGGATCGGTGTAATCATCGGCTGGAACGTAGACGGCCTGGATCGAGGTGATCGAACCGGTCTTGGTCGACGTGATACGCTCTTGCAGACGGCCCATTTCTTCCGCCAGGGTCGGTTGGTAACCCACAGCCGATGGCATACGGCCCAGCAGTGCCGATACTTCGGTACCGGCCAGCGTGAAGCGGTAGATGTTGTCGACGAAGAACAGAACGTCCTTGCCTTCATCACGGAACGATTCAGCGATCGTCAGGCCGGTCAGCGCGACACGCAGACGGTTACCTGGCGGTTCATTCATCTGACCGTAGACCATCGCCACTTTGGAGTTCTCTGGGTTTTCCAGATCGACCACTTTCGCGTCAGCCATCTCGTGGTAGAAGTCGTTACCTTCACGGGTACGCTCACCAACGCCGGCAAACACGGACACGCCGCTGTGTGCCTTGGCGATGTTGTTAATCAGTTCCATCATGTTCACGGTCTTGCCTACGCCAGCGCCGCCGAACAAACCAACTTTACCGCCTTTTGCAAACGGGCACACCAGGTCGATCACCTTGATGCCGGTTTCCAGCAGTTCTTGCGATGGCGACAGTTCGTCGTATGCAGGAGCGGTGCGGTGGATCGACGCGATCTGCTCGTGCGACACAGGGCCGCATTCGTCGATCGGGTTGCCCAGCACGTCCATGATGCGACCCAGGGTTGCTTTACCGACTGGCACCATGATAGGTTTGCCGGTGTTCTGGATCATCATGCCGCGACGCAGGCCATCGGACGAGCCGAGTGCAATGGTACGGACAATGCCGTCGCCCAACTGCTGTTGTACTTCCAGGGTCAGTTCCGAGCCTGCCATCTTCAAGGCATCAAATACCTTAGGCATCGCGTTGCGGGGAAACTCAACGTCCACCACAGCGCCGATACACTGAACGATTTTGCCATCAGCCATGTTCGTTCCTTCAATATAGTTAAATTCGTTTAAACCGCAGCCGCACCGGCGACGATTTCGGAGAGTTCTTTGGTAATCGCAGCTTGACGGGTCTTGTTGTAGATCAGCTTCAATTCGCCGATCACACTACCCGCGTTGTCGCTTGCAGCTTTCATCGCGACCATCCGTGCCGATTGCTCGGACGCCAGATTCTCCGCGACTGCCTGGTACACCAGCGCTTCTACATAGCGCTCCAGCAATTCGTCGATCACGCTTTGCGCGTCCGGCTCGTAGATGTAATCCCACGAGTGGGCGCCCTTGTCGGCGACCATCTTGTCGGCCGTCAGGGGCAGCAATTGCTCCACGACTGGTTCCTGTTTCATCGTGTTGATGAATTTGGTGTAGCACAGGTACACTGCATCGATCTTGCCTGCCTGGAACTCTTCGAGCATGACCTTGACGGGTCCGATCAATTTGTCCAGGTGGGGCGTATCACCGGTTTGAATGGCGTGCGCAATGATCTTGACGCCGATGCGATTCAAAAAACCCAAACCCTTGTTACCGATGGCAACTGCTTCAACCCGGTTGCCAGCTGCTTCCAGCTCGCGCGACTTCGACGTCACCTGGCGCAGGATGTTGGTGTTCATGCCGCCGCACAGACCCTTGTCGGTCGTGACAACGATGAAACCCACTGCCTTCGCTTGCGTACCCTGGGCAGCTGCCAGGAACGGGTGCGTGTATTCCGGATTGGCGGTCGCCAGATTGGCGGCGATATTCCGAATCTTGTCACTGTAGGGACGGGCGGCCCGCATCCGGTCTTGCGCCTTGCGCATTTTGGACGCGGCGACCATTTCCATCGCCTTGGTGATCTTCTTCGTATTCTCTACGCTCTTGATCTTGCCTCGTATCTCTTTGCTTGATGCCATGAGTCCTTACTCCTTCTGCGCGTAGGGCGGCGCCTCACTCAAAGGTGGGCGCCGCCTGGCCGCTTAATATGCGCCGGATTTCTTGAAATCAGCAATGGCCGCCGACAGAGTTGCTTCGCTGTCTTTGTCGAGTTGCTTGGTTTCTTCGATCTTGGCCAGCAGAGCAGCTTGCTTGGTCTTCATGTAAGCGTGGACACCAGCTTCAAACGACAGCACTTGCTTGACTGGCACGTCGTCCATGAAGCCTTTGTTCACCGAGAACAGCGATACGGCCATCAGCGAGATCGACAGTGGCGAGTATTGGGCTTGCTTGAGCAATTCCGTTACGCGCGCACCGCGGTCCAGCTGCTTGCGGGTCGATTCATCCAGGTCCGAAGCGAACTGCGCAAACGCGGCCAGTTCACGGTACTGCGCCAAGTCGGTACGGATACCGCCGGACAGGTTTTTGATGACCTTGGTCTGGGCGGCGCCACCGACGCGCGATACGGAAATACCGGCGTTAATTGCAGGACGGATACCGGCGTTGAACAGCGAGGTTTCCAGGAAGATCTGACCGTCGGTAATCGAAATCACGTTGGTTGGAACGAATGCGGACACGTCGCCAGCTTGCGTTTCAATGATCGGCAGTGCCGTCAGGGAACCGGTCTTGCCTTTGACGGCGCCGTCGGTGAACTTCTCGACATAGTCGGCGTTCACGCGTGCTGCGCGTTCCAGCAGGCGGCTGTGCAGGTAGAACACGTCGCCTGGGTACGCTTCGCGACCTGGTGGACGGCGCAGCAGCAGCGAGATTTGACGGTATGCAACAGCTTGTTTGGACAGATCATCGTAGACGATCAGTGCATCTTCACCGCGGTCACGGAAGTATTCGCCCATGGCGCAACCGGAGTACGGCGAGATGTATTGCATGGCGGCCGATTCCGAAGCGGAAGCGGCGACAACGATGGTGTATTCCATCGCGCCGTGCTGTTCCAGCGAGCGCACGATGTTCTTGATCGACGAGGCTTTTTGGCCAATCGCGACGTAGATACACTTCATGCCCTGGCCTTTTTGATTGATGATCGCATCAATCGCCACAGCCGACTTGCCGGTTTGACGGTCGCCGATGATCAGTTCGCGCTGGCCGCGGCCAACTGGAACCATCGCATCGATCGATTTCAGGCCGGTTTGCATTGGTTGCGAAACGGATTCACGGGCGATCACGCCCGGGGCGATTTTTTCAATCGCGGCCGTCAGTTTGGTCTCGATGGCGCCTTTGCCGTCGATCGGCTGACCCAGCGCGTTGACAACGCGGCCGAGCAGCTCAGGACCGACTGGCACTTCCAGAATGCGGCCGGTGCATTTCACCGTGTCGCCTTCGGAGATGTGCTCGTAGGCACCCAGAATCACGGAACCGACGGAGTCGCGTTCCAGATTCATGGCCAGGCCAAACGTGTTGCCTGGGAATTCCAGCATCTCGCCTTGCATCACGTCCGACAAACCGTGGATGCGGCAGATACCGTCGGCGACGGAAATAACCGTGCCTTGATTACGCACTTCAGCGCCGCCGTCAAGACCTTGGATCCGGCTCTTGATCAACTCGCTGATTTCAGATGGGTTGAGTTGCATACTAACTCCTAAAAGTGTTTCTCTCAGCTTGCGCGAGGGGTAAGGGTCTGTCTAAGCTGGCCTGCCGAAGCGCGTGTCTTACGACACCAGTGCAGCGTGCAGTTGCTGCAGCTTGGCGCGCACCGAGGTGTCGAGCACTTGGTCGCCAACAACCACGCGCACGCCGCCGAGCAGCGATGGATCCACTGTGACGGCAGGGTTGAGCTTACGACTGAATTTCTTTTCCAGCGTTGCGACCAGCTCGGCCGTTTGGCCTTCGCTCAGATCGAAAGCGCTCGTGATCTCGGCGTCAGCCGCACCTTCCAGGCCATTTTTCAAGGCATGGAATTGCGCGCCGATTTCCGGCAGCAGGCTGATGCGGCCATTTTCGATCAACATCGTGACGAAGTTTTTCACTTCCTCATTGAGCGGCGATTTCAACAACGACAGGATGGTGGCGGCGACGTCGCTTTCCGAAACTTTCGGATTGCGCGCGTACGCCTGTACCTCGGGGTGGCTACCGATCTGTGCCAGTTCGGACACCAGTTCGGACCACGCCGCGAGGTTGCTTGACTCCTTACCAGCTTGGGCTACGCGGAACAAAGCTTCCGCGTAGGGACGGGCGACGGTTGCGAGTTCTGCCATGATTACAGCTCGACAGCAAGACGCTGCAACATTTCGGCGTGAGCCGTAGCGTTTACTTCACGCTTCAAGATCTGCTCGGCACCCTTGACAGCCAGGTCAGCCACCTGAGCGCGCAATTGTTCGCGTGCTTTCGACAGTTGCTGTTCGGCGTCCGACTGGGCTTGCGCAATGATACGCGCAGCTTCAGCTTGTGCATTTTGCTTGATCTCTTCAGCAACCAGCTGCGCGCGCTTTTCAGCGTCCGCAACGCGTTGCGACGCTTCTTCACGTGCACTGTTCAATGCCTCTTGCGCACGCTTTTCAGCGACAGCCATCGAAGCCTGACCTTGATCGGCCGCAGCCAATCCATCCGCGATTCGTTTGGCACGCTCATCCAGCGCGTTGTTCAGCGCTGGAAATACGAACTTCATCGAGAACCAGACCAACACCGCGAAGGTGATCATCTGGCCGATGAGCGACATATTGATGTCCATACCTTTGCTCCTAACTAAAAGTTTCTCCTAGGGTTGGAGCGAATTACTGAGCAACAGCCGTCAGAGCGGACAGGAACGGGTTAGCGAACGTGTACAGCAGAGCAACACCAACGCCGATCATCGAGATAGCATCCAGCAGACCAGCGATAACGAACAGTTTGGTTTGCAGTTGTGGCATCAGTTCTGGTTGACGTGCCGAAGCTTCCAGGAATTTGCCACCCAAGATAGCGAAGCCCAGAGCGGTGCCGATTGCGGCCAGGCCGATGATGATTGCTGCTGCCAGAACGGTCATGCTTTGTACTTGTGCGATCAGAGCTTGCATAAAATTCTCCTAAATTTAAAAACGAAAGATACTAAAAAAACAAAATATAAAGTTAATGATTAATGTTTCTCAACCGCAAGGCTCAGATACACAACCGTCAACGCCATAAACACAAAAGCTTGCAAAGTTACAATCAAGATATGGAAAATTGCCCATGGACCACCCAACGCCCACTGTGCCCACCAAGGCAACAACGCGATCAAGATGAAAATCAGTTCGCCGGCATACATATTGCCGAACAGTCGCAGCGACAGGGAGATCAGTTTTGCAACCAGCTCAACCATTTGCAGCAGGAAATTGACAGGTGCCAGGGCGATCGTGCCGATCAGGCCGCTCGCATGGAACGGTGCCGTGAACAGTTCCTTGATCCAGCCGCCCAGGCCCTTGGCCTTGATCGAGAAGGCGATCACGCACAGCACGACCGACAGCGACATGGCGAAGGTGTGGTTGACGTCGGCGGTCGGCACGGCGCGCAGTTTATGCACGCCAAACCAGCTCAAGATCTTCGGCAACAGGTCAACCGGCAGGAAGTCCATCGCGTTGAGCAACCAGACCCACACAAAAATAGTGATGGCCAGCGGCGCGATGACCTTGCTTTTCGCGTGGAAGGCCCCATTAATAGTGTCATTGACGATTTCCATGACCATTTCGACGAAGTTTTGCAACTTGCCAGGGACACCAGCCGTCGCGCGGCGCGACGCCATATAGAAAACAGCCAGGAAAACAAAGCCCAGAATGGCCGAAATCCAGAACGTATCCAGATTGATCATGCCGTCGGCACTTCTCAGGTGGGCCAGATGGTGACTGATGTATTCTGTGGCGTTGGCCGGGGCAGCATGGCCCGCTTCAATAGCGTGTTCTGTGGTCATAATGAATTTAGATTTGTCGTTTCAGAGCTCAACAGGCCCCAAAACCAATGATTAAACAGCGAGCAATGAAAACCAGTATGCTAAGGTTGCCACCGCGAAACCCAAGATCAGCCATAACCAGGCGGCCGACTGAAACAACACCAGTGCCAATATAAACAGCACCGCTGTGATAAATATTTTCACCACTTCTGCGCGCAAATGCGCCCGGAATGCCTTATTGGCGTCGCTAGAACCGCGAACCACCAACAGGGCATACACCAGGCTACCGATGACTGCGATAGCGCCGCCGTATGCGGCGGACCAGCCTCTGACATTGCCACCGAAAAACAGGGTGACCGTGGCAAAGCTGATAGCGATTGCTAGCTGCAATGCAACTACTTTGTAGACTGGCTTGGCAATACTTTGTTGTGAATCACTCAATTGCCAAGTTCCCAGAAAAATCTACACACGCAAAGACACGGGATTATAGTTGGCTTTGATCTATAGAGTCAAACGTTGCTGCACCGCAGCAGGGCAATTGCTGCGTGAAACTGACGCTTTACCGACTATTCGCCGCCTTTTGCACCACTATATGGCAAAGTCGCTTGTCTGGCCGCTTCCAGCCGTGTTATCAAGGAATCACGTGGTGCATCTGGAAAGCATGGCCGGATCGTCCATACCCGCATGGCCCCTGTCTTTGCAGCTTGCTATTTAACCACGCAAGCGGGTCAACAAACCATCGAGCACGTCAAGATCGGCAAAATCAATCACCAATTGGCCACGGCCCTTGTTGCCCATCTTGAACACCACGGGCGTGGCCAGCGCATCGGACAACTCTTCTTCCAGGCGCGCGATGTCGCCGGACTTTTCCTTCTGCCGCGGTTCGACCGGGTTGGCCGCTTCCTCGACCGTGCGCGTGACGAGCTTTTCCGTTTCACGCACCGACAGGCGCTTGGCCACGACCTGGTTCGCCAGGGTGATCTGGCTGGCCGCATCGACGGCCAGCAGCGCGCGCGCATGGCCCATGTCGATATCGCCGGCCATCAGCATGGTTTGCACGGGAGCAGCCAGGTTCATCAAACGCAACAGGTTCGACACGGCGCTGCGCGAGCGTCCCAGCGCAGTGGCCGCTTGCTCATGCGTAAAACTGAAGTCGGCGATCAGGCGGTGAATGCCCTGCGCCTCTTCCAGCGGATTCAAGTCTTCGCGCTGGATGTTCTCGATCAGCGCCATGGCGGCGGCCGCCAAATCGTCCACGTCGCGCACCAGCACCGGCACTTCCGTCAGGCCAGCCAGTTGCGAGGCGCGGAAACGGCGTTCGCCGGCGATGATTTCATATTTGATCACGCCGCTCAAGGTATCTTGCCCGATCGGCCGCACCAGGATCGGCTGCATCAGCCCCTGCGCCTTGATCGAGGCGGCCAGTTCATTCAGGGCCCCCTCGTCCATGCGCGTGCGCGGCTGATATTTGCCGGCTTGCATTTGCGACACGGGCAAGTTCGACGGTTGATTCGTGTCCGGACTGGCAAAGTCGCCGCCGCCGCCCAACAGGGCGTCGAGTCCGCGACCCAGTCCTTTTAATTTTTTCGTAGCCATGCTGTCCTAATCGTGTTTTCAGAGTAAGCGCTTACATCACAATGTGCAGGCGCTCGCCCCTTGTTTACATATGTTTGATGCGTTCGACCATCTCGGCGCCGAAGGCGATATACGCCTGGGCACCTTTCGAGCTGGGGTCGAAGGTCACGCCGGGCAAGCCGTACGATGGCGCTTCGGCCAGACGGACGTTGCGCGGGATGATGGTATTGAATACCTTGTCGCCGAAGTGCTGCTCCAGCTGCGCCGACACTTGTTGCGATAATGTCATGCGCGGATCGAACATCACGCGCAGCAAGCCGATGATCTTCAGATCCGGGTTCAGGTTGGCGTGCACCTTCTTGATGGTGTTGACCAGGTCGGACAAACCTTCCAGCGCGTAGTACTCGCATTGCATCGGGATGATCACGCCATGCGCGGCGCACAGGCCATTCAGGGTCAGCATCGATAATGCCGGTGGGCAATCTACTAATATGAAGTCGTATTCGCCATCCACTTCGGCCAGCGCATCCTTCAGGCGGCGTTCGCGGTTGTCCAGTTCGACCATCTCCACTTCCGCGCCGGCCAGTTCGCGGTTCGACGGCAAGACATCGAAACGCCCCGCTTCCGAACGCTGGCGTGCCGTCTTGACATCGGACTCGCCCAGCATCACTTCATAGGTGGACGCCTTCAGGCCGGCCTTGTTGATGCCGGCGCCCATGGTCGCGTTGCCCTGCGGGTCGAGGTCGACCAGCAGCACGCGCTGGTTCAACTTGGCCAGACCGGCGGAGAGGTTGACGCTTGTTGTGGTTTTACCAACACCACCCTTTTGATTTGCTACACAAAAAATTTTGGCCATGTATCTTCTAATTGTAAAGAGATGCAAACTTCATCGTGCGCCCCGGCATCCGGCCGAAACGATTTATATTATTTATTTCATTTATACGATATAAATCATTCATATCGTTTATACCGTATAAACTGTTTATATGATTTATACCGTTTAATTTCCGGCTTTTAAATTCTTGCTATAAAGACCAGATGACGCTCTGCATTTAGCCCTGGCACCTGGATAGGCCGTAATTCCGTCACTTGCCAGTCTGCCGGCAGTCTCTCGCGCTCGTCTGGCGGTGCCACCCCTTTCAAGGCGATGAATTGCCCGCCCTCGGCCAGCACGTGATTCGACCAGTTGACGAAGTCGGACAGGTCGGCAAAGGCGCGCGAGGTGATCACGTCGAATTTCTGCTGCACTTCCAGCTGTTCCACGCGTTTCGTGTACACGGTCACGTTGGCGAGGCCCAGTTCGGCCTTCACTTGCGTCAGGAATGCCGTCTTTTTATGCACCGTGTCGATCATCGACACCTTCACATCGGGCCGCGCGATGGCCAGCACCATGCCCGGCAAGCCGCCGCCGGCGCCCACGTCGAGCACGTTTTTCGCCTGCGCGAATGCCGGCACGGCGGCCAGCGAATCGAGCACGTGCAGGGTCAGCATCTGCAGCGGATCGCGCACCGACGTCAGGTTGTACACGCTGTTCCATTTGGCCAGCAAGGCCAGGTAATCGAGCAGTTTTTCCGTCTGATCCGCGCTCAGGTCCAGCCCCAGCGTGGCGATGCCTTCATTCAAAATCTGGGCCAATGCGGCCCGGTCAAACTGCTTCATTCAACAACCTCATCCTTTAAAGTGGTGGTCTGCGCGGCACCGAAGCCGCGCTTTTTCAGGTGAACCAGCAGCAGCGAAATCGCCGCCGGCGTCACGCCGGAAATGCGCGAAGCCTGGCCCAGGGTTTCCGGGCGCTGCTTGTCGAGTTTTTGCCGCACTTCGACGGACAGCGCGCCGATGTCCAGGTAGTTGAAACCCTCTGGCAAGGCCAGGTTTTCATAGTGTTCGTGGCGCTCGATTTCCTTGCTCTGGCGCTCGATGTAGCCTGCGTATTTGAGCTGGATTTCCACCTGCTCGCGCACGGCCGCGTCTTCCACGCCGGGGCCGGCCAGGGCCTGGCCTTCGATGCCCGTCATGCTCATCAAGGTGTCGTAGGCGACGTTCGGACGGCGCAGCAAGTCCGCCAGCGAATACTCGCGCTCGATGGCCTGGCCGACGATGCGTTCCGATTCGGCGGCCGCCAGGATGCGCGGGTTGACCCACGTGGAACGCAGGCGCTCGAGCTCGCGCGCCACCGCTTCGCGCTTCGTTTCAAACGCCTGCCACTGGGCGTCGCCCACGCAGCCCAGAGCGCGGCCGATTTCCGTCAGGCGCATGTCGGCATTGTCTTCGCGCAGGCTCAAACGGTACTCGGCGCGGCTGGTAAACATGCGGTACGGTTCCTGCACGCCCTGCGTGATCAGATCGTCGACCAGCACGCCCAGATAGGCCTCGGAGCGGCCCGGTACCCAGGCTTCCTTATCCTGCGTCAGCAAGGCCGCATTCAGGCCCGCCAGCATGCCTTGCGCGGCCGCTTCCTCGTAGCCTGTGGTGCCGTTGATCTGGCCGGCAAAGAACAGGCCGGCGACGGCCTTCGTTTCCAGCGAGGCCTTCAAGCCGCGCGGGTCGAAATAATCGTATTCGATGGCATAACCGGGACGCAGGATGTGCGCGTTTTCCATGCCTTTCATCGATTGCACCAGAGCGATCTGCACGTCGAACGGCAAGCTCGTGGAGATGCCGTTCGGATAGAACTCATGCGTCGTCAAGCCTTCCGGCTCGAGGAAAATCTGGTGCGATTCCTTGCCCGAGAAACGGTGGATCTTGTCTTCGATCGAGGGGCAATAGCGGGGCCCCACGCCTTCGATCACGCCCGTATACATGGGGCTGCGGTCCAGGCCGGCGCGGATGATGTCGTGCGTCTGGCTATTCGTATGCGTGACCCAGCACGGCACTTGGCGCGGGTGCATGGCCGTATTGCCCATCACGGAAAACACGGGCACGGGATCGAGGTCGCCCGGTTGCTCTTGCATCACGGAAAAGTCGATCGTGCGGCCATCGATGCGCGGCGGCGTGCCCGTTTTCAGGCGGCCCTGCGGCAGTTTCAGCTCTTTCAGGCGGGCCGACAAGGAGATGGCGGGCGGGTCGCCGGCACGGCCGGCCGAATAGTTATTCAAGCCCACGTGGATCTTGCCGTCGAGGAAGGTTCCGGCCGTCAACACGACGGCGCGCGCGAGAAACTTCAAGCCGATCTGCGTCACGGCGCCGACGACCCGGTCGCCTTCGACGATCAGATCATCGACGGCTTGCTGGAACAGCCACAGGTTAGTCTGGTTTTCCAGGCGCGTACGGATGGCGGCCTTGTACAAAATACGGTCGGCCTGGGCGCGCGTGGCGCGGACTGCCGGGCCTTTCGAGGAATTCAGGATGCGGAACTGGATGCCGGACTCGTCGGTGGCGATCGCCATCGCGCCGCCCATGGCATCGACTTCCTTGACCAGGTGGCCCTTGCCGATGCCGCCGATGGAAGGGTTGCACGACATCTGGCCCAGTGTCTCAATATTATGCGTGAGCAATAGCGTCTTCTGCCCCATGCGGGCGGAAGCGAGGGCCGCCTCGGTACCGGCGTGACCACCACCGACAACGATGACGTCGAATTCTGTAGGAAATAACATGATAAATAGGTAACAGTGCAAGTAAAAATGCGGGATGAGAGCTCCGATTATAGAGTCTTTTTGCAAGCGCAACCTTGCGCAGCGCATTTTTTGCTTAATTTTTACTCAGCAGGGGCAAGCCAACGACGATTTCTGTTTCACGTGGAACACGCAGCGTGGTCAGGCAGAGGGCTGCGGTGGCGTGAAATGTTTGCTACAATTGCCGCATCGTCCGCCAACGTGACCACGCCAGTGGCCAGCGGGACGAGCATCCAGGAGGACGGCCTCCCCCATCATGGGAACACACCGGGACGGCCCGCTCTGTATAAGGAGCCGCCATGGCCTGGATACTGTTACTCATTGCCGGCATGTTTGAAGTCGTGTGGGCATACTCGATGAAACTCTCCGAGGGTTTCACCAAACTCACTCCCTCCGTTGTTACCATCGTCATGATGATCGCCAGCTTCGGCTTGCTGTCGCTGGCCATGCGCACCCTGCCCCTGGGCACGGCCTACACCATCTGGACGGGTATCGGCGCCGTCGGCGCCTTCATCGTCGGCATCGTCTTTCTGGGCGAGCAAGTCAATACCATGCGCGTGTGCGCCGCCGTCCTCATCGTGTGCGGCATCGTGTTGATGAAACTGTCGTCCAGCCACTGAGAGGAATCCCCATGCTCCTCGAAAACTATTTTCCCGTCCTCCTGTTCATTCTGATCGGCATCCTGGTCGGCATCGTGCCCATGCTGCTGGGCCGCACGCTGGGTCCGCACAAGCCGGACCCGCAAAAACTGTCGCCGTACGAATGCGGCTTCGAAGCGTTCGGCGATGCGCGCATGAAGTTCGACATCCGCTTCTACCTGGTGGCCATCCTGTTCATCCTGTTCGATATCGAGGTGATCTTCCTGATGCCGTGGGCGGCCAACGTCAATGAACTGGGCTTGCCCGGCTTCTGGGCCGTCATGGGTTTCCTGGGCGTACTGACCATCGGCCTGGCCTATGAATGGAAACGCGGCGCGCTGGAGTGGGAATGAGCAAGCTACTGTTGCTCAACCTGCTGATGGGTGCCGGACTGGCCTATGCGGCCGTGCGCGAGTATCGGCAAGATGCGCGCACGTTCCGCGTGCTGGTGGCCGTTTCCAGCCTGTCGCTGCTCGTGAGCCTGGGGTTGGCCAGTCAGCTGCAAGACTAAACGGTTCCACGTGAAACATGCGCGGCGCGGGAAAGCGGAGTAAGCTTGGCGTCTGTCCTTGCCGCCAGGAGTCTGCATGCCCGCCTTCCAGTTCCGCACCGTGCCGCACCTGATCGTTGAACCGGGCGCCGCCGCCCAGCTGGGCGCGCATATCGCCCACCACTTCCCCACCGTCCGCCGCGCCCTGCTCGTCACCGATGCAGGGTTTCTGCGGACGGGACTGGCCGATGCCCCTCTGCACAGCTTGCGGACGGCGGGCATCGACACCCATGTTTTTTCCGACGTGCAAGCCGATCCGCCCGAAGCCATCGTGCTGGCAGGCGTGGCCCAGGCCCGGATGTTTCACGTGGAACTGATTATCGGCCTCGGTGGCGGCAGCTCGCTGGACGTGGCCAAGCTGATCGCCGTGCTGGTCCCCGGCCACCAGGAGCTGGCCCAACTGTATGGCATCGGCAATGTCCACGGTCAGCGCCTGCCCCTGGTGCAATTGCCGACCACAGCGGGCACGGGCTCGGAAGTGACGCACATCGCCATCGTCACCACGGGCGCCACCAGCAAGATGGGCGTGGTGGCGCCGCAACTGTATGCGGACCTGGCCATCCTCGACGCCAGCCTGACTCTGGGCTTGCCGCCCGCCGTGACGGCCGCCACCGGCATCGACGCCATGGTGCATGCGATCGAAGCGTACACCAGCCGCCTGCTGAAAAATCCCTTGTCCGACATGCTGGCCAGCCAGGCGCTGTCGCTGCTGTCCGCCAATCTGCTCACGGCCTGCCGCGATGGCAGCCACTTGCCGGCGCGCCAAGCCATGCTGCTGGGCGCCATGCTGGCCGGCCAGGCGTTTGCCAACGCCCCCGTGGCCGCCGTGCATGCGCTCGCCTATCCCATCGGAGGACTGTTCCACGTGCCACATGGCTTGTCGAATGCGCTGGTGCTGCCGCACGTGCTGCGCTTTAATCTGTCCCACGCGGCGCCCCTGTACGCGCAACTGGCAGCCATCGTGCAGCCCGGCATTACGGGCAGCGACGAGGCGCGGGCGAACGCCCTGATCGACGCCATGCAGGCAATTGCCTCGGCCACGGGCATCGCGCGCACCCTGCGCGAGGTGGGCATCGCGGCCAGCGACCTGGACCGGCTGGCCGATGAAGCCATGCTGCAGACGCGCTTGCTGGGCAACAATCCCCGTCCCGTCACGCGCAGCGATGCGCGCGCCATCTATGCGGCCGCGCTGTAAGGCCATACGCTGTCAAGACATAAAAAAAGCCACGCATGGCGCGTGGCTAGCCTTGCGACCACAAGCAGCCGCTAGTTGGGAATATCTACCACCGTGCCCGTCACGCTGATGACATTACCGGCCGCCGGCGTTGCCGCAATGGCCGGCACGTTGACATTCGTGATCAGGGTCGACGCATCGGCGCGCGTCACCGTGCGCACCACCTGCGATGGCGGCAAGGCTTGCTTGGCGTTCAAGTGCGCATACATGGCGTCCAGCGCGCGGTTCAGGTACACGTGCAGCGGTACGATCAGGGTCGGCAAGGCGCTGCTGAAGGAATCGAAGTGGTTGGCGTTGGTCACCTCGATATAACGCAGGCGGCTATTCGTCCCTTCCACCGCTGCGTTCAGCCCCAGATAAGCGCGCGAGGCGTGATTGACGGGAATCAAGGTGTCGCTGCGGCCATGCACGATGAGGGCCGGCTTGCCATTGAGTTTGCCCGTCGCCTGCACCTCGGTCATGCCTGCCCGCACGCGCACGCTTTGCGCGGCCAGCGTACCCTGCAAGTTGGCGTTGCTGACGGCATCGCGTCCCGTCGCCAGGCTGCGCAGGCACAGGAAGCCGTCGAGCGACTGGTCCGCCAGGCTGCTCGATGGCGATACCCCCGCCGTGTACACCCTGGCGCCGCCCACGCTGTTCTCGTACACGACATTGCCCACGATGCCGCTCTGCGCGGCAAAGCTGACAGCCTTTTGCGCCGTGGTAAACGCGATCGGATTACCGCTGAGATCCGTCTGCGCAAACGTGAAACCGCACACCTTATCGGTCACGGAGAATTTGCCGTAGGCATACGCATACGTGACGGCCACGAGGATATTCGTGCCCGCGTGCGCCGCCTGCAGCGGATCGGAATCCACTAACCAGCCATACGCGCGCAAGCGCTGTTTCGCGTCCGCCTGCTGCGCCGCCAAGTCGGCGCCGTTCAGCAAGCCCTTGGTCACCAGCGCCGTACAGCGTCCCGCATTGCCTGCCACGGAAGCGATGCACGGCTGGTACAGGGCGGCATAGGTGGCGTAGTCGAACAGCGCGCGGCCCGGATTGGCCACCACCGCCCCGCCCTGGCGCACGCTATAGGCAGTCGATGGCGCCGGCTGGACTTGCGGCTCGCTGGCCGCCACGCCGCCGATCAAGCCCTTGCTATCCTGTTCCGCCGCCAGCAAGGCCGAGCCGGCGCCGTTGGAAATGCTGGAGGCAATCGTGATCGTGTTCTTCGGCGTCAGCCGCACGACGCGCGAACTGCCGTCGCGGGCCAGCACGCCATAGCGTTCGTTCAACACGTAATACGCCATCTCGATGGCCTGCAAGGTGACCTTGCCCCAATCCTTCTCGGGATTCTGCTGCGAATGCGCGTGCTTAAAGGCGATGCGGTTCGGGTTGGCAGCGGCCCAGGCCAGCCGGTCGGCATCGCTCAAGTCGGGCGCGAAGAGCGCGTTCTTGCCGGCGGCCACCCTGCCCGCGCGCACGCCGTTCTGCAGGTTGACGCTGTCATCTTCAAACACATACAGGCCCGTGCCGGAACCCTTGTCGGCATACGCCACGGCGCAACCCTTTTTCAGCCCCCATTCGCCCGAGCTGCCGATGGCGCCGTAAATGCCGCGCGAGCCGCTGGACGTGCCCGTGACGATGCAGGCATGGTCCGGGTCGAAGCTGGCCGGCACCTGCACCATCAAGGTGACATTCTTCTTGCCCGTGCCATCGTCAGCATACGCGATGTATTCGCTGCCGGCGATCAAGCCTTCGCCCGTGCCCACGGTCCCGGACGCATCCACGTTCGGTCCGTACAAGGTGCCGTAGCCGCTGTTGGCGGCAATGTCGAGCACGGCGCGGTAATTGGCGTAGATCGCATTGCGGCGCAATTCGACCGGCGTCGGCTGTTCCGCATTCGCATACGCGGGAGTCGCTCCCGCCAGCCCCGTCTTGCCCAGGCCGGCCGTCAGCAGATCGTTCGTCTTGCCGTCGTAGTCGGTCCGCGTGATGGTGCCCAGGTAGCCCGGTATCTGGTTCCGTTCTTCCGGTGCATGATTGCTGCCGCAGGCTGCCAACGCCAGCAGGGTGCACAGGCTGCTCCCCGCGCGCGTGATCGTCGTTTGCATGGTGGTTCTCTCCGTTAAGGTAACAGTGGACGCACAATGAAAAACGCCGGACGATCCGTCCGGCGTTGCTTGAAAATCAGACAGCCGCTTTGGCTGGCCTGCCGCCGAAGCGCGCGATGGCTTCTCCGACGATGCCGCGCCGGAACATCAGCACGCAGATGACAAAGATCACGCCGGTCACCATGCCCACCGATTCGCCCAGGGTGCCGAACCACTCGATGCCCGTGTGCGTGGCCAGGTAGGTGCCGACATCGCCCAGCTTGTTTTCCAGCGCGATGATCAACACGGCGCCGAGGATGGGGCCGGACAAGGTGCCCATGCCGCCCACCAGTGTCATCAGCACAACGAGGCCCGACATGCCCCAGTACACGTCGGTGAGGGTTTCAAAGCCCAGCACCAGCGTCTTGGTGGCGCCGGCCAGCGCGGCCAGCGAAGCGGACAGCACGATGGCCATCAGCTTGTACTTGTTGACGTCGTAGCCCAGCGAGATGGCGCGCGGTTCGTTTTCCTTGATCGCCTTGAGCACTTGTCCGAACGGCGAGTGGATGGTGCGCACGATCAAGGCGAAGCCGGCGACAAAAATCGCCAGCACGACGTAGTACAAGACGGTGTCATTGCCCAGGTCTATCGTGCCCAGCAAGGTTCCACGTGGAACACCCTGCAAGCCATCCTCGCCCCCCGTGAACGGCAGGCGCAAGGCCAGGAAGTACACCATCTGCGCCAGCGCCAGGGTGATCATCGTAAAGTAGATGCCCTGGCGGCGGATCGCCAGGCCGCCGATCACCAGGCCCAGCAAGGCGCCCGTGGCGACGCCGGCCAGCAATCCCAGTTCCGTTGGCCAACCCCAGGTGCGCAGCGCGTAGCCGGTGACATAGCCGGCGCCGCCGAAGAAGGCCGCATGGCCGAACGACAGCAAGCCCGTGTAGCCGATCAGCAAGTTGAAAGCGCAGGCAAACAGGGCAAAGCACAGCAACTTCATCAGGAAGACGGGATAGCCGTAAAACGGGGCCGCCAACGCCAGCAGCAAGGCAATGGCGTAGCCTACATTCTTATTCATCGTGGTAGCTCCAATACATGACTGATGAGGATTACTTTTCTTTGCCGAACAGGCCGGCGGGACGCAGCAGCAGCACGATGACCATCACCACGAACACCACGGTGGCCGAGCCTTCCGGGTAGAACACGCGGGTCAGGCCCTCGATCACGCCCAGGCCCAGGCCCGTCAGGATGGAACCCATGATGGATCCCATGCCGCCAATCACCACCACGGCAAACACGACGATGATCAGGTTCGAGCCCATCAGCGGCGAGACCTGGATGATGGGCGCCGCCAGCACGCCGGCGAAACCGGCCAGGGCCACGCCGAAGCCGAACGTCAACGTCACCATCAGCGGCACGTTGATGCCGAACGCTTCCACCAGTTTCGGGTTTTCCGTGCCGGCCCGCAGGTAGGCGCCCAGCTTGGTTTTTTCGATGACGAACCAGGTCGCCAGGCAGACGGAGAGCGAGGCGATGACCACCCAGGCGCGGTAGTTCGGCAAGATCATGAAACCCAGGTCCGTCGCGCCGGCCAGCGCTTCGGGCACGGCATACGGCTGGCCCGAGACGCCATAGAAGGAACGGAACACGCCTTCCATGATCAGGGTGATGCCGAAGGTCAGCAGCAAGCCATACAGGTGGTCGAGTTTATACAGCCAGCGCAGCATGGTCTTTTCGATCAGGATGCCGACCAGGCCGACGAGGATAGGGGCGATGACCAGCATGGCCCAGTAATTGATGTCGAAATAGCTGAGGCCCATCCAGGCCAGGAAGGCGCCCATCATGTACATGGCGCCGTGCGAGAAATTAATCACATTAAGCAAGCCGAAGATGACGGCCAGACCGAGGGACAACATGGCATAGAACGAGCCGTTGACGAGACCCAGCAGCAGCTGGCTCATCATCGCTTGTATTGGAACGCCGAAAATTTCCATGGCATCACAGTATAAAAAGCACCGCCGGGTAGCGGTGTGGTATCAAGGGAAACGCGCCACCGCAAACGGGAGCGGCGGCGCAAGGCGAACCCTGCGGGCGAAGCGTGCAGGACAGAGCACCCGCGCAGCGGCGGGCACCCTGTAGAGAGTGCTACAGCATTACTTCCACAGCGAACACTTCGACTCGGCCTTGGTCACATACGCTTGCGCGCCGGGCACGGTGGCGACCACCTTGTAGTAATCCCATGGGTACTTCGACTCGGACGGTTTCTTGACTTCCATCAAATACATATCGTGCACCATGCGGCCATCGGGACGCACTTCGCCATTCTGGGTAAACATGTCGTTGATCTTGGTCTTTTTCAGATAGGCCATGACCTTCTCGGTGTCGTCCGTACCCAGCGCCTTGACGGCTTTCAGGTAGTTCGCCGCGGCCGAGTAATCGGCCGCCTGCAGCATCGACGGTTCCTTCTTCATCTTGGCGAAATAGCGTTTCGACCAGGCGCGCGTCTCCGCATTCAAGTCCCAGTACCAGCCGTCCGTCAGGTACATGCCCTGCGTCAAGTTCAAGCCCAGCGAATGGATATCATTGATGAAGATCAGCAAGCCGGCCAGCTTCATCGATTTCGTCAGGCCAAACTCGTTGGCCGCCTTGATGCTGTTGATGGCGTCGCCACCGGCATTGGCCAGACCGAGGATTTGCGGTTTTGCCGCTTGCGCCTGCAGCAGGAAGGAAGAGAAATCCGAGGCGCCCAGCGGATGCTTGACGCTGCCCAGCACCTTGCCGCCGGCCGCCTTGACGACCTCGGCCGTGTCTTTTTCCAGCGAATGGCCAAACGCATAATCGGCCGTCATGAAATACCAGTTCTTGCCGCCCTGCTTGACGATGGTGCCGCCCGTGCCGCGCGCCAGCGCCACCGTGTCATACGCATAATGCACGGTGTACGGCGTGCATTCCTCATTCGTCAGGCGCGACGAACCGGCGCCGATGGCGATAAAAATTTTCTTCTTTTCCGCCGCCACCTTGGCCATGGCCAGGCTGGCGCCGGAATTGGTGCCGCCGATCAGCATGTCGACGCCCTGCTGGTCGAACCATTCGCGCGCCTTCGAGGCGGCGATGTCGGCCTTGTTTTGATGGTCGGCGGAAATGAATTCCACCTTTTTGCCGGCCAGTACCACGCCGGCATCGGCGATCGCCATCTTGATGGCTTCCGCGCCACCGAGGCCGTCGACGTCGGAATACACGCCCGACATATCGGAAATAAAACCGATCTTGATGGTGTCGCCCGATACCTGGGCGTGCGCGGCGCTGGACAAGCCCAGGGCGCAAAGAGTGGCGGTGGCAATGGCGATAGCGTTACGTTTCATAGTGTCTCCGTTGGGATTATTGTTTGCTATTCAGTCGATTGCTGGACGATGACGAGTACAACAGACTACATGGGGACTACACGCCAAGCAGCTCGGTCAATACCGGCATCTTGGCCTCCAGTTCGGATGCAGCAAAAGTCTCGACGATCTGACCGTGCTCCATCACATAAAACCGGTCCGCCAGCGGCGCGGCAAACCGGAAATTCTGTTCCACCATGACGATGGTGTAACCCTTTGCTTTCAGGGTGGTGATCATGCGCGCCAAGCCTTGCACGATGACGGGCGCCAGGCCTTCGGAAATTTCATCGAGCAGCAGCAAACGCGCGCCCGTGCGCAGGATGCGCGCCACGGCCAGCATCTGCTGTTCCCCGCCCGACAGGCGCGTGCCCTGGCTGTGGCGGCGTTCCTGCAAGTTCGGGAACATCGCGTAGATTTCCTCCACCGACATGCCCTTCTCGCCGCTGGCCAGGGTCGGCGGCAGCAACAGGTTTTCCTCCGTCGACAGCGAGGAAAAAATGCCGCGCTCTTCAGGACAATACCCGATGCCCAGGTGGGCGATTTTGTGCGTGGCCAAACCTATCGCTTCGACGCCGTTGACTTTGATGGAGCCCGTGCGTGCGCCCGTCAGCCCCATGATGGCGCGCAAGGTGGTGGTGCGGCCGGCGCCGTTGCGGCCCAGCAAAGTCACCACCTCGCCCTGCTCCACTTTCAGATTGACGTCGTGCAGGATGTGCGATTCGCCATACCAGGTGTGCAGTTGTGTAATTTCCAGCGCGGGTGCGCTGCCATTCGCTCGTGTCGCCATCAATGCGCCCCTTCCAGTTCCGCGTGGGTGGTGCCCATGTACGCTTCCATCACTTGCGGATTGCGCGACACTTCCGCGTAACTGCCTTCGGCCAGCATGGCGCCGCGCTGCAGGACGGAAATCTTGTCGCAGATGCCGGAAACCACGCTCATATTGTGTTCCACCATCAAAATAGTGCGGCCAGCCGACACTTTTTTGATCAATTCCGTCACGCGGTGCACGTCTTCATGGCCCATGCCTTGCGTCGGTTCGTCGAGCAGCATCATTTCCGGCTCCATCGCCAGGGTGGTGGCAATTTCCAGCGCCCGCTTGCGGCCGTACGGCATGTCGACCGTGATGGTGTCCGCGAATTCCGTCAAGTCGACTTCGGCCAGCAAGGCCATGGCGCGGTCGTTGAGCTGGTTCAATGCGCGTTCGCTTTGCCAGAAGTGAAACGAGGTGCCGAGCTGGCGCTGCAAGCCGATGCGTACATTTTGCAGCACGGATAAATGCGGGAAGACGGCGGAAATCTGGAAGGAACGGATCACGCCCATGCGCGCGATCTGGGCTGGTTTGGCGGCCGTGATATCTTTCCCATTGAACAGGATCTGTCCGGAAGTGGGGACCAGGAATTTGGTGAGCAAGTTGAAACACGTGGTCTTGCCGGCGCCGTTCGGACCGATCAAGGCGTGGATATGGCCCCGCTCTACCTTCAGGTTCACGTCGCTCACAGCGGTGAATCCCTTGAATTCCTTGGTCAAATTTCTTGTTTCCAAGATTACGTTTGACATCGTGTCTCCTAGTTGTACTTTTTGTACTACTTAGTCATTTTTATAATACACAACTTAAATTTAACGCACAATACAGTATAACTACGGGGATTTTTCGCCGGCCCGAATGGCGCAAACTCGCACGCTTGCCCGGCTATTTCCAGGCCGCGTGTATCATTTGCGCCGCTTTTTCCGCGATCATCACGGTGGGCGAGTTCGTATTACCAGAAGTAATGTACGGCATAACCGAGGCATCGACGACGCGCAAGCCGGCCACGCCGAGCACGCGCAGCTGGCTGTCGACCACGCTCAAGGGATCGCTGGCCAGGCCCATGCGGCAAGTACCGACGGGATGAAAGATGGTGGTGCCGATCTGGCTGGCCGCCTGCGCCAGTTCTTCCTGGCTCTGGAATTGCACGCCGGGCTTGTATTCCTGTGGCGCAAACTTACTTAACGCCGGCGCGGCAGCGATGGCCCGCGTCAGGCGCAAGGCGTCGGCCGCCACGGCGCGGTCTTGCTCGGTACTCAGGTAATTGGGCACGATCTTCGGCGCCGCATAACTGTCGCCCGACGCGATATGCACGTGGCCGCGCGAGGTGGGGCGCAGATTGCACACGCTGGCCGTAAACGCGGGAAACGCGTGCAACGGTTCGCCGAATTTATCCAGCGACAAGGGTTGCACATGGTATTGCAGGTTCGGCGTGGCTTGCTGCGGATCGGACTTGGCGAACGCTCCCAGCTGCGACGGCGCCATCGACATGGGCCCGCTCTGGAACAGCGCATATTGCAAGCCGATCTGCATTTTTCCCACGATATTGCTGGCCATCACATTCAAGGTTTTCACGCCCTGCACCTTGTAAACCATGCGCAGCTGCAAATGATCCTGCAAATTGCCGCCCACGCCAGCCGCATCGAGCACCGGCACAATCCCATGCTGCTGCAGCAAGGCGGCCGGGCCGATGCCGGACAATTGCAGCAATTGCGGCGAACCGATGGCGCCCGCCGTCAGCAGGGTTTCCCGCCGGGCCGTCGCCTGCCACTGCGTGCCGCCGCCCGTAAACACGATGCCCGCGCAGCGCGGTCCCGCGTCCGTCGTTTCCAGCAACAGACGTTCCACGTGGCAGCCCGTCATGATGGTCAGGTTCGGGCGGCGCGATGCCGGTTTCAAGAACGCTTTCGAGGTATTCCAGCGGATGCCGCGGCGCTGGTTGACGTCGAAATATGCGCTGCCGCTATTGTCGCCGCCGTTGAAATCGCTGGTTTTCGGGATGCCGACCTGCTGCGCCGCATCGCGGAATGCATTCAGGATATCCCAGGACAGGCGCTGTTTTTCCACGCGCCACTCGCCGCCCACACCGTGGTTTTCCGAGGCGCCGCCGTAGTAATCCTCGCTTTGTTTGAAAAGCGGCAAGACTTTGTCCCAGCGCCAGGAAGCGTCGTCCGTCAAGTCGGCCCAGTGGTCGTAATCGCCGGCCTGGCCACGCATGTAGATCATGCCGTTGATGGAAGAGCTGCCGCCCAGGACTTTTCCGCGTGGATAGATCAGGCTGCGCCCGCCCAGGCCCGCGTCCGCCTGCGTGGAATACAGCCAGTCCGTGCGGGGATTGCCGATGCAATGCAGATAGCCGACGGGGATGTGGATCCACACGTAATCATCCTTGCCGCCCGCTTCCACGAGTAAAACGTTGGCATCCTTGTCGCGCGTGAGCCGGTTGGCCAGCACGCAACCTGCCGTGCCGCCGCCCACGATGATGTAGTCGTATTCGCCTGCCGATTCCAATGAAGCTCCTTTCGGTATGCCATCAAGCTGTCGCGCGGCGTGTCTCCCCGCCGCGTCCCTGTACCAGAGTCTGTCTTTCTTCATGCATGCATGGCTGCTGAGCCGCCTTGAGATTACCACCAGTGCCGGGCCAGGGCGACATTAATCGTGGCCCGCGATACGGCCGAGCGTCACGACAAGCTCAAAAACAGGGTCGCCAAGCTGTGGATAACCGTATGGATATCCACAGGTACGATATGTGCGTAAACGAAAATTTTTTTGGACGCCTTTTTTTTATCCCAAAACCATCCCCGGCAGATACAACCCTTACTCAGCGTTTATCCGTACGCCAAGCGATTGTTTACAAGGATAAATCCGGACTTATCCACAGAAGATGCCGCCGTTAACTACTATTACTATTCTTGTATACGAACTTGTTAAGGTAAACCCGACAACGCACGCTTTGCCTGTCCTTCGCCTTCGAGAACGTTGACAAGCCTCTCTTCAAAAAAACAGACGCGCCTCTTTGACTGACAAAAAAAAATCCAGCCAACAACTGAGCAACGAAAACCGGCACGGCCGGCATCACGCGCACAGCATTGCCAAACCGTTTTGCAAAATGGAAACGTCAACAGGCTTGAGCAGGCAGCGTGCCAGCAAGCGGTTCGATGTGAAAAAGAGGGGGAATTTGAGATGATTGTGGATAAGTCACTTGATATCCACAGGATGACTTGTGAGTAAACACGAACTTTTGCGCAGGCCCGCATTTTATACAATTTTGCTCCTCGCGTGATACAGCGATTATGCACGCTTTATTTTGCGCGTAAACGATTGATCCTGTTGAAAAAAAGCGACTTATCCACAGAAAAAAACGCGTTTACTATTACTACTATTTTTATATATAGATCTATTGTAAACCGACAAAAAAAGCGGAAGTCCGGGGATATTTCCAAAAAGCATGCAAAAACCGCCAAAAAAAAAGCCAACGGCGACATCGCGAGCCACTGCCAAACCGTCTTCCAGGAATCACCTGGATGCCAAGGTTCATGAAAGAACAACGCTCGTGGTTGCTCAACCAGGATTGCCAGGCAAGGATCAAGGCAAACGAAACACGTCAAACATGCCACTACGGCAAGAAAATCCGTGATTTTTGCTTGCTGCTGTGGATAAGTGCCTGCATATCCACAGGATGAGATGTGGGAAAAGTCGATCTTTGTCCACAGCCCGATTTTTATCCCAAACAAGTCCTCCGTAGATACAATGCTTGTGCGCCTACTTTTTTGTGCGCCAAGTCGATGATTTTTATACGGTATACCGACTTATCCACAAAAAAATGGCCGTTTACTATCACTACTATTTTTATGTATACATCTTTATTTAAAACACAGAAACAAACGCGAACGGTGGAAAAGTCACCGAAATAGCTGTTTTCACCCTGTAAACCGTTTGGCAATCCAAAAAACCTGTAAAAACAGCATGAATTCACACAAAAAAATGCGTTTGGGCATCATCAGTGCCTTGCACGAAGAACAGCAGGGGCTGGTAGAAGCCATGCAAGGCCCCCAGAGGCGTTCGCACGGCATGCGCGACTACACCCTGGGAACCCTGTGGAATATCGACGCTGTGTGCGTCCTGTCGCGTCTGGGCAAGGTTGCCGCTGCCATGACAGCTTCTATCCTTGTGGAAAAGTACGGAGTTACCCACATCGTCTTCACCGGCGTGGCCGGCAGTGGGGATAAACACGTGAAAGTCGGCGATATCGTCGTGGCCGAAGCGCTGTTGCAGCACGATATGGATGCCCGTCCTTTGTTTCCCCGCTTTGAAGTGCCGCTGACGGGACTGCAGCGCTTTGCCACGGACCTGCAACTGAGCACACAACTGGCTGCCGCCGCGGAAGATTTCCTGCGTGACGATGTGTCCAGCGTGCTCAAGGCGGCGGATATTGCGCAATTCCGTCTGCAACACGCGCAAGTGCACCGCGGCCTGATCGCCAGCGGCGACCAGTTCATCAGCAGCGCCGCGCATGTGAACCAGCTCAAAGTTGATATCCCCGACCTGCTGGCCGTCGAAATGGAAGGCGCCGCCGTGGCGCAAGTGTGTTTTGAACTAGGCGTGCCGTTTACGGTCATGCGCACCATTTCCGACAACGCCAACGAAGAGGCGGCCGTCGACTTCATGCGTTTCGTGCAAACCGTCGCTTCGCCGTACGCGTTGACGGTGATCCAGCAGCTGTGCCAGCGCCTGGCTAACTGATTTTTCAGCTAGCGTGCATAAAAAAAGGGCAGAACCACTGGTTCCGCCCTTCTTATTTCAAAACAAAGTAATCTGAAAAATGTTCAGGGCTAGGCGCCTTGCCGCAGGCAGTACGAATGTACGGCCAGGCAAGGCAACAACGCCCTGGACTTTTTCTCGGGTTCCTTTAGACGCTGAGCATCATCAGACTGGCGTTACCGCCGGCCGCCGTCGTATTCACGCACAGCGCCCGCTCAGCGACCAGGCGCCACAGGGGGATGACACCCTCTTGCGTGGTGGCGATGGTGCCCACCAGGGCCCCTTCCCGTGCCGCCAGCAGCGGTTTGAGCTGGCCATCGAGGCAAGGCTCGATCATGGCGATCTGGAAATCATGCTTGACGGACTCCAGGCTGCTGACGACCTGGATGCGATCCTTCAGTGCGGCCGGCAAGTCGCCGGGGATCAGATCCGGCGCTTGCGCCAGCACGAGGGCCTGGTTACCGGTGGCCAGCACGGCTGCCAGCTGGTTCATCAGCGTGCCGGACGTTGCTGCCGCGCACAGAATCGTGCCGCGCGCGGCAAAACTGAGGGTATTGCGCTCGCCCGTCGGGCCTGGCAAGACGGTGGTGCTGCCCAGCAAGGTGGTGCGCGCATAGTCCTGCGCCAGTTGCTGCACCTGGTCGTGGCCATGCATCTTCGCCCACACGGTGAGCGCATCGAGGGCCGGCGGTGCCTGGCGCTGGTGCTGCGCGCCGGCTGGCGCATTGCGCTGCAAGCGTTTCAGGTACAGGGGGCCGCCCGCCTTGGGGCCGGTGCCGGACTTGCCTTCGCCGCCGAACGGTTGCACGCCGACGACGGCGCCGACGATGTTGCGGTTCACATAAATATTGCCCACGTGCGCGCGCTTGGTAATGAAATCGATGGTTTCATCGATGCGCGTATGGATGCCCAGGGTCAAGCCGTAACCGCTGTCATTGATCGACTGCACCAGTTGCGGCAGCTCGGCCCGCTTGTAGCGGATCACGTGCAGCACGGGGCCGAAGACTTCCTGCGTCAATTGCGCCAGCGACTTGATTTCCAGCACGGTCGGGGCGACAAACGTGCCTTTGACGGTCGGCAAATCGAGCGAATAATGGTCGATGGCCATGGTTTTCATCTTGTTGATGTGCGCCAGCAAGTTACCTTGCGCTTCCGCATCGATGACGGGACCGATATCCGTGGCCAGGCGGTCAGGATTGCCAACGCGCAATTCCTGCATGGCGCCTTTCAGCATGTGGATGGTCTTGTCGGCGATTTCCGTTTGCAGGAACAGCACGCGCAAGGCCGAGCAGCGCTGGCCGGCGCTGTCGAAGGCGGACGACATCACGTCTTGCACCACTTGCTCCGGCAAGGCGGACGAATCGACGATCAGGGCATTCTGGCCACCCGTTTCGGCGATCAGGGGAATGTCGATGCCTTCGGCCACGGCACGCGCGGTCAGGTTGCGGTTGATCAATTGCGCCACTTCCGTCGAGCCCGTGAAAATCACGCCTTTGACGCGCGTGTCATTGCACAGGCCGGCGCCGACGATCTCGCCGCTGCCGGGCAAGAATTGCAGCGCGCCGCGCGGCACGCCCGCCGCATGCAGCAATTGCACGGCGCGGTGGGCGATCAGCGGCGTTTGCTCGGCCGGCTTGGCCAGCACCACGTTGCCCGCCGCCAGGGCAGCGGCCAGCTGGCCCGTAAAGATGGCCAATGGGAAATTCCACGGGCTGATGCAGGTGACGGGCCCCAGCGCCAGGGTATTCGGCGCGTGTTCCACCTGCGCCGCGTAGTAGCGCAGGAAGTCGACGGCTTCGCGGATTTCCGCGATCGCGTTCGGCAGGGACTTGCCCGCTTCGCGCACGGCCAGTGCCATCAGCTCGATATGGTGTTCCTCGAACAGGTCGGCCGCGCGCAGTAACGCTTGCGCGCGGAGCGACGGTTCCGTGGTTTGCCAATCCATGGCGAAGGTGCTGGCGCTGGCCAGGGCCGTTTCCACGTCGGCTTGACCGGCTTCCATGACCTTGCCCACGACGTCGTCGTGCTGGGCCGGGTTGTGCAGCATGTGCGTGGGGCCGTTCAGGCTGACGGCGCCATCGATCAGCGGCGCCGCCTGCCACGTCTGCTGCTGCGCCAAGCCCGTGGCCAGGGTGCGCAAAGTGTCTTCATTCGACAGGTCCAGGCCGGCCGAGTTCCTGCGTTCGCTGCCAAACATGTCCAGCGGCAGCGGAATCGACGGGTGCGGCAAGCCGCCCTGCAGGCGTGCCTGTTCCAGCGGATCGCGGATCAGGCTATCGATGGCCACGCTTTCGTCGACGATCTGGTTGACGAAGGACGAGTTGGCGCCGTTTTCCAGCAGGCGGCGCACCAGGTAGGCCAGCAGGGTTTCATGCGAGCCGACAGGGGCGTAGATGCGGCACGGCTTGTCGAGGTTGTCGGGGCCGACGACCTGGTCGTACAGGGTTTCGCCCATGCCGTGCAGGCACTGGAATTCGTAGTCGGTAATGCCGTCGCGTTTCGCCCAGGTGTAGATGGTCGACAGGGTTTGCGCGTTATGCGTGGCAAACTGTGGGTAGATCAGGCTGCTGGCGGCCAGCAGTTTTTGCGCACACACGAGGTAAGAGACGTCCGTGTAGACCTTGCGCGTGTAGACGGGATAGCCTTCCTGGCCGTCGACTTGCGCGCGTTTGACTTCCGCATCCCAATACGCGCCCTTCACCAGGCGCACCATGAACTTGCGGCCGCTGCGGTGCGCCAGGTCGATCAGGAAATCGATGGCAAACGGGCAACGCTTCTGGTACGCCTGCACCACGTAGCCGATGCCGTCGAAGCCGGCCAAATCGGCATCAAAGGCCAGTGCTTCCATCAGGTCGAGCGACAGTTCCAGGCGGTCCGTCTCTTCCGCATCGATGTTGAAGCCGATGTTGTACTGTTTGGCCAGCAACAGCAGCGCTTTGACTTTCGGCAACAATTCTTCCAGGACTCTGGCGCGCTGGGCGCGGCTGTAGCGCGCGTGCAGGGCCGACAGTTTCACGGAAATGCCAGGGCCGTTGCGGATGCCGCGGCCGTTCGAGGCCTTGCCGATGGCATGGATCGCCGTCTCGTACGAGGCGTAGTAGTTGGCCGCGTCCTGCTGCGTCAGGGCCGCCTCGCCCAGCATGTCGTACGAGTAGCGGTAGCCGCGCGTTTCGTTGTCGCGGCTGTTCTTCAACGCTTCCTCGATGGTCTGGCCCGTCACGAACTGGTTGCCCAGCATGCGCATGGCCAGGTCGACGCCCTTGCGGATCAGCGGTTCGCCGCCTTTGGCGATGAGCTTGGTCATGGCCGAACCGAGGCCCGATTCGCTGCTGGTACTGACCAGTTTGCCCGTGATCAGCAAGCCCCAGGTGGCCGCGTTGACGAACAGCGACGGCGATTCGCCCAGATGTTTCTTCCAGTCGCCCTTGCTGATTTTGTCGGCGATCAGACGGTCGGCCGTTTGACTGTCGGGTATACGCAACAGCGCTTCAGCCAGACACATCAATGCAACACCCTCTTCCGACGATAGCGAGAACTCGTGCATCAGTGCATCGACGCCGGAGGCGCGTGTGCGTTTTTGGCGCACGTTCGAGACCAGGCGGTGCGCCAGGGCTTGCCCTTCGGCTATCGTTTCGGTGCTGCTGGGGCGGACTTGTTGCAACAGCCACTGCACGGCGGAAACCTCATCGCGCCTATAGGCGGCGGTGACGGCGGCGCGTTGTGGTGTCGCTTCGGGCAGGATTTCTGCCTGGAACGCAGCAAAAGGAATCGGGGTAAAAGCCGAGGGGCCTGCAGGGTGCATAAGTGCTCTTTACAAGGAAAAGGGGACGAAAACTGACGTAATTCTTGCTCTTTTTTGGTGCAAAAAAATACAGAAAGTCGGACGTTAAGATGATTCGATTGTAAAGGGGATTCTTATGGATTAATTCTGGTAATACAGGGGACTAGCAATAGATAGTTTTTGATGCGACAATTTAACCAAATAATATTAATTTGGGGGTGATGGTAATGCTGGACAAGATCAGTAAGAAAATCTTGATGGAATTGCAGAGCGATGGACGCATCAGCAATGTGGAGCTGGCCGCGCGCGTGAACCTGTCGCCGGCCGCCTGCCTGGAGCGCGTGCGCAAGTTGCACGAATCCGGTTACATCATGGGCTATACGGCCCAGTTGAACCCGCAGCTGCTCGACGTGTCGCTGCTGGTGTTCATCGAAGTGGTGCTCGATCGCACGACACCGGAAGTGTTCGACGCCTTCAAGCATAGCGTACAAATCATTCCAGAGGTACTGGAATGTCACATGGTGGCCGGCGGTTTCGATTACCTGGTCAAGGCGCGCGTCAAGGACATGGCCGCCTACCGCGAATTCCTGGGCAAGACGCTGTTGCAGAAAGGTGTGCGGGAAACCCACACTTATGCCGTCATGGAAGAGGTCAAAAACACGACCAAATTGCCAATTAAGTGACCCTGGTGTAGCCGCCCCACTTTTCTGATTGAGCTATCGGAACAAATGTTGTAGGGTAGAACTACAATTCTGCTATCCGGTAGCCGCCTGAAACGCCGCGCAGACGGTCACTTCAGGGTGCAAAGTGGGCAATCGTGCCCACCCGCATACGGTTACGGCACGTCCCCGCGGGGGCGTGACGGGTTCGCGCAGCGGGGGACAAATGAAGCAGTTGCAGCATCAGCTGGTGCGTTTCTTTGTATTCACGATCCTGGCCATGGCCGTCGCCTGTTGCCTGGCCTATCTGTTGTTGCTCTCGGGCGGCGACCATCCCTATCTGATTGCCTGCGTGGCCGCCGCCATCGGCGCCGCGCTGCTGGCGTTTGCCGGCCGTCCGCGCGGCGAGCCGGGCTTGCACCAGTTCGCCGATACGGTGGGCAACGCCATCGATGCCATCATGATCGGCGCGGCGGAAACCTCGTATTTTGTCGATTCCGTCAAACAGAAGGTGGAACTCGATGTCCGCACGGCCAGCGACATCGCCGACAGCTCCGTACAAAATGCCGCGATGACGGAAAAGATCGCCGCCAATGCGGAACGGGCCGCCAAGGTGGCCGCCGGCGTGCGCGTGGAAAGCGTGGCGGCGCGCGCCGAAGTGGACCAGGGCTTGCAGCGCATCAATAACGCACGCGAGGAAGCGCAAGGCGCTTCCAGCAACATGCTGAGCTTGCAGGAAAAATCCAAACGCATCACGGGCTTTACGGAAGCCATTTCCGATATTTCCGCGCGCACCAACTTGCTGGCGCTGAACGCCGCCATCGAGGCGGCGCGCGCCGGCGAACATGGGCGCGGTTTTGCCGTGGTGGCCGGGGAAGTGCGGCAATTGGCGCAGCGCACCAAGGAAGCTTCCGATGAAATCAGCGTGATGGTGCGCGAAATCAATGAACAGTCGGAAAAAGCCGCACGCGGCATGAGTTCGCTGGCGGCCGGCGTCACGGAAGCGGCGCGCAATGTGCAAAGCGTGCACGCCTCGCTCAGCCATATCGAGCAGTCATCGGGCGAGTCGGAGGACGAGATCGGGCAAATCGCCCGCGCCTCGCGCGAACACGTCGAGACGACGCAAGTGATCGCCGACGCCATCGGGCAAATCCGCGACAGCATGCTGTCGACGAATGCCGAATTGCCGCGCGCCACGCAATCGGCCATGGCCCTGGCCGAGCGGGCCGAAGTGATCGCCGGCGCCCTGGGCGAATCGAGCGTGGCCACGCCGCACGACGAGATCCGCGAGGCGGCCCAGCGCGCCGCGCGCGACGTGGGCAAACTCTTCGAGCAAGCGATCGCCTCGGGGCGCATCACGCGCGACGCCCTGTTCGACCGCCATTACCGTCCCATCCCGAATACCGATCCACCCAAGCACAACACGAAATTCGACGCGTTCACGGACAAGGTGCTGCCCGACTTGCAGGAAGGCGTGCTGGCGGCATTGCCCCACCTGGCGTATGCGGGCGCCGTCGACAACAATGGATATTTTCCAACGCACAACAAGAAGTTTTCCCAGCCGCTGACGGGCGATTACGCCACCGATATCGTGAATAACCGCACCAAGCGCATCTTCAGCGACCGCACGGGCAAGCGCTGCGGCAGCAACACCAAGGCGTTCCTGTTGCAGACCTATAAACGCGACACGGGCGAAGTCATGCACGATTTATCCGTGCCTATCCACGTCGAGGGCAAGCACTGGGGCGGTTTTAGAATCGGTTACCGCTCCAGTAACCACGCATAAAAAAAACGCCTGATGAGATATCAGGCGTTTTTTTGTCCTGTCGCAAGTCTTACTCGACGTGCGGTTTCGGCGCCACGCCGCCGCCGGCCGCCGTGGCCGTGCGCAGGGTTGGCGTGTTCATGCTTTCCAGGTGGTTGCGCAGCCATTTGTGGGCGGGGCTGCGGGCGTCGCGCTCGTGCCACAGCATGTCCAGGTGGACGGCTGGCAAGGTCAACGGCAAATCCTTGTACAGCAGCGATTCCGTCATGCCCGTCGAGGCGATCAAATGGCGCGGCAAGACGGTGATCAGGTCGGAATTTGCGACGACTCTTCCGGCCGTGAAGAACTGGTTGACCGTCAACAAGATGCGCCGTTCGCGGTGGATCTGCGACAGCGCTTCGTCGATCAAGCCATGCGCGCGGCCGGAAAAGCTCACCAATAAATGGTTGGCCGCGCAGTAGTTATCCAGGGTCAATTCCTTGTCGGCCAGCGGATGGCCGCGCCGCATCACGCACACATACTTGCCGGAATACAGGCGCTCGTGGCGGATGGGCGAACCCGTTTCGCTGGACAATTGCGCCGCCACGCCGGGAAAGAAGCCCACGGCCAGGTCGATGTCGCCGCGCAGCAGCATCGGGCGCGGTTCGCGCGTGGTCAGCGGCATCATGCGCACGTTGACGCCGGGCGCTTCCCGTTCGATCGAGCGCATCAGCGAAGGCAGCCAGAACGCGGCCGTCGCATCGGCCATGGCCATGCGGAAAGTGGCATGCGTTTTTGATACGTCGAAGGTTTCCGGCGTGACAGCCGCTTCCAGGCTGGCCAGGGCCGAGCGCACGGACGGCCACAGCGCTTCGGCGCGGGGCGTGGGTTTCACGCCATAGGCCGTGCGGATCAGCAATTCGTCACCGAGGCTCTCGCGCAGGCGTTTGATGGCGTTCGATACCGCCGGCTGCGTCATCGCCAGGTGGCCGGCTGCGCGCGTCAGGTTTTGTTCCGTCATGACGGCGTCGAAAACACGCAGCAAGTTCAGATCCAGCGTCAGAAAACTCATGGAAAGCCCAAGATAAAAGTTGAATTGATTACTTAAGAGTGTAAACCGCGCCGGGCACGAATATTTTCACTCGTAAAAAAATATTACAGTTTTCCATTCACGATTCATATAATTGGTATCAAGAAATGGAATTAGATTTATATGTTGCACTGCACTATAGTACTGTCAAATTCTATAATGCACTGGAACACTATGTCTACCTTCGCCTCCGCCCTGTACGCAGTATCCGCACCCGTGCTGGAGATTTCCCTGCTGAACGCCCTGCAACTCGTGCTGGTGATCGTCGCCGTGGGCGCCTTCGCCCTGCTGTTCAAGCCTTTGCTGGTGGGCATCGCCCGCGCCATGATGCTGGTGGTGCGTCCCAAGCTGAGCCGCGAAGAGCGCCTGGCGCGCCAGCAGATGCGCGAAGCGCAAGCCTTGAAACGCACGCTTGGCAAGATGGATGGCGTATCGCCAAGCAATGCCGCCGAATTGCGCGCCCTGTCGACGCGTGCGTGAGCGAGCAACTGTTGCAGAATGACAAGCCGGCCTGCGCCGGCTTTTTTTACGCCTGCCGCCAGCCGATTACGCCATGTCGCCCAGCAAATGCGCGCGCAACATGGTGTCGGCCGGATGGGCACCTATCCAGATTTTCAGCAGCGCATTATAGAAAGCCAGGTCCGGCACCGTGTCGCCCACCTGTTTGCCGTTCAGCTTGCACAACGTTCCCTCTTCCGGCAGCCAGTCCACGGTGAGAATGTCGCCCTTCTTCAGGCCGGGCACCATTTCGAACATGGCGCCGAACTGCATCGTCTGGCTCAGCAGGCGCGTGCGGTCGGCCTGGTCGGAACTGCGCTTCAAGCCTTGCATGAAGGCTTGCCCCAGCTCGTCGGAAGTGATGTCGCGCAGCATGACGATTTCCAGGCGGCGAGGCCCGGGCAGCGCCAGGATGTCGGCCAGCTGGGTTTTCTTTTCCGGCAGGTACAGCGCGATCGTGTACACCTTGAAGATGACCTTGTAGCGCACGCCGGCGCCGTTGAGTTTTAATTCGCGGCTGGCCAGCTGCACCGTGTCGTCCAGCTTGACGCCGCCCACCTCGACGGCGAGCGCCGGTCTTGCCACGGCGGCGCACAGGCCGGCGCACAGGCAGGCGGTGGCCAGGGAGCGGCCCAAACGGGATGTGCTTATTTGCATCTTCTACCTCCGTGGAAACCATGGGCTGTGGATAAGTCAGCACACAGTGTAGAACAGTTGGCAGAAGCTGGCGCCACGCAGACGTGGCCCGGAAGTGGCGCGGGAGAAAAGCTCAGGCTTTGGCGGCGGGCAGTTCCGCCTGCAGGCGTTCGTACTTGGCCATCAATTGCTCCGGGCTTTCGCGCCAGGCGGGATTGAAGGGGATGCAGCTGACGGGGCACACTTGCTGGCATTGCGGCTCGTCAAAGTGGCCCACGCATTCGGTGCACTTGTTGGGATCGATTTCGTAGATTTCCGCGCCCATGTAGATCGCGTCATTCGGGCACTCGGGCTCGCAAATGTCGCAATTGATGCATTCGTCGGTGATCAGTAATGCCATGATTTCACTCTTACTTATTGCGATGAGGCAGCGTTGGCGGCAATCTTGTTTTGCAGCCAGCGGTTCACCGAGGGGAAGACAAACTTGGAGACGTCGCCGCCCAGCGCCGCGATTTCGCGCACGATGGTGCCCGAAATGAACTGGTACTGGTCGGATGGCGTCAGGAACATGGTTTCGACATCGGGCAGCAGGTAGCGGTTCATGCCCGCCATCTGGAATTCGTATTCGAAGTCGGAGACGGCGCGCAAGCCGCGCACGATGACCCGCGCTTCATGCTTGCGCACGAAATCCTTGAGCAGGCCGGAAAAGCTTTCCACTTGCACATTCGGATAGTGGCCGAGCACTTCGTTGGCGATTTCCAGGCGTTCGTCGAGCGAGAAAAACGGTTGCTTGTTCTTGCTGTCGGCCACACCGACGATCAGCTTGTCAAACAGACCCGATGCGCGGCGCACCAAATCTTCATGACCGCGCGTGAGCGGATCGAATGTTCCTGGATAAACGGCTACAACCATTGCGGCTCCCTGACGATGCACCAATATAGACGCGCATTATGCCTGAAATTGGTGACCACCTTGGTGCTGCGCCTCGGGCCAGGGAGCTTTTTTGCCTCATTTATAGGCAGATTCAGGCAGTAGCCGGCACTTTGTTGTAAGTTAGCAAATGATAATAAACGGTGCCCGCCTTGTCGGCGCGGATGACTTCCCACGGCGCCATCCACTCCGGTTTTTCCAGGGCGCTGGTTGCATCGAAGACGAGCGGCAAGCCCGATTCCGCATACACCATGCCGCCTTCCTTGAGCAGGTTGGCGCATAGCGGCAACACTTTCGCCAGGAAATCCTGCTGGTAGGGCGGATCGAGGAAGATCAGGTCGAAACGCTGGCCGCGCGATGCCAGGCCTTGCGCCGTCAGCAAGGCGTCGCCGCGCAGCAGCTGGACATTGTCGGCGCGCAATTTCGTCTTGTTTTCTTCCAGCTGGCGGATCACGGGCGTATGGGTGTCGACCATGGTGACGGCGGCGGCGCCGCGGCTGGCCGCCTCGAAGCCGAGTGCGCCGCTGCCGGCGAACAGGTCCAGCACCTGGGCATTGGCCCAGTCGCCGTCGCGCAAGTGGTTGATCCAGTTAAACACGGTTTCGCGCACGCGGTCCGGTGTCGGGCGCAAGCCCAGTGCCTGCAAAACAGGCAGCACGGAGCGCTTCCACTGGCCGCCGATGATGCGCACCTGGTTCGGTGGCGGCGCGTGGTGGACGGGGACTTTGGCGGGTTTCTTAATTTTCTTTTGCATGGGCATTTAAAACACCTAACAAAACCTACTGCGCGTCGCGATTTGCGGCCTGCGATGCTCACTGTGCATTCGCACAGCTGCGCTTCTTAGCCACAACTCACTGCCGCTCGCTACGGTTTTGTTAGGCGTTTCATTTCTTCAATTTGATGGCGGCCACTATAGCATATGGCCCCCTCGCCCCTGCTGGCGCTGCCGCTCTATTTGGGTTGCGTGGCCAGGGAATTGAAATCGTCGATCCAGCCCTGCATGCGCTTGACGGCATGGGCTTTTTGCGTGGGCGTGGCGATCTTGATCACCGTCATGACCATCTGCGCCGTGCTGCTTTCGTAGGCATCGAAGAAGGCCTTGCGCTCGGAATGCTCGAGGCGCTCGAAACTGTCCTTGATCAGGGTCGTGATCAAGCCCACGGTGGCTTCCTTGCCGAGTTTTTCCTGGTGAACTTTCTTGACCAGGCTCAACACATTCTGCTGGCGCCGCATGCGTTCGTCGAGCCAGATCTCGTTGTTCAGCGGACGCGCGTCGGACGCCTTGCGGATGAGGGCTTCCTGCTCGCTGCTGAAGCTGCCAAACCACAGTTCGAATTGCTCCATGGCTTTCTTGTAGCGCAGTTTCTGGCGCTTTTCCTGGTCGCCGCTCAGGTATTTCTTGCGGTAATCCTCATTGTTCGACTTGAACTTCTTTTCCATCTGCGCGATCTGCTCGGGCTTGAGCGAGCGCGCCAGGTCGGCCAGCTCGGGCGCCGCCTTCAGCAACAGCGCCTGGGTGCGCTGCTTGATCTCGCTGTAATCCGCCAGCAGGTCCGCCTGCGTGGCATTGCCTTGCAACTGCTTCTGGCCCGTGCGCAGGATTTCCACGTAATCCTTCAATTGCGTCTTGCGGTGCCAGTCGAACAGCTTGTCGATATCGTCGCGCACCCAGCCCTTCTGGTCGCGGTCCAGGTCGACATACGCGTTCAGCCACCAGTACAGCACGGTATCGCCATTGTTGTAGGCCAGGCGCAAGCCGCTGCAACCGGCCATGACGACGAGCAGGATGGCCAGTAAGGCATACGTCAAGCGGCTGGAAGACGTGGAAGACGGGGCCTGCGTGTTAAACTTTTTCATATTCTTAACTTATAAAAGACGGTCTATGAACGTTGTCATTCTCGCTGCCGGTATGGGCAAACGCATGCAGTCGGCACTGCCCAAGGTATTGCACCCGTTGGCGGGCAAGCCGCTGTTGTCGCACGTCATCGACACGGCGCGCGGCCTGGCGCCGTCCCGATTATGCGTGATTTACGGGCATGGGGGCGCAGCGGTGCTGAAGTTGCTCGACGGCTACAAGGTGAACCATGGCGTGCAGATCGACGCCGCCGAGCAGGCGCAGCAACTGGGCACCGGCCATGCCGTCCAGCAAGCGCTGCCTTTGCTGGATGACAGCGTGCCGACCCTGATCCTGTACGGCGACGTGCCGCTGACCAGTGCCGCTTCCCTGCAGCAACTGGTGCAGGCGGCCGGCAAGGACAAGCTGGCCATCCTGACCGTGGAACAGGACGACCCGTTTGGCCTGGGCCGCATCGTGCGCGAGCACGGCACCATCGTGCGCATCGTCGAGGAAAAGGATGCGACACCCGCCGAGCGCGCCATCCGCGAGATCAACAGCGGCATCATGGTCGCGCCCACCGTGCAGCTCAAGCAATGGCTGTCGGCCTTGTCGAATGACAATGCCCAAGGGGAATACTATCTGACCGATATCGTCGCCCAGGCCGTCGCCGATGGCGTGGCCGTCACTTCGGCCCACCCGGCTGCCGTGTGGGAAGTGGCGGGCGTCAACAGCAAGGTGCAGCTGACCCAGCTGGAACGCATCCACCAGAACAATATCGCGCAAGCGCTGTTGGAACGGGGCGTGACCCTGCTCGATCCGGCCCGCATCGACGTGCGCGGCGAACTCATTTGCGGCCGCGATGTCACCATTGACGTGGGCTGCGTGTTCGAAGGCCGGGTGGAATTGGGTGACGGCGTGCGCGTGGGCGCCAACAACGTCTTCATCAACGCCACGGTGGCCGCTGGCGCACACATCAAGCCCTTCTGCCATATCGAGGACGCCATCGTCGGCGCCGCTTCCATCATCGGCCCCTATGCGCGCCTGCGCCCGGGCACGGTCCTGGCGGAAGACGTGCATATCGGTAACTTTGTCGAAGTGAAAAACAGCCAGATCGCCGCGCACAGCAAGGCCAATCACCTGGCCTATATCGGCGACGCCACCATCGGCTCGAAGGTCAACATCGGCGCCGGCACGATTACCTGCAACTACGATGGCGTGAACAAGTTCCGCACGGTCATTGAAGACGACGCCTTCATCGGCAGCGACAGCCAGCTGATCGCCCCCGTCACCGTCGGCAAGGGCGCCACCCTGGGCGCGGGCACGACCTTGTCGAAAGATGCACCGGCCGGCAAGCTGACCGTGTCGCGCGCGCGCCAGGTGACCATCGATGGCTGGACGCGCCCCGTGAAAATCAAGAAGTAAGCGGCGCAGTCAGCCCTTGCACACAGGCAGGCCGCATGGCCTGCCTTTTTTGTATGTGGATAACTCTGTGGGCAAGCCACTGCACAAGTGGGGCATAAGCCTGTGTGCAAGCCTGCGCATAAGCTGTTGGCAAGTTTTGTAATCTGGCCCGCCATGCGCTTGTCGCTGCCTTTTCCGCTGATTCCAGCAGCTTGCCAGCGATGTAATCGCCTTTTCCTGCGGATTGTGGATAACTCTGTGTATAAGCCTGCGGATAAGCGCTGGATAGCGTGGGTACAAGTGGGGATAACTGCAGTTTTGCCACCTGCTTCCCACATATTGCTGTGGGTAAGCCTGTGGAAAAACCGTGCACAGACGGTGGATAGTTGGTGGGTAAGTCTTGCGTTGGATCAAGCAACAGCCGAAAGTCGGGCTTCCGGCTGTTGCCGCCGCATCAGAAGCGGTGATTGAGTTCGACCCACAGGCGGGCCGAACTGCGCGCCGCCAGCAGGACGGGCGTGCCGCCGATGGGCTTGGCGACGTACGCGCGGGCATTCCACTGCTGCCCGTCCGCCCAGTTCACGCCCAGTCCGGCGCCGTGCAGGCGCGCGCTGTTCGGTCCCGGCGTCCAGCGCTGCTGGTTCACCGTCACGCGTGCGCTGTCGACGAAGGCCACGGCTTGCCATTGTCCCGCGTCGCTGGCGCTCAGTTCATGCCGCCATTCGGCGCTGCCGAAATAGCCGAGGTCGCCAGCTGCCGCGCCCACGTCATACGCGCGTACCGTGTACGGGCCTCCCACGCTCATCTTTTCGGAGGAATCGAGGTTGCTGTCCGCCCACTGTCCCGCGAAGGCCAGGTACACGGCGTTGCGCTGGTCCAGGTTTTGCAGGCGCGACAGGTTGACGTTCCATTTCGCAAAATTGCCATGGCTGCGGGCGCTGAAGGCATCGTTCAGGCGCGTCAGCGGGTCGCTGATGTCGAGCTTGCCAGCCGTCGCGGCCACGCTCCAGCTGGTGATGGCGCCAGCGAAGGCCGCATCGCGCACGTCGCCGCCCAGGGTGGCGCTCAGGTTATCCAGGCGGCGGTCGCTGCGCATGGCGCTGGCGTCGATGCGGTCGCGCAAGTGCACCTGGTCATATTGCAGCTGGATCGACATGTTCGCATCGCGGCTGCGCAGCAGCGGATGGCGCAGCCAGGCACTGGCGACCTGAGCCGTGCCATGTGCGTGCAGCGGGTGCATGGCGCCTTCCAGGCGGTAGCGCAGGGCGGACATGGCCACCCCGGCGCGCGTGCCGGCGCCGTTCAGCAGCAGGTCATAGCCGAGCCGCGCATACGACATGCCCGTGCCCGAGCTGAGCACGCTGGCGCTGGCCACGTCGCCCTGGTGCAGCGGGTTGTACAGGTACACGGTGGCGCCAAGGCGGGCGCGGCCCGTGTAGCGGTTGCCATTGTTGTCGAGGAAGGCAGCGCCAGCCATGCGCGGGCCGGACCAGGCATCGACCAGCAGGTCGGAGCCGCCGACTTCGGCGCCGGGCGTGAGCGTGGCCGTGATGGCGACATTCGGTATGTCGGACAGCAACAGCAAGCTGCGGTCGAGTTCCGCCTGGCTGATGGTCTGGCCCGTTTGCAGCGGCGCCAGCGTGGCGTTCAGCAAGGCGTCGCTGACGTCGCTGCGGTTGTCGATGCCCACCTTGCCGTAGCGCGCCTCGAGCACGTCGATGCGCACGATGCCCTGGCGGATGGTCTGGGCGGGCACGATGGCGCGCGCCAGCGGATAGCCATGGGCGCGGTAGTAACTGGTGATGCGGGCCGCCAGTTCTCCCAGTTGCTCCAGGGACAAGGTCGTGCCGTGGGCGTTGGCGACGAGCGCCTGCAAGGTGGCCGTATCGAACGCGCGGTTGCCGGCGATATCGATCTGCGTGACGAGAAATGGCGCGCTGGCGGGCAGCGGCGCGCCCTCTTTCTGTTCGATGCGCAGCGCCGGCGCGCCGGGAGCAACATTGGCGGGCGTGGCCGGCTGCAACTGGCGCAGGATGGCGCCCGCATCGGGCACGACCGGCGTGGTTTGTGCTACGGCGCATGGCGCAAAGGCCAGCAGCAGCAGGGACAGCAACGGTTGTTGCATCAGGTGTCGCGGAGTCAAGGAATGAGTCATGGTGTTATTGATTTACGTTAAGCATGTTGGCGGGCAGCTTGACGCCGCCCAGGACGACTTGCAGGGCCGGGCCGCGGCTGCCGATCTGCATGCTGGTGTTTGGCAAGGCATTGCTGGCGGCGGCAGTGCCGGCCGGGGCATCCGTCTGCGTGACGGTGATGGTGGGCGCGGCGGCCAGCGTGCCGGGACGCGTGTCGGCAAAGCTGCCCAGCACTTGCGCCTGCAGTTGCACCACGGCTGCCTGGGCTGGTGGTGGCAGGCTGGCCGGCGGCGGCAAGGTTGCCGACGTCAAGGTCAGCGCGCCGGCATTGCCCTCGGCTTGCACGAAGGCATAGTCGGTCGAGGCCAGGCCGCTGCCCGTGATGGCGTAGTTGCCAGCCGGACTGCTGGCCGTGGCCGGGCTGGTCCAGACCACGGTGCCGCTGGTGGCGTCCGTCAGGGTGTCGCCGCCCAGCAGGCCGCTGACCTTGCCGCTCAAGCCTTCCGGCGCGCGGCCACCCGTCAGGCTGGTGGCCGTGGCCGTGTACAGCAAGCTGGCCTTGGCGATATCGGCCGTGATGTTGCCCGGTTGCACGAGGTCATAGTTGCCCGCATCCGCACCCTGCAAGGTGTAGCCGTCGACGATGACGGTTTTCCCTGTTCCTGCGTGCTTGTCGGCAAAGCGGGCAGCGCCGCCGGCCACGCGCAGTTCGTCGTCTCCCAGCGCCTGCACCTTGGCCGTGCCCGTCAGGGTGGCGCCCGTGGTGGCGTCATACACTTTATTTGCCGCACCCACGCCGCTCACGCTGACAGTAGCTTTACTGATGTCGGCCGTGACCTTGCCCGGTTGCACGAGGTCATAGTTGGCCGCATCCGCGCCTTGCAAGGCAAAGCCGTCGAGGGTGACGGTCTTGCCCATGCCAGCATTCTTGTCGGCAAAAGATGCGCTGCCGCCGGCGACGCGCAGTTCATCGTCGCCCAGCGCCAGCACGCTGGCCTTGCCCGTCAAAGTGGCGCCCGTGGTGGCGTCATAGACTTTATTGGCCGCACCCACGCCGCTCACGCTGACAGTAGCTTTACTGATGTCGGCCGTGACGTTGTTCGGCTGCACCAGCACATAGTTGGCCGCGTCCGCGCCTTGCAGGCTGTAGCCATCGACGATGACGGCCTTGCCTTTGCCTGCGTTCTTGTCGGCAAAGCGGGCAGTGCCGCCGGTCACGCTCAATTGGTCGTCGCCCAGCGCCAGCACCTTGGCCTTGCCCGTCAGGATGACGCCGGTGGTGGCGTCATACACCTTGTTTGCCGCACCCACGCCGGCGACGACCACGCTGGCCTTGCCGATGTCGGCCGTGACGTTGTTCGGCTGCACCAGCACATAGTTGGCCGCATCCGCGCCCTGCAAGGTAAAACCGCTCAGGGTGACGGCCTTGCCCATGCCGGCGTTCTTGTCGGCAAAACGGGCGGTGCCTCCGCTTACGTTCAGCTGGTCGTCGCCCAGCGCCTGCACGCTGGCCTTGCCCGTCAAGGTGGCGCCCGTGCTGGCGTCATAGACTTTATTGGCCGCCCCCACGCCCTGCACATTCAGCGTGGCGCGGTTGACGGTGGCGCTGTGCCTGCCGCCTTCCAAGGTGTAGTTGCTGGCCTGGCCCGTGCTGCCGTCAGCCAGCGTCAGCGTGCCGTTGGCCATGGTCTTTTTTCCACCCGCGTTTTTGTTGTCGAGGATACCGTTACCCGACAGCAACAGGCTCTCGCCTTGCACCAAGCCGTTCAGTGTCAGCAGACCGGCCGCCATGCTGGCGCTGCCGTCATAGGTGCGCGTGCCGTTCAGGCTGATGACGGCCCGGTTGATCGTCAGGGCGCCCGCCTGCAGGTCGATGTCATACCCTTGTTGGCCGGAATACAGGTAGGTGCCGGCGGCGTTGTAGAGACCGGCATCACGGATGGCGCCGTACACGCTGTTGCTTGAGGAAAAGACTTGCCCGGAGTCGGCAGCGCCAGCGATCGAGTAACGGGCATTGGACAGGCCCCCCGCATAGCTTTGGCCATCGTAAGTCTTGCTGACCGCATCCGAGGTGACGGTCAGGGCGGTCAGGAAACTGCGCAGCAACGGCGCCGTCTGGCCTTCATAGATGCGCCAGATGGCGCCGCTGCCGGCGTTCGTGGCCATGTCCCAGCCACCGAAACTCGATTTCGAGTGCAGTTGCGCATCGCTCAAGGCGTGCACGTTCGTCTGCGCGCCGCCACCGCTGCCGATGCCCGAGACGCCGTCAGTACTGGTCCAGAAGCTGTTGTTTACCTGGCTGAAGTTGGTGCCGATCAACGCGCCCTTGCTGGTCTCGCCCTTGACCATGCCCGTCGCGTACGTGTTTTCGACGGTACCGCTCATGTTGAGGCCGATCAAGCCGCCCACGGACGTGCTGCCGCTGACGGCGCCGCTGGCGTAACTGTTGTTGATATTGCCGTCGTTCGTGCCGAGCAAGCCGCCAACGGACTCGCGGCCATTGACCGTTGCGCTACTGTAGCTGTTGGAAATGAGGCCCCTGCCGTAGCCTGCCAGGGCGCCGACGTGGATGACGCCGCTGATGCTGCCGCCCAGTAAGCCGATATTGCTGATGACGGAGGAGCTATCCGCATAGCCGAACAAGCCGACGATATCGAAGTCGGACGCGATGGTCAGTCCGCTGATGGTATGGCTCTGGCCGTTCAAGCTGCCGGTGAAGATATTTTCTATGCCGCCGCCCAGGCCGTTTGCCATGCCGACAGGAATGAATCCATTCTTGCCCCAGACGCCCTTGCCGCCCGCCGTGGCGCTGGCGTCGATGTTGGCGCCCAGCACGTAGCTGCCATTGAGTGCCATGGACATCAATTGCAGCTGGTGCGCATTGTAGATCGTTGTGGAATACTCGGATGCCAGCATGGGATAGGTGCCGCCTTCGCCATGGCCGGCATTATTCAAGTTGCCGTCCACGTTGACCAGCACCCAGTTATTGCCCTGCGCGCCAGGCGTGGTGGTGAAATTGAATCCCGTAAAACTGCTGGCCGTGCGCATCTGCGTGTCCGTCAGGCCGGTGCCGCCCTTGGAGGTCGCCTGGCCCGTACCGTCGATGGACCAGAAGCTGTTGCTGATTTGCTGGGGTGCGCTGTTGCTGCCGATCAAACCGCCGAAGTTGGTGCCGCCGTCGGCGATGAGCAGGCGCCCCGCCGCGTAGCTGGTATTGACGGATCCCGCTCCCCAGTTGGTGCCCACCAGGCCGCCGATCTCGGTCTTGCCCGCCACGCTGCCCGTGGCATAGCTGTTGCTGATCGTTCCCTGGTTGATGCCGACCAGGCCGCCGCTCTGGGTATTGCTGCTGACGGCGCCCGAGGCGTAGCTGTTGACGATGGTGCCGCTGTTGCGCGCCACCAGGCCGCCGCTGATGAAGCCGTCGGCGATGACGTCGAGCGCCGCATAGCTATTCTTGATCGTGCCCTTGTTATCGCCCACCAGCCCACCGGCGTAATAGTGGGTCTTGATGCGGCCGCCATTCAAACCCACATTCTGGATCAGGGCATCCTTGGTGGTAATGGAAAACAAGCCGCTGCCGCCGCCGGACCCGGACATCATGCTGAGCTGATTGATGGAATGGCCGAGGCCGTCGAAGATGCCGCCAAAGGCCGCATCCCTGCCCAGCGGCACGAAGCCCGCATCCCACCAATTGGGGTTCCAGGCGGCCGAAGCGGTGGCCGAGGCGTCGATGTCGGCGCCGAGCACAAAATTGCCGTTCAGTTTGCCATTTATCCCTTGCAAGTCGGTGCCCGTGACACTGCGGTAAGCGCCCAGCTGGGTAATCACCGTGTAGCCGGTGCGCACGCCGTCCGCGCCCAGTTTGGTGCTGAAGTTTTGCCCGGCGGGCAAACTCACCTGCGCGCCGTTGCCCAGCTGATACACGGCCGTGTTGCCGGCAGCGGTGGCGCCCTGGCCGTATTCCAGCGCCAGGCTGGCCGTGCCGGAACCGTTCAGGTTGGCGTTGATATTGATGTTGCGCTGCGCATGCAAGGTCAGTTCATTGGCCGACCAGCTGACCTGGTCGTTGACGTGCACGTCGCCGGCCGTGCCGTGGCTGCCTTGCGTGCTCTGGATCACGACATTGCCGTTGCGCAAATTGGCCGTCAGGGCGGCGCCGCTGATATCGCCGCCGCTGGCGGCGATGGTGAAGTCGACGGGGTCGATCAGCCAGGTCCCGGCGCGGCCCTGGGCAGCGGCCGTGCTGATGCGGGCGTCGTTGCCGATCTTCACGTGGGCGGCGCTCGTTTCGATGAAGCCGCCATTGCCGCCCGCGGGGGCGCTGGCGTCCAGGGTGCCGCTCACATGGGTGGTGCCGGCGGCCATGCCGCCGAGCAAGACGATGCTGCCATCGCGCTGCTCCACGCTGCGCGCCTCGATGACGCCCGTGTGGTTGACGACGCTGGCCAGCAGCGAATCGCGGGCGCCTGCGCTCATCAGCACCTGGCCGCCATCGGCGCGGATCAGGCCGCCGTTCTCGGCCAGGTTGTTCAGGGTGCTTTGTTCGATGCGCAGTTGCAGCAGGCGCGCGCCGTCAAAGCTCAGGGTGGCGGCGCTGCCGGCGCCCAGGGCGACCGTGCCCAGGCGGGCCGAGATGGCGCCCTGGTTGCTCACTTGCCGGCCCAGCAGGGCGACATAGCCGCCATCGGCCGCGCGCAGCGTGCCTTCATTGACGACCTTGCCAGTACCTTGGCCGCCGAACGCGTGTTTCGAACCGCCCAGGCTGGCGCTGTCGACGTCGAGCGTCGAAGCCACCAGGCCGCCCACGTTGACTTGCGCGCCGCGGCCGAACAGCACGCCGTTCGGATTGATCAGGTACACCTGGCCATTCGCGTTGACTCTGCCGAGGATCTGCGTGCCGTTGCTGTCGAAGATGCGGTTGACGGCCAGTGCGCTGGCCGAGGGCTGGACGAAGTTGACGGTTTCCTTGGCGCCCACGTTAAAACTGTTCCAGTTCAGCGCGGCCTGCGCGCTGCCCTGATGGATGGTGGTGGTGCCGCCTTGCTGGCTGATGCTGGCCGTGCCGCTCACCACCTGCCCACCCGTGGGCGCGGCCTGCGCTGGTCCTCCCAGCGCCAGCGCCGTCATGGCGGCCGCTGCCGCGGCCAGTTTGCGGCGGCTGCCCTTGCCGCGTCCGCGCGACGTTTCCGCGACGGCGACCCAGGCGTTCAAGACGTGGCTCCAGACGAGGCGGTAGATGTGGTTCAACGATCCGTGACGATGCATGCGATGTCCTTGTTGATTTGAATAGGGAGACGCCCGCGCGCCTGCGGACCTGGCCGGGCTGGCGCGAGCGGGAAATGGGGAAAGAACGGGTCAGGAAAGCGGCGCGAACAAGGAGAGGCCGGTGAGGTGGCTGGCGAGTTGGTTGCGGTGCATGTTTTCCCTGTGCTGTGCGTGGACGGCGTCCGTTGCGGCTTTTGTTGCTTTTTTAAATACAATCGTTATAAAAAGCTACAAAGATTTCTGAACGGAAAGATATCAGAACGGGGAAATTTAAAATTGAGCAAACCTGAGCGATTCCCGACTGATTTAGTCGGGAATGCGCGCGGTCGTCAGACGGGCAGGCGCAGGGCGAAGCTGATGGTGCCGTTGTTGCCGGCGCTGGCCAGTATCACTTGGCCGCCGTGCAATTCGGCGATGCGCTGCACCAGGTACAAGCCCAGGCCGGCGCCGGGCTTGTGCTGGGCGATGCGGCCACGGAAGTATTTCTGGAACAGGCGCGGGATTTCATCGGCGGGCAGCGGCTCGCCTTCGTTGCTGACGGCGATCTGCACGCGGCCGTCCTCGAGCGTGCCGGCTTGCACGCGGATCGCCAGGGCTTGCGGCGCGTGCCGGTCGGCATTGCTGAGCAAGTTGCGCAGGGCCACGCGCAGCAGGCTGGCGTCCACCACGGCGCTGGCGGGCAGCGCCTGCACGCTGGCTTCGATGCGGCCCGGCGGCCATTCGGCCAGCACGGCCGTCAGCAGCGCGGGCAAGTCGCATGGCAGGGGCCGGAAGGTTGCCGCGCTCGTTTCCATGCGGTCGGCGCTCAGGTATTCATCCACCAGCGCCGTCATGCGGCCGCTCGCTTCGCGCAGGTTCTGGCAGCGCTGCAGGGTTTTTTCCCGCGGCGCGTCCGTGTTGCGGGCAATTTGTTGGGCCGTGGTATTGATGATGGCCAAAGGCGTGTGGAATTCATGCGACACCATGGCAACGAAATCCTGCTGCTCCTCGCGGGTGCGGGTTTCCACTTCCAGCGCGGCGCGCAATTCGCCTTCGAGCACGGCGCGCCGGCCGATTTCCTGCCGCAGCGCCACGGTGCGCAGCGCCACCTGCTCTTCCAGGCGTTCATTCAGGGCGCGCACGGCGCTGACGGCCTCCGCCTGTGCCCGGTCCTTGGCGCGGCGCAATTCGGCGTAGCGGCGGTTGAGGCGCAGGCTCATCAGCATCATGTGCACGAAGGCGCCCAGGGTGGCCGCATGGTTGGTCCAGAAGTTCGGCGGCACGATGGCCATATTGCGCAGGAAACTGATCACCACGCCCGCGTAAAAGATGCCGAAGATAAACAGGAAAGCGTGCGCCGGACGATGCCCGCGCAGCGCCAGCCAGCTGGCCAGGGCGATGAACAGCACGATCAATGGCAAGGCCGTCATTTGCACGACGAGCACGCCGGCGGCATAGTCGCCGTGCAGCACCAGCAGCGCCCCGCACAGCGCGGCAGCGGCCGTCAAGCCCACCACGACGCGGCTGAAACGGGGATACAGGGCGGGCAGTTCCAGTTGCAATGTGGAAAAACGCGCGCCGACGGCGATGGACATCGCCATCGACACGCCCAGCATGGGATCGGACAGCCAGTTCGGCATGGTGAATATTTGCTGGGGAATGGCGATCGTCAGCGCTTCCGTCGTGGCATTCGTCAGCACGTACAGCAGATACCAGCCGCTGTGGGCTTCGCGCGTCATGCGCCAGAAAAAGATATGGAACAGGATCAAGAGCAAATAACTGCCGAACTGCAAGCCGTAGTACAGGTATTCGCGGCGCGAGGCGTTGTCGAAGGCATCGCTGGGCAGCAAGGTCAGCTCCGTCGACATGGCCTTTTTGCTGTGCAGGCGCACCAGCCAGCGCTGCGGCGTGTCGGCTTGCAGGCGCAGCGGAAACACCACCTGGCGCGCATCGATGGGCCAGTTGCCGCGCGCCACGTCGGCGCCCGCTTCCTGCAAGACCCAGTGGCCTGCCGCGTCCCAGCGGTACAGCCGCACGTCGTCAAGCACGGCGTTGCTGAAACGCACGACCCATTCATCGGGGGAGGCTGCCGCGCGCGTCACGTCCAGGCGCAGCCAGACGGCATCCTGCGTGTAACCGGCGCTGACGGCGCCAGGCAAGGTGCGCCAGCCTGGCGCCGCCAATGCCGCATCGGGCCCCAGCCGGCCCGTGGCATCGCGCAGCATCTGCAAGTGGCCGCTGGCGGATACGGGCTGCCCGCTGGCCGGCAGCAGCAGCGGCGCAGGCACGGGCGCGGCAGCTGCGGCATGGGGGAACAGGGCGGTGAACAACAGGCAAAGGGCGAGCAGGATTTTCATGGCGAGGCAGCTTACCACGGCCAGCATGGGAGTCAGAAAGACAACTTCCCGGCCCCACGGCGATCGGTTATCCTTGCGCCATGTTGAACCTCATCCTGCTTGAAGACGAAGCCGTGCTGCGCCACGAGTTGACCGAATTTCTCGGCGATTGCGGCTACCGCGTCAGCGCCGTGGCCGACCTGGCCGCCTTCCACGCCTGCTACGCGCCGGCCGTGCACCGCATTGCCATCATCGACCTGGGCTTGCCCGATGGCGAAGGCATGGTGCTGGTGCGCGCCTTGCGCGCGCAGGGGCAGCCCATCGGCATCGTCGTGTTTACGGCGCGCGGGGCCACGCAGGACAAGGTCAACGGACTGGGCGGTGGTGCCGACTATTACCTGCCGAAGAGCGCCGACCTCGATGAGCTGGCCGCCACCCTGGGCGCGCTGGCCCGGCGCCTGGGTGCGCCGCCCGCCGACGCGCCGCCGCCTTCCACGGCCTGGGTGCTGGAACTGGGACCGCGCCGCCTCTTGCCGCCCGGCTGCGGCGCCATTGCGCTGTCGCAACAGGACGTCACCGTGCTGCACGTGCTGATGGCCGAGCCGGAACGCATCGTCAGCCGCCAGCAGATCGTACAATCGCTGGGCGAGGATTTTCTCACCTACGACCAGCGTCGCCTGGACACCCAGATCAGCCGCTTGCGCCGCAAGGCCGAACAGGCGGCGGGCCTGGCCTTGCCCATCAATACCGCCCGCAACGCCGGCTACCGCTTCTATGCCGAAGCGGAAGTGCGCCCCTGAGTTTGCCCGTCTGCCGCCGCGGACAGGCTGTGGATAAGCCTGTCGATAACTGGGCTGCTAACTTGTTGGCAAGCTGTGTGCAGCCGGTGTACAAGTCAAGCTGGCAGTAGCTTGTCTACTCTTTGCGTGCCGGTGCGGTACCGTCGCGGGCCGCCTGACGCTGCTTCCCCGCGCATCCCTTGCTCTCCTGTCATGGCTTGCCCGCATCATGCTTGTGCATAAGTCTGTGGGCAAGTACGGCATAAGCGGTGGAAAAGCACCGTATAAGTGTGTGGGCAAGCGGTGGGCAAGCAGTGGATAAATGAAAGTCAAAAATCACACGGCGATGCGTGTCTCGAATTTGCTGCGGAACGTGGAAAAATAGCTTTTCACGTTACGCACATTCGCGTGCGCGGCAAACAGGCGGTGCGCCAGCGCGTGATACGCGGGCATGTCGGCCACCTGCACCATCAGCACGAAGTCGGGGCCGGGCGAGACGCGGTAGCATTGCAGCACGGCCGCTTCCTGCGCCACGAGCTGCTCGAATTCCGCCATGCGTTCCGCCGCCTGCACGTCGAGCGTGATTTCCACGATGGCCGTCAGGCGCGCGCCCACCAGTTGCGGCGCGACGATGGCCACTTGCCGTTCGATGACGCCGCTTTCCCGCAAATGCTTGACCCGCCGCAAACAGGTGGGCGCCGAAACGTGCACCGCTTGCGCCAGCTCACTGTTGGTTTGCGATGCATCAATTTGCAAGGCGTTCAGGATGCGACGATCGATCTCGTCGAGGGTAATGTTGCTATCGCTCATGGTTTTGATGAATTGGAAAATAAATCGATTCTAAATGAAATAATATTTCATCACAAAATGGGTGTGAAATATTCAGTCAAAAATGCACAGATTTAGAAAGCATATTTCATTCACTCTGCATTAGCATGCTTGCATTGATTAAATTTTATACAGAGGTTTCCATGTGCGGCATCGTCGGCGCGGTAGCGCAACGTAATATCACTCCCATCCTGCTCGAAGGCTTGAAGCGCCTGGAATACCGCGGCTACGATTCCTGCGGCATCGCCCTGCATGCGGATGGCCGCTTGCAGCGTTCGCGCTCCACCTCGCGCGTGGCGGAATTGGAAAAGCAGATCGCGGAAGAAGGCTTGAGCGGTTTCACGGGCATCGCCCACACGCGCTGGGCCACGCATGGCGCCCCTGTCTCCTTCAATGCCCACCCGCACTTCTCCCCGACGGAAGAGAACGCCCGCGTGGCGCTGGTGCACAACGGCATCATCGAAAACCACGACGAACTGCGCGCCGAACTGACGGCCTTGGGTTACGTCTTCCAGAGCCAGACGGATACGGAAGTGATCGCCCACCTGGTCGAGCACATGTACAACGGCGATTTGTTTGAAACCGTGCAGCAGGCCGTGAAACGCCTGGACGGCGCGTATGCGATCGCCGTCTTTTGCCGCGACGAACCGCACCGCGTGGTCGCGGCGCGCCAGGGCTCGCCCCTGATCGTCGGCCTGGGCAATGGTGAAAACTTTGTCGCGTCCGACGCCATGGCGCTGGCCGGCACGACGGACCAGATCATCTACCTGGAAGAAGGCGACGTGGTCGACCTGCAACTGTCGCGCTGCTGGATCGTTGACGTGGATGGCAAGCCCGTCGAGCGCGAAGTGAAGACCGTGCACGCCCACACGGGCGCGGCCGAGCTGGGTCCGTACCGCCACTACATGCAAAAGGAAATTTTTGAACAGCCGCGCGCCATCGGCGACACGCTCGAAGGCGTGACGGGCATCATGCCGGAACTGTTCGGCGACAACGCTTATGCCATCTTCAAGCAGATCGACCGCGTGCTGATCCTCGCCTGCGGCACCAGTTCGTATGCGGGCATGACGGCCAAATACTGGATCGAGTCGATCGCCAAAGTGCCCGTCAGCGTGGAAGTGGCCAGCGAATACCGCTACCGCGACAGCGTGCCGCACCCGAACACGCTGGTGGTGACGATTTCGCAAAGCGGCGAAACGGCCGACACCCTGGCCGCCCTGAAACATGCGCGCAGCCTGGGCATGCAGCACACCTTGACCATCTGCAACGTGGCCACCAGCGCCATGGTGCGCGAATGCGCGCTGGCCTACATCACGCGCGCCGGCGTGGAAGTGGGCGTGGCCTCGACCAAGGCGTTTACGACGCAGCTGGCCGGCCTGTTCCTGCTGACCCTGTGCCTGGCGCAAGTCAATGGCCGCTTGAGCGAAGAACAGGAAGCGGCGCACCTGAAAGCCATGCGTCACTTGCCCGTCGCCATCGCGTCCGTGCTGGCGCTGGAGCCGCAAATCATCGCCTGGTCGGAAGAATTCGCCCGCAAGGAAAACGCCCTCTTCCTGGGCCGCGGCATGCACTACCCGATCGCTCTGGAAGGCGCCTTGAAACTGAAGGAAATTTCGTATATTCACGCCGAAGCGTATCCGGCCGGCGAACTGAAACACGGCCCGCTGGCCCTGGTGACGAATGAAATGCCGGTCGTTACCATCGCGCCGAACGACGCTCTGATCGAAAAGCTGAAATCGAACATGCAGGAAGTGCGCGCCCGTGGCGGCCAGCTGTACGTCTTCGCCGACGTCGATTCGCGCATCAGCTCCGGCGAAGGCTTGCACGTGATCCGCCTGCCCGAGCACTACGGCGACCTGTCGCCGATCCTGCACGTGGTCGCGCTGCAATTGCTGGCGTATCACACGGCCCTGGCGCGCGGCACGGATGTGGACAAGCCACGCAATCTGGCCAAGTCGGTGACGGTGGAGTAAGCAGGACGGATGGCGCCTGTCGCTATTCCGTCCAATTAAAGGCGTAAATTGCTCATTAAAGTCGTAAATTGCCCATTAAAGTCGTAAATTGCTGAGTTACTATCGCTTAGCCAGCGTGCACTTCCAGTACATGGCCTCCTACGCTGGTTATTTTGAGCGACGCTGGGTGGTCACCGAGGCCAGAATACTGTGTTTGCACGTATCGGCCTACATGGCCGGAAGCTGTCGCATGTACCGAATGAGGCCTGATAAAGATGGTCAGGCCAACCGAAGTTGCTGGTCAGCCGAAGGCGCCCTATGTGGCCAGTCCTTGCTGGTACTTACAGATGTAGGGCGGGCCGACATTTTTATCGCGCAGCAACTTCATGATGGCTGTTGCGGTGATTGACATTCGACAACAACGTTGGCTGCTATTTTCTTCAATATTGGCTGTATATGGCATCCGATTTTTCTGACGATGTCTTCGAAAGCGTCTATTGATAAACCACCAATCTTCGCGCTTTCTGATAATGACTTCCGGTTCAAGAAGAACGAAAGAACTGCTGAAAGGTTTAAACCGGTTTCATCCTCGATAAGATCGGGTAGTCCAACATTGTCCAAATATGCAGAGATAACCAATTTATCAATAAATTCTTGCCTCTGCATCAATTTATGCACGCCTCTTGTCTGAACATAGTCGTTAAGCAAATTGTCGTCTGGTTTCCTTCTATGATTTCTTGTTCGTTTGATGGGAATGGCTGGCGTAGCGCCCTTTAGTGCCGATAATCCCTCTTCGATAGAGTCGAACAATGCGCTGTAGACCAACAAATATGGTACTGCCGATGTTGTCGACACGGAAAGCTGAAGCATAGCATCAACTTTTGCCATGACTTCGCCATGACGCTTATTTGCCGAATCCGGGAATACGGATAGGAGCCACTCTCTTGGAAAGCTGTTCGTCAAATGATCACTTAGTAACGGGGCCCCAGATTGACTGCAGTGCGTGCGAAGCCCAAGCATAGTTATCCTGTAGCGTAGACCTAGCTGCAGCTCTTTGGGGGAGATTGGGCTGCGGTTGGACATTAGTGCGCTTGAAATTCCCAAAAAACGCTTTATACCGTCATGTGCCATTGTTACGTTCGCCAGCCCTTGTGAAACTGAAATGCTCTCTTCTATACAGTCCATTGGTGATTGGTAGAACTTTAGTTTTTCATTGACAAAGCGCAGTGGTGACTCGTGAAATTCGCACGCCATACGGCCTGGCAGTTGGTGACTTCGACGCCAATAGGTCATCCCATGTTCGTCAATATCTGTCTGGGCGCAAGATAAGCAGAAGTACGCTTCATCTCGTGCGACTCGCATTCCAGAAATGAACAGCGTATCTTTGTTTTCTGTGCATCCATGTTTTACTTCCGGACGATAGGAGGTAATTGATCTACGGAAGGGTAAGGTCGAATGAGCGAGAACAAATTCGTTTAATTTGATCCCGGCAGCAAGCGCTAACAGTTCTATGGCAGGTGCTTCGCGACGAGATTTATTCGCTAAACCTGCCCATTGTGCGATGAGAATCTGTATCTCTGTAGCAGTACGTAAACCGTTTGCTCGCATTAGCCTACCTAAATAGGACCGGTCGAGTTCGTCGTGAAAAGGGATGAGTCGAATTAACAAAGTTATTTTCTTTTAGGGGTATTCATTGAGGCCGAAAGAAATCCCGGCATGTTTGACTGGGCTTCGGAGATGCTGATATGAGTTTGCCTCGATTTGCGTCCCAGAGCCTTGTCTAGCGCTATCACCGTTTGAGGTAACCGATGCAGGGCCGAGAGTTTTGCGCGCAACTCCGGAATCTCCTGGTACAAGTGCCACAATCGCAATTGCTTGCGCCCGAGACCGGGCACTAACCTAAGAACTGCACTTGTGATGGCAGAACTGAGGGCCATATCCCGTGCGTTCCATGGTGCACGTAGAATTCCAATTCCAGCCGAATCAGGATTGAATCGTGGATTGGAATTCTCTGAGAGCCAATGCCTGTCGTTTCGATAAAGCCAAGCGTACAAAGCAGGTTCGAGCTTGCGGATAAATTTAACGCCCAAGCCGGCATTCTCCGAAATCAAATCTGACCAACTCGTTCGGGCAGAATTCAAAGTCGACTCAAGCCGGATTTTTTTCCAGGTCGCGTGGAGGCCGATCTCTGTGCGCAAGACGTGTGTGACCGTGCCTACTGAGATTTGATAGCGAACTGCAGCCTCGGCTTTATCTATCCCTAGTAGTAACTCTTCGATTAAAGATGCGCGTCGTGTAGGCACGAGCTTTTTAGGACGGCGTTCGCATGCAATGCCGAGCTGTGTGGCCCAGGCCATGCCGGTGGCCACATCTATCCCAATCTTTTTCGCGGCGCTGCTTACAGACCTAAGATCGCGTAGAACCGCGGCTGAAAATTCTTCCCTACGGGTATCCGCTGTCGCCTCGGATAGCAACGCAGTGTGTGGTAGCTTTGTATCTATGAGGCTCGGTGACGTGCCCGCGCGGTATGCTTCGAGAAATTTCCCGTAATCGCCAAACAGCCAGTCGATCATGATGAGGTGGCGCAAAGGGTGGGTACCGGCGCGGGGACAGCGAAGATACCTTGATAGCTGTGTGTAAGCTTGATCTGTATCGGCCGGCAGAGCGGCTAATTCAGGCACGTTTCGAAACAGTCTGATGTGTGCCTCAAATTCTGCTGCAATTTTTAACAGAGGTAAGCGTTCGTTCGAGTGTAACGAGTCGCGGCGGCGTAGCTCTGCCTGATAAAGAAGATGAAGGCGAGATAGATCTACTCGCGCAATCTCTTTAGCTGTCACTAGATCGTTCGTGAGAAGAGCTAAACGAGTAAGATCTTTCATCAAATCGCTAATAGCATCGGCCGGCAACTCAGGCGCCGGCAACAAGTTTTCAGCATTCGGCAGATGCCAGAGGAAACGCTCAACGCCGTTCGATTTTACTTTCGACTCTAGAAGAAATTGATCGTGTTTTGCACAGACCCAGACGCCAGGAAACTGGTGCTCGATGTGCCAATTCGACCACCCTGTCGCTGCGAGATCTTCAGCCATGCATTGTCGGCATGCTTTCAACGGATGATGTGCACGGAACCTGCTAGTCAGAATTCCTAGTCGGTACTTTAATCCTATAACTGTTGTACCGCGCATTGCAGATACTGCTGCCAGCTCGTCTTCTGAACTTATAAATTTCGAGTAGAAACGCAGCAGCGTACGTGTGGTGCAAATTTCAAATGCAGTGCCGAGAAGTCCTTCGGTGCGCCGGTTGAACTCATCAATTCCTGCTGGCAGGTCATGCTGACAGCCTCTGCGAGAGCTACCGAATAATGCAATACTGGTCGCATCAGCGGACCTGCTTCCACTGAAACAGTGGTATCGGCTGGCTAGGCTGAAAAGGGTCTCGCTGCCTATCCAGGTGAGTAGCGGGCTTTCAGAAAATAGATGTGGTGTGCTGGCCATTTTTGCTCCAGAAAACTGCGTCGAACGGAAATAATTAGGCGTATGAAAATGCTGAATGAGAATTGTGTTGAGCCTGGTGCATAATGCTTGCATTAAGTTCGTCTTACATCGTTCCAAAACGTAGACCAGAATCCGTCTTCCCGAGGCATCAAGTCTTCAAAGTGCCGCATCAGCTTTGTGTCCTGGGACTGCAATGCGGTGATGGCTGGCAGTAGTGGCGATAAGTACGTGTTCGCCGCCTTTTTGAAATCCTCTGGCCTGAGGTCGTCATTCCTCCGGCCGAAGGCGACGCGGTGGGCAGCAATCCATAGTGCTATGATGATCCGTGGAACTCCTGCAGTGAGCTCAATGATGAGTTTCGCAAAGTCCTCCGAATGTGGAATCGGATTCTTCACATATTGGTATCGGCAAAGAGCTGGAAAGAAGAATTCGCGAAATTCCAGATCATCACTTCCCGAAAATTGAGGGAATGCGTGGTAACCCTGAGCCACGAATCGCTGGGTAGTGGCGACACGTTTAGTCATGGCACCGACGCCATCTGGGGTGCCGGAAAACAGTAGTGCAATCTGGGAGGTATTAGTGAAGTTCAGTATCGACTTCAGCAGTGAATCCTCCACGATACTGAGCTCAAGTCCCTGCTCAGAATTTTTTGCAGCACGGCGCCGCTCAAGTGTGGGGATTTTAAAAAAATTCTGAATTTCATCGAGATGAAGGATACCCAAGAAATGAGACGAAGCAACCTGCTTCCACTCATCCAACATCTTCATTCCATCGTTCCGCTTTCTTTGTAGCGTTGCGCTAAAGCGCGAGCTGTTCATGGCCTGATCAAAACTCATCATTAGGTTCGCTGCGAGGTCACCTGATTTCCCGCTTGCTGGGACGTCGGTCGATAAGTACACTAATTGATGCAGCCCCGCCGCCATATGGCGGAAGCGCTCGTGATAAATAACTTGCGTTGGATAGGTAGCAAAACTGCGCAGCACGGCTTGGGTTTTTCCAGTACCAGAAAATCCCGTCACCATAGCCGCGCCCGCCGGCGCGCGAAGTAGTTTATTCGCACCGGCCTCTCCACCTATTGCCCTCCAGGTTTCCGCTGATTCTGGATTCCGATAGCGATAGCTTTGGCGTATCATGAGATCGATTGTCTGGTGTAACCGCGCTCCTTCCTGCGACGGAATGTGCAGGTCACGGAGTGCCATGAGATGGTGTAGACGAATATGCACAGGCATGTCAGCGATGTTGTTTGGTGGGTGATTTGGGAAATACGTTAAGGCCAATAATGTGTCGGGAGGCGAAAGGATAGGGCCGAGTCCCTTAACCAACACATTGTCTGCGTATGGATCGTTTGAATTATGCGAATTCATAAATTCGCGCCTCGGGTGGCTTTGGCAATAACGCCTCGCATCATTTCGACGTAGGCTTCGTCGCATTCGTCATTCGAGGTGTCTGCAGTTGGCGGTTTAGCGCTAGCGTCGTTGCCCTGCTGCTCCATTTTGCGCGTCTCAGAAATAGTAGGCTTTTCACCATCGTAGTTTTCAAGTGCACTTTGCGTTTCCTTCTTCGCACCAGCGACCAGTTTTCTGACGCGTTGAGCCGCCTCGACCTTTAACACAGTGGTCGCGTGTTCGATGTCAGCCTTGCTGGTGTTGCGATACATGAAGGCGTCCAGAACTTCTTCTAGAGTCTGCTCTTTTGATGCCCGTGCCTGCTCAGATAAACGTAGATCTAACAATCCAGTGCTGCCAATATGAGGTGTCCAGATCCGCGATACAGAGCCAGGAAAATGACGGGCTTCGATATTCCAACTACCGTAGTTTCTTGCATATGCCGTCCATTGCGCATCATTGATTACTTCAGACTCATATGTGAGGCCACAGAAGTTGACTCCTGAGCGTGTTACCGCTGCGGTGTTTTGTGGAAGAAGCGTCGTGATCAGATCGGATTGACTAATGGCTTTGCGCGTACCGATTCCCACCTCGTGTCCCCAGCGCCATAAGCCGGCCGGTGACGGAGTTACATTAGCTGCGATCATATGTGGATCAAGCCGTTTAGAACGATCTGCTGTGAGGTTGTATTCGGAAAAAATGATCTGAAGGTACTCGACGTATTCGCGGATTGTGAATACCGCCTCGTGTGGATTGAATCGACGCAGCTCGAATTCTTTTTTGCGAGCATCTATTGCGCCAGGGACCCAGTGGTACTGCTTGTCTTTTTCGATACGATGCAGCACCTCCACTAGTCCCTTGAGATCTGGGCGGTAAGGTGGCGCATAACTCATTAAAACTTTCAACTTCAAGCTCGTCAACTTTGCACCATGAGATAAGTATTCACCGCGATCACACAACAGAACCGCAGGTAGCGTTGGCGCTGGGAAGAGGCTCAGCATTGGCTGGTACTGCCAGAGATCGGCGATCAATAGTGGATCTGCGGCGGCGGAAAATAAGCTGAGTTTTGCCATATCCCAGCTTGGGCCAGCAAGGCAGACGTAAAAGCCAACGACTGCCGTGGACCAGTAGTCCACGATCACGTAAACGACTGGCCGGCCGATGATCCAGGCTCTGTTGATACTGGATCTCAGATATATGTCCCCAATTGTCGAATCTATGGCCCAAGTGTGGCCAGGTCCAGGGACCCTCTTCCAATTCTTTTTCAGCAGGCCCCTGTGACTACGTGCGAAATGCCCGGCCGTCGTGCTCTCCAAAAGTTGCTGTAGACGCGGGACCTCCGTCATCAGAACGCGGCGTACTTGCTCGCGGTTCGGGTACTCACCTTGCGTCAGTTCACCTGGAACGAGAATTCCGTTCTCGTCTTTAAAGCGCGTCACGAACTGCGGGTCAACGATTTTGATATACCGATCTGGGAACTTGGGTTTTGGACATGGGATTTTTTTGTCCGCCATCATAATTCGTGCGCGCCAGTCGCTGCTCATACCTGGTTGAGCCGGGGGGAGATTTTCGCCGGCTGCCATGGCTATGCGTTGCCTATCTGTTTTTCTACCGGCTTTTTGAGGGCCATTCATATCGCATGGTCTAATCTTGCCGGGGGCGCCGCAACGATTGATGCGAGGCTTCAGGCTTTCGGCAGTAAAGCCGAATCTGCACATCAAAGACCATAATTTGTAAACTGTTGGCGCTGCGAGTACGTCAGCATTTACAATTGAATTAACGAGAGCGCCGATATGCGCATCACTCAAGATGTTACTTCGCAGTCGATCGAAATCGAGGAATGGTGCCATAGCGATTACTCGCTTCTCAAACTGCTTTTTACTGGCTTCCGAGAGGTTGATCTGATCCCGCTCAAGTTCTACTGCAACAAGCAACCTATCTTTTTCCAGAGAAAGCAATTCCTCTCGCTCTGCCCAAATCAGGGTCCCCACTAATGGCAGTGGTGGTGGTTTCTTAGAGCGCGTAGACGTTGACTTAGCGCGGCCGCGGCGCGGTGGCTGGTCAGGCGGAGGGGGCGATAATCTCACCAGGCATGTTTTGCTTATGCACGGAAAGTCAAAGACGACCCTGAAGAGCCCTTCCCATGCAGGACTGGCAATTCGGATTAATTGATTGTGCATTAGGAGGCCCACGCTGACCTCCGCGATTCAACAGGATTCAATGCAAAAAACACCGATGGTTCCAACAAGGATAAGAGCAGATGAGGCCGCCAGCCTCGCCGCAAGTCCATCGGCATTAACCCCGACCAAACCGTTTGCCAAAGGGCACGCTGCGCTACATCGATGTCCTGAAATTCCTGGACGAGGATATTCAACGCGCTTGTGAGTGACTTGCCGGAAAGCTTGCGATGATTTGCCGCGACGAACTGGAGTTGATTGTCATCGCATTTTTCATCAAGGGCCCATGCGGACGTGTTCATGAGAGTGTCTACAACGAGTTCTTCGTATAACTCAGGAGTAATGAGGATCCACTCGACCCCTCGTTTCATCCAATATGCGCGTTCTAATGACAGTTTTTCCTTTGTTCGAGGATCGACGATAGCTCCCTTCGGTTTGACTGCAATAGCGAGTAATTGTTTCGCCGTGGGCGTCTTGATTGTTACTAATAGATCAGTTGTCATCACCCAATGTGCGGTGCGGCCATCTCCGCGAACGAGTGGATGTGCTATCTCAAGCTCGTCAGCAATCTCTATGGTTCCGGCAAAGAGCTCAGTTGCGCAATAGCCATCTTTATACGCGCATAGCTCATGTGCAGACGGCTGAGTACTGAGCGGAAATTGATCACGGATGTCGATGACGCCGGTTGCCATTGTGGAGAAGTAGAAAGTTATCCGCTCTAAGGTGCTTAGCAGCTCCATATGTCGCCCGAGCCATACCGGGCAGTGAGAGGTCCCAATGCTTGATGGGTCGCTTCTACTAACCCGGTGCCACGGAACGTAGTTCCCATAGACCCCTTTTCCTCGTCCCAGCTTCTCAAAGCGCTCCAGTAGCGCTGGCGTAAATCGTTTTTGTGTTCGCATGCCGACGCTCCTTTAGCGCACCGGCAAAACGCAGGAAATTTTATTGCTCAACCGAGCTGCAGAACTTGGTTTGTGCCACACAGTTAGCTGGCATCCTAATAAGTACTTTTGATACATAATTTCTCCCTTATTTCGATCGAATGGGCGTGCTGGGGCCTTGCCGGCGCGAGCACTAGACAAAAACGAACAAAAAGGGGATTGACGTGCCGAGGACCGGCGCGTAAATTTCTGTTACGGACAGAAGTTATCAATCCCCAAGCGCTGCTGGTCTGCAAACCGGCGGCGCTTTTCTATTACAGAGTACTAGTCCACCTGTTTCTCCTCCGACTGTTCGACCTCTTGAATTTTGGCCCGTAGCACCATTGCAATCTCATAAGACTTGCCGCGTAAGCACTTGCGACGGCCGCTCAGCACAGCGTAGACAAGAGCCGGACTAAATCCGTTCGCTACCGCCCAATCTGCGACGGTCACACCGGCAATACGAAAGTAATTTTTTGCAGATTGATCAGGGGTCATTGGGTCTGTGGCAAAAGTTGTAACGTGCCGCGCCGGTGGCATTAGAAGGCGCGCCATTTAAATTTTCGTCCAAATTTTCTATGAAAGCAAGTATATTATTCGGACAATAATTGCAACACAAAATAAAATTTAGTTTTTTGTAAAAATCAGTGAGCGTGTCTTACTTTTAGACCAAGACTTTTGATCGATGCCAGACGTGTTTTCCGGCTTAAAATAGGCTGCCACGCAGGGGCTAAGGAGCAGCCCCGCTCGGTAAATGTGCAAGTTATTTGAGGGAAGGGGCAATATGAAAAACCGAGAGCGTAAGAAGCTGATGATGAGGAGAACGGAACGTAGCGGCCAATTTGTTCAAGACATGCTATAGGAATCGCGGAAGCTAAGGCGGGCCAACTCACTCCTTATGTGTAGTATTCACATCCAATCCGCCACTCTTTACCTGAAACGATAAATGCTTTGGCGAGTTGGCCTCTCCGCTGGCGAACACGTGACTTTGTTACCTCAAGGTGAGGCCAACTATGGACAAAAAAAAACGAAAAGAGGCGACCGTTTCCTTGTTAAAAGACATGGAAGCCACTGCCGCCCACATGCGTGAGCTAATTGTCGCAATGCCTCCGCACGACCTGCTCGGCTACATCTACTCCCAGCACACGATGAAAGCAATAGCAGAGCAAAGTGCCTATCAGGAGCAATCCGAATCGCATGGTACGGATGATCTGATCAACGAAAACCAGTTCCTTTTGGAGTACGTGCACGCGGTTCTCGCGTCAGATGTCGCCTCAGCGGACGTCGCATTCGACGAAGCCCAGTGCGCCGAGTTGTATGAATTAGGCAGCAAACTGCGAGAGCAGGCCTTGTTTTTTGCTATGGCCACGTCAGCTGATATCAAAGACGGCGCCTTTGGTCCCAATACGGGCGATATTGAATTCCACGCGAAATCTACTTGGGTCATGCTACGCGGGAACCGCTACCAAGTCTTGGAAGGTGAGTTCTACCGCTACGTCCTGGCGCCTCACGATGATGTTTTGAAAGAAGTGTATGGCGTCGGTGCCATCGATATCGCCGAAGGCTTCCAGTCCATGGCAAACGCCACGCGCTCTGGGCATGCTGACGCTATCTCGGTGATGATGAAGCAATTTGAGGCGTCACAGGCCTTCGCGGCTGCACAGGACAAGCCTTTGGAAGATGTCATGCAGGCGTGGGTTGTTGCCAATGTGGAGCAATCAAAAACCGCCGGGCAGGCAATGGAGGACATGTTTCGGGGCGGTATTGCCAACGTGAGCCGTCACACGAAGCTGCCGCCGACGCTGCTTGCGGACTTGGCGTACCAGCGGGGCGAAGAAACCGAGTTCTTCGCAGCGGGCGATTATGCGGGGACACCCTACCGGACATTGCCTGCCCGGAAAAAACCATTAATCCAGCTTGGATCGGACTACTACGCCGTAGACCCGTGCTTCACCCGCGATGCGGGATATCGTGCACTTCTCTATAACCTCCTTCAGCGAAAACCGGACTACAAGAAGACCTTTGAAAATCGGCAGAAGACGATGAGCGAGGCTGCATTCGCCGACATTCTGGCCGCCCAGCTTTCAGGTGCCACGATTTTCCAGGAGGTGTACTACAAGGACTCTGCTAGCAGGCAGTGGTCGGAAAACGACACCCTCATCCTAGTCGATGACGTACTGTTCCTAGTTGAAGCCAAGGCCGGCGCGGCGGCCACCATCGCGTCGCCAGCACTTGATTTCGGCCGCCACGCCCAGTCCGTACAGGACTTGGTACTTAAGGCCTATAAACAATGTGAGCGCTTCTTCATTTATCTGAATTCGGCGGACGAAGTGCCCCTCTATTACTTGGTGGACGGCAAGTACGAAGAGTGCGGCCGCGTCCGCCGCGCCGACTACCGCGTGATGGTACCGATCGGGCTAACGGTGGAATCGTTCTCGCCCTTTTCCACGTATTGCAAGGAACTGCCGCAGATTGAGCCGCTACTTGGAAAGCATGCCTTCATTTCTCTGTCCATCGACGACCTGTTTGTGCTCAAGCGGCTCCTGCCGACACCAGGCGAGTTCGCTCACTATATGGAGGTGCGGCAGGCTGTGGCGGGGATGCGCCGCTCTAGTTTATTCGATGAGTTCGACCACTTGGGCGCATACCTGAAGAAGAACCGCTTCGATCAGGACATTGCCGACCAACTGAAGGGCGGCAAGACGAGCATGGTCATCTGGAACGGCATGAGCGACGTCGTCGACAAAAGTTTTGAAGGCGAAGACTGGGAAAGCCGGCCATTTCCAGCTCAGGACTTCCCTGAAGAGGTGCTGAAGCTGCTTGGAGCGCTCGACGCCACCCGAGCATCCAGATGGCTTTCAGCGGAAAGCCATCTCCGAGACCTGGGAGAGGAAGGCCGGTGTAATTTGGCCAAGATGCTGAGCGACCTTCGCCAAACCCTGAACCAGCATCCCGCTCGCTACTTTCTTCTGTCTGGGGACGGTGGGCCACTCTTCGTTTGGCTTCAACAATACGACCACCAAATTGACTGGACTAAGGTGAATGACAAGGCCAGCGCAGCTGGATTGGCCGTCAAGGCTTCAAATGTCATCGGGGTCGTGGCAGAGGTTGACGCTCATGGAACATACTACCGGGCGCAGTTTTTCACGGTCAACATACCGACCGCTCAAACGGAAGAAAACGTCCACATTTACGAAGACGCCACGCGAATGTCTCAACCCTCGCGGGCGGTGAATCTCAACCAACCGAAAAATGTCATCCTTCCTGCGAAGATAAAAAAACCGGGGCGGAATGATCTTTGTTCGTGTGGCAGCGGCGTAAAGTACAAGCGGTGTCATGGTCGTTAGTCCAGGTGAAATAGAAAGACCGTCAACCTTTACTTGTCGCTCAAAGACTCTCCATAGCGGAGACGAGATTGTGTGAGTACCCAACCTGACCGGCGGCTTACTCCCGAAGCCACCACTCAAATAAATTTACGTTTTTGTAGAAGCACTTGACAGCCCGCCAATCCACGGTGGAACTCGGATTTTTGGCGGATCATCGCTGGGTCTCCACGTCAGATCCGCGATCAAAAAATCCAGCCAAGCCGGCTCCAGATTCCTCTCACCAGCCTTTGGTGCAGGCTGCTGATGACGGTCCCTGATCCAGGCAAGAATGCGCTCGCGCACGGCACTTGGATCACCAAAAAAGTCCTTGAATATCTCGACTTTCTCTCCGCCTGTCTCCGGACTCAAGATGTTGTTCGTTTTATCGTCGAGCAAATTCTCGAATGCGTTCAAGAATTTGTCGCGGTCGTGCAATAATCCACATGCTTCCGGAAAGACTTCATTCGTCAACATCTCATGCAACCGCTTGCCCCCTTCCACAGTCAATTGGTCGCCCAGCGCATACTCAAGTCCCTTTGCATTCTTTATCTTGTCAATCACTTCTACTATAGGCAGATACGCTACAAGCGACATAGGTTCGGGAAGCAATTGCGGGCGAGGCTTGCCACTAACTACGTGAACAGGATCGATATCTACAACTACTAAGGCTTGATCAGTTGTAGAAAGGGCCCCTTTGCAATCGGGTTGCAGGATTCCCTTGCTCCACCCGTGGTAAGGCGTCAAGAGGCGTACCGTGCCAGCGTGATCAGGTTTCAAGTGGGTGACAGAGTCAATGCCGATAAAGCAGCTGCCTCCGACACCAAGCTTCTTGTTGGCGGCATTGCAAAATACAGTAGCTGTACCCGATGCTAGGACGCTGGCCTGGCCTGCATGCCAATAATCATTGCTGCGGCTTGTACAGGCAGGGACTATCAGCACGGATCGTCTCTCACGATTTCGCTGAGCGGAAGTCAGTAGTTCGCCGAGTGCGAGAATGTCTGCGTTGACAAGCTCTTTAGCTTCTGAAGGATTTCCTCCAAACAATTGCAGCATTTTGGCCAATTCTTGCTCTAACGGTGATCGGTTGGCCGGACTTGTCAGCATGAATAGCTCAGAGCAAATTAATTCCATGCAGTAACGCAGCTTCTGAGGACCATGGATCAAAGTGCCAAGCAGCGGAATCAGCTGGTCCGCTGACCATTCACCCTTCTTCGCGCGACCTCGGATGCCACGTAAGGCCTCCACAATCTTCTCTTCGGTGTACAGTGGTTCCAAAGTCTTGGTATCAGGCCGGAACAATTCATGAGCTGCGACGGCTCGGTATTTCTTGCCGCGCTGCAGTTCAATTACTCCCATATCGCCTTCTAATCCAAACGGCACTTCCAAAGCTTTGTCCGGCTGCCATAACAGGGTCAGTTTCTCCGTCAAGTGATTGCTATTATCGACTTGCTCGAACTGCCGGTACGTGCCCGCCAGCACGGCCAATCCCGGATAATTTCGAAGTTGCTCCTTCAACCACGCGACCGTATCCGGTCTTACCGATACCTCAGGCAAGACTAGAAGTTGCACTTTGAGGTCTCGACACGCCCTCAACGCTTGGCGTAAAAGTGTCCGGCGCCGATGCTCGGGCCATGAGATAACTCGCCGTTCATCTTGCCAACGAAACTCAGAATGCCGCTGGGCCGCCTTGCTCAAGTCCTTGAACTGGCTCTTGTCCTCAAGATGGGCACGGAGTGCTTCTTGAGACGCCTTGGCTAAAGGCAAACCACCTAACCCGACTTCGGCTATTGGATGACTGTAACTTTCCTCGACGCGACATTGGAATAACGCGACCCGAAAGTGGGAGCTTATACGTGCTTCCTGGTCGTGGCTAGTCTCGCCTCCAAGACGATTTTTCCACGACTCACTTTGCCATTCTCCCAACCTATCGAGAAGCGGCACGGTTGAAGTTTCGTGATTCGACTTACTAGCTTTCTGGGATAAATCGATCTCTTCTTGAGTATTCAGTGGTATCGGCGAATCGCCAGCTGCACGATCCATATGCATCGACGAATCGTTTCCACCTGTTGAATGCATTGATTCGGTCGTGCCTTCTTCCACACCATCCGTCGTGCCAGATCTAGACTGGGGCGAACCTTCATTGGGTATTGCATCATTTTGCTGAGTGGCTGGAAGCTGCTCCGCTATGGGCTTTAGTTGAGAATCCGCCAGTGCTTCAGGGTTTTCGGCTACTTGATCTATCACCGACGGAAAATCTTGCTGGCGAACTGGCTGCAAGGAAACCGCCTCGTCCATTGGAATTACTTCGACTGCCACCGGTTGAGATGGCAGCCATTTCCCCAGCTTGTTGTCTAGTGTATGCACGGCCAGCAGATCATTGTCAGCAATACGGCGTGTCTCAGTCCAGACTTTGAATATCCGGTTGCCGTCAAACGGACGGTGCTCTTCCAGCGAGTTGGCGTAAAGACTGGTGTATTGCGGCTTGGTCATTTGCCAGCCCGCTCCAACAGCATCCCTAAACTCGTTGGTGTCCCGGCTACGACCAAACGTCCTTCCTTGAACGCACACCACGCGCATACCCCGCTTCTGATCGAGGTCGCACATCGCCGATGGCAGCGCTTGCATCAAGTCCTCGCATTGCTGCAGCGTAAATCTAGGCAAAGCGTCGAATGGCCAAGGCTCATTCGCTGGGTCAGAGTCATCGGCGCTGGCAGGGGTGGTTTGCCAAGCACTGAGGATTTTGTAGAGCGCTTCCAACGACGGAAGATCGAAAGCCTGTGCAAAGCTGGTATTCAACAGACCTATCAAGGCCAACATCCATTTCCAGGGACTGGCCTTGCTCAGTTCCGGCCAATTACCATCGAACAACAGTTTCCGCATGGCCTTGTAATCGCCCTCAGGGTCCAGGCGCGCCATATCGGGCATTGCCCATTTCGCCGGCAGGCTCAGGTTTTCTTCCATGCGGCGCGATCCGAGATCAGCAGCGTATCCCCAAAGCGCTGCCACGCTGCCGCGCAGGCCTACACCGACGGCCGCCAACGCCAGCGCCATGCGCAGTGATGATGCCGTCCTGTCTATATCAGTTTCCGCCGATATTGGATATAACGCTCGGTACAGCGCCAACATCAGTGCCAAATCTGGGCGCAATTCGCTTGATTGGCTCGTTGGGCGCCGCAACTCAAGTCCCTCTAGAGCCCATAATGGCAGTCGGTTCAACGCATCTGGGAGCGTGCGATGCAGAACGTGTCGCAGGTCGTCCCCGCTGCGCGCTTGCATCCGCATGGCCATGGCCCGGGTCTCGGTTTCCACCAGAATTGCATGGCGCACCTGCGCGTCCAACCCTTTGTCTGCTGGGAAGTCCAGCAACAATTTCAATGCCCGCTTTACGGTTCCTGGCAACGAAAAGGCCTTGTCGCTTATAACTGAGGTGGGAGCCCCGGACAGGTAGCTACCCTGCAGCTTGCGCAGTTGCTGTCGCAGCACATATCCTTCCAGTGCATGCTTGGCATGCGCTTCGTCATCAAACCTTTCGCTTTCGTCGAGTAGCTCGTCGCGCGCTCCGGTTTCACCCGCCATATCAGCCGCCACACCTAGTATATCGGCGACAGCCCAACCTACACGCCAAAGATCTGCATCAGCCAGTGGCACGTTCTCCGACTGAACTCTTTCATCTCGGTCGTGGTACCAAGCGCTTACGCCCAACAGATTGCGCGGAACGGGGTCTGCTACCAGATGGAGCGTCGTCTGATCTCCCTCGCCTTCTCGGAACAACTGAGGCAAGAACGGGACATAGGTCGTTTCCCCTTTCTCGTCCCCTTGCACTTGGTGCATGGAGAGCAGCGCTAGGAACAGGTGTGCCGCTTGATGGGTTCGGGCTTCTGCACCCGTTGTTCCCACTGCAGTTACCTCGTTCCATGCCTGAGGTGTAAGGCTCCTGCCCCAGGAAACCGTAGAGGCAATGGTTCCTATCAACTCGAAGCTGACTTGCGTTGTCTCAGTGCCGCCTGACGGCCCCGCAAACAGTGCAGCATGTACGAATTGAGACGCTACTTCATGGCTGTCTTGAGTCGCCTGGCGCAGCGCGCAACGGTACAGATACCTGCCGTCAGTTCCAGGTTTTGCGTCGATCTCATAAAACGCGGCGTTTTGGTGACTGAGGACAGGCAGGTGCGAAATCAGCCTGCGCTCCTGGTCACTGCCGAGGTTCGAAAGCAGCCCTCGGAATTTGGACAATACGTTCAGTCGCTCTTGGGGAGGTGCGCTTCTCACGACGAAGTCGATAGCCAGACCGGCTTCGGCACAAGCGCTTACATCACTATCGTGCTTCCTCAACTGCTCAATGACGCCATGCGCGAGTCCTAGCTCATCATATGAAACAAGTTCGCGGTCTTGAAGTGCAGCCAACGGTCGATCACCCTCCGGGCTCATCAAAACCGTACCTGCCAGACACAGCCACTCGATGTCAGTCACACTACGTTCGCTTTGCGGCGTCAAAACAGGGGGCACCGGCCCCTCGCCAGCCAAACGCCGAGCTTTACGGGCTATTAGCCGCGCCCGCCGTGCTACGTGGTCACGGTTCGTAGCCGGTCTTACGCTTCGAAAAAAGTCGTCCTTGCAAACCAAGCGTGCCAGAGCGATACGGTGGTTCCGGTTCTTGTCAACTTCAGCCAGGAACTGACCGTTCGCCTGCCAAGGGTTGGGATCTAGCAGCCTGTCTAGACCTTCGACCGCAAAGAGCATGTCGTAGCCACACTTCGCAAAAGCTGCAGCCCAGTCGTGGTTCTCACACACGTCGTCCCAAAGCGTTCGGAAGGATGCCCAAGCGGACTCGGGATCGGCCGGTTGGCGCACTGCCGCCACATACCACCATAGCCACCGCGCACAGAGGCCCAAGTCATTGGCTCGCAGATCGGGCGCGGTCATTGCCGCTTTCACGTGATTGGCAATGTCCTCAGGTCGCTCCATGAGCGCTGGGTCTCGCAACATCTGAAGGGCACACTGACGATCAACTTTGGGCAGGTCGTCGCCGAGACTCCAGTCAGCCTCGCCGTCACCGACAATGGGGTGGGCCCAAGCCGGTACAGACGCTGCTAAGCCACGGCCGTCGTTGAGCTGACGCATCACTTGGATGGGCGTCCCTGAGCGGACACGTTCACCCTTGTGAATCAATGCGATGGAACGCTCAGCGGCCTTCGCTTGCAGCACTTCGCGCAACTCCTTCAGCAGTTCCTCGCTATCGGCGAATAGCACCACATCGTCCACGTAGCGCGCGTAGCCAGCGCGCGGGCGTCGCTTGCCGTCGGAGCCGGCTTCTTCGGAGCGCGTTCGGCGGATGAACTTGCGAGCTGCATGGTCCACAGGAAATAGCGCAATGGTGCCAATGTAGGCTGACAGCACCGGTCCCTGAGGAATGCCGACTGTCTCTTTGCTCTGTCGGGTTCGCTCCACTATCTCGGGATCGTGGTATTCGTAACCAAAAATGAGTCCGGTCAGAAGGCGCTCAAGTGCTCCATCCAGTTCAGGCGAATCGGCCGGTAGGCCGAACATGCTCTTGAAGCCTTCCGGATTGTGGTCGCGCAATGCGGCTGACAGCGGCTTGAGTAACTCATCTCTAACTACGTAGCGCTGGATGGAATCATAGTAGCGCTTGGCGTCCAGGCGCAGTACATGCACCCGGGGGCCGATGGCGTGGCACTGATGCGCCAAGCTCGTCATGAAGTCACGCCAGCATTGACCGAACGGCCGGAACATTCCCTGGTCTGTTGGGATCCTATCGCCCTCCAGAACGTCCATGTCGATCTGGTAGCCGAAGCTTAAGGTCTTAGGCTCATCCAATTCAAGATCGGGCTCGTTGAGCTCTTCATAAGTGCCCGTAACTACCACTTCCTGCCGAGATGCGTACCAGCGCACGGCGGGAATGCACGCTGAGAACGTCTGGCCTCCCGCGGTTAAGCGATCGTGTCGTAAGGTGAGCAACTCGTTGAGAAGCAGCTGCTGCGCATGCAGGTCTGCCGGGTGAGGCATCACCTTTAGACGTGGATCGTCCAGTACGTTCTTGTCCCCAGTGAGCTTGCGTGGCAGATGCACTGCATCGAAGGGTGCTGCCTGGTGCCATGAATTTTTCTGAAGAGTGGCCTCCAAGCGGTGCAACGCTGTTTGATCGAACAGGTACTCATTGCTATTTAAAGTTTGCCAAGCCTCCTCATCGCAAGGTAGTTCGCCGCGCCGCGCGCCGTGATAGGCAAGCCTTCTGGCCAATGCTGCGCGCGGAAGGACATCGTCGAGGTACAAGCTGCGTTGCATGGGCGGCTTGGCTTCATTGGATACTGCCAGCATCCCATGAAGTTGCTGCGCCCATGGCAACTGGCTGTCGCGAAGCCTTGTCGCAGGCACTTCCGGCAAGCGGTGGCCGTAGAGCCTCTTAACGGTAAGAGCAGTTCTAAATAAAGCCCTTTCGCGGCTGGTCGTAGCCAACTGATTCCAGCGGGATGCTTGAAGCTCTGATGCGTCTTGACTTCCCAGTTCAGCTGCAAGAAGCAGCCCTTCGGCAGGCAGCTCGAAGCTCCGCAACCAAGCGGTGGCTTGCTCGGACGAGGCCAAGCTGCGCAGACTGGTGTCGGGGTCTTTTCCCACGCCCGGATCAGTTCGCCAGGGCAGACCTACCCAACGTAGATCCACGCCTTGGAGGTCAAGCAGTCTCCGCACCAAGCGACCGGCACCACCGAAACCGGCAGAGTCGCTGTCTAAAAAAACGCTGTACACCAATTCGCCTTTACCGGGCGCGTTCTCTGCTAGCGCTTTCAGCAGACCAAGTTGTTGATTACTCAGGCTGGTCCCCATCAGCGCCACTGCGGGTTGGCCCAGTGCCAGAAGTCGTAGCGCATCCAGAAAGCCCTCAACCAGATAAAGCGTGGCCTGTTGGTTGTTCTTCAATGCTTCTTTGACTGCCTTGAATGCATCTGTCGCGTTGAATAGATGACTGCTCTTATCGAAGCCCGCCGTTAGCAGGTATTTCGCCACACCTTCTTGGGGCACATTTTGTAGTGCGCGCCCCGCAAAGCCGCCTACTTTGGGCTTATTGGCATCGGAGCTACGAATGGGGATGATCACGCGTCCATCATGAAAGCAGTCTTGAAACTGGTCGAGCAAATCAAGCTTCCATTGGCTGGAAGAGGATCGGGAACGCAAGCGTTTGATCAGCCCAAGGTTCTCCAGCCCATCAAGCAGCTCGATACGTTCGCCTACATCCTTGCCCTGCAAGGCCTCAACCAAGACACTGCGCGTGATGCAACGCAGCCCTTGGCGGTAGAGAAATCCGTCATTGAAATCACGTTCAAAGCACCAAGACTTGAATCGCTCGGCGTCGTGTTGCGCATCAAAAGTGCGTAGTGCAAAGTCCAGTGCGGTTTCACTGCTAGCTTTTCGCTCATCCTGTCGCCCTGACCTCAGGCGCAAAGGCTTGGCACCGAATTGCTGGGCCAGCCACGCTACCGCCGGCAGGAATTCCAGTCCCTCAACCTGCTTGACTAGGTCAATGGCAGTACCATGGGTACCACAAGCAAAGCAATGAAAGTGCGCGGGAGAAGTGCCATCAGCTCGATACAAAGTCAGCGATGGCCGTGTGTCTTGGTGAAACGGGCAAAGTACCAGAGTCTGCGAGCCGCGTCGCTCAGTGTCTATACCGAGTCGTCTTACTACGTCCTCCAATGGAGCCTTGGTCAGCAGGTCACTGATATCGTATCGATCCACGTATTTCCTAGATTTTTTTCGAGCTTGTGTTTTGGAGGGGAAGTTTCAAAAAATTTTGAGCGTCGATATGGCCTAATTTGGCCGTTAACCATAGAGCATAACATCTAGCCGATCTAGAAAATACGCGAAATCTCACCAGCAAAAGTGGAGGCGCCTGGCTGCAACATCTGAGAAGGCGGCGACGTCAAAAGGAACACTCCAGCGGTTTCCCCCTCACTCGGATAAGCGTGGTCTTCAAACTTGCTCAGACCCTTGGCGTCCCTGCATCCAAAATTATTTCGCTGGTCGAGAAAAAGCTGCAGGAAGGGGCCTAGGGAACTGCTGATTTATTCGGGTTTTCACTTGAACATCAAAGGTAAGTCTTTGATTTTTAAAGCTGAAAAATTCCAGAAATTGATTTAATCAGCGCTTCCCTAGCTGTCGGTCGCCAAGGCGTTATCGAACACACCTATCCCGATGATGCTTGCTGGCTCTTTCATCTATATTAGATTTCGATGCACCTGTTATGGACGGTAAGCGAGGATTTCCCGTTCTCCCTGATCAATCAACTCTCCAACATAGTCCCGTCCCTTGTACGGCTCCCACCAATCCGATGGGCGATTTCGATTTAAGTAACCATGCAAAGTATCTGCAACCCGCTTAGCATTCTTGTCAGGCCACCAGCGTTTAAGCGATGAGGCGAGGCCTTCAGATGGAGAATCATCGGGATTCTCTTCGACCACCAATCGCGCGATCGTACGTAGCCCTTCATCCAACGTAGTGAAGATGAACTGAGTATTTCCTTCGATTGGCGCTTCATTGATACGTTTAACAAAATCGCTTATGTGAGTGATATCCCACGCAGCATTTCTTATTCCAGCGAGGGCCTTTTCTCGATTGGTTGATCGTAGGCTCTTTAGCAGACCCTGTCGTGGCGGATTGAGAGGGGCGAAATAAACGCATGCAAGTATCGCTGCTGGTCCGGCCATTATGAAATCTGAATGCATCCATTGAAACAGTGCGAGCGCTCGATCAACAGGTGAAAGTCCCTGCGTGAGCTCAAGCTTAGCAATCTTCAGCAACACAGCGTAATTACGTCGCCACCGGCTTAAGGGTTTAGCTAGGTCAATAGGGCCAACGGAATTTGGAACGGGGATCCCAACAGTGCGAACCTGATCAGCTAACCCAAGTGCCACGTCGACCCATTCTTGAGGTTTACCGTTATCAGCAACCCGGAACCATGCAAGCTCATCATGTGCCGCAGTGTTACCCTGATTAGGGGCTAGTTCATGGAACGCAATAGATGGTTCAATTGTGATGTCTAGGCATTGCGAAAATGCCAATATCGCTGCACACGTTTTTCGTTGTGCGCTATCGGTGCCATTTAGCTGCTCTCCCTTGGCCGCCTGGGCCAACCTGGACACAATGTTCCGGTCCGGCAGCAAGATGGTTTCGAAACTATCGACCCAAGCGCGATGGATAAACCCATCGACCTCGTATAAACCTACTTCTGGCGGTATATAGCCGGGAACAAAAATATCCGCTTCCTCAAGTAGAGTCGCGATTTCACGCAATTGCGAGTAAGGAAATTCCGGGGGGAGCACAAGGAGTGTCTCCAAATTGTCTTCTTGCATGCTTGCTGGACCGATTCTCGTGATTTTCCCGAAAGTCTCCTATTGACCTTCTGCTCAGGCTGCCTCGGAACTTTTGGTGGTGTTTGATTACAATATATAGTGTGACACCGCTCATGCCTCTTAGGCAACCTCTTGGCTGAATCGCCATGAGTTTGCTACCTGATGTTCATGGTTCAGTACGGCAATCACGTTAATCAGATCGCGCTACCGATGCCAAAGGAAGATGGCATGGGCCAGGACCCAGTACAAACGTCCTTTACGACACTGGCGTCTATTTCTCGTTTTCGGGCAGAAGAAAACAGCCTACGACGAACGAGACGCGAATCGTCGGCGGCAGACTGGTCAACGACTACGGGTTTTGTTCTGAGGATATGGTGCCGACTAATTTTGAACTACGTGGCCGTGGTGGGGTAGACGCTTTCATGGCAAGGGTTAGGCTGCGTGAAGCTGCATTGATCCGCTGGATGCAAGCATATCTCGGCACGGCCGGATAGAGGAAAATGCCCACAGTTGTGACCGAAGCCAGCCACGAGCTGGCTTCGGGGTAGGGAAAGTCGGCGTGGTGCTGACCAATGACGAAAAGGGTGGTTGCGAACTTGAGTAGAATCATCCGATTCTGGACGTATTATTGATAGGAAGCGACATGGCAACCAGCAACAATCTCGACGGAAGCAAAGTAAGTTTCCGGAAGTCGGGAGGTGACATATATTTCTCCATTAAGGGCGACAATCGGGAATACCTTATTGACCTCGGTAGTGAGGCAAGGGTTGTGACACACGGCGCAGATCTATACGAGTTGATTTGGGCGATCGAGCGTGCCTGGCGCAAGGAAATCGCGCCTAGTGGCGCCCGAAAGTCCGGCCGGTAGCCGGCAAGGAATATTATGTTTTACCTGAACGCCGATCAACCTTCACATCTTGGAGGCCCAAACCCCACTATGAGCGGCTGGCTTTATTTAGCTTACGATTATCATCGTCTCGGACAGACGAAAATCGGCACGACAACACGGAGCGTTTTCTCTAGAGTTAGACAAACGACGACAAATCCTTATTACGTGCTATTTGCGGCGTTCCATATGCCCGAAATGAGTCGAGCCGAATTGCGTGATGTTGAAAAATATCTTGCTTGGAAGTCACGCATCGTGAGCATACACTTCCCCGATGGACACGAATCAGAATTTCTCGATACGTCACCCGATGATATGTTGCGCCACATTCTGGAGAGATTGCCGAATAGAGTAAGCATTGTTAGCGACGGCGAATTCGATTATACAGACAGAATTTACCTACCATCGGTTAATCCGTACGCTCTAGATCTAAGAAAAGCAGAACTTGACCTTTATATGCGTTTCGCAGCTCCGGATATGTATCTTGAAGAGTTACGATCCAATTATCGGTATTGGCCGGAACGACCAAATTTCGTCGATGAGGTGCTGGCCTATTCTGGCAAAAATCCGTATGCGATAACTGGGCCTAAATTATTGCAAGATAGATTAGATTATGACATGGTTAGATTGGACACTACATCGAGGCTTGCATCGAGCGCTCTCGCTGAAGGCACTCATGCGTGCGCGCGAAATGAGCGGACGGGCTAAGGTTGTCAGGTGGTCGTGCCGCTAGCTGACGGGCTCCGCGAGGCTCAATATGCCATCGACACGGCTCTTGGCCGAAAATAAAGGAAAATATCGTGATAGAAGTTCCTGACCAATATCGAAAGTAGTACCTGGAAGGCGAGAAGGCAGCGTTCGGCGCGGAACCGCACTCATGCCGATATGCGGTTGGATCGGAAGAGGCGTATTGGTGGAATCGCGGCTACGAGGTCGGTGAAGATTTGAACGAAGAACTGGCGCAATAACGCCCAAGGAAAACACCATGCTAACCGTCGAACATAGAACCCGTATGAAGCAGCTTGCTGTTACGTTGGAGTAGAAACTTGAACAGCGGAAAAGAAACCTGAATGGGATAGCTGGTCTTTTTAATAAAAAATTGAAAATGCAGCTGGGACTTTCGTTGCAGGTGGCCGGCGACAACGGCATGTCGGCGCCGGCCACGACATTTTCTTACCGGCAACATGCTATGCTGGCACGACAGGCCTAGAACGGCCACCAGAAGCCATTCACGCAATACAAATAAGATGCCGCGCATGCGTTCAACAACTACCATCTAGATTTTATGGACAACCCTACTGGGAATCGAGCGCTTACCTATGTAATCTCGCTCCCTCAGGGAGAGATCGAGGCGGTTTCTGAAACCTATATTGGTCTCTCACTGCGTGGCGAGGAAAGCGTTGTTGTAGTTCTTGCTCAGCGGGTATTGCGCAATCAAGCATTCAACCCGGACGCGCTAAAGCGCGCCGATTAACTTAATCACGTTAGGACTCAGTAGATGGCGGCCAAGAGCAAACGGACCACGTACGAAGAAATTTACCGGCGCCACATTCGGCTGTACCGGGAGCTCAATGATTTACACATCTTCGCAACCCGGACCTCTCCGCTGCTCAAGGCAGCCGCGGACGAACACAAGGGTGAGTTCATAGATCCCGACGAGGACATTGAGTTGTCCGTTCCAGGAAAACACGGTCGTCCCGGAATCGCACGTCGCAACTCAACGGAGCTTAGCGCGCTGCTAAAACGCTTTGCGAATGAGGAGCTCTACGCGAACCTACTGGTGACCGCTGTATCGCGATTCGAGTTTTACCTTGCAGATGTTCTTGGCGAGTTCCTGCGTAGAGACCCAGAAAAGCTATTGAGAGGTCCTAAGGGCGGGGACTCTGGGAGGCCGGTGCCATTGCAAATGGTCGTGGACGCTGATGACCTTGAAGATCTGTATGAGGGGCTGATTGAGCAGCGGATTCAATCGATCTTCTATGCGGAACCCAAGGAATACTGCGCGTACTTCAACACGATTTCGGAGCTGGAGATTCCCGAAAAATCGTTTGAGCAGTTCTTCGAGATTAAGGCGACGAGAGATCTTATAGTGCACAACTCGTTGCTTGTGAATGAGCTATATAGAAAAAAGGCGGGGGCGCTTGCGCGCGGTGAGCTGGGCGACCGCCTAAAAGTCAAAGAGGATTATTTTGAAACGTGCTTGAGCGCTATGAAGAAGCTGTCCGGAACGATCGAGAAGCGAACACAAGAGAAGCACGGAAAGAAAGGGAAACCGTGAAGTTCAGGGACGTGAGCTCTATCCATTTTGATCTTCATGATTGAAAAAGAACAATGCTGAATTCCGACGAAGCCAAGGCCCAGCAAAAAAAGTTGCGAGCCGCTCTTGAACAATTTCGCGAGGCCATCATTACCCTCGGCAGTTCTTCTGACACGCTGCACATGGCGCGGTCGGTAAACGCAGTGACTGCAATCACGGCAGTAGATGAGGTCGTCAATTCTCTGGCGGATGCTCCACAGTTTTTCTCCAAAGCCATCCGGAAGTTCTGGTCGCAAGAATCCAAGATGCGAGCGAATTCGGTCTACGACGAGGCGCTCAAGAAGGCAGCGAAGGCTGACGATGACTCGCTCGCCACGCTGTTGGGCATCAGCACCTCTGCTCTGTATGGCGCGCTGCTATCGGAGGCGCTGCTTTCTGCGTTGGGGGTGAGTACGGTCAAGAGCCTTGCACTTACGCTGGCCCGTCCCGCGCTGTCGATGGGCATCTCGTCGGCCGTGGCTGCGTCTCTGGCCGGTACGCTGGGCTCTGGGCTTGCTGCGCGAGCCGTGATGGCGCCAACGACGGCTATTCCTGTCGTCGGCCAAGTCATTGGCCTGGGCCTGTTGGCGTATTCGGCCTGGTCGCTCTATAACACCTCCCAAAAGAACGCCAAGATTGCGGAGGACGCTGCATCGGCTTGTGCCGAAGTCAGTGAGTACACTGCCAAGCTGACGTTGCAAGGCCAGTATGTGGTGCACCTGCAAGAGCAGACTTCGGAAGTTATCAAGGCCATCAACAAGGATCTCAGGAAGCTGCTGCGTAAGAACGAGGCGACGAACTACCGGATGATGGCCGAGGAAAACCAAGATTTGCTGGCGGGCATCATCAACAACGTGCTGACGCTGTCGGCGCTGATGACCAAGACGGCTGACGACGCTATCGCAGAGGCCGCCGGAGAAGCCGAGCGAGAGGCTGCGGAGGCATGAGCAAAACCAAGACGAAAGGCTCTTCTGTAGTCGACCAGGTTATCGGCGCTGGCGTCGATGCTGTCAACGCTCGGCGCATCGCCGACGAGCTGGCAGCGCTCGCTCGCCAGGACGCCTGTATGGCAGACGCTATGGGGCATGTGCAGAAGGTCTACGACTTTCTGGGCGACCCGTCGAAAATCATCGGCAGCGACAAGACCAAGCACGGCGAGATTGCCGAGGCGATTGAGGTGCACATCACCAACGCTGAGGACGCTCTTGCCGGAAACAAGCCGTCCGCGACCCTGGACCTGGAAAAAGGTCGCATTGACAAGACCGACTATCGGATAGGCGACACCGATTACCAATCGAAGTTCATCAACGGCGTCCGCAAGGGGCTGGGCCACATCGACGAGCACCGAGCGAAATATCCGGACTTTGTGGCCAACGGCGGCAAGTACGCGGTTCCGAAGGACCAGTTTGAGATTTTGAAGCGCATCGCCACCGGCGAAACCAAGATTGAGGGGCTGAGCGACACGAAGGTGCGAAACCTCGCCGCTCACATTAAGGAAATCGAGGCGCAAACCGGGAAGTCGTTCGAAGAGGTGGTTACCACCTCTCGCTCGACCTACGCCGAAGTTCAGCAGGGCAAGGCCCAGGAAACGACCGATGGCCACGAGGAGCGCCTGAAGAAGGATAACGAGGAGCGCAAGGATGACATCCGTACCGAGCACCAAGCCAGTTGGAGCGAGGGGCTGAAGGTAGCTGGCTCGGCCGCAGCCATCGCCGGCGGGGTCAGCTTCGTCACCCAGGCCTGGAACTTCCACAAGGAAGGCCGGAACATTTTCAAGGGCGAGCTGACCAAGGCCGACTGGAAGAAGATGGGGGTCGAGGTTGGCTCCAACGCGGGTATCGCAGCGGTTACCGCCGGCGGCATCTACGTGCTGACCAACTGTGCCGACATGGCGGCCCCGCTGGCGGCTGCCCTCGCGTCGGCTGCCAAGGGCGTTGGCTCCCTTGTCATCGACTACCTTGAGGGTAAAATGACGCTGACCCAGCTCTTAGAGAGCGGCCTGTACGTCTGCGGTGAAACTGCGGTCGTAAGCTTGGCTTCCATGGCTGGCCAAACGCTTATCCCGATTCCTGTCGTAGGCGCCATGATTGGGTCCCTGGCCGGCAAGGTTCTTTATCAGCTGGCTGGCAACGTCATCAAGGACCTCAAGCCCAAGGTTGCAGAAATTGAGACGCAGCTGCAGAAGGTCATCGCGCGCTACGAGGTGGCCCAGCAGATTCTGGCGAGACGCTACCGGCGGCTGAACGACCTGATGAAGCTGTCGTTCGACCGAGAAGCCAACCTGCACATGGTCGAGCTGAGCGCCCAGCTGGCGGTGGCCGTTGGCGTCCGCGAAGAACTTGTTCTCAAGAACCGTGGTGACTTCCATGCGTTCATGCAAGGAAAGCATGCGCTCAACCGACTGACGACCGTCGGTTGACGGCAACTACAAAGAAGAAGCTGTAGGACTATATCGCTATAGAGGCTTCCTGGATTTGCTGTTGCGGGGTAGCCTTCTCAGAGGCAGACTCTACATCCTGCATTACTAATTTCGGGGAGCAGGTCACCAGGTCGCGCCAATGCGCAGTGAACAATATTAGACACGGGCGAATCCGGCAAAGTGATTTTAAGCGGCGCGGCGCGGGGGCATGAAGCCGGCCGCTTCTTTGCTTAGGTGGGGAAGTTGGTTGCGCCGAGGGCGATATCGGAGATCCGAAAGTTTGTGTCAAACTTTATTGTTGCAAGAACGCTGCTCTACTTTGTAGTTGCGTAGTTTGTGTCAAACTTTGTTTCGATGCACAGTGGTCCCTGCCGAGGACGATCGCCAGTTGCTGGCCGTCTCCCAGGATGCCGATGTAGATACGGAGGACAGAATCGAACTCGGAGCCCGGCTGCTCAATCAACTTCTTGCCGCCGGCCTATAAAGACGGCGGGCAATAGGTGATTGAATTTACGACTTTATTGTACAAATTCCCAAAAAATTGAAGCTTGCTGAGGTATCAATTTACGACTTTAGCAAGCTCACGCGTCAGGGCAGTACCGAGTCTTTCCCCTGACTAATTTATGACTATATTTGGCGAGAATAGTCGCCGGCGGCGCGCTGCCGCTGGCGAGGCGCTCGTCAGCCAGGGGCCGGGTTGGCGCGGGAACGGTACTGCTCGATCCACTTCACGGACTGTGCAATGCCGCCGAAGGGAAAGAAATGCAGGCTGACCTCGCCGTGTGCCGCTGTCAGCCCGGCGGCCAGGCGCTCGACAAACAGGTCCGGCCCCGCCGTGCCGAACAGCTTGCCGATGGACACGCCGTACTTGGACCACATCGAGGCGCATGCACTGACGCCGCACAATGCGGCATAGCGGGCCAGCACCGCGATGCTGGCGGGACCCGGCACGCCCACGCGCACGGGATGCTCTATGCCCCGCTCGCGCAGCGCTTTGAGCCACGTCAACACGATATCGGCATCAAACGCAAACTGCGTGACGATCAAGGGCGTCATGCCGCGCTGCGCGATGCTGCGGCACTTGCGTTCGAGCACATCCCACTGCTCTGCCTTGCTCATGACCGGATGGCCTTCCGGATGACCACCCACGCCGATCACCTGCATGCCTGCGCGCTCGAACACGCCTGTGTCGATCAGCGCGGCACTGTCGGAAAACGGCCCCATCGCGGTGGATGGATCGCCGGCGATCACGAAGCAGCGCTCGACGCCTGCTTCGGCGACGGCGCGCTGGATGAATGACTCAAATTCGGCGAACGAGGCAATACGGCGGGCGGACAAGTGCGGCATGGGTTCGAAGCCGAGCGTGCGCACGGTGCGGGCCGCGGCCAGCCGCGCGGCGTTGTCCTCGCGCGGCAGGTAGGGAATGGCAATGGTGGATGCGGGCGCTATCCGCGGCGCCGCCGCGCTCAACGCCGGCATGTCCCTGGCACTGACTTCCAGGGAATAGGCGTGCGCGATGTGGCCAGCGGACCCGAGCTGAGCGGGAGGCATCAAGAGATGACCCATGGCGTCGCTGCGGTCACTACGCACTGGCAGGCTGGCGCGCCAGTGCGATGAAGGCGCGCACGTAGTCGATGGCGGTGTCCGTCTCGCGTGCCCCCAGGAAAATCTGCTTGGCGATGCCGCGCGCGCCCAGCCGCACAGGCACCACGTCCATCTTGGCTGCGTACTCCTCGACCAGCCAGCGCGGCAAGGCGGCCACGCCGCGGCCGCTGGCTACCATCTGCAGCATGATGTCGGTGGTTTCGATGGCTTTGTGGCGCTTGGGCGTGACACCGGCCGGCAAGAGGAACTGGTTATAGATATCCAGGCGTTCGATGTCCACGGGGTAGCTGATCAGCACTTCCTGCGTCAGTTGCTGAGGCTGCACATAGGCCGCCGCCGCCAGCGCATGGCCCTTGGCCACGACGAGCACCTGCTCGTAGTCGAACACGGGTTCGAACGTCAGTCCCGGCTTGTACAGCGGGTCGGGCGTGACGAGCAAGTCGATCTCGTAGCCGAAGAGCGCGCCGATTCCGCCGAACTGGAACTTCTGTTTGACGTCCACATCCACGTCGGGCCATGCGGCCAGATACGGCGACACCACCTTCAGCAGCCACTGGTAGCAAGGGTGGCATTCCATGCCGATGCGCAGCGCGCCGCGCTCGCCCTGCGCGAACTGGCCCAGGCGCTCTTCGGCCAGGTCCAGTTGCGGCAGCACCCGGTTCGCCACCGCCAGCAGATACTGGCCGGCTTGCGTCAGGCGCAGGTTGCGCCCTTCGCGCAGCCAGACGTCGGTGCCCAGTTGCTGCTCCAGCTTCTTCATGCTGTGGCTCAGGGCCGACTGGGTCAGGTGCAGCACGCCTGCGGCGGCCGTCAGCGACCCTTGTTTCTCGACCTGCTGGACGATGCTGAGGTGGATGCGTTCAAGCATTGAGATGAGCCATGTTCATGGATGTATGAAATAAGACCATTATACTTCATCGATTCCCGCCGCTATCATCGATCCCCTTGTTGCCTGCACTTTTACGGCCCTGGCGCATCCATTCACATGAAAGCAAACATGACACGTCCACTTCGTTTAGTCGCGGTTTCCGGCGGGCTGCAACGCCCTTCCAAGGCGGCCGCCCTGGCAGAGCACCTGATGGACCTGATCGCCGAGGAAGTGCTGTGCGAACAACGCCTGGTCGAACTGGGCCAGCTCGCCCCCCAGCTGGCCGGCGCGGTCTGGCGCTCCCACCTGCCCGAGACGGTGGAGCGGGACCTTGTTGCCGTCGAGCAAGCCGACATCCTGGTGGTGACAACACCGGTCTACCGCGGCTCCTACACGGGACTGTTCAAGCATTTCTTCGACTTCATTCATCAGGATGCCCTGATCGACAAGCCCGTCCTGCTGGCGGCCACCGGCGGCAGCGAGCGCCATGCCCTGATGATCGACCACCAGTTGCGTCCGTTGTTCAGCTTTTTCCAGGCGCGCACATTGCCGCTGGGCGTGTATGCCACCGACAAGGATTTCGCCGACTACCGCGTGCAGGACGAGGCCCTGATCCAGCGGGCCGCGCTGGCCGTGCAACGGGCATTGCCATTGATCGCATTGACGCGCCATGCGAGCCCGGTCACCGCTGAAGAGGTGGTCGCAGCCTGATACGCATCGCCACGGTCACCAAGCAATTACCCCATTCATCCTTTCGCAGAATTCAGGACACCAGATCACCATGAGCAAAGATTTTGCATTCAGCATCAAAAGCATTATTTTCGATGAAAACTATCATCCATCGGACAATACGCGCCTGACGACCAACTTTGCCAATTTGGCCAGGGGAACGAGCCGCCAGGAGAACTTGCGCAACACCCTGAAAATGATCGACAGCCGTTTCAACAGCCTGGCGCATTGGGATAACCCGAAGGCGGACCGCTACTCTGTCGAGCTTGAAATCATTTCCGTCGAATTGAATATTGATGTCAAAGGCGGCAATATCCCCTTGATCGAGATATTAAAGCCGACCATCATCGACAAAAAAACCGGCGAACGCATCGCCGGCATTGCAGGAAATAACTTCTCCTCTTACGTCCGCGATTACGACTTCAGCGTGTTGCTGCCAGAGCACAACAACAATCAATCTGCATTCAGCGCACCGGAGGATTTCGGCGATTTTCATGGCAAGCTGTTCAAGCACTTTGTCAGGTCAAATACTTACAAGGAACACTTCAACAAGGCGCCCGTTATCTGCATCAGCGCCTCGAGCAGCAAGACCTACCAGCGCACTGAAAATCAGCACCCCATCCTGGGCGTCGAGTATCAACAGAATGAATTTTCCTCGACGGATGAATATTTCGAAAAAATGGGGATGCAAGTTCGCTATTTCATGCCGCCAAACAGTGCCGCACCCCTGGCGTTCTATTTTATCGGCGACCTGCTGGGCGACTACAGCAATCTTGAGCTGATCGGCACCATCAGCACGATGGAAACGTTTCAAAAGATTTATCGGCCCGAAATCTACAATGCCAATTCAGCGGCGGGAAAAGTTTATCAGCCTAGCCTGAAGAATCAGGATTATTCGCTGACGCAAATTGTCTATGACCGGGAAGAGCGCAGCCAGCTGGCCGTCAAGCAGGGAAAATATACGGAAGAGCATTTCATCAAGCCGTACAAGCATATTCTGGAACAATGGGCTGCCAATTACGCTCTCTGATTAATCAAATACACGACATCAATCATCATGAAAAAATTATTGCCTACTTCAACTGCCGGCAGCTTGCCCAAACCTTCCTGGCTGGCGCAGCCTGAAAAGCTGTGGTCGCCCTGGAAATTACAGGACGAGGAATTGATCGAAGGCAAACAGGATGCCTTGCGTTTGTCGCTGCAGGAACAACAGCAGGCCGGCATCGATATCGTCAGTGATGGCGAGCAGACGCGCCAGCATTTCGTCACCACGTTTATCGAGCATCTGAGCGGCGTCGATTTTGACAAACGCGAGACCGTCAGAATCCGCGACCGCTACGATGCGAGCGTGCCGACCGTCGTTGGCGCCGTGAGCCGCCCGAAACCGGTGTTTGTCGATGACGCCAGGTTTTTACGCCAGCAAACCACGCAGCCGATCAAATGGGCGCTGCCAGGTCCGATGACGATGATCGATACGCTGTATGACAGCCACTACAAGAGCCGCGAAAAACTGGCCTGGGAATTTGCCAAGATCCTGAATCAGGAAGCCAGGGAACTGGAGGCGGCCGGCGTCGACATCATCCAGTTTGACGAACCGGCATTCAATGTTTTCTTTGATGAAGTCAATGACTGGGGTATTGCCACCCTGGAGCGGGCGATCGAAGGGCTCAAATGCGAAACGGCCGTGCATATTTGCTATGGCTACGGCATCAAGGCCAATACGGACTGGAAAAATACGCTGGGCTCCGAATGGCGTCAATATGAGGAATCGTTCCCCAAGCTGCAGCAATCGAATATCGACATCATCTCGCTGGAATGCCACAACTCGCGTGTGCCCATCGATCTGATTGAACTCATCCGCGGTAAAAAAGTGATGGTCGGCGCCATCGACGTGGCATCCAACACCATTGAAACGCCGGAGGACGTGGCCGACACCCTGCGCAAGGCGCTGCGGTTTGTCGATGCCGACAAACTCTACCCGAGCACCAACTGCGGCATGGCGCCCTTGTCGCGCCGGGTAGCCAGAGGCAAATTGAATGCGCTCAGTGCCGGCGCGGAGATCATCCGCAGAGAACTCTCGGCCTAGCCGCGCCGTGTCAAACTGGATTGTTGATTGACATGGATCAGGTCGCGTAACAGGAAGCAGCCCATGCTGCATGACGCCACAGGCGCCGAGAGGCACCTGTGGCGTTGCTGTCTTAGAACTCTTCCCAGTCGGATGATGCCGTTGCTGCCGGTGCAGCTTTGCTGGCGGCCGGCATGCGCAGGGCGACGGCTTGCTGGCGCGGTACGGTTGTCGCGGCGATTGCCGGCTTGCTTGCCGGTGCGCCGGCTTCCAGCTTGAAGGCGCTCACCACCTGCGCCAGGGTAGCCGCCTGCTCCTGCATGGCAGCGGCGGCGGCCGCCGATTCTTCCACCAGGGCCGCGTTTTGCTGGGTGACGTTGTCCATCTCGCTGATGGCCTGGTTGATTTGCTCGATGCCGGCCGTCTGTTCCGCGCTGGCCGAGGTGATTTCTTCCATGATGTCGGTCACGCGGCGCACGCTGTCGACCAGGTCGCTCATGGTGTCGCCCGCTTGGTGCACGAGCTCGCTGCCGGCTGCCACGGTTTGGGTCGAGTCGTCGATCAGGGTCTTGATTTCCTTGGCCGCGGCGGCCGAGCGGTGCGCCAGGCTGCGCACTTCCGTGGCCACGACGGCAAAGCCGCGGCCCTGTTCGCCCGCGCGCGCCGCTTCCACGGCCGCGTTCAAGGCCAGAATATTCGTCTGGAAGGCGATGCCGTCGATGACGCCGATGATGTCGGCGATCTTGTTCGACGAGGCATCGATTTGCCGCATGGTCGCCACCACTTGCGCGATGACGGCGCCGCCGCGCTGCGCCACGCCGGAGGCCGTATCGGCCAGCACATGCGCCTGGCGCGCATTGTCGGCATTCTGCTTGACGGTCGAGGTCAGTTCTTCCATGGAAGAGGCGGTCTCTTCCAGCGAGCTGGCTTGCTGCTCCGTGCGCGCAGACAGGTCCAGGCTGCCCGCTGCCACTTCGGACGAGGCCGAGGCGATCGTTTCCGTGCCGGCGCGCACCGTGCCCACCGTTTGCGCCAGGTTGTCGTTCATGCGCTTGAGCGCCTGCAACAGTTGCCCCATTTCATCGCTCGATTGCACGGTGATCTGGCTGCGCAAATCGCCAGCGGCCACCGTGTTGGCCACCTGCAGCGCCGTGGTGACGGGGCCGGTGATCGAGCGCGTGATGCCATACGCCAACGCCGCCGCGATGGCCAGCGCCGCCAGCGACATGCCGATCAGCAAGGTACGCGTGTTGGCATAGGTGGCATTCGCGTTGTCGCCTGCCGTGTTGGCCAGGGTATTTTGCAAGCTGATCTGTTCAGCAATCAATTGTTTGTAGACGAGCAATACGGGGCGCAGCTGGCCGTACAGGTAGGCGCTGCTGTCGTCCGGCGTGCCGCTACGGATCAGTTCAAGCAAGGCTTCCTGCCCCTGCGCATAGCGCGTGTTGGCGTCGTTCATCTTGGCCAGCAAGGCGCGTTCGCGGTCGGAATCGAGCATGCGGGCGAGCTTGCCGAGATTGCCGGCCGCCGCCTGGCGCGCGGCCAGGATGGCGTCCGTTTGCTTGCGCTGGTCGGCCGGATCGGCGCTGAGCATCATGTTGCGCAGCGCGATGGCGATGTCGTTGATGTTGGCCGACACGCTGTTGGCGAGCTCGATCTTCGGCATGCTGTCATGCACGATATGGCCGGTGCCCTGGTTGATCTTGCCCAGCATGGCGATGCCCAGGCAAGAGATGATGATCAGCATGGCGCCGATGGCGCCAAAGCCTGTGGCGAGGCGTGTGCCGATGGTCAGGTTGGATAAAAACTTCATGGCTGTCTCAATACGGAGGGAATGGTGAAAAGGTCGGCGGCGTGCAGATGGGTGCCGCGCCGCCAAGCGGACGACGATCCTAGACCTTTTTGAATGATATTTCCATAGGGCAATATGCCTAGTCGCGCCTGGAGGCACACGCCAGTTCCGCTGATCCTGTGGCTTGCCGGTGTTTTCAGCTATATTGGCAGGCACCCGCCGGGCGGCACGCCATGACCGGCGCCGCCGCCAGTCCGGCAGTTTTTCTCATTTTCAGCCATAGGTCCGCATGACTTCTTTCCGTCTCCGTTTCTTCCCTTTCCTGCTGGCATTGTTGCTGGCGTGCTCGCTGGCCCCGCCGCCCGCCTGGTCGCAGCCCGTCGATGATGCCGCCACGGCCGACCAGCGCCTCGACGGCTTGCGCAAGCAGATTACCGGCATCCAGAAGGCGCTCGATGGCGAGGCCGATCTGGATGACGCGACCCTGTCGCAGATGCGCGCCGATGCGCTGGCGGCCAGCACCGAAGCGGACAAGGTGGCCGACGCGCTCGCGCCGACATTGTCGAGCGTGCAGGCGCGGCTGGCCGAGCTGGGCAAGCCGGCGGCGGGGGTAAAAGATGCGCCCGACGTGGCGGCGCAGCGCAGCCAGCTGGACCGCACCAGCAGCGCGCTCGATGCGCAGGTGAAACTGGCGCGCCTGCTGGCCGTGGAAGCGGCGCAGGCCTCGGAGCAAGTGTCGACCGTGCGCCGCGCGCAGTTGCAGGCGCGCCTGGGCGAGCGCACGGCGTCGATTTTGGCTGGTTCTTTCTGGAAACAGCTGCATGCGGAATTACCGCAGAACTTGCAGCGCCTGCGGGCGCTGGAGCTGGAGTTGGCGAACGCGGCGAGCGCCACGCCGTGGTCGGCCTGGGGCGGCTTGCTGGCCGCCATCGTGGCCGTGATCGGCGCCAGCGTCTGGGCTTCGCGTTACCTGCTGGTGGTGACGGCCACGCGCGTGCCGCATGGCCGCTTGCGCCGCTCCTTGCATGCGCTGGCCGTGCTGGTGCTGGCGTTGGCCACGCCGGGACTGGTGGCGGAATTGCTGGCCATGGGCTTGCGCTGGGAGGGTGGCCTGTCGGACAAAACCTCGACTTTTCTCAGCAGCTTGATCGGCATCATCTGTTTTGCCGGTTTTACGGCGGGACTGGGCCACGCGCTGCTGTCGCCACGGCGCGTGTCGTGGCGTTTGCTGCCCCTGCCCGACGCGCTGGCGCACCGCATGCGCAATTTTCCATCGATGTTTTCCTTCATCGTCGTGCTCGTGTGGGCGACGGAACGGGTCACCATCGTCATCAATGCGGGCCTGTCGACGGCCGTGGCCGTCAACTGCATCGTCGCCCTGGTGATGAGCACGACCATCGCCTACGGCTTGATGCGCGCCGAGCGCTGCTGGCGCCAGTTGCGCGAGGCCGATCCCGCCACCCTGGTCACGCCGCTGTGGCTGCGCTGCGTCACGGTGCTGTTGTGGTTGGCGCTGGCGTCCAGCGTCATCAGCTTGCTGGTCGGCTATGTGGCGTTCGGCAGCTTTGTCGCCAAGCAAATCGCCTGGGTCATCGTGGTGCTGTGCAGCACCTATCTGCTGACGGTGCTGGTCGACGATATCTGCATGCTGCTGGCTTCCACCCCGCCCCCGCCGGATGTGGCCAACCCCGTGCTGGCCACGCCGAAGGCGCGCGACCAGGCGGCCGTGCTGCTGTCGGGCATAGGCCGCGCCATCGTCGTGCTGCTGGCCCTGATGCTGCTGCTGGCGCCGTTCGGCGAAGGGCCGGGCGAGCTGTTCCAGCGGGTCGGCAAGCTGCAGGATGGCCTGGCCATCGGTGAGGTGGCGATCCGCCCTGCCGCGCTGATCCAGGCCTTGCTGGTGTTGCTCGCCGGTTTTGTTGCGCTGGGCCTGTTCAAGCGCTGGCTGCAAAACAGTTATTTGCCGACCACCAACCTTGATTCCGGCATGCAAGTGTCGTTCATCACGCTGTTTGGCTACATCGGCGGCGTGCTGGCCGTGGCGCTGGCCCTGTCGGCCGCCGGCATCGGCCTGGAACGCATCGCGTGGGTGGCGTCGGCCTTGTCGGTGGGTATCGGTTTTGGCTTGCAGGCGGTGGTGCAGAACTTCGTCTCCGGCCTGATTTTATTGGCCGAACGTCCGGTGAAAGTGGGCGACTGGGTGTCACTCGGCGGTGTGGAGGGCGACATTCGCCGCATCAACGTGCGCGCCACGGAAATTCAACTGAGCGACCGCTCGACGGTGATCGTGCCGAACTCGGAATTCATCACCAAGACGGTGCGTAACGTCACCCTGGCCAATCCGCTGGGCCTGGTGCAAGTCAAGCTGCCGTTGCCGCTGGGCACGGATGCGCAAGCGGCGCGCGCGCTGATCCTGTCCACCTTTGTCGACAATCCCGACGTGCTCGACACGCCGGCGCCCAGCGTACAGCTCGACGGCATCGACAATGGCTTGTTGCTGTTCAACGCCACCGGCTATGCCTCGTCGCCGCGTTTGACCTCGGGCATCCGCAGCGCGCTGCTGTTTGAACTGCTCAAGCGCCTGGACGCGGCGCATATCGCGATCGCCAAGCCCAGCACGATGGTGCTGAGCACGGTGCCGGCCCAGCCCGAGGCACCGGCCATGTCGGCGGTGGCAGCCGCGCCGGCGCCCGCGCCCGTGCCGCCGCTGACGTCCTAGCGGACCGTCGACCACAGCAGCGCCGCCAGGTACAGGCCGATGCCGAACGCCGTGTGGGCCATCAGGCTGCGCAGGCGGGCGGCCGTCGGATGCGGCGTCTTGCTGGCGGCCAGGCCGGCGCCCATGCCCGGCTGCAAGATGCAAAACGGCGCGGCCACGCTCACGAGGCCCGCCAGCAGGGCCGGCGCGAAGGTCGGCCCTTGCACCCACTTGTCACCCACCAGCGCCAGCAGCACGGCCGCAAACAGCACGCCGATCGCATAGTGAGCCGTCCAGCCCAGGATGGCTTCATCGCGCACGGGCGCCGCCTGGGCGATGTTGGCGTGGGTGAAGGTGCCGCGCGGCAGATGGCCCAGCCAGCGCCCCACCATCGCAAAGTTCAGCGAGGGAATGCACCAGAAGCGCTTTAACGCCACTGCCCACACATCCATCACCGCCGTCGCGCCCGCGCCGATCGCCAGCGCATCGAGCCAGAGTATTTGCATTGCTGCTCCTAACATTCAATTAATTGCTTGAATGTTATAAGGGTGCTAGCATCGTGTCAATGAAAAATGCCGATATCGAACTTCTCACCGGTTCCGCCGGGTTTGCCCATATTTTAGGCAGCGCGCCGCGCCTGCGCCTGCTTGAGCAGATCGTGCACGGCGAGTATGCGGTGGAGCAATTGGTGGAGTTGACGGGCTTGTCCGTGGCGAATACCTCCCAGCATTTGCAGCAGTTGCGGCGCGCCGGTTTCGTGCTGGCGCGGCGCGACGGCAAGCGCGTGCTGTACCGGCTGGGCAGCGGCCCCATCGTGCAACTGCTGGCCGCGCTGGACGTGTATGCGCAGCACCAGCGCAGCGAATTGCAGGCGCTGGGCCGGGGCGACCACGTGGAAGCGATCACGGGCGACGAGTTGCTGGAACGCATGCGCGAAGCCAGCATCACCGTGCTCGACGTGCGGCCGGCGCAGGAATTTGCGGCCGGCCACTTGCCCGGTGCGGTCAATATTCCCTTTGATGACTTGCAGCGCCGCCTGGGCGAATTACCGGCGAATGCAGAAATCGCCGCCTACTGTCGCGGCCCGTATTGCGTGCTGTCCGTGCAAGCCGTGGCGGCCCTGCGCCAGCACGGCTTGCATGCGCGCCGTCTCGGCAGCGGCTACGACGATTGGCAGGCGGCCGGCTTGCCGGTGGTGAAGGCGGCCTGATGGCGATCCCCGACAGCAAGCAGGCACTGATAGCCGCCATCGACAGCACGTATGCGAAGTTGATGCAGGAGCTGGCGCGCGTGCCGCCCACGCTGGCGCGGGAACCCGTGCTGGAAGGGCAAGTGGCGGGCACGCGCATGAGCGTGTGCGACTTGCTCGCCTATCTGGTCGGCTGGAATGAACTGGTCTTGCACTGGCACGCGCAGCTGCGCGATGGTCAACGCATCGAGGACATCGCCTTTCCCGCCGAAGGTTTCACGTGGAACGCTCTGGGAAAACTGGCGCAGCGCTTCTATGCCGACTATGCTGACTTGAATATGGACGACTTGTTGCAGCGCCTGGCACGGGCGAAAGACCAGCTGCTGGCGCTGATTGAAAGCCATGACGATGCGCAATTGTATGGCCAGCCCTGGTACACGCATTACACGATGGGACGCATGATCCAGTTCAATACGTCGTCGCCGTATGCGAATGCGCGCACGCGCTTGCGGGCCTGGCTCAAGACCTTGTAGCACCCTGATCGGCAGGCTTGCACGATTGCATCAGTACGCTCAGAAAATTTTTCAGGCAGGATAGTGGTTTCAAGCGTAACCAATGAAGGATCGCCATGCTGACCATCGCTCTCGCCCAGATGAATCCCACCGTGGGCGACTTCGACGCCAATTGTGCCGCCATCATCGCGCGCATGGGCCGCGCCAGCAGCGATGGCGCCGACTTGCTCGTGTGTCCCGAGTTGTCGCTGTGCGCGTACTATCCGGGCGACCTGTTCGAGGACGCCGCCTTCCTGCGCGACATGCAGCAGGCGCTCGACACGGTGCTGGAAGCGTCCACGCGCTGGCCGGCGCTGGTCACCGTCATCGGCACGGCGCGGCCCAATCCCGGCGTCGGCAAGCCCCTGTACAACGCCCTGCTGGCGATGCGCGACGGACGCATCGTGGCCGAATACTACAAGCAGCTGCTGCCGACCTACGGCATCTTCGACGAGGGCCGCCATTTCGAGCCGGGTCCGCCCGGCGCCTGCACCCTCGATATCGCCGGCTGCAAGGTGGGCTTCATGATTTGCGAGGATGGCTGGAACGACGATGGCCGCGCCTACGCCGTCAACCCGTTCGACGCCCTGCACGCGGCGCGGCCCGACCTGGTCGTCAGCATCAACGCCAGCCCGTCCGACATCGGCAAGCGCGCGCAGCGCCATGCCGTGTTCGGCGCCGCCTGCGCGCGCGTGAACTTGCCTTTGCTTTTCGTCAACCAGGTGGGTGGCCAGGATCAACTCGTGTTCGACGGCGCCTCGTTCGCCATGTCCCCCACCCTCGGCGTGCAATTCGAGGCGGCCCGCTTCGTCGAGGATGATGCATTGCTGCGCTTTGCCGACGGCCGTTTTACGCGCACGGACGGCGCGGCGTTTCCCGTGCCCGACCCGGACGGCATCCCGGCCGTGGAATTTGCGCGCCGTCAAATCGTGCTCGGTTTGCGCGACTATGCGCGCCGCTGCCGCTTCACGAAAGTCGTCGTCGGCTGCTCGGGCGGCATCGATTCGGCGCTGACCCTGGCCCTGGCCGTGGAAGCCCTGGGCGCGGACAACGTGGTAGGCATCACCATGCCGTCCGTGTTTTCCAGCGCCGGCTCCGTCACCGATTCCGTCGCCCTGTGCGCCAACCTGGGCATCGTCCTGCACACGCATGCCATCCGCGACATCGTGGCGCAATACGAAGCGGGCTATGCCCAAGCCTTCGACGGCAAGCTGCAGGGACTGCCGCTGGAAAACCTGCAGGCGCGGGTGCGCGGCACCATCCTGATGGAATACTCGAACGCCTTTGGCGCCCTGCTGCTCACCACCGGCAACAAGAGCGAAATCTCGGTGGGCTACTGCACCCTGTATGGCGACACGAACGGGGGACTGGGATTGATTGGCGACCTGTATAAAACGGAGGTGTTCGCCCTGTCGCGCCACCTCAACGCCAGTGCCGGGCGCGAGCTGATCCCCGTCGCCGTGCTCGACAAACCCCCGTCGGCGGAACTGGCGCCGGGCCAGCGCGACACTGACAGTTTGCCGCCCTATCCCGTGCTCGATGAAATCTTGAAATGGCATATCGAGGGACGCCGCCTGCCGGCGCAAGAAAGCGCGCAAGCCTTGACCCTGGTCAACCAGCTGCGCGAGACGGACGAGGGGCGCGCATTGGTGACGCGCATCCTCGGCATGGTCGCCCGCAATGAATACAAACGGCGCCAGGCGGCGCCCATCATCCGCGTGCGTTCGCGCGCCTTTGGCAGCGGGCGTCAATTGCCGATCGCCGCCCACTACCCCACCGGAGACGACGCATGAGCTCATCCTATCCTGCCGACGCGGCCATCCTGATCGGCCGCTTCCAGCCTTTTCACAATGGCCATGCGGGCTTGCTGCAAAAGGCGCTGGCCACCGCCGCCAGCGTCGTGGTGGTGCTTGGTTCCGCCTTCCATGCGCGCAGCCCGAAGAACCCGTTTACGTGGCAGGAGCGGGCCGCCATGATCGCCGCCACCCTGCCCGAGGCGCAGCGCGCGCGCGTGCATTACGTGGCCGTGCGCGATTACTACGACGATGGCCTGTGGGCCGATGCCGTGCGGCGCGCCGTGGCGGGCGCCGTGCCTGCGGTGCAGCGCGTCACTCTGGTGGCCTGTTTCAAGGACGCCACCAGTTACTACCTGCACCACTTCCCGCACTGGCAGTTGCTCAACCTGGAGATCGATCCCGGTGCGCCCATCGGCGCGACGGCGATCCGCAACGTGCTGTTCGAGGCGGAAGACGTGGACGTGTCGCTGAGCGCCGTGGCGCAGCTGCTGCCGGCGGCCATCGGCCAGTACTTGAAAGCGTGGACCTTGTTGCCGTGGTACGCGCCGCTGGTGCAGGAATACCGCGCCATCGAAGCGTACAAGGCGCGCTGGCGCACGGCGCCGTATGCGCCCATCTTTTGCACCGTGGATGCGCTGGTGCAGACGGGCGGCCACGTCTTGCTGGTGCGCCGCGGCGGCTATCCTGGCAAGGGCTTGTGGGCGCTGCCCGGCGGCTTCCTGGAGCCGCGAGAACGCTTGCTGCAGGGCGCCCTGCGCGAACTGGCGGAAGAAACCCAGCTGGGCGTGCTGGCGCCCACCCTGGTCGAGGCGCTGGTCGGCGTGGCCGTGTTCGACCATCCGGACCGCAGCCAGCGGGGACGCACCATCACGCATGCGCATTACTTCGACTTGAAGACGCGCCAGCTGCCGGCCGTGACGGCGGCCGACGATGCGGCGCTGGCGCAGTGGGTGCCGGTGAGCGCCCTGCCGGCCATGGAAGAGCAGTTCTTCGAAGACCACTTCCACATCCTGAACCACTTCCTCAAGCTCACGCACGAGGGGCGCTGACAGAGCCATCCCCTCGCCGCGCGTCAGGACGTGATGCGCTCCCAGCCATGTTTGATGGCCGCCTTGAAGTTGTCCCACGCCGATTGCGGATACGTGTGCTCCCACGTGGAACGCAGCTCCGCTTCCACCTCATCCCACGGGCGGCCCCGGTAGCTGTCGCTGTTCGCCATCGAATGGCCATAGCGGTAGGCGGGATCGTAGTCCTCGAAGCGCGCGCCGGTGGCGACATAGGTGGCGCTCCAGTGGTTGCGGTAGTACTGTTCGTCGTCGTAGCTGGTGCCCGGCAGGTTGTCGGCGCTGGGGTAGCGGCGCGCGTTGGCGCCCGCGCCGGATGACGGCGGCGCCATGCCGCCCGCAAATTGCTGCGATGCCGCCGTCTCGTTCAGGTTGCCGGCCGACGCGCCCTGCTGCATGCTGGCGCCCTGGCGCCGCGCGCCGTCGTCTTGCGGCGCGCCCTGCCAGCCGCCGGTGCGCCAGTGCTCGGCGTGCGCATCGATGTCGAGCGGCGCATAGCGCTCGACGAGGTCGGTGGCGCGCTGGATATCGGCGTCGCTCGCCCCTTCCAGTGTCAGCACGACATGCCCGCGCCGCACGGCTTCCGCATAGATGTGGCGGTCGGCGTGGCTGCCGAACAGGTCCGTGAAGAAATGCTTGACGCTGTCGAGCAGGCTGTCGCTGTCGTCGCGGCGGATGTTTTCCGTGGCGGAAAAGTCGTCACTGCCCGCATCGTGCAGGCGGATGTTGGCGCCGGGAAAGCCCGCCGTGATCAGGTCGTGCCGGGCGCGCTCGGCCATGTCGCGCACGGCGAAAACTGCTGCCAATGTATGTGCCATGATGGTCTCCAATCGGTGAACAACGTCCTTCCAGTGTAGGCCGTGAAAAGCGAAATGGGCGCTCGTTTGCCCTTTGGAAATCGTTGTATTCAACAAGTATTGACGACGTGACATGGGCGCCGTGGCGCCACGTGAAACCTCAGGCGGGCATGCCCACGAACGCGCGCAAGAAGTCGATAAACGCGCGCACTTTTTCCGCAATATGCTGGGTGTTCGGATACACGGCATACACGCCCTGTTCCGGGAAGACGACGTCGGGCAGCAGGCGGCGCAAACGTCCCGCGCGCACGTCCCCTTCCACCTGCCATTGCGGCAGCAGGGCCACGCCGCAGCCGCCCAGGGCAAAGCCCAGCAGGGCCGAGGCGGAGTCGGAATGGATGGCGGCGTCGTCCTGCGCGACGAAGACGGCGGGGCCGTCGGGCGTGTGCACGTCCCAGCGCAGGGGCGTAGCGAGGCGGCTGTGCGCCAGCCAGCGCGCGCGCTGCAGGTCGGGCAAGGTGGCGATGTCCCGGCCGGGCAGGCTGGCCAGGTAGGCGGGCGAGGCGACGGGCCAGATCGCATACGGCTCGATCAGCGCGGCGCGGTAGCTCGAATCGTTGAGGGAACCCATGCGGATGGCCAGGTCGTAGCCGCCCGAGATCAGGTCTTCATGCGAGGACGACGAGGAATGCTGGATTTGCAGCTGCGGATGGGCGGCGGCAAAGGCGATCAGCGCGGGGATCACCGTGCGGCTGCCGTATTCGACGGTGGTGGTCAGGCGCAGGGTGCCGCGCAAGCCCTGGTGCCCCTGGCGCGCCGTCTCGATGGCGCCCTGGGCTTCGCTCAGCACGCGCTGGCAATCCTCGTAAAAGCGCCGTCCCACGTCGGTCAGCGCCAGGCTGCGCGTGCTGCGCGTCAGCAGCGACACGCCCAGCTCCGCTTCCAGCTGTTTCAAGTTAAAACTGACGACGGCCTTGCTCTGGCCCAGCACGGCGGCGGCGGCCGTCAGCGAACCGGCGTCGACGATGGCGATGAAAATACCCAAACGGTCAAGACTGATCATAAATAAATATGAGGATACATGCGGGTTGCGGGAGTTTGTCAAAATTTCTTTGACAGTGTAATCGGGGCTGGCCCGTTACGCAAATGGCGCTGGACGCTTAAGCTGGCCGTTTGCCATTCGGAGCACCATGGACTATCGCAAAAAGGTCGCGGCCATCTATCTGCTGGGGTTTTTCGTCGACCTGATCAACATGTTCATCACCAGCGTCGCCTATCCCGACATCGGCCATGCCCTGCACGCCTCGGTGGCGCAGCTGGCCTGGATCAGCACGGCCTACATCCTTGGCCTGACCATCGTCATCCCCGCCAGCGCCTGGCTGGCTGCCTATTATGGCAGCAAAACCGTGTTCATGGCATCGTTGCTAACATTTTTATGCGCCAGCATCGGCGCCGGCCTGGCGCCCTCGATCGAGGCGCTGATCGCCTGGCGCTGCGTGCAGGGCCTGGGCGGCGGCTTGCTGATCCCGCTGGGGCAAAGCATGACTTACCAGCTGTACCAACCCGCCGAGCGTCCCGGCCTGTCGTCCGTCATCATGCTGGTGGGCTTGCTGGCACCCGCCCTGTCGCCCGCCTTGGGCGGCGTGATCGTCGACAGCCTGTCGTGGCGGGCGATTTTTTATCTGAACGTGCCGTTTGCCGCGCTGGCGCTGCTGCTGGCCGCCTGCTGGCTGCGTCCGGACCCGCCGCGCGCGCAAGTGCCCCGCCTCGACACGGGCGGCCTTGTGGCGGGCAGCACGGCCATCCTTTTGCTGTTGCTGGGCTTGACCATGCTGGGCACGCCGGGCGAGCTGCTTGCCGGCGCCGGCGTGCTGGCGCTGGGCGCCGTCTGCGCCGGGATCTACGTGCGTGGCGCGCTGCGCAAATCGACGCCGCTGCTGAACCTGCGCCTGGCCGCAGAACCGCTGCTGCGCATCGCCATGCTGATGTACCTGCTGGTGCCGGGCGTGTTCATGGGCGTGAGCCTGCTGGCCATGCTGTATTTGCAGGGCGTGCTGGGCATGTCGGCGTCGACGGCGGGCGCGCTGATGCTGCCGTGGGCGCTGGCCTCGTTTGCGGCCATTTCGCTCACGGGAAAAAGCTATCGCCGCGTGGGGCCGCAACCCTTGTTCATCGCTGGTGCACTGCTGCAGGCGGCGGGCATGCTGATGCTGCTGCGCGTGGATGCGGCGGGCCAGTTGTTCTGGCTGGCCGGCGCGTATGCCGTGATGGGCTTTGGCGGCGGCTTGTGCAGCAGCACGGCGCAAAGCACGGCGTTCTTGCGCACGCCCGACGGGCAGCTGAGCCAGGCCAGCGCCGTGTGGAATATCAACCGCCAGCTGGGCTTTTGCCTGGGCGTGGCGCTGCTCAGCGTACTGCTCAACGGCTTGCTGGCGGCGCAGGGAATTACGTCGCTCGATGACCCCGCCCAGCACCTGCGCGCGGCGCAGGTTTTTCACTGGTGTTTTGCGCTGGCCGCCAGCGCGTGCGTGCTGCCTTTGGCGCTGTGCGCGCGCATCGATAACCGCGCCGTTCTCGACCTTTTACATCACCATGGAGCAGCAAAAAAATGAAGACAACGAACCCCTGTTTTGACGACGTGTTATCCACGCATGTGCTGATCCGCGAGTGGCTCTCCGGCGAGGTCACGGCGCCGCAGCATTGCGCCGCATTGCTCGCGCGTTTCTCGCTGGATTTCACGATGGTGTCACCGGGCGGCAAGCGGCTCGATCATGCCGGCTTGACGGCGTTGTTCCAGGGCGCCGGCGGCAGCCGTCCGGGCCTCATCATGCGTATTTCCGACCTGGCATTGATCCAGGACAACGCGGCCGGCGCCACCGTGTCCTACCGCGAGCATCAATCGCTGCCGGGGGGAGACAATACGGAGCGGCTGTCGACCGTCGTGTATGAGAAGACACCGGCTGGAACGCTGCTGTGGCGCCATTTGCACGAGACGTGGACCGCTTGATCTAACTCAAATCGTGCAAGTCTTTTTGCTGCGCCGGGCCGATGGAAAACCGGGAAAACACCACCTCCAGGCCAGCGCGTTCCGGCGTGCAGCACATGGGTCCGACGCGGTAGCTGCCGGCCTCGGGAAATGGCGCCAGGCGCAGCAGCGGCCAGCGCTGGCCATCGGTCGAATACTGGACGCGGATCGCGCCTTGCGCCACCGTCACGCGCAGCCAGAAACCGTCCGGCATGGCGGGAGCGCTGCTGACGGCCCAGTCGGATTTGTCCTGCGTCAATACCGTGCTCAATAAGAGCTGGCCGTCGGAAAATTCGACGCCGCACTTGATCCAGTTTTGCTCGTCGATGCGCACCATCATGCCGGCCTGGTCGTACAGCGCGGCGTACTGCGCCGCCACGTGCAGCTGCGCCGTGAAATCGCCGTCGATTTGCGTGCCGAAAAAATGGCCGCTGTCGCGGATAAAACCATAGTGAGTCTTGCGCCAGAAATCCGTATTTGCGTCCGTCGTCACGCGCAATTGCGCGTCGTCGGCGGACCAGTTTTCCGGTGGATTGAGCCAGCTGCCTTGCGTGAACATCGCGTGCCTTTCCGAGCTAAAAAGATCACATAGTGTGCCCCCATCCCAGCGCCTTGTACAGGGCGATCGCATCGATGTAGGACGCCGTTTCCGCCAGCAGCGCTTCGCGCCGGATATCGTACAAGGCGCGCTGGTTTTCCAGCACGGCCTGGTAGCTGCCGGCACCGCCCGCATAGCGCGTGCTGGCGATGCCGAGGGCCGCGTTGCCGTGGCGCGCCGATTCCAGCAGCGAGGCCAATCGCGTCTGGTTTTCCGCCAGCTGCGTAACGGCGTTTTCCACCTCTTCCTGCGCCAACAGCATCGTTTGCGCATAGCGCGCCAGCGCGCCTTGCGCTTCGGCCTGCGTACCGCGCAAGCGCGCCTTGACGCTGCCCAGGCGGAAGGCAGGATGGCTGACGGAGGGCGCCAGTTCGAAGGCGCGCGCGCCGCCGTCGAACACGCCGCTGCCGCGCAGCGCAAAGAAGCCCAAAAAGCCGCCCAGGCTCAGGCGCGGATACAGGTCGGCCGTTGCCGCCCCCACGTCTTCGCTGGAAGCGGCCAGCAGGCGCTCGGCGCGCACCACGTCGGGACGCTGCCTGATCAGGCGGTTCACGTCGCCCAGCGGCAACTGGCCGGCCAGCGGCGCCTGTTGCCGCGGTGCTGTCGCCAGCGCGATGGCGCCCGGCGCCTGGCCGCTCAGCACATCGAGCCGGTACTGCGCCTGGCGCAAGCCGGCCTGCAACGGCGGCAAGGCCGCCTCGCTGCGCGCCAGGTTGGCCAGCGCGTTGTGGCGCTCTTCCGGCAAGCCGCTGCCGGCGCGGATGCGCGCGTCGATCAGGGCGATGGTGTCGCGCCAGCTTTGCACTTGCGCCTGCGTCAGCGCCAGGTTTTGCTGGTAGCCCAGCGCCTCGTAATAATTGCGCGCCACTTCGGCGGCGATCGTCAGCTGCACTTGCCGCAAATCGGCCTGCGCCGCGTCGGCGCGCGCCTGCGCCGAGCGGCTGATATGCGCGAGGCGGCCGAACAGGTCGATTTCCCACTGCGCATCGAACCCAACGCGCGTGCTGGTGCTGACGGCGCGGCTGTCTGGCGCATCTTGCTGCACGCTGCGCTGCCACCCCGCCTGGCCCGTGACGGCAGGCAGTTCGTCGAGGCGGCGCTCGTCGAAGGTGGCGCGCGCGGCCAGCAGATTCGCTTGCGCCTGCGCGATATCGAGGTTGTGCGTCAACGCGCTGGCGATCAGCCGCGACAGGCGCGCATCGTCGAAAAACGTCCACCAGGCGGCTTCGCTGGCAGCCGTTTGACCTGGCGCAAACTGCGCCTGCTGCGGACTGGCCAGGGCGATGGCGGGCGTGCCCGGCGTGACGTAGGCGGGGCTGACGGCGCAGCCGGCCAGCAGGGGGAAAAGGGAGACGAGATAGCGGTAATTTTTCATGGGGATTCCTTCAGCGCGTGCGACAGATCGCGCGCGCGCGGCGTGGCATGGTCGGCCGTGTGGCGGCGGGCCAGAAAGGTGTACACGGTGGGCAGCACGAACAGGGTAAAGAAGGTACCGATCAACATGCCCGAAACGATCACCACGCCCAGGCCGAAACGGCTGTTGGCGCCGGCGCCGGACGCGAACAGCAGCGGCACCAGGCCCACCACCATGGCCGCCGTCGTCATCAGAATCGGGCGCAAGCGGATTTGCGCCGCCTTGCGGATGGCGCTGAGGCGGTCCAGCCGTTCATGCACCTGCAATTCGTTGGCAAATTCCACCATCAAGATCCCGTGCTTGCTGATCAAGCCGATCAGGGTCACGAGGCCGATCTGCGTGTAGATGTTGACGGTGGCGTAGCCCAGCGCCAGCGGGATCAGCGCGCCGCAAATCGACAGCGGCACCGTGATCAGGATGATCAAAGGGTCCGTCAGGCTTTCATACTGCGCCGCCAGCACCAGGTAAATCACGACGACGGCCGCCAGGAAGGCCAGCAGCAGCGCATTGCCTTCCGTGGCGAATTGGCGCGCATCGGATTGCCAGTCGTAGCTGAAGCCGGGCGGCAGGGTTTTCGCCACGCCGTCGAGGAAGGCGACGGCGTCGCCCAGGGTCACGCCCGGCGCCGGCACGCCCTGGAAGGTGGCCGCATTTTGCTGGTTGAACTGCGTCAGCATGTTCGGCTCGATCTGTTCCGTCACCGAGACGACGGCAGACAGCGGCAGCAGGCTGCCGTCGTCGGCGCGCACGTACTGCTGCGTCAGGGCTTGCGCCGTCAAGCGTTGTTCGCGCGGGCTTTGCGCGATGACGTCGTAGGCGCGGCCATCCATGCCGAAGCGGTTCAGGTAATTTTCGCCCACCAGCACGGCCAGCGATTCGCCGATGTCCTGCATGCGGATGCCCAGGCTGTTCGCCTTGGAGCGGTCCACTTGCACCTTGACGACGGGGTTGTTGTAATCGAGGTCGCTGTCGACGACGGCAAACAGGCCGCTGTCGCGCGCGCGCTGCTTGACGTCTTCCATCGTGCGGAACAGGGTGGCGTAATCCTGCGCGCTGCGCAGCACCATCTGCACGGGCAAGCCGCCGCTCGATCCGGGCAAGGGCGCCAGCTGGAAGGCGAAGATGCTGGTGCCTTCCACGTCGCCCACGGCGTGCTGCAATTCGGCCTGGATGACGGCCGCGTTGCGCGAGCGTTCGGCCCATGGCGTCAGGTTGATGCCGCCGATGCTCGATGCCGGGCCTTCGCCGCCATTGATGATCCAGCGCGAGTCCGTTTCGGGGATATTTTTGTAGATATCATCGAGCTTGTACGAAAAGCGTTCCACGTAATCGAGGTTGGCATGCTGCGGCGCCTTGATCGCCGTCAAGACGCTGGCCTGGTCTTCCGCCGGCGCCAGTTCGCGCTGCGGCAGCAGGTACAAAAACGGCAGACTGACCATCACCAGCGCGGCGAAACCGGCGCTCCACCAGCGGTGGTGCAGCGAGCGGTCCAGCAGGCGCGCGTAGCGGCTGGTGAGGCCTTCGAAGAAATGCTCGGCGGCGCGCGCCATGCGCCCTTCCGCTTGTTTCGGCTGCAGCAGCAGGGAGCTCATCACGGGCGACAAGGTCAGCGCCACCACGCCCGACACCACCACGGCACCGGCCAACGTCAGCGCGAATTCCTTGAACAGCGCGCCAGTCAATCCTCCCATCATGCCGATCGGTGCATACACGGCCGCCAGGGTGATGGTCATGGCGATGACGGGGCCGGCCACTTCGCGCGCGCCCACCAGGGCGGCCGCCACGGGCGTCTTGCCTTCCTCGATATGCCGGTGCACGTTTTCCACCACCACGATGGCGTCGTCGACCACCAGGCCCACGGCCAGCACCATCGCCAGCAGGGTCAGTAAATTGATGCTGAAGCCGAAGGCCAGCATCAGCGCCGCCGCGCCCAGCATCGACAGCGGGATCGTCACGACGGGAATCAGCACGGAGCGCAGGGAACCCATGCACAGGTAGATGACGATGACGACGATGAGCAGCGCTTCGAGCAGGGTGTGCGCCACCTCGTCGATGGACGACTGGATGAAGCGCGCCGTCTCGAACGCCAGCTCGACTTTTACGCCCGGCGGCAGGGTTTTCTGGATTTCCGGCAGCAGCTTCTTGATGCCGTCGACGATCACCAGCGGGTTGCCGCCGGGCGTGGGCGACAGGCCCAGATACACGGCCGGCACGCCGTCCATGATGCCGCTCGTTTCCGTGGCGGCCGCGCCCAGTTCCACCGTGCCCACGTCCTTCAGGCGCACGAGGGCGGCGCTATCCTTTTCATCGCCGCCCTTGCGAATGACCATGTCGCGAAATTGCTCCACGCTGGTCAGGTCCGTGTTGACGCTGATGTTCGCGACGACGAATTGTCCCTTCACTTTGCCGGGCGCCGCCTGGTAGTTATTGCGCCGCACGGCGTCGGCCACGTCGGCCGCCGTCAAGCCGCGCGCGGCCAGTTTCGCCGGGTCGATCCACAAACGCATGGCCAGCTGCTGGCCGCCATACACGTCGACTTTCGCCACGCCGTCGATGGTGGCGAACATCGGCTGCACCACGCGCGCCAGGTAATCCGTCAGCGCAGGTGCGGACACGCTCTCGCTGGCAAAGCCGACATAGGCGACGGCCGAGGAATCGCCGGCCGCGCGCTCGATGACGGGGTCGAAAGCGCCTTCCGGCAATTTATAGCGCACCTGGTTGACCTTGGCCATGACTTCCGTCAACGCTTGCGTGGAATCGCGGTTCAATTCCATGCGCACGGTGACGGTGCTGCTGCCCTGCACCGACGACGACGTCAGGTAATCGATGCCTTCCACCGACGATACGGCTTGCGCGATGGGTTGCGTCACGAAACCCTGCATCAATTCCGCCGAGGCGCCCGGATAGTTGGTCGTGACGGTGATGGTGGACGATTCGAGCATCGGGTATTGGCGGATCGGCAGCTGCAGGATGGCGATCACGCCCAGCATCAGGATCAATGTGCTGATCACCAGCGCCAGCACGGGGCGGCGCACGAATAAATCGGTAAATTTCATGGTGCTGGCCCTTCCTCAAGAACCGGCCTTGGGCGCGGCGCGTTTCGCCTCGTCCAGGGTATTGGCGACGGCCTGCACGGCCATGCCGTCGGCCAGTTTCAGCTGGCCCGAAGCGACCACGCGCTGCCCTTCGCGCAAGCCGTCGAGAATGGCCACGCGGCCCCCGGCCCGCTCGCCCAGTTTGACGCCCACGCGCTTGACGGTGAGCGGCTGTTTTCCTTCCTGCTGCGCCACAAACACCGTATCGCCATACGCGCTGTAGGTCACGGCCGTTTCCGGCACCGTCAGCTGCTGGCCAGCCTCGCGGGCCACGCGCACGTTCGCATACATGCCCGCTTTCAGCGCACCGCGGGGATTGCTCAATGCCGCCTGCACCTGCACCATGCGCGAGCGGGCGACCAGCGGGTCGATGGCGTTGATCTTCGCCGTGAAGATTTCATTCGGATAGGCGTCCACCAGCACTTGCACGGCCTGTCCCGGCGCCAGATTCGCGCTGCTCTGTTCATCGAGGGCGAAGTTCACCAGCAAGGCCTTCGTGTCGATCAGGCTGGCCACCGTGTCGGCTGCGTTCAGGTACTGGCCCGCGTGCACCTTGCGGATTCCCAGCTGCCCGGTGAATGGCGCGCGGATGGTCTTTTGCGCGATCAGCGCTTCCGTCTGGCGCACGTCGCCCAGGGCCGCGTCGCGCGCGGCCAGCGCCGCATCGAGCTGCTCCTGCGTGGCGGCCTTTTCCCTGACCATCTGCACCGTGCGGGCATGGCTGCTTTCCGCGTTTTTCAGCTGTGCGCGCTGGCGCAGCAGCATTGCCTGTTCCTGGGCGTCATTGAGCTGTACCAGCACGGCGCCGGCCGCCACGCTCTGGCCCGACTCGAAACGGATCTGCGTGACGCGCCCGCCCGTTTCGGCCGCCACCTGCACCTGGCGCGCCGCTTCCAGTTCGCCCACGCCGGCAAAAAAGCGCTCCTGCGTGCCCAGCACGACGGGAACCAGCGCCACCTTGGTGGCGGGGTAGGCGGCGGCATCGGCCGCATGCGAGTTGGCGCGCGGGTACAGCGCGGCGCCCGCGACGGCCAGGGCGATGGCCAGCGCGGAAGCGCCGACGAGTTTCGTATTCATGATGAAGTCCTTTACTGCATTGAAAGGGAGAAAGAAGAAGAGGCGCAGCGGAGGCTGGTCAGGTCCGCTGCGCGTTGAAGAGGAAGAACAAACCCAGGGTCCACAGCAGCAGCACCAGGTGCGTCGTCTGCAAGCTTTCCTGGGCGATCCAGTAACCGAACCACAGGCCGCCCAGGTGCATCAGCAGCAGGAAGGCGGCCATGGCGCACAGGGCCAGGTTCAGCCAGGGCAACGCTTGCGTCAGGGAAGCGCCGAGCAATAGCGCCACGCCCGTCCAGGCGGCGATGGCGGCCAGCAGTTGCAGCGCCAGCACCGTCAACAGGCTCAGGCGGTGCAAGACCAGGGACGTGAGCGCGCGGCGCAGCAGCGGCGTCTGGATGGTCGGGTCCTGGCGCAGCGGGTCCATGCGCATGGTGTTGCCGATGGCCCAGACGGCGCCGTGGAAGGCGTGCAGGTTGTTGAGGGCGGCCAGGGTGAGCCAGAGGGCCAGGCCGGTGGCGAGGATGGCGTGAAACAGCCAGATCGAGTGAGACAGTTGCATGGGAAAATCCTGTCAAAAGAGTACCTTGCCGGCATGCGGACGTGGAAACTCCTCGACAGCGGGGAGCTACCGGCCTATTATGCAAGCAATTAGTTGGTTAACTGGCCCCATGATAGTTGAGCGAAATGAATTACACAAGTAAACGTTTGGATAATCAAGAGGCGCCGCAAACGACGGAGCGCATCCTGTATTTCATCAAGACCAAGGGACCCGTCTCCACGGCGACCCTGGCCAAGACCCTGGACATGACGGGCGAGGCGGCGCGTCAGCAAGTGCAAAAGCTGGTGGCGGCGGGCCTCATCGAGGGGCGCCAGGAAGCGCAGGCGGGCGCCGGGCGGCCGCGCCAGAACTGGGTCTTGACGGAGGCGGGCAATGCGCGCTTTCCCGACACGCATGCGCAGCTGACGATCAAGCTGATCGGTTCCGTGCGCCAGCTGTTCGGCGAAGCGGGCCTGGATAAACTGATCACCCAGCGCGAAGAGGAAAGCCGCAGCGCGTATGCGCTGGCGTGCTCGGCGCCGGACTTGCCCACGCGCTTGCAGCAGTTGGCGGCCGTGCGCGATGAAGAGGGTTATATGGCGCGCGTGGAAGCGGATGGCAAGGACTGGCTGCTGATCGAAGACCACTGCCCCATCTGCGCCGCCGCGCGCACCTGCCAGGGTTTTTGCCGCTCCGAACTGCAGCTGTTCCAGGAGGTGGTGGGACCGGGCGCGAGCATCGTGCGCGAGCAGCATTTGCTGGCCAATGCCATGCGCTGCGTCTACCGCATTTCGCCGCTGCCCGAGTTAAATTAAGCTTTCGGAAACAGGGGCCGCGTGGCCAGCGCCACCAGCCCTGCCAGCCACCACACGACGGGCCAGCTGCTGGCCGCCAGCAAGTGCGGGATGGCGATCGGCGTGAGGAACAGGCCCGCATACACGGCCGTGTTCGCCATGCCCAGGGCCGTGCCTGCGTTGGCGCCGCCCGCTTCCGTCGCCAGCTCCGTGTAGGCCACGCCATGCCAGGCGGACACGGCGATGCCGGCGGCCACCACGGCGGCCATCAGCAGCCAGCCCGGCGCCTGCAGCCAGGCGATGCATCCCAGCACAATGAACGACGCCAGCGCCACCAGGGCCGAGCCGCGCAGATAGGCAGGCCGGTTCGCGTGGCGGTCCGTGTGGCGTCCGCTCCAGATGCGCATCACCATGGCGCCCGCCTGCAGGGCCACCATCACGGCCGTGATGGCAGCCAGTCCCAGGTGGCCATGGTCGTGCAGAAACACGGTGGCATAGCTGAGCACGCCAAACTGGGGTACGCACAGCAAGCCGATGGCGGCCACCATGCGCCAGACTTTGCGGTTTTTGAGTGGACCTTGCAGCGGCGGAGGCGGCTTGACCCCAAACAGGCCCGTGGACGCGTTTTGCGGCCCCGTGGCGACCTCGGCAGAGAAGTCAGGCTCATGCATCCATCGCCACGTAAAAAACGCCGACAGGCCGCATACGAGGGCCAGGGCGCCAAACACGGGCATGAAGCCGTAACGTGACGCCAGGCTGGGCAGGACGAGGGCGCCGAGGCCGCCGCCGAGCGGCACGGCCGTCTGGCGGATGCTCATGGCGAAACCCCGTTCGCCCGCGCCGAACCAGCGCATCACGGCGCGCCCGCTGGCACCATTCACGCTGCCGCCCAGCACGCCGACCAGCGCCAGCCCGGCCGCCAGCGCCCATAACGGCGGCACGGCGCCGTCAGCGGGCGTGATCCACAGCAGCAAGGTCAATAGGGCCAGCATGGTGCCCAGCAAGCCCGTCAGCAGCACGGGGCGGTCGCCCCAGCGGTCGGTGGCCATGCCCCATGGCAATTCTGTCAGGGCCACGCCCAGGCCCATGGCGCCCAGCGCCACCCCCAGTTGCGTATTGCTCAGGTGATAGCCGCTGCGCAGCCAGATGGCCGTCGTGGGCATGCCGTTGGCGGCGGCGGAAAAGCTGGCATTGGCCGCCACGCCGACGGCCAGCACTTTCCAGCGGTGGGCCTCGCCCAGCGCGGGCGCGGTGGCGGGGACAGGAACAGGAACGGCTGGGCAGCTGGTGGTCATGGCAGGGAGGGGAAAGTGGTTGACCCTGACAGTGTTGCGCAGTACGATCGTTCTGAATATCAGATAATTTACTAGTCACCATCCCATAAAACAGGACGATTGCATTTGCGCCATGAGCTTGCTGAATTTTGACATCGCCTTCTTGCGCAGCTATGTGGCTGGCATCGAACTGGGCAGCTTTGCCCGCGCGGCCGACAAGGTGGGCCGCTCCACCTCGGCCGTCAGCGCGCAGCTGAAAAAACTCGAGGAGCAGGCGGGCATGCCCCTGTTCCGCAAGGATGGACGGGGCCTGGCGCTGACGCCGGCCGGCGAAGTCTTGCTCGGCTATGCACGCCGCTTGCTGGAACTGAACGACGAGGCGGCCGTCGCCTTGCGCGGCGCGGAACTGGAAGGCTGGATACGGCTCGGTTTGCAGGAGGATTTCGGCGAAGCCTTGCTGCCCGACGTGCTGGGACGCTTTGCCCGCGCGCATCCGAAAGTGCACATCGAGGCGCACGTGGCGCGCAACACGGCCTTGATGCAAGGGCTGGCCATGGGCCAGCTGGACCTGGCCCTGCTGTGGGGCGGCGCCTGCATCGCCGACGTGGCCGAGTATCCGCTGCCGCAGCGCCAGCATATTGCCGAGCCGGCCATGCGCTGGATCGCCTCATCCAGCCTGGCCTGGCAGCCTGAATCGGGCGAGCCCTTGCCGCTCATTACCTTCGACCGCGACTGCCTGTTCCAGCGCTGCGCCACGCAGGCGCTGGACCATGCCGGCATCGCCTGGCGCACGGCGTTTACCAGTCCCAGCCTGGCGGGACTGTGGGCGGCGGCCGCCGCCGGGCTGGGCGTGACGGTGCGCACCAGCCTGGGCTTGCCCTCTTCCGTCTGCGCGCTCGATCACGTGGCGGCGGGCTTGCCCGCCCTGCCCCCGTTGTCGCTGGAACTGCTGCGCGCCTCCAGCGTGCCCAGGCCGCCCGTCGAGCGGCTGGCTGGCCTGATCATCGACGCGTTGCGGGACAGCCCCGCTTGATACTGGCGAGCGGGAACGGGCGCCGTGGGACATCGGCATGCATCGGTCCCGGCGCGGGCCGCCGGCGCAGGTTTACCGTGGCCGCTCTCAGCTTGCTCGCCAATGGAAACAGATTCCATCTTGCATGATCTGCAAATCAGCTATGTTGCGCTGCATGCCGCTGTGCGTATCGAGTACGCAAAAATCGCATGACTGAATTTCCTGTTCCAACCGGTCTGCCTCGACGAAAAGCTGATCGTTGGCGGCTTGTTCCAGATTCTTGAACAAGGTCGCGTATGCGGCAAAGGCAGCCGTGGGAAGAAAAGTCCCGAGAACAAGCGCATTCTCGGACAGGACGACAATTTCTCCGAGGATCGTTCCAGAACGATCAGATAGTGTCAGGCTCATAGGGCGATGGACATTTTGGTGCTATCTCAGATGCGTGATGCGGGGTTTGTCATGGTTCAGCGTTCAGCGCTATCGCTGCGCAGCCAGTATTCAACCACATGGGCGCAGCGCTTGCCATGCGATGCATCAAATGGCGCTTGCGGCAGCGCGCTGCGCGGGGACGGATTCACGCTCCATCCTTGCGCGCAATCAGCACCTGCACGGGCGCCATGGGGAAGTCGCTGGCGCTGTATTGCTCCACTTGCCGCCAGCCCGTGTCGCGCAGCAGCTGCGCCAATTCTCCCTGCTGGGTTACCGTGCGGCCCAGCATGCGCATCGGCAAGTAATACGGCAGCACGCGCGCCGCGTCGCCGGCTGCCGGGGCGATTTCCGCCTGCACGCAAACGAAGACGCCACCGGGTGTCAACGCCGCATGGATCTTGCGCAAGGCTGCCGCCATGTCGGGCACGAAATGCAGCACGGACGAGCACCAGATGAGGTCGTAGCCGCTGCCGATATCGTCGCTGGCCAGGTCGCCGCCCACAGTCTCCAGGCGGTCAGACAGTTGCGCATGGGCGATGTTCGCGGCTGCCACGGCCACCGTTTCCGGCCAGTCGAAGACGCCGCCGTGCAAGCCCGCATGGGCTTGCGCCAGCGCAATGGCAACCCAGCCCGGTCCGCCGCCCAGGTCGAGCAGGCGCAGCGGCGTGTGGCCGTCTGCAAACGGGGCGATGCGCTGCATCACGGACAGGGCTGCGCGCATGGTGACGGCGCGTTGTTCCTGGCCAATTTGCTGCTGCGCGGCAATGGCCCAGTTGATGCCACTTGCCGTGCTGTAGGGCGCGGCCTTGCCGCCCTCGCGCACCAGCGTACTCAGCTGGGTGGCGAAATGGCGCAGCGCATGCAGCCGGTACAGCCAGGCGTCGCCGCAAAAGGCCTCGGAGTCGCGGCAGAAATACTGCAAGGTGGCGGCCGTGCAGCGGTAGTGCTGCGCATCAGCATCGGCCGCATCGCGTTCCAGCACCTGCATGCTCCACAGTAATTCCAGCAGCAGCGCCGTGTGCGGTGCGTGCAGCGACAGGGCGTCGGCCAGTTGCGTCGGCGTGTGCGGCGTGGCCAGCAATTCGAAAATGCCCAATTCCAGGGCGGCGGCCAGTCCATCGGCCTGGACGGGCGCGACGGCCAGATCCCAATACGGTTGCAAGGCGTGTTGTGTGGTGAATGGCATGGTGCTTCCTTTCGGTGAGGTGGGCAAGAGCACCTATTTTATGCAACAATGAGAATAATTATCATTTGCATTTGTATGCGGCACGGCGCATTTCGTATGCGCGACGGCGCGCGGGAAAACAGGGGGAGCGATGAGGGAACAGGACAGGGAAGCGGCAGGCTGGACGCGGCGCCAGCTGGACCCCGGGATGGGCGAGTGCCGCGCTGACCAGCGCCAGGTCGACCAGGGTTTGCTGCTCGTGCATTCCGATTACCGTCCGCGCCTTGCGCTCGTCGAGCAATCGAAGCATGACGATGCGGGCGGCATGGTGATCACCATCGGCCTGGAAGGCGTGTCCGGCTACACGACGCGCGATGGCGAACAATTGCGTTTCCGGGCCGGCCATACGACGGTGACGGCGTTTCGGCACGTCAGCGGCGAGCGCCGTTTCGAGGCGAATCAGCGGGCGGCGCAATTGCGCGTGCTGGTCGATGAAGACGCGCTGGCGCGCTACTGGCCGCAAGGCCTGGCGTCACTGCTGCCCCACGGCGGCGCGCGCCAGCTGGCGCATGCGGCCACCACGGCGGCGTCCGCTTTGCAGGCGCGGGCGCTGCTGCGCGCGACGGATCCGCTGGCCGTGCATATCGGCGTGCTCAGTGTCCTGGCGGAACAGTTGCGGGCGCTGCGGCCGGCGCCCGTGCCCGCTTCCATCCCGCGCTGGTCCGAGGCCGAGATGATCAAGCTGGAGCGTGTCCATGCGCTGATGCAGGAACAGATGGCGCAAGACCTGACGCTCGATTACCTGTGCGCGCAAGCGGGCCTGAGCTTGTTCAAGCTCAAGCAGGGATGGCGCTACCGCTACAACGACAGTCCGCAGCGCACCCTGCTGGCGTTGCGCATGCAGCGGGCAAAGTTACTGCTGGAAAATGGTTGCCAGGTGGCGCAGGCGGGCTGGCAAACCGGCTATCGCCATCCGTCCAATTTCAGCGCTGCGTTCAGCCGCTATTTCGGCTACGTGCCGAAGACCGTGGGACGCGCTGGCCCGTAAAAAGCCGGTGTAGAATCGGCGGGCAGCATTTTTCATCTCACTTGAAGGAGACATGATGGCCCGCAAAATATTTGTCAATCTGCCCGTCCAGTCGCTGGAACGCTCCGTGGCGTTTTTCACGGCGCTGGGCTTCAGTTTCAATGCCCATTTCACGGATGAAACGGCAACGTGCATGATCGTCGCCGACGACATTTTCGTGATGCTGTTGACGCACGATAAATTCCAGCAATTTACGCCCAAGCAGCTGTGCGATACCAAGGTGGCGACGGAAGTGCTCGTGTGCCTGTCGGCGGAGAGCCGCGGCGAAGTCGATGCGCTGGTGGCGAAGGCCGTCCAGGCGGGCGGCAGCATCTACAAGGAGCCGATGGATTTCGGCTTCATGTATGGCCACAGTTTCCAGGACCTGGATGGACATCAATGGGAGTTGATGTTCATGGAGCCGAACGCCGTACCTGGAAACGCCTGACCAAACCTACTGCGCGTCGCGCTTTGCGGCCGGCGATGCTCACCGTACTAGAGTACGGTTGCGCTTCTCGGCCACAAATCACTGCCGCTCGCTACGGTTTTGTCAGGCGTTGCAACAGCCAAGTCAAAACACTTGTTAAGTCCACGCCTTAGCTGGCCAGCGCCAATAAATCGACCACGTCCAGCCCGGCCAGGTCTTGCGTCGTGTTGCCCGCAAACGCGGCGCGGCTCTGCTGGCCGTTTTTCAGCCAGGTGCGCGTGACTTCCTTGATCTGGCTCAGGGTGCAAGTCAATACGCCCGTGCGGAATTGCTGGCGCACGGCTTCCGTCGTGCCGCGCTGCTGCATGTTCCACGCCGTCAGCGCTTCCGCGTACGGCGAATGGGGCTTGTCGAGGCCCTTGATGACGCAGATGATGGCTTCTTCCACTTGTTCCTGCGAGAAATCGCCATCGAGGATTTGATCCAGGGTCGTGCCGAAGTCGGCGTACGTGCCGGCCAGGCGCGGATCGCGGTAGGAACTCAAGGTAAACGTGCCGGCGCCGGCCGCATAGCTGGCGCTGCCGCCATACGCGCCGCCTTTTTCGCGCAGGGCCGTATGCAGCACCTGGTTGGTCATCAGTTCGGCGGCCACGGCCAGGGCGGACGCGTCCGGATTGTGTACGCCAGGCACGGCCCAGGACACGAAGCAATGGTTGATCTGGCTCGTTGCATGCAGGGCCGTGTTGGCCAGCGGCAAAGCTGCCGGCGCTGGCGTTGCTGTCGCTGCGGCCGCATCCGTGCTGGCTGCCGGCAATTCCAGCAAGCGGGCCAGGGTGATGCCATCCTGCTCCAGGCCGGCGCACAGCACGGTCGGCTGCTGGGCGATGATGTGCGCGTGCAGGGTGTCGAGCTCGCGCGCGATTTCCTGCAAGCCTTCGGAAGTCTTGCTCAGCTGCTGCAAACGGCGGTAGAACGGCAAGGCTGCCGGGCCGCCGACGATGTCGTCGAAGCGGCGCGTGGGCGACAGCGGTGCCGCCGCGGCCAGCATGGCGTAGCGGTTGCCCGATTCGGACAGGCTGCTCAATTTGTCTTGCACCAGGCTTTCGATCAGGAAAGCCAGGCGCTCTTCTTCATCGAAGCGGGGCTTGGCGATCCAGGCCGACAGCACGGCGGCGATGGCCGCGTGTTCTTCGCGCAAGCCGCTGGCCGAGAACGACAATTCCACGCGCATCGCTTGTTGCGGGCGGGGAATGGCTTCCAGGCCGATGTGGAACGATGGCACCATGCTCTGGCGCCAGGCGCTGGCGTCGTCGAACGACATGTCGCCCACGCCCAGTTCCGGCGCCAGGTCCGTGTACAGGCGCAGCCATGGCCACGACGCTTCCGGCAAGCCCGACACGTCGTACAGCACGTTGGCATAGCTGATGCCGTTCGAGGCAATGCTGAACGCCACGGCGCCGTCGACGGCCGGGGGAATCGGCAGTGCCGGGCGCGGCAGCGCGCTGACGTCGCCGGGGCGGATGCGCGGCAAGACTTCGGAATTCGACGGCAGCTGCTGATGCGCTTCCAGCGCGGCGGACTCGGCGATGATGTGCTCGCGCTCGGCATCCGTCAGCTTCGCCTGCAAGGCCGCCAGCCTAGCGTCTTCCAGGGCGGCGCGGTCCGTGAAGTAGGCGCTGTCGGGCACCACGTGGGTGGTCAGACGGGTTGGATTGGCGATCAGCTCGCGCACCAGCTGCTTGAAGAATTCCGGGTCTTCGATTTGCTGTTCCAGGGTTTCCAGGATGTCCGCATTGTCGAAGGCATCCATGACGTTGCCGTCATACATGGCCAGCGGCAAGGCGTGCAGCAGGCGGCCCAGGCCGTAAGGCATGCGGCCGCTGCTGATTTCGCGCTGGCTGTATTTGATATCGCGCAAGGCCGCGTGCAGCACGGCGGCGGGGATGCCCTCTTGCGCCGTCTCTTCCAGGGCCGTCCAGATGCGCTGGTGCGCATCGGCGATCTGTTCCTGCGTCAAGCCTTCCATGCCGATGTGGAACACCATCTGGCGGATGCCCGCGTCGCGGCCATTCATGTCCGACGGGCGGCCATAGCCGGCCGATTCCATGGCGCGCATGACGGGCGCCGACGATTCGCCCAGCAAGCCGTGCGACAGCAAATGCGCGTGGTAGTAGGCGATGGGGTCGCTCGACTCGCCCATCAGCCAGGCGAATTGCAGGCCAAATTCATCGTCGCGCGCTTCCTGCGATGGAATTTTCACGACGTTTTCCTGCGGCGCCGTCCAGGCGGGCGCCAGTTGCGGCAGGCGGCGCGGGCTGAAGCCGCTGAGCTTGGACAGCACGCGTTCGGCCACCTGCTCTTGCACGGCCGACGCTTCGATATTGCCGGCGGTCATGATCACGGCTTGCGAAGGGTGATAGTGGCTGGCGTGGAATTCTTTCAGCATCTCATGCGTCAGTTCGGGGATCACCAGCGGATCGCCGCCCGATTCCACTTCATACGTCGTGCCCTTGAGCAAGGCGCTGGCGATGCCGCTGTCGAGCGCGCGCATGGGGCTGTTGAAGGCGCCCTTCATTTCATTGAAGACGATGCCCTGGTACACCAGCTTGTCGCCTTCGAACGCGTGGCGCCAGCCTTCCTGGCGGAAATTCAGGTAATCGAGGTTCGGGAAGAAAGCGGCGTCCAGGTAGACGTCGAGCAGGTTGAAGAAATCCTTGCGGTCGGTGCTGGCGAACGGGTACACGGTGCGGTCCGGGTAGGTCATCGCATTCATGAAGGTGGCCGTCGAGCGGCGCAGCATCGAAAAGAAGGGGTCGCGCACCGGGTAGCGGGCCGAGCCGCACAAGGCCAGGTGCTCGAGGATGTGGGCGCGCCCGTCGCTCACTTCCGGCACAGTGGGAAAGGCCACCAGGAACACCATCTCAGCCTGCTCGGTATGCATGTGGATATGGCGCATGCCCGTTGCTGGCTCGACATATTGCTCGATGGTTGCCTGCAAGACTGGAATGAAGTTGCTGCTGACTTTTTCAAATGTGCTCATGCGGTATGGGATCTCTGCGGTAGGTGATTCGGAGTGTCGGTGGGGCTGCATCACATGTGGGGGCAAAGTGGCGTAATGCCAGGGCCGGGGCCACTTTGATGCCTGTATGAAGCTTTTCTCTATTGTACTAGGAGTATCTGCGCGCCGCCGCCGTGGCTTGCTTGCCGATCGCAAAAGCAGCAACATTGTCAGATAGGCTATTTTTTGACAGGTGGCGCCCCGCGATGAACGCTTAGCGTACCATGCGCCTTTTGCACTCCAGACTGAACCGAAGGCGCCCACCTTGTCCCGACTTTCCTTTCGCCAACTGCTATTTGCCGCCTTCATTTTGACGACGGGCATTTTGACGGCCACCTCCGTGCAAGCCCTGCTGACCCTGGAACACCTGGCGCGGCTGGGGCGCGAGACGGCGGCGCAGGCGATTGCCTTGACGGAACAGTCGCAGCGCCTGTCCGAGCGCACGCTGGCCATGGAGCGCAGCGCGCGCCAATTCCTCGTGCTCGACGATCCCGTCTTCCGCGAGCGCTACGCGGCGGCCCGCGACGAAGCGACGGCGGCGCTGCAAGTGCTGAACCGGGCCACGCCCGAGTTCGCCCCGCAGTTGGCCGACGAATGGACGGTGCAGGCGCAAGCGGCGTGGGAAGTCTTGCAAGCGGGTAAGCGCCGCAAGCGCGATGGCCACGCCGTCGTGTACCGCGCGTTTGCCCGCATGACGCAGATCAATGACAGCCTGGCGCGCGAAAGCAAGACGGAAATCGGCAGCCGCAACGATGCCCTGCTGGCCGAGCTGGAACGCCAGCGCCGCCTGCTGGGCGTGCTGGTGGGCGGCGCCGTGCTGCTGGCGGCCGTGCTGGCCACCTGCTTCGGCTTTTTGTTGTCGCGCCCGCTGCGCCGCATCGAGACGGCCATCGAGCGCCTGGGCGACAAGCGCTACGACCAGCCCATTGTCGTCGGCGGCCCGGCCGACACGCGCCGCCTGGGCCAGCAGCTCGACTGGCTGCGCCAGCGCCTGGCCGATCTCGATGCCGACAAGGAACGTTTTCTGCGCCACATCTCGCATGAGCTGAAAACCCCGCTGGCGGCCCTGCGCGAAGGCGTGGCCTTGCTGGAAGACGAGGTGGCGGGCAAGCTCAGCGACGGCCAGCGGGAAATCGCCGGCATCCTGCAGCAAAACACGGCGTCCCTGCAAACCCAGATCGAAGACTTGCTGCGCTACAATACCGCCGCTTTTGATGCCCAGCATTTGGCGCGCAGCAAGGTGGACTTGCTGGTCTTGCTGCAAGATGTGGTGGCCGGGCAGCGCCTGCAATGGCTGGCGCGCCGTTTGACGGTCGAGGTGCAGGGCGCGTCGCTGATCGTGCAGGCCGACCGCGACAAGCTGGCCACGGCCCTGGCGAACCTGCTGTCGAATGCCGTGCGCTTCAGCCCGGAAGGCGGCACCGTGCGTTTCACCCTGTCTGGCGAAGGCGGCCGCGTGCGCATCGATTGCACCGACGAGGGCGCCGGCGTGGCGCCCGAGGACGCCGCGCGCATCTTCGAGCCGTTTTACCAGGGCGTGCGCCAGGCGGCCGGCGCGCGCAACGGCAATGGCATCGGCCTGTCCATCGTGCGCGAATATATCGCCGCCCACGATGGCAGCGTCACTCTTTTACCGCGCCCCGCCGGCGCGCATTTTCGGATAGAACTGCCCTTATGATGACGAGAATTCCCCTGGCCGGCATGGCCGCCTGCGCGCTGCTGTTGGGCGCTTGCGCCGCCAAGCCCCCCACCCAGACGCCCGTGCTGGTGCAGACGCCGCCGCGCGTGGTGGTGGTAGCCGATCCCCAGCTGACGGAACTGCTGGCGTATCAAAGCGCCTTGCGCCTGATGACGCCGTCGGAACTGGTGAAGGCGCAGCTGGACCTGGCGAAGGCCGATCACGCGCCGCACAACACGCTGCGCCGCGCCATGCTGCAGGCGGCCTTGCGCGGCCCCGGCGACCTGGCCCGCGCGCAAGCCCTGCTGGAACCGCTGGCCACGGCCACGGGCAAGGACGCGCAATTGCTGGCGCCGCTGGCGCAATTGCTGGGCAGCCAGTATGCGGAACTGCGCCGTCAGGAAGAGAGCATCGACAAGCTCAACACGCAGCTGCGCGACGCCCAGCGCCGCATCGACCAGCTCAATGAAAAGCTCGAAGCGCTGAAAAACATCGAGCGCAGCCTGTCCGTGCGCCCCGCCGCGGGAGCGCCGAAATGAGCGAGCACGCCCACATCTTGCTGGTCGACGACGATCCCGACCTGTTGCGCCTGCTGACCATCCGCTTGAAGGCGGGCAACTATCGCGTGACGGCCGTGGGCAGCGCGGAAGCGGCGCTGGCGCGCCTGGCCGTGGAATTGCCCGCCTTGGTTATTACCGACGTGCAATTGCCGGGCCGCGACGGCCTGGCCCTGTTCGATGAAATCCGCCGCCAGCATGCGGCCCTGCCCGTCATTTTGCTCACAGCCCACGGCACCATTCCCGACGCCGTCGACGCGACGGCGCGCGGCGCGTTTGCCTACCTGACGAAACCGTTCGACGGCAAGCTGCTGATGGAAAAAGTGGCGTATGCCATCAACTTGTCCACCGTCATGCCGGCGCCCGCGTCCGGCGACGAGAGTTGGCGTGCCGAGCTGATCAGCCGCAGCGCGCAGATGGCCGAGCTGCTGGCCGAAGCCAAGCTGGTGGCGGGTTCCGACGCCAGCATCCTGATCCGCGGCCCCAGCGGCACTGGCAAGGAATTGCTGGCGCGCGCGCTGCACAACGCCAGCCGCCGCGCCAAGGCGCCATTCATCGCCGTCAACTGCGGCGCCATTCCCGAGCAGCTGCTGGAATCGGAACTGTTCGGTCACGTCAAAGGCTCGTTTACGGGCGCCGTGGGCAACCGCGAAGGCTTGTTCCAGGCGGCCGATGGCGGCACCCTGTTCCTGGACGAGATCGGTGACATGCCGCTGCCGCTGCAGGTGAAATTGCTGCGCGTGCTGCAGGAGCGGGCCGTGCGCCCCGTGGGCGCCGACCAGACGCGTCCGGTGGACGTGCGCTTGTTGTCTGCCACGCACCGCGACCTGGACGTGGCGATGACCGAGGGGCAATTCCGCGAAGACCTGTATTACCGCCTCAACGTCGTGACCTTGACCCTGCCGCCGCTGGCCGAGCGCCGCGAAGACATCGCCTTGCTGGCGAACCATTTCCTGCAGAAGCTGGCGGCCAAGTATGAGAAACCCCTGAACGGCTTCGCACCCGACGCCTTGACGGCCCTGGTGGCGGCGCCATGGCCCGGCAATGTGCGCCAGCTGGTCAATGTCGTCGAGCAAGTGTGCGCGCTGGCCACGGCGCCGCTGGTGCCCTTGAGCCTGGTGCAGCGCGCGCTGCGCGTGCCATCGCTGGAAGCGCTCAGCTATAACGAAGCGAAGCAGCGCTTCGAGCGCGACTACCTGATCCAGCTGTTGCGTCTGACGGACGGCAACGTGGCCGACGCGGCCCGCCTGGCCGACCGCAACCGCACGGAGTTCTACCGTTTATTGCAGAAATACGAGCTGACGCCGGCCCTGTTCCGGGGCGAAGGCGACCCTGTCGCTGAATAGCGACAAAAATAAAGTATTAATAATCAACGACTTATTGTAAAACATTGATATTGTTGCCACAGGCTGTCGCTGGCAGACGACAAAAAACCCGGATTTTCGGCCCGAAACGCCGCGAAACGGGCAGGAAAAATCGAGTCTAAAGCTAAGTCGTTGATTTTGAATGGAAATTAAAAGCTGGCACGGTGCTTGCTGTATGGGTAGATGTGACGCTTCAAAGTGTTGCTTTATCCAAGTAAGAAGCTTTTAACTTCATTGAGAGGAACTACCATGCAAACATCGAAACTGTTCAATACCCTGGTCGCCGCTATCGTACTGTCGGGCGCCTCGATCACCGCTTCGCATGCCGCTGACTCCGCACCAAAAGCACAAGCTCCTGCTGACACTGTCGTGGCCGCCAACGCCGCCGCTGCCGTCCCTGATGAAACCATCACTTCCTCGGCCAAGGCCGCCCTGAGCGCCGATGCGCAAGCCGCTGCCCTGCCCGTCAAGGTGGCAACCCAGCAAGGTGTGGTCGTCCTGTCGGGCGACGTGCCGAGCGCCGAAGCGGGTGACCGCGTCGTGCAGATCGTCGCTTCCGTGAGCGGCGTGAAAGAAATCAAGAACGAGCTGAAAGTCAAAGCCGCCGGCTAAGCCCTCGCGCTGTACTTTACTCCGGGTTGCCCTGTCTGCGGACAGGGCATTTTTTTTGTCCGCACGGTTTGACCCGGCCAGCCATGCCGATGCTGCCAGGCAAGGAGCAGGGAAATACAAGTAGAATAGCCAGCACTGGCGCCGCTCCCGGCGCTGTTTGTCATCCCCGGCACAGCATTCTGTTGCAAGGCTGCGCCGTTACCAGGCTACCGCATGTCTTCTTTTTCTCCCGCTGCCCTGTTGCGCAATCTGAAACCCGATAACTTCACCATCGCCCTGCTCGTCACCGTGGCGCTGGCTACGTTTCTGCCCTGCACGGGCCAGACGGCCGTGGTCTTCGGCAACATCACCACCGTCGCCATCGGCGCCCTGTTCTTCCTGCACGGCGCCAAGCTGTCGCGCGAAGCCGTGGTGGCCGGCGCCATGCACTGGCGCCTGCACTTGCTGGTGCTGGCCAGCACCTTTGTCCTGTTTCCTCTGCTGGGCCTGGCACTGCGCCCGCTGGCGCTGACCTTCCTCACGCCCGACCTGTACATGGGCATCTTGTTCCTGTGCGCCTTGCCGTCCACCGTGCAGTCCTCCATTGCCATGACCGCCATGGCGCGCGGCAACGTGCCGGCCGCCATCTGCAGCGCTTCGGCCTCGAACTTCATCGGTATTTTCCTCGCTCCCCTCCTGGTGGGCTTGCTGGTGGCCAAGGGTGCGGAAAGCAAGTCGTCGGTGGACGCCGTGCTGTCCATCGTCCTGCAACTGCTGCTGCCCTTCCTGGCCGGCCAGTTCCTGCGCCGCTGGATCGGCCGCTGGGTCGACCGCCACAAGGCCACCCTGAAGTACGTCGACCAGGGTTCGATCTTGCTGGTGGTCTATACGGCCTTCAGCGAAGCCGTCAGCGAAGGCCTGTGGCATACGATTTCGGTGGAAACGCTGGTGGCCCTGGGCTTGATCAGCTTGCTGCTGCTGGCGCTGGTGCTGGGTATTTCGACCTTTGTCAGCCGCCGCCTGGGTTTCAACAAGGAAGATGAAATCGCCATCGTCTTTTGCGCCTCGAAGAAGAGCCTGGCCAGCGGCGTGCCCATGGCCAAGGTGCTGTTCTCCACGCGTTCGCTGGGCATGGTGATCTTGCCGCTGATGTTGTTCCACCAGATTCAGCTGATGATTTGCGCCGTGATCGCGCAAAAGTATGCGCGGCGCGACGAGGCGGCGGCGGTGCGCGTCTAGGGGATGGACGGGGCCTTGCTGCGCACCGGCCACGTCAGCGCGTCAAGCAAGGTGCCCGGCGCCTTGCCCGTGTCCAGCCCCGTCGGGGGATATTCTCCCGCGCGGGGAATATGGTGGGTGCCGAACAGCCAGTCGAAGACGGGGAACAGCCCCGCGAAATTGCAGTTGAAATGCTCGGCTTGCACCGAGTGATGAACGCGATGGTACTGCGGTGAATTGCACAGCATCCAGTAACGGCCAAAGCCGACCCGGACATTCATGTGCGGGAAAACATGATACAAGCTCAGTATCCCGTACATTCCCAGAATCACCATATTGGTCTTGAATAAGATCCCCGCCAGCAGATAGATACTGAGTGCCTTGATGCCCGCTTCGGCCCAATAGTGCCGCGTCGTTGTGCTGGCATTCATGGCCGTATCGCTGTGATGGAAGGAATGCATGGCCCACATGGCGGGTACGCGGTGTTGCACGCGATGAAAGACGTATTCCAGAAAATCCATGGTCAGGGCATACGCGAGGAAGGCCGGCGCCAGCATCCAGCCTGAAGAGGCTAGATTGATGAGCCCGCCGCCGGCCGCATTGACAAGCTGTACCGTGACGATGGCCGTGAGCGGGGCCAGCATGGCGCCGCTGGCGGCATAGATGAGCATATACGCAAGATTGAAGCGTGACGCCCCCGAAGGCTGTTGCTGCAGGGGATGCCGCCTCTCGATGAGCAATGCCAGAAGAATGACCGCCAGGAGCATCAGGGGGCCAAGCAGTAGCGCTGCGTATCCCATCGTTTAACCCTGGAAAGTAGTGGATAGTTGTCTCTTGTTAAAAATAGTCCGCCCATTCCCGTCTGTCAATGTCATTGGCATTGCCTTGACCCATGCAATGGCAGAACGCTATATATAAGTGTATATTACGCTCCTTGTTCACCGTTCACTTTACAAGGATACGATCATGCGCCTCACCTCCCTCGCCCGCCTGCTTGGCACCGCCCTGCTGGCCACCGCCGCCACCTCCGCCCTTGCCGGCGAAGTGGTGGTGTCGGCCGCGGCCAGCCTGACGAATGCGTTCAAGGATGCGGCGCAGAGCTACGAGGCGCAGTATCCTGGCAGCAAGGTTTCCCTGAACTTCGCCGCCTCGGGCGTGCTGCTGCAACAGATCGTCAAGGGCGCGCCCGTGGACGTGTTTGCCTCGGCCGACCAGGAAACCATGGATGCGGCGCAAAAGCAGGGCTTCGTCCTGCCGGCCGACCGCATGGATTTCGTCGGCAACAGCCTGGTGCTGATCGTGCCGCACGATAGCAAGCTGGGCATCAAGAACTTGAGCGACCTGACGCACAAGAGCGTGACCCGCGTGGCCATCGCCAATCCGGCCAGCGTGCCCGTCGGCCGTTACTCCGAAGGCGCGCTGAAGAAGGCGAAGCTGTGGGACGCCGTGCAGCCCAAGGCCATCGGCACGCAGAACGTGCGCCAGTCGCTCGACTATGTGGCGCGCGGCGAAGTCGATGCGGGCTTTGTCTACGCCACCGACGCGGCCATCATGAAAGACAAGGTGAACGTGGTGCTGGACGTGCCATTGGACGCGCCCGTGCTGTACCCGATCGCCACCATCAAGGACAGCGCCAACCAGGCTGAAGCGAAGCGCTTCGTCAGCTACCTGCAGACGGCGCCGGCGCAAGCCATCCTCGCCAAGTACGGTTTCAAGAAGCCATAAGGTAAACGAACGCGCATGGATATCGCCTGGACCGCGCTGGCCCTGTCGCTCAAGGTAGCGGCGTGGGCCACGGCGCTCAATTTGCTGCTCGGCATCGGTACGGGCTATGTGCTGGCGCGCACGCGTTTTCCCGGGCGCGAGCTGCTCGACGCCCTCATGACCCTGCCGATGGTGATGCCGCCCACCGTGCTCGGCTATTACCTGCTGGTGCTGCTGGGCCGGCGCGGCACGATGGGCATCTGGCTGCAGGACAACTTCGGCATCAACCTCATCTTTACGTGGCAAGGCGCCGTGATCGCTTCCACGGTGGTCGCCTTTCCCCTCGTTTTCAAGCCCGCGCGCGCCGCCTTCGAAGCGGTCGACGGCCAGCTGGAGCAGGCGGCCCGCGTGCTGGGCATCTCGGAAATGGCGATCTTTTTCCGCGTGACCTTGCCGCTGGCCTGGCGCGGCATCCTCGCCGGCGTGCTGCTGGGCTTTGTGCGCGCGCTGGGCGAGTTCGGCGCCACCCTGATGGTGGCCGGCAGCATCCCCGGCAAGACGCAGACCTTGTCGGTGGCCGTGTTTGAAGCCGTGCAGGCGGGCCAGGACGAGGTGGCCAATACGCTGGTGCTGATTATCTCCCTGGTCTGCATCGTGGTGCTGCTGTCGGCGGGCCGCCTGGCGCCCGGACGCATCGCGCACAAATGACGCAGATGATGACGCCTATGCAACTCGACCTCGACCTCCGCGCCACATTGCGCTCCGGCAAACGCCGCTTCGACCTGCAGGTGCAATGCACCTCCAGCAGCCAGCGCATCGCCATGTATGGCCCGTCCGGCGCCGGCAAGAGCATGACCCTGAAAGCCATTGCCGGCCTCTTCACGCCTGAGGCGGGCCATATCCGCCTGAACGGGCGCACCCTGTTCGATTCCGCCGCCGGCATCAATTTGCCGCCGCAGCAGCGCAATGTCGCCTATCTGTTCCAGGATTACGCGCTGTTCCCTCACCTGACGGTGCGCCAGAACGTGGGCTTTGGCCTGCGCCGCGGCTGGTTCAATCCTCGCGCGCGCGAAAAATTGCAGAAGGTCGAGCATTGGCTCGACGCCTTCCACCTGCAGGAACTGGCGCACCAGTTTCCCGACGAGTTGTCCGGTGGCCAGCGCCAAAGGGTGGCGCTGGCGAGGGCGCTCGTGGCCGAGCCGGCCGCGCTGCTGCTCGACGAGCCGTTTGCCGCCCTCGATCCGGCCCTGCGTGTCAAAATGCGCCTGGAGTTGAGCCAGTGGCAGCAGCGCCTGGACGTGCCCATGATCTTGATCACGCATGATCCGGAAGATGCGCGCATTCTGGGTGAACATGTGCTTTACTTGCGTGACGGACAAATTGACAGCATGGAAGAGACATTGGGTGAACGCATTGGATAAATCAGCGGCAGCGGAAATCGGCCTGCAAGGCTCGGTATGGATGACGGTGGGCGGAGAAAACCTGGGCGGCGCCGGCCGGGTGGAATTGCTGGGCGCCATCGCCGAGTGCGGCTCCATCACGCAGGCGGCCAAGCTTGTGAAGATGAGCTACAAGGCGGCCTGGGACGCCATCGACGCGATGAACAACCTGGCCGGCGAACCGCTGGTCGAGCGCTTGACGGGCGGCAAGGGCGGCGGCGGCACGCGGCTGACGCCACGGGGGCGCCAGCTGGTCGACAATTTCCGTATCATCGAGCGCGAGCATGCCCGCTACCTGCGCCAGCTGGGCAGCCAGGCGGAAGGCATCGCCGACGATCTTTTACTCATACGGAGAATGGCCATGAAAACCACGGCACGCAATCAATTCCTGGGCAAGGTGACCGAACTGAAACAGGGCGCCGTCAACGATGAAGTCACCCTGGAATTGCCCGGTGGCCAGCACATCGTGGCCATCGTCACGCAGGGCAGCAGCGCGAGCCTGGGCCTGGTGCCGGGCGCGGAAGCGTTTGCGCTGATCAAGGCGTCATCCATCATCCTCGTGACGGACAGCCAGGGCGCGCGTTTTTCCGCGCGCAACCAGCTGGCCGGGGTCGTGACGCGCGTGCAGACGGGCGCCGTCAATACGGAAGTGGTGCTGGACTTGCCGCGCGGCGGCACGATTGCCGCCATCATCACCAACCAGAGCAGCACCGACCTGGGCATCGAACTCGGCAGTAACGTGACGGCGATTTTTAAAGCGTCCAGCGTGATTCTGGGCGTGCCCGCCTGATTTAATCCTGCAGGCGCGACAACCAATCGGCCGCCGCCGCCAGCGCCTGTTCCAGTTCCTGCGCCGTGTGCGCCAGCAGCGCCGGGGCCTCGTCCAGGCGGCCCGCATCGATGGCTTCCTCGGTGGCGAACGCGGCGCGGATCAGGCGTTTCGTGCCTAGGGTGCCGACGGAGCCGCGCACGCTGTGCAGGATGCGTGCCACGTCGCTGTGGCGGCCCGCCTGCAACGCCGTTTCGGCGTCGCGCACGGGCGTCATGCCCTTGTTCAGCGCGTCTTCCACCATGCGCCGCAGCACGCCGCGCCCCTTCGCATCGCGTCCCATCACGCGCATCAGCGGCGCCATGGAAAACACTTCCTCATCGGCGACGCGTGCCGGCTCGGCCGTCTGAACTTGCGGGCGCTTGGGCAGGTGGCGCAGGATGACTTCCATCATCTCTTCCACCACCACGGGCTTGGCGATGAAATCGCTGATGCCGGCCGTCATGCAGCGCTCGCGCTCGGACGCCAGCACGCCGGCCGTCATGGCGATCACGGGCAGGTGCAAGCGCAGTTCCGTGCGGATGATGTGGGTGGCGCTGAAACCGTCCATGACGGGCATCTGCATGTCCATCAGCACGATGTCGTAGCGCAGCGCTTCCGTGCGCAGCCGTTCCACGGCTTGCAAGCCGTCGCCCACCACGTCCAGGGTGGCGCCCATGTGTTCGAGGATGCCGCGCGCCACGGCCTGGTTCAAATGATTGTCTTCCACCAGCAGGAAATGCACGCCGGCCAGTTCCGTGCCCAGCGGCTGGTGCAGCATGCGCTGCTCGCCGCCGTCGTCCTTCGCGATCAGCGCCTGGTGCAGGGCGTCGAACAGGCTCGATCCCGTGATCGGCTTCATCAGCACGACGTCGGCCTCGGCCGCGCTGGAGATTTCTTCCAGGTGGTTGCGGGCGAACGCGTTGACCATCACCACGATGGGCTGGCGCTGGCCGCTGGCCGCCTGGCGGATGGCCTTGGCCGTGGCCAGGCCATCCATGACGGGCATGTGCCAGTCGGCCAGCACCACGTCATACGGTTGCTGCTGCGCCAGGCGTTCGCGGTACAGCTCGATGGCGGCAAAGCCGGAGTCCACTTCGTCGGCCAGCCAGCCCCACGCCTCGATCAGCTTGACGATCAGTTCGCGCGTGGTGCGGTTGTCGTCGGCCACCAGCAGGCGCAGCTGGCCCAGCGCCGGCGTGCGCCGCGTTTCGGCCGGTTGCGCCAGCATTTCGAAGGGCACGCTGAACCAGAAGCGGCTGCCCTTGCCTTCGCTGCTGGCGACGGCGATGTCGCCGCCCATCATGTGGATCAGCTGCTTGCTGATGGCCAGGCCCAGGCCCGTGCCGCCGAAGCGCCGCGTGATGCTCTGGTCGCCCTGGGAAAACGCGGCAAACAGCTGCTGTTGCTGCAGTTCCGTCATGCCGATGCCCGTGTCGCGCACCTCGAAGCGCAGCCAGGCGCGGCCGCTCTCGCTCTCGGCCAGGCTGACGGCCACCACCACTTCGCCGCTCTCCGTGAACTTGATGGCGTTGCCGGCCAGGTTGACGAGGATTTGCTGCAGGCGCTGGGCGTCGCCCACGAGGCGCCGCGGCACGTCGGGCTCGACGGCGATGGCCAGTTCCAGCTCCTTTTCGCCCGCATTCATCGTCATCGTCGTGGCCAGGGTATTCATGACTTCGTCGAGGTCGAATTCGACGGGCGACAATTCCATGCGCCGTGCCTCGATCTTCGAATAGTCGAGCACGTCGTTGAGGATGCCCAGCAGCGACTGGCCCGCCACGCGCACCATGGTCAGATACTTGCGCTGTTCCGTGTCGAGTCTGGTATTGCCCAGCAAATACACCATGCCCAGCACGGCATTGAGGGGCGTGCGGATTTCATGGCTCATGTTGGCCACGAAATCGCTCTTCGCGCGGTTGGCCGCCTCGGCCCGGTCGCGTTCCTGTTCCAGCTCCGCCGCGCGCGATTCGAGTTCCTGCTGCAGACGGTCGCGTTCGCTCATCAGGCCGTTGAACGCTTCCGTCAGTTCGCCGATTTCGTCGCGCTGCTGCACCGGCACGGGCGTGAAGCGGCTGCCGCTGGTGCGCAGGGCTTGCAGGGTGTCGCGCAGGCGCACCAGCGGCGACAGCAGGCGCACGGTGACCCAGCCCAGCACGAAGGCGGCCAGCAGCGAGGCGAGGATGCTCCACAGCACCAGCCGGTACAGCACGCCATCGAACGGTTCGAAGGCATCTTCGACGGGGAGCGAGGCGGCCAGCAGCCAGTTCACGGATTTCAGGCGCTTGAAGCTGTTGACGGCCGTGATGCCGCGGCTGTTGGTGCTGACCATGCTGCCTTCGCCATCTTCCTTCAGCAGCCGGGTGGTCGTCAGGTTGGCGTTCGGCTGGCGCGGTTGCAGCAGCCGGCTGGTATCGGGATGCAGCACGTAGCGCGGCACGGCGCCGCGCGTGAGGATGAAGTAATAGCCGCTCTTGCCGATCTTTTCCGAGCGCAGGCGGCCCAGCAGGTTGTCCTTGTACAGGCGCAGCACGCCGATCACGACGCCGGCCACCTGGCCATCGGCGGCCAGCACGGGCGCCACCATCTGCACGATGGGCATGCCGCTCGACTTGCCCAGCATCGGTTCGGTGATCATGGGCTGGCGCGTGCGCAGGACGGTCTGGAAATACTCGCGCTCGGCGACGTTGATGCCGGCGCGCCCCGCTACTTCCGGCATGTCGGCCACGACGGCGCCATGCGCGTCGAGCACCAGCACGTCATCGAACAGCACCAGCATCGAGCGGCGCGAATAGTATTCGCGCAATTGGGCGGGCCGGGCGATCAATTCCGGCGGCTGCTGCCTGGCCGTCAGGGTGACGATCTGCAGCAGCATGCCCAGCTTGTCGTCGAGTTCGGCGGCGGTGCGGCTGATCAGGGACGATTGCTGGCTCAGCAGTACTCGGGTGAAGTCGTCGCGCATGTGCTGCACCTGGATCATGGTGACCAGCGCGATCATGGCGATCGAGGTCAGGCTGGTGGCCAGCGCGACTTTTGCTTTAATGCCGAGAGGCTTCATGATTTCCTTTTCAGTACCGGGCGGCACAGGCGGCAGATAATGCTGTCAGGAATTTTCCTATCAATGCCCCAGCTTGGCAAGCGCCGCCGCGCAAATTGCCCGCCCCGTACGGGCTTTTGACGATGTTGCCATATAATTAAAGGCTGGACGTCGTTTATTCGCCGAATTTACGGTGAAATTGGCATACGGCAACCCTGTATGCGGCTGTATGCAGTAAACTTGTTGTTGCATTTTCTAAAAGGTACCGACATGACTGAAGCGCTACTCACTCCAACCTTGCCCACCGTGAACGTGGAGGCGTTGCGTGCGCGATGCTCGACCTGCAGCATGCATCAATTGTGCCTGCCGATGGGCCTCGATGTGGGCGACATGGACAGGCTGGATCAGATCATCGGCCGCCGCCGCAAGATCGTGCGCGGCGCCTCGCTGTTCCGTATCGGCGACTCGTTCCAGAACCTGTATGCGATCCGCCTGGGGCATTTCAAGACGTACCAGATCAATCCGGGCGGCGAAGAGCAGGTGACGGGCTTCCAGATGGCGGGTGAACTGCTGGGCATGGACGCCATCAGCGCCGACCGCCACCACTGTAATGCGGTGGCGCTGGAAGACAGCGAAGTGTGTGAAATCCCGTTTTCCAGCCTGGAACAATTGCTGGGCAACATGCCGACCCTGCTGCGCCATTTCCACCGCATGATGAGCCAGGAAATCACGCGCGAGCAAAGCGTCATGTTGCTTTTGGGTAACATGCAGGCGACGCAGCGCTTTGCCGCCTTCATCGTCAACCTGGCGTCGCGCTATGAAGCGCGCGGCTATTCGGGCAGCAATTTCCAGCTGCGCATGTCGCGCGAGGAAATCGGCAACTACCTGGGCCTGACCATCGAGAGCGTCAGCCGCCTGCTGTCGAAGTTCAAGAAGGAAGGCTGGCTGCGCGTCTCGAACCGGGAAATTGAAATCCTGCAGCCGGCCAAGCTGAAAGCCATTACGGCCGGCACGGACGTCTGCAAGTAACAGCACCGTCAAAACCTGCTGCGCGTCGCGCTTTGCGGCTTGCGATGCTCGCTGTGCTATAGCACAGCTGCGCTTCTCAACCACAAATCACTGCCGCTCGCTACGGTTTTCCCGGCGCTGTACGTTATAGCTCTTCATCCGCATGCAGCGCGATGCTGCGCTGCAGGGGCCAGGTCCAGATGCCGGACAGGCGCCACTCGCGTTTGTCGTTTTCCACCAGCACTTGCCAGCGGCTGCGCTCGAGCATCGGCAGCGCTACGGAAAAATTGCCGGCTGCGTCGGGCTGCACCAGCACCTTGATATCCTTTTCCGGCAGGGTCGCATGCGCCAGGTGCAGCTGCAAAGGCGCTTGATAGGCCTTGCCGAAGCTGTGCACGGAACCGGTCAGGCGCGCTGCAGCGACGTCATACGACAGGCGCGTATCCATCGCCAGGTCGCTGGCGATCGTGTCGCGCTTCAAATCCTGGTTGATCGCCTTGCCCTGCTTGTAATAATCGCCCACCACCAGCGCATCGGGCTGCGTAAACGCGATATAGCCCATGAAGCTGCCGACGACCACGGACAGGCCGGGGCCGATCATCAGCAGCCATGGCCAGCGATGCTTGTACCACGGTGCAACGGGTGCTTGCAGTTTCAGACTGTCGGACATGATATTTCTCCTGTTTAATCAGCCAGTCCCCGCATGGGGACCGGCCTTCCTGCAACTTCGTGGCGGCGGCGAGGGCACCCGGTCCCCGTCCGCCTTTCCTTGTTAACGCGGCACGATGAATACCGCGCTTTCACGCACATGCAGCGATGGGTCGTCCAGCGATTGCAATTCGATCGCAATCTTGTTCGAGCCCTTCTCTCCCACGCCGTGCGGCACGCGCAGGCGGATCGGCCAACCCAGCGTTTCCGTCGGCTGCAAGGTCACTTCTTCGCGCGTCAGCAAGGTCAGGCCCGGCAAGCCGGAAGCGCTGATTTTGAAATGCTGGCTTTGCTCCGACGTGTTCATGATCTGCAGGCGGTAGACGTTTTCGATCATGCCGTCTTCCACTTCGCGTCCCATGGAACCGCGGTCGCGGATCACGTCCATTTTCAGAGGCGTGCGCAGGGCCAGCGAAGTACACACGGCGATGATGATCAGGGCCAGGATGGAAGTGTAGATCAAGACGCGCGGGCGCATGGCGCGCTGGCGTATCTGCTTCGAATTGAAGTTGTTTTCCATCGCATGGTCGGTACTGTAGCGTACCAGTCCCCGTGGCCGGTCGACTTTGTCCATCACGCTGTTGCAGGCATCGACGCAAGCGGCGCAACCGATGCATTCATACTGCAGGCCGTTACGGATATCGATGCCGGTCGGACACACCTGCACGCACAGGGTACAGTCGATGCAATCGCCCAGCTTGTCGTTGTTGCCGGCCTTCTTGCTCATGGCGCCACGTGGTTCACCGCGCTTGGCATCGTAGGTGATGATCAGGGTGTCCTGGTCGAACATGGCGCTCTGGAAGCGCGCGTAGGGGCACATGTATTTGCACACCTGCTCGCGCAGCCAGCCCGCGTTGCCGTAGGTTGCCAGACTGTAGAACAAGACCCAGAACCATTCCCAGGGACCGAAGTTCAGCGTGGTCACCGACTGCGCCAGTTCCTTGATCGGCGTGAAGTAGCCGACAAAGGTAAAGCCCGTCCACAGGGCGATGGCGCCCCATACCAGGTGCTTGGCCGTCTTCTTGAACGCCTTGCGCACGGAGGGGCCCTGCTTGTCGAGGGCCATGCGCGCGCTGCGCGTGCCCTCGATGCGGCGTTCGACCCACAGGAAAATTTCCGTGTATACCGTTTGCGGGCAAGAGAACCCGCACCACACCCGCCCGGCAATGGCCGTGACGAGGAACAACAAATACGCACAGATGATCAGCAGGGCCGCCAGATAGATGAAATCCTGGGGCCACAGCACGACGCCGAAAATGTAGAACTTGCGCGTGGTCAAATCGAACAGCAGGGCTTGCCTGCCATTCCAGGTCAACCACGGCAAGCCGTAGAACGCCAGCTGGGTAAGCCATACGCATACCCATCGCCAGGTAGCGTAGCGTCCTTTGGCCTCGCGAGGGTAGATTTGCTCGCGGGCCGCATACATCTTGATGACTTGAGGTTCCATTTTTACTTTGCGGGTGCCTGCGGATTCGACAGGCTCCAGACATACGCCGACAGCACGTGTACCTTGGATTCGCCGAGGAAATCGCTGAAGGCCGGCATGGTGTTGCTGCGTCCCTTGCGTACGGTTTCCATGATGGTGTCGGCGCTGCCGCCGTACAGCCAGGTCTTGTCCGTCAGGTTTGGCGCGCCCAGCATCTGGTTACCCTTGGCATCGGCGCCATGACAGGCCATGCAGGCGCCGAACTTGGCCTTGCCCAGCACGGACTTGACGGGATCCGAGGTCGAGCCGGACAGGCTCAGCACATAATGGGCCACGTTCTCGACATCCTTTTCGGAGCCCAGGGCGGCGCCCATCGGTGGCATTTGCCCATTGCGGCCGTGCATGATGGTGGTCTTGATGATGTCGGGTTCGCCGCCATACAGCCAGTCCTTGTCGGTCAGGTTGGGGAAGCCCTTGTTGCCGCGCGCATCCGAACCGTGGCATTGCGCGCAGTAGGTCAGGAACAGGCGCTGGCCGATGGCTTGCGCCTGCGGATCGGCGGCCACCGTCTTCAAGTCCTGGCTCAGGTACTTGTTGAACAAGGGACCGTAGTCGGCTTCCGCCTTCTTCAGCTCTTCCTCGTACTGGCCCGTCGATTTCCAGCCCAGGCTGCCGGCATAGTTGCCCAGGCCCGGATACAGGAACAGGTACGCCAGGGAGAAGACGATGGTGATGTAGAACAACCACATCCACCAGCGCGGCATCGGCGTATTGAGTTCCTTCAAGTCCTCGTCCCAGACGTGGCCCGTGGTGCCGTCGGCGGGGGCGCCGGCCGGCACTTTCACTTTCGACTGCGAGTACAGCAGCACGCCGCAGCCGATGATGCCCAGCAGGGACAGCACGATGACGTAGATATTCCAGAAGCCGTTGGTAAAGTCAGCCATGGTTATGCTCCTTCGCCAGGGTCGTCTCGGCCTCGGCCGGATAGTCGAGCGCGTCGTCGGCGAACGGCAGGCGTGCCGCCGCGTCGAAGTCGCTGTTGCTGCGGCTGAACGTCCACCACAGGATGCCCACGAACGTCGTAAAGGAAACCACCGTCATGACGCTGCTGGCGCTGTCAAACAGGTTTTCGATTGCCATGCTAATTCCTTGTTTTGATTAATGTACCGAGGCCTTGCAGATAGGCGACCAGGGCGTCTTCTTCCGTCTTGTCCTGCAGCTGCGCGGGGCCGGCGGCGATCTCTTCGTCGCTGTACGGCTGGCCCAGGCGTTTCAGGGCGCGCATCTTCGGCATGATGTCGTCAGGCACCAGCTTGGTCTTCGCCAGCCAGGGGTAGGACGGCATGTTCGACTCGGGCACCACGTCGCGCGGGTTGTTCAAGTGCGTGCGGTGCCATTCGTCGCTGTAGCGCGCGCCCACGCGGGCCAGGTCGGGCCCCGTGCGCTTGGAACCCCACTGGAACGGACGGTCGTAGACGAATTCGCCGGCAACCGAATAGTGGCCATAGCGTTCCGTTTCCGCGCGCAGCGGACGCACCATCTGCGAGTGGCAGTTGTAGCAGCCTTCGCGCACGTAGATGTCGCGGCCCGCCAGGCGCAGCGGCGAGTACGGTTTCAGGCCGGCGACGGGTTCCGTCGTGCTCTTCTGGAAGAACAGGGGAACGATCTCGACGGCGCCGCCGATGCTGATCACCACCGTGACCAGGGCGATCAGCAGCCAGGGGTTTCTTTCAATCCATGCATGTGAAAATTTCATTTGCTTTCGCTCCTATCAGGCGTGCGCCGCGTTCAGTTCCGGAATGCGGGCGACGGGGAGTTTGCTGCCGCGCAGCGTCATCCAGGTGTTGTAGCCCATGATGCACATACCCGACAGGTACAGCAGGCCACCGGCCACGCGCACCACGTAGTACGGATACGTCGCTTTCACGCTCTCGACAAAGGTGTAGGTCAGGGTGCCGTCCGGATTGACCGCGCGCCACATCAGGCCCTGCATCACGCCGGCGATCCACATTGCGGCGATGTACAGCACGATGCCGATGGTGGCCACCCAGAAGTGCACGTCGACCAGGCGCGTGCTGTGCATCTGCGTGCGGCCCGCCAGGCGCGGCAGCAGGTAGTAGATCGAACCCATGGTGATGAAGCCCACCCAGCCCAGGGCGCCCGCATGCACGTGGGCAACGGTCCAGTCGGTGTAGTGCGACAGCGAGTTGATGGTCTTGATCGACATCATCGGACCTTCGAAGGTGGCGATGCCGTAGAACGACAGCGAAACGATCATGAATTTCAGGATCGGGTCGGTGCGCAGCTTGTGCCAGGCGCCCGACAGGGTCATGATGCCGTTGATCATGCCGCCCCAGCTTGGTGCCAGGAGGACCAGCGAGAAGACCATGCCGATCGATTGCGTCCAGTCAGGCAATGCCGTGTAGTGCAGGTGATGCGGACCCGCCCACATGTAGGTGAAGATCAGCGCCCAGAAGTGGACGATCGACAGACGGTACGAGTACACGGGGCGCTCGGCCTGTTTCGGGATGAAGTAGTAGACCATGCCCAGGTAGCCGGCGGTCAGGATGAAACCCACCGCGTTATGGCCGTACCACCACTGGATCATGGCGTCCTGCACGCCCGCATACGCGGAATACGACTTGGTGAACGAGGCTGGCATGACGGCGCCATTGACCACGTGCAGAATCGTCACGGCCAGGATGTAGGCGCCGAAGAACCAGTTGGCCACGTAGATGTGCTTGACCTTGCGCTTGATCAAGGTGCCGAAGAAAACGATGGCGTAGGCGATCCAGACGACGGCGATGAGGATGGCGATAGGCCATTCCAGTTCCGCGTATTCCTTGCCGCGTGTCATGCCCAAGGGCAGGGTGACGACGGCGCACAGGATCACCGCTTGCCAGCCCCAGAACGTGAAGGCGGCCAGTTTGTCGGAAAACAGGCGCACCTGGCAGGTGCGTTGGACAACGTAGTACGAAGTAGCGAACAGGCCGCAGATGCCGAAGGCGAAAATCACCGCATTCGTGTGCAGCGGACGCAAGCGTCCGTATGTCAGCCATGGTATGTCGAGGTTCAGGGCAGGCCAGGCCAGCTGAGCGGCGATGATAACGCCAACCAGCATGCCGATGATGCCCCATACCACAGTAGCGACCGCGAATTGCTTCACGATCTTGTAGTTATAGTTCAGCGATTGATCCACAAAGACTCTCCCTGGAATTACTATTTATGATGGTGGCCAGAGAGTAAGTGTTTGACCGGGAAAAAACTTTGATGTGGATCAAAATTCCCCGGATGAAATAAGCGTAGCGAAGTGGCATCGAAATAAAGTGATATTTCGATCAAAAAAGCCATGCAAGATCCCTGCAACAGCTGGCTTGACATGGCGTAAAACGTGCGTGGAGGCAATGGCTTAGAGTGGCTTGTCCAGACACGTCCAAAGCCCACCATGGAAGAGCCGAAATGCCGCGATCCGTTTGATGCCCAGGTGGACCTGGTCGTGGGCAAGGCCGAGGGCACGACCCTGTTCGATCACAGCAAGCTCGCCTGCCTGCTGCAGGCGCCGTCGCCGGGCATCGTCGTCTTCGTGCATGGCGTCAATTCCGATGGCGAGTGGTACGGCGCGGCTGAAGACGGCCTGTGCAAGGGCCTGAACACGCGCATGCAGCGCTGCGACGAGCACATGGCGCATGCCACGGCGCAGGGCGGGCAACTGACGCCGGTGCGCTACCGTAGCGAACTGAGCGATGACGGCTATGTCGATCCCGACTACACGGCCAGCACCTTCGTCGCGCCGCAAGCGCATTTCTCTCCCGTGATCCAGTTCCGATGGGGCTACAAGGCCAGCGACACCGAATTGCAGAAATATGGCGATTCCGTCTTCCTGAACGAACACGCTTACTGGGGCGGCGGCCCGTTCGCCAATGGCTGCTCCTCGCTGCCGGACCTGTGGGGCGAGGGCTTGTCGGACGCCCTCTTCCTGTGGGTACATATCGAGCACTTGAATCCCGTCAACGACCGCATCGTGTATGCCTGCCCGCCGCGCCCCTACTTCGTGCTGGCCGCGCTGCGCCTGGCGCACCTGGTGGCGGCCATCCGCCGGCAGCAGGCCGACGCGCCCATCACGCTGGTCTGCCACAGCCAGGGCAATATGGTGGGAATGGCGGCCGCGTTTCTGGGCAATAAGATGGCCAAGGTGCAGGATGCGGCGGGAAAAAGCGGGCGCTGCGTGGCCGATACTTATGTTTTGTGCAATCCGCCCTACAGCCTGTTGCGCAGAAACGATACGGAAGGCTGGCTGCAGGGGCAGGTCAGGGATGTCGATGGCAATGTCGGCCGGCAGAGCGGCAAGGCGCGCCGCCAGACCCTGGCAGCGTTCTTCGACATCGTGCGCGGCCAGGCCAAGGAGCCGCCATTGTCCGCCGCGCTGGCGCAGATGGCCGCCAATGTGCGCCATGATTTCACCCTGGAGAAGGACCGGGCCGCCTATGCCTGCGGCCCGCAGCCCACCACGCGCGGCCGCGTCACCCTGTATTGCAACCCGCACGATCAGGTAATTTCCGCCACGCCCATCCAGGGCATCGGCTGGCTAGGTCTGAGCGCCGAGGAGATCAAGGCCACGCGCGGCGACGGCGTTTTCAGCCAGCGGGTGTTTGCGCAGGGCTTCCCCGTTGGCCGGCACGGCGATTATGACTATTGGAGCAACCACTATCGCCAGCCCGCGCGGGGCAGCGCCGAATTCTGGCATCCCCCTTCGCCGATCTCCAGATACGATCCGAATAAAGGCGTGCGCGCCAGCACCAGCGCGGCAGGCAAGGCGACGACCGTGCGCACGGCCGCGGCCACGTCGGCCCTCATGATGATGCTGAAGACCCCCATCAATGCCGTGCCGCCCGACGACTGGCGCATCCCCGTGACGGCGCCTGCCTTGCCGGAAAGTTTTACACCGCAGGCCATGCGCTTTGGCGTACCCAGCCCACAATTCGACCAGGATATCGATCCGCCCGGCACGCACCGCCATGCCGGCAAGGCGCGCCAGGAAGGCGACCCGTATGTCGATGACAGCGTGGGCGGCACGCCGCAGGGCAACCGCGATACCGAGGCGGGTTTGCGCTATGAAGACCATGCCCGCCTGCGCATGAAGGCCCGCCGCGAAAAGCTCGACGGCAATGACGGCAAGGCGATGATGGAAGACGACCTGTCGACCGCCACGCCGGAGTATTTGCATTGGCGCAAGCAGGAAATCGCCGCACAGCTGGTAGCCACCTGCGATACGCATGCGACCGACCACTCCACCATCCTGAGCAATCCCCGGCACGCGGAAATGGCGCTGGCGTATGACGTGGCGATTGGGGTGTGCCATATCAGCGAGGAGGCGATGCGAGAGCTCAGGATTGCTGCTGATTGGCGCTTATCGGCGGATATGGATAAGGACGGATTTAGCAAGATATTTCTTGAATATTTTTCTACTGGAAAGTTTATGAAACTGTCTTTGCTGGAATGGGTTCGATGTGATGGCAGCACAGGGCGCATGCCAGCCGAAATTGTGGATGAACGCATGTACAAGCGCCCGGAGACCTCCTGATGCGCAACTTGATTGCTACCTTACCGCGCAGGCTGGGCTGGAGCATGGTCGTATTTGGTCTGGCGTCTGGTATTGCACTCTGGTCGATATTGCAGACCTGGCCAATCGATGTACCTCTTGAAGAAGGATTGCTGATGAAACGACTATTGTTGATGCCGGCAGTGCTGGCGCTTGCCGTCCTTTTTCTGACCTCCGCCTGCGCCACCAAGGCGCCCGTCGCGGCACCGGCTGCCGCCGTCGTCCCTGCTGTGCCCGCGCAGCCGTACATGGCGCAAGTCGTGGGCGTGCAGTGGCTCAATCCCCTGCAGCGGCGCGATTACCCGACGGAATGGCAATTGCTGTGGACGCTGGGGCTGGCCAAGCCGAACAAGGACGATAGCAAAGTGAAAGAGAACCCTGTGCGTTTTGGCAAGGTGCAATCGATCGGCATGATTGCTTATGGTAATAATGGAAAAGAATCATTCGTAGGCTTTCACGAAAAATATGCATACAAAATGATTATGTTGTTTCATGATATTTACTTTTCTAATCAGGAGTATTTTTACAACGCGCACTCGCTGACCGACAAATCCACGCGCCGTGAACTGGCTGGTATTCATGTGGAATATGCCTTGCCGGCCGGGCGGCTTGATCCAGACGAGGCGGGAAAATATATCGTTGAAACGATTACCGATGCCTTCAGCATCGGCAACCCCTCCTTCCCCGATTCCTGGACCACGGCCACGCCGCCCGACGTGCGCGTCACCATGGGCGGCGCCAATGCGGGGTTTGCTTCCCTGGCGGCGGGGCTGGCGTATCTGCAGGCGAACCCCGACAAGACGGTGTGGGTGATGAACTGGGACGCGCCCAGCTATCCGCCCAAGGATGAGCAGATCAATGAAAACATGGTCTTGCTGGTGCTGGCCGGCCCGAGCTATAAGACGGACCGCGCGCCGTTGGCGTGGCTGGGCTTTCCCGCCACGCGCAGCGCCGCCGATTTCACCGCCGGCAAGGACGCTTCGCCGCGCGCCGTGCAGGCGTGGAGCGGCGCCATCGACGCCGCCGCGCGCAATGCGCAATTGACCGATGACGCCATCGGCTACGTCATCCACGATGCGGGCAGCACCTATCCTGTTTCGTCAGAGCGGATTGGCCCGCTGGCGCAAAGCCTGACGCAGCAATTGCCCGACTTCGATTTCAATCGTCAAACCTTCAACATGCCGGCGCTCCTGGGTGAAACGGGCGCCGGCACGGCGCTGACGAACGTGGCGCTGGCCATCGCCCACGCGAACCACGTAGGCCGGCCCGTCCTGGTGGCGGGCACCAGCGACGCGCAGACATTGACCGCGCTGGTGGTGGCGCCGCCGGCCGTCGTGCGGCCCGTCGACCACGAACAGCCGTGGTTCCGCGCGCGCGGCGGCAATACCGTGTTCTTGCCATGGTGGGGCCGGCGCTTCGATGCGCGGCCGGGCTCGCAAGGCTATTCGCGCTGAGGAGCCGGCGGGGTGGCCGCTTCCGCCGGCGTATCGTCGTCCTGCAGCACGCGCAGGCCAGGTCCGACGAGGTCGTCGAACTGGCCGCTGTCCGAGGCCGTGAAATACACCCACAGGGCGATGAAGACGACCACGACGCTTAAGGGGATGAGGAGGTAGAGAGCTTCCATTAGACTTTCCGCAGGCGCAGGGCGTTGGCGATGACGACGGCCGAGCTGGCAGCCATGCCGACACCGGACAGCCAGGGGTTGAGGAAACCCAGCGCGGCGGCCGGGATGGCCGTCAGATTGTACAGGGTTGCCCAGCCCAGGTTTTCGCGGATGATGCGCATGCTGCGCGCCGCCGTTTTCGCCGTGTCGAGCACGGAAACCAACTGGCTCGACAGCAGCACCGTGTCCGCATGCGCCTGCGCCAGCGCGGCGCCGGAACCCATGGCGAAGGACACGTCGGCGCCGCTCAGCACGGCGGCGTCGTTGATGCCGTCGCCGACCATCGCCACCACGGCGCCCGTGGCCTGCAATTGCTGGACGAAATCGAGCTTTTCATCGGGCAGGCATTCGCCGCACGCCGTGTTGATGCCCAGTTCCGTCGCCACGCTTTGCGTCAGCGCTTCCTGGTCGCCGCTGAGCAGCACGACTTGCTTGCCGCGCCGGTGGAAATACGCGACGACGTCAGCCGCTTCCGGGCGCAACGCGTCGCTGAGCAGGAAACGCGTCAGCCAGCGCCCCTGCGTGCCCAGGTACAGCGGCGTCATGCCCTGCATGCCGACGGCCGTGTCGCCCAGCGGCGGCCCGGCGAGGGCGGCGACAAAGGCCGCATTGCCCAGGCGGTAGCGCACGCCGTCGACGATGCCCTCCAGACCCTGGCCTTGTACCTCTTGCAATTGTTCCGCATGCGCGCGCAGCGGCTGTTTTGGCAACTCTTCTGCCGCCGCCAGGATGGCCTGCGCCAGCGGATGGGCGCTGCCCGCTTCCAGCGCGGCGGCCACCTGCAGGCAAGCGTCTTCGCCCATGCTGCCGAGTCCCTCGGTTTGCCGCAGCACCGGCCGGCCCAGGGTCAGGGTGCCCGTCTTGTCGAAGACGATGTGGGTGGCGCGGTGCAAGGTTTCCAGCACATGCGGCTGGACGATCAGCACGCCGCGCCGCAGCAGGCTGTCGGTGGCGGCCGCCAGCGCCGTCGGCGTGGCGAGAGACAGCGCGCAGGGGCAGGACACGACCAGCACGGCGATGGCCACGGGCCACGCTTGCGATGGGTCATGCCAGCTCCAGAAGGCGAACACGGCGATGGCAAACAGCAGCAGGCCCAGCACGAACCAGGCGGCGACCTTGTCGGCCCATTGGGCGATCTGCGGCTTGCCGCTGCCGGCCCGCTCGATCAGTTTCAACAGGTCGGACAGGGTGCTTTCGCGCGCCGGTTTGAGCACGCGCAAGATGAGCGCCGCGCTGGCGTTGATCGCCCCGCCCGGCACCCGTTCTCCCGTTTTTCTCCGTTGCGCCGCGCTCTCGCCCGTCAGCAGCGATAAATCGAGCGCGCTCGTGCCTTCGATGATGACGCTGTCGGCGGCGATCGCCTCGCCCGGTTTGACCAGAATCACGTCGCCGACGGCCAGGCTGCCGGCCGGCACCAGGGTGGTGGCGCGGTCGTCCGGGAAGCCTGCCATCAGCGACGCGGACGCGGGCAAGGCGTGCTGCAGGCGCTCCAGCGCCGAGGCGGCCTTGCGGCGCGCCTGCAGCTCGAAATAGCGGCTGCACAGCAGCAGGAAGATGAACATCGTGGCCGAGTCGTAATACACCTCGCCGCGGCCCGTGAAGGTCGCCACCACGCTGCCGAAGAAGGCCGCCAGGATGCCCAGCGCCACGGGCACGTCCATGCCCAGGGTGCGCGCGCGCAAACTGGCCCAGGCGCCCTGGAAGAAGGGCATGGCCGAATAGCAGATGGCGGGCAGGGTCAGCAGCAAACTGGCCCAGCGCATCAGGCTGGCCATATTGTCATCCAGCGTGCCATCCTCGGCCAGGTAGGCGGGCGCCACGTACATCATCACCTGCATCATCGACAGGCCGGCGACGAACAGCTGGCGGCCCAGGGTCTTGCTGGCCTTTTGCAGGCGCTCGCCATGGCGCACGGCATCGTAGGGATAGGCCGTGTAGCCGACCTGGCGCACGGCTTGCAGGATGTCGCCCGGTTCGCATTCGGCGCGGCTCCAGCGCACGTACAGGCGCTCCGTGGCGACGTTCAGGCTGGCCGCCTGCACGCCGGGCAAACGCGTCAATTGACGCTCGATCAGCCAGACGCAGGCGGCGCAGCGGATGCCTTCGACGGACAGGGTCGCTTCGCAACTGCTGGCGTCGCGCGCGAATTGCGCGTCGTCATTGCTGTACAGGCGCAGCTCGGGCGGCACCAGGGTGGCATCAAACGCGTTGACGGCATATTCGTCGCGGTCGCGGTAATACGCGCTCTGGCCGATGTCGACGATGGTTTGCGCCACCGCTTCGCAGCCGGGGCAGCACATGGCGCGCGGCACGTCGTCGATGGTGACGAGCCAGCTGGAGCCAACGGGGACGGGCAAGCCGCAATGGAAGCAGGCGGACGGTTTTAACACAGCATTCATGGGTTTGATTTCATGCGTCTTTTCATGGATGGCCCGTGACGCACAGGGCGTCGAGCCAGCCCAGCGACACGCCATTGGCGGCGCGCAGCAGGCCCAGCACGCCAAAGCCCAGCACCAGCAAGCCGCTGGCGATGCGCACGGGACGGCGCTGCATCTGCGCGCGCAAGCGCGTGCCCAGCAAGCCCATGCCCAGCAGGGTGGGCAGGGTGCCCAGGCCGAAGGCGGCCATGGCGGCCGCGCCGTTCAGGGCCGAGCCTTGCATCATGGCCGTCAGCAGGGCGCTGTAGACCATGCCGCACGGCACCCAGCCCCACAGGCCGCCCACGGCCAGCGCCTTGAACGGCGTATCCATCGGCATCAGCGGCTTCAACAGGGGGCGCACGCGGCGCCAGATCACGTTGCCGGCCGCTTCCAGGTGCGCCAGGCCGCGCCAGGCATCCATCAGGTACAGGCCCAGGGCGACGAGCATCAGGTTGGCCAGCCAGTAGCCGGCCACTTGCAGGGACGCCAGGTGCAGCATGCCGGCGCCCGCCAGGCTGCCGGCCAGGGCACCGGCCAGCATGTAGCTGACTATGCGCCCGCCGTTGTAGGCCAGCACGCGCAGCACGTTCGATTGCACGCTGGTCTGCAATGCGGGGCGCGCCACGGCGATGGCAATGACGGGGCGGGCGGGCGCAGTGCCGCCGCTGATCGACAGCGCGCCGACGATGCCGCCGCACATGCCGATGCAGTGCACGCTGCCGGCCAGGCCGACCAGGAACATGGGCACGAGGCTCAGGGCGTTCATTGCGCGGCGCTACACCGTTTTCGAGTAGCGCAGCGGCTGCACCGCGTCCGGCGCCGTGTTGGCGCGCGCCAGGGTCAGGTAGCGGTCGAAGACCATGCAGATATTGCGGATCAACAAGCGCCCTTTCGGCGTCACCGTCAGCCAATCTTCCTCGATGACGAGCAAGCCGTCGCGCGCCAGTTCGCGCAGCTTGTCCAGCTCGGCGGCGAAATAGCTGCGGAATTTGACGGGGTGCGCTTGCTCGATGGTGGCGATCGACAATTCGAAATTGCACATCAGCATCTGGATGATGATACGGCGCAACAAATCGTCCGTATCGAGCTTGATGCCGCGCGCGATCGGCAGCACGCCTTCGTCGAGCTTTTCATAGTACGCGTCGAGCGTCTTTTCATTCTGGCTGTACACGGCGCCGACGGAACTGATGGCCGACACGCCGCAGGCGATCAGGTCCGCCTCCGCGCGGGTCGAATAGCCCTGGAAGTTGCGGTGCAAGCGGCCCTGGCGCTGCGCCACGGCCAGGTCGTCCGTTGGCTTGGCGAAATGGTCCATGCCGATGTACACATAGCCGGCGGCCGTCAGGCGCGCGATGCACAGGCCCAGCATGGCCAGCTTGGTGGCGCTGTCGGGCATGTCCGCGTCGAGGATGCGGCGCTGCGGCTTGAACAGGTGCGGCATGTGCGCGTAGTGGTACAGGGCGATGCGGTCGGGGCTGGCGTTGATCACCTTGCGCAGGGTTTCCGTCATGGTGTCCAGGTTTTGCTTCGGCAAGCCGTAGATCAGGTCGATGCTGATCGAGCGGAAACCGGCGTCGCGCGCCGCCTGCATGATGGCCACCGTTTCCGCTTCCGGCTGGATGCGGTTGACGGCTTTTTGCACGTCGGCGTCGAAATCCTGCACGCCCAGGCTGATGCGGTTAAAACCTTGCGCGCGCAGCGAAAACACGCGTTCGCGCGACACGGTGCGCGGGTCGATTTCGATCGAATATTCGCCGTCTTCATCGGAAGCAAACTCGAAATGCTGGCGCAAATGCGCCATCAGCTCATCCATCTGCTTTTCGCTCAGGTAAGTGGGCGTACCGCCGCCGAAGTGTAATTGCTCGATCTGGTTCATGCCGGCAAACAGCTTGCCCTGCATGGCGATTTCCTGCTTTAAATAGCTGAGGTAGGTGGCCGCCTTGCTGCGGTCTTTCGTGATGATCTTGTTGCAGGCGCAGTAGTAGCACAGGGTGTCGCAGAACGGCACGTGCACGTACAGCGACAGGGGACGGCGGCCGCCGCGCATGCGCAGGGCGGCCAGCGCTTCGAGGAAGTTGCCGTAGCCAAATTCCGCATTGAAACGGTCGGCGGTCGGGTAAGACGTGTAGCGCGGGCCGGACTGGCTCATCTTGCCGATGATGACCGGGTCGAATTCGACGACGGCGTCCAGGTCGGCGGAAGCACTGCTGAGTAGTGTAGGCATGATGTGTGTAAAGTCTTGAAAGGTTTAGGCGGCCAGGCGTTTCATGGCGGGTTTGCCGGCGTTTGCGGCGCCAGACTTGCCGCCAGGCATGGCGACGCGGCGCGGTGGCGGCATCTTGCCGAAATTGAACAGGCTCACGGCTTGCGACAGGCTGGCCGCTTCTTCCGCCAGGCGCGTGGCGGCCGCGGCGGCTTCTTCCACCAGGGCCGCGTTCTGCTGCGTCACCTGGTCCATGTGGGCGATGGCCTGGTTGACCTGGTCGACGCCGATGCTCTGTTCGCGCGAGGCGATGGAAATTTCCTGCATGATGGCCGTCACCTGCTTGACGGAGCTGACCACCTGTTCCATGGTGGCGCCGGCGCGGTTCACCTGCAGCATGCCGGCGCCCACCTTGCCGACGGAAATTTCAATGAGTTGCTTGATATCCTTGGCTGCCACGGACGAGCGCTGCGCCAGGTTGCGCACTTCGCCCGCCACCACGGCGAAGCCCCTGCCCTGCTCGCCGGCGCGGGCCGCTTCCACGGCCGCGTTCAAGGCCAGGATGTTGGTCTGGAAGGCGATGCCTTCGATCAAGCCGATGATGTCGACGATTTTCTTCGACGAGGTGTTGATCTCGTCCATGGTGGTGATCACTTCGGAAACGATCTCGCCGCCCTGCACGGCCACTTTCGAGGCGGCCACGGCCAGCTCGTTCGCCTGCACCGAGTTGTCCGCGTTCTGTTTCACCGTCGACGAGAATTCCTCGATGCTCGAGGCCGTCTCTTCCAGGCTGGCCGCCTGCGATTCCGTGCGGCCCGACAAGTCCATATTGCCGACGGCGATTTGCTTGGTGGCCACGGCCATGGTTTCCACGTTGATGCGCACGTCGCGGATGGTGGCGATCAGGTTGCTGTTCATCTGTTGCAGCGCGCGCAGCAGTTGTCCCACTTCATCCGTGCTCTCCGTTTCAAAACTGCCCGACAGGTCGCCGGCGGCAATGGCCCGCGCGCCGTTCAGGGCCTTGCCCAGCGGCTTGAGCACGGACATGCGCAAGGTGTACCAGAGGAAAACGTTGATCAGGAAACCGAACAGGGTGGCGCCGAAGATGGCGTAATTGGTGATCTGGCCGCCGCTGGCGAACAGGCTGATGACGCACACCAGCAATTGCAGGCAGTTGACGATGGAGGTGGCGGCCCAGATGCGCAGGTTGAGCGACATGTGCGTCAGGCTGTGCAGCAGGTGCGCCAGGCCCGGGCGCACGATCTGCCCGTTCTTGATGACGATGTTGCCGCCTTCCTTGTTGCGGATGGCCGCGTAGGCTTCTTCGGCGGCCTTGACCTGGTCCTTGTCCGCCTTGACGCGCACGGACATGTAACCGATGGTCTTGCCCGCTTCGCGGATGGGGGTGACGTTCGCGCGCACCCAGTAGAAATCGCCATTCTTGCAGCGGTTCTTGACCAGGCCCGTCCACGGCGTGCCGGCCTGGATCGAGGTCCACAGGTCGGCGAACGCTTCGGCCGGCATGTCCGGGTGGCGCACGATGTTCTGGGGCGAACCGAGCAGCTCGGCCTCGCTGAAGCCGCTGACCTGACTGAAGTAGGGGTTCACATACACGATATTGCCGTTCATATCCGTTTTCGACACGATGGCCTGATCGTCCAAGACGAGGACTTCACGGTTAGTCACTGGCAAATTTTGTCGCATGGTCGCGGCTTCCTGATCAGTTAAATAGGCAATTGGTGAGTAAGACTTGCACGATTGCAAGAATGGAGATCAGTGTAAGGAGTCGCCTGCGCAAATTTATTGATGTAGATCAAAATCCTCAAGATTGGTCGTGCTTGCACGCATTTAGCGATAGCAATGCGGCATTGTTTTAAAGGCACTGGTTGTCGGCAGCGGCTAATCGATACCCGCCGTCAGGGGGCGCAGGCTGCCCACGGCGTAGCCTTGCGCATAGTCGATGCCCAGTTCGCGGATGACGGCCAGGGTGGCTGCGTCTTCCACGTATTCGGCCACCGTTTCCAGGCCCATCACGTGGCCCACTTCATTGATGGCCTTGACCATGGCGCGGTTGATGGCATTGGTGGCGATGTCGCGCACGAAGACGCCGTCGATCTTCAAATAGTCGACGGGCAGGGCTTTCAGGTAGCCGAACGAGGAAAAGCCGCTGCCGAAGTCATCGAGCGAGAAGCGGCAGCCCAGGGCCTTGAGCTGGCGCATGAACACTTGCGCCTTGGGCAGGTTGGCGATGACGGCCGTTTCCGTGATTTCAAAGCAGATTTGCTCGGGCGCAATCGCGAATGCCACGAATTGCTCGGTGATGTAGTCGTGCAAGCCGGCATCGGCCAGCGACATGCCCGACAGGTTGACGGAATACAGGGCCGGTGCGCGGCGCCGGCTTTCCGCCAGCGCGGCCAACGGCGGCAGGCTGTCGCGCACGCTCTGGATATGCGCGCAGACGGCGCGGATGACCCAGCGGTCGATGGACAGCATCATGTCGTAGCGTTCGGCGGCCGGGATGAAAGCGCCCGGCAAGATCAGGTCGCCCTTGCTGTTGCGGATGCGGATCAGCACTTCGTCGTGGTGTTCCGGGCTGTCGTGCAGGTGCACGATGGGCATGGCGTACAGGCGGAAATAGTCGTGGGCGAACGCTTCGTTCAGGCGGGAGATCCACAGCATTTCGCCATGCCGCTGCGCCAGCATGACATCGGACTCCTGATAGATATGGATACGGTTGCGGCCCTGCTCCTTGGCCAGGTAGCAAGCCTGGTCGGCCGCGCTCAGCAGCTCGCTCATGGACTTGCTGTCCTGGCTGATTTCCACGATGCCGATGCTCACGCCCAGCTCGAAGCTGCGTTCGTCCCAGGCGAAACGGAAATCGCGCACGGACTGGCGCAGCTGTTCGCCGATCAGGCGCGCATGTTCGAGCGGACAGTGCGGCAGCAGCACGCCCAGCTCGTCGCCGCCCAGGCGCGCCAGGATGTCGCTGTCGCGCATCCGCCCCTGCAGCATCTTGGCCAGCAGCTGCAGCAGCACGTCGCCGGCGCCGTGGCCGCAGGTGTCGTTGATGACCTTGAACTGGTCCAGGTCCAGGTACAGCAGCGCATGCGCGTGGCCATCCTGCTTGGCCGTGCGCAGGGCACCGGCCACCAGGTGCTCGAATTCGCGCCGGTTGATCAGGCCCGTCAGGGTATCGTGCGTGGCTTGCCACGACAGTTCCTGGCTCAGCTTGCGCTCGTGGCTGACGTCGCGGAACACGACCACGGCGCCGAGGATGTGGCCGTCGCGCGACCAGATGGGCGCGGCCGATTCCTCGACGGCGATGCGCCGCCCGTCGCGCGTGACCAGTTGCGAGCGGGGCGAAATGCCGATGGCCTGGCGCTGTTGCAGGCAGCGCATGGCCACGTGCTCGCGTGCGTCGCCCGTGCGTTCATCGGCCAGCGGCATGGTCAGGCCGATGTCCAGGCCCTGCGCCAGCTCGTTGCTCCAGCCCGTCAACTGCTCGGCCACCCGGTTCAGGTAACGCGTCTTGCCCTGCGGATCGGTGGTGATGACGCCGTCGCCGATGGAGCTGAGCGTCACTTCGGCCAGTTCCTTGCGCTCGGCGATCATGAGTTCGCGCGCCATGTGCTCGGTGATATCCCAGATGATGCCCAGGGTACGGTCGGGCCGGCCGCCGGCATCCAGGAAGATGTGCGCCTTGGCCGCCAGCCAGTGTTCGCTGCCGTCGGGCCAGACGACGCGGTATTGCAAGGCGTAGCCGCCGCGCCGGCGCACGCCGTCCTGCAGCACGTTGACCACCTTGTCGCGGTCGCCGGCGTGCACGCAGTCGAGAAAGCTGCGGAATGGCTGCGTCAGCGCGCGTTCTTCCAGGCCCAGCAAGGTGGCGCCCTTGGCCGACCAGCTGACCGTGCCGTCGATGACCTGGCCAGCGACGATGCGCGAATCCCAGATCGCCATGTGCGCCGCCTCCAGCGCCATCTGCAAACGTTTCTGCTGGTCGCCCATCATCCTCTCCCGACATGGATACAGGAATAGACGCGCCGCTGGTGTTTAAGTTCCCGGCAGCTCGGCGGGTGTGCTGGCCGAGGCGCGCGCCACGTCGCGCACATTCTTTTGCACGGCCACGGCAGCAAACAGGCTGAGCAGGAACGCCATGGCATAAAACCCTTTTTCGCTGTTTTGCAGGGTGGCGTTCCACAGGCCCACGGTCAATAACAGCAAGGCCAGCAGGACGGAAATCCAGCACAGGCCGAAATAGATGCCCGTCACGGCGATGCCTTCGCTGCGGTCGCGCACGGATTTCTGCAGCGAGATGGCGGCGAACAGGCCATACATGAGGATGGTGAAGTAATAGCCCTTCTCGTTGAGCGCCATCGTGGCGTTCCACAAGCCGGACAGATAGGTGACGATGCCGATCAGCAATGCCGCCCAGGAGGCGCCGATAAAGGCGCTGCTGGGGCGTGGGGCGGGGGAAGCATGCATAGGGTCTCCATGGGCAGCGGGCGCCGCCGGCATGGCCGGGGCGGCAGGCACGGATGCGCCTGCCGCTCCATCAGACCAGAAAGCTTATTTGCTTGGCTTGATCATGCGCAACAAAGCCGACACGGCCGTGACGCCGGCCAGCACCAGGCCGCCGGCGATGAGGCCGGCCACCGCGTTGATCAGGCTGGGCGTGACGGCGGCCAGCACGGGGCCGATGCCGGCCACGCCGCCGACGGCTTCCTCGACGTGGTGCAGCATGCCGCTGGCCCACGGCCAGCCGTGCGTCAAAATGCCGCCGCCCACCATGAACATGGCCAGGGTGCCCACCACGGAGAGAAACTTCATCAGTTTCGGCGCCGCCGAGACGAGCATGCGGCCAAAGCCGCGCACGCCGTCCATCAGCGCGCCCGCGCCCTTGCGCGCCGCCAGGTAGAAGCCCGCGTCGTCGAGCTTGACGATGCCGGCCACCAGGCCGTACACGCCCACCGTCATGATGAGGGCGATGCCGACGACGACGGCCACCTGCTCGGCGAAGGTGGCCGTGGCCACCGTGCCCAGCGCGATGACGATGATTTCCGCCGACAAAATGAAATCGGTGCGGATGGCGCCCTTGATCTTGTCCTTTTCCAGCGCCACCAGATCGACCTGCGGGTCGCGCAGCGCCTGCGCCAGCTCGGCCTTGTGGCTGTCGTCCGGGTGCAGGTATTTGTGCGCGATCTTTTCGAAGCCCTCGAAGCATAGGTAGGCGCCGCCCACCATCAGCAGCGGCGTGATGGCCCATGGGGCAAACGCGCTGATGGCCAGCGCGGCGGGCACGAGGATGGCCTTGTTCTTCAGCGAACCGACAGCGACGGCCCACACGACGGGCAGTTCGCGCTCGGCGCGCACGCCGGCCACTTGCTGCGCGTTCAGGGCCAGGTCGTCACCGAGCACGCCGGCCGTCTTCTTGGCGGCCACCTTGGTCATCAGGGAAACGTCGTCGAGGATGCTGGCGATGTCGTCGAGCAGGGCCAGCAGGCTGGAGCCGGCCATCTCAGCGCGCTCCCACGGTGGTGGCAGGAAATTGTGGAGCGAGGAAAGTGTTGTTTTTCATGATGTTATTCTTGGTTGTACGGCAAGGAACGATGTGGCGAAGGCGTGACCGCGATCTTACCTCAGGCGGGGCCGGCAAGGCCGCACGGGCCGGGTTAAAATTGCCTCTCATCACCATTTTTGGAAACCGCATGCCCTTTGCCACCTGGATCACCTTTGTCATCGCCGCCTCCATCATCGCCGTCTCGCCCGGCTCGGGCGCCGTGCTGTCGATGTCGCACGGCCTGTCCTACGGGGTGAAAAAGGCCAGCGCCACGATTCTCGGCCTGCAGCTGGGCCTGCTGGTGGTGCTGGGCATCGCGGGCGCCGGCGTCGGTTCCTTGCTGCTCGCTTCCGAAGTGGCCTTCAATATCGTCAAGACGGTGGGCGCCTTGTACCTGATCTACCTGGGCCTGTCGCAATGGCGCGCCAAGGTGGCCGTGACGGGCGACCTGCATGCGGACGCCGTGGTGCCGTCCATGCGCCGGCGCGTGCTGACGGGTTTCCTGACCAACGTGACGAATCCGAAGGGCATCATCTTCATGGTGGCGGTGTTGCCGCAATTCATCAGCCCCACGTCTCCGCTGCTGCCGCAATTGCTGATCCTGGCCGTCACCATGTGCACGATCGACCAGATCGTCATGCACAGCTATGCTTTTTTAGCGTCCTCGATGCAGCGCTTCTTCCGCGACGCGCGCGCCGTGAAAAAGCAGAACCGCTTCTTTGGCGGCTTGCTGATGGCCGTCGGCGCGGCCCTGTTCTTCGTCAAGCGCGGCGGCCAGACGGCGTCCTGAGCCAGATCAAGATGCAAACATTTGTAAGCCCGCTTGCGATGCCCGCCCGATAGGACTGTAATCGGGGTGTTGTCTACCTTTCATCTCAGTCCGTCCTGCCTGGAGCGCTGCCATGCGTCCGACCCTGTCTTCCCCCTTCTTGAACACCGTGTGCGCCGTGCTGCTGTCGTCGGCGTGCTCCCTGGCCCTGGCGCAAGACCCGCCCGCCCGCGTGGGGCGCATTTCCACCGTCGAAGGGCAGGTGCTGGTGCGCGCCGGCGAGGGCGAGGCGCAAAATGCCCTGCTGAACTGGCCCGTCACGACGGATAACCGCTTGACTACCCTGCGCGGCGCGCTGGCGGAATTGCGCGTGGGTGCGGCCGCCGTGCGCCTCGATGGTGATTCCGAGCTGGAAGTGAGCGAGCTCGATGACGACAGTTTCAAATTGCACCTCGGATATGGCACGGTCAGCGTGCGCGTGCGCAATCCCGACGCGCTGCGCGGCTTCGAGCTGACCACGGCCCAGGCCCGCGTGATCCTGACCCAGCCGGGCTGGGTGCGCATCGAGGCGGGGCGCCAGCCCGGCACCAGCATCGTCAGCGTGCTCGAAGGCGCGGCCGACGTGGATGGCGCGACGGGCAGCGTCACCTTGCGTGCAGGCAAGCGCGCCGAATTGACGGACGAAGAATTGCGCACGGGCGCCTTGCAGAGAATCGCCTTCGACAACTGGCCCGAAGCCTTGCCCGCCGCCGCGCCGGCCTTGCGCTATGTCACGGACGATACGACCGGTTATGAAGAGCTGGACCGCTATGGCGCCTGGCAGGACAACGCAGAATACGGCCCCTTGTGGCTGCCCAGCACGGTACCGGCCGGCTGGGCGCCGTACAGCGACGGGCGCTGGACGTGGATCGCGCCGTGGGGCTGGACCTGGGTCGACAATGCGCCGTGGGGCTATGCGCCCTCGCATTACGGCCGCTGGGTGCTGCTGGGCCAGCGCTGGGGCTGGGCCCCGGGCCGCGAGCGCGGCCGCGTGCCCTGGGCGCCGGCCCTGGTGGGCTGGGTCGGCGGCAATCACGGGACCGGCCACGGCCAGCAGCCGGGCGTGGGCTGGTTTCCCCTGTCGCCGCACGAGCGCTACGTGCCTGGCTACCGCAGCAGTGCCGAGTATGAACGCCGCCTCAACCGCGTCGCCGACGGGCGCCGTTCCGTGATGGGCGAGCGCGAACGCCGTGAAGGCATGACGATGCTGCCGGGCGAGCGTTTTGGCGGCGCGCGCACGGTGGACGTGCCACGCCGCAACCGCACCATCATGCCGGCGCCCGTGCTGCAAAGCATGCCCTTGAGCACGCCGCCTGCGCCGGCGGGCAACTGGCAGCGTCCCGCCGATGCGCCGCGCCAGCAAGATGGTTTCCGGCGCGACTGGGGCAACCGCCCTGGCCGCTTGCAGACGGACGATGGCCAGACGCACCTGGCGCCGCGTCCCATGCAGCCGAACCGGCCGCCCGTGCCGGCACAGCCGCCGCAGCCGCCGATACCGGCCCAGCCCGTGATGCCGGCAGCGCCTTCCTTGCCGCCCGTGCAAGACCCGGTGGCGCACCCCGGCTGGCGTGGCGAACAGCGGCCCCGCGCCGAGCGGCCGCAGCCGCGTCCTGCCATCGAGCGTCCTGCCGAGGTGCAGCGCCCGGACGGCAACCGCTGGGAGCGTGGCGGCCGCCGCGAAGTGCTGCAGACGGCGCCGCCGCCTGCCATGCCTGCGCCACCGCCCGTGGCCCAGCCGCGGCCCGCGCCGCCGCCGATGCCGGCGCCTGTGGCGCGTCCGGCACAGGAGGCGCGCGGGGGCGAACGCAGCGGGCCGCCACGTGAGCGGAACAATGACCGGGGCAATGAGCGCGGCGGCCCCGGCCGTAATGGCCGGATGCAGGAAGCGGAGCGCTGAACTGGCCGCTGGCGCTGGCTGCCTGTCCGTCCGGTCATGGATTATCGACGTTCAAGCCGCCAAACCGACAGTTCGTCACATTTCAGCGGTCAAGCCGCGGTGTTTTGTCTACAGTGGAGTCATTGCAGCACAGCGCAATGCCTGCGCGGCTGACAGCACCGATTTTCCGGCTATTTTGTCCAAACGAAATAGTTTTCGCCAGCTTACAAAGCTGGCTTTTTTTTTCCGCGCCCCTGGCGCCATGGCGGCGGGCGCAGGCGCCGCCAAAGTTGGCTACAATACGCCTTTCTGCAGCCGCCGCGCGCCATGCGCCGCGCCGTCTGTTCTGACCGGCACTGATTGGATTTCCCATGCAAACCACCCCACCCACCGAAGTGACGATTCCTCCCAGCGAATCGCTGATCGAATACCCGAGCGACTTTCCCATCAAGATCATGGGTCCGACGCATGTCGACTTCGCGCCGACCATGCTGGAACTGGTGATCAGCCACGATCCGACCTTCCACGCAGGCCGCATGGAAGAGCGCCCATCGGGCAAGGGCAATTACACGGGCCTGACCGTCACCGTGCGCGCCATCAGCCGCGAGCAGCTCGACGCCCTGTACATGGCGCTGTCGGGCCACCCGATGGTCAAGATCGTCATGTAAGGCTGGCTGCCGCCACGCTGGCCCGGCTCTTCGTGAGCAGCCAGACGGCGGCAAAGGCCGCGCTGGCCGCCGCCGTCACCCACAGCAGCGGTTGTGCGCTGCCGTCCGTGATGGCGGCGATGACGGCGCCGCAGGCGGCCGTGATGAGCATTTGCACGAAGAAGAACAGGCCCGAGGCGCTGCCCGCCTGGTCGCCGTACGGCTGCAGCACGGCCAGCTGGCAGGCGGGGATGGCCATGCCCACCGACACCATCACCAGCAGCATGGGCGCCACCAGCGACGCCACGTGCCGCGGCGCCAACGTACCGGCCAGCAACAAGCTGGCCGCACCCGCCACATTGATCAGCACCGCCACGCCCAGCATGGTATCGGCGCCCAGGCGCGGTCCCAGCGCGCGAAACAGGCTCGATCCCCCGATATAGCCGCTGACCGTCAGCGCGAACACCAGCGCATACGCGTGCGGCGACAGATGCATGCCCCTTTGCAACAGCACGGACGATTCCGCGATGAACGGGAAATACGTGCAATATACACAAGCGATGGCCAGCGCATAGCGCAGGAAATACGCGTCGCCCAGCAGGCGGCGGTACAGCGCCAGGGTATTGCCCTGTGGCACGACGCTGGCCGGCCTGGTTTCCGGCACCCAGGCGGCGATCAGCCCCAGCGACAGCGCTCCCAGCAGGCACAGCACGCCAAACACGGCGCGCCAGCCGAACGCCGCATCGAGCACGCTGCCGGCCAGCGGCGCCAGGATCGGCGACAAACCCATCACCATCGATATTTTGCCCAGCATGCGCGCCTGCGTGGCGGGATCGAAGCGGTCGCGCACCATCACCCGGCCGATGATGGTGCCGCTGCAGCCGCCGAACGCCTGCAGCACGCGCGCGGCGATCAGCACGTGCACGTCGGAAGTCACGGTGCAGACGATGCTGGCGAGTACAAAAATGCCCGTGCCGGCCAGCAGCACGGGGCGGCGTCCGTAGCGGTCGGCCAGCGGCCCGCACGCGAGCATCGAGGCGGCCGAGCCGGCCATGAACAGGCTCAGGGTCAGTTGCAGCTGCGCATCGCTGGCATGCAGGGCATCGGCCATGGCCGGCAGCGAAGGCAGATAGATGTCGATGCTGATGCGCGACAGGCAGACCAGCAGCAGCACGATGCCGCCCCAGGCCCATAAAGCGATTTGTTTCTGCATTGTTTTACACGATCCAGGCAAGCGTGCGCCCCGCTGGCGCACCGGAACGGTGAGAGTAGAATGTTTGTGGTGTAATGCGAAGTGCCAGTCATCAGAAAATTCATTGGACCACTTGGACGATTATTATGCCGCGAGGAAAATCACCGCACGCCCTGGACTTGCCTCGCCCCACCAGCTGGCTCGACAAGGCGGGCGTCAACAAGCAGGATGGCGCGTATGAAGCGCTGCGCTCGGCCATCCTGACGAAGATGCTGCCGGCGGGCAGCCGTTTGCCATCCAGCCGCACCCTGGCGGAACGGTGGGAGTTGTCACGCGGCACCATCGAAACCGTGTTCGACCGCCTGCACGCGGAAGCATACGTGACGCGCGTGCCCGGTTCCGGCACGCGCGTGTGCGCCGTCGTGCCGGAGCGCTTCCTGATGGCAGGCCTGGGCGACGCCGTTCCCGCCCCGCTGGCCGTGGCGCCCGCGCCTGCCTCGGATACGGGCGTGCGCGACGGCTTGCCCTTCGTGGCGCGGCGCGCCGACGCCAGCCTGTTTCCCATGGCCGCCTGGTCCAAGTGCGCCACGCGGGCGCTGGCCGCCGCCACGCCGGAGCAGCTGTGCAGCGCCGATCCCGCCGGCTTGCCCGAACTGCGCCAGCAGATCGCCGATTTCCTCGCCAAGTACCGCGGCGTGCGCTGCGACCCGCAAGACATCCTTGTCACGACCGGCATCCGCCACGCGATCGACTTGCTGGCGCGCAGCATCGTGCGCGAGGGCGACAAGGTGTGCCTGGAAGAACCGGGCTATCCGGCCGCGCGCGCCCTGTTCGCCCTCGCGGGCGCCGTGCCGGTGGACATAGCCGTCGACGCCGAGGGCATCGATGGCGCCGCCCTGGCCGCGCACGCGGATGCCCGCCTCGCCTACGTGACGCCGGCGCACCAGTCGCCGCTGGGCGTGACCATGTCCGTCACGCGCCGCCTGGCCTTGCTGGAATGGGCGAACGACCACGGCGCGTGGGTGCTGGAAGACGATTACGACAGCGAATTCAATTACCAGAGCGCGCCGCTGGCAGCCTTGAAGGCGCTGGACCAGTACCAGCGCGTGATTTACTGTGGTAGTTTTAACAAGACCCTGTTTGCCGGCCTGCGCGTGGGCTTCATGGTGCTGCCGCCCGCCTTGCGGCCGCAGTTGCTGCGCACCCTGCAGTTGACGGGCAGGTCCGTGGGCGTGACGGAGCAGCTGGCGCTGTCCGCCTGGATGGAGGATGGCGCTTTCGTGCGCCATTTGCGCCAGGCGCGGCTGGCCTACAAGGAGCGGCGCGACCTGCTGTTGGCCTGCCTCGAGCAGATTGCCCCCGGGCGCTACGCTATTTCCGGCCAGCAAGCGGGTTTTCATTGCGTGCTGTGGTTGCCGCCGGGCAGCGACGAGCGGGCGTTTTGCGCGCGCGCCGCGCACGAAGGGCTGGCGCTGCAGCCGCTCGGTGATTTTTGTCACAGCGCACAATTGGCGCCAGCCGTGCTGCTCGGCTACACGGCCTTGAATGGACCCCAGATACGCCATGCTGCACAAAAATTGGGCAGATTGCTGCTGTTGCCAGAGTCTGCCCCGGAATGAAACGGCGGCCTGGCTTATAATCACGGCTTCGCCGCAGCGTCCGCAGGGCGCCGGCAGCTGATTACAGAATCCGTCATGACCACCACCCGAACCGAAACGGCGCTGATCCGCGAGCTGGGCCGCGTCGATTACGAGCCGACCTTTGCCGCCATGCGCGCCTTTACCGACGCGCGCACGACGGACACGCGCGACGAACTGTGGATCGTCGAGCATCCGCCCGTATTCACCCTGGGCCTGGCGGCCGACCGCGGCCACCTGCTGGCCGGCGCGGAGAATGTGCCCGTGGTGCAGACGGACCGTGGCGGCGAAGTGACGTTCCACGGCCCTGGCCAGGTGGTGATTTACCTGCTGATGGACTTGCGCCGCAACAAGCCGGGCGGCAAGCTGTATGCGCGCCAGTTCGTGCATAAAATCGAGCAAGCCATCATCAACGTGCTGGCGGCGTATAATCTCGCTGGCGAGCGCATCGATGGCGCGCCTGGCATCTATATTGCCGGCGGACCAGATAAGGGTGCGAAGATCGCCGCGCTGGGCTTGAAAGTGCGCGGCAACGGCTGCACCTACCATGGCGTGTCGCTCAACGTGGCGATGGACCTGGCACCGTTTTCCTGGATTAACCCTTGCGGCTATTCCGGCCTGAAGACGGTGGACATGCGCAGCATGGGCGTGTTGGCGCCGCTGGCCGACGTGCAGCGAGCCCTGGCCCACGAATTGACCGTATTACTCGATGTAAGCGAAGTAAACAGCGCCGCAGGCGCGCCTCAGGCAGCGGATGCCTGAGCAAACAAACCAACATGCCCCTCAAGGGCTTGCAGCCATGACTTCTGAGACCATTTCCAGCACCGCCCCCGCCGCTCCCGCCGCCTACAACCCGAGCGAAAAGCAAAAAGGCGCCAGCAAGACTTCGCGCATCCCGATCAAGATCATTCCGATCGAGCAAGTCGAGCGCCTGAAAAAGCCGGACTGGATCCGCGTCAAGGCCGCTTCGGCATCGACCCGCTTCTATGAAATCAAGGACATCTTGCGCGAAAACAAACTCGTGACGGTGTGCGAGGAAGCCAGCTGCCCGAACATCGGCGAATGCTTTGGCAAGGGCACGGCCACCTTCATGATCATGGGCGACAAGTGCACGCGCCGCTGCCCGTTCTGCGACGTCGGCCATGGCCGCCCGGATCCGCTGGACAAGGAAGAGCCGGCCAACTTGTCGAAAACCATCGCCAAGCTGCGCCTGAACTACGTCGTCATCACCTCCGTCGACCGCGATGACTTGCGCGACGGCGGCGCCGGCCATTTCGTCGAGTGCATCCAGCAAACGCGCGCCCTGTCGCCGAACACCCGCATCGAAGTGCTGGTGCCCGACTTCCGCGGCCGCCTGGAAAAAGCCCTGAACCTGTTCAAGGATGGCTTGCCTGACGTCATGAACCACAACCTGGAAACGGCGCCGCGCCTGTACAAGGAAGCCCGTCCCGGTTCCGACTACATGCACTCGCTGAAGCTGCTGAAAGACTTCAAGGCCATGTACCCGGACGTGAAGACCAAGTCCGGCATCATGGTGGGCCTGGGCGAGACGGACGAGGAAATCCTGCAAGTCATGCGCGACATGCGCGAGCACGACATCGACATGCTGACCATCGGCCAATACCTGGCGCCATCGAACAGCCACTTGCCCGTGCGCCGCTACGTGCACCCGGACGTGTTCAAAATGTTCGAGGAAGAAGCGTATAAAATGGGCTTCACCCACGCCGCCGTGGGCGCCATGGTGCGCAGCTCGTACCATGCGGATGAACAGGCGCACAGCGCCGGCGTGGAATCGGCGCTGAATTTCTAAGCACCTTGCGCTGTATCAAAGCCGCCCGCTGCAGAGCCGGGCGGTTTTTTTTGCCTGTGCGTATCGTATGCGCCTCATCGGCCGAGCGTCCTATACTGGCATGCTGAAAAGGTATTGTTGGCAAATGAGCTATGAGGTGGCGCATGGACGTACGCATCGACGCATCGTGGAAGGCGCGGCTGGAGGCTGATTTCGCCGAACCTTACTGGGAACGCCTGGCCGCCTTCGTGAAGGCGGAATATGCGGCGGGGCCGTGCTGTCCGCCCGGCAAAACCATCTTCCGGGCCTTCGACCTGACGCCGTTCGAGCAGGTGAAAGTCGTGATCCTGGGGCAAGACCCGTACCACACGCCCGGCGCGGCCATGGGCTTGTGCTTTTCCGTGCCGGACGGCCATCCCGCGCAACCGAGCTTGCAGAACATCTTCAAGGAGCTGTCCACCGATGTGGGGATCGGGCGCACGCGCACGGATCTGTCCGACTGGGCGCGGCAAGGCGTGTTTCTGCTCAACAGCGTGTTGACGGTGCGCGCGGGGGCGGCCGGTACGCATGCGGGCAAGGGCTGGGAAAAGCTGACGGACAGCGCCATCCGTCACCTGTCCGCCGAGCGCAGCAATCTCGTCTTCATCCTGTGGGGTGGCTATGCGCAAGCCAAGCGGCCCCTGATCGACCCCGGCAAGCACCTGGTGCTGACGGCGCCCCATCCATCTCCCTTGTCGGCGAATAAAGGTTTCTTTGGCAGCAAGCCGTTCAGCCTGGCGAATGCGTATTTGCAAGCGCACGGCCAGGCGGCCATCGCCTGGGGATAAGGCATGACACGGTACGGCAACCGACAGCGGCAGGCGTTGCTCCCTGCCGCTGTCTTCGCGCGTAACTCTTAAAAACTCGTCGATAAACCCGCATAGATGCTGCGGCGGGCGCCGTACTGCGGCGCTCCCACGCCCACGCCGGAACCGTCGCGCAGCAGGTAGGACTTGTCGAACAGGTTGATCAGGGCCAAACGTCCTTCCACCTTGCCGACCGGCGTATTTTTCCACGTGTGCGTGAGCGCCGTGTTGACGGTGAAGTAACTCGGCAAATGGCCTGAATTCGGCGCGCCGCCATCCGGCGTCATGCGCAGGCCGCTGCCGTAGAGGAAGTCAGCGCTCACTTGCGAATCGCCGAAGTGATAATGGCCGCCACCGGACAGCGTGTATTTCTGGTCATGATCGAGATAGACATAGTGGCGGCTGATGTAGTTCAACTCATCGGCGCCAAACAGGGCTTGGCCCGAATTGATGTTGCGGCCCTGCGCCTTTTGCGTGCTGGCGTTGAGGAACAGGCCCCAGTTTTTCTCGCTGTAGATGGCCGACAATTCCAGGCCCTTGGCGTAGCCATCCGCATAGTTGAACGGCGTCAAGATCAATGCCTGGCCGAACTGGCCTTCGTCGAGCAGGTTGCTGATCTTTTTATAGTACACATCGGCCGTCACGGTCAGCTTCGGACTCACCTGGTGGCTGATGCCGACGTCGTAATAATGCGTGCGCTCGGCCTTGACGTTGTCCGACTGGCCGATTTCCGGCGCATTCGTCGTGTTCGCATACAGGTCGATGCTGCCTTGCGCCGCCAGTTCCTGCGGCGGCGGCGTGAAGTAGCGCGAATAGCCCGCGTGCAGGGCCGTGCCCGGCGCCAGCTGGTACGCCAGGTTCACGCGCGGGCTCCATTGCTGCTCGTTCGTGTAGGCCGAGACCTTGTCGAAACGGGCGCCATAGTTCAGGGTCAAGGGTTTGCTGATATGCCATTCATCCTGCAGGTAGAAACTGGCCAGGGTGCCCGTCTTGCCGCTGTTGTCGACGATGGAAACCGGCGTGGTGGCGCTTTGCGCACCGTCCAGCGCCGGGAAGACGGCCACCGTGTTGTCGCTCGTCGTCTTCTGGCGCGTGTAGGCCAGGCCGGCGCGCACGGTGTGGTCCTGGTGCAACTTGTAGCTGATATCGAACTGGGCGCCCGAGGCGCTGTTCGCGCGGCGCGAATCCGACGCCACGCCGTTGTAGATCAGGTCGCCGATGGCATCCGGCGTGAAGTGCAGCTCCGAATACTGGTGGAAGGCGGAGACCTGGTAATTGACGTCGCCCAGGCTCTTTTGCAGCGACAGCACGAGGAAGCGGTTCACTTCGCGCTGGTTTTCATTCAGCTGCGACGACGGCAAGGTGGACGTGCCCGCCTGCGCATCGCTGTGACCGGCCAGCGAGAAGCCTGGCGCCTGGTCCGGATTGTTCGGGATCTGGAAGCGGCCGTTATACGTGCCGAACATGGCGCCCAGGCGCGTGTTGTCATCAAGGAAATACGACAGGCTGCCGAACGATTTGTTCTGGCGCGTCTTGTCGTGCAGGGCGCTGCGCGTGTCCTGCGGGTTTTCCACGCCCAGCGAATTGCCCAGGTAGCTGCCGGACAGGTAGTAATTGAACTTGCCCACGCTGCCGAAAAATTCGGCACTCGGCTCCACATGGTCGTGGCTGCCGACCATGATGCCGATGCGCCCGCCCGGCGTCATGCCGCCCTCCTTCGTTTCGATGTCGACGATGCCGGCCGTGCGCAGGCCGAACTGGGCCGGCAAGGCGCCCGTCATGAAATCCGTCTTGTCGATCAGGCGCGTGTCGATCGACTGGCCAAAGCCGCTGATGCTTTCCGGCAATTGCACGCCATTGATGCGGTATTGCACGTTGGCATGGTCGTCGCGCACGTGCAGGGCGCCGGAACCCTTCGAATCCTGCGATACGCCCGGCAGGCGCAGCAGCACTTCATTGAACGGCGTGTTGTCGCCCTGGCCCAGCATGTCGACCATGTGGCTGTCGATGCTGTAGATGGTGGTGCCGACTTTCGGCGACAGCTCGATGCGCGCGCTTTTCAAATGGGCGGACGTGACTTCCACTTTTTGCATCTCTTGCGGGGCAGCATCGGCGCCGGACGCTGCCGGGCTGGCATCCGCGGGCTCGGCGGCATGGGCGGAAAAGCTGAACAGGCTGGCAAGGGCGAGCGACAGCGCGCTCAGGCGTGGTGTGTGTTGCATGGTGAACCTCGAAAATAGTCTACGCCAGGCGGCCCGGCGCGCATGAGGGCGCGGCGGTGCAGCCTGAAAAAAGGATAAAAACAGCGTGGGAACTACAACGAGGCGGCAGGCGGGCCGCGCACGGGCGGCAAGATGAGGGCGGCGGCGGGCGCCAGGGTGGCGGGCGCGATGGCCAGCAAGCGGTACGGCAATAACTGGGCGGGCGGCTCGGTGACGGCCGGCGGCACGGCGATATCGGCCACCTTGTCGATGACGGTGGCGCACAGCGCGCACTCTTCCGCGTCGAGGGTCGTCTTGTGCAGGTGCGACGCGGCCGTCGACAGCAGGAACACGAGGGCCAGCGCACTGAACAGCGCCACGCACAGCCGCCACGGCGTGCGCGCGAGGGCGGCGGCACCGTGATGGGCAGGCTCGCCGTAAGGCTTGCGGGTGGGCTGGCGGGAAGACATGGGCGCATAGTAGCAAGAAAATCGCCCCGCTGTCAGCGCTTGTTGCGTCATTTGCGCCGGAGCAGCTTACAGGGTGGCGCGCAAGTCGCGCGGCGACAGGCCGTAATGCTGGCGAAAACGGGCCGCGAAGCGCGAGGGCGAGGCGTAGCCGCAGGCGGCGGCGATGTCGCCAATGGGTAAGATGCCAGATTGCAATTCTTGCAAGGCCAGGCCCAGGCGCACGTCTTCCAGGATGGCGCGGAAGTGACGTTGTTCCAGGGCCAGCTGGCGGCGCAGCGTGGACGCGCCCAGGTGCAGCTGGCTGGCGACCTTGGCCACGCTCCAGTCGGCGGCCGGGTCCAGCAGCAGCACTTGCTGCACGCGCGCGGCCAGCGGGTCGCGGCGGTCCAGCAGCAAGGGGCCGCAGTGGCCGCCCAGGGCCAGGGCCAGCAGCAAGCCTTCGGCCTGGTGCGCCAGCAGCGCGGGCGGGCTACCGGCAGCCAGGCTGGCCATCAGCTGGTCCCAGGCCAGCGCCGCGTGGTCATCGAGCGGCACGCACAAGCTGGCCGTGGCCGCCTGGCGCAGTTGGCCATCGACGAGGCTGCCATGGCGCGCGCGGAAACGGGCGATCAGGGCTGGCGAAAAACTCAGTACTTCGGCCCGGTAGCCTTGCGCGCCGGGCAGGTTGGCCACGCCCAATTCCTGGCCCGCCGGCATCAGCACCACGTCGTGCGTCCCGGCGCGCGCCTGGCGAGCGCCCCATTCCAGCAGTTTTACTCCCTGCCGCACGCGGCACAGGGCGCTCTGGAAGACGGGTACGCGGCGCAGGGTTTGCGCGCGGCGCGCCTCGATGGTGCCGTGGGCGATGCGCAGTTCGCTCAGGGCCACCGTGCCAATCTCATCTGCCATACAGTCCCGTCAGCTGTGCCTTGCCCAGCGCGTTGGCGTTGAGCATGTAGCCGAGCATGGCGCCGCTGGCCTGTTGATCCAGGGGCAGCTTGTCCACGCCCAAGGCCCAGACCGTGATCTGATAGCGGTGCGCCTTGTCGCCGGGCGGTGGGCAGGCGCCGCCGTAGGCGCTGTCGCCGAAATCGTTGCGTCCTTGGATGGCGCCCGCTGGCAGGGTGCCGGCCGTGGCGCCGCCCGGCAAGGAAGTGGTGCTGACGGGCAGATTGAATACGCTCCAGTGCCACCAGCCGCTGCCCGTGGGCGCGTCCGGGTCGTACAGGGTGACGGCGTAGCTTTTGGTGCCGGCCGGCGCGCCGTGCCACGACAGCTGCGGCGCCAGGTTGCCGCCCGTGCAGCCGAAGCCCTGGAACACTTGCGCAGGTGCCAGGGTCTGGCCAGGGGCGATGTCGGTGCTCGATACCGTGAAATCGGCCGCGTGGGCGCCCAGGTGCAGAGCGAGGCCCAAGGTGGCGGCGAAGTGGCGGGCAGTGGTCATGGTTTTCCTTTCGATGAAGTATAGGGGAAAGTGTATGCCTTGCAACATTCCTCCGCGATGCCGATGCGCTCGCTGATGGTGCCGAAACGCTCGGTTTCCTCCAATTCGCGCGTTCTGATGAGCGTGTTGTATGGTTCTTCCCTTTCTTGCCGCACGTGATTTTCACTGCAGGGCTTTCATGCTATCGTTTCGCAGCCCAAAATTCCCAGAGTCCCCCCTTCATGTCCAAGCGCCCGATCCCATGGCTGTTAGCCAAGCTGCACCTGTATGCGGGCCTGTGGTTCGGCGCCCTGTTCGTCCTGCTGGGCTTGACGGGGTCCGCCATCGCCTGGATGCCGGAACTCGATGCGTATCTGAATCCTAATTTGTTGCAGGCGAGCACGCCCGCGCCCGGCCAGGTGTTCCAGGTGACGCCGCGCACGCTGCAAGCGGTGGTGGACGCACTCGCGGCCGACCCCGCCTACGGCAAGCCGAGCCAGCTCAATCCGCCCGCCGATGCGCGCGACGTGTACGTGGCCTCGTACCGCCAGGCCGGCAAGCCGTCGCCATTCAGCCAGGCCATCGTGCGCCAGGTGATGGTCGACCCCTACACCCTGCAAGTGAAAGGCGAGCGCGACTGGGGCCGTTTCGGCCTCACGCGCCCGCTGTTGATGTCGGGCATGTTTCATTTGCACCGCTATCTGCTGTCGGGCGACGCGGGCAAGACGGTCACGGGGATTTCCGGCGTGATGCTGCTGCTGATGGCGCTCACCGGCATCTATCTGTGGTGGCCGCGCCTGCAGTGGACGGCGATCAAGCGCGCGCTGACGGTGTCGCATGGCGGTTCCTGGCCCCGTTTTCATTATACGTTTCACAAGGCGGCCGGTTTCTTTGCCGCGCCCGTGCTGGCTGTGCTCGCCTTTTCCGGCATCTATTTCAATTTGCCGCAATTGATCGTGCCGCTGGTGGATATGGTGTCGACGGTGCCGGATACGGCAAAATTGAAGAATGTGGCGCAGGACGGCGCCGTGCTCGATGCGGGCCAGGCCATGGCCGCCGCGCAGCTGCTGTATCCGCAGGCGCGCGTGTCGCGCATCGTGCTGCCGGCGAAAAAGGACCAGCCGTATGACGTGCGCGTGCGCCAGCCCGGCGAAATCGCCCACGGCGACGGCGCCACGCGCATCACCCTGGACGCGCGCAGCGGCTTGCCCCTGCGCATACGCGATCCCTTGCGGGCGCCGGCCGGCGATGTTTTCCTCGGCTGGCAATTCCCCCTGCATTCGGGCCAGGCGTTCGGCGTGGCCGGGCGCGCCTTCATTACCGTCTTCGGTTTGATGCCGCTGCTGTTCTTGCTGACGGGCAGTTTGGTGTGGTGGAAACGGCGGCGTGGCCGGAAATAGGCGGTTGCCAAACCGATGCGGGGAAAGTTGCTATCATCATAGTATTTTCCGGCAGATCCGCTGTCCGGATTCACCCGCACAAGGACCAGCATGAGCAATCCCGACATCACCGTAGCAATGTTGAATGAACGCGGCACCGGCCGCCTGCCCGGCCATCTGGGCATCGTCATCACGGCAGTGGGCGATGGCCAGCTGACGGCGGAATTGCCCGTGCTGCCGCACTTGCTGGCGCCGAACGGCTATCTGCACGCGGGCAGCGTGGTGACCCTGGCCGACACGGCTTCCGGCTATGGCTGCATCGTCAACCTGCCCGAAGGCGCGAGCAATTTTACGACCATCGAGTTGAAATCGAACCACCTGGGCACGGCCCGCGAAGGCACGCTCACCTGCACGGCGAAAGTCGAGCACAAGGGCCGCAACACGCAAGTGTGGGATGCCGTGGTGAAAAGCAAGGAAACGGGCAAGACGATTGCCCTGTTCCGCTGCACGCAGATGATTCTGTATCCTAAATAAGCTTAGATTTTCACCCAGTTACCCTTGTACAAGATTGGTCCCGTCGGTCCGTTCGGATCCGGCGAACCGCCTTTCGGCTCCAGGGTGACGGCCAGCAAGGCCACGTCGCTGCCGAGGGCGCGCTGCGACAGGGCCAGTTTCACGTTGCCCTTGTCTGCCAGCAAGCCGAGCGAACGTGGGTTGCCGCTCTTCGGCACGGCCCACAGTTCCAGATCCTTATCACTCGGCACGGGCGCGTTGCCGACCATGCGCACCTCGAGCGCCCCATGGCGGCTGTCGGCCGTCAGCAGCAGGGCCGTTTGCGCTTTCTCGTCCGTCAGGCTGGCTACATAGCTGATCTGCGGCGCATCCATCACGCGCGTGGCCACGACGATCACCAGCAGCGCGGCGATGGCGCTCGACGCCATGCCCAGGCCACGCCAGAACGCCAGCGAATCGCGCAGCCAGGACTTGCCGCCCTGCGGACGCAGGTGCAGGCGCTGCTCGATCTGTTGCCAGACGCGCTTGGGCGGCGCCACGGGCGTGGCGAATTCGGCCATCGGTTCCAGGCGCTGGCGCCATTCGGCCGTGATATTGCGCAAGTCGGCGTCGTTGTGCAGCCAGCCTTCGAAACGCCGCCGCGCGCCCCCTTTCAGGGTGCCCAGCACGTATTCGGACGCCAGCTTCTGGCGCAGCACGTCATTGCCGCGGATATTCATGATGCCTCCCGTTTCGCCAGGCACGTGCGCAGCCGTTCCAGGCTGCGCCGTATCCAGGTCTTCACGGTGCCGATCGGCAGCGACATCTGCTGCGCCACTTCGCTATGCGACAGGTCGTGATAGAACGCCAGGGCGACCACCTGCCGGTGCAGCCCTTCCAGGGCGGACATGCAAAACGCCAGCGCCTTGGCGTCACCGCTCAGCTGCAGTGACTCGATCGGCGTGGCCTGGGGGTCTCGGAGTGCATTCATGACTTCGCTATCAAACTGTTCGGCATCGATTTCCACGGTATCGTCGCTGCGCCGCAGCACATCGAACGCCTTGTTGCGCACGATGGTGGCCATCCAGGTCATCGGCGCCGCCAGATGGCTCTGGTAAGCGGCGGCGTTGTTCCAGATGGCGACGAACCCCTCTTGCAAGGCTTCTTCAGCGAGCTCTTGCTTATGCAATATACGCAGCGCGAAGCCAAACAGTTTCGATGAGGTGGAGTTATATAGCTGGCGGAACGCGGTGGCGTCCTTGTTGCCGGCGGCGAGCAGCCAGGTTTTCAGTTGCTGCGGGTCGAGCGATTGGGCGGCTGGGGACACGGCTGGCCTTCACAAGGTGAGTGGGATCACGCAAGGGAAGGTTATAACAGATTGGCAACACCTGGCAACAGGGTTTTGTGTGGTGCTCCCCTCGTCTTCAACGCCTCACAGAAGCGTAGCGAGCGGAAGTGAGTTGCGGCAGAGAAGCGGAACTGTGCTTGAGCACAGTGAGCATCGCAGGCTGCAAATCGCGACGCGCAGTAGCTTATGTGAGACGTTTAGCCGGCGATGGCGGATTCGAGCAGCTTGTGCAGTTCAGCGAATTCCGGCTTGCCCACGTAGCGCTTGAGGATCTTGCCCTGTTTGTCCAGGACGAAGGTGGTGGGCGTGAGGGCCACGTCGCCGTAGGCCTTGGCCGCCTCGCCCGTCACGTCGAGCGCTACCTTGAACGGCAGCTGGCGCGTTTCGGCGAAGTTCAGCACGTAGTTGGCCGGATCGTATTTCATGGCCACGGCCACGAATTCCAGTCCCTGCCCCTTGTACTTGTTGTAGGTGTCGACCATTTCCGGCATTTCCGCCACGCAAGTCGTACACGAGGTGGCCCAGAAATTGACCATCACCACCTTGCCGCGCAGGCTGTTTGACGTGATTTTCTCGCCATGGATGCCGTGGAAGGTCACGTCCGGCGCGCTTTGCTTGTCATTCAGCGACAGATAGCCGGCTGCTGCCACGCCCGCCACGAAGACGGCGATCAGGGCTGGCTTGATCCAGGACTTGCTTGCGGATGGCGAAGTTGACATGGTTTTCACTTGAAAAGCGGGGCGATGCGGCCACGATGCGACTATTATAGCCGCCGCATCGTTAGCGCGCCCTAGGTCGGATGGCGGAGGCGCTTACTGCTGTACCGTGTCGCTGACGGTGCTCGTCGTGCGTTGCTGCGGCGGGTCCGGCTGCAATTGCTTCAGTTCCGCTTCCGAAATGTAGTCGAACAGCTTGACCACTTTCTGCACGCCGCCCACGCCGCGCGCCACGTCGGCCGCGACCGTGCCTTCGCGCTGGGTGACTCTGCCCATCAGGAAGACGGTGGCGTTCTCGGTGACGACCTTGAACGAGGCAGCCGAGATGGTTTTCATGTCGACCAGGCTGGCCTTGACCTTGGTGGTGATCAGCGCGTCGTTCGAGCGCGAGGTATAGCTGGCCGGGCCGGCGATGATCAATTCATTCGCCACCGATTCCACGCCCTCGATATTGCGCACTTCGCGCTCGACGGCATTTTTCATCGCCTCGTCGCGCACTTCGCCCGTCAGCAGGACGCGGCGGTTGAAGCTGGTGACGTTCACGTGGCCCACGTCGCCCACGATGGAGGGGATGCGCGACTCGCCTTTCAGGGCGATCGACTTGTCTTCGGTCTGCGCGCCCAGGGTGCGGCGGTCCGCTGCGGCCACGCCGCCCATCACCGCGCCGCCGACCATCAATTCGATGCAGCCGGTGAGCGAGGTAAGCATGGCGCCGCACAGCAGTGCGGTGGCCAGCGGGCGTTGTACGCGTTTCCAGCCTGGGCCAGTACCGAATTTAGTCATTCACGTCTCCTCCGAATAGGGCGACATCGATGCCGTCGCAGATGCAATGTATGGTGGTCAGATGGACTTCCTGGATGCGCGCCGTGCGCTCGGCCGGCACGCAGATATGCACGTCGGCGTCCGTCAGCATCTTGCCGATGGCGCCGCCGTCCTTGCCCGTCAGCGCCACGACGCGCATTTCGCGCTCGAGCGCCGCTTCCACGGCCGCCATCACGTTGGCCGAATTGCCCGACGTGGAGATGGCCAGCAGGATGTCGCCGGCCTGGCCGAACGCCTGCACCTGCTTCGAGAAGATATCGCGGTAGCTGTAATCGTTCGCCACGGCCGTCAGGATGGACGTATCCGTCGTCAGCGCCAGGGCCGGCAGCGGAAAGCGCTCGCGTTCGAAGCGTCCGACCAGCTCGGCCGCGAAATGCTGGCAGTCGGCGGCGGAACCGCCGTTGCCGCAGGCGAGGATCTTGTTGCCGTTGGACAATGCATAAAACATCAGGTCGATCGCCTGCGCAATCGGTTGCGCCAGTACGGTGGCGGCCTGGATCTTGAGTTCGGCACTTTCGTGGAAGTGCGAGAGGATGCGTTGATTATTCATAGTCTGCCGATTATAGTGCAGGCGCGCGGCATGGCGGACAAGCACTGTTAAAAATGCTTACATATCGAGGATGTTCTTCAGCCAGCTGATGCGCCCGCCATCGATGGCCAGCGCGTCGAAGCGGCAAGGCGGCAGCGTCTTTTGTGTCAGCAGCCAGGTTTGCGCGGCCAGCACCATGCGCCGCTGCTTGGCCGGCGTGATGCTGGCCAGGGCGCCGCCGTAGGCTGTACTGCTGCGCAGCCGCACTTCGACGAAAACGATGGCGGCGCCGTCGCGCATGATCAGGTCGAGTTCCCCGCCCTTGCACAGATAGTTGCGTTGCAGCAGCACCAAGCCTTGCAGCAACAGATACGCGAGCGCATCGTCTTCTCCTTGCCGTCCCCGTTCCCGTTTGTTCCAGAAAGCGAAGGGCGGCATGGCGCATGTCCTTACTGTACCGGTGGCGTGGCCGGCGCGGCTGGCGGCCAGGTACCCAGCACGCCCTGCTGGTAGGTGGCGGCCTGTTCCGTGCGTTCGAACACGCTTTGATCACCGTCGAAGCGCACGGCCAGGCGGCCCGTCACGCCATCGAGGGTAAATGGCGCGTTCGGCCGCAGCGCCACTTCGCGCGCTACGCGGAAGGCATCGATGCCCAGCGCGTACAGGCGTTCCATGTCGGCCGTCAGCCGGCGTTCGGCAGGCTGCTCGGGCTGTGGATACACCATCACTTGCGGATGGTCGCGCTGGACCTGCCACGGCAAGTCCAGCAGGCGCGCGCCGTCGAGTTCCGGGCCGCTGGCGCCGCGTCCGGCGCCGGGATTCAAGGACGAGGTGCCATACAGGGGCAGATCGCTGCCGATGGCCACGCGCAACTGGCGCGCCTGGTCGGCGTCGAGCGCGGCAAACAGCAGGCCTGGCGGCGTGGCGGCCAGGCGCGCGCGCAGCTGCACCAGCTCGGCATCGCTCAGGTAGCCATTCGTGGCCGTCAAGTCCATGGTCTCGATCTTGCCGCCCTGGCGCAGCCATTCCTGCTTGAAGGCGGCGCTGATGCGGCGCTGCGAGGGCGAACCGGCCGACAGGACCAGCGCGCTGGCGCCCGGCTGTTCGCTGGCGGCCCAGGCGGCGACCTGGCGCGCTTCCGCCTCGATCGACAAGCCCATCACCAGCAGCTTGGCAGGCAGGCGCGCGTCGCCGCGGTTGTCCGGGTGGTTCAGGGCGATCGTCGGTTTGCGCACCAGGTCGCTGTTCGCCACGGCCGTGACGGCCGAGCGCGACAAAGGCCCCACGACGATGTCCTGTTCTTCTTGCGCTTGCGCAAACTTGTTCAGAACGTCGCTGCTGCCATCGCCCGTATCGATCACCGTCACTTCAAAGCCGCTGCGGTCGCGCTCGTACGCGGCCATGAAGCCGGCGCGCAGCAATTCGGCTGCCGGTCCCAGGGAAGCCGAGCGCAGCGGCAGCAGCAGGCCGATGTGGTGGACATTGCCGTCGGACGGCGCCGGCGCCGTGGCGGCCGGCATGTCGAGCGGCGTGCCGGTGGCCGGTTTGTTCTTGATGGGCGCCAGCGGCGCGCCGTTGCCGTCGTACGCGGTAATATCGGGCACGGCCACGGCGAAAGTGACGGGTTCGGGTGCGGGCGGCTTCGGCGGCAGGGGCGGTGGCAGCGGCTTCGGTGGCGGCAGCGCCCTTGTGTTAGATTCAATAGGCGCGCACAATTGCCCGGGCGCGTCGCAAGGCGTGCTGCAAGCGCTCAGCATGCCGGTCGCGGCACAAACAAGCAGTAACTTCACACTATTAGCAAGCATTTAACCTCCAAAATGACCGTACAAGAAATCAGTTCCATCGCCAGCCTGCCCATCATGACAGAGGCGGCGCACCAGGTCTATCCTATCGCAACATTGTATATAGTGGCCACGCCGATCGGCAATGTGACCGATATCAGCCTGCGCGCGCTGCATTTGCTGAGCCTTGCCGATGCCGTCGCCTGTGAAGATACGCGCAATACGGCGCACCTGCTGACGCGCTTTGGCTTGAACAAGCCGTTGATTGCGGCGCATCAACATAATGAACGCGAAGTGGCGCAAACTTTGATTGCCCGCCTGCACGCCGGCGAGCGCATCGCCCTCGTCTCCGACGCCGGCACGCCCGCCGTGTCCGACCCGGGCGCGCGCATCGTCGACGCCGTGCGCGCGGCCGGCTTGCGCGTGCTGCCCCTGCCCGGCCCATCGGCGGCGATCACGGCCATTTCCGCCAGCGGCTTGCTGAATGACCAGTTTTACTTTGTCGGCTTCTTGCCAGCCAAGGCCAAGCAGCGTGAAAACATGTTGCACAGCCTGCGCGGCGTGACGGCCACCATGGTGTTCTATGAAGCGCCGCACCGCATCCTCGATTGCGCCACGGCCCTGGCGGCGGCGTTCGAGCCGACGCGCCAGGTGGTGTTCGCGCGCGAACTGACGAAACTGTTCGAGGAAATCCACCGCTGCCCCCTGTCCGAGGCGGAGGCGTGGATACGCGCCGACGCGCACCGGGAAAAGGGAGAGTTCGTCGTCCTGCTGGAAGGCGCCACGGAAGCGCAGGACGCGGAAGACGTGGAAGCGGAACGCATCCTGAATATCTTATTGGCCGAATGCAGCGTCAAGCAGGCGGCGAATTTGACGGCGCAGATCACGGGCCGCAAGAAAAACGCCCTGTATGAGCGGGCGCTGCAGTTGAAGGGGCAGGAATAAGGCGATCAGGACGGTGGCTGGACATCGAGCGCCTGTGCCGCCGCGAGTAGTTGTTGCACATGCTCGATCAACTCGTCGACAAAGCCCTGCGTGACATCCAGCTCGCCCTCGTATTCCGCCAGGTTGCGCTTCTTGTGCGCCTGGCTTAACAGCAGCCATTGCTGTGGCGTGAAACCCAGCGTGTGTTCCAGGCTTTGAAAGACGAGATAGCGATTGTCGCTGCGATAACCATGTTGACGCAGCGCAGACAAGGCAGCTGCATGCGCCGCGTTATATGCCAGGTCGAAGCGGCTTTCCAGCGACAGTATCGACTGCCTGGCATCGCGCAGGCGCACGGTAGCCGAGCGCAGCAAGCCGGCCCGTTCGCGTGCGTCCGGTGGCTCAGCCTTGAGCTGGTCGATGCGTGCCAGGTTCGCCAGCGCCGGTGAGCTTGATGAAGTCATCATTGGCTCCTTTGACAAAAATCCTGGGCTGGTCGAGGACCCGCACCACGAACGACTTGCCGTCGTCTATTCTTTGCCGCCATTCTGCCGGCGTGTACAAGGTGGGATTGATGCTGCGTCCCAATTGTTGCTCTGCCGGTTGCAGCGCCGCCAGTAGCTGGGCGTTCGATGCCATGCTGCCGATCACCATCAGGTCGATATCGCTGTGTGCGTGTTCCGTTCCCTTGGCCATCGAACCGTACACGAAGGCCAGGTCGATTTCCTGCCAGTATGGCTGTAGCGCCACGCGCAGCACGTCGGCGACGCCAAAGGTTTTCAGTACGATGCTGCGCAGTTCGTCGAAGATGGGTGCCGCGTGATTCGCCTGATAATGCTTTTGGTTGCCCACTTTTTTCACCGTGACCAGGGCCGACTTCTCCAGCTTGGCCAGCTCGCGCTGCACGGCGCCCGACCCCATGGCTGCGAAGGCGATGATTTCATTCGCATAGAAAGAGCGTTGCGCCTGGCCAAAGAGCAAGGCCAGCACGCGTTGCTGTGTCTTGGAAAACAATGTGTCTGCATAAATACCCATATTGGGTATGATAGTACCCAATAAGGGTGGAGTCAATCACATCATCACCACTTGCAGCCGCTATCCTTCTTGTCGAGCAGCATCAGCACGGGCGCCAGCAAGCCCGCGCCGGAATAGGCCGTGCGGCAATCGCCGCGCTTGCCTTGTGCGATGTCGCGCGCCAGCTGGGTTTCCGTTTGCAGCGGCTTGTCGGGGATTTGCCCCACGGCCGTGCCCACCTTGGACGGATCGCGTTCGCCCGCCATCTTGCGCGCCGTCCGCCTGGCCGCGTCCATGTCGAATTTCGGTGTTTCCGGGGTTTCTTGCCTGAAGGTATCGGCACTGGCCGCCGGCGTGGCCGGCACGACTGTGATGGCTTGCGGGCTGGCCGCTGGCGTCACGGTGGCCACCGGCGTTTCCCGGACCGTGGCGACCTTTGGCTTGCTGATGGGCTTGGGTTCGCGTTTCGGCTTGACCACTTCGACGGGCGGCGGGGGAGGCTTGGCGGCCAGCGGACGTATCCACACGGCGATCGATTCTACGCGCGGGGCCGTGTCCATCCGCGCGGCCGGCTGCACATGGCGCCATAGAGTGATCAAGGCGCCATGCAGCAGCAGGGACACGGCGATGCCCAGCACGATGCCGCGGCGATTCGGCATGGGCCGGCCGCCGTCGCTTCTTTCTATCCTGAACTCCATTGCCGTCGTCACCTTCATGTCTGATCGGGAAAACTTGCCAAGCCAGTGTCGCATACTTCAATCGTTTTGAAAAATACATGGGTTCCAGTGCCGCGCGTAAATAATTTACACAGAGTTTCACCTGACCCTTGACCGAAATCGATACGGCCTGTATTATCTTGGTCTTCGGAGTGTGGCGCAGCCCGGTAGCGCACCTGGTTTGGGACCAGGGGGTCCAAGGTTCGAATCCTTGTACTCCGACCAAATTTGTAGAAAAAAACCCAAGAGTTTCGGCTCTTGGGTTTTTTTTCGTCTGTCGCGCCTGCGGCGCGAGGCCGGCAGCAAAAAGGGGCCGCAGCCCCTTTGCATTTACCCCAGGCGTTTCGCCGCGATGGCGTTGCCGGCCCGGCTGGAACCTTTGCGCCCCAGCTGCTGCGAGATGAACTGCCCCGCATCGACGACCAGGTCCAGGTCGATGCCGGTGGCAATGCCCAGCCCCTGCATCAGGTACAGCACGTCTTCGGTGGCCACGTTGCCGGTGGCGCCCTTGGCGTACGGGCAGCCGCCCAGGCCGGAGACGGACGAGTGATAGATGGCGATGCCCGTTTCCAGGCTGGCGTAGATATTCGCCAGCGCCTGGCCGTAGGTGTCGTGGAAGTGGCCGGACAGGCCTCCCACGTGGAAAGCCTGGATCGCGCGCTCCATTACCGCCTGCGTCTTGCGCGGCGTGGCCACGCCGATGGTGTCGGCGATGTCGATTTCGTCGCAGCCCAGGTCGCGCATGCGTTTCACCACGTCGGCCACGGCGTCGAGCGGCACGTCGCCCTGGTAGGGGCAGCCGAAGGCGCAGCTGATGCTGCCGCGCAGGCGCAGGCCGTGTTCCTTGGCCGCTTTCGCCACGCCTTCGAAGCGGGCGATCGATTCGGCGATGGAGCAGTTGATGTTCTTTTGCGAGAACGCCTCGGAGGCGGAGCCGAAGATCACCACTTCATCGGCCTGCGCCGCCAGCGCGGCATCGAAACCCTGCATGTTCGGCGTCAGCGCCGAATAAATGGTGCCGGGGCGGCGCGCGATGCTCTCCATGACTTCCGCGCTGGTGGCCATCTGCGGCACCCATTTCGGCGACACGAAGGACGCCGCCTCGATATTGGCGAAGCCGGCCAACGTCAGGCGGTCGACCAGTTCGATCTTGACGGCGGCGCTGATGGTGTCCTTCTCGTTTTGCAGGCCGTCGCGCGGACCCACTTCGACGATCTTGACCTGCTTGGGCAGACTGGTAGTAGGGTTCATCTCAATATCCTTGCAAACGGTTGACGATGCCGGCGACAGAGTCGCCGGCGTGCAGGCGGCGTATCTTGGCGGCGATTTGCGCCACGCTTTCGCGGCGCAGGGTGGCGGCCGAAATATGCGGCGTGATGGTGATGCGTGGTTCTTGCCAGAACGGGTGCTGCTGCGGCAGCGGTTCGTTGCGGAACACGTCCAGCGTCGCTCCGGCGATGTGCCCGGAGCGGATCAGGGTCAGCAAATCCGGTTCGGCGAGATGCGCGCCGCGCGCCACGTTGATGATGTAGGCGCCCGGCAGCAGCATCGACAGGCGCGCGCGGTCGAGCAGGTTGTGCGTGTCCGGCGTGAGCGGCAGCATGCAGACCAGTACGCGCGTACCGCGTAAAAAGACTTCGAGTCCCTCTTCGCCCGCGTAGCATTGCACGCCATCGACGTGTTTCTGGCTGCGGCTCCAGCCGCGCAGGGGAAATTCGAACTGCGCCAGCGCTTGCAGCACGCGGGTGCCCAGCACGCCCATGCCCAGCACGCCGACGGGAAAATCCCCCTTGTCGAACGCGGGCAGCGGCTGCCAGATGCCGGCGCGGCCCTGCGCCTCGTAGTCGTCGAAACGGCGGAAGTGGCGCAGCACGGCGTGGCTCACATATTCGGCCATCTGCACGCCCATGCCCGCGTCATCGAGGCGCACCAGCGGCACGTGGGCCGGCAGCGCGTCGCCGAATTTCAGCAGCGCGTCGACGCCCGCGCCCGTGTTGAAGATGGCTTTGACTTCGCTCAATACGGGCAGCATGGCGGCGGGCGGCTGCCACACGACGGCATAGTCGCAGGGCGCGAACGACTCGCCCTCGCGCCAGAAGACAATCTCGGCTTCGGGCAGCAAGTCACGGAAGTCGCTGATCCACGCCGCTTCCTTGCCGTCCGCGCGCTGTAACAGGATGCGCATCGAGGTTTCCAAGAGCGCTCCTCAGGCGGCGGCCTTGAAGGCCAGCAGCGGCGCGCCATCGGCCACCTGGTCGCCGACCGCGTACAGCACCTCTTCCACCAGGCCGTCGTGCGGCGCGGCGATCGTGTGCTCCATCTTCATCGCTTCCATGATGACCAGCGGCTCGCCCTTCTTGACGTCCTGGCCTTGGTTGACCAGCACGGCGACGACCTTGCCCGGCATCGGCGCCGTCAGGCGGCCGCCTTCCGCTTCCGTTTCGCCCGCATGCGCCATCGGGTCGCTGTAGTGCAGGGTGTGGTGCAAGCCGCTGGTGAACACGTGGAATTGCTCGCCGTCGCGCAGCACGGTGCCATGCACGGCACGCTCGCCCAGCTTGATGTGCAGCTCGTTGCCTTTGCGCGCCGTCAATGTCAGGGGCTGGCCGTTGAACAGCCAGCCATCCGTCTGGTAGGCGATGCGCGCGGCATAGGCCTTGCTGTCGCCGGCCAGCGCGAATTCGTCGGCAAACGCCAGGCTGCGTCCCAGGGTGCTGTTCAAGCGCCAGCCCAGGGCATTGCCCCACGGGTCGGCGCGGTTGGCCGATTGCGCTTCGGCGGCCGCTTTTTCTTCCAGCAGCAGGGCCACGGACGCCAGCGCCAGGGCCGTGTCGGGCGCCGCCTGCAGGGCGGGGAACAGCGACTCCTGATTGCGCTCGATCAAACCCGTGTCCAGGTCCGCGCTAGAAAATGCCCGGCCTTCGACCAGGCGTTTCAGGAAGGCGATATTGCTGGCGAGGCCGACGATCTGGTATTCCGACAGCGCTTGCGCCATGCGCGCCAGCGCTTCGCGGCGGTCCGCGCCCCAGACGATCAGCTTGGCGATCATCGGGTCGTAGAATGGTGAAATGGCGTCGCCTTCGCGCACGCCCGAATCGATGCGCACGGACGCCGGCACGACCGTGCCACCCAGTTCGAACGTGACGGCCGATGGCGACTGCATGTGGCGCAGGGTGCCGATCGACGGCAGGAAGCCCTTCTCCGGATTTTCCGCGTAGATGCGCGCCTCGATGGCGTGGCCGTGGATGGCCAGTTCGCTCTGTTTTTTCGGCAGCGGCTCGCCAAAGGCGACGCGCAACTGCCATTCCACCAGGTCGGTGCCGGTGATCATTTCCGTCACCGGATGCTCGACCTGCAGGCGCGTGTTCATCTCCATGAAGTAGAACGAGCCATCCTGGTTGGCGATGAATTCCACCGTGCCCGCGCCCACGTAGCCGACGGCCTTGGCGGCGGCGACGGCCGCTTCGCCCATGGCGGCGCGGCGCTCGGCCGGCATGCCCGGCGCCGGCGCTTCTTCCAGCACCTTTTGATGGCGGCGCTGCACCGAGCAATCGCGCTCGAACAGGTAGATGCAGTTACCGAGCGTATCGGCGAACACCTGGATTTCGATATGCCGCGGGCGCGACAGGTATTTTTCGGCCAGCACCTTGTCGTCGCCGAAGGAGCTGATCGCTTCGCGCTTGCACGAGGCCAGCGCGGCCTTGAAGTCGGCGCTGTTGTCGATGACGCGCATGCCCTTGCCGCCGCCGCCGGCCGAAGCCTTCAGCAGGACGGGGTAGCCGATCTTGTCGGCTTGCGTGTGCAAAAAGTCCGCATCCTGTTCTTCGCCATGGTAGCCGGGCACCAGCGGTACATTCGCCTTTTCCATCAGCGACTTGGCGGCCGATTTGGAACCCATGGCGCGCATGGCGGACGCCGGCGGGCCGATGAAGACGAGGCCCGCTGCGTGGCAGGCGTCGGCGAAATCCGCGTTTTCGGACAGGAAGCCGTAGCCGGGGTGGATCGCCTGCGCACCAGTGGCCAGCGCCACGGCGATGATCTTGTCGCCGCACAGATAGCTTTCCTTGGCCGGCGCGGGGCCGATCAGGACGGCTTCGTCGCACACGGCGACGTGCTTGGCGTTGGCGTCCGCTTCCGAATACACGGCGACGGTCTGGATGCCCATGCGGCGCGCGGTAGCGGCGACACGGCAAGCGATTTCGCCGCGGTTGGCGATCAGGATTTTAGTGAACATGGTCTCTCTCTTTGCAGCTCGTGGCTGGAAGTTTTTTATCTGAGGTGTCGCGATGAAGGAATGCGCCCTGATGGGGCGCATTCCGATGGCTGCATCAGCAGCCGCACTTCTCTTTCTGTACCGAGTCCAGCATGGCGCCGCGCGTTTGCAGGCCCAGCTTGTTCAACAGGACGCGGTCGTCTTCCGCTTCCGGGTTGTCTGTGGTGAGCAGCTTGTCGCCGTAGAAGATGGAATTGGCACCGGCCAGGAAGCACATGGCTTGCACGGCTTCGCCCATCTGGCGGCGGCCCGCCGACAAGCGCACGCGCGCCTTCGGCATGGTGATGCGGGCCACGGCGATGGTGCGCACGAATTCGAACGGATCGAGCGCTTCCATGCCATACAGTGGCGTGCCTTCCACCTGCACCAGGTGGTTGACGGGCACCGATTCCGGATACGGATTCAGATTGGCCAGCTGGGCGATCAGGCCCGCGCGCTGCAAGCGCGTTTCACCCATGCCGACGATGCCGCCGCAGCATACTTTCAAGCCTGCTTCGCGCACGCGGCCCAGGGTGTCCAGGCGGTCCTGGTATTCGCGCGTCGAGATGACGTTGTCGTAGAACTCGGGCGCCGTATCGAGGTTGTGGTTGTAGAAGTCGAGGCCCGCGTTCTTCAGGCGGTCCGCTTGTCCTTCTTCCAGCATACCCAAAGTAGCGCATGTTTCCAGGCCCAGCGCCTTGACCTTGGTCACCATCTCTTCGACTTTTTCCATGTCGCGCTCTTTCGGGCTGCGCCAGGCGGCGCCCATGCAGAAGCGCGTGGCGCCGTTGGCTTTTGCCTGGCGCGCCGCGTCGAGCACCGTGTCGATGTCGAGGATTTTTTTCGCTTCCACGCCCGTGTCGTAGCGGGCCGCCTGCGGGCAGTAGCCGCAGTCTTCCTCGCAGCCGCCCGTCTTGATCGACAACAGGGTCGCCAGTTCCACGTCGCCGTCGGGGAAGTTGACGCGGTGGGTTTGCTGGGCCTTGAACATCAGGTCATTGAATGGCAGGTCGAACAGGGCCAGCACGTCGGCGACGGGCCAGGTGGCCGCTTCCGGCACGGTGATGCGCGCCGCAGGGCGGTGCAGTTCGACGGTTTTTGCTGCTTCTTGGACTAAAGACATGGTGATTCCTTCGCTTCTATTTTTTAGCTACATTAAGTGTTGGGATGCTGCGCCGGCCAGTTGGGCAAGCCGGTGAAATCGAGATAGGACGCCGCCGCTTGCGCGCTCGGCTGCGCCAGGCGCGGCACCCTGCCCAGCAGCGGCGCCGGGATGCGCTCGATCAGCGCATCGATATTTTCGTCGAGGAAGCGCATTTCCACTTCCAGCGTGTTGGCGACCCAGCCGACGACCGTCAAGCCGCGCGCTTCGACGGCTTCCACCGTCAGCAAGGCCTGGCTGATGCAGCCCAGGCGCATGCCGACCACGAGGATCACGGGCAGGTCGAGCTGCTGCGCCAGGTCGGCCGAATCAAAGCCGGGCGACAGCGGCACGCGGAAACCGCCCACGCCTTCGACCACCACGGCGTCCGAGGCGGCGGCGATTTCCAGGTAGGCGGCCAGGATGGGCACCGATTCGATGCTCACGCCTTCGAGCGCGGCGGCGATGTGCGGCGCGGCCGGTTCCTTCAGCATGTAGGGCGTCGTCAGGCTGCGCAGCATGGTAACGTTGCCGGCGGCGATCAGGCTGTCGGCGTCTTCATTATGCAGTTCGCCGTCGCGTATTTCGGCGCCGGCGGCGACGGGCTTCATGCCGCAGGCGCGCACGCCGCGCGCGACCAGTGCGTGCAGCAGGGCCGACGACGTCAATGTCTTGCCGATTTCCGTGTCGGTGCCGGTGACGAAACAGGCAAAGCGCGAGGGCAGGCCGGCAATGGCCGGAGCCGGCTGCACGGCCGGCGCCAGGTCCGCCAGCACTTCCGCCACGATAGGATCATCAAGGCTCATGGCGAGTCCTTTCCAGGGTGTTGACTGCGTTGATCAATTGCGCCACTTCCTGCGCCGTATGGCCGGCCGACAGGGTCACGCGCAGGCGCGCCGACCCCGCCGGCACGGTGGGCGGGCGGATCGCGCCGACCCACAGGCCCTGTTCATACAGGGTGGCGGCGATGTCCAGCATGTCCGCGTTCTCGCCGATGATGACGGGCTGGATGGCGGTCACCGAGGGTAAGGCTTGCCAGCGTTGCAGCTGCAGGCCGTCGTTCCATTGCGCCACCAGCGCCGCCAGGTGGGCGCGGCGCTGTCGGCCTTCCTCGCCGGCGATGATGTCCAGGCTGGCCAAGAGCGCGTGCGCCAGCGCGGGCGCGGCCGCCGTGGTGAAGATGTAGGGGCGCGCCTTTTGTATCAGGGTGTCGATCACGGCTTCGTGTGCGCACACAAAGGCGCCGCCCACGCCGGCCGACTTGCCCAGGGTGCCCACGTAGACGAGGTAGGGCGAATGCAGGTCGAAGTGTTCGAGCGCGCCGCGGCCGTTGGCTCCCAGCGCGCCGAAGCCGTGCGCGTCGTCGACCACCAGCCAGGCGCCGTATTGTTCGCACAGGGCCAGCAGCGCGGGCAGCGGCGCCAGGTCGCCATCCATGCTGAAGACGCTGTCGGTGACGACGATCTTGGTTTTTGCCGTGCTGGCCGCCAGCAGGGCCGCCAGGGCATCGAGGTCGGCGTGCGGATACACGCGCGTTTTCACGCGCGCCAGGCGCGTGCCGTCGATCAGCGAGGCGTGGTTCAGCGCTTCCGAGAAAATCTCCGCGTCCGCGTCGCCCGCCGACAGGGCCGTCAGCACGGCCAGATTGGCCATGTAGCCGGTGCAGAAATACAGGGCGCGGGCGTTTTCCAGGTTGGCGCCCACGAACGTCGCCAGGCGCTCTTCCAGCTGCGCGTGGGCGCGGCCATGGCCGCTGATCAGGTGCGACGCGCCGCTGCCCGCGCCATACAGGTCGGCGCCCTCTTTCAGCGCCGCGACGATGCGCGGATGCGACGCCAGGCCCAGGTAGTCATTGCTGCAAAAGGCCAGCATGGCGCGGCCATCGACCGTCAGGCGCGGCGCGCACGGCGTGTCGACGGTGCGGCGGCGGCGGATCAGGCTGCGCTCTTCCAGCCCTTGCAGCTGCTGTTGTAATCGGGCGATCAGTTCCATCTCAGGCCCCGATCACATGATTGAAGACGGCCAGGGTCTGCTGGCCCAGGCCCGCGATCTCTGCGTCGTCGAGGATATACGGCGGCATCAGGTAGACGGTGGAACCGATGGGGCGCATCAGCAGTTCATGTTCCAGCGCCGTGCTGAAGAAGCGGCGCGAAAAATCGGGCGCCGCGTCGACGGCGTCAAACGCCCAGATCATGCCCTGCTGGCGGAAGTTTTTTACCTTGTTATGCTGCGCCAGCGGCGCCAGCGCTTGCGTGATCTTCTCGGCGCGCACGCGGTTGGTGGCCAGCACATCGTCTTCCTCGAAGATGGACAGCGTCGCCAGCGCGGCGCGGCAGGCCAGCGGATTGCCCGTGTACGAGTGCGAATGCAGGAAGCCGCGGCGCACGTCGGTGCTGTAGAAGGCCTGGTAGATGTCTTCGCGCGTCATCACCAGCGATAAAGGCAGATAGCCGCCGCTGATGCCCTTTGAGAGACAAACGAAATCGGGCCAGATGCCGGCCTGTTCGCACGCAAAGAAGGTGCCCGTGCGCCCGCAGCCGACGGCGATTTCATCGAGGATCAGATGGACTTGATAACGGTCGCACAGGGCGCGCACCAGCGCCAGGTACAGCGGGTCGTGCATGGCCATGCCCGTGGCGCATTGCACCAGCGGCTCGATGATGATGGCGGCGATCTTGTCGGCCTTTTGCTGGAACAAATGCTCGACGTCGGCAGCCGCGCGGCGCGCCACGTCTTGGGCGGACTCGCCTTCGGCCGCCTGGCGGAAGTCGGGCGACATCACCGTTTGCGTTGCGCGCAGCAAGGGGCCGTAGGCATCCTTGAACAGGGCGACGTCTGTGACGGCCAGCGCGCCGATGGTTTCGCCGTGGTAGCTGCCTTTCAGGCAGACGAATTCCTGTTTTTCACCCTTGCCGCTGTTGCGCCAGGCGTGAAAACTCATTTTCAGGGCGATTTCCACGGCCGACGCCCCGTCGGACGCGTAAAAGCTGTGGCCAAGCACGCCGCCTGTCAAGGCGGAGAGCTTTTCCGACAGCTCGATCACCGGTTCATGCGTAAAGCCGGCCAGCATCGCGTGTTCCAGCCGGTCCAGCTGGTCCTTCAGCTCCGCATTGATGCGCGGATTCGCGTGGCCGAACAGGTTCACCCACCAGGAGCTGATGGCGTCCAGGTAGCGTCGTCCTTCGTGATCATACAGCCAGGCGCCGCGGCCGTGGCTGACGGGGATCAATGGGACCGTCTCGTGGTGCTGCATCTGTGTGCACGGATGCCACACGCTGCGCAGACTGCGTTCGACCCAGCCCGATTGTTTTTCTGCTTTCAAAACTGCTCCAATGATATTCTTAGTCCATGAGCTGTGGACTATTAACTAGCCCATGAGCCAACTCGGCTTGCGCTTGTCGAGGAACGATTGCACGCCTTCGCGTCCCTGCTCCGAGGCGCGGATCTGCGCGATGCGCTCGGCGGTGTCCGCCAGCAGCGCCTCGTCGACGGGTTGGCCGACGATCTCGCGCACCAGCGTTTTCGCTTGCGCCACGGCGTGCGGGCTGTTGCCCGTCAGCGCTTTGAGCACCTCGGCGGTTTTCGCGTCCAGCGCGTCTGCCTCGACTACCTCGTGGGCAAAGCCGATGCGCAGCGCTTCCTGAGCGGAGAATCGCTCGGCGGTCAGGAAATAGCGGCGTGCCGCGTTTTCGCCCATGGCCTTGATGACATACGGTGAAATAGTGGCGGGAATCAGTCCCAGCCGCACTTCGCTCAGGCAGAAATGCACGTCTTCCGCAACCAGAATGATATCGCATGCGGCGACGAGGCCCATGCCGCCCGCATAGCAGTCGCCCTGGATCTTCGCCACCACGGGCTTGGGACACAGGTAAATCGTGCGCAGCATCTGCGCCAGCTGCAGCGCGTCGGCCTGGTTTTCGGCATGCGTGTAGCCTGCCATCTTCTTCATCCAGTTCAGGTCCGCGCCGGCGCAAAAGGCTGCGCCATTCGCCGCCAGCACGATGGCACGCACCATGTCGCTGCGCCCCAGGCCTTCGAAGGCGCGCGCCAGTTCGGCGATCGTCGTCTCGTTGAAGGCGTTACGCACGTCGGGGCGGTTCAGGGTCACGGTGGCGACATTGCCCTCGATGACCAGCTTTAAGGTTTCAAATTCCATTCTCTTCTCCCTGAATGCCGCTTACATGCGGAATACGCCGAACTTCGTGTCCGGGATTTCCGCGTTGAGCGCGGCCGACAGGCCCAGGCCCAGCACCATGCGGGTGTCGGCCGGGTCGATCACGCCATCGTCCCACAGGCGCGCGGTGGCGTAGTACGGGTGGCCCTGGTGTTCGTATTGATCCTTGATCGGCTGCTTGAAGGCCGCTTCCTCGTCCGCGCTCCATGCGCCGCCCTTGCCTTCGATGCCGTCACGCTTGACGGTCGCCAGCACGGAGGCCGCCTGGTCGCCGCCCATGACGGAAATGCGGGCATTCGGCCACATCCACATGAACCGCGGCGAAAACGCGCGGCCGCACATGCCGTAATTGCCGGCGCCGAAGCTGCCGCCGATGATCACCGTGAACTTTGGCACGCTAGCCGTCGCGACGGCCGTCACCATCTTGGCGCCATTGCGGGCAATGCCCTCGTTTTCGTATTTGCGGCCCACCATGAAGCCCGTGATATTTTGCAGGAAGACGAGCGGGATCTTGCGCTGGCAGCACAATTCGATGAAATGCGTGCCTTTCAGGGCCGATTCGGAGAACAAGATGCCGTTATTGGCGATGATGCCGACTTTGACGCCATAGATATGCGCGAAGCCGCAGATCAGGGTGGTGCCGTAGCGGGCCTTGAATTCGTCGAAATCGCTGCCGTCGACGATGCGCGCGATCACCTCGCGTACGTCGAACGGTTTGCGCGTATCGACGGGGATCACGCCATACAGTTCTTGCGTCGGGTATTTCGGTTCGACGGAGTCGCGCAAGGCCATCTGCTGCGGTTTTTTACGGTTCAGGTTTGAGACGATGGTGCGCGCCAGCGACAGCGCGTGCAGGTCGTTCTGCGCCAGGTGGTCGACCACGCCGGACAAACGCGTGTGCACGTCGCCGCCGCCCAGGTCTTCGGCCGTCACCACTTCTCCCGTCGCCGCTTTCACCAGCGGCGGGCCGCCGAGGAAAATCGTGCCCTGTTCCTTGACGATGATCGATTCGTCGCTCATGGCCGGCACATAGGCGCCGCCCGCCGTGCAAGAGCCCATGACGACGGCGATTTGCGGAATGCCCTTGGCCGACAGGTTCGCCTGGTTGTAGAAGATGCGGCCGAAATGGTCGCGGTCGGGGAAGACGTCGTCCTGGTTCGGCAGGTTGGCGCCGCCCGAATCGACCAAATAAATGCAGGGCAGGTTGTTCTGGTCGGCGATTTCCTGGGCGCGCAAATGCTTTTTCACCGTCATCGGGTAATACGTGCCGCCCTTGACGGTGGCGTCGTTGCAGACGATGACGCATTCCTGGCCCGAGACCCTGCCGATGCCCGTGATGATGCCGGCGGCGGGCGCCGCATCGACGCCCTTGGCGTCCTGGTACATGGCGTAGGCCGCCATCTGGGAAAACTCGAGGAAGGGCGTGCCGGGATCGAGCAGCATCTGCACGCGGTCGCGCGGCAGCAGCTTGCCGCGCGCCAGGTGCTTGGCGGCCGCCGCCTCGCCGCCGCCGGCCGCGATTTTCTCGACCTTGTCGCGCAAATCGTCGACGATGGCTTGCATTGCCGCGGCATTGGCCTTGAAATCTTCACTGCGCGGATTGAGTTTGCTTTCGATGTGCGGCATTGCGGTTCCTTTTTATTATCGCCCGGTCTCTCGGGTCGCGCTATTCGGGAAAACTGCCGTCGAGATAAAACCAGCGCAGGGCGCCACCACCGCGCTTGTCCGCCTCGCGCACGAAGCGGCTCACTTCATGCAGGCGGTGCGCGCGGCCGTTGACCTTGTAGCGGGCCACGAATTCCACGCTGTCGCGCTGTATCTCTTCGGCTTGATCTGCTGATTCTGCTTTACGTTGACGTAAACGTAAAGCAGATTTTACCTCAAGTCCCAGCCAGTGGACTTTTTCTTCTTCGGCGAATAAAGCGTCGGCGGGACAGGTGCTGGCGTGCCAAGTGGCGCGCAGATAGGGCTCGTCGCGCAAGGTGAAGGCCGTGTAGCGCGAGCGCATCAGGGCTTCGGCCGTGGGCGGCACGGCGTCGCCCGCGATATACGGGCCGCAGCAACTGGCGTAGGAGGCGCCGCCACAGGGGCAGGCGGCAGAGGTCGAGGGTGTGGGCATGCGCTGGCAGACAGGAGAACTGAAAAGTTCCGTAATTATCCGCCATAACGGCAGCGGCGCGTGCGCGCCGCCTTGGGCAGCTATTTTTTCGGGCTGAGGAAGTCCAGCGCGAACGGCGGCGCCTTGTTCTGCATCAGGTCGGCCAGGATGCGCGCCGTGCCGGCGGCAAAGGTAAAGCCCAGCGGGCCGTGGCCCACGTTGAGCCACAGATTGCCGACTTTGCTGGCGCCGACCAGCGGCGCGCTGTTTGGCGTGGCGGGCCGCAAACCGGCCCAGGCCGTGGCCTGGTCGTAGTCGGCGCCGTGCGGCATGGCTTCGCGCGCCAGCCGCGTCAGGCCGGCGATGCGGTTCCAGTCGATGCTGTTGTCGGCGCCCACCATGTCTACCATGGCGGCCACGCGCAGGTCGCCGCCTATGCGCGCATACAGCACCTTGCGTTCGAAATCCGTGATGCTGATCTCGGGCGCCTGGTCCTGCGCGCGGATGGGCGCCGTCAGGCTGTAGCCCTTCAGCGGGTACAGGGGCAGGTAGACGCCCGCCGTGGCGGCCAGGTCGCGGCTCTGGATGCCGGCCGCCAGCACATAGTGATCTGCTTGCAGCAAGCCCAGGCTGGTGTCGACGCCCGTGACCTTGCCCTTGTGCGTGACGAGGCGGCGCGCCTCGCCCTTCAGCAGCAGTGAAAAATTCGGGTGCTGCAGCAGCCGCGCTTCCAGGGCCAGGCAAAAGGCGTGGCAATCGGCCACGGCTTCTCCTTCGGTAAAGATACCGCCCGCCAGGGCACCCTGCAGGGCGGCCAGCGCCGGTTCGCGCTGTACGGCTTCAGACGGAGACAGGACGACGCGCGCCTCTTCCGACTCGGGCCGCGCCACGGCCCGTTGAAAGACGGCGGGCGTGCGGTAGACGATGAGTTTACCCGCATCGCGCCAGGCATACGCTTCCGGCGGCACCGTCAACTCCAGTTGCGCCATGCCGGCGCGGCTCCATTCGCCCAGTTGCAGCAGCTTGGCCGTCGTGCGGGCATTGCTGGCGCTGTTGCAATTGCGCAAGAAACTGGCCATCCAGCGCCATTGGCGCCAGTCCGCTTCGGGACGGAAGCGCAGCGGACCGTCTTTCTGCAGCAGCCATTGCAGGGCTTTGAAGGGCACGCCCGCATCGGCCAGCGGGGCTACATAGCGATAGCTGAGTTGGCCGCCATTGCGGTAGCTGGCGGCGATGGCCACCTGCTCATTGCGTTCCAGTAAGGTGACCTTGTAGCCGGCCTCGGCCAGCCACCAGGCCGATGTCAGACCGACGATGCCGCCGCCGATGATGATGACTTGTTGCTGCATGTTGCCTCGCTGCGTTGCGCTCCCATGGTGCGGGAGCATTCGGGAAGAGCTTAGAGGCTGGCCGTCAGCGCAGCCAATGAAACATCATGGTGCAGCCATAACTTTCAGGAATGCACCATTTCAATGCAAGGATGGATTGTTGTCAATCGCACCACGGTATAGCGTGGTGAGTATCAATTCCTCGTTGCGCCCCATGGCGGAATACGTGCCAGGATAGCGTTCGGGATCGCTGCCCGTGCCGCCCACCAGCATCACCATGCCGTTCCGGTTCTTGAAATCGAGCACGAAGGCGGACACCAAGCCATACGCGTCGCCCAAATGGCCCACGGCCGTGAAGCCGGCGCCCTCGACCAGGCCATTGCCCTGCCCAGCCACCGCGTCGAATTGCTGGTTGCCCAGCCCCCAGGCGCGGTACAGGCCCCGCTCGCTGTCGCCATTGCTGGCGTCTGGCGCCAATTGCCATTGCCGGCCAAACATCAGTGCGATGCTGGCCGGCTGCAATAGCTGCTGATCCTGGTAGCGGCCCCCGTCGAGCAGCATCTGCATGACCTTGCCCAGTCCCGCGGCGGAAATGCGCAAGCCGCCCGTGGGACTGAAGACGGTGGCGTTGCTGCCGATCACATAGCTGGCCATGCCGGCCGGTGGACGCTGGTAAAAATCGTCGGCCTGGGCGATCCATGGCCCGTGCGGCTGCCACACTTCCGTCTCCAGCGTGCGCTTGCGGTACAGGGTGGCCGTATTGGCGACCTCTTCCGGGGAAAAGGCGGCCGGGTTGTAGCCGCCGCGCACATCGAGGGGATCGAGCAGCAGGCGCCGCATCAGCAAGTCGAAGCGCTCGCCCGTGACTTTTTCCATCACCGTGCCGATCACGCCCCAGTTCAGGTTGGCATACGTAAAGTAGCGGCCCGGCGCTGCGGCGCGATCCCACATGCTGTCGCCGCCGGCCGTAAACACGTCGCGCAGGCTGCGTTCCGGTCCCCAGGCGTAGCCGCCCGCGTCGCGCAGCGAGGAAGTGTGGCTGAGCAAGCTGCGCAGGGTCAACGGTTGCTGGGGAAAATGCGGGTTGCGCAGGGAAAAGCCCAGATAAATGCCCACGTCCTGGTCCAGGCTCAGCTTGCCCTGCTCGACCAGCCGCATCAGGCCCAGCGTGGTCATCATCTTCGAGACGGAAGCGATGCGGAACAGGGTGGCCGGCGTCACGGGCAAGCTGTCCGCCGGCGTGGTGGCTATGTGCCGGTAGCCAAATTGTTGCTGATAAGACACCTTGCCATGGCGGATGGCCAGCACGGACAGGCTGGCCAGCGGGTGTGCCGCATCGTCGACGATGGCGGCCAGCGTGGCATCGAGCGCGCGCTGCTCTGCGTTTTGAGAGACCAAGTCGCTGCCGCTGCCGGGCGGGGCGGCCAGCGCGCTCCAGGTCGTGCCCAGCAGCAGCAAGCCCAGTAAACCCGTCATTTTATTGTGCATGTTTCCCTGTTGTCCGATGTGGTGGAGGCGTCACCAGCATAGGGCGCGATGGTTTACATGGCTAATGAAAATTGCTTATTTATCTATAATACAAAGCTATACGTACGGTAAAACATTGTTTTTTTAAGTGTATAACCGTTATTTATGGTCATTTTCCATTTATTCATGGGTGGACGGGCTACGCGCAGGCGCCATCGCTATTACACTAGGAGGACAAGGAGAACTGTATGAGCCAGACCAGCGTAGAACTCAAGGTCGATTTAAATGACAATTCGCCTTTATATATGCAGATCGCCCGCAAGCTGAGCGATGACGTACGCAACGGCCGCTACCAGGTAGACCAGGCCCTGCCATCCGAACGTACCCTGTCCGAACTGCTTGACGTATCGCGCGTGACTGCCCGCAAGGCCATCGACCAGCTCGTCGAGCAAGGTCTCGTCGTGCGCCGCCGCGGCTCGGGCAACTATATTGCCCCGCGCATCGAACAGCCGCTGTCGAACCTGTCGAGCTTTTCCGAGCAGCTGCAGCAGCGCGGCTACCGCCCCGGTTCGCGCTGGCTCAAGCGCGAAGTCGTCATCGCCAGCAGCGATGAGCAGCTGAGCCTGGGCCTGGCGCAGAACACGAAAGTGGCGCGCCTGGAGCGCTTGCGCCTGGCCGACGACGTCGTGATGGCGTATGAAGTGAGCGTGCTGCCGTTCAGCGTGGTGCCGGACCCGGATACCATGGGCGACTCGCTGTATGAATACTTGAGCAGCATCAAGAAAGCTCCCGTGCGCGCCTTGCAGCACATCCGCGCCATGAATGCGACGGACGTGCTGGCCAAGCAGCTGGGCATCCCCGATGGCCAGGCCGTGCTGTTCATCACGCGCATCGCCTACCTGGAGTCGGGCGAAGCGGTGGAACTCACGCATTCGTATTGCCGCAGCGATCATTACGATTTTGTGGCGGAAATGCGCCGCGCTCCGTAAATCTACTGCTCGATCAGGCGGATCATGGATTCCGCCACGCCGACGGACGCTTCCCAGCTCATGCCCGTCACCAGCCTGCCGTCGACCTCGACGTGGCTCTTGCCGTTGGCGCCGTGCCTGAATATGCCGCCATGGCCCTTGATGCTCGCTTCTGCCGAAAAGGGATAGGCCTTGTAGACCGGCGATTCCTTGTTCAGAAACGCATCGGGGAACGAGGTGAGCACCTTGCCCTGGATCAGGAAAGTACCGTCACGCAGCTTCAGATTCTTGATGCCCTCGGTGCCATGGCAGATGGCCGCAATCACCCCGCCCTGTTGTTCGTAGATACGCAAGGCGATGTCCTGCAGCGGCTTGTTGTCCGGGATGCCGACGATGGCCGCGCCGCCGCCGACGAAAGCCATGCCCGCATACTCGTCTGCCCTGACCTCGGCGACGGGCTTGGTATGGGCCAGCGCCCACATGAAATCACTGTCGTACAGATGCTTCTTGAGCAGCGCGTCCGACGTGACGATCATTTCCAGGGGAATGGCGCCCCCCTCGGGACTGACGAAGTCGACGGCGTACCCTGCTTTGCGAAAGACATCATAGGTATACGCGATCTCCGGAAAATTATTGCCTGCGTTAACCTTTGTGCCGGGATATTGATGCACATTCGACACGACCAGCAGCACCTTGCGTGCCTGGCGCGGGGCTGCTGGCTCGCGATCTGCCGACTTGCTGATGATCTTCCAGTTGCCGGCGATCTTTTTCAACAGAAAGACATCCACATAGCGCACCCCTTGCTGGGGAATGTGGATCTCGGCCTTGGCGGTGGCCACCTTGCCGCTCACATCCACCTTGATCAGCCGCCCGTGGCGCCCATTGAATTGCCCTATTTTCTCTTGGGAAAAGAGTTTGGCGTATTCCGGACCGCTCAATTCCCATTCCGCATCGTTTTTGCCGTCCAGGTAAAGGCGGGCATTGGCATAAAAGGCCTGGTTGATCTCGCTCTGCACGTTAAAGCTGGTGCCATGCATATACAAGCGCACGGTTTCCCGGATGGCATTTTCGTCCTGGTCTGCGGCAGAGCCGACGGCGGTGATGCTCAGGAAGCAACAGGCGAGTATCGTTCGCAATAAAAACTGAATCATGGATGTACCCTGCATGTAGAACTGCGTTTATCGGAGCAACGACTATTTCAGATCGCTGGTGGTCGATAATTTATCGAAATGCAGGGGAATTGATGTCGCCAAACATGATTTCAGACTCCGGAATGGCGATTCCGGAGAGGTTTCATGCGGAAATGGCCCTGGCCGCCTGGCTGGATTGGGCCCGGAAGCTGGCGGGAGTCTGGCCAGCCACTTTCTTGAAGGTCGAGTAGAAGGTGGAACTGGAATTGAACCCGCAGCGCTCGGCGACGCTATCCATGTTCCATTGCGGCTCGTCGCTCAATACCTGTTTCGCTTCGGCGATACGGTATTCGTTGACGTAGGTAGTGAAGCTCTTGCCCAGCTTGTCATTCAATACCTGCGACACCTGCGCCTGCGTGCATCCCGCCCGCTTGGCGAGCTGGGCCAGGGTCAGGTTCGGATTCAGATAGGATTTCTGCCCGCTCATCTGTTGTTCCAGCGCGGCGAGCACGGCAAGCGTATCGTCGTGCGTCAGGCGGCTATTCCGGTACTTTTGCTGCGGGTCGGCAGGCGCCAGGATTTCCTTTCTCAGCAGAAAGACCATCACCGCCACATGCAGCGAGAAGGTGAACGACAAGGCGCCGACAATATAGGACGTGAACGGCGTGCTCGCGTAGGCCGCCAACATGAGACAACTGCCTGCAAAGACGCTCAGCAGGAGCACGCTGCTGGTCGCCATCCGCTGTCCCTCGTTCCACCATGCGCGGCGGCTTTGCCACAGCAGCCTGGCGGTTGCCAGCAGGTAGCATAGCCAAAACACATGAATGGCATGGCTCGACTGGTTCCACACAGCACGATACGCGGAATATGGAAAGGCAACACCAATGCCGATCAGCAGGAAGGACAAGCCCAGATGCCAGCGCCATTCTTGTCCGGCAGGCCGTTGCGCCAGCCCGGCGATGAAGGCGCGTACATATAAATAGGTCAAGGGACCGATCAGCAGGCAGGCCGACAGGCCCAGCTGGCGGAATTCGATGGCGATCGCAGGGTTGAAGTAGAGGAAAGCGGACTTGGCGGTGCGCACCCCGACGGCAAGCAGCAATGCCCCCAGCATGCAGTCGGCGAGGCAGCGTGGCCGGCGGCTGAAAAAATAGACGGCCAGGAAAATGCCGTTGATGGCGCCAAGGGCGCTAAACAGGAACAGCAATTGGCGAGCGATCATGGGGCGTGTCGTGGATGTTGGCGTCGAACTGAAGTATAGACATAAACGGGTCTGAAACTTGCCTCTGGGCCACTGAATGAACAAATTCAGCAACTGGTTTGCCGCCGTAGCGAAGTACGCCTGGTTGCACTGGCCATAAACTCCCGTTATGCCTGCCCGCCATCCTTTCATGGTTGATCCCGCTCGTTGGTATTAAACTGGTTTCACGGTCAACCATGTTCTGAAATCATGTTGAAAACTGAAACTCCGAGCCGGCGGCATCCGGACCTGGACCTGTATCCGGTGGAGCAACTGGTGGCGGCGCTGGTCGACGACCAGTTCTGGGCCGTCGAAGCCGTCCGGCTGGCGTCGCCCGGCATCGCTGCCGCCATCACGGCAGCCCTGCCCCGCATCGCGGCCGGCGGGCGCCTGTTGTACGTGGGCGCGGGCACGTCGGGCCGCCTGGGCGTACTCGACAGCGTTGAACTCAATCCCACGTTTTCCTGGCCGCCCGAACGGGCCGTCGCCATCCTGGCCGGTGGCGCGGGCGCCATGTTCACGGCCGTCGAAGGGGCGGAAGATGATTTACAGCAAGGTGAGGCGGACTTGCTGGCCCTGCAGCCGCAGAGCAATGACGTGGTGATCCTGCTGGCCGCGTCCGGCGCCACGCCGTATGTGCTGGGCGCGCTGCTGGCCGCGCGCAAGGCGGGCGCCTTGACCATCGGCATCGCCAACAATGTGGACGCCCCCGTGGCGCACGAGGCGCAATGCGGCATCGTGCTCGACACAGGTACGGAAGTCATTTCCGGCAGCACGCGCCTGAAGGCGGGCACGGCGCAAAAAATCACCTTGAACACGATTTCCAGCGCCCTGATGGTCGGTTTGCACAAAACTTACGGAAACTTGATGGTAGACTTGAAGCCGACCAACGCCAAGCTGATCTGGCGGGCCGTGCGTCTGACCATGCACGCCACCGGCGCCAGCGAAGTGCAGGCCAGAACCGTGCTGGAGCAATGCCACTATCACGTCAAGGTGGCGATTGTTGCCTTGATCAAAAAAATCAACACAAACCAGGCACAGGCATTGTTGGCCGGCGCGGACGGCAGTGTGCGGGCGGCACTGGCGGCGTGATCCGATGGCGCGGCATTCTTCTGCCTGGGAGACCAAGAAGGATGTATGGAGCTTGTGAAACAAACCGCCCCGGCGCGCGCGAATAAGCCGTCAAATAAGCCGTGGCTGTGGATCCCTTCCCTGTATTTCGGCCAGGGCATCCCCTATGTTGTTGTCATGACACTGTCCGTGATCATGTACAAGAACTACGGCTTTTCCAATACGGATATCGCGCTGTATACGAGCTGGTTGTACTTGCCCTGGGTTATCAAGCCCCTGTGGTCGCCCTTCATCGATATGTACCGCACCAAGCGCTTCTGGATCGTCGGCTTGCAGCTGGTGATCGGCGCCGCGCTGGCGCTGGTGGCCTTGACGACGTCCCTGCCCCATTTTTTCCAGATCAGCCTGGCCATCTTCTGGCTGATGGCTTTCAGTTCCGCCACGCATGACATCGCCGCCGACGGCTTTTATATGCTGGGGCTGGAAGAGCACCAGCAGGCGGCCTTCGTGGGTGTGCGCAGCACGTTTTACCGCCTGGCAATGATCGCCGGCCAGGGGGGCCTCGTGTATCTGGCCGGCTACCTGACGCATACGACGGGCAATGTGCAACTGGCCTGGTCCGTCGTGTTCGCCATCCTGGCGGGCCTGTTCATCGCCCTCTTCCTGTATCACTATTTTATTTTGCCCAAGCCCAAGGATGACCGGCCCAGCATCCAGGGCGCCGGTATTTCCCCTCTGCAAGAGTTCGTCGCCACCTTTGCCTCCTTCTTCAAGAAGAAGGATATTTTCGTCATCCTGGGCTTTCTGCTGCTGTTCCGCCTGGGCGAAGCGCAACTGTTGAAACTGGCCGCGCCCTTCCTGCTCGATCCGGTCGCGAAGGGCGGCCTGGGCCTCAGCACGGAACAGGTGGGCCTCGTCTACGGCACCATCGGCGTCATCGCCCTGACCCTGGGCGGCTTGCTGGGCGGATTCATCATTTCCCGCTTCGGCTTGAAACGTTGCCTGTGGATCATGGTGCTGTCCGTCCACTTGCCCGATCTGGTCTTCGTTTACCTGGCCACGGCCTTGCCCAGCAGCATTTATGTGATCGCTGGCGGTATTGCGTTGGAGCAATTTGGCTATGGCTTCGGTTTCGCGTCCTACATGTTGTACATGATCATGGTCTCCGATGGCGCGCATAAAACGGCCCATTACGCCATTTGCACGGGGTTCATGGCCCTGGGCATGATGTTGCCGGGCATGGCCAGCGGCTGGATACAGCAAATGCTCGGTTACCAGCATTTCTTCATCTGGGTGTGCATCGCCACCATTCCCGCCTTCATCATGGCCGCGCTGGTCAAGATCGATCCCGAATTCGGCAAGAAGGCCGAGGCCTGATTCTTTTGAACGGTGCGCCCGCAAGGATGGCGGGCGCACAGTAAAATGCCCCACCGATAGACCTGCGCTCCACCACTGCAAGGAATTGTTTTGTTGTCTACTTTTAAAAAACGCCTGGGCGCCAGCGCCGGCGTATTGGCCGCGCTGGCCACCGCCACATTGCTCAGCAGCTGTACCAGCACCAAGCTGCCTTCCGCAGTGACGCCGGGTGAAGCGGGTTTGCCGGCCGTGCCGCCCGTGCAGCACATCACGGGTGAAGTGCCGCCGCCGGCGCCGCGCGAGTTCCGCGCCGCCTGGGTGTCAACCGTGGCGAATATCGACTGGCCCAGCCGCAGCAATTTGCCGGTCGCCAAGCAGCAAGCGGAAGCGCTGGCCATCCTCGACCGCGCCAAGTCCTTGAATTTGAATGCGATTGTGCTGCAAGTGCGGCCCAGCGCCGACACGATATACCCGTCGCAACTGGAGCCCTGGTCGGAATACCTGACCGGCAAGCAAGGCCAGCCGCCGTTGCCTTTGTATGACCCGCTGGCCTTCTGGGTGGCCCAGGCGCATGCGCGGGGACTGGAATTGCACGCCTGGTTCAATCCCTACCGTGCCCGCCATGCGACGGCCAAGTCGCCGCTGGCGCGCGACAGTTTCGCGTCCACCAACCCGGCGTCCGTCAAACAATACGGCCGCTACCTGTGGATGGACCCGGGCGACGCCGCCGCTTCCAAGCATACGACGGACGTGGTGCTCGACGTGGTGCGCCGCTACGATATTGACGGCGTGCACATCGACGATTACTTTTATCCGTACCCGATCGACGCGCCTGGCGCCGGTGCCGGTGCGGAAACGGCCGCGCTGGATGCGGGCAATGGCGGCGCCAAGCGCGAACTGCCGTTTCCCGATGAGCCTTCCTGGCAGCAATATCTGCTGGCTGGCGGTCAGCTGGATCGTCCGTCCTGGCGCCGCCAGAACGTCAACCAGTTGATCGAAGCGTTATATACAGGCATTCACCGCGAAAAGAGCTGGGTGCGCTTCGGCATCAGCCCGTTCGGCATCGGCCGTCCGGACCGCCGCCCTGCCGGCATCGTCGGCTTCAGCCAGTACGACAAATTGTATGCGGATGCGGAACTGTGGCTGGCCAAGGGCTGGCTCGATTACCTGTCGCCGCAGCTGTACTGGCCCGTGGCGCAGGCGCCGCAAGCGTTTGGTGTGCTGCTCGACTACTGGCTGGCGCAAAACCCGTATGGCCGCCACGTGTGGCCGGGTTTGTATACGAGTCGCATCGACAATTCCGCCAAGTCCTTCACGCCGCAAGAGATCATCAAGCAGATCGAAGTGACGCGCACGCGCCCCGGCGCGAATGGACAAGTGCATTTCAGCATGGTGCCCCTGATGCAAAACCGCAAGGGTGTCAGCGACCAGCTCAAGGCGAGCGTGTATCAAAGCCCTGCCCTGATTCCCGCCACGCCATGGCTGGGCAAGGAAGCGCCCGCTACGCCCGTGCTGGCCTTGCGCCGCGATTCCACCAGCCTGAACGTCAAATTGGCGGCGGGCGGCGGCAAACCCGTGGCGCAGTACGCCGTCTGGGCCCGCTATGGCGAAGACTGGCGCTTTACCGTGGTCACGGGCGTGCAGGGCGAACTGACCCTGGTTGACGACGCCACCGGCAAAGTCAACGCGGTGGTGGTCAGCGCCGTCGACCGCCTCGGCAATGAAAGCCCCCGCGTCAGCGTGCGCGAACCGTTTGCGGCCCCCGCCAAATAGTTGCTGAGCGTTTATCCGTAGTCCATAACCTGCAGGCATGAAACATGCGCAAGCTTTCATGCCTGCAAGCTCCGCTTGGCTTTACACTCATGCCATGATTTTCTCCCCTGTAACCCATACTGATACTGCCGTGCTCGGGCTGGGCATCGACGCGGGCGGCACGCAGACGCGCTGGGCCCTGGCCAACGGGGACGGCGCCATCGTGGCCGACGGCGTCGTGGAAGGCTTGTCTGCCTTGCAAATGAGCAGCGATGCGGGCCGCGCAGCCGTGCACGCCACGTTTACCCGGCTGTGCCAGGCCGTGCTGGCTGTCGGCCAGCCCCGCGCCGTGGTGGCGGGCTTGACGGGTTTTGGCGGTGACGATGTAACGCTGGCGCCCATGCTGGCGCAATTGCTGGCGCTGGATGCCGGCGACGTGCGCTTGGGCAACGATATCGATATCGCCTATCGCGACAGTTTTGAACCCGGCGAAGGTTATCTGGTCTACGCTGGCACGGGCTCGATTGCCGCCTGGATCGATGCGGACGGCGACTTTCACCGCGCAGGCGGGCGCGGCGTGCTGCTTGACGATGGCGGCGGCGGCTACTGGATCGCGCGCGAAGCCTTGCGCCACATCTGGCGCCGCGAAGACGAGGCGCCGGGCAGCTGGCAAGGCTCGCCCATGGCCGAGGCCGTATTTGCGCAACTGGGCGGCAGCGACTGGTCGCTGTCGCGCGCCTTCATGTATGGCCAGGACAGGGGCGCCATCGGCCGCCTGGCGCTGGCCGTGGCCGCCAGCGCGGATGCCGACCCGCTGGCGCTGGACATCTTGCAGCGCGCGGGACAGGAATTGGCGCGCCTGGCGCTGGCCCTGACGGCGCGCCATGGTACGCGCCCCGTCGTGCTGGCGGGCCGCGCGGCGCAGTTGCACCCGGCCATCGCGGCTGCCATGCGCGCCGCTTTGCCTGTATCGTTGACGCTGGAACAGAAAGTTGCCCGTCCACATGAAGCAGCGGCCAGGATAGCCGTCAAGACACAGGTCAGCACTGAACATTTTATTAACCCGAACACGGATCTTTCATGAAAAAAATCGCCCTCGCCCTGCTGGTGGCCTTGCTCTCCGCCTGTACCACGCCCGCGCCGCACCTCGACCACAGTTTGACGGCGCGCAGCCAGAGCCCGCGCGTAAAATTCATCGTCATCCATTACACGGTCAGCGACCTGCCCCGCTCGATCAAGATCCTGACGGAACAAGTGGTCAGCAGCCATTATTTGCTGACGGACACGGACAAGCCGAAGTTTTACGTGCTGGTCGACGAGTCGCGCCAGGCCAATCACGCGGGTGTGAGTAACTGGAAGACTTATACACAGTTGAATGTCAGCTCGATCGGCATCGAGATCGTCAACCCAGGTTACAAAGATACGCCGGAAGGCCGCCTCTGGTATCCGTTTCCCCAGGCACAGATCGATGAACTGATTCCCCTGTTGAAAGACATCCAGGCCCGCTACAACATCGCGCCGGAAAATATCCTCGGCCACAACGAGATCGCCCCCCAGCGCAAGCAGGATCCGGGCCCCCTGTTCCCTTGGCGCCAGCTGGCCGATGCGGGCTTGATCGTCTGGCCGGACGCCAACCGTGTCGCTACGCAGCGCCTGATTTTTGAGCAGCAAGTGCCGGATGCCGTCTGGTTCCAGAAGAAGCTGGCCCAGCACGGTTATGCGACGCCGAATACGGGCGTGTTCGACGAAGCGACGCGCAATGTGCTGATCGCTTTCCAGATGAAATACCGCAACAAATTGTTCGATGGCACGCCCGATGGCGAAACGGCGGCCCTGCTGGAAGTGCTGACGACGCCGGCCCCGGCTGTTGCAACAAAGTAGCATGACCGTTCCAGCCCATGACTTTTTCTTATATGCTGAACATTGACGGCCCTGGCGGCCACGGCAAGGTAAAGGAATAGCTCATGCGGTTGCGTCATATCGAAGTGTTTCATGCCATCATGCAAGTTGGCACCATCAGCGGCGCCGCCCAGGTGCTGCATATCTCGCAGCCGGCCGTGACCAAGGTCTTGCAACACTGCGAATTGCAACTGGGCATGCCGCTGTTCGAGCGCGTGCGGGGCAAGCTGTACCCGAAACCGGAAGCGCACCGCCTGTTTGTCGAGACGGAAAAACTCAACCGCGATTTATTGGGCATCCGCCGCCTGGCGGCCAGTCTGAAGGGCCACGCGGTGGAAACCATCCGCCTCGTGTCCACGCCGACGATCGCCATCAGCGTCTTGCCATTCGCCATGACGGAGTGGCGGCGCGACTTTCCCCACACGCGTTGTCAGCTGGCTACCCACCACACTGGCGAGATCGTCAATACCCTGCGCCTGGGTGAAGCGGACTTGGCCGTGTCCCTGCAAGACCCGCGTCATCCGGGCATCGTGGCCGAACCCATCGCGCAGGGCGTCATGACGGTGATTGCGCCGGCCGGCACCTGGCATGCGGCCGATTGCGGCACGCCGTTGACGGCGCATGGCTTGAATGGCGAGCTGATCGGCCATGCCGACAACGATCCGCTGGGCGAACTGGTGGTGGCCGCCTGCGAAGCGCAGGACATTCACCCCGTGTTCTCCACCGTGGTGCAAACCTATCAAATTGCCCGTTCCCTGGTGGAAGCGGGCGCCGGCATGGCCGTGGTCGACCCGTTTACGGCCGCCTCCGGCTCGCCCGAACGCCTGCAGCGCCGCCCCTGGGCGCCGGCTATTCCCATCCAACTGTATTTATTGACGGCGAGCCACTCGCCGCTGTCGCATGGCGCGCGGCGCCTGGCCGACAGCATTGGCGTGGCGGCGCGCAACTGCCTGGAAAGAGGAGTCTGATGTCTGTTGTAAGTTTGCAATTAGAAGCGGTCGGCAGCGATCCGCAATTTCGCCACCTGAGCAGCATCGCCGGCATTGCCGTCGACTTGCGCTATGCCACGCCCGATAATTTCGTCGGCCGCGACTTGTACAGCCCCATCGATTGCGCCTGGCTGCACCGCGATGCGGCCGCCGCGCTGGAACGGGCCGTGGCGTGGCTGGCCGCGCGGCGCCCCGATCATCATTTATTGGTGCTCGACGCCTTGCGCCCGCAACGGGTGCAGCAGCAACTGTGGGACGCGTTGCAGGGTACGGAGTTGCTCGGTTATATCGCGGAGCCGTCGCGCGGTTCGATCCACTCGTTCGGCATGGCGCTCGACATCACCATCGTCGGGCCCGACGGAGAGGAATTGGATATGGGCACAGGCTTTGACGACCTGAGTGAGCGCTCGCACCCGGCGCTGGAGCTGGTTTTACTGGAAAAGGGGGAAATTACGCAGGAGCAGGTGGCACATCGCCGATTGTTGCGCGACGCCATGTTCCAGGCGGGCTTCTTTGGCATCAACAGCGAATGGTGGCATTTCGATTGCGGCGACCGGGTGCTGGTGCGCCAGACCTACACCCGGGTACTCTGATTAAAAGACCTTTAATCCCTTCAGCATCACAATCAGGATCAATACGGGCGAGACAAAGCGCAGCAGGAACAGCAGCACATGCGCCAGTGTTCTGTTCTGCAACTGGCCGTGATTGCTGATCGCATCGATGAAATGCTGCTTGCCCCAGGCCCAGCCTGTAAACAAGGCAATCGCGATGCCGCCCACGGGCAGGAAGATATTCGACGAGACGAAGTCGAACAGATCAAACATATTCAAATTGAATAACTTGAAGTCCGCCAGGGTGCTGTTACTGAGGGCGCATACGGAGCCGAGCACGGCCAGCAGCAGCATGGTCACGATGGTGGCCTTGGTGCGCGTCCAGCCGAAACGTTCATGGAAAATCACCACGGGCACTTCCATCAGCGACAACATCGCGCCCGTGGCGGCGACGGCGGCCAGGATGAAGAACACCACCATCAGGACTTGTCCCATGGGAATTTGCGAAAACACGGCAGGAATCGTGATGAACACCAGCGACGGTCCCGCGCTGGGGGCGAAGCCAAACGTGAACACGGCGGGGAAGATGGCGATGCCGGCCAGCATCGATACGCCGAGGTCGGCCGCCATCACGCGCAAGGTCGTGACGGGGATATTCTGGTCATCGCGGAAATAGCTGCCGTACGTCATCATCGTGCCCATGCCGACGGACAATTTAAAGAAGGCCAGGCCCATGGCTGTCAGCACGACGGACGCCGTCAGCTTGGAAAAGTCAGGACGGAACAGAAACGCCAGGCCTTCACCCGCTTTATCGAGCGACAGGCTGACCGCGCACAGCAGGAGCAGCAGCAGGAACAGCAGCGGCATCAGTTTCTTGGCAATCGCCTCGATGCCCTTGGTCACGCCCAGCATCAAGATGCCGCCGATAAACAGCAGCACGCCCCATTGCCACAACAGCGATTGCAAAGGATTGCTGATCAGGGAGGCGAAGGCTGCTTCCGTCACCAGTTTGTCGCTGCTGAGGATGGAACCGTCGATGGCTTTGGCGATATAGGCAAACACCCAGCCCACCACTTCCGAGTAAAACGCCACGATCAGGAAGGCGGCCACCATGCCGATGACGCCGACCAGCCACCAGGGCTTGCCCTTCGGCGCCAGCTGTTCCATGGTCGAGATCGGGTTGACCTTGGCGCGGCGTCCCAGGGTGATTTCCGCGATCATCACGGGCAACCCTACTAATAAGGTGGCGAGTAAATAGATGAGCAGGAAGCCGGCGCCGCCATTGGCACCCGTCAAGTAGGGGAACTTCCAGATATTGCCGAGACCGACTGCGGAACCGAGGGTGGCGGCGAGCACGCCGAAGCCAGTGGTAAAGCCAGCTCGTTTCAGGGTCAGGCCTGATCCTTGAGCTTGTTGTTTCATGGTGAATCTTCTATGGATGGACGCGAATGTGCGCTGAGGGGGCGAAATTGTAGCAGTTGGCCGCAAATACCCCGGAAAAGCCTTGCTACTCCCGGGGCGCTTTGCTATAGTTCGCCTCCCCAATGAGACGCACTAGTTTGCGGCACAAAAGGGACAGCCTTCAGGGGCTGGGTAGTAGAAAAGAAGGTGTTGACGATTGTGCTGAAATGCTTCATACTCTTCCTTCTTCGCAGCTGACAAACACAACGCTTTGTCGATAGCGCGAAAGCAGTAACCGAATACAGTTCTTTAACAATTAACAGTCGATAAGTGTGGGCATTTGATGT
>NZ_JAPWIA010000013.1:0-1231 GCF_030587335.1 Janthinobacterium sp. SUN176 | reverse complement strand
ATTCGCTTGTCCCTATAACGTTAGCCTCTTCATTCTTTCAAATGAAAAGAGCGCTACAGGGATAAGAAAGTACAACGTTGTTGCTTGTTTGTTGATACATACAATCATTACCCATCGATTTACCTTTTACGGCAAACCGATCAATAAATAATCTTTACTTCTTCCAGATTGTTAAAGAACGAAACAGCTTTGATCGCTAAAAGATCAAACCTAAACCACAGTCTTGTTGACTGGCTTACGTTTGCACTTTCAAAGTATTGGTGGAGGATGACGGGATCGAACCGACGACCCCCTGCTTGCAAAGCAGGTGCTCTCCCAGCTGAGCTAATCCCCCTGGGGTATTACATTACTGGTAGGTCTGGCTGGACTAGCGTCCACCTTACCCCCGGGTCTGTTTTTACTGGTAGGGCTGGTTGGACTCGAACCAACGACCCCCGCGTTATCAACACGGTGCTCTAACCAGCTGAGCTACAGCCCCAACGCGGTGCTACTACGACTACTGTTTCTTCTCTTACTAACAGCCGATAAGTGTGAACATTTGATGCGTGAACCAGTTACCTGATTCGTGCAAACTCTAGAAAGGAGGTGATCCAGCCGCACCTTCCGATACGGCTACCTTGTTACGACTTCACCCCAGTCACGAATCCTACCGTGGTAAGCGCCCTCCTTGCGGTTAAGCTACCTACTTCTGGTAAAACCCGCTCCCATGGTGTGACGGGCGGTGTGTACAAGACCCGGGAACGTATTCACCGCGACATGCTGATCCGCGATTACTAGCGATTCCAACTTCATGCAGTCGAGTTGCAGACTACAATCCGGACTACGATACACTTTCTGCGATTAGCTCCCCCTCGCGGGTTGGCGGCGCTCTGTATGTACCATTGTATGACGTGTGAAGCCCTACCCATAAGGGCCATGAGGACTTGACGTCATCCCCACCTTCCTCCGGTTTGTCACCGGCAGTCTCATTAGAGTGCCCTTTCGTAGCAACTAATGACAAGGGTTGCGCTCGTTGCGGGACTTAACCCAACATCTCACGACACGAGCTGACGACAGCCATGCAGCACCTGTGTACTGGTTCTCTTTCGAGCACTCCCCAATCTCTCGGGGATTCCAGCCATGTCAAGGGTAGGTAAGGTTTTTCGCGTTGCATCGAATTAATCCACATCATCCACCGCTTGTGCGGGTCCCCGTCAATTCCTTTGAGTTTTAATCTTGCGACCGTACTCCC
>NZ_JAPWIA010000012.1:0-2324 GCF_030587335.1 Janthinobacterium sp. SUN176 | reverse complement strand
GTATCAACACACACGCAACGTTGTACCGTCTTATCCTCTGTACCTGCTAAGGTTATAGGGACAAGCCGTACGGGCAATTAGTACTGGTTAGCTTAATGCATTACTGCACTTCCACACCCAGCCTATCAACGTCCTGGTCTCGAACGACCCTTCAAAGAGCTCAAGGCTCTGGGAAATCTCATCTCAAGGCAAGTTTCCCGCTTAGATGCTTTCAGCGGTTATCTCTTCCGAACTTAGCTACCCGGCAATGCCACTGGCGTGACAACCGGTACACCAGAGGTTCGTCCACTCCGGTCCTCTCGTACTAGGAGCAGCCCCCTTCAAATTTCCAACGCCCACGGCAGATAGGGACCAAACTGTCTCACGACGTTTTAAACCCAGCTCACGTACCACTTTAAATGGCGAACAGCCATACCCTTGGGACCGGCTACAGCCCCAGGATGTGATGAGCCGACATCGAGGTGCCAAACTCCCCCGTCGATATGAACTCTTGGGAGGAATCAGCCTGTTATCCCCAGAGTACCTTTTATCCGTTGAGCGATGGCCCTTCCATACAGAACCACCGGATCACTATGTCCTACTTTCGTACCTGCTCGACTTGTCAGTCTCGCAGTTAAGCACGCTTATGCCATTGCACTATCAACACGATGTCCGACCGTATCTAGCGTACCTTCGAACTCCTCCGTTACACTTTAGGAGGAGACCGCCCCAGTCAAACTGCCTACCATGCACTGTCCCCGATCCGGATAACGGACCAAGGTTAGAACCTCAAACAAACCAGGGTGGTATTTCAAGGTTGGCTCCACGAGAACTAGCGTCCCCGCTTCAAAGCCTCCCACCTATCCTACACAGATTGGTTCAAAGTCCAATGCAAAGCTACAGTAAAGGTTCATGGGGTCTTTCCGTCTAGCCGCGGGTAGATTGCATCATCACAAACATTTCAACTTCGCTGAGTCTCGGGAGGAGACAGTGTGGCCATCGTTACGCCATTCGTGCAGGTCGGAACTTACCCGACAAGGAATTTCGCTACCTTAGGACCGTTATAGTTACGGCCGCCGTTTACTGGGACTTCAATCAAGAGCTTGCACCCCATCATTTAATCTTCCAGCACCGGGCAGGCGTCACACCCTATACGTCCACTTTCGTGTTTGCAGAGTGCTGTGTTTTTATTAAACAGTCGCAGCCACCAGTTTATTGCAACCCTTTCACCCTCATGGAGTAAACCAATCAAGCTACCGGGGCGTACCTTTTCCCGAAGTTACGGTACCAATTTGCCGAGTTCCTTCTCCCGAGTTCTCTCAAGCGCCTTAGAATACTCATCTCGCCCACCTGTGTCGGTTTGCGGTACGGTCTCGTATGACTGAAGCTTAGAGGCTTTTCTTGGAACCACTTCCGATTGCTTCGTGAATAAATTCACTCGTCTCAACCCCTTGAATTCCGCACCCGGATTTGCCTAAGTGCCTTCTATGAGCCAAAAACCAACTATTCCAACAGTTGGACAACCTTCCGCGATCCGTCCCCCCATCGCATCATACGACGGTGCAGGAATATTAACCTGCTTCCCATCAGCTACGCATCTCTGCCTCGCCTTAGGGGCCGACTCACCCTGCTCCGATGAACGTTGAACAGGAAACCTTGGGCTTACGGCGTGGAGGCTTTTCACCCCCATTATCGCTACTCATGTCAGCATTCGCACTTCTGATACCTCCAGCATCCTTTACAAGACACCTTCGCAGGCTTACAGAACGCTCTCCTACCATATCCAATAAAGGATATCCGCAGCTTCGGTGACTGGCTTAGCCCCGTTACATCTTCCGCGCAGGACGACTCGATCAGTGAGCTATTACGCTTTCTTTAAATGATGGCTGCTTCTAAGCCAACATCCTGACTGTTTTAGCCTTCCCACTTCGTTTTCCACTTAGCCAATCTTTGGGACCTTAGCTGGCGGTCTGGGTTGTTTCCCTCTTGACGCCGGACGTTAGCACCCGACGTCTGTCTCCCAAGCTCGCACTCATCGGTATTCGGAGTTTGCAATGGTTTGGTAAGTCGCAATGACCCCCTAGCCATAACAGTGCTCTACCCCCGATGGTGATACTTGAGGCACTACCTAAATAGTTTTCGGAGAGAACCAGCTATTTCCAAGTTTGTTTAGCCTTTCACCCCTACCCACAGCTCATCCCCTAATTTTTCAACATTAGTGGGTTCGGACCTCCAGGGCGTGTTACCGCACCTTCATCCTGGCCATGAGTAGATCACTTGGTTTCGGGTCTACACCCAGCGACTGATCGCCCTATTCGGACTCGATTTCTCTACGGCTTCCCTAT
>NZ_JAPWIA010000011.1:0-6668 GCF_030587335.1 Janthinobacterium sp. SUN176 | reverse complement strand
ACTTATCGACTGTTAATTGTTAAAGAACTGTATTCGGTTACTGCTTTCGCGCTATCGACAAAGCGTTGTGTTTGTCAGCTGCGAAGAAGGAAGAGTATGAAGCATTTCGCTACGTCCGTCAACACCTTCTTTTTACTGCATCGCCGTTTCCGGTGATCCTCAACTGCGGCATTTGACTGCGCCTCATTGGGGAGGCGAACTATAGCAAAGCCACTCACGGGCAGCAAGCTTTATTTCAGCAATTCTGCAACCGCCATGCCGACATCCGTCGTACTGGCGCTGCCCCCCATGTCCGGCGTACGCGGACCATGCTCGAGCACCTGCTCGATGGCGCGCACAATCGCATCATGCGCCGCCGTGTAATTGGCATCGCCATTGCCGAGGAAGTCCAGCATCATGGCGCCCGACCAGATCATGCCGATCGGATTGGCGATATTCTGGCCATAGATATCGGGTGCGGAACCGTGCACCGGCTCGAAAACGGAAGGAAAAGTGCGCTCCGGATTGATATTGGCCGACGGTGCGATGGCAATCGTCCCCGTGCAGGCGGGCCCCAGGTCGGACAGGATGTCGCCAAACAGATTCGAAGCGACCACCACGTCGAAACGTTCGGGGCTCAATACAAAGCGGGCCGCCAGGATGTCGATATGGCATTTATCCCAGCGGACATCGGGAAAGCTCGGGCTCATGGCTTCCACCCGCTCATCCCAATACGGCATGCTGATGGCGATGCCATTCGATTTCGTGGCCGATGTCAGGTGTTTTTTAGGCCGGCTTTGCGCCAGCTCAAACGCATACTTCAGGATACGGTCGACACCCTTGCGCGTAAAAACGGATTCCTGCAGCACCGTTTCGCGCTCCGTCCCCTCGAACATGCGCCCGCCCACGGATGAATACTCTCCTTCCGTATTTTCACGCACCACATAAAAATCGATATCGCCCGGCTTTTTATTCGCCAGCGGGCACGGCACACCAGGCATCAAGCGCACGGGACGCAGATTCACGTATTCGTCGAATTCGCGGCGGAATTTCAACAGCGAACCCCATAAGGAGATGTGGTCGGGCACCTTGTCCGGCCAGCCCACGGCGCCAAAATAGATGGCGTCGAAATCCTTGAGCTGGGCAAACCAGTCCGAGGGCATCATTTGCCCGTGTTCCAGGTAATAGTCGCAATTGGCCCATGCCATCGTCGTGAACTGCAGGTCGATATTGAAACGGCGCGCGGCGGCCTCGACGACACGCAGCCCTTCCGGCATGACTTCATTGCCGATGCCGTCGCCGGCGATGACTGCGATTCGGTGTGTGGGCATGGGGTTCTCCTGTTATAGATAGATGCTAGATGGATGCATTGATGATACTGGCACCGCATGAGAATACAATCGGGTAATTCATAACCCAAGTATTCACATTTCGTAGTCAATCAATGAAACATACGCCGCTGCTGGAAGACTTACGCCTGTTTTGCCAGGTTGCCCATAAAACCAGCTTCGCCGGCACAGCCTTGGAACTGGGCATTTCCAAGGCCGTCGTCAGCAAGCGCATCGGCATGCTGGAAGCGGCGCTGCAAGTACGTTTGCTGCACCGGACCACTCGCCGGGTCAGCGTCACCGATCACGGCGAGATCGTGCGGCAATGGGCGCAACGCATCCTGGAAGATGTCGAGCAAATGGGTGAAGCGGTAGCGCAGTCGAAACTGCAGCCGCAAGGCGTGCTGCGCATCTGCTCCAGTTCCGGATTCGGACGCAACCGGCTCGGTCCAGCCCTATCCCAGCTGGCACGGCAGTACCCAGGCCTGAAAATACAGCTGGAATTGCTCGACCGGCCCGTCGACCTGCTGGGCGAAGGTTTCGATCTCGACATTCGCATCGGCGTGGTCCATGAACCGGACCTGATCGCCCACCGTATTGCCAGCAACCAACGCGTACTGTGCGCCGCGCCCGCCTACCTGGCACGACGCGGAACGCCGGACACCCTGGCGCAGTTGCGCGAGCATGACTGCATCGTCATTCGCGAACGCGACCAGGATGGGCGGCGCTGGAAACTGCAGGGACCGCAAGGAGTGGAAACGGTGAAGGTCGACGGACCGCTCTCGGCCAACAATGGCGAGATCGTCCATCAATGGGCGCTGGATGGCCACGGCATCATCTTGCGTTCGGCATGGAATGTGGAAAGCAGCCTGGCGCAAGGCAAGCTGGTGCGCATTTTGCCCGCGTATAAGCAGGCGGCCGACGTGTGGGCGGTGACCACCTCGCGGCTGTCGAACTCGGCCAAGGTCAGGGCCTGCGTGCAGTGTCTGGAGCAGTGGCTGCAAGCCCGTGCCTGATAATCGACACCAGGTATCTACACCAGGCGCGCCACATCCGGATACAGGCGCGCCAAGGTATCGGAGGTGATGGACGACAGGAGGGGCAGCACGCGCTCGGCGGCTTGCTCCGGCGACTTTTCCCGGCGCACGTCTTTCCACAGCTCGGCCAGAGCAGCGTCATGGCGCGCTACCGCCTGCTCGACCTCATCCTGCCAGAAGGCCGGCGCCTCGCTTTCGACAAAGTTGCCGCGGCCACGGCCAAAGTGCGCCACCGCCAGGTAACGCAGCACGCCCGCCACTACCAAGGTCCGCAAAAAGGCATCGGTAAATTGCATCGTGGGCTCATTGCGGTCCGTACCTGAATTAAAACCCCAGGCTGCGCCGGCAAACGTCAGCGCGCCGACCACGCCGCCAAGCAAGGCCCCCGTACCCAAGGTCAAGCCGCCGGAAATCAGGTCGGCCGATAGCCCCGTCGCGGCACCGGAAATCATGGCGCCCAAGAGCCCCGCTTGCGCCTTGTCGATCGGCGCGCGCACGGCGAAATTTTCCCGTATCCGGCTATTAATCTTATGCGCGTCGGTCGGATCGAGTTTGTGCAAGATCAACAGTTCACGCGTAGTCACGCTGCTGTGCGTATTGAGGCGCGCCACCAGGCTGGCCATGGCCTTTTCTTGGCGTTGCTGCTCTGCATTCTTGCCGATCCCCACGACCTGCAAGGCCGATTTCAGCAAACCCCTGGACGCCGGCTCGATGGCCTCGCGATCTTGCCCAGCCACGGCCAGCTGCGTAGCCAGCAAATGCATGGCCTGCTGGAAACGCGCCGTATTTTGTGTTTGCCAGGTAGCAAATAACCGCGCGTAGCCAGCTTGCTGTGACTGCGGTAACAATTTACCCACGGCTTCGTAAAACACGCGCTCATGTACCCAGCAGCGGGCAAAGGCATCGAGCGCCAGGACGTCGCGCACGATCGGATACTGCTGCAAATGCTCGCGCCAGCGCGCCTGCTCACCGTGCTCCTCATTACCCGGACGCGGCGGTCCCATCTGATTGAGCAAGACCACCACCGGCTTGTCCAGCCAGGCGAGGATTTTCATTTCCGCCGGCAAGTAGCCCGCGTCCCGGGGATTTTCAGAGGAGTTGACCAGGTACAGCACCACGTCGGCAGAGTCCTTGGCCGTGCGCAACGCTTGCTGGCTGAGCCAGAACGGGCGGTCGCGATAACGGTCCAGCACTTCGCGCAGGAACCAGCCGATGGGATTGCCGGACTGCCCCAGGCGCTTGAGCAGGCGCACGGAGTCGCCGAAGCCTGGCGTATCCCATAATTGCAGGGCATCACCCTGCGGTGTCGCCAGCAAGGTATGCGATTCCGCAAACACGGTCACGTGGGCGGCGTCGCGCACTTCGCCGATATCCACACCCACCAGGGTACGCGCCAGTGTCGTCTTGCCATTGTTCGTGTGCGAAATCAGCGCGAACTGAATCTGCACCGCATCATCCTGCACTTCTTTATTCACATTCACACTCATGCTGCTGCCGATACTTTCAGCCCGACACCAGCATCGAGCGGGTGCAAGGCAGGATTGAGTAAATTGACCAGGGTGGCCGTGGTTTTGTGGAACTGGCAGAATTGCTGCCACAAGGCGACTCGTTCCGCCAGGCGCGCGCCATTATCCACCTGCTCGCCCACGCGCTCCAGATAGCTGGACTCGTCGATCAGGACGGCGATGCCACGTGTCGACGATTGCACCAGGTAATCGAGGAAGGCGCCATGATTTTCCTTTTCCGGCGTCGCCGTCAGGTTGAACAGCACGGCCGTGATATTGACTTGCGGATCATTCAGGTCCGTGCCGCGCAGAACGTCCTGCGGCTCTTCGCCATACGACGTCGACGGACGCAGCATCATGCGCCCTTGCTCGCCGAACAGCATGATGGACAACTGGCCCAGGCCCTTGTGGCGCGCCTCATCGACAGTAAAGCTGTATGGCAAGACGCGCAGCATGCCGCCCGTGGCCACGCCGATGCTTTCATTGAGCTTGCGGAAATACGGTTGATCGAGATCCAACGGGAAGTGCCTGGTCAGGCGCGCGGCGCGCCAATTATTGAGCAATGCCAGGATCAGGCGGGGAACGACCACCAGCAGGAAAATCGTTGCCGCATACAAATGCACCCAGCGCGCGCCACCTTCGACGGTCGTCGTTTGCGGGAAACGCAGCGCTTCGATTTCCGCCAGCGAAAAGCCTTGCAAATGAAACAGGGCAATAGCCGGCGCAAACAGGGTTGAAAGCAGGCTGTGCACCTGGCCGGCACTCAAAAAGGTGCTTTCCCAACCAGCTGCGTATTGCGACAGGAAACCGCGCGCATACAACGAGGCGACGGCGCCGATGGCAAACATGGCGGCGCTCAAGTGGATGGTACGGCTCAGGCGCGCGGCCGTCAGCTTGGCGCTCAGGTGCGCCCATTCCCCCATGAAGCTGAGCAAACCCGAGGACAAAGCGTGCGGCAACTTGCGCGGCAAGGCCAGGCGGCCCACGCTCAGGTGGCGCACCAGCCCTGCTTTCGGCCAGCCGAGGGAATGCGAGGGGATGCATAGCCAGATCAGCAAGCCCAGGTAGACCAGTACGTTCCACGCAATGATCAGCAGCAAGGGCGCCGACAGCAGATCCACGCGATGGGGATCCGTGATGCGGTCGAGCCCGGCGCCCAGCAGCAGGGCCAACAAGGGCAAGGCCAGCGCCAGGGCTTTCATGCCGTTACGGCGTTTCGCGAAAGCGGCGAAGGCAGGCGTGCGTTCGGTGATGCGCTTGAGGATCAGTTCGGAGCGCTGCTGCAGGAAATCGTCACCCGTCACTTCGGCCTGCTTGCCCGAAGCTTGCCACTGCGCAAGCTCACGCGCGCTGCGGCTGGCATACATGCGGTCATCCTCGCTGAGGACTTCTTTTTTCTGGTCGGCCGTCTCGATAGCACGGACCAATACCACTTCTCTCGCAATCTGCTCGTTCATGGTGCTCCTGTTTTTGTATGAAACGACAACTAGACAGGCAGATTGTGACGTACTTTTATGTTTCAGGCCAACGCGTCCTCGGCCTGGAGCAGATTATGCAGCAGATATATCAGGAAAGAGGCGATCCAGGCAGACCACAAGGTGTGCGTGAAAAATTGCGTACCTTGCAACTGTTGCTGCCAGCCTGCCGCCAAACCGCACAGCAGCATGACGCCAGCGAGCAAAAACGCCGTGCGTGGCCGTCCGGGCAGGCAAAACAATGGCAAGGCCAGCATCCACCAGGCAGTGTTCGCCTGCATGGTGGGCAGGCAAACCATGGCAGATGCATTGGCGGGCAATGTTTCCAGCAGGCGCGTGTATGGCGCCAGTCCGCCATAGCGCAGCAAATCCGTGGGGCAAGGCACATCGCTGAAAGAAGAGAGCAAGTAAATGCTTAGCGGCACCAAGACGACCGACAGGGCCACGACGCGCAAGGCGCTGCGGCGTGAGGCCAGCCGAGCCAGCGGATGCAAGGTGTCCCAGATAGCCAGGCAGATCATGGCGCAGCCAAGCGAGATCATGCCGAGCTGGAAATTGCCCGCCCACGCGCTGCCCGTGCCGGCAAATTGCCCACGCGTCCCGTCGAACATGCTGTCGGCGATCATGAGATCGAGGTTGCTGTAATTGCCGATCCAGAGTATCAGCATGGCCGACAGCATCAAGACGCTATCGATGCCTTTGGGAGTTTTGACGAGTTTAAGCTTGGCCAACATGGATGCACACATTTACTTGATGGGATGAAAGGGACTGGTCGCCCAAGGGCAACAGCCATGCAAGCCATCGTACAGTGTGAATATGAAGAGAACATGACGGTGCCCGCAGTTAGCAACATGGGCCGGGCAAGATAGGCATTTTTGCGGCACACTTCCCCCCGCAAAAAGCGCTCGCGAGCAATAACTTCGCGCAACTTCGCCGTACGCACGACAAAAAGCCCACGCCAGACAAAAACGCCAGACGTAAAAAAACCCCAACCGGATCACCGGAAGGGGTTTTTTCGAATAACAAGCCTGACGATAACCTACTTTCACACTGGTTGCAGCACTATCATCGGCGCAAAGTTGTTTCACGGTCCTGTTCGGGATGGGAAGGGGTGGGACCAACTTGCTATGGTCATCAGGCATAACTTGTACTGGCGTTTGTCTCCTGTAGGACGACAAAGCCTGAATCTGGAAGAAGCAAAGATTGGGGTAATGAATAGTTGTATCAACACACACGCAACGTTGTACCGTCTTATCCTCTGTACCTGCTAAGGTTATAGGGACAAGCCGTACGGGCAATTAGTACTGGTTAGCTTAATGCATTACTGCACTTCCACACCCAGCC
>NZ_JAPWIA010000010.1:0-10614 GCF_030587335.1 Janthinobacterium sp. SUN176 | reverse complement strand
AACAGGACCGTGAAACAACTTTGCGCCGATGATAGTGCTGCAACCAGTGTGAAAGTAGGTTATCGTCAGGCTTGTTATTCGAAAAAACCCCTTCCGGTGATCCGGTTGGGGTTTTTTTACGTCCAATGATTTTATGCATGGCATCGATCGCGTGCTACCTTGAAAGGAATATCTTGTCTGCTGTGCATACACTGGAGCAATTACGCGCTGGCCAACTGGCCGGCCTGCGCCGTCTGACGCTGTCCTGCGGCTTGACGGCATTCCCTCGCGAAATCTTCGACCTCGCCGACAGCCTGGAAATCCTCGACCTGTCCGGCAATGCGCTTGCCACGCTTCCCGACGATTTGCCACGCCTGCACAAGCTGCGCATCATTTTTTGCTCGGACAACCTGTTTACCAGCTTGCCGGCCGTGCTCGGTTCCTGTCCTGCGCTGGAAATGATCGGTTTCAAGGCGAACCGGATACGCCACGTGCCGGCCACAGCCTTGCCATCCAGGCTGCGCTGGCTGACCCTGACCGACAATGCCATCGAAGCCTTGCCGGAGGAGCTGGGCAAGTGCGGACAATTGCAGAAACTCATGCTGGCGGGAAATTGCCTGGACAGCTTGCCCGCTTCGTTGGCGAACTGCCGCCGGCTGGAACTGGTGCGCATCGCCGCCAACCGTTTCACGGCGCTGCCCGACTGTCTGCTGTCCCTGCCATGCCTGAGCTGGCTCGCGTATGCGGGCAATCCCTTCACGGAAGCGCGGGAACTGGCGGCCCTGGCCGGTTCAGCCGCAGCGGGCGTGGCGTGGCAGCGCCTGGTATTGGCGCAGCAGTTGGGCGAGGGGGCGTCGGGCGTGATTTACCGTGCCCGCCTGGATGGCGCCGATGAGGTCGCCGTCAAAGTGTTCAAGGGGGCCATGACCAGCGATGGCTTGCCGCGCAGCGAGATGGCCGCCTGTGTCGGCGCCGGTGCCCATCCGGGCCTGATTCCCATCCTCGGGACGCTCGATGCACATCCACAGGGAGCGCTGGGACTCGTCATGCCGCTCGTTGACGCGGCCTTCCGCAACCTGGCCGGACCGCCGAGCCTGGAATCGTGTACGCGCGACGTGTATGCCGATGGCGCGCGCTTTGATTTTCCGCAAGCGCTAGCCATTGCCCATGGCATCGCCTCGGCCGTGCGGCAGTTGCATGCACACGGTATCGTGCACGGCGACCTGTATGCCCACAATATCCTGCATGCGGATGCCGGCGCCTGCCTGCTGGGCGACTTTGGCGCGGCGTCCATGTTTGCGCCGGGCTCGTCGCACGGGGACGTGTTGCAGGGCATAGAGGCGCGCGCCTTTGGCGTGCTGCTGGGCGAACTGATCGCGCATTGTGCGACGCCTTTGCCGGCCCTGCAAGCCATGATGGAAGATTGCCTGCAGGAAGAAGCACTGCAGCGGCCCAGCTTTGAGGTGATCGAACGGGCCTTGCGGGACATGTTCCCCGCATAAAAAAATGGCGCAGCCTTCGCAGGCTGCGCCATTTTTATTTCAGGCTGGCAAGATTCAGCTTGCCACCAGGATTTCTTTTTCCGGCAGGGCGATCTGGTTGTCGACGCTGAACTGGTAATCCTTGAAGACGTGTTCGGCCGTCAGGATCTGGTATTCGCCGTTGTCGAGCTTATGCGTGGTGTCCTTCAGGCGGTACGTGTAGTGGCCGCAGGTCCAGCAGTTGAAGTTGCGCATGTGGGTGCACAGGCAAGTCTTGTCCATCACGACGACGGTTTTTTGCTCCGGATGGGCAGCCACTTCGCGGTTGTACGAGTTGATGTACGCGCAGTTGCCCGTCGCGTCGAGCAGGTAGCCATACGATTCGCAGCCTGGACGGATGCCGGCGCCGATGGCGGGCGTGTTCTTCAGCATGCGCATCGGGTAACCCGTCGGCGAAACGCCATTGACGATGATGTCTTCTTCCGAGGCCTTGTAGTATTCCTGCTTGACCTTGTTTGGCAAGCCGCATTCCTTGGTGACGGTAAAGCGCGTCGCCACTTGCACGCCAGCCGCGCCCGCTTCCAGGAAGGAAACGGCATCGCTGCCCGTGAAGATGCCGCCAGCGGCGATCAGCGGGATATCCAGCTGTTCGGCCTTCAGGTAGGCCAGCAGTTCCGCCGTGATCGTGTGCAGGTCGTAATTGGCCCAGTCCATGCCGAAGCCCAGATGGCCGCCGGCCAGGGGGCCCTCGACGATGATGAAGTCGGGCAAACGGTCCAGCTTGGCGTTCTTGCGCAGGAAAATCTGCAAGGCGCGTACGGACGAGACGATGATGCCCAGCTTGGCATCACGGAAACGCGGATGGTCGGCCATCAAGGCGAACGAACCAAAGTGCAAGCCGGCCGACAGGGTGATGCCGTCGATGCCCGCGTCCAGCGCCGCATTGAGTCGCACGCGCAAGGTTTCGCGGGGGCCGTTCATCGTCAGCTTTTCCATGCAATTGACGAAGATCAAGCCATCGCCTTTTTTCGCTTCCATGGTGCGGCCGATATGCAGGCGCTGCGCTTCCGCCAGGCGGCCCAGGTCGAACTGCACCACGGCCTTGTCGCTGTTATTGATGTTGAACTTGTACAGTTTCGTCTTGTCTTTGACGAAGGTGGTGTCGAAACGGCGATCCGACACGTCTTCCACCATGGCATCGGAGATATGCCCGATACCGTTCAGCCGGGCCGCTTCCAGGGCCAGCTCCGACGTGGAAATATCCACACCCATTCCGCCTATCATGATGGGCACATATTCTTTTTTGCCAAATCGCAGGCGGAAATCATCAACACGTTTCATTGCTATCCTTAGACTACCGTGGTTATCACTGAGCCAGATGTACGGTCAAGCCCGCTGCCGGTCAGGCGCGCGGGCGCATGTAGCTGTGCGCAGCTTCAATTCTACCCCAAGCGCGCAGGCGCTCCGAGGCAGCTTGCCGCCATGCCGGTGCAAGCGCAGGCCGCAGCGTGCGCATCATCGAAATTAATCGCGGAAATTGTTAAATTCCAGCGGCATGTCGGGTACATCCTTGCGCAGCATGGCCATGGCCGCCTGCAGGTCGTCGCGCTTGGCGCCCGTGACGCGCACGGCTTCGCCCTGGATGCTCGCTTGCACTTTCATCTTGCTGTCCTTGATGACGCGCACGATTTTCTTGGCATCATCCGATTCGATGCCATTCTTGATCTTGATGATCTGCTTGACCTTGTCGCCGCCGATCTTCTTGATGTCGCCTTCGTCGAGGAAGCGCACATCGACCTTGCGTTTGGTCAATTTGTTGGTCAGCACGTCGCGCACCTGGCTGAGCTGGAATTCCGAGTCCGCGAACGCGGTCAACTCGTTTTCCTTGTGTTCGACGCGGGCGTCGCTGCCCTTGAAGTCGAAGCGGGTCGTGATTTCCTTGTTGGATTGCTCGACTGCATTCTTGACTTCGATCATATCGGCTTCGGAGACTACATCAAATGACGGCATGGTCTGTTCCTTTTCTTGTTAAAGCGAGCGCACGCTCGGCGCGCTGGGCCTTGGCGGCTGATTCTGCGCCATGGGACGGCCCTGTTAAAGATGCGACATTTTAACGGACAACGGGCAAGTCGCCCTTGTCCTGAGGTGGTTTTTTGTCGCTTTCGCTCTATAATCGAGCAAAATTTCTCGATCCCATGTCTGCAGAGCTCACCATCGAACACAATTACTCCCTCCAGCGCCTGAATACCTTCGGCATCGCGGCCAATGCGGCCGCCTACGTACGCATCACCTCGCAGGCCGAATTGCACGCCGCGCTGCAAGATCCCGCCTTGTCCGCCATGCCGCGCCTGATACTGGGCGGCGGCAGCAACGTCGTGCTGACGGGCGACTTTCCCGGCGCCGTGCTGCACATGGCCACGCGCGGCATGCGCCTGGCGCAGGCGGATTTCGAGACGATACTCGTCACTGCCGCGGCCGGCGAAAACTGGCACGATTTCGTGCAGTGGACCCTGGCGCAAGGCGTGGGCGGGCTGGAAAACCTGTCCCTGATTCCCGGCACGGTGGGCGCGGCGCCTATCCAGAATATTGGCGCGTATGGCGTTGAAATCAAGGATTATCTGCACAGCGTGAGCGTCATGCACAGTGGCAGCGGCATCGTCTTCGACATGGACCGCGATGCTTGCCGTTTCGCTTACCGCGACAGTATCTTCAAGCAGGCGGACGGCCGCGAACTGATCGTGCTGGAAGTCACGTTTGCCTTGCCGGCCGAGTGGCAGCCGAACTTGCGCTATGCGGAACTGGCGCAGGCCGTGGCCGAGCGCAATCTTGCCGAGCCGACACCCCAACAGGTGGCCGACACGGTGATGGCGATCCGCCGGCGAAAATTGCCCGACCCGGCCGTCATAGGTAATGCGGGCAGCTTCTTCAAGAATCCCGTGGTGTCACGGGAGCAATGTCTTGCCTTGTTGGAACGTTTCCCCACCTTGGTACACCATGCGCAGCCCGATGGCACGGAAAAGCTGGCGGCAGGGTGGCTGATCGATCAGTGCGGCTGGAAGGGGAAAAACCTGGGGCCCGCGGGAGTGTATCCCAAGCAGGCGCTGGTTCTGGTGAATAATGGCGGCGCTCGTGGCGCGGACATTACCCGGCTGGCGGCAGCGATACAGGATGATGTAGAGGCGAAATATGGCGTACGCCTGTCGCCCGAGCCTGTGTTTGTCTAAATAGTCAATCCGCGCTTGAAAAAATGTTCAGGGCAAGGCAGTGCAACACAGCCATGGACGTTTTTTCTGCATGGATTAGCCGAAGTGGCAGACGTAATCTACGGTTTCGACAGTTTCAATATCAAAATAGCTATTGCCCGGTACCTTGAATTGCGTGCCCGCGCCATAGCTGTTCCACTCCGTCGCATCGGCCAGGCGTACCTTGCACAGGCCGCTGACGATTTCCATGATTTCCGGCGCGCCCGTGTTGAAGCGCAGCGATGACGCGAAAATCACACCCACGCTTTTCTTCGTGCCATCGGCCAGGATGACGTTGTGCGAGACGCATTTGCCGTCAAAGTAGATATTCGACTTCTTGACGACGCTGACATTGTCCAGTTGTGTGCTCATGCTTCACTTTCCTTGCTGTTAAAAATCAGTCCTGGACGTCAGCGGCGCTCAGCACGCTGTTGCGTCCACCGCGCTTGGCCGCGTACAGGGCCTGGTCGGCGCGGTTGATCAATTGCTCGACCGTCGAGTCCGGCGAAGGCACGATGGTGGCCACGCCGATCGAGATGGTGACGATGCCCGTGCTTGCCGCCGGATTCTCGATCTGCAAGCCTTCCAGGTGGCGCCGGCACGCTTCGGCGATCAGCAAGGCGCCAGCCGCTTCCGTTTCCGGCAGGATCAGGGCGAACTCTTCGCCGCCGTAGCGGGCGGCCAGGTCGGCCGGGCGCTTCAAATGTTCCGTCAGCACGGCGGCGACTTTTTTCAGGCACAGGTCGCCCGCCAGGTGGCCGAAGTGGTCGTTATAGCTTTTAAAATGGTCGATATCACAAAACAGCAAGCTCAACGGCGTCTTGTCGCGCTGGCCCCGCTGCCATTCGAATTGCAAGGTTTCATCGAAGCGGCGGCGGTTGGCGATGCCCGTCAAGCCATCGAGGGCGGCCAGTTTCTGTAACTCGATATTGGCATCGGCCAGGTTCTTTTGACTTTCTCGCAGGAAACGAAAAGCCTGGTCGCGCTGCAGGCGGCTGATGTGGGCTGCCGAGTGGTAGCGTATGCGCGCCAGCAGCTCCAGGCGGTCCGGCAGTTTCACCACATAATCGTTGGCGCCGACGGAAAAGCTGTGCGCCTTCAGTTTCGGGTCATCCTTGGCCGACATCACGATCACCGGCACGTGCGCCAGCGCCGCGTTTTCGCGGTACAGCTGGATCAGGGCGAAGCCGTCGATGCCCGGCATCACCAGGTCTTGCAGGATGACGGTCGGTTGCAAACGCAGCGCCGTGTCCAGCGCCTGCGTGGCGTCGGTCACGTAATGAAATTCGATATCCTGCTGGTCGCTGAGCATGCGCCGTACTGCCTCGGCAATGATCAACTGGTCATCCACCAGCAGCACGCTGACCTTGAATTCGGTCAATGCGGGCTCATGCTGGCTGAAACTGGAGGAGAATTCTGGCATTGCATTCTTTTCAGATGTTAGGGGAGGGCTCCCACCCATTGTTGAGTTTGGCGCCCAGGCGGCTGCGCAGGCTGGCGCCTATTCTATCCAAGGGCAGGATGTGCTGCGCCGCATCGAGTTCGGCCGCCGCGCGCGGCATGCCGTACACGGCACTGCTGGCCTGGTCTTGTGCGATGGTCGTCTTGCCGGCGCGGCGCATGGCCAGCAAGCCATCGCCGCCGTCACGCCCCATGCCTGTGAGCAATACACCGATGGCGTCGCCGCGCCAGTGCTGCGCCACGCAGTTGAAGAAGACATCGACGGATGGGCGGTAAACATACTCGCGTGGTGCTGCATCGTAACCCAAACGATAATTTTGATCTAGCAGCAAGTGATCATTGGTCTTGGCGATCAACACCGTGCCAGATACCAGTTCATCGCCTTCGACGATCACGCGCGCGGGCATGCTGAGCTGGTCATCGAGCCATTTGGCGAAGTGCGAGGCGAAGGTTTCATCGATATGCTGCACCACCACGATGGCGCAACCGGGCGGCGCCGTCCAGCCGGACAGCACCTTGGCCACGGCCGAAGGGCCGCCCGTCGAGGCGCCGATGGCCACCAGCGTGGTGACTTGCCCGTCGCCCCGTTCGCCGCCATTGCCGTTCGCCTGGCGTGGCGGCGGCGTTTCGGCGCTGTGGCGTATCAGCTTGCCGATGGTCTTGATCTTGGCCAGCAGTTCGCTGTCGCCGCCCACTTGTCCCTGCAGCACGGGGGTGGCCGTGACGTCGAGCGCGCCCGCGCCCAGCGCGCGGAAGACCTGGTTGACATTGTCTTGCGGGCGTCCCGTGACCACCAGAATGGCGCACGGGCTTTGCTCCATGATCAGGCGCGTCGCCTCGACGCCATCCATCTCCGGCATGTTCAGGTCCATCAGGATCAGGTCGGGACGGTTGCCTTCGCACATGCGCACGGCTTCGAGCCCCGTGCGGGCGATCCACAGCACCTGGTGTTCCTGCGTGCTGGCCACCACGCGGCGCAGGGCCTCGGCGGCCATGGCGACATCGTTGGCAATGGCAATTTTCATGAAGTACAACTCATAAGCGGGCATCTCCTATCAGGTCGGCCACCGCGTCGAGCAAGGTCTCGTCGTGGAAGCTGCCTTTGGTCAGGTAATAGTCGGCGCCGGCGGACAGGCCGCGCGCGCGGTCTTCCGGGCGGTCCTTGTACGAGACGATCATCACCGGCAGCTTGTGCAGGTGCAGGTCCTTCTTGATCAGCGAAACCAGTTCGATGCCATCCATGCGCGGCATGTCGACGTCGGTGATCACCAGGTCGTATTCGCCGCTGCGCACGACGTTCCAGCCGTCGATGCCGTCGATGGCCACGTCGACTTCGAAGCCGCGCGCCAGCAGCAGCTTGCGCTCCATCTCGCGCACCGTCAGCGAATCGTCGACGACGAGGATGCGCTTGGCGCGGCGCTGCTGCGCGTGGCCCGCCTGCGCCAGCTGGTGCAGGCCGCCTTCGTGCAGCAGCTTGTCGATCGACAGCAGCAGATCGGGCACGTCGAGGATCAGCACCGGCTCGCCGTCATCGAGCAGGGCGGCGGCGGAAATGTCGCGCATCTTGCCGAAGATCGGATCGATGGCCTGCACCGCCAGGCTTTGCTCGCCGCGGATGGCGTCAACCACCAGGGCATAGCTTTGCTTGCCGCGCCCGATCACCACCACCGGCAAGTCCTCGGCCTGGTTCGCCGCTTCGCCCAGTTCCAGCACCTGCGCCGCCGAGACCAGGCCCAGATGCTCGCCCTTGAGTTCGAAGAACTGCTTGTTTTCCAGGGTATGGATGGCCGCCTGCGGCACGCGCACCACGCTTTCCACCTTGACGATGGGGATGGCGTAGGCTTCGCCCTGGATGTCGATCACCAGCGCGCGCACGATCGATTGCGTCAGCGGCAGGGTGATGAGGGCGCGGAAACCCCGGCCCGGCTCCGATTCCAGGCGCACGGTGCCGTTTTGCTGGCGTATCGTCTCGTGCACGATGTCCAGGCCCACGCCGCGTCCGGACAATTGATTGGCCGTCGCCTTCAGGCTGAAGGCGGGCAGGAACAGGAATTCCAGCAGCTCGCCCGGCGACAGCGCGGCGGCCATGGCGGGGCTGGCCATCTTGCGCTCGATGACGGACTGGCGGATCTTTTCCAGGTCGACGCCGCGCCCGTCGTCGCTGATTTCGATGCTCAGCATGCCGGCGCGGTGGCGCGCTTCCATGCGTATCGTGCCCAGCGCTTCCTTGCCCGCGTCGATGCGCTCGTACGGGCCTTCCATGCCATGGTCGATGGCATTGCGCAGCATGTGGTTCAGCGGGCTTTCGATCTTCGCCAGGATATCGCGGTCGACCAGGGTGTCTTCGCCTTCGATCTCCAGCTGCACTTCCTTGCCAAGGCTGCGCGCCAGGTCGCGCACCATGCGCGGGAAGGCGTGGATGCCGTCGCGGAAAGGGCGCATGCGCAGCGCCAGCACTTCGTCGACCATGCCTTGCGAGACGGCCAGTAAGCGCCGTTCATAGGTTTCGATGTCGGCGATGTGTTCGAGCATGAACTGCTTCAGGGGCTGTGTCTTTTGCAGCGCCAGCAGGGACTTTTCCATCAGGCCCGCGTCGCCCGAGCGGGCAATGGCTTCGTGCAGGTGCTCGATGGCGGAAAACAGGCTGCTCTGGTTGCGCTTGAAGCGCTGCAAGGCACCGATGAACGGATGCATCTGGTGCGCATTGATGCGCGATTCGCTGGCCAGCGACAGCAGTTTGTCGAAATTCTGCGCCTGGGCCTTGGCCGGTGCCGCACCTGTACGCGGCGCGGGCGCGGCAGCTTCTGTCGCTTCCGCGTCCTCTCCCGCCAAGCCGCTGGCCACGGGAGCCTGTGGCGCCGCCGTTGCCGGCGCTGGCACGGGCGCCGGCGCCGGCGCCGAGGGCAGGGCCGGCAATTCGGGCAGGTCGGCGATGCCGGCGATGGCGTTCAGGGTCTGGTCGATCTGCGCCGCATTGGCGGCCAGCCACGCTTCGGCGCCTGCGTCGTCCAGGCGCGACAGCTGCACGATCAGGTCGACGCCCGACAGCAGCACGTCGACCCGCTCTGGCGTGAGTTTCAGGCGGCCGTGCTGGGCGGCGACAAAGCTGTCTTCCATGCCGTGCGCCAGCTGCACCACCACTTGCAGGCCGACGATGGCGGCGGCGCCCTTGATCGAATGTGCCGCGCGCATCATCGCTTCGACGGCGGCCGCATCGCCCGCATGGCGCTCCATGGCCAGCAAGCCGTCGGTGAGGATCTGGGTCTGGCTGTCCGCCTCCATGCGGAACAGGTCCAGCATGGAAAAGGCACTCAGGTCGCCGTGCTGGTCCTGGCTCATCGTAATAGTCTCGCAAGTTGAAAGCCGATCAGCGCCGTGTCGAGGCAGCCGATGCGCATGTCGCCCTCGGTGATGACGCCGGACAGATAGCGCGACAGGCCCTTGTTGATGGTGGCCGCCGGCGCTTGCACGGTGCTCGATGCATAGCGCACGATGCCGTGCAGGTCGGCCACGGGCAGCGCGTAAGCCTGTTCTTCCCAGCGCATCAGCAGCAGGCGCGCAAAGGTGTGGCGGCCGCGGGCCGCCGGCGCGCCCTGTTCGTCGATGCCCAGCAAGTGTGCCAGCGACATGCACGGATACAGCTTGCCGCCGATATTGACGATGCCCGCCAGGCCGCGCCCGCCGCGGTGCGGCAGCACGTGCGGCTTGGCCTGCGGCGCCACGGAGTCGAACACGCGCGTGGGCAGCGCCAGCCATTCGCGGCCGATGCGAAATACCAGCGCCGAGCTGTCGCGCACTTCGCCGCCCGCATCGATCTGGCGGAAGTGGCTGGCCCAGTCGCGCTGGTAGTGTTCATCCACGGGCCGCTGCAGGTTGCGCTGGGCGGCGCCCGCATATACGTCGCAGTTACGGCAATGCACGTTGGCCGGCAGCCTGGGGCAGCTCTGGTCGCCGACCACGCCGATATGGTTCCAGCAGTCGTCGATGGCGTCGGGGGACTCGGTGGCGATGAGGTTGGTCATGCTTGCCCCTTAGTTGGACGCCTGGCGGCGCTGGTAGATGCGCGCCGCGCGCGCCTTCAGGGTGGCGGCGGCCGTGTGGTTGCCATTGCGTTCGGCCAGCAGCGACAGGTGGCACAGCGCCTCGTAATGGTCGGGCTGCAGGTAGATGCAGCGGCGCCAGTAATCGTCGGCCAGGTCCATCTTGCCGGCCAGTTCATTGATGATGCCCAGCATGAAATACGCTTCCGCCGCCTCGGGCACGCGCGCCAGGTGGGCGTGGCATTTTTCTCCCGCTTCGCGCAACTGGCCACGGTCGGCCAGCAGGCGCGCCTCGGCCAGCAAATCGGCTTGCGCGGTTGGCGCGGCCGGCGCCGGCGACGGCACGGACACGGGGCGCGTGCGCGGCGCTGTCGCGGCGGCAGGGGCGGCGGCAGCGGCCGCGCGCCTTGG